>JABLYA010000001.1:1326329-2652658 GCA_013177855.1 Ignavibacteria bacterium
TACAAACTACAATCAGAAAGCATAGGCGGTAAAAATATTTACAAAACCGATTTTCAGATCGGAAAGCTTTTTGAACATACACTTGGTTTGCTTTATGTTCAGAGTAAATCGTCAATGCTCTCTGCTCTGACATTGTCTCCTTTCAGTGATGAAAAAGTCTTAGATCTCTGTTCAGCTCCCGGCTCAAAAACAACTCTTCTATCCGAATTGATGAATAACGAAGGTTTTATCCTTGCAAATGAAATTTCGCTTGATCGTGCAAAAGCTTTGATGTTTAATATTGATCGACTTGGAAATTTGAACATTACTATTTCCAACTATGATGGGGTTCGATTAGCTTCTCATTTTATAAATTACTTCGACAAAGTTCTTGTTGATCCTCCCTGTACTGCACTTGGCGATACCAGATCAACTCCTCAAAAACAAATTGAGAGAAACTTAAGTCGTCTCGAAAATCTAACGCAAATTCAATATCAATTGCTCGTCTCAGCAGCAAAGATGGTGAAAGTCAACGGAGAGATTGTTTATTCTACCTGCACAACCACACTTGAAGAAAATGAATATCTAATTGATAAGTTTTTAGCTAAATATCCTTTTGAGGTAATTGAGCATAATCTTTCAGAATTCAAAACCGGAAATTTTGTTGGCAAAAATGTCCGTGATGAACTTTTTCGTTCAATTCGCATTGATCCAACCGAAGATGAGGAAGGATTTTTTATTGTCAAATTGAAAAAGAAAAACAATTTTTCTGATCACGAAAATTTACAGGAGAGCAGTTTCAATTTCAACGAAAAAATATTTGATGCTGACTCAAAAGAAATTAAAGAGATTATTCATCAAATTTCGAATAACTATGGTATTGATGAAAATTTCTGTAAAGATTTTCTTTTTATCTTGAGAAGCGGGGATGTTTATTTCATTTCAAGGAACGATTTTGATTACAGCAGAATTAAATTCTTGCGAATCGGGATAAAGCTTGCTTCACTTGATAAAAAAACAGGATGGAGATTAACTTCAAACGCTGTCCAAATTTTAGGCAATAATCTTACTCAAAACATATTAAATCTGGAGAATAAAGATCAATTAAAAACATATTTTATGGGGCAAAAGACAAAAGTTGATTTTCCCGATTCAAGTTTCGTTGTGGTTAAGTATAATGATTACTTCATTGGAAGCGGGAAAGTAAAGGATTCGATTTTACTTTCATATTTCCCAAGAAGCAGAAGAACAATTGAAATTGATTTTTCTTTAATTCCTTGATTACAAGGTAAATGTCTCTCCGACTTCGTAAATCATAACCTGAGTTTTGTACTTTGGAGCCGATTTTTTCAACCACTGAACTGGCTCATCAAATGGTTCTCTTCCGTGGGGAAATGTTCTTGTGTGCATTGGAAGGAAATATTTTGCTTTGAGATCATCAGCCATCATCAATGCTTCTTCAGGATCGCAATGCGACATTCTCCAGGGATTGTAAGCTCCAATTGGCATTATTGCTACATCTATGTTTTCGTTTCCATATTTTTTTAACCAATCTATGTAAGCAGTATCTCCTCCAAAGAAAATTTTCTTTCCCATTCTTTCAATAATATAAGCATTAAAACTTCTCCCATTTTGAAATCCTTTTGATCTGTCTTCCTGCCAAGGATATCGCCAGCCAAAATGTTTAACCCTGATAGCTCTAATTTTTAAATCCGAAATTTCTGTTGTTTCATCCCAATCAAGTTCGATTATTTCTTTAAATGGAAGATTTTCAATAACATCTTTTGTTTTGAATGCTGTAATAACCGGAATTTTATTTGAAAATTTTTCTGCGAAATATTTCAATGTCGGGTAATCCATATGGTCAAAATGTGCATGCGATAGAAGAATTAAATCTGGTTGTGGAATTTTTTCCGGTCTGACCGCAGGTGCAATGATTCTTTTCGGACCCAGATTTGTAATTAAAGCATAGAGTCCAATTCGATTTGAAAAAACAGGGTCAGTTAAAATTATCTTGCCGTAAAAGTTAATCAGATAAGTTGAATGCCCAATCCAGCAAAAATTTATTTTATCATTTGTCCAATAACTAAGATCGGGTTTGAAAGGTGCTTCCTTAGGTTCAAGACTATCTGTCGCAGCGAAAAGTTTTTCAAAAATTCCTGATAACAGAATACCGAAGGAACCAGCTGAAAAGATCTTCAAAAATTCTCTTCTTTTCATCATTGATTGTTTGAGTTGTTTAAATTGATCCTTCTTTTCTCTGTGATTATGGTTCGAATAGTAATGGTTGATAAAATTATCAATCCACCCAGGATTGCATAGGGAGAAGGTTTTTCACCGTATCCAATATAAACCCAAATTGGATTCATAACCGGCTCAATCATTGCGATTAAAGCAGCTTCAATTCCTTCGATTCTTTTAATTGAGTAAGTAAAGACCGCATAAGCTAAACCGATCTGAAATATTCCTAAATAAGCAACCATCAGAAAATTCTTTAAATCAATTTGAAATTCTGGATACACAGAAAAGAAACATAGAACTGGAATGAAAATGTTCCCCCAGAAAATTGATGGGACCCGAAATTCTTCGCTGCTTTTTCTTATTCCGATTAAAAATGCGGCAAAGCAAACTCCAGAAAGCAAGGCAACCAGATTCCCCTCCATATGCGTGGGAGAAATTTCACCAACAAAAAACAAAATCATTCCAATAAACGAAATAAAAACAGCGATTACATTTATAGGCTTAAGTTTGGTTTTAAGAATCAATGGTTCAAAGATTAAAACATAAATAGGAGCAGTATACTGAAGAAAAATTGCATTGGCTGCGGTTGTTAGTTTAGTTGCAACAACAAAAAGAATAAGAATTCCAGCATAGAACAATCCATTAATTAAGATTGGGAAATTAAAAACAAAAACTTTCTTTCTAAAAAGCAAAATGAAAGTCAAAGCAGAAAAAAGCGAACGATAAAATGAAAGCTGGTACGCATCAAGTGAAATTAGTTTTATAAATAAACCACCCGTGCTCCAGAGCAGAGCTGCTGTTACAATTGCTATAATTCCTTTACGATGTTCAGTCATAATTTTTCAGAATTTTTTGTTTATTAATTTAATTGAATTTTTAATAGATGAAAAAATTGTAATTCGATCAATGAACAAAAATATAAAATGATTATTTGCACACGATAAGTCTAACATCAATCAGAAAAAACATTTTTAGATTATCAAGAAACAAATTTAGAGCTTAAATCATCTAATGTGCTGGAAATTTACTGATCATTTTCAAATAAAGTCTTTTATTTTTAATTTTTAGTATGTCTACGCCATTAATGAAGCAATATTATAAGATAAAGCAAAAATACCCTGATACTATTTTGCTTTTCAGGATGGGTGATTTTTACGAAACTTTTGAAGACGATGCTGTAATTACTTCAAAAGTACTTGGAATTACATTAACCAAAAGAGCCCATGGTGCATCAGGTGATGTTCCACTTGCTGGATTTCCACATCATGCCCTCGATTCTTACTTACCAAAATTGATTCGAGCCGGATATAGAGTTGCTATCTGCGAGCAGCTTGAAGATCCTAAATTTGCCAAAGGAATTGTCAAACGAGATGTGATTGAAGTCGTCACACCCGGTGTTGCATTCTCTGAAAAATTGCTCGACCATAAATCAAATAATTATTTATGTGGAATTTACATTAAAGATGATAAAGCAGGAATTGCTTTTGCCGATGTATCAACTGGTGAATTTTATACAACCGAGATCCCGTTCAAAAAAATAAAAGAAACTCTTGAATCAATCACGCCTGCAGAAGTTTTGATCTCCAAACGAGAATTGTCCAAACTTCAATCCATATTTGATCAAATTCCATTCAAATTTACAATTACAAAAGTAGACGATTGGATCTTTTCATATGAGTATTGTTTCGAAATACTCACGATGAATTTTAAAACAACATCGCTTAAAGGTTTTGGGATCGATAACAATCAAACTGAAGCCATAATTGCAGCAGGAGTTGTTCTCCATTATCTTCAGGAAACTCAAAAAGCAAATCTTTCTCATATTAAAAAACTCTCTCTTTACAACCCAACTGATTTCATGATTTTAGATCCAGCAACAAAAAGAAATCTTGAGATACTTGCTTCGATGTCAGATGGTTCGAGAGCTGGTTCGTTAATTTCTATTTTAGATAAAACTAAAACTTCAATGGGCGGAAGGCTCCTCAAAAAATGGGTTTCTCTGCCACTCTTGAAACTTGAACAAATTCAAAATCGTCTTGAAGCTGTTGATGAGCTATTTCAAAATGAAAATCTCAGAAATCAACTTGCAGAAGAATTAAAACAAATTGGCGATCTGGAAAGAATCATTTCTAAAATATGCACCGGCAGAGCAAATCCAAGAGATGTGATTAACTTAAAATTAAGCTTGAAAAGGATCCCCGTTATTAAAGACATTCTGCGAAATGTAAAATCCCTTGCTTTGCAAAAAATTCGTGATAATTTAATTGGACTGACTTACATTGTTGATAAAATTGAAACGATGCTTGTTGATGATCCTCCGCTAAATATTGCAGATGGCGGAGTGATTAAAGCCGGTTTTAATGCCGAACTTGATGAACTGCGAAATCTTTCCACTTCGGGCAAAGATTATCTTGCTCAACTTCAAGCAAGAGAAAGGGAAAGAACTCAGATTCCTTCTTTGAAAGTTGCTTACAATAAAGTTTTCGGTTATTACATCGAAGTATCTAACGCTCACAAGAACAAAGTCCCTCAAGATTACATTCGGAAACAAACTCTTGTAAATGCTGAAAGATACATTACACCTGAATTAAAACAATATGAAGAAAAAATCTTAAATGCTGAAGAAAGAATTTATCAACTGGAAACAGAATTTTTCAATGAATTGAGAATAACTATATCAGATGAAGCCGAAAAAGTTCAAAAGAATGCACAACTGATAGCAGCACTTGATTGCTTCTTAAGTTTTGCAGAAGTAGCAATTGAAAACAATTATGTTAAACCTGAAGTCAACGACGATGATGCAATAATTATTAAAAATGGAAGACATCCAGTTGTAGAAAAGATTCTTCCTTATGGAGAAAAATTTACTCCTAACGATACATATTTGGATAATTCAACCAATCAAATTATGATCATTACTGGACCAAATATGTCTGGTAAGTCGGTCTATCTTCGACAGGTTGGATTAATAGTTCTGCTCGCTCAGATTGGTTCATTTGTCCCAGCCGAAAGTGCCCGAATAGGAATTGTAGATAAAATCTTTGCACGAGTTGGAGCTTCTGATAATCTTGCTGCCGGCGAATCTACTTTCCTGGTTGAAATGCACGAAACAGCAAATATCGTAAACAACGCTACTCCAAAAAGTTTAATCCTCCTCGATGAAGTTGGTAGAGGAACAAGTACTTTCGATGGCTTATCTATCGCCTGGGCTTTGACAGAATATCTTCATGAAAATATTAATGTAGCAGCTAAAACTTTATTTGCCACTCACTATCATGAATTAAATGAGCTCGCAAATATTTATCCAAGAATTGTGAATTATAAAGTTGATGTTAAAGAAGTTGGCGATAAAGTTATTTTCCTTCACAAAGTTGTTCCCGGCTATGCTGATCATAGTTATGGAATTCAGGTTGCAGAGATGGCTGGACTTCCGTTTTCAATTACAAAAAGAGCCAAGCAAATTCTTAAAAATCTTGAAAGCAAAGAACTAAGTCCATTAGACCATCGTAAAAAGAAAGCGAAGCAAGAAGAGGAAGAAATTCAATTATCCCTGTTTGAAATTAGAGATGATCCTCTCAGAAAAGAACTTGAAGAACTTGAAATCGAAAAACTTACTCCAATTGAAGCTTTGATAAAACTAAACGAACTTAAAAACAAAACAAAACAGAATTGAAAGGAATATGACTTTGACAAAACAATTAATTGTGGTTGGAGATCGTGTCTTAATAAGACCCGATGAAGCACATGAAAGAACAAGTGCTGGTTTATATCTTCCACCTGGCGTAAAAGAAAAAGAAAAAGTGCAAAGCGGTTATGTCGTCAAAGTTGGACCAGGCTACCCAATTCCAACTCCAGATGTTGTTGATGATGAACCATGGAAAGAAAAAAAAGAGAAGCCTAAGTATTTACCACTCCAGGCTAAGGAAGGTGATTACGCAATTTTCCTAAGAGATCAAGCTGTAGAATTCGAATTTGAGAACAAAAAATACTTGATTGTTCCACACAGTGCAATTTTGGTCTTATTAAGAGATGAATTTCTCGAAGAGTAATTCAAAGCTATTTCATTGAGATTAAAGCTCAACCGCAAGCAGTTACAAAAAGTTATTCTGCTAATTTTTGTAAAATCTTTTCTTTGATTTTTTCAGCTGACGGTATTCCATTTGGATAAAATCTACAGGCAAGGACAGGTTCTTCAGGTTCGGGCAAATCTTCAATATCCTGTCCATTTATAAGTAAAGTTGGTGATCCACGAAATTTAAACTTTTTGGCTGTCTCATCATCTTCAACTAAAATTTTTTCAAGCTCAATTTTATCTTCAAGTCCTTTAATCGCTTCAAGTAAGTTTTTGTGAAGTTTTTCATGATTTGGACAACCTTCAAAATACTGGAATTGCAGCTTCAGTTTCATTGTATTCTAATCTCCTTTTTTAGTCGTTATTATGTGTAATGATCATTATGGAAAATAATAAAAACCATAATTCATAATATAAAAAAATCGAACAAGCAAGAAGATCTTTTGTTTATTAAATCAGATTTCAATCAATCAACCCGAGATTTTTTAGAAATTAAAAGAATAATCTAACGAAATGAAAGGTTTTTAAAATCTTACTGGCTCTTTTTAACTTGCAGAAAAAATTAGCAGAAAAGAATGAAACGAGTAACCGTCTTTTTACCATACAGTAATCGAGAACATTCAAACTTATTAATAAATGAATTTCTCTATCATCCGCTTGTAGAAAAAATAATTTTAATAGCTGATCAAAATTATAATAATGGTTTTACCACCATTGTTTCAAAATCCATTTTTTCGTCTAAAGTTATTCAAGAAGTTCTGAAACTTGCAACAAGCGATTACTTTTTACTTGTAACAAAAGATACTTTGATCAGACTAAATCAATTTGCTCTTGAAAGATTTATCTCTTTTGCAGAAACTTACGATGCCTCTCTTCTTTATTCAGATTATTATGATTTGAATAATGATAAAAAAACACCTCATCCCGTTCAGGATTATCTGCCTGGAAGTGTAAGGGACAACTTCAACTTTGGTCCGCTTTTATTCTTCTCAAATAAAAAAATTCAACAGATAAAAAAATCTTTCGGAAATCTTTCTCAAACCAATTATGCAGGACTCTACGAATTACGCTTACGAATTGCCACCGAATATTTCCAGAAGAAAAATTCAAATCCTATTCTGCGAATTCCTGAATATCTTTACTCACAGATTGAAACCGATATCAGAAAATCTGGAGAAAAACTTTTTGATTACGTAGATCCCAAAAACCGAGAAGCACAAATTGAATTTGAAATAGTCTTCACAAAATTCTTAAAACAAATTGGAGCTTACCTTCCACCAAAGTTTGAAAAAATTCCAGCCGATGAAACAGAATTTCCAGTCAAAGCAACTGTCATTATTCCTGTTTTAAATCGCGTCAATACAATTGGAGATGCAATAGAAAGTGTATTTAAGCAAAAGACTGATTTTTCGTTCAATTGTATTGTAGTGGATAATCACAGCACAGATGGAACAACTGAAAAACTCAAAGAACTTTCTTATAAATATCCTAAACTATTTCACATCATACCTAAATCTAAAACTCTCGGAATTGGCGGATGCTGGAACGAAGCAATCTTTCACGATAGATGCGGGAAATATGCTGTTCAACTTGATTCAGACGATATTTACGCTGATGAAAATACACTTCAAAGAATTGTTGATTTATTAGATACCGGGAAATATGCAGCTGTAATTGGTTCCTACAGGATGGTAAACTTCGACTTGAAAGAAATTCCACCTGGAATAATTGATCATAGAGAATGGACTGATAACAATGGAAGAAATAATGCTTTAAGAATTAATGGACTTGGTGCGCCGAGAGCATACAGAACTTCGCTTCTGCGGAAAATTAAATTCCCTAATGTCAGTTATGGTGAAGACTATGCAGTTTGTCTTGAAATAACAAGAAAATATCGAATTGGAAGAATTTACGAGCCAATTTATTTATGCAGAAGATGGGAAGGCAATACGGATTCTCAACTTTCTACTCAGGCTGAAAATCAACATAACTTCTACAAAGACACAATCCGAACAAAAGAGATATTTGACCGCATTAAATATCTAAAAGGCAAGTAAATTAATGCACAAAAGCCTTGATGATTTAATCAGGAAAAGACTGCTTTCTATTGAAGAACTTAAAAAAGTACATCCATCTCTGGATGAATCCGATTACACTGAACTGATCTATGCAACATTCCTTCATCAAAAACAAAACTGGGGAATGTTCAGCGATGGATGGAATGGCTTTTTATCAAGTGAATATAAAAAGTTTCAATTCGATTGGTTTCAAATTAAAGTTCAATTTAATCCAACAAGATTTGTAAGTTCATCTGCCAAAGTGGACGATGAGTCAATAAAAAAACGAAAATGTTTCTTATGCCTCGAAAATCTTCCTGAAGAACAGAAAGGAATTTTGTTTGAAAGTAAACTTAAGCCAGAAGATAAATTAATTTTTCTCTGTAATCCTGCACCAATCTTTAACGAACATTTTACAATCTCAAATGTAAAGCACAAACCGCAGGAAATTTTAAATAATTTTTCAATGATGCTTGAGCTTGCTCAGCTGTGCAATAATGAGTATACAGTTTTCTACAACGGTCCAAAGTGCGGTGCATCCGCTCCGGATCATTTTCATTTTCAAGCCTGTCCAGCCGAAGAATTACCAACAGAAAAAGATTTTCTCAAACACCCTGAAAAGTTCCAAACATTGATTGATAAAGGTGGGATAACTATAAAATTCATAAGTCAAAGAGAATATTTAAGAAATGTTCTGGTTTTCTCATCCAGAAACAGATTAGAACTAATTAATCAATTCCAAAAATTTTACAAGGCATTACAGGAAGTTAACGGCATTACTACAGAGCCAATGATGAACCTTTTTGCATTGATGAGAGGTGAAGATTATCATATTGTTATATTTCCAAGAGAGAAGCACAGGCCGGATTTTTATTTTGCTGAAGGCGATGCGAATATGTTAATTAGTCCTGGACTTGTTGATATGTGCGGAATGATGATAACTCCATTGCAGAAAGATTTTGAAAGAATAAATGATGAGATAATAAGGCAAGTTTATTCCGAAGTGAGTCTTTCAACTCCAAAATTTGAAAAGCTGCTCGATTTACTTAATCAATCCTGATAAAATAAAAGAACTCATCACCAATTAAGATGATGAGTTCCTTCTGATTTATTTTTCAGAAAAGCTATTTAAGGCTTATTTATTTTGTGAGCCTCTGGCTTCGCTGACAACAATTTTTCTTCCTTTAACTTCACTGCCGTTTAATGCCTCTAAAGCATCGTTAGCAGCTTCATCGGAAGTCATTTCAACGAAACCATAACCCTTTGAGCGGCGAGTTTGTTTATCTCTGATTACTACAGCAGATGTTACTTCGCCATAGGGTTCGAACAATTTTTGGAGCTCCTCATTTGTAGTTGAGAAAGGCAAGCTCCCAACAAAAAGTTTTTTGGACATAGAACTACGATCCTTATAAAAACATCTTGCAGCTGCCCTTCATAGAATCTTATAAAAAGATTTTCACTCCATTAACTATGAAAGCTACTGCAATTGATTTTAATTTAGATAAATAAAAATGGATTTCAAAACGATTGAGGGGGAAATTGCTATGTTTTTTAAGATCGATCAGCCAATTAACTAAATCACTGTTTTTAGATAATAGGAAAAAGCTAGTAAGAAAAAGTTCTATAAAATGAAAAAATTAAAGTCTTAATTAAATTTTTGAAAACTTACAATCGTTACATTTTTTGCTGGGTTTAAAACAACAATCCCGACGAATGTCGGGACTGTTGTAAGTTATTCACTACGGAATAATCCTTATTGTGATTTGCTGGTCTAAATTAATTATTTTTATAACAAAAAGAAAGGGCTAAAAATGAAAAAAATATTGGGCTTAGACATCGGTTCCAACTCAATAGGTTGGGCTCTCATTGAAAATAATTTTAATGAGAGAAAAGGAAAAATTCTTGGAATGGGTAGCAGAATTATACCCATTGAAACCGAGCTACTTAAAAATTTTGAACAAGGGTTATCAGCTTCAAAAGCAGCAGAAAGAAGAGCAGCAAGGCAAATTAGAAGACTAAGGCATAGATATAAATTAAGAAGAGAAAGATTAATAAAAGTATTTAAACAACTCGGATGGTTCCCACAGAATTTCCCTGAGAAATTTGATTCGCTTGAACAATTTAATATCAATGATTTGGTTCCATTTTCTGAGGAAACAATTAATGAAGCTAAACAAATCTTTAAAGTCGAAAAACTACCCGTTGATTGGGCAATATATTACCTAAGAGACAAAGCATTAAAACAAAAAATAACTCTTAATGAACTTGCTCGCGTTATTTATCATTTCAATCAAAGACGAGGCTTTAAATCTACGAGAAAAGAAAAATCAGATAGTGAATCCATAGAAGAAATTGATAACAAAAAAGTATTCTTAGAATATATTCGTGTTGAAAGTATTACAGATACTGGCGAAACCTCCAGAGGGAAAAAAGTTTTCTTACTAAATGGCAAATCTCCTGATGGCAAAATTTATACAGGGAAATTGATCAGAAAAGAAATCCCATCTGAATGGATAAATAATACAATTCAATTAGAAATAGCAGAAACACAGACAAGAAACGGAGAAACCAAAGTAGAATTTCGTAAACCCGATCTAACTGATTGGAAAAAACAATTAACAGCACTGGAAAAAGAAATTAAAAGTTCGGGTTTATATGTAGGTCAATATCATTTTTATAACCTCATCGCTGATCCAAATTATAGAATTAAAGAAAAAGTCGTAAGCAGAAATTTTTATCAAGAAGAACTTGAAGCAATCTGGAAAAAACAATCAGAATTTTATCCTGAATTAAATGACAGATCTAAGCTCGAAGATGTTGCTAAACTTCTCTATCCACACAATATTCAAAAACAACAGGAACTCTTAAAAGGTGATTTATTAAACATTATTGAAAACGATATCATTTATTACCAAAGACCCTTAAAATCTCAGAAAAAATTAATCGCAGGATGCAGATTTGAAAAGAAAAATTATGTTGATATCTATGGTAACCGACCAGGTTATAAAGTCGCACCTAAAAGTTCTCCTCTTTATCAAGAATTTAGAATATGGCAAGACATTCATAACCTTAGAGTATTTCAAAAAGAATTTAAAACTCCAGATGGGAAATATCTTTTTGACATAGAACAAACCGATATTTTGCTAAACACAGAAAACAAAGAAAAACTTTTTGAACTTTTTGATAATAACGCAAAAATTAAAGTTGATGATATTTTGAGCACTTTATCTGATTCTAACTTTAAAGTATCTAAAGACACTCATCGAATTAATTTCCCTGAGGATAAAGAATTTCCAGGCAATGAAACTAAACATAAATTCAGGCAAGCATTTAAAAAATTTAATTACACTGAAGAAGGAGAAAAAATTCTCAACGATCCTGACAAATTTTTTGAACTATGGCATATCTTCTATTCATTAGAAGACGAACTGGTAATTAAAAATGTTTTAATTAAAAAATTTGGATTTAGTAACGAACTGGCATCTTATATATCATCTTTACCTTCATTTAAGAAAGATTATGCTGCATATTCTTCAAAAGCTTTGAAAAAATTATTACCATTGATGCGCTGTGGAAAATATTGGAGACCCGACGAAATTCATCCAGAAACAATTGAAAGAATAAATAAAATTATTTCCGGTGAATTACTTCCAAAATTTCCCGAGAACATTCAAAAGATTTTTAAAAATGGTAATTTCCAATCTTTAAATGATTTTCAAGGACTGCCGGTTTACCTTGCCACTTATGTTGTTTATGGATTGCATTCAGAGAGAGAGAATTACGAAAAATTTGAAAGCCCCGACGAAATCGATACAAACAAACTTTTACCAAATAATTCCCTAAGAAATCCTGTTGTCGAACAGGTGGTTCGTGAAACTCTAAATCTGGTCAAAGATGTATGGAAACAATACGGTCAACCTGATGAAATTCACATTGAGCTTGCAAGAGATCTAAAAAACAATAGCGAAACACGAAAAAAGATTGCAGATGCAATGAGACAAAATGAAAAAGATAGAAGAAGAATAATAGGTATCCTGAGACATCTAAAAAACGCTAATCCATACTCTGAAAACGATATTGAAAAATTAAGACTCTGGGAAGAAACCGCCAATATCGATGCTAAACTTTCAATGCCTAAAATTTCTGATAACCCTACCGAAGCTGAAATTCAAAAATATTTACTCTGGGGTGAACAAAATCACATTTCTCCATATACAGGTAAAGTTATCCCGTTGAGTAAACTCTTCACAAACGAATATGAAGTTGAGCACATAATTCCAAAATCTCGTTTCTTTGACGATTCTTTTGCCAATAAAACCATTTGTGAAGCAGCAGTAAATAAGTACAAAGATCAAAGAACTGCATTTGAATTTATTTCTGAATTAGGTGGAACAACTGTACCAGATACTAACATCCGAATCTTAACAATGGATGAATTTAGACAGCATATCAATCTTACATTTAAAGGAAAAAAGAAAAATTATTTCTTAAGGCAGTCAATTCCAGACAATTTTATAAATCGCCAGATTAATGAAACAAGATACATCAACAGAAAACTTGGACAACTACTTTTCCCGATTGCAAAAGAAAGCATTGTATTTACATCAGGACAGATAACAGCTGCACTAAAATCAGAGTGGGGCTTAAATCGTGTCTGGAAAGAATTATTGCTTCCAAGATTTGAGAGATTAGAAAAAATTCTTGGTCAACAAATTATTATTAGAGATGAAACCAATAATGATATTCATTTCAATATTGATTGTGATAAAAAACGAATAGATCATCGTCATCACGCACTCGATGCGCTTGTAATTGCTGCTACAACTCGCGAACACATCAGATATTTAAATTCTCTCAATGCTGCTGATAAAGACGAAATACAGCAAATAAGATATAAACTTGTCAAAAAAGGCATACGGGAATTCCACTTACCCTGGCTAACTTTCACAAAAGAGGCTAAAGAAAAATTACAAGGCGTGATTGTCTCATACAAAAATCGTATGCGAATTGTTCAGAAAGGATACAACAAATATCAAAAATGGGTTTATGAAAATGGGAAATGGGTGAAAAAGTTTGTCACTCAGGATAGAAGTAAACTTTATTCAATTAGAAAATCATTATTTAAGGAACCGCTCGGTGTTATTAATTTAGCCACTTATAAAGATGTAAGAGTAAACGAAGCAATAAAAATACAGTTCGAATATCTTACAAATTATAAAGACTCCCTGCAACCAAGAATTGCAAATAAAAATCTGAGAAATCAAGTAAACCAATTGATTAAAAATTGTTCCTTTGATCTTAAGGAAACTTTAGATTACATCAAGTCAAAACCATTGAAAGATGAAAATGGAAAACCATTAGATAGAATTACAATTCTGAAGTTTGAACAATACGCAGGAAAAAGAGTGCAGCTTGATGCGACTTTTGATGAAACTAAAATTGATAAAATTCCTTACTCATATCATAATCCAATTGTAAAAATTTTAAAAGAACATCTTGCCGAATATAATAACTCTTCAAAAGAAGCTTTTACCGGCGAGGGTTTAGAAAAACTTTACAAGAAAATTGGTTTCCCAATCCGCAAAGTGACCCGCTTTGAGGATATTGGCAATAAGTTGAATTTTAAAGGAAAACTGTTCGAAACTGATAAAGGCGGAAATGTATTTTTCATTATCTACGAAAATATTCACGATCCAACGGATAGAATAATTACAGCCGAGTCAAGTATTTCGGTTCTGGATGCAGTACAAGCTTTCATTGAAGGCAAAAAGAAAAATGATTTAGGTGAATACAAACCAGGCTATAGAAAAATTATTTTATCACCGCTTGACTTAGTTTATGTTCCGGATGATGGTGAAGTGATTGAAAGTATTGATTGGAGTAATACAGAAAAGTTAAGTAATAAAATTTACAAAGCTGTTAGCTTTTCAAAAGGTTCTATTTTCTTCGTACCTCATTTTGTTGCTAAACCTATTGTTGAAACAAAAGAACTGGGTTCAAATAACAAGGCAGAACGGGATTGGACTGGCAAAATGATCAAAGAAAGATGCATTAAACTGGTTGTTGATAGACTCGGAAATATTAAACCAGAATAAAAATTCTTGATTCTATGATTAAAAGAACAATTTATATCGGAAATCCTGCTTATCTCTCAAAGAAAAATGATCAATTAATAATTAACTTCATTGAGAAAGATTCCAAAGATGTTTCAGAAGATAGAATTGAAAATAAAGCTCAATCAATTCCAATTGAAGATATTGGTTTTTTGATACTCGATAATTTTCAGATAACCGTAACGCAAAGCTTGCTCATATCTCTTCTTGAAAATAATTGCGCCATAGTTACCTGTAACGATAAACATATGCCCAAAGGTCTGTTTTTTAATCTTGAACATAACATTGAACAAAGTCAGCATTTTCAGGAACAGGTAAATGCATCAGAACCTTTAAAGAAACAACTATGGCAGCAAACAATAAAAGCAAAAATTCTTAATCAGGCGCTTGTCCTCGATAAATACAAAAAACCTTCTGATAATTTGAAGAAATGGGCAAGGGAAGTAAAGTCAGGCGATACTTCAAACCTTGAAGCAAGAGCATCATATTATTACTGGAAGAAACTTTTTCCTGAAGACTTAAATTTTGTACGAGATAGAGAAGGTTATCCGCCTAATAATTTACTTAATTATGGTTATGCAATTTTAAGAAGCGTTGTTGCCCGTGGACTTGTTGCTTCGGGTTTATTACCTACTCTGGGCATTCATCACCACAGTAAATACAATGCCTTTTGTCTTGCTGATGATATAATGGAACCTTACCGACCCTTTGTTGATGATATTGTTGCAACTATAATTTACAATGGCGAAGATTTTACAGAACTTTCAAAATCAATTAAACAACAATTACTTCAAATTCCAGCAATTGATGTCAGAATTGAAAACCAAACAAGACCATTAATGATAGCTGTTCAAAGAACAACATCTTCCCTTGCCAGCTGCTTTTCAGGAGAAACTAAAAAACTAATTTATCCCATTTTTCATTATGAGAATAAATCAATATAGAACAATGTGGATTTTAGTCTTTTATGATTTGCCAACCGATACTGAAACGGATCGAAAAAACTTTACTCGATTCAGAAATAATTTATTGCAAGATGGATTTACAATGTTTCAATTTTCAATTTATATAAGACATTGTGCCAGTAAGGAAAACGCAAAGGTCCACATAGATAGAATAAAAAGTTTTCTCCCGCCGAAAGGGCATGTTGGAATTTTAACCATAACCGACAGACAATTTGGAATGATTGAAATATTTTATGGGAAAGAAAAAGAAAAGAATCCTATCCAGGAACCCCAACAGCTCGAGTTATTTTAATAAAAAAGCGGTGAAAAATTCACCGCTTTCAACTTAAAAAAACAATTAAACGAGCAAAATTTTTATCCTGATTTTGCTCTAACTCATTATATTTTAATGAGATATTATATAATGAGCTGATTCAATATTTGAAAAGAACTATTTGAAAGCAAATCACAACTAAACAAAGTTTCAAACGAAGGAGAACAAAGCTGATTCAATATTTGAAAAGAACTATTTGAAAGCAAATCACAACTGGAGCTGTGGGGATTCGAACCCCAGTCCTGCTGATTCAATATTTGAAAAGAACTATTTGAAAGCAAATCACAACGAAAGTATTTTCAACGAAAAAGTTGAACCGCTGATTCAATATTTGAAAAGAACTATTTGAAAGCAAATCACAACTCAATCTCTTTTGCCTTTTCTGGATTAAGAGCTGATTCAATATTTGAAAAGAACTATTTGAAAGCAAATCACAACTAAAAATGTAAAGTTCTTTGCTTTCGAATAGCTGATTCAATATTTGAAAAGAACTATTTGAAAGCAAATCACAACACTTTACTTTCATAAATAATAAGAGAGCCTGCTGATTCAATATTTGAAAAGAACTATTTGAAAGCAAATCACAACCTAATGCTTCCTTAAAAACCTTAGCATATTGCTGATTCAATATTTGAAAAGAACTATTTGAAAGCAAATCACAACCCCTTTCTTGGACGAATTCATTGACTATTCGCTGATTCAATATTTGAAAAGAACTATTTGAAAGCAAATCACAACACGAGTATTTGAGCCAACTAATTGGAATTTGCTGATTCAATATTTGAAAAGAACTATTTGAAAGCAAATCACAACAAGAGAATATAACGGTCACCAAGTTTTACTGCTGATTCAATATTTGAAAAGAACTATTTGAAAGCAAATCACAACAACTTATTTGCGAGAAAGTTTTCAAGATTTGCTGATTCAATATTTGAAAAGAACTATTTGAAAGCAAATCACAACACTTTACTTTCATAAATAATAAGAGAGCCTGCTGATTCAATATTTGAAAAGAACTATTTGAAAGCAAATCACAACAAACAGAAAGCAGTGGTTAAAACTTCGTTCGCTGATTCAATATTTGAAAAGAACTATTTGAAAGCAAATCACAACTTATATTACTAATGGCTATATAGCGTTCGCGCTGATTCAATATTTGAAAAGAACTATTTGAAAGCAAATCACAACATAAAAATCAATAGCAAATATAATCTTTGGCTGATTCAATATTTGAAAAGAACTATTTGAAAGCAAATCACAACCTTTCTACCTTGAAATGGTCTAAGAAATTCGCTGATTCAATATTTGAAAAGAACTATTTGAAAGCAAATCACAACTTAATTTATCAATTCTATTTCTGTCCCTTTGCTGATTCAATATTTGAAAAGAACTATTTGAAAGCAAATCACAACAAAATCATCATATTCACATCTGCGAGTAAGGCTGATTCAATATTTGAAAAGAACTATTTGAAAGCAAATCACAACCCCATTTACAATAACAAGTTTATACCTTTCGCTGATTCAATATTTGAAAAGAACTATTTGAAAGCAAATCACAACTTGATGAAAGAACACAAAAAGGAAAGACAAGCTGATTCAATATTTGAAAAGAACTATTTGAAAGCAAATCACAACGAATTCATCAATTTTCATTGTTTGACTCCTGCTGATTCAATATTTGAAAAGAACTATTTGAAAGCAAATCACAACTAATATAGATGAAAAAGAAAGAAGGTTAGTGCTGATTCAATATTTGAAAAGAACTATTTGAAAGCAAATCACAACGAAAAACTTATTGTCATTCAAAAAGTTATTGCTGATTCAATATTTGAAAAGAACTATTTGAAAGCAAATCACAACAGAGATAATGATACTCTTTTAGTTTGTTATGCTGATTCAATATTTGAAAAGAACTATTTGAAAGCAAATCACAACCCGATGCTTGCATAATCACTTAAAGAAAAGCTGATTCAATATTTGAAAAGAACTATTTGAAAGCAAATCACAACATATAAGTGGAGTAACTAATAACAAAATAGGCTGATTCAATATTTGAAAAGAACTATTTGAAAGCAAATCACAACTTTTAGAAAGAGCAATTGCAAATGAGTATGGCTGATTCAATATTTGAAAAGAACTATTTGAAAGCAAATCACAACTGTTGAGTATACATTCATCAATGGTGTTTAGCTGATTCAATATTTGAAAAGAACTATTTAAAAGCAAATCACAACATGACTGTAAATATATTTTTAAATTTAAAAGCTGATTCAATATTTGAAAAGAACTATTTGAAAGCAAATCACAACAGGATTGAGATTTTAAGGATTGAGATTTTAGCTGATTCAATATTTGAAAAGAACTATTTGAAAGCAAATCACAACTGAATGAATTGAATATTAATTGTAGTTCATACTGATTCAATATTTGAAAAGAACTATTTGAAAGCAAATCACAACGCAAATTCCGAAACGATGTCAATTACTTCCGCTGATTCAATATTTGAAAAGAACTATTCGAAAGCAAATCACAACATTCCATATAAACATCACAATCATTACATCGCTGATTCAATATTTGAAAAGAACTATTTGAAAGCAAATCACAACACATGGAGTTCAATTGCAAAGAAATTTTACGCTGATTCAATATTTGAAAAGAACTATTTGAAAGCAAATCACAACAATTTGTTCTTTAACTCGGGAGGTATTAGCGCTGATTCAATATTTGAAAAGAACTATTTGAAAGCAAATCACAACCGAAATCAACAATAGGAAAATTAAATTCTTGCTGATTCAATATTTGAAAAGAACTATTTGAAAGCAAATTAAAACAATAGTAACCGAAGCCTCCCGGCTTTCGTTGCTGATTCAATATTTAAAAAGAACATTTTGAAATCAAATCAAAACGTATCCAAACTAATCAGTCGAAATCGGTCGGTAAGGCGGGATTTTTGTAGTGTTCAAAAAATCTTTCAATTTGTTTTCGAGTTATTCTGCCAGTGCTTAATTCGGGCAATTCATCAAGTCCAAAGAAACCGACATCTTCAGTCTCGTAACTTGTTTTTGATTCTCCGCCAATAATTTCGCACAAGAAGAAAATCTTATAAAGATGAAAAATATAAGGAGTGTGTCCCTGCTTGTTGCGATCGTAAACGGCAAGTACTTTTTTAGCTTTTACTTTATAACCAGATTCTTCAAAGACTTCTCTTTCTGCATTTTCGCTTGGAGAAGAACCAACATCAGCCCAGCCACCGGGAACTGTCCACTTTCCATCAACTTTCTCTTTTACTAAAAGAATTTTTCCATCTTTGAACACAACACCTCGAACATCAACTTTTGGTGTTGAATGTCCAGCCTCACTCATAAACAATCTGTCAATTTCCTCTTTATCAAAACCTGTATTCATCGAAATCATTTCTTCGGCAATTTCCATTACCATTTTGTAGCGTTCAATTTCAAACTCATTATTCGAATAAAATAATCCCGATTGAGCAATTGATTGAAGTTTTTGAGCAAGCTCTAACCATTTTTCCTTCATCTCTTCTCCTCAAAATAATTTGAAAAATAATTTACAATTTCCAGAACATCATTGCTCAGAAGAACATTTATTTCTTTTCTGCCTTCCAGTGTGTTTCTGTTATTCATTAATCTTGTAAGGTCAAACCAAAAGTCTTTATCAGCTGCAATTGGTTTTGAAACAATTAAGCTCTTGTTAATTAATTCGAGTATGGCAGAATATTCGAGTAATGTTCCTGTTCCGCCTTTTAAGACAATGTAACCATCTCCGAGAGAAATCAATTTTTGAATTCTATCAAAAAGATTTGTGAAGTGAATTTCTTCTTTTATATAACTATTAGCTTTAAGATTAAACGAATTGACAGTGACGCCAATTGTATGTGCGCCTGCTTCAAAGGCACCTTTTGCTGTTGCTTCCATTGTCCCGTAAAATCCGCCGTTGCAGATATTAAATCCAGCTTTTCCGAGTTCTTTACCGAGTTGATAGGCAAACTCATATTCGTCATCACCTGGTTTGGGGAATGAAGAGCCGAAGATTGTAATAATTTTTCTTTCAGTCATAAAACTCCCAGATTAATCCAAATCTAAATTGGATATCATTAGTCGGATAATATGGAATTAAATAGAATTTTCTATTCAAAAGATTCTCAATTGAAAGATAGACAATTGCCGATTCCTTAATTCTGCCGGATGCAAACAAATCGATTGTAAAGTTCGATGGAATTTTTATTAACGCAAAATTAATTAAGCTATCGTTATAAAGCCGCACATCAACAAATGTCAACTTTGAAGGCGAAAAACTTCTCGCAGAATACGAACTAAATACATTTATTCTAAAACCAGCCATCAAGTCAAGACTTGATTTGAAAAGTAAATCGCGATAATAAGTTTCAAATCTTGTTTGAAATCTCGGCTGAGTGATTTTATGAAAAGAAGAACCGTTAAAATTCTGAATTCTGTCATTGTAAAGAAAAGAAAAATTCGAGTGAAGTTTCCAGTAAGAATATTGGAAATCAAATTTGCCGCCGTAAAGTTTTTCTGATGAAGGATAATAATTTAGAAGATTATTGTACTGCTCAATTGAGTAATAAGTTGTTGGATTAGAAAAATATTTTTCTGTTCTAAGATAACTCTCGAGATTGATTTTTAAGTTTTCACTTGAATAATTAATCTTTCCAGAAATTATTTTATTTCGAACTTCAAAATCTGTAAGATCAAAAGCATTGAAATATCGTTCATCGAAGCTTAAAGTTGAAATAAAATCAGCGTATCCAATAATGAAATTAATTTTATCCGAAAGGTCTACACTTAAATCAGATCCGTAAGACAATAGAGTTTTATTTGGGTTGTCCAGCTTTGTAATCTTTGAATAGAACGATGGTTTTATTTTTTCAGAAATTTTTAATCTGTAAAAAACATAACCGGATAATTGATCATCAATAAGTTTTGAAAAGTAGAACGGCGATTCAATAATTATTCTTTCATATTTAAGCTGAAGTTCTAATACATTTATTGCGTAAGTCAGATTTTCTTTGAGTTCAAGACCAAGAACTTTTGACCAGTGATTATTAAAAATCCTCAAAGAATCAGCTTTGTGTTCATTATCACGAAATTCTCTTAAAGCTTGATTGAAATAAAAATTTAACTGCGTCAGAGAAAAATCAATCGGCTTAAAAAGTGATTGAAAATTGACTCTGTGTATTGTCCATTTATGGTAAGCATCATCGTTAATAACAATAGCTCTTTGATTATCATAAAGAACATTCTCGACAGGTTCATCTGGAGCAAGGAGAGGATTATTTAAATTAATACCTTCATTAAAATGAACAATAGACTTTGAGTAGCGATAAACTAAATTTAGATTTAATTCATTTGACAGGAAATAAGTTGATTTTAATTTTCCTGCCCAAAGATCTTTTTCACTATTCAAAAATCTTCCTAATGCGTTGTGTTTCGTTACGCCAAATTCAAAATTAATTTTTGGTGAAAAGTTCACATTAAACATACCATCAAAAAACAAATTATCATAGGGAGCTTCAATGTATTTAACTTTTGAATAAGGAATGGAGGAATATCTGCTCCATTCGTTTAAGATAACGGCTCCAGCTAAGTTAGACCTGGAAAGTAAAAATGATCTTGAAGGAAATACAATCTCAATCGATTCAAATTCATCAAATCTTAAATCTCTTAAATCAACAAGGTTTGTTAACGGCTCATTTAGTTCAAGGTTATTTATTAAAAACGAGATTGAACGATTATTCAGCTGAAATAAATTAAAATCGTAAAAGTTTGAGGGGAGACCAGTATCAAGGAGAAAGGAATTTGTCTGCCAGTTAATCAAGTGAATTGGTGAGAAAAAATTTTTTCTTTCAATTAATAATTTATCAACGATTTGAGAATTGCTTGTTATAAACGAAACTGACCTAATTGGAATAATCGAATCTTTCACTGAAACATAGTTTAAGGAGGCGTTTAAAGAATCATCAAAAGATTTTGGAATTGACTCTAATTCGTCGTGGAATTTTATCGAAGTATTAAGATCAAAAGGATAAACAGAATTTGTAAAACTTAATGAGAATAAAATTACAGCAAGAAATTTAGAGACGAGACTTTTCAATTTATCTTTCAAGAAGTTTTTGAAATAAGTTCCCTGGTTTCGTGAGCAACTTGGGCTATATAAGAAGCGATAGCAGCAAGATCGTCGGATATGCATGCATCGGCAATTAGACTTTCGACAATTACTAAAATATCCATATCATCTTCGTTGATAATTGCAAAAGAGCCATACTCAAGTTCAAAGTTATTTTTGAGAAATGTATAAAGTAAATCAGCATTTTTGATAATTGGTCCTATTGTAACAGTACAATCAATTTTGGGCACATCGTAAGAGTCAATAGTTTCATAAAAACTAACTTCTTCCGTATGCCCGTCTTCGGTTTTTATCGGCAAAGTGTAAACATCATCTTCGAGCGAGTATGTCGTCTCGAGCAATTCACAAACTTCTTCAATTAATTCTTTGAGATTAATTCTCTCTTCCATTTTATTTCCATTCACTTTTGTTATCAAATTAAAATTAAATAATGAAGGTTGAAAATTAAAATGAACTGAAAAAGTTGATCTGAAATCAAATCTTGAATTAAAAGAGCGAGTTTTTAGTTCGGGCTAAAAATAAATTAAATCAAACTAAAATACTCACTGAAATCAATTTTGAAATTTTCAGGATAGTAGCTGCCTGTTTTTCTATCCTGTCTGTAATTTCCTTTATATTCTTTGTTAATTATTTTCCTAAGTATCTCTATGAATTCATCGATTTCTTCTCTGGTGTTGTAAATTCCAAAACTTGCACGAACAGCTCCGGGCAGATTTGAGCGATCACCAGCCAGAATTTTTTCCTTCATTAATTCATATTCTTCTTTGCTTACTTTGAGGAGTTTCTTTACATAAGGATGGGCACAAAAACATCCGTTGCGTACTCCCACGCCTCCTTCATAACAAAGAATGGCTGCAACGAGTGAATGATACATCTCCTGAACATTAAAAGTCAAAACTCCGAGTTTATTTTCAAAACTTGCAAAATGTTTTGGACCTAATAAATCTACTTTTTCAAGTTCATTTATCTTTTTGAATGCATATTCGGTTATTTCCATTTCGTGCTGAGCGACATTATCCATTCCAATTTTTTCAAGCATTTGAATCGCACAAGCTAAAGCGACTGCGCCGATTAGATTTGGAGTTCCAGCTTCTTCACGATCTGGAAGATGAGTCCATTTGACTTCTGTTTCTGAAACAAGATCAACTGTTCCACCGCCAACCTGATCAGGATCGCCTTCATTGAAGATAGATTTTGGACCAATTAAAACGCCTGTTCCAAAAGGTGCATACATTTTGTGAGCTGAAAAAACAAGAAAATCTATGTGCTGTGCATCTTCGTCTGGCTTCATATCAATCTTTCGATGTGGGATTAATTGAGCAGCATCGACTAAAATTTTTGAGCCATATTTATGTGCCAGCTCGGCAATTTGATGAATTGGATTCACAAGTCCAGTTACATTGGCTGCACCTGTAATGGCAACAAGTTTAAGTTGTTTCTGATATTTTTTGATTTTTTCTTCAAGGTCATTTAAATCAAGAGTCCCGTCTTCATTAACATTGGAGTGAATTAAAGTTGAGTATTTTCTCCACGGCAAATCATTTGAGTGATGATCCATCAAAGAACAGATTACAACATCATCTTTTTGAAGATTTAATCGATTAGCTACTTTGTTAATAGCTTCAGTTGTGTTCTTTGTGTAAATGACTGTATTGTTCTCAAGATTTGCATTCACAAATCTGGCGACAATCTCTCGACTATCGTCATAAGCTTTTGTTGCAACAAGTGATTTTATTCCAGCACCACGATGTACTCCCGAATACCATTCAAGAATTTCGTTAACAGCGTCTCTGATAAAAGTAAAAGTCGGAGTGCTTGCAGCGTTGTCAAAGTAAATGTATTGTTTTTCAGTTCCATCGAGGAGTTTGACTTTTTTATTGATGCCAACTAAGTAGTTTCGGACATTTTGAATTGAAAGATCGGAGGGAAATAAGTTTTTTGAACAACACATATATCACTCGATTTAGTTCAACATCTAATTCAAAAATAAGAAAGTGAACAATTAAAATTTTTTTGATTAAGAGAAAAATAAAGGTAACAACGAACTATAGAATGGACTATTAATCAAAGGCAGAATTTAAATTGTGAAGTATCTTTTTTCAAAATTTTGTTTGAGCTTTTTTGTCTTTACTGTTGAAAATGTTTTGAGGTTTGAAATTGATTTAACCGGAATAATGCCGTGCAAAGAGTTGGTTAGAAAAACTTCGTCTGCTTTCTCAAGTTCATCTTTATGAACGGTTGTTTCAATCACCTGAATATCTTTTTCCTTTAGAAAATCAATTAATATTTTTTTGGCAATTCCAGGTAAAACACCGCACTCAGTTGCTGGGGTTTTAATTGTAAAACTTTTTTTATCATCATCATCAAAAATTAGAAAGATATTTGTTCTCGAACCCTCAAGTATATGATCTTCGTTATCCAAAAAGATTACTTCATCGAAATTTTGTGTGCGAGCTTTATTAAATGCATAAATATAATGGAAAGCGTTTGTTGTCTTATATTTTCTAATTTCATCTCCATGTAATAAAATGTGATCAAAGTCTATCATTATCTTCGCTTTATCTTTAAATGTTGGTTTGAATGGAAGGATTTCATAAGTCACCACTGGCTTCGTCGGTTCACCCTGTAATGAATATGTTATTCGAATTCGAGCATCGTTTAAACTTTTTTTGTTTAATTGCATCATTATTTTTTCATAGACTTCAGGCGGATCAAGCGGCTGTAGATCAAAAACTGAAAGTGTATAATTCAACCTGAGCATATGTTCGGTAAAGAAAATAATGTTCTTATTAATTGCCCGCATTGTTTCATAAAAGCCAAAGCCAAATTTGTAAGCTGAATTTGTATATGGATCTATTACCTGTTTCACTTTGAATCTAAAATTGCTGCAAAAATTTTTTTCCCTTTTTGAAGAGTTTCTTCGTATTCTTTTTCTGAATCGCTGTCGTAGACTATTCCGCCGCCTAAATTGAAATAAAGTTTTCCATTATCATAAACTATAGTTCTGATTGCAATATTAAATCTTGAATTTCCATTTAAGTCAATGTAACCAATTGAACCTGTGTAAACTCCTCTTTTACATTTTTCAAGTTCATCAATTATCTCCATTGATCTTTTCTTTGGTGCCCCGGTTATTGATCCGCCAGGGAATATTGCCTCAATTAAATCAAAAACATCTTTCCCTTCTGCTAATTCGCCCTCAATTTCTGAAACAAGATGATGTACCGACGCATAAGTTTCGATTTTTTTCAAAGAATTTACTCGAACACTTCCTGCCTTTGAAACTTTACCCAGATCATTTCTTTCGAGATCAACTATCATTGTAAGTTCTGCCGTGTCTTTTTCACTATTCAATAGTATTGATTTTAATTCATTGTCTTCTTCGGTTGATTTCCCTCGCCGTATTGTGCCTTTAATTGGTTTGGTAATTACTTTTTTATTAACTAAATCAAAAAGTAATTCAGGTGAAGAGCTCAATATCCATTGATTTTCGTCAACGCATATTAAAGCACTGAATTGCGCTGGATTGGTCTCCCTCAGTCTTGAATAAATTTGAATTGGATCTTCATCTGTTTCACAAAAAAATTGCTGCGAAAGATTTACCTGATAAATTTCGCCCGCTTCGATGTATTCCTTTGCTTGTTTAACTGTACTGATATATTCTTCTTTTGAAAAATTTGATTTGATTTCCGGTTTGCGTCGGCTTGATGTAAAATTTTTTTTCTTTTCAAATCTTCTAAAAATAAAATCTAAAAATTCCTTTGGCTCTCTTATTGAATAAACGGTGTATTTAGTTGTAAGGTGATCATAAACTAAAACTGACTCAAAAAATCCGAAGAAGAGATCTGGTAAATTTGTGTTTGATGGTTTAGTACTCTGAACATTTTCGAGCATCATTCCAAAATCATAAGCAATATATCCTGCAAATCCGATTTGAAATTTTTCATAATCAGAGATTAAAGCAGGATGTTCTTTTTTCAATTGATAATAAGTTTGCTTGATTATCTTAATCGGGTTAGTTGTTTCAAAGGTTTCTGTGCTTTGATTCTGTTTGGTTAGAAGGTTGTTAGTGAACGAGAAAATGAAAGATGGTTCAATCACTAAGATTGAATAACGATTGTAAGGAACATTTTGAAGTGCAGAGTCAAAAAACATCCAGCCTCGTTCTGGTTTTATTCGGCTGAAAAGTTCAAACGGAGTGATGTTTAAACTTACTTCAAACTTGTTTATCATAGTTGTGATTAAACTTCTGGCAATTGGCAGGAACCAGATTCGTATTTATTGCCATATCGAGCAAAAATTTCTTTTTGAATTTCATTAAAATCATCGATACTCAGAATTGCCTGTGAATGTTCAAAAAGCTCTCTTTCCTCGAATCTAATATGTTCATTTAATGCTTTTGCAATTTCTTTTAAGATTGATTTAATCTTTTGAAAATCTGAATTTTCTTTTTTTAAGAGCAGAAACAGACTATGAATTAAAATGTGATCATCAAGGGTTTTTCTAATCAAATCTGAGTTTACATTTTGATTAAGAATCATTCTTGGCAAAAGACATTCTTCTTCTGCTCTGAAGTGAGGAAGCAAATCTTTCTCATAATGATTTATAGTTTCAATCCTTTTTTGTGAAATTTCCTTATCTGACAATGTATCGATATACTTTTGAATATTAAATGCTTCTAAAAGAGTATTCCGATGATCCCAGGAGAGATAATGAATTTGTTCAAAGCGTTTCATAAGAAAATCAGGATTGAGTAACCATTTCTTCTTTTCTATAAACTTTCAAAATGTTGTAAAGCGTATCTCTTTGTGCAGCATCAAAGCCAGCACCATGAATAAGATCAATTACTTCGTCAGTTGAACTTTTATTAATGAAATTTGCTGCGGCGTGAACATTTTCTTCTTCAAGTGTTCCGCCAAAATCATCGGCACCAAAGTGTAAAGCGACCTGACCAATTTTCTTACCTTCACTGAACCAGCTCGCCTGTATGTGTGGAAAATTATCGAGATAAATTCTTGAAATCGCTATCATCTGTAAATAACGATATGGCGAAGCAAAAGATTTTATATGTTTTTCGAGGGGAGTATTTTCAGGTTTGAAACTCCAGGGTATGAATGCTGTAAATCCACCAGTTTCATCCTGAAGTTTTCGAATACTATCTAAATGAATGACAATATCTTCATCAGTTTCGATGTGACCAAACATCATTGTTGCTGTCGTTTTATATCCGAGCAAATGAGCTTCTCTCATCACATTGAGCCAATCGGCACTTGTACCTTTTTTCTTGCTGATTTTTCTTTTAACTCGATCACTTAAAATTTCTGCACCACCGCCAGGAATTGTATTCAAACCTGCTTCTTTTAATTTCACGAGAACTTCACGCACTGATAAACCGCTGACTTCACTCATTCCAATAATTTCGGATGTTGAAAAGAAGTGAGGATGAATCTCTGGAACTTCTTTTCGAGTTCTTTCAACAAGTTCAAGATAATAATCGAATGGTAAATCGGGATTTACTCCGCCCTGAAGCAGAACAGTAGTTACTCCTCTTCGTGCAGCATCTTTAAATTTTTGAATCATTTCATCTACTGAGTAAGTGTAAGCATCGGGTTCATCACGATGGCGATAAAATGCACAGAAAGTACAATCGATTTCGCACACATTTGTATAATTTGGATTGGTATCGATAACAAAGGTCACATAACTTTCCGGATTATGTCTGAAACGAATTTCGTTTGCCGTTTCACCGAGTTCAAGTATATCGTTGTATTTAAGAAGTTGTAAACATTCATCATTCGTAATTCTTTCACCATTCAATGCTTTCTGAAGTATATCTTTTGTGTTCATAAAACAATATCCTTAAGTTGATAATTAAAACAATTAAAGTCTGAAATGTAATTTTCTATTAACCTCAATAATGCTTCAATTAAAAGATTTTTCCTCGATCAAATTTTTCTGATTAAGTTTCAGATACAAATCTTTGAAAATATTAATAGCTCTTAATTCATCTTCGCCTAAACGATAAACTATATTATTTAAATAATCTTTAATCTCTTCTTTGCTCAAACCAATTTTTGAATTGTAAAATTCTTCGATAACAGTTTCTGTAGAGAAGAATTTATTCAGTGCGTCATTAAGCAATTCATTCAATGCATCGACTTTTTGTTGAGCGATATCTTTCTTAAAAGCCCATACTGCAAAAACAAATGGGAGCTTTTGCCATTCATACCAGAGTTGTGCAAGGTCATAAACATAATCAAAGCCTTCAATTTTATGTTTCATAAATCTAAGTGCATCGTCACCAATTGTTAAGAAAGCATCAAAGTTCGGTAGATTTTTTTCTCGAGCTGATATCTTTTCTCTAACATAAACAACATCTAATCCATATCTCATTTCAAGCAGAACTTGAAGCAATCGAAACGAAGTGGAAGTTTCGTCAGTTACAGCGATGCTTTTCTTGTCGAGTTTTTCGATCGGATGTTTTGAATAAAGAATTACACTTTTAACATTTTTATTTCCAACAATTCCGTATTTAAGAAAAGAATAATCATTTTCTCGTTCAAAGTAATCAACAAGTGAAACAATTCCAGCATCAATGTTTCCATCTTTAAATAAAAATCCAAGTTGACGAGGTGGAGCAGGAAAAATTTTATATTCTCTGTTATCTAAAAATTTAAAGAATGGCAATGTGTTCAAATAAGATACTCGCCCAATGATATTGTTTGAATGCAGCTTTACTGGTTTATAGAAAATATCTCGTTCAACCGGAATTTTATTGGCATCGTTAATGATTTTAATAAGTTTGTTTTTAGCAAGTTGCATTGGCGAGATTGCACCGGCATCGTGAGCAATCCTTTCTCCGCCAACTGTCCCATCCATATCATCAGCACCAAAATTTAATGCAACAGCTGCAAGTTCTTCGGTCAACATAACCCAGTAAGCTTTAATGTGATCAAAATTATGAAGCATCAATCTCGAAACAGCAATTGTTTTTAAATCATCAATTGCAGAAGTGAATTGATTTCTCGGTTTAATTCCAGTATCGCCGGGTTGAAAAGCGAGCGGGATGAAAGATAAAAATCCACCTGTTTCTTTTTGTAAATCTCTTAATAAGAGAAAATGTTTTACTCTTTCTTCAATTGTTTCGATGTGACCGTAAAGTAAAGTTGCATTCGACCTAATTCCAAGTTGATGGGCTGTTTTATGAATCTCGAGCCAGCGTTTTGCGCCGATTTTCTGATTGAAAAGAAGCCGTCGAACTCGTTCGGAAAAAACCTCAGCGCCACCACCGGGCAAAGTTCTTAAACCAGCTTCTTTTAATTCAAGTAAAACTTCTTCGATAGATTTTTTAAATTTCTTCGAAAAGAAATCAATCTCAACTGCTGTAAAAGCTTTAACATCAATTCTTGGAAAATGCTTTTTAATCTCGCGAACCATATTTACATAGTAATCCCATTCCCAATCTGGATGCAATCCACCGGTAATGTGAACTTCGAGCAGTTCCGGATTTAATTTTTCTAAAATTGCTTCAATTGTCATCTCATAAGCTTCGGGAGAATTTTTCTTAACAGCAAAATCACAGAATTTACACGAAAGGACACAGATATTAGTCGGTTCAATTTTCTGATTTACAACAAAGTAAACCGCCTCACCACTTTTTTCTCTTTGAAGCCAGTGAGCCATCTTGCCAATTGAAAGTAAATCAGGTGAATTATAGAGAGTAATTCCATCTTCAAATGTTAACTCCTGACCACTCTGAACTTTTTCCCAAATTGGAATAAGACTTTTATCCTTAAAGTTTATCATAATTTTTCCATTTTTAACTTTACAAAATTCTTGAATAATTGGTAACTAAATCAATTTACAAATTTTTCCATATAAAAAAGTTTTTGATAAAGCATAACTTATTTTGATACTAAAAAATTCCAATTTTAGAAGGTTGAAATATCAAGCTATCGTCGATAAGAAAAAATCTTGATTGAAAATCAGTTATTAATGATGAACTATTAGTCCAGAGTTATCAAATAGTTCCAAGCTATAACCAAAAAAAATCATCAGATCAAATTAAAATGACTCCAAAATTTATTTCACAAATGTTTATTAGTTTAACTTGTTCGAACAATACTTTTTTAAGAAATTTGTTTCAAGACTCACCAATTTAGAGAGCATTATGAAAAAGATTTTTATTGTTTTACTTTTAAGTCTTTTATTGACATTACATTTACAAGCTCAGTATCCAAAACGTGAATTTAGAGCTGTCTGGATTGCAAGCGTATCAAACATCGATTGGCCATCCAGTAAATATCTCTCGACCACTCAACAAAGAACTGAATTCACTTCAATGTTGGATTATCTTAAATCGTGCGGATTTAATGCGGTTATAGTTCAAATAAGACCTTCGTGTGATGCATTTTATGCTAATGCTAAGGAACCATGGTCGGAATGGTTGATGGGAACTCAAGGACAAGCTCCGATTCCTTTTTATGATCCACTACAATTTATGATTACAGAAGCTCATAAGAGAGGAATGGAATTTCATGCCTGGTTTAATCCTTATCGATCTCAGGTAAGCGCATCAAGTTCGATTCATCCAACTCATATTACACAAACTAAACCAGAATGGAATTTAAGATTTAATTCGCCATACAAAATGCTCGACCCTGGCTTACCTCAAGTGCGTGAATATGTTGTGAGTGTAATTATGGATGTTGTTCGAAGATACGATATTGATGGAGTTCACTTTGATGATTATTTCTATCCTTACGAAGGAATTCAAAATCAGGATAGTGTCTCCTGGTCTTTATATTCAGGAGGATTTACAGATAAAGGAGATTGGAGAAGAAATAATGTCAATACCCTCATAAGAATGGTTTATGACAGTATAATGTCAGTCAAACCAAAAGTAAAATTTGGAGTAAGTCCTTTTGGCATCTGGAAAAATTCAGCGGCTGGGACGAGTGGATTTGAAGCTTATTATGGAATTTATTGTGATGCTGTTACCTGGTTACAGGAAAGTAAGGTTGATTATATAATGCCTCAGATTTATTGGGCATTTGCAAGAACAGCCGCACCTTATGGTAATCTTGTTCCATGGTGGTCAACCGTTTTGAATGGAAGACATTTATATGTTGGTCACGGTGCCTATAATATGAGCAAATCAGATCCTTTCCCTGTTGGAAGTTGGCCCTCAAGTGAATTGTGTGATCAGATAAGATTTAATCGATTGTTTAATAATGTTCATGGGAGTTGTTTCTTTAGCGCAAAACATATCAAAAACAATGTAAAGAATTTTGCTGACTCATTGCGATTAAATCTTTATAAATATCCTGCTTTACCACCCGCAATGCCGTGGAAGGATTCAATACCACCTCTTCCGCCAGTTAATTTAACTGCGAATGGAAATTCGGTCAGCATTGTTCTTAGCTGGGAAAAACCTGATACTGCAATTGACGGTGAGAAACCAAGTTATTTTATTATTTACAAAGCTGTTGACACAGATTCAATTGATGTTAATGATCCAAAAAACATTTTAAAAGTTCTTCCAAATGATACAACTGTCTATTACGATGTCTTCCCTGTTCAATTCAATAAAAAGTATACTTACATTGTCACCTCCGTCGATAGACTTCATAATGAGAGCAAACCTGTTGCAAAAGTCCAATTTATTCTAACCGATGTTGCTGATATTTCTGAAAAATTTGATTATCAACTATTTCAGAATTATCCAAACCCATTTAATCCTGTCACAACGATAGAATTCAGCTTGCGTGAAAGAGCATTCACCGAATTAACAGTTTATGATCTGCTTGGCAGAGAAATCAAAAAACTCATTTCTGAAGAATTGAACAAAGGCAAGCATTCAATCGAATTTGATGGAACTGATTTACCAAGCGGAGTTTATTTTTATCGTTTAAAATCAGGTGATTTTGTTCAAACTCGAAAGATGATTTTGCAGAAGTGATTCTTCAGAAGAATTCTCTTAAATAAAATTCGAGTTCTTCAATTGTCTTCTCACCAAGAATTATTGTAACAAATTCTGCAAAATTATTTAGAATGATAAGCGAATTAATACTTGCGTCTTTATTTGCAAGATTAACAATCTTTTTTGAAACAGAATGATTTAATTGTCTTACGTCTTCGTAAATCTCTTTCAATTTTTTCATTTCCCAATCTGGTTCTTCACCCTTCAACATTTTGACATATTGAGCAAGTAAATAAAACGCTAACGCTCGAACCTCCGTTTCTTCGATTGAAGCAAATGGAAGATGAAAATAAAGGAGAGGTTTTAATTTGCCCATAATAGGACAACCAGAGCTTACCATTAAAATACCAAGCAAGCTGCTCACTCCCTGTTGTAATGAAGTCTTTTTCTCATAATTTCGACTTGCCGTTTCAACATATACTCTTACCGCTTCAAATGAATTTTTGTCATTGAATTCAGAGAGTATCAATTGAAGATTAAGAGCGAGAGGGCAGTATTCATTTGTTTTTTCATCGAGTGGACAATGTGGACATTTGAAATTACTTAACTTTGCCCAATCAGGATAATATTTACAGGTTGGTTCAATGATTGAAAGATCTTTTTTATCAACCAGAACAGTAATCAACTTTTCAGAATCATCTTTGAAATAGAAATGGTATTTAAAGATTATTTTCTCTTCCCGTTGGGGCATAAATTATCTTTCAGCTTTTAGTTTAATTTATGATTTAAAATTTTTATTTAAAACCAATGTAGACATTTTTCAAATTACATTAAACTCTAAGTCAAAATTCAACTAATTGATAGACAGCCTTAAAATTTTTTCATATATTAAAATCCTATGAAACAATACAATGAAAGCTTAAAAATAAATTCTAAAGATTCCTTCGACAAAAGAATAATTAAAGCGGTAAATCATCTCAAAAGAAACGATAAGATACTAGCTAAAGTTATTAATGAAGTCGGATCCTGCACATTAAAACCTCAGACTGATCCGTTCGAATCAATTATTGATGCAGTAATTTCGCAGCAATTATCAATGTATGCGGCACAATCTATCTTTAATCGTTTTGTTGACTTTTACAAACCAAAGACTTTTCCAACTCCCGATGATATTCTTAAAACAGAAGATGATGATTTAAGAAAAATTGGTATTTCGAATGCAAAAATTCGTTGCATTAAAGATTTAAGTGAAAAAATCAAATCAGGCAAAATTCATTTAAACCAAATTCATAATCTTAGTGATGAAGAAATAGTTAAAGAACTTACTCAGGTCAAAGGAATTGGCAGATGGACAGCTCATATGTTTTTAATCTTTTCACTTGGCAGATTAAATGTTCTACCAACTGAAGATCTTGGCATCAGAAAAGGGATTATGAAATTATATCGTTTGAGAAAACTTCCAGACGAAAAGAAAATTCGTGAAATTGCAAATAAAAATAATTGGTTTCCTTATTGTTCTATTGCCAGCTGGTACATCTGGCGAAGCCTTGAATTAAAATGAGGTCAAAAATGCTGAAAAAATATTTCATCATCTTTTTAACATTTTCAGTTCTTATTGGATGTTCATCATCAAAAGAGCCAAGAAATCTTTATTATGCCAAACAAGAAGTTAGAGTTTATATTGACGATACCACTCGATATTTAAGAGATATTCGAAAAGTTGTTGAAGAAGCGAAGAAATATGTTGAAAAAAACTTTGACCCAACAAAAAACAATGCAGCTATTTTTGATATTGATGAGACTTCGCTGAATAATTTCGAATATATCAAGCATTATGATTTCGGTTTTACAATGGAAAGCTGGGAAGATTGGATTGATTCAGCAAAAGCCACTGCTATTGAACCGGTTCTTGAACTTTATAAATTCATTAAACAAAAAGGCATTAAAGTTTTCTTTATCACTGGTCGATATGAATCAAAAAAGATTAAAAATCCCGACCCAACAGTTAAAAATTTAATCGATGTAGGATTCAAAGACTTCGACGGAATTTTCTTCAAACCCAGAACTCCTAAGATGAAAACTTCAGAATTCAAATCATCAATCAGGAAAAAATTGGTCGAACAGGGTTACTACATTTTTATTAACATCGGCGATCAATTTTCAGACTTTGAGGGAGAATATCCGGGAAAAACTTTTAAGTTGCCTAACCCAGCTTACTTAACTTTTTAGAAGAAAGATTTTTTTGCTTCATCTATGTTGTTGTAAATTCTTAAAAGTTTATCGAGTTGAGATACTTCAAATCTTTCGTAAACCGACTGAGATTTCACGACCAGATTCATTTTGCCGTTTATCATAATCAGTGATCTGTAAGTCTCCACTATCACACCTATCAATGAACTTTCGATAAATTTCAAATCCGATAAATCCAGGAGTATCTGGTAAAATTTCTCAACATCAATTAATTCTTTTAGTATTTCTTTCAACTTTATTGAAGTCGAAAGGGAAACAATTTCTCCTGAAATTTTGACAATGCAATATCTTTCTGATTTTTCAATTGTAATCACATTGTTGTTATTCATTTTTCTCTCTTTTATTCAAAATTTTTTACCAAACATTACAGCATTAAAAATAGTTCTGAAAAAATACACTTTTAAATTAATATTTCTAACTGATCGTAAGACGCAAAACAATTTACATTACTACCTAAACTTTTTAAGTAAGATTTTGTCTCATCGACAAATTTATCAATAAATTCATCATCATAATCCGGATCGTAATGAAACAAATATAAATTCTTAACCTTTGCGAGATTTGCAAAAATTGCAACTGCCAGATTGCTCGAGTGCCCCCAGCCAATTCTTCTGTTATAATCATCAAATGAATAGCTTGAATCGTGAATCAAAACATCCGCATCAAGACAAAAATCAATCAAGTTCTTATGATTTGTCAGAATTAATTTTTCAATGTCTTCAACAGAATGATTGTTTTGAATTAATTCATTATCAGTAAAATAAACTATCTTTTTATCACCATTGGTTACTTTATAACCAAGCGTTGGATTGGGATGATGAAGCTTGATCGTTTCTATCTTAAACTTCTGGGTTTCATATACAAAATTGCTATCAATATTGTGAAATTGAAATTTAGATTTGAAGTAATCTTTTGTAATAGAAAAAAGAGGAGGACTTAAAATTAAATCCAAAATGTCTTCAGTATTTTTCAATGTATAAGGTTGAGCAAGAATCTCAATATTAAATTCATCATTATACAAAGGAGCAAAAAAAGGCAATCCAACAATGTGATCGGTGTGAAAGTGAGATAGAAAGATCTTTATGTTTCGATAATTTCTGTTAATTAAATCAATTCCCAGTTCACGAATGCCTGTGCCCGCATCAAGAATAATCAACTCATCAGAATCGTCGAATGAAACTTCAATGCATGGAGTATTACCTCCATACTTGCAATAATTCTTGCCCGTTACCGCGATGGAACCTCTTGTTCCCCAAAATTTAAGTTTCATAGTAAAAATTAAGAAAAATATTTATGTGAAAGAATTACAAATCAAATTATTCTGCGATTTAAATCTAATAATTGGTCTGGCTATTCACCAATTCATTTTTTTAATCAAGATTTTTTCTTAAATTAAATCAGATAAAATTATCTTATTATAAAATATGTCAGTGATATTTTCTAAAAAATGTGAATACGGTTTACAAGCAATTCTTTATCTGGCGAGCAAAAACGATAAAGAATTTTTTTCGGCTAAAGAAATAGCCAGCGACTTAAAAATTCCAAAAGAATTTGTTTCCAAGATTTTACAATCACTTGTGAATTACAAAATTGTCGGTTCAAAAAAAGGTAAAAACGGAGGTTTCTTTCTCGCCAAAAAACCAAGTCAAATTAGATTGATTGACATTGTTGAGGCTATTGATGGCTTGAAAGTTTTTGAAACTTGTGTCCTGGGATTCCCTGATTGCAAATCAGATGTTCCTTGTCCGGTTCATTATCAATGGGGGAAATTAAGAAGTATGGCGTATGAAATGCTCAGCGCCGAAACCATTGATAAATTCACTGATAAGGTTCTCGAAAAAATAAAAACTCTATAGTCAGAAAATTTTAAATCTTGTGGTTTTGATATGCGGACAGAAATTGAAGCAATCACAAAAATCAATTCTCAAAAGTTAAATCAGCCAAAGAAATTAAAAAACAAAATTATAAAGAACGAGGAAAGATCAATTCAGAAGGTAAGATTTATTATTCAAATCTTATCCGTTTTACTTTCAATCTGGATCGGAATTGAGTTTATTCTATTCGTTAAATTTTTAGAAAGCGGTGGTCAGTCAATTTTTGTCGAAAGGCCACCTGGTGTTGAAGGCTACCTTCCAATTAGTTCACTAATGTCGTTGAGATATTTTCTGGCAACCGGAGAAATTCACTGGGCACATCCAGCTGGAATGTTTATTTTTTTAGCAATAGTAATGATGTCACTTGTGATCGGAAAATCTTTTTGCAGCTGGTTCTGTCCAATTGGATTTCTATCTGAAAATCTTGGGGATTTTGGAGAAAAGATTTTCAAAAAAAGATTAAGGATGCCAAAATTTTTGGACATACCTCTTCGAAGTTTAAAATATCTTCTTCTCGGATTTTTCCTTTATGTGATCTTTTTTGCAATGGATATTATTTCCCTCAAACTTTTTCTCGATAGCCCATATAACCAAGTAGCTGATATTAAGATGTATTATTTCTTCGCTCGAATTTCAAAATTCTCTCTCAATGTAATAATAATTCTTGCAGTTCTCTCAATTCTTTTCAGAAATTTTTGGTGCAGATACTTATGTCCTTATGGTGCATTACTTGGATTGGTTGGGCTTCTTAGTCCAATTAAAATTAAACGAAATATCAAATCCTGTATCGACTGTAATAAATGTTCTAAAGTTTGTCCAAATTTTATCGATGTGGCTCACAAAAAATATGTAATTTCTGATGAATGCAACTCTTGTATGAATTGCGTTGATGTTTGCCCGGTAAAAGACACTCTTTATTTAGAAATTCTTCCAGCCAAAAGGAAGTTTTCTAAGAAATTTGTTGCTGCTGCTGTAGTTGGATTATTTATGTTAATCACTGGACTAGGTATGATTACAGGCAACTGGAAAAATAAAATCAAACTGGAAGATTATTTCTACCATATTCAAAGAATAGAAACTTCTGATTATTCACATCCAACAGGAGTAAATAAATAATTCCTTATGTAAATTGAATCAATAACTTCAATCAAACAAATCAAAAAACAAAAAGGAGAGAAAAATGAAAAAATTACTAACGATATTCTGTTTCACTCTGCTCTTACTTTCCAATTTAAATTCGCAAAGCTTAACAAAAATCTCCGGTCTTGCATACTATGACTATTACTACAATTTAAAAAATAACGACATTACCAAAAGAGACCAGCAAGGTTTCCAATTCAGACGCGTGTTTTTAACTTTTGATTTTGATGTAACAAATAAACTCTCTGCAAGATTAAGAATTGAACCAGAGTATCAAGGAATAAAAGATAATAACAAGCAATTTCTCTTTTTGAAAGATATGTTCTTTCAGTACAAATTCGATCAATTCCAGCTATTTGCGGGACTAATGCCTACTCCAAATTTCGAAGCTGAAGAAAGATACTGGGGATATCGCTCAGTTGAAAAGACCCAATCCGATTTAAGAAATTGGATAACAATCCGTGATTTAGGATTATCTATTAAGGGGAAAGCCAGCGAAAGCTTGAATTATGCAGTAATGATTGGTAATAATAGTTTTCATGGAACAGAAACTGACAAATACAAGAAATTATATTTTCATCTTTTCAATTCCTTTGGTAATAATATTGGCGCATCATTTGACTTTAACTTTGCAAATGGTCCTCAAAATAAAAATGTTCTTTACTCTAAGTTTGGATTATACCGATCGACTAACAGTTATTCAGGAGGCTTAACGTTTGTTTATGGACTAAGACAGAAATATTTGAGCAATAATGAAAGTTTAAATGAACTCGGCTTATCAGTTTTTGGTAACTATAAACTTTCAGATAGCTGGAAAACATTTCTTCGATTTGATTATTACGAACCAAATACTAAAAACTCTTTAGATCAAGAGTTTACACTCATTGGTGGTATTGACTATATGCTTGATAAAAATTTAAATATCATTCCAAACTTTATTTATAATGATTATGAAAACCGAAACTTTCAGGATGACTTAACATTTAGATTAACATTTCATTATCAATTTTAGGTAGAAATATGAAAAGTGGAGTAAAAAAATTAATTGATTACATAATTCCACCTCACAACTGGATTGTTGCTGTATCTTTGATTGTCGGGCTTTTTGTTGGAATTGCGATGTTAATCCTTTACATTTCAAATGCACCATCATATCTATCCGATAGACCAGAAGCTTGTATAAATTGTCATGTTATGACGCCTCAATACATCACCTGGAGAAATTCAAGTCATTTTAGAGTTGCAACCTGTAATGATTGTCATGTTCCGCAGGATAACTTCGCAAGGAAATTATATTTCAAAGCAAGTGATGGGCTAAGACATACAACCGTATTTACTTTTAGAATGGAACCTCAGGTAATTCAGATCAAAGAAGCAGGGAAAAAAGTTGTTCAGGAAAATTGTATTAGATGTCATCAGAATCTTATTGATCAAACTGAGTTGATTAATGTTAGTTATACAAAATTCTCACACGGTAAGGATAAATTATGCTGGGATTGTCATCGAGAAACACCTCATGGCAGAGTTAATAGTCTTGCATCTACGCCTTATGCTCGTGTTCCAAAATTAAATCCTGTATTACCCGATTGGCTTAATAAATTTTTCCAAACAGAGAAATAAAAAAAGGAGAGAACTATGAAACCAATAAGAGAACTAATTAAAGAAAAACCCTGGACTGGTTGGTTATTATTTACATTAACTGCTATTATAGTTTTTCTTCTTGGACTTTTTGCCTCCTCAATTGTCGAACGAAGAAGCGAATCAATGATGCTTCAGCAAGTAAAACCAATTAATGAATGGGAGCCAAGAAATGAAGTCTGGGGAGAAAATTATCCAAGAGAATATGAAACTTACTTAATGACAAGCGACACAACTTTCTTTTCAAAATATGCTGGAAATGGTCATATCGATTTACTCGAAAAATATCCATCTATGGTTATCTTGTGGGCAGGTTACGCTTTTTCAAGAGATTATAATCAAGCAAGAGGTCACTATTACTCTGTAGAAGATGTTAGAAAAACTTTGAGAACTGGTGTTCCACAACCTGCAACTTGCTGGACTTGTAAAAGCACCGATGTTCCAAGATTAATGAGTGAAATGGGAGTCGCAAACTTCTATAAAGCTAAATTAACTGATCTGGGCGCTGAAGTGTTGAATCCAATTGGTTGTCAGGATTGTCATGATCCAAAAACAATGAATTTAAGAATTACAAGACCTGCATTAGTTGAAGCTTTCCAAAGACAGGGGAAAGATATTACAAAAGCTACTCATCAAGAAATGCGTTCACTTGTTTGCGCTCAGTGCCATGTTGAATACTACTTCAAAGGCGAAGGCAAATATCTTACTTTTCCCTGGGATGATGGAATCTCCGTTGAAGCAATGGAAAAATATTATGACGAAATTGAACATGTTGATTTTGTTCACGCTTTGAGTAAAGCTCCTATAATTAAAGCACAACATCCCGATTGGGAACTTGCCCAATTTGGAATTCATGCACAAAGAGGCGTAAGCTGCGCTGACTGCCATATGCCATACAAAAGCGAAGGTGGAGTAAAGTTTACAAGCCATCATGTGGTCAGTCCATTGAAAAATATTTCTGGTTCCTGTCAGGTCTGTCATCGTGAAAGCGAAGAAACATTAAGACAAAATGTTTACGACAGGCAAGATAAAGTTCGAGAATTATTAGACATCGTTGAAAATAGTCTCGTTAAAGCTCATATTGAAGCAAAGATTGCATGGGATAATGGTGCAAAAGAAGAAGATATGAAACCCATATTAAAATTAATTCGTCAAGCTCAGTGGCGATGGGATTACGTTTCAGCAAGTATTGGAGGAGCCTTCCATGCACCACTTGAATGCGCAAGAATTCTTGGTAACGCAATTCAAAAAAGCGAACTAGCCAGAAACGAACTAACCAAACTTTTGATAAAACTTAATGTGAAGTTACCTATTCAATATCCCGATGTTTCAACAAAGGAAAAAGCTCAAAAGTATATAGGGCTTGATATGCAAAAACTCTTTAAAGAGAAAGAAGAATTTCTAAAAACTGTTGTTGCTGAATGGGATAAAAAAGCAAAGAAGAATTATTAATAATTCAGGTTGATCATTTCAAGATTGTAGTAACAAGACATCCTGATTAAAAATTATATGAAAATCAGGATGTCTTTTCGCTGTTAATTCAGAATTAAAAGCTGGAGAGATACACAGAGTAAAAGAGTGTTAAAATAGAAGTGAGACCAATTAATTGCTTTTAGAGAAAGGGCGGTCAACTGACCGCTTTTTTAATTAGATTTTTTTATTTAGCTAGTAAAATCGATATTTCTCATTAAGTTTTCAATCATTCTTAAACTGTTGGAGTTTAAAATTTCGGCTGCTTATGAATTGATAAAAAATCTCTGTACATTTTTATGAATGAACGGGAACTCTTCTTCTTTTTTTTTAAATTTCTACTAATCTCAAAGTTTTAATGATTTATTAAAAATATTTTTGATTATTTGGTTTTTTAATCAAACTCAAAATCACGAATAAAATAAGGAACAAAAAACATAAAAAGGAAACTAAAAATTGCCATTGCTACGAACGCATAACCAATCTCTTCAGCATATTCAATAATATTTAATTTATTTAATATCCAGTTCCAATCATGAGCGCCACCGATAATTCTAAGTTTCATCTTGTTTGCATCATCAACATAAACACTTATGTTAATAAAATTATGACCGAGCCAGAAGAAAAAAATTTGAGAAAGATATCTTTGACCTTTTAGAAAAAATACAACCCCAACACTAAACGGTAAAATAATCTGCATTAAAGTCCCACCAAGAAATTGAATGAATTCTCCAAACAAACCAAAAATTAAATGACCTGGTTCATGAATAAATAAATCTATCAAATCCAAAAAAGTGTAGTTGCCCCGATTAAGAAGGAAATAAATTGCCGCAAATGATAAAAGATAACTTAACCAATAATTCTTAAAGTGACTCTTTAAAGTATCATTCACAAAAAAGTGAACTCATTTCGTTGCGAGTTTTTCATAATAATTTTTGTAATCAACTACAGCTTTGAAAATTGCTTCTGCAATTTCTTGTTGACCTTTTTCGCTTCGCAAATAAAGCTCATCTTCAGGGTGATTAATGTAACCTGTCTCAATTAATACACTCGGCATTGATGCACCAACAAGGACAAAGAATCCAGCCTGTTTAACTCCATTATGCTTAAGAGGCAAACTTTTGTGAAATTTTTCTGAAAGTAGTTCAGCAAATTTTTCGCTGTGTCTTACATTTGCTGTTGACGCCATTGCGGTTAAAATAAAATTCTCATCGCTTAAATACTTATATCTTTCCTGATAACCTTCTTCAAGCTTAATTACACTATTTTCTTTTTCTGCAATTCGAATTGCATCTTCAGTTCTTCCAGGTCGAAGTATATAAACTTCTGAGCCTTTATTTAATCCAGGCTTATCATCTGTTGAATTACAATGTATCGAGATAAATAATTTTCCATTATTTTCATTTGCAATTTGTCCACGACGATAAAGCTCAACAAATTGATCATCTTTTCTTGTGTAGATAACTTTTACATCTTTTAATTTATCCTCGAGTAATTTACCCAGCTTTAAAGCTATTCCAAGATTTACATCTTTCTCTTTTATTCCTCGATAACCAATTGCGCCTGGATCCCTCCCACCATGTCCAGCATCAATTACTATAACATCGAACTTGGAGTTTTTATTTTTTGCCTCAAGTATTTTCTTGCTTTCTTCTTTTAATTTCTTGATAATATCCGATGAAACATGTAACAATAGCAAAACATCATTTGTTTTCTTTTCACTGACTATTTCTTGAGATTGAATCTTTTCTCTTAATGTAATCTTCAAATCAGCATCTTTCCCATTTTGAATTGAGTTGACTGCTGAAATTATACCAGAACTTAATTCAGTATTAAATCTATCAGTATCAATTGTTGAGTTAGGAATTCTTAAATAAAGAAAATTTCCCGACAGATTTTTCGAAACACTTTTAATTTGTTTCCTGGATTTTATTCTGAGGATATATCCATTCGCTTTCTCTTCCATGGTAAAATCATACAAATCAAAGTTCGTTTTTGGCGGAGATGTTTCATAAGTTATTTGGGAAGACCGCGGTAAGTTCACATCTGCTCTGGAAGATGTAACCATTTGTTGTGGGATATTTTCAACTGGTTTTGAAGAGGCTAATTTTCTCTCTGATTTATTGTATTTGATATTGATTAAAAAAACTTTTTCGTTGATCTCAACCTGAATTGATGTATACTTATTTAAGAAATTTGATATGCCTTTTGCTGGAATAAACAACTTTCCGTATCTATAATCAACATTCTGCTGCAATTGAATAGTAAACTTTTTCCCATCGTTTTGAACAAAAAACAAAAATGGATTATAAGCTGTAATAAATAAGTTGCCTTCGTTCAGCGAAATTTGTCCTCTTAAAACTTCTGAATCAAAATTCAATGGTATTTCAAGAACACTAAGTAAATCTTCAATTGCAATAAAAGTTGCATTTGATTGATAAGCCCGTATCATCAATTGAGATGGTTTGCCATTTAAATTAACAGAGAAAGAATAAAGTTGTGCAAATAGCTTATTCCAGAGAGCTAAAATCAAAAAAGCTATTATAACTACTTTTTTCATTTTTTAATTAACTCCGAAATTCCTTATTAATTCTTTAGCATCTTTATTCTTTTCTCTTTCGATTATAAGAATTATCTCGTTTAAAAACTTGCGTAGAAATTGCATAGACTGAAATGCACTAATTACTTCAATTTTGAATTCAATCAATAGATTGTCTTTTATTTCCTTAAGCTGACTCTTATCTCCATAATATTTGACAATGAAATTAATAATCTCATTAAAATATAAATCATAGTATTGCGTTTTTTCTTTTCTCGGAAAACTTAAAGCAATTCGATGCTTTTGAATTATTACTTTCTCAAAAAATGCACTTTGAGCGAGTAAACGAATTTTAGCAATTTCAAAAAGGTTAATCACACTATCGGGGAATTCACCAAATTGATCCCGCATTTCATAAGCGATTTCGTCAAGTTGTAATGAATTATTTGACGAGAAAATTCTTGAATAATAATTAAGCCGAATTTCCTGATCGTAAATGTAATCATCAGGAATTGTGTAATTGAAAAATACTTCAAGAGTAGTTTCTATATTTTCTTTTTCAAGTGTCAGTTTGATGATATCAGGATACTCCTGCTGCTTAATTTCACTCACTGCCTCTTCTAAAATTTTCATATACATATCGAAACCAACTGCATTAATAAATCCGCTCTGTTCTGTACCGAGCAAATTTCCAGAGCCGCGAATTTCCAGATCTCTCATTGAAAGAGAGAATCCACTTCCAAGTTCGGAAAATTCTTCAAGTGCTTGAATTCTTTGAATCGCGTCTTTCGTAATTGTTTTTAAAGATGGAACAACAAGATATGCATAAGCTTGTTTGTTAGTCCGTCCGACTCTCCCCCGAAGCTGATAAAGTTCAGCAAGTCCAAATCTATCAGCACGATTGATTATGATTGTGTTTGCATTAGGAATATCGATGCCTGATTCGATTATTTTAGTACTTACAAGAACATCATATTTTCTTGAAAGGAATTGATGCAGCACTTCTTCTAGCTTGGATGGTTTCATCTGACCGTGAGCAACTATAAACTTCGCGTCAGGAATATGGGATTGCAGATAATCTGCTATTTTTTGAATTGATTTCACTCTATCGTGGACAAAAAATACCTGACCGCCTCTGCTTATTTCAAATCTTATAATCTCCCTAATTCTATTAATATCGAATCTCATTACTTCCGTAATTATTGGCAAGCGGTTCGGAGGCGGAGTTGTAATTAAAGAAATGTCCCTTAATCCGCTTAATGCCATATTCAAAGTTCGAGGTATCGGTGTTGCTGTTAAATAAAGCGTATCAACATTCGATTTAATTTTTCTAATTTTTTCTTTTGCAAGGACTCCAAATCGATGTTCTTCGTCAATTATCAAAAGACCAAGATCTTTAAATTGAATATCCGATGAAAGAAGTCTATGAGTTCCAATTATAATATCAATCTCACCTTTTTTTAATTTCTCGACGATTTTGGTTTGTTCTGATTTTTTAATAAATCTTGAGAGTATTGCAATTTCGACTGGATATTTCTCAAGACGGTCTTTGAAAGTATTGTAATGCTGCTCAGCAAGAATTGTCGTGGGAACAAGTACTGCAACTTGTTTACTATCCATCACTGCTTTGAATGCAGCACGGATAGCAACTTCTGTTTTTCCAAACCCAACATCACCACAAATTAGACGATCCATTGGAAAATCCGATTCCATATCTCGTTTTATTTCTTCTGTAACTTTTATCTGGTCAGGGGTATCTTCATAATAAAAACTTGCTTCCAGTTCTTTTTGCCAGACAGTATCCGCTGAAAATTTAAAACCTTTAGAAGCTTTTCTCTCAGCGTAAAGTCGAATTAGCTCCTGAACTGCATCTTTAATCTTTTCTTTTATTTTCTCTTTTGTGTTTTTCCATTCAGCTGTTCCAGGTTTTGATAATTTTGGAACAGCTCCTTCTTTTGAAGAATACTTTTTAACTTTATGAAGATAATTGATATTTACATAAACTATGTCGTTATCCGCAAAAGCGATTTTAATAGCTTCATGAGTTGTATCATCAAATTTTATTTGTTCAAGTCCAAGAAATTTCCCGATACCATAATCTGAATGAACAACATAATCGCCAATTTGAATCGTTTTTAAGAATTGTGTAGAAGATGTTTTTGGTTTTTTAACTGATCTTGAAGAAATAAAGAAAGGTCTTTCAAAAATTTGATGCTCAGGAAAAATTGCAACTTTGTTCTCTTCAAGGATAAACCCATCAAGAACGGGAATTAATTCGAATTTTATTGTACCATCATCAATTCTTTCAAGGAAAAATTCTGAGTATTCCAGTAATAGATCCTTCACCCTCTGCAATTGTGATTCTTGATCAGATGTAATAACTATTCGATAATTTTCCTTAACTAATTTTTTTAATTCGTATTCAAGTATTTCTAAATTTTTATGAATAGATGGAATGGAGCGAATCCTAAAATCAATTAACTCTTTTGAATGAAATTCTTTTTCAACGATCAGTTTGTAAGTTCGTAATTCATCTGCCCGATCCAATAAAAATATTTCCCTTGTAATTAATATCGGATTACTGGCATAGTCAAATAACGAACTATCCTTCTCGACAAATTCACTTAAATTGGTCGAATAAATAGGATATTCATTAATAATTTGAAAAGATCTCTGACTTTCTGGATCAAATAGTCTTAATGATGATATTTCATCCCCATCAAATTCGATTCTAACTGGAGTGGTGTGGGAATAAGAAAAGATATCAATGATAGAACCTCTAACTGCAAACTCTCCTTTTGATTCAACGAACTTTTGTCGGCTATAATTTAATTCTTCGAGCAATTGAATAAGTTCGTTATAAGATAGTTTGGTATCCTTACTAATTAGTATTTGATTGCGTTCAAATACGTCTTTTGATTGGACTTTAATATCTAATGTTTTTGGAGTGGTAACTATTATAAATTTATCTTTTTGAATTTGTGTCAAAAATTCTTCTGTACTCAACGAATGAATATCTTCTTGCTCGAAGGTGAAAAGGATAGATTGTTCTACCAAGCCCAATAATTCTAATTCAGATTTTATTTGTCGGGCTTGAATGTAATTTTCGCAAATTAGAAATGGTGTGAAATCTTTCTTGAATAATTCAATTGTAAGATATGTTTTTAAGCTTAATGGTAATTTTAAAATCGAGAATGTACTTTCCCCTTCCAATCTTTGAATGATTGGCTCAAATAGCAAATGATATTTTGTAATTATTTTTATTGTGTCTAAGTATTTCAAGCCTTAATCAAATTTACCTTCAATAGCTTTTCTTACAAAACCATCACTTAATTCTAGTCTGCGAACTGCTTCTTCATAATCTACATTAGCAAGAATCATTACAAGAGCAGTCTTAACATTTCCTTTTGCTTCTTTTAGATATTTTTCTGCTTCTTCGTAACTGACGCCGGTAATAATCATCACAATTCGTTTCGAACGTTCAACTAACTTTTGATTTGTCATCTGTAAATCAATCATCATATTCTCATAAACTTTACCAATTCTAATCATTGCTGTAGTGGTTATCATATTAAGAATTAACTTTTGTGCTGTCCCACTTTTCATTCGTGTCGAACCCATAATTACCTCTGGACCAACCTCTGGACAAATAGCAACATCAACCTCTTTAATATTAAATTCCTTTCTCGGATTAGAAGTTATAAAAACCGTCTTTGCTCCTAACTCTTTAGCTTTTTTTATTGCACCGACGACATAGGGAGTTCTTCGACTTGCTGCAATTCCTACAACTGTATCTTTTGATGTAACATTTGCTTTTAAAACATCATTGGCTCCATTTTCTTCTTTATCTTCTGCACCTTCTTGTGCAACAAACATAGCTTCACGACCACCTGCAATGAACCCCTGAACCAATTCGTGAGGAGTCCCAAATGTTGGAGGGCACTCTGCCGCATCTACAACACCAAGCCTGCCACTTGTTCCAGCCCCGAAATATAAAAGTCGTCCTCCTTTCTTGAAGGAATCGACAACAAATTCAACTGCTTGAGCAATGTATGGTATTTCCTTTTCAACAGCATATGGGACTTTTTTATCTTCTTCATTTATAATTCTAAGAATTTCAGTTGTTGATTTTGAATCGATATCCATACTGTTTGGATTTCTTTGTTCAGTAAGAAGATTTTTTATTTCTTCAAATACTTTTTTACTTCCTTCCATTTATCCTCTCCACAATTACTATATATTTTTTGTTTATGTTATCTGGATTTTCTGGTAAATAAATTAAAGGAATTTTTTGAACCACAATATAATTAAATCTCTTTTTTGCTTCTGTTATTTCTTGATCAAGTTCATCACCGCCTTTCATTACTGCGATCTTTGATTCTTTTGCTTTTAAAAGAGGTAAAGAATATAATATAAGAGTTTTCAAATCGGCAACTGCTCTTGAGATAATTAAATCAAAACTTTTTCCATATTTTTTTATAAAATTTTTATCTTCTGCCCTTGTCCAAACAACTTCAACATTGTCCAATCCAATTATTTGAACAATCTCTTTAACAGCCAATACTTTTTTATTGATTGAATCTATCAGTGTAATGCGAGATTTTGGATTTTCAATTGAAAATGGGATCCCCGGCAATCCGCCGCCTGTCCCAATATCCAGAACATTCCCTTCAAAACCTTTGAACAATGTTGAAAAAATTAAACAAGGGATAATATGCCTTTCAATGATGTTATTTTCATCTTTTCTTGAGATAAGATTTATTTTTTTATTAAAATTTAACAATTGTTCAACATAATTAAGACAAACAAGCCTGGAATTCTCAGGCAAAACTATTGAGTTTAACCTTAAAAGTTCATCGAATTTGTCTATAAGATTTTTCACGTGAAAAATTATTTTAGATGTACTAAAAGGATTGATAAATCAGTTATTCTAATACCAGAGATTCGGCTTGCCTGTCCAAAAGAAGAAGGCCTGATTTTCTCGAGTTTTTCTCTGCTTTCCATGGAAAGCGCTTTTACTTTTGAATAGTCGAAATTTTTAGGGATTGTGATATTTTCATTTTCAAGAAATTTTTGAATATCCTCATTCTGGCGTTTTATATAACCCTCATATTTTAGTTCAATCTCTGCTTGAAAAATTGCCTCTTTGCTTATTTTTTGATCGTTTATAAAATTATATCCCGATCGATGAAGCAGTTCTAATAATGTAATATCTTTCCTTTTAACTAACTTCGAGATTGATTCATTCTGATTAATTTCGCTTTGTTCATACTTTCTAAGTAAGTCATTTACTTGTTCAGGTTTTAAATATATTTTATTTGACCAATCCAGTATTCTGTTAATTTCCTGTTCTTTCTTAAGTACCTGTTCATATGCCCAGGCCGGAATCAACCCAAGTTGATATCCGTATTTCATTAATCTTCTATCCGCGTTATCTTGTCTTAAATTTAATCGATATTCTGCTCTTGAAGTGAACATTCGATATGGCTCATCAGTGCCTTTATTTACAAGATCATCAATCAAAACGCCTATATATGCTTCATGTCTTTTTAAGATTAAAGGATCGTTGCCTAATATTTTAAGTGCTGCATTTATTCCAGCCATAATTCCTTGTGCTGCAGCTTCTTCGTAACCTGATGTTCCATTAATTTGACCAGCAAAATATAATCCTTCAACAAGCTTGGTCTCTAAAGTCAAATCAATTTGATATGGTGGGAAGAAATCATATTCAACTGCATATCCTGGCCTGATCATCTCAGCTTTTTCAAGTCCTGGAACTGTTCGTATAGCTTTTAATTGAATATCTGCTGGTAAGCTTGATGAAAAACCATTTACATAAATAACATCCGTATTTAACCCATCAGGCTCCAGAAATAAATGATGTCTTTCTTTATCACTAAATCGATAAATTTTATCCTCAATTGATGGGCAATAACGAGGTCCAACACCCTTTATTATTCCAGTGAAAAGCGGAGAATCTACAAATCCCATTCTGAGTATATCGTGAGTCTTTTGATTTGTGTATGTAATAAAACAAGAGACTTGCGGTAAAGAAAAAGATGTTGTTTTATAAGAAAAGAAAGATGGTTCCTCATCACCTTTTTGTTCTTCCATTACAGAGAAATCAATTGTTTTTCTATCAAGTCGTGGTGGAGTTCCTGTCTTTAATCTTCCACTAACAAAACCGATTTCCTGAAGCATTTCAGTTAACCCGGTTACCTTAGGTTCGCCATATCTCCCTCCTTCCATCTGAGTTCTGCCCGTGAACATTTTACCATTTAAAAAAGTCCCTGCAGCTATTATCACAGCTTTTGAGAAAATTTTAATTCCATTAAGTTCAACACCTTGAACTTTATTATTTTTCACTAAAATTTTTGTGACAATTCCTTCTAAAATTTCTAGATTTCTGATTTCAGAAAGTAACTGTAATGCTACAATAGAATAAAGTTCGCGATCATTTTGTGTTCTCGGTGACCAGACTGCTGGCCCTTTTGATCGGTTAAGCATCTTAAATTGAATTGCTGTTTTATCTGCAATTTGACCGATCAAACCACCGAGCGAATCTATTTCTTTTACTAAATGTCCCTTTGCCGTTCCTCCTACCGCAGGATTGCAGGACATTCTGCCTATTGCCTTTTTGTCCATAGTTATTAAAGCAACCTGAAGTCCCATATTGGCACCTGCTGCGGCAGCTTCAATCCCGGCATGACCGCCGCCAATAACAATTATATCATACTTTTCTTTCATAAAAGCAATCCTTAAATTTTCACGTGAAAAATTTACTTACCTATGCAGAATTTTGAAAAGATTGAGTTTAAAATTTCCTCGGATGTGATTTCTCCGGTTAATTCTTTAAGTGAATTTGCAGCCTTTCTTAAATCTATTGCAACAAATTCATTTGATTGGTTTTCAATTAAGCTCTGTTTAGCATTTAAAAGTGCATCTTGGGCCGATTTTAATGAATTATAATGTCTAATATTTGAAATAACAGCAACATCCTCAGAATAAATTTGATGATCAATTACGTAGTTCTTAAACAATTCAAATAATTTATCAATTCCATCACCCGTTTTCGCAGAAATCAAAATAATGTTTTGATACTGCATCAAATTTTTTCGTTGTTCATCTGAAATTAAATCTGATTTATTCAATACTTTAAAAACCGTTTTATTTGATGCATAAATTCCAAAATCGTTTAATTGTTCTTCAAGGTTATCAAACTCAACAAGATGAAGAATTATATCTGATTTTTCTACAAGATTCTTTGCTCTTTTTATGCCTTCTTCCTCAATTACATCTGAAGAAATTCTCAAACCAGCGGTATCAAAAAATCTAAAGAGAGTTCCATCTATAAATATCTCTTCCTTAATTACATCTCTTGTTGTTCCTGGAATATCGCTCACTATGGCTCTTTCATCATTGACAATTTTATTTAAAAGACTTGACTTACCAACATTTGGCTTTCCAATGATTAAAACATTGATACCTTCGTAAATTAATTTGCCTCTATTAAAAGTTGATAGCAATTTATCGATGAGATTTTTAATATTTTCAATCTTTGCAATTAAAATTGTTTTATCAACTAATTCTATATCATCCTCAACAAAATCTAGTTCAAGTTCAAGTAGTCCAATTACTTCGACCAGGTAATTTTTAATTTCTCTGATTTTATCGGATAAAATTCCGTCCAATTGCTTTCGAGCACTTTGTACAGCAATGTCCGACCTTGATTGAATTATTTCGGACACTGCTTCCGCTTGAAGCAAATCTATTTTACCATTAAGGAAAGCTCTTTTTGTAAACTCACCCGGTTCGGCAAGTCTTGCTCCATTTTCTAAAAGTAATTGAATGATTTTTCTTGTGATCAAAAAATTTCCATGATGTGAAATCTCTATTGAATCCTCCCCAGTATAAGAATGTGGTTCTCTAAACACAGAAATTAGTACATCATCAATGTTATTTAATAACCGACCGTAATATATCCTGTGAGTTGGCGAATCAGAAAGTTTATGTTTGCCAACAAATATTTTATCACCAATTTCGAGTGCTTTAGGACCACTTACTCGAACTATTGAAACTGCGCCAATTCCATAGGCGGTTATTGCAGCACAAATTGTATCATTATTTTTCTTCATATCGAAATCAAATTTAGTGAATTATTTAACTTTTGACATCCGAGCATTTTACTTTAAATTGCAAATTCAAGCTCCAAAAAATCAATAAAAAGTTCAATTAATCAATTTTTACCCAATGAACGAAGAAAATCTTTATTTTATTAAAGTAGATGATGTAACCGTTAGCAGTACTGTGATTGATGAATACTTTCAATGCGATCTTGAGAAATGCAAAGGTGCTTGTTGTACAATTGAAAACGCTTATGGCGCTCCAATTACTCTTGAAGAAGCAAATATTCTAGTAAAAATTCAGGATAAGCTTTTCAAGTATCTTCCGGAAAAACATATTCAAATTTTACAAAAATACGGACCTTACGAGGTTCATAAAGGATTTTATCATACAAGGACATTTGAAGATAAAGAATGTGTTTTTGTCTACTATGATGGTGATATTGCAAAATGTGCAATTGAAAAAGCTTTTTTAGAAGGTGAGATTGATTTTAGAAAACCAATTTCTTGTCATCTTTTCCCAATTCGAAAAATAAATTTTGGCAGTGATGTTTTAAGAGCAGAGTTTCTTTCAATCTGTGAAGCTGCTTTGACTCGTGGACTTGATTCGAAAATACCCGTTTATGAATTTTGTAAGGACTCTTTGATACGTTTATACGGTAAAAGTTGGTTTGAAAAATTAAAACAGGCTATTAATAAACTGAAAAAATGAGTTATGCTAACATTAAATCAGAAATTATCTCAACAACTTCAACTTCTTCCACAACAAATTCTCTACCAAAAGTTATTACAATTAAATAACCTATCACTTGAACAAAAAATCAGAGAAGAATTACACTTAAATCCTGTTCTTGAAGAAGTCCCTATTGAAGAAAACATTCAAACTCAGGAAGAAGATAGAATTTCCTCTGAAACAGAAAGTTTAGCAGATCAGCACGAGGATCAAATTGAAGAAATTGAATCTTTTACAATCGAAGATTTTATGAATGATAATCCTGAGTCTTTCTCTCCAGATTATCAAGGTGGAGATGAAGAAGTAATCGAAATACCATCACCTGAAAAACAAAGTCTTTATGAACAATTATTAAACCAATTAAGTTTGCTAAACCTTTCACCAGATCTTTTCAGATTAGGCGAAGAGATTATTGGGAATATTGATGAAGATGGTTATTTAGCTGTTAATCTAGAAGATATCTTAAAGGATCTTGAGCTCTTTGAAAATATCAAAATTCCCTACGAAAAGGCAGAAAAGTTATTAAAACAAATTCAACACTTTGAACCACTTGGTATTGCATCCAGAAATCTTCAAGAATGTTTACTTATCCAGCTTGAAGAAAAAGATATAAACCCGAAAGTAAAGAATATTGCAAGGAAAATTTTATCAGAACATTTTGATGATTTTACTTCAAAGCGATATGAATCAATAGAAAACAAATTAAAAATTACCCGCGAAGAACTTAAAGAAGCTTTGAATGTAATTCAACATTTAAATCCAAAACCAGGTGAAGGAACATTAACTAACACCGATTTACAACAAATCACTCCCGACTTAATTGTAGAAAAAGTTGATAATAAATTTGTTGTCTATCTCAATGACAGAAATATACCACAACTTCGTATAAATCCTGAATATGAGATTATTTTTAAAAAGAAATTAAAAAAGATTAAATCAGGTGACGAAAAAGAACTCAAGAAATTTATTAAAGAGAAACTGGACGCTGCTAAATGGTTTATTGATGCCATTGAGCAAAGGAAGATAACATTGCTTAGAGTTATGAATATGATTGTAGAAAAGCAAAAAGACTTTTTTGAGTATGGTGAGAAACATCTTAAACCGATGATCTATAAAGATATTGCTGAGCCGCTCAATCTCGATATCTCAACTATAAGCAGAGTCGTTAATGGTAAGTATGTGCAATCACCCGTTGGAATTCATGAATTAAAATACTTTTTCTCAGAAGGGCTTGAAACCGAAAACGGAGAAGCTATTTCGAACAAAAATGTAAAAATCAGAATAAAAGAAATAATTGATAACGAAGATAAAAGTAATCCTTATAACGATGATGAAATTGCTAAAATTCTAAATAAGGAAGGCATCAAAATTGCCCGCCGTACCGTTGCCAAATACAGGGAGCAACTTGGTATCCCTGTTGCTAAACTCCGACGGCAAATTTAATTAATATGCAGCTTGTTATTGAAATCATTCAAATTATTTTTTTCTTTTCCATATTTGCCATCATCCATTCGGTGCTTGCAAGTCTCAGAATTAAAAATTTTATCAGGGAAAAATTTGGGAACTTAATCGCTTTTTATAGAATGGGCTATAATTTTTTAAGTATAATTTCGTTTGGTTTATTCCTTTACTTTGCTCCTAAGCCACATCAAATTGTATTTGAAATCCCTTATCCTTTTGATTTAATTGTATACATTTTTCAAATATTATCTCTTATCGGAATACTCTGGTCTGCTAAAAATACAGATTGGAAAGAATTTCTTGGTTTAAGTCAAATAAAAAGATACTTTAATGGAAATTACAATGATCAATTTGATGAGAACTATAAATTAAAAATTAACGGAGCTTATAGAATTTCTCGGCATCCAATTTATTTATTTTCGATTTTATTTCTGGCACTAAGACCTTATATGACTGTCTTTTATTTTGTCACTTTATTGTTAATAATTTTGTATTTCTATATTGGATCAATTTTTGAGGAAAAGAAATTAGAAAAAATATTCGGAATTGATTACATAAACTATAAAAAAGAAGTTTCACGCATCTTTCCTTATAAATGGTTAGTAAAAGGATTCACCATGAAGAAAATTTTGGCATTTTTAATTTTTGCAGCATTATTTTTCACAGCGGAAAATGTTTCCGCTCAATCGAAAGATTCAATTTTAGTTGACATGGGCAATAAAGTCATAACTGTTGATGAATTTGTAACTCGTTTTGAGTTTACACCCTGGCCAAGAAGAAACATCAGATACATTGATAATGAATTGAAACTTGAATTCCTGAAAACATTAATGGCAGAAAAACTACTTTCGATTTATGGCAATGAGATAAAAATTGATACAAGCTTCGACTTAAATCAGACTTTTAATAATCTCGAGAAAATGATAGTGCGAGATGCTCTTTACAGGAAAGAAATTCTTGGGAATATCAAGATAGACCAAAACGAATTAAACAATGCAATCGCTAAAAGCCAAATAACATTATTTGTCAGATATATTTTTGATCCCGACTCCTCCGAAATATATTCAATCTTTTATAAGCTTTTAAGCGGATCGAATTTCGATTCAATATTATCAACAAGAGCTGAGAGTGAAGACCAGAAGTTTCCGATGCCAGTAACATACGGGACTTTAATCGAAGACTTTGAAAATGTTGTTTATAAAACTCAGCCGGGAGATTTTACTTATCCATTAAAATCAACTCTTGGGTATTATATTTTCAAAGTAGACAGTTCAAAATTCGAAGTCGGGCTTGGTCCAAAAGAATTCAGTGATGCAGCAAGAAAAGCAGAAAAGATTCTCAAACAAAGAATCGAAGAAAAACTTTATCAAGAATATTTCAAAAAATTTTTCTCGAAAAAAAGAGGCGAGGCTGATGGAGAAGTTTTTTGGAAATTTGTTGATGCTGCAGCAAAAAGATTTAAATGGAAATTTGAAAACCAAAATCCTGTCAGAAATAATGAGTACATTATTGATGTTGAAGATGTAAGACAAATTGAAAATGAGCTGGGTGAGTTGAAAAATCAGGTTTTAATCAAGCTTGAAAATAGGAATGCAACGGTCAGTGAATTTTTGAGATCACTTTTATTCAAAGGTTTTACAGTAACTGTTTCAAGCGAAAGATATATTGCCGCAAGATTAAACAAAGCAATCAAAAATTTTTTAGAGGATGAATATCTTGCAGAGGAAGGGTTCAGGCAGGGCTTGCATCTTAAACCAGAAGTCAAAAAAGATATTGATATGTGGCGTGACTTCTATTATGCAAACTGGTACACATTAACCTTGAAAAACAATATCCAGATCACTGATGTTGAAATTGAGAATTACATCAAAGAAAGAAGCATTAAATCGGAAGAAGTCATTTTTGTAAATGTCCAGGAAATTTTAGTCGATAGTCTTGAACAAGTTGAAGTTCTTCTGAACAAACTAAGAAATGGTGAAGATTTCGGAGAACTTGCACGGAAATATTCAAAACGGAAATGGGCAGCCGAAAAAAACGGCGAGCTTGGATTTTTCCCATCCTCAATGTATGATGAAATTGGAAATACTGCTGAGAGAATGAATGTAGGTGAAATTTTTGCACCCGTTGAAACAAAAGATGGTTTTTCTATTATTAAACTTTTAGACAAAAAAATAGAACGCCCAGACACTGTGAATGTTCAAGATTTTTCTGATTTAAAAGAAAAAATTCGTAACGAATTAAAACAAAAAAAGTTCGATAAAGAAAGAGATAAACTTGTAGCTGAACTTGCTCAGAAATATGTGAAAAACATTAATGTCGACTTATTAAACTCTATTAAAGTTACAAATCTGAATATGTTTGTTTATCGTTATATGGGATTCGGGGGAAAAATGACAGCGGTACCTGTAATCGCACCGTACATTTCATGGTACGAAGAATGGAAAAAAATTAACAAAACTTTGCCATAGGAGCCGGTATGAAAGAAATTCATTCCACAACAATTATTGGACTTGTTCACAATGGTCAAGCAGCAATGGGAGGAGATGGACAGGTTACTCTCGGTCAAACTGTTATGAAACACAACGCCAGAAAAGTTAGAAAACTTTACAACAATACAGTTCTTGCTGGATTTGCTGGTGCATCAGCCGACGCATTCACTTTGCTTGAGAGATTCGAAGACAAACTTGAACAATACAAAGGGAATCTTTCGCGTGCGGCTGTTGAACTTGCAAAAGACTGGCGAACTGATAAATACTTACGAAGACTCGAAGCAATGCTTGCCGTTGTTTCAAAAGAGAAAGCATTAATCATCTCTGGAAATGGAGATGTAATCGAGCCAGATGATAATATTGTTGCCATTGGTTCAGGTGGAAGTTATGCGTTGGCTGCTGCAAAAATGTTAATTAAACACAGCAATCTTTCTGCAAAAGAAATTGTCGAAGAAGCATTAAACACTGCTGCGGATATTTGCATTTATACCAATAAGAATTTAATCATCGAGGAGCTTTGAATTTTATGAAAACTAAAAAGAACAAAAACAATCAATACGAAATCAAAAGTCTGACACCATCCGAAATAGTACGTGAGCTGGATAAATATATAGTCGGTCAAGATGCTGCAAAAAAAGCTGTTGCTATTGCTTTAAGAAATAGATGGAGACGACAGCAGGTAAAAGAAAATCTTCGTGAAGAAATTTTACCTAACAATATTATTTTAATAGGACCAACTGGTGTTGGGAAAACCGAAATCGCGCGGAGGCTGGCAAAACTTGCAAACGCTCCATTCCTGAAAGTTGAAGCATCAAAATATACAGAGGTTGGTTATGTTGGCAGAGATGTAGAATCAATGATTAGAGAGATTACAGACATTGCTGTTAATATGGTCAAGCAAGAACGAATGGAAGAAGTTCGAGAAAAAGCACAGAAATTAGCCGATGAAAAAATCCTTGATATTTTGCTTGAACCAGTAAGAAAAACTGTTCGCGAGCCTCTCCCTCTTATCTCCGATCAAGAAATTAAACCCGTAGAAGAAATCGAACAACCAAAAAAATCTGCTCGAGATTATTACAGAGAAAAATTAGTAAAAGGAGAACTCGACGATACTATAATTGAATTTGATACTCAGGCAGATACAAGCGGCCCAGTTATGCAGATACTTGGTCCATTTGGTCCTGATGATTTAGGAATCAATATTCAGGAAATGCTCGGTAATATTTTACCGAAGAAGACAAAAAAGAAAAAGATGACAATTAAAGAAGCTCGTCAATACTTCCGCGAAGAAGAAGCAAAAAAATTAATCGATATGGACGCGATAATTAAAGAGGCAATCTTTAGAGTTGAGAATACAGGTATCATATTTATTGATGAAATTGACAAAATTGCAGGTCCTCCATCTAAAGTTGGTCCCGATGTTTCAAGAGAAGGTGTTCAAAGAGATTTACTACCAATTGTAGAAGGTTCAACTGTTAACACCAAATATGGACCAGTAAAAAGTGATCATATTTTATTTATTGCTTCAGGTGCATTTCATGTATCAAAGCCGTCAGACTTAATTCCCGAATTGCAGGGAAGATTCCCAATCAGAGTCGAGTTGCATAGTTTAACAGAAGATGATTTTGTGAAAATCCTCACACTTCCAGAAAACGCACTAATTAAACAATATGCAGCTTTATTAAAAAGCGATGGGGTTGAAATTGAATTTGATGAAGGCGCAATAAGAGAAATTGCAAAAACAGCCGCAGAAGTGAATGAGCAGGTTGAAAACATTGGAGCAAGAAGACTTCACACAATTCTTACAACTTTACTGGAAGATATTTTGTATGGTGTACCTGATTTAATCAAAGAGAAAAAAATTAAAATCACCAAAGAAATGGTAAACGAAAAATTAAGCAAGATTGTGAAAAACAGAGATTTAAGTAAGTATATTCTGTGATTTATTATTTGAGCTCACAAGAAGTGTAGAATATCACAGTCGGGAAATAAAATTAAATTTGATATTTTTTCTAAAGCTCAAGAGAGAATTAACATTTAATTGTATTAAAAGCAGAAACCCAGTAATAAAAAAAGAAATCACCAATTTTTTTACAATCAGGTATTTATAAAGCCAAGATTAACCAGATCATGCAGATGAACCATTCCTACCGGACGATTTTCATCATCAATGCAAATTAATTGAGTGATTTTATATGTTTCCATTAATTGAATTGCATAAGATGCAAGCACATCCGGTTTAATTGATTTTGGATTTTTGCCCATTACATCTTTTGCTTTAAGAATTGAAAGATCCTGAAATTTTTCCATTGCACGTCGAAGATCGCCATCAGTAATTATTCCGACTAATTTCCCTTCATCATTAACGACGCAGGTTGCTCCAAGTCTTTTTGTTGTCATTTCAAGTATCGCTGAATGCAAATCAATGTCTTGATGGACAACGGGGACATTTTCACCTTTCGTCATAATCTCTTCCACTTTAAGAGTCAGTCTCCTTCCAAGCGTTCCACCTGGATGATAAAGCGCAAATTGTTCTTTTGTAAAATTTTTTGCCTTAAGCAAAGCGATTGCAATTGCATCACCCATAACTAACGTTGCTGTGGTTGAAGATGTTGGTGCAAGGTCATACGGACATGCTTCTTCATCAACTGAAACATCCAATGCAATATCAGCTTCTTTGGCAAGATAAGATTTCATATCCCCCACAAGAGCAATTATTTTTGTTCCTATTCTTCTTAAAACAGGAAATATTCTAATAATTTCTGGAGTTGAACCTGATTTAGAAATCAGAATTACAACATCATCCATTTTTACCATTCCAAGATCACCATGAATTGCATCACTTGGATGCATAAACAAAGCAGGTGTCCCTGTTGAATTCATAGTTGCGACAATTTTTCGAGCAATTATTCCCGATTTACCAACTCCTGAAATAATCACCCGTCCTTTTGTATTTAAAATCGCTTCGACAGCTTTTGCAAAATTTTCGTTAATTCTTTCTTCGAGTTTTTTGACCGCTTCGGTCTCAATTCTTACAACTTCTTTTCCATCCTGAATTATTTTTTCCATAAAAACCTCTCAAAAATTTTTTTGAAAAAGTTTTTCTTTTTCGGTTTCATAGGGATTTCTTTTTTCAATTCAAATTTTTTCCAGTATCGATTATAATTTATAAAAGCAGAACGAATTTGTTCATCAGAAAATTTTTTAAGATTAGTAAAGAAATAGTTTATATCAGTTATTTTACTTGCATCTTTAATTCCTGCAACTTTCAAAAGCTCCTGATAGAAATTTGTAACTGGAATAAACTTGTTGAATTTCAGATTATAATCATAAATCCATAAACGTTTATGTTTTGGAGAGATTACAAAATCAAATTCATCTTTTTGAATTTCAATTACTCTTAGTTCAGAGTTATCGAATGGATGATTTTGACCAGGAGACCAATTCGAATAAGTAAACCAATTCTTTTCTTTATTGATCAGCTCAGAAGATTTAATTTGGAAATAATCAAAACCTTCGGATTGAATATCAACTTCAATTTGATTTTCAAATTCCTCGAAAATTGAAATTGTAACGGATCCCAATTCATAAAAAAATTTTCCAGTTGCGATTAAAGGTTGAATTGGAATTGTTGGATCAGGTTTATCATCTTTTTTGCCTAATATTAAATTGTAAGGTGGGAACTTTCCATAACCAATTACAAATAAATCTTCAAGTTTATCGTGATAAAGCTTATAACCTGGCCTATCTTCGGGCAGAATTAATCTCAACCAGTATCTTTCCAATTCATTTAATCTTCGAGGAAAATCCTGTCCATTAAAATAAAAACTCATTTCAGTACTTGCTAATCAAAGTTTTTGCCTTTCTTTTGAGCATCAAGAATTAAGTCGATTACTTCTCTTACAGCTCCTTTCCCACCTTCATTTTTTGTTACATAATCTACAATTCTTTTAACTTCTTTTCGGGCATTCTTTGGTGCACAGGAAAATCCAACTTTTTGAAGTAATGGAATATCAAAAAGATCATCTCCCATAAAAGCGATTTCATCAAAAGTAATGTTATATTTTTTTGCGAAAGATTCTGCGGCAGGCACTTTATCAATTGTTCCCTGAACAAGGTCTTCAATTTTTAAATCCTTTGCACGAGTTTCAACAATCTTTGAATTCCTTCCTGTTATAATTGCAACAGGAATTCCTGATTGTCTAAGCATCTCTATTCCATAACCATCGTGCACATTGAAAGTTTTTATTTCTTCACCTTGAGAAGAATAGACTATGCTTCCATCAGTTAAAACACCATCAACATCAAGAATTAATAACTTGATTCTTTTGAGTTTTTCTTTTAGTTCTTTTTTCATAGTTGAATAATTTATTTTTTTTTGTGGAGTAAAATTATTTCAAATTTATTTCACTGAAATTTTTTACAAGCTCATCAATTTGTTTTACTTGAATTAAAAGAGTCTCAAGAAAATTAAGTGGCAGTTGGGAATCAGCATCGCTTAAAGCTTTTGAAGGTTCTGGATGTGTTTCGAGAAAAAGACCAGCAATTCCAATAGAAATTGCTGCTTTTGCAAGATACGGGATAAACTCTCTTGCTCCACCAGATTTACCTCCAACTCCAGGAATTTGAACAGCATGAGTTGCATCCATTATTACAGGATATCCTATCTTTTTCATAATCACAAGTGAACGCATATCAACAACAAGATTGTGATAGCCAAAAGTTGTTCCTCTTTCAGTTAAAAGAATTTTTTCATTCCTGGTCGATTTAACTTTATCAGCAGCGTACTGAATTTCATCAGGTGCGAGAAATTGTCCTTTTTTAATGTTAACTACTTTCCCCGTCTTGCCAGCTTCAAGAAGCAATTCTGTTTGTCTGCATAAGAAAGCTGGTATTTGAAGTATATCGACTACTTCGGCTGCTAATTTTACTTCATCAACAGAGTGAACATCCGTAAGAACTGGTACGCCAAAAGTTTTCTTTATCTCATCCAAAATTTTGAGAGCTTCCTGATCACCAATTCCAGTAAACGAATTCACAGAAGTTCGATTTGCTTTTTTATATGATGATTTGAAAATGTATGGGATGTTTAATCTCGAAGTAATTTCAATAATTTTTTCGGCAGTTGAAAATACAAGATCTCTGCTTTCAACCACACAGGGACCCGCGATTAAAATGAATGGAAGATTATTATCAATTTTAATTCCGTTTAGTTCAATCATATAAAATTAGATATAAGTGCTTAGTCTAAATTCAATTCGTTAAAAATTTGTTACTAACTTATTGATTTTCGTGGAATAATTCTTTTGGGTTTTTGATAACGACAAAAAAAAGGAGTTTTACCCGAAGGCAAAACTCCTTAACAACTGAAGTGGGCAATATTGATGGAAATTAGTTTTTACTTTCTTTTGATTTTGAAGAATTGGTTTTATCTGTCTTGCAGCAATCGTCTGATTTTACTTGATCTTTTTCAGCATCATGGCTGTGATCTTTTGATGCTTTATCTTTTGTATCGCAAGACTCTTTTTTCTCAACCTTCGCTTCTGATTTTTCGGTTGAACAGCAGGCATCTTTCTTTTCAACTTTTTCAACTTTGGTTTCTTTTTTGACGGTTTGCTTTTCCTGAGCCTGAGAAAAAACAACTATTGTTAAAAAGAAAACTATTGTTAATGCACTTATTAAGTATTTCATAGGTCTCTCCTAATAGATTATTAATTGTTGTTAATTACTTATTAAACTTGCAACAATTTAAAGATTTTTCTTCCTAATTCGCAATGAATTAGTCACCACCGAAACAGAACTTAGAGACATTGCGGCTGCAGCAATCATTGGGTTCAAAATTCCAGCGGCTGCGAGTGGAATTCCAATTACATTGTAAATAAAAGCCCAGAAAAGATTTTGTTTAATCGCTTTAATTGTTAAATGCGATAATTTTATTGCTTTATAAACATCCATCAAATCGTTTTTCATTAATGTGATATCTGCAGTTTCCATCGCTATATCTGTTCCACTCGACATTGCAATGCTTACATCAGCTTCGGCAAGAGCCGGCGCATCATTAATTCCATCACCAACCATCGCAATAACTTTATTCTGTCCTTTTAATTCACGAATAACTTTTGCCTTTCCGTCTGGTAAGACTCTCGCAAAGTATTTATCAATTCCTGTTTGTGCTGCAATTGCACGAGCAGTCTCTTCGTTATCACCAGTTATCATCATCACTCTAATTCCAAGCGACTTTAATTTTTCGATTGCCTGAATGGAATTTTTCTTAATTGGATCACTAACCGAAATTAATGCTGAAGGATTTTTATTGATAGAAACAAAAACTAAAATTTTACCTTCTGTGAAAAGCGTTTCTATCAACTTTTTATGAGTGGAAAAATCAATCCCTTCTCTTTTCATTAAATCTTCTGTTCCTATTAAAATTTTGTCTTCACCAAAATCAGCTTCAATACCAAAACCTGGAAAGTATTTAAAATTATCCGGTTCAACCAATTCAATTCCGTTTTCCTTAGAATGATCTCTAATTGCCTTAGCAATTGGATGTTCTGATTTATTTTCAGCAGATGCAATTAACCTCAAGTTTAATTCATTGTTTGTCTCATTCAGAAAAATTATTTCATTAACTTTTGGTTTACCTTCGGTGATTGTTCCTGTTTTATCCAGAACAAGATCTGTAATTTTATGAGTAAGTTCGAGACTTTGAGCATTCTTAATTAAAATTCCATTATCAGCACCAATGCCAGTTCCCACAATCAAAGCAGTTGGAGTTGCAAGGCCCAAAGCGCAAGGACAGGCAATAATTAAAACAGCAACAAAATGAATTAAAGCTGTAGAGAAATTTGAACCGCTTAAAATCCAGGCAATGAAAGTCAAAGTTGCAATAAGAATAACAACAGGGACAAAAACCGAAGCAATTTTATCTGCAAGATTTTGAATCGGCGCCTTGGATGCTTGTGCTTCCTCAACCAGTTTAATTATCTGCCCAAGAATTGAATTCTTCCCCGTTGCAGAAACTCTGAAATTAAAGCTTCCTGCAAGATTAATTGTACCACCAATAACTTTATCCCCTTCTTTTTTCTCAACGGGAAGACTTTCTCCTGTTATCATTGATTCGTCAATAGAGGATAAACCATTCACAATAAATCCATCAGCAGGAACTCTCTCGCCAGGTCTTACGACTACTAAGTCATTAATCTTTAATTCTTCAATTTTTATTGTTATTTCAATCCCATTTCTGATAACATTTGCAGTTTTCGGTTTCAATCCAATCAGTTTTTTGATTGCTTCAGAGGTTTTGGATTTCGATTTTGCTTCAAGGTATCTTCCAAAAAGAATTAAAGTAATAATTACTGCTGATGTATCATAATAAACTTGCTGATGAGCAGGATGTCCACTAATTCCCAAAAGTTCAGGGAAGAAAGTTACTATAGTACTATACAAGTAAGCCGAGCCCGTACCAACTGCAACGAGAGTATTCATATCGAAAGAAAAATGTTTTAGTGTACTCCAGGCAATCTTGAAAAATCTTTTACCGCTTTTAAAGACCACAGGTGTTGTTAATATAAAAAGCAAGTATGATGAATAATTGAAGAAGCTCCCAATTGCTTTTTGAAAAGGCTCATACATTATAAGCATACTTATCAGGAAAACTGGTAATGTAAATATGAGCGAGAATTTTAAGTCATTTTTTAAATCAGATAAATATTTCTCTCTTTCTTTATCAACAAAATCTTCAACCGAAAGTTTATCTTCATTTGATTCAATTACACTGTAACCTGCTTTTTCAACTGCTTCTTTTAATCTCTCAAAATCAACTTTAGACGGGTCAATTTTAACTTGAGCCTGTTCCGTTGCGAGATTTACAATTGCCTCTTGAACTCCTTCTACTTTTTTCAAAGCTTTTTCCACTCTTAAAACACAGCTTGCACAGGTCATTCCTTCAATTGGCAGAGTTATGATGTCCGTTTTAATTTTATTCTCCATTTTTCACCAAAGTTTTTCAATTAAACAAAACTAAAACAATGAAAGTTTTAAATTTTGAATTTATTAAGCTCAAGTGAATTATTTAAGAATATTATCTGATATCCACTGAACAAAATTTTTGAAAAGTAAAAACTATAATTCCTTGCTAAAAACTTCACTCCATCAACGGAATAACAACTGAGTTACTGATACAATTTTCCTTATTCCATTCAAGTTTGTTAATAAAATCTGAGCTTCGAATTGAACAATCTTTTTTCTCACAATACTGACAATGGTCAGGTTTACAGGGATCAAAGTGAAGCATTGTTTGGAGTTCTGCTTCAAGATTTTGTCGTAAGGATTCTGTAATGAATTTCTGAATTTGATGAGATTGTTCAATGGTATAGTAAGACGGAATTATTAAATGAAAATCCACATAATGATGATTGCCTGCACTCCATGTTCTTAATTTATGAATTTCGATAAAATCATCATGTCTTATTTTGTTAAGGGCAGGAATTAATTTTTCAAGGAATTGATCGTCTCGTTCTTGCATTAACCCGCGAATTGAATGACGAACGAGTTTATAACCTGTTACAATTATATTTAATGCAACAAAAATTGCAATAAGTGGATCGAGGATCTTAAAATCTGTTATCATCACTACCACAATAGATATAAGAACAGCAATGCTGGTAACTGAATCTGTCAAAATATGTTTTCCATCTGCTTCAAGAATTAATGATTTTGTTCTTTTACCAACTCGAATCAAAAACAATCCAAGAAACAAATTAATAGCTGATGCAGCAAAAATTAAATAAGCACCAACATCAAGTTGTTGAAGTTCAATTCCAAAAATTAAATCTTCAATTGCGAAAAATATTATTGACAAAGCAGCCACAATTATTAATCCACCTTCAAAACCAGCTGAAAAGTACTCAATCTTTCCATGTCCATAAGGATGAGTTTCATCGGGAGGCTTTAATGAAATAAGCAAACTTATAAATGCAATTGATGTAGCAAAAATGTGGACAATCGATTCAATAGCATCGGAAAGGATGGCAGATGAACCTGTTATTGCAAACGCAAAAATTTTCAGGAAGAACATTAAAAAGCCAATTAAAAGAGAGAGGAGCGCCGCTTTTTTCTTATCACGTTCAAAATTGTTTATCATTTATTACTCCTTCAATATCTCAAAACTATCAATTTTATTTTTAATATGAATAACCGGCATTAAAAGAGCGAACCATTGCAAAAAACACCGGCTGAAATTTTTTGAATTCATTTTCATTGGGCGAAGTTAATTTAATCACAAAATCAGCTTTGAATGCACCTGTTCTGATGTATACAACCTGGGTTACTTGTTCGTGAGTTTTCTGTGGTTTTGATATGTAATATTGCGCTCGATTATAAGTAAAAGATGAATCATACAAAGATGGATTGAAAAGATTTTTGTTTGTATTTACCTGAATTAAAACCGATAGCCTTTTATCATAATTGGAGTTCTCTCCGGGAATAAAAATTACACCATCGATTATTTCCTTCACACGGTTATCAAAAAAAATCCATCCGTCTGGAAATAGTATTGAAACATTCAAGGTATTTTCTTCATAACGATTGATGATATCTGTAGTGTCAATTTCAATTCCAGCAAAAAAAATTTTTTCAGGTTTAATTTCCAGAGTATCCTTTTGTGGTAATCCTTGAACGACGACCTGAGGTTTTGGTTCTTCAATTTGTTTAAGCTCAACTGCAAATAGTTTTATTTTTTTTATTCTAATTTTGGTTGATTGGTTGAAATTAAGCCCAAGCAAAATTTGAATTACAATGATAAAGATCAGGTGAGAGACAAAAGAATAGTAAACTCCACGCTTCAGACCTTGATACCATTCAAATTTTAATTTCTTGATTTTACTTTGAAAGTCAATATAACTATTCATCTTAAAGGTTGTACTTTTTTATAAGTCGTCCCATTCTAAAGTCCAGAATTAATTCAATAAAATCCTTTCGTTCCAAAGGATTTTGATAGAAATAGAAAAGATGAGAATTGCAATTACAATCACTTGAACCAAAATTTTTAATTTCCCCATCGGCGATTTTACTTAATTCAGAAGCAACTTCACATTCGAGTTTTTCGTTGCTTCTAATTTCGATTGATTTATGAATTTTCGTTTTATCGAGCAAGTAATCAATATGCCAGTGAAAATTTTTTATTTTTCGTTTATGTCTTTCGACTCTCTTTGAAAGATTTTGCATTGCACTTCCGATGTAACAATAGTATCCTTTTTCAAAAGAAATTTTGCCTAAACTTCCAATTTCAATTTTTTGTTTTCGATTATTATAAATTACAAGAACATAAGTTCCAGAATCTTCTAACTCTCTTTCCAGAACATTAAATGGAATTTTAACCTTTTTTATATTCATTGGATCAAGAGATAAAGTATAATCCCAATCAAGAGAATAGACAAAAAATCTCAGTTTATCTTTCAAATGAAAAAAGTTTCTTGCAAATTTTAAGTCAGTATGAAACTCAGGCAAAAAATATTCGACATTCTTATTATGAACTAAAAAAAGAACACCACCAATTTTATCATCAGAATTCAATTCAGCGAGTTCATTTAAATGCTTTGTCCCTCTTTCTGTAATTGCATCGGGGAACATTGCAAGTTTTTTATGAAATAAAGTACAGGATTTGACCTCTAAGAAAAGTTCTTGCCTTCCATTGGTGAGATGAAAGTCAATTCTGCTGTTGTTTAAAGTCTTTTCTCTTGAAATAATATTAAAATCTTTTAAATCCTCAATTAAATGATTTTTAAGAAGCCACTCAGCTACAGAATTTGTTTCGGAAGTATGAAGTAAAACTGGTTCTGAGTTTTTAAAAACAGCTGCAACCGTATAATTCAAATTTCGATCTTCTGAATTTGTCTTGTATAGAAGAATTCTAGAACCTTTAAAGAGCAGTTCCCACAACCTTCCTGGATTTGGCAGATGAGCAAGTTGTTTTTTGCCTTCAATTAAGCATTCAACAACAAAACGATTGAGTCTTCTGATGAAAATTCCTTCAATCAATTTTTCTCTTGTAAAATTAAATATTGAGTAGTTTTTTGACTCATTCATAATTACAAATTAAAAGATTGAAAACTTTCAATGAAAGTTTCTTTACTTGTTTCAAGCATTAGATTTTGAATAAGAATTTCTAGAAGAATGATCATCCAAGCGAAATAGATTTTGTTACGAAGTTATTAAACAGGGAATTAACTTGAACGCTTGATTATAATGAGCAAATTTAAAGGGAGGTAAATTAATTTTATGAATTGAATGACTTGCTGAACAAATTAATCAGATTGTTGCTTCGTTCAATTACAATACAATTCAAGTTCGACCATTTCGCAAATAATGTGTTCGATTGTCAGGTGTCCTTCTTGAATTCGCTGAGTGTTTTCTGAAGGAACTTTGATAATCACATCGCAAAGATTACTCATCTTTCCGCCAGTTAATCCACTCAAACCTAAAACATACATTTTTTTGCTTTTAGCCATTTCAATTGCTTTGATAATATTCGGAGAGTTGCCGCTTGTCGAGATTGCCCAGAGAACATCTCCTTCATTTCCAAGGCCTTCAACATTTCTTGCAAAAACATTCTCGTAACCAATATCATTTCCGCCGGCTGTTAAATTTGATGTGTCGGTTGTTAATGCAATCGCTGGTAATGCTGGCCTTTTAATATGATGACTCAGTCTTATCATTAATTCAGTTGCAATGTGTTGACAATCAGCAGCGCTTCCACCATTTCCAATCAATAAAAGTTTTTTTCCGCTCTTAAAAGCATTAACAAGCAAATCAACTGCTCTTAAAATATCCTGTTCACAATTTTCCAAAATTTGTCTTTTAAGATTTGCACTCTCGTTTAATGATTCTTTTATGAATTTTGATTTATCCATTTAAACCTCTGTTGTTTTTTTGATCTTGTAATGAACCGCCGAAGTAAATTCTTTTAAGTACTTAAAATTTTCAGGATTATCGAAATGATTTCCTACAACGATAATTTTTGCCCCTGCTTCAACTTTTTTTCTTGCTTCTTCCGGAGATCGAATACCTCCGCCAACAATCACTGGAACAGAAACAGTTTTACTTACTGCATAAATCATTTCTTCGGGAACAGAAAGTTCAGCACCGCTTCCCGCTTCAAGATATATTAATTTCATTCCCAGATATTCTGCCGCAAGTGCGTGAGCTGCTGCAAGATCTGGTTTGTGTCTCGGGATTGGTTTGCTGTTACTCAAAAATTCAGCTGTTGTTGCTTTGCCCGATTCAACCAAAATGTAAGCAGTTGATATAGGTTCTAATTTAATTCTTTTTATGAGGGGTGCAGCAATTACATGTTTACCGATTAAATTTTCCGGATTCCTTCCACTAACGATAGATAAAAACAGAATCGCATCAGCATAAGGACTTACCTGTTCAACACCACCAGGGAAAATCACTACAGGAATTTTGGTTTTTTCTTTAATCACTTTTACAAATTGATTGAAATCTGAATCCAGAATAAGACTGCCGCCAATTAATAAAACATCGACATCGGCATTTTCAAAGACCGGAATAAGTTCATCAAGTTTTTCAACTTTGGTTTTATCCGGGTCAAGTAGAAGGAAAAAAAGCGAGCCCTTCTTTTCTATATTTTCAAGAATATAATTATAAACTTTTGTGTTCAATTTTCAGCTGCATTTAGTTTTTAACTAATCTCTGAACAATTTTATCGAATTGATTTAGGGCATCATTCAGTTTCGAAAGATCTTTCCCACCAGCTGTTGCGAGATGAGGCCGTCCGCCGCCGCCACCGCCTACAATCTTAGCAACTTCGCCAACGATCTTTCCAGCATTCAATTTTTTCTCTTTAATCAAATTATCAGTCACAACACACACAAATTGTACCTTATCTTCAATTGTTGATGCAAGAAGTCCAACACCGCTTTTCAGTTTTTCCCTGAGAACATCACCAAGCTCTTTTAATTGATCAATGTTGTCAACATTAACTACGCCCGAAACAACCGCAAAACCATCTATTTGTTTTTTATTGGTGACAAATTTTTCGATATCATGGATTTTTTCTTGAAGCTTAAGCTTTGCAATTTCTTTTTCAAGCTGAAGTTTTTCTTCTAATAATTTTTCATACTTCTCGGAAAGTTCATTTAATTTTTGCAATTGTTCATCAATGTATTTTTCAACGCCTTCTCCTGTAACAGCTTCAATTCTTCTGACTCCACTGCTAATACTTCCTTCGGAAATAATTTTCAACAAACCAATTTCTGATGTATTTGAAACATGCGTTCCGCCGCAAAATTCCATAGAGTAATCTCCAAATTGAACAACATTAACTCTATCACCATACTTATCACCAAAAAACATTAAAGCGCCCATTTTCTTTGCTTCTTCAAAAGGAATATTTCTGTGATGAATCAGAGGAAGAGCTTCTCTTATTTTTTCGTTGATTAATTGTTCAATTGCTTCAAGTTCTTCTTTTGAAAGTTTTTTGTAATGAGTGAAATCGAATCTTAATCTTGACGGTTCGACAAGTGAGCCAGCTTGTTTTACATGATTACCTAAAATATCCCTTAAAGCTTTGTGGAGTAAATGAGTGGCGGAATGATTTCGCATAATTGATTTTCTTCGGAGTTTATCAACCACAGCTTTTACAGTTTTATCCATCAAATCAAAATCAATTTCACTTACTTTGTGAATTATTAAATCACCTTCTCGTTGGGTATCGATTACATCAATCAAATAATTATCGTAAATAATTTTTCCAGTGTCGCCAACCTGACCGCCGGCTTCACCATAAAATGGAGTTTGATCTAACACAACCAAATCTTTTTCCTGAGCAATGACTTTGCTTTCAGAATCGAGTTTATCATATCCAACGAATTCAACTTTTTGTAATTTATCGGTATCGATTTTGCCAACAATAGCTGGTGCACCAAAAAATTTTTTCGTCTCCCTCGAGCGCGTTCTTTGCTCTTCCATTAATTCGTCAAATTTCTTACGATCAACACTAAAACCAATTTCCCTCGCCATCAACTCGGTTAAATCAATTGGAAAACCGTAAGTATCGTAAAGTTTGAAAGCATCTTCGCCGGGAATAACCTTTGAATTTTCTTGTTGAAGTTTTTTCACAATCGAATCAAAAATTTCAAGTCCGCGATCAAGTGTTTCACCAAAGGATTCTTCTTCAGCTTTAATTACTTCTTCAACTTGTTTTTGATTCTGTTTGATTTCCGGAAATACATCGCCCATTGTTTCGACTAAAGTTGGGACAATTTTATAAATCATAGGCTCGTGCATTTCAAGCTTACGAGCAAATCTCGATGCTCTTCTTAAAATTCTTCTCAAAACATAGCCACGCCCTTCGTTCGAAGGAAGTGCGCCATCGGCAATTGCAAATGTAAGAGTTCGAATATGATCAGCGATAACCCTCATTGCAATTTGATTTTCGTTTGAATCATATTTTTTGCCCGTTAACTCTTCTATTTTTTTTATCAACGGCGTAAAGATATCTGTATCATAATTTGACCTTTTATTTTGCAGAACAGCACAAATCCTTTCGAAGCCCATCCCTGTGTCAACAAATTTATCTTTTAAAGGTTCAAGCGAACCATCTGGTAAACGATTGTATTGAATAAAAACTAAATTCCAAATTTCGATGCAATCGGGAGTTCCTGCATTCACAAGGGAGGCATCATCAGGATTATCAGATAGATTAATATGAATTTCTGAACAGGGACCGCAGGGACCAGTATCTCCCATTTCCCAGAAATTGTCTTTTTCTCCAAATCTTAAAATATGATCTGGATTAATATCTGTTAGAGTTTTCCAGCAGTTAAACGCTTCATCGTCTGTTTTATAAACAGTTGCGTAGAGTCTTTCTTTTGGTAATTTCCAAACTTCAGTCAGTAGTTCCCAAGCCCATTGAATTGCTTCTTTTTTATAGTAATCACCAAACGACCAATTGCCGAGCATTTCAAAAAAAGTGTGGTGATAAGTATCGAAACCTACTTCCTCTAAATCGTTGTGTTTACCAGATACACGAATACATTTTTGAGTATTAGCTGCTCGTTTATATTCCCTTGTTCCAATCCCAAGAAAAACATCTTTGAATTGATTCATTCCTGCGTTTGTAAATAGAAGGGTTGGATCGTCAAAGGGTATTACTGGTGAACTAGGGACAATTCTATGGTCTTTTTCTTTGAAAAAATCCAAAAATTGCTGTCTTATTTCTCTTGATGTTAACATAGTGTCCAATTTGTTTATTGATTGATTTTTATTAATAATCAAATATAAGTTTAAGATGAGTTTTATTCAATTTGCGGGAAAAGAAATGAATGATTAAAGCTTCGATATTATAAAAATTGCCAGACTGAAACTGCTCAGCCTGGCATTAAAAATTTTTTGTTGTTTTATTTCTTAGGAATGACAGTATGATAGTAATTAAATCATATAATTTTTATTCAAACAAATCCTGAAGTGCTTCGTACTTCGAATGCATATTTTCAACAGCATTTTCCATGTCTTTATCTTTTGCTTTACAAAGCTCGTTAACGGATTTAATTAATTCCTGAGCGAGCTTTTTGTATTCGTCTGTCTTGTTTTCGAGTTTCTTTGGCAGTTTTGCTTCATACACTTTTTGTGATTTTTCTTTCAAAGCTTCACATTCTTTTCTGATTTCTGCCCATTTTTTATCAGGCAAATAACGATGGTAAATTACATATAAAACTTTGTGGAATTCATCAAGTTCTTTCACGATTGGACGAATAATGCGGACAAGATTTTCATACTTTGCATGAAGTTCTTCTGCTGCATCTAAAAGAGCTTGGTCGTCTGAACCTTGAGCAGCTTCGTTATATTTTTCTACTGATGCTTTAAATTCTTCTACTCCCTTTTTCCATTTAGCTTCTTTTTCACGAAGGATACCTGGAAGTTTAACATTATAAATTTTTTCTGCTTTTTGATTTACTTCTTCGACAAAACTTCTTAACATCTCAATATCTTTAGCAGGATAGGCTGTATGCCAGATTGGATAAATTACTTCGTGAAACTCAGCAAGTGCTGGAATGTTTGTATTTGTTTCGTCAGCACATTCTTCTTCTTGAGCTGATAAATTAACTGAGAAGCAAAAAGTAAGTGCAATTATCAGATACATAAATTTTTTAGTCATTTTTAACCTCCGATTTATGTTAATGATGTTTTATTTCAATTATAAAGTCCTAACCGTGTTGCAATATAACAAAGAAAATTTGTTTTTTAAGTTATTCAATCAAACTGGAATATTGACAAAATTAAAAGAGAGAAAGTTTAATTTTCTTCGTCTCTAAATTTTTCGATTTTTTTCGATTGCTTTATAAATAAAAAGCTCTTTTTCTAAATAATGCGAGTTGAGGCAAGATTTTAAAATAAAAAATCCCCGACGCGTGTCGGGGATTTACTCTGAAGAATAACAATTCTTATTTTAATTCAGCTAATTTCTTTGCAAGATCAACAACACGGCAGCTGTAACCCCACTCATTATCATACCAGCCAAATACTTTTACCATGTTTCCTTCCATTACCATTGTCGACTTTGCATCGAAAATGCAGGATGCTGGATTGTGAACGATATCGGCAGAAACAATTTCATCTTCTGTATATTCAAGAATACCTTTTAGATTGGTTTCAGCTGCTTTTTTAAATGCAGCGTTTACTTCTTCAACGGTTACAGTTTTTTCAACTTCGCAAACGAAATCAGTAATAGAACCATCGGGAGTTGGCACTCTTAGAGCGATACCATCTAATTTACCTTTTAACTCAGGAATAATTTTTCCAATTGTTCTTGCTGCACCAGTTGATGTAGGAATTATAGACATTGCAGCTGCTCTCGCTCTTCTCAAGTCTTTGTGTGGTAAATCAAGCAAATTCTGATCATTTGTGTATGAGTGAACTGTGGTCATCAATCCGTATTTTACTTTGAAATTATCGTGAAGAACTTTTACCATTGGAGCAAGACAATTCGTTGTACAGGATGCATTTGAAATTAACTTCATATCTGGAGTAAGAACATTGTCATTTACTCCTAACACTACTGTCGCATCCATTTTTTCTTCTTTTTCATCAGCTGGAACAGTTAGAATAACTTTTTTTGCTCCGTTCTTTAGATGGACTTTTAATTGTTCTGGTTTTCTAAATTTTCCTGTTGATTCAATTAAAATATCTACATCATCCCACTTTAAGTTTGCGGGATCTTTTTCGGCGTAGACTTTAAGTCTATCACCATTAACTATTAAATCATTTCCATCAACTTCAACTGTTCCGTTGAATTTTCCATGAATGGAATCATACTTTAAGAGATGTGCAAGTGTTTTAGCATCGGTTAGATCGTTGATTGCGACGAAGTCGAAACCGCCGACTTCGAGGGCTCTTCGGAATACTAACCTTCCAATTCTTCCGAAACCATTTATTGCAACTTTAACTGCCATATTTTTTCCTCCAATTACATTTTATTTTTAATTACTTTGCGGCGTATTTCCACCAGTAGAAATACTTTGTTTCTAAATCTTCAATTGATGGCATTGGGTAAAATACCATTTCATCACCATCAACAAACCAGAAACCATGACGAATTAGTGAGAAGGAAATATCCTTTAATACAGATCCAAGACTTATTGTCTTTGTTAATTTTTCTGGATTAGATTTTAATTCTTCAATACATTCTTTAACACGATAGGGATTGACATTTGGAATTGCACAGGTGATAATTGATTTTCCTTTGTTCTCTTCAAAGAATTTATCAATGTTAAAATCAATTTGAGTAAATAAAATTTTTGGTGCACCTTTTGCTTTTGTTCCTCTTGTAATCCATTTACCAAATGCTCTTTGATCAAGTGTTGATGCAACCAATGTTTCAAGAGGACAAATCTCTTGATAAATTCTAATCAATCCAGGTTGATTAACAGCAGTATACTCACCTTTTTCGAGTGGAAGGACTTTTCCATTTGGATGTACCAAATACAAGTCCTTTAATACATTCAAAGGAACGTGCTCAAGAACAGCATAGGAACTGATAAACTTTGTTCTTTTTGGTCTTCCTGTCACCGGATCTGCTTTTGTTTCTTCAAGATATTTATCAATCTCAAAGTATGGATCACGGAAATTAATATCCAGTTCTACAAAAATTACTTTACCACTGTAATGTTTTGTGCTTCCAACAGCGTAGTGCATTCCAAAATCTTCTGGTTCAAGCTGGGAAGCTACAAGCGCGTTTATTGGAAAAACAATCATATACAAATGTTTTGGATAATCAGCCATAAATACCTCGTTCTTGATTATATTAAAATCTTAATTTTACTTTCACAAAGTTACTGATATTAAATTCTTATATCAATTGACAAAACACACACATTTTGAATAACTCTTATTTAGTTTTTAAAAGAGTTTTAAATCTTAAATAGTAAATATAATGAGGTTTAATTGTGGAAATTTCGAAAGATTAATAAAACAAATGGATTTTTTTATAAAGTTATCAACATAATGTTGTGGATAAGTAAAATTAATTCACATTATTTTGTTGCAGTGAACTATTAAAAATTTAATTAACACATTATCCACATCTTTTAAAAATTTATCCACATCAGATCAACATAATTTCATTCAAAAAAATAGTTTAATTTTGTATTGTAAAAATTAATTAAGAATGAAAACCAAGACATTATTCAATCAGGGGATAAACAAAAACAAATAAGTGAGAGGAAAAATGGAATACAGAATAGAAACCGACAGCATGGGCGAAATGAAAGTCCCAGCTGATAAATACTACGGAGCTCAAACTGCTCGTTCGTTGATGAATTTCAAAATCGGTGGTGAAAAATTTCCACCAGAATTTATTCGTGCTCTGGCTATTGTAAAAAAAGCAGCAGCTTTAACAAACAAAGAACTAGGAGTCTTAGCTCCTGAAAAAGCAGAATTAATTGTAAAAGCAGCTGATGAGATAATTGAGGGCAAATTAAATGATCATTTTCCTCTTGTTATCTGGCAGACCGGAAGTGGAACTCAAACAAATATGAATGTTAACGAAGTTATTGCTAATCGAGCTATTGAGATGGCTGGCGGTGTAATGGGAAGTAAAAAACCAATCCATCCCAACGATGATGTTAATAAATCTCAATCGACTAATGATGCTTTTCCAACAGCAATGCACATTTCTGCTGTTGAAGAAATTCATCGAAGATTAATTCCAATGGTTACAAAACTCAGAGACGCTTTGAAACAAAAAGCAGAAGAGTTTAAAGACATAATTAAAATTGGAAGAACTCATTTAATGGATGCGACTCCATTAACTCTTGGTCAGGAATTTTCTGGTTATGCTCAACAATTAACAAATGGACTTGAAAGAATTGAATCATGTTTACCACGACTTTATGAAATTCCTCTCGGAGGAACTGCTGTTGGAACAGGATTAAATAGTCATCCAAAATATGCTGAAAAAGTTGCCGAAAAAATTTCTGAAATTACCGGAAAGCCTTTCAAAACAGCACGAAATAAATTTGAAGCAATGGCTGGAAAAGATGCAATGGTTGAATTGCATGGTGTTCTGAAGACTCTTGCTGCGTCATTAATGAAAATAGCAAATGATATCCGCTGGCTTGCATCCGGTCCAAGATGTGGTATTGGCGAAATAAATATTCCAGAAAATGAACCTGGAAGTTCGATAATGCCAGGCAAAGTTAATCCGACCCAATCTGAAGCTATGACAATGGTTTGTGCTCAGGTTTTTGGAAATGATGTAACTGTAAACTTTGCTGGTGCAAGTGGAAATTTTGAGTTAAATGTATTTATGCCTGTAATTATTTTTAATGTTTTACAATCGATCAGATTGTTAGCTGATGCTTGTGAGAGCTTCACTGATAATTGTGTTGTTGGTATAACTCCTAATTATGACAGAATTAAAATGCATTTGAATAATTCTTTAATGCTTGTGACTGCATTAAATCCAGTTATTGGTTATGATAATGCTGCAAAAGTTGCTAAAAAAGCACACAAAGAAGGAAAAACTTTAAAAGAGGCTGCAGTTGAACTTGGACTTTTAACACCTGAAAAATTCGACGAAGTGGTAAGACCCGAGAAAATGATTGGACCGAATTTATAAGATTTAAAAGCCAAACTAATTCCAATTTAAAACTAAAAATCCCGACGCAGGTCGGGATTTTTTTTGTGCACCCTGCGAGACTCGAACTCGCGACCCACTGATTAAGAGTCAGTTGCTCTACCAACTGAGCTAAGGGTGCAATGCAATTTAAAAAATTTTGTAGTCTCTAAAAAATTTGGAAATTTCATCAAAACGAGAATTGATAATAAATTAAATAGATATGGTGAGGGTATTTATCTTCTTTTTGACTTAACAAGCAGTTGAATAAGCTTTATAAAAATTTTTTTGATGATATCTTTAATTCAAAGGATATTCTTTTTTTTAAAAAGATTAAACCTCTCAGCGAATTTGGAATTAGGAGTAAATGAATTTTAAAATCTTTTAATTAAAAATATCCAAAAACCCGCTGAGAGGTTCTGCTAAGGATTTACTTATTCTTTATTTCGTTTAGCAGTTTCCTTGCTTCAGCTCTATACTCGTCATCATCTTCATCGAGTTTTGGTAGATTTGGAATTACACTCAAATGCTCTTTTGCTTTTGCATAGTTTTCCATTTCGATATAATTTTTTGCTGCTTCAAGTCTGTACATTATAAAGTTCGGTCTCATTTTTATTGCTCTTTCAAAAAGTTTAGCTGCTTCTTCTCTATCACCCCAACCAAGTCCAATTATTGATCGTGCAAATTTTGGTTTTTCGCAGACTTTAGAGTGAGCTCGTGCAAGTACATAAAGAGCAACACTTTGATGAATTTCACCGCCATTATTTAAACTAATGGCTTTTTCACAATCAGCTTTAACGGAATTCACCAAACTAATAGTTTTGAAGACTCCTTTAAACAATGCAATTTTACCATTTGCAATAGCTCTTCTAATGTAACCAATGGATGAATTTGGGTTAACTTTAATAGCTTTTTCTGCATATTCAAGTGCTTTCTCGAACATTTTTAGTTGTTCTTCTTTTTCTTTATCATTTCTTGCAGGTAGATGTTCGCCGTAATCTACATAAGCACGAGACATTCTCCACAACACTTCAAAATTATTTGGTTCGAGTTTATAAGCCTGTTCGATAGTTTTTAGTGCGTTAACATTGTCGAATTTTTCTTCGATGTATTCGTCACATTTTTTGATCAGCTCCTGCACCGATTGTGCTTGTATTAATCCTGCTGATACAAGGATTAAGAAAAATGTTTTGAAAAATTTTTTCATTGAAGTTACTCCCATTTTGTTTGTTGATTATTCCTCTGCTTTAATTTCGAGTTCAATAATTTTATGCCCTCTTGTAATTTCTTTTAATGCATTTAAAATTCCGATGCCAACTGAAATCATTCCAGTGATGAAAGTAATCATCATCAAAACAATCCCCGAGCGAAGGTCAAAAATAAAGTCGAGACCAATCAAAAATGATGTTAAGATAAAAAGAAAAATTCCAGTAGAGTAAAAAACAACGCAATTCTTCACGAAACCTAATCGGCAAAAAAGTTGATCAAGTTGCTTTTTAATACTGGCTAATCTATTCGATTCCAGATAATCTAACTCTTTTCCATCTTTGATTTTAAGAATCAATCTTCTTCTTTCATCGTTTAGAAGTCTAATTCTATTTGCAATTGAAGAGTATCTATTATTGATTCCCAAAAGAAGCAGCCCGCAAGCAGAAATCATCACCGCTGGTGCAAGCATAAATTGAATCATTTTCACAAACATTTCAGATGTCAAGTTCATAGTATACCTTTCAATTTTTGAACTATAACAAAAATATTAAAATCATCTATAGATTGAAATTGGAAAGTATCTCATAAACACGGTATCTATGTTAAAAGAAATCAAGTTCACTAATAGATAAAAAATTCAAGTTTGATTTGTTTTTGATTGATCTAAATAGAGCTGTAAAAAAATACTTAGATATTTTTTTCTAAAGTATTAACAGAGCTAAAATCAGTCTACTCAATTTTTTGTTTTTTTATTTAGTTATTGTTATAAGAAAAACACCTGATAAATTAGAACATAAAGGATTAATCTAAAATTAAAACTCATTATCTTTGAAAAATTTTATTTGAATAATGATGGATATTCTTAGAGGCGAAAAGTTAATTAAGCGATATAAGAAAAGAAATGTGGTAAACGGAGTTTCCCTTCAAGTTCAAAAAGGGGAAGTTGTTGGTTTACTTGGTCCGAATGGTGCAGGTAAGACAACTACTTTTTATATGATCGTTGGAATGATTAAACCTAATGCTGGCAATGTTTTCCTCAATGATGTTGATATTACAAAAATGCCAATGTATAAAAGAGCCAGACTCGGGATTGGTTACTTACCACAAGAAGCATCTGTATTCAGACGTTTGACAGTTGAACAAAACATTCTTGCTGTGCTCGAGTTTATGAATTTATCAAACAGAGAAAGAAAAGAAAGATGCGAGCAATTGCTTGAAGATTTAGGAATTACTAAGATTAGAAAAACTTACGGCTATCAACTCAGTGGTGGTGAGCGACGAAGGACAGAAATAGCGAGAGCTCTCGCAACAAATCCGAAATTTATTCTGCTTGATGAACCTTTCGCAGGAATTGATCCAATCGCTGTTGAAGATATTATGAAGATAGTCGCAAATCTTAAGAATCGAGGTATTGGCGTTTTAATTACAGATCATAATGTTCATGAAACTCTGGCAATTGTAGATCGTGCTTATATCTTGATAAACGGAGAAATTTTACGAAGCGGTATTTCAGAAGAACTTGCAAACGATGAGCTTGTAAGAAAACTTTATCTTGGTGAGAAATTCAAACTTGAAAGATATCTTTAGTTAATTCAAATTCTTGCAAAAAATTAAAACAAAATCTCTATTGCTTGCCCAAAAGACTTTTATACAATTCAACAATTCTCTCGTTATATTTATCAAAACTAAATTCCTTCGCTCTTTCAATTGATTTTGTACTCAGGTGTTTTCGTAGTGCTTCATCAAATATAATTCTTAAAACGTTTTCAGAAAGTTTTTGAATATCATCTCTTTCAAAGACAAGAGAAGTTTCGTTTTCAATAATAATATCTAAAACACCATCAGCTTTACAGACGATGTTTGGTAACCCCATTGCCATCGCTTCAACCAAAGAAATTCCAAATGCTTCAGCATAAGATGGAAAAATAAAAGCGTCACTTGCAGAAAGAAGTTCAGGAACGTCTTTTCTAAATCCTAAAAACTTAAACATTCCTTCAAGTGAATTTTCTTTTACAAGATTGTGAAGATATTCTTCATAGAACTTTTCTGAAGGTTCTGCTTCGCCAACGAATATGAAGATTGTATTTTGAAGTTTTTCCTTAATTGAAGCAATCGCCTTGATTATGATATCCTGCCCCTTCCCTGGTGAAAGTCTTGCAATATTTGTAAAGATAAATTGATCTTTATCAAATCCAAGTTTTAATCTGATTAATTCTTTATCATATTTTGATGGATTAAATTTTTCTAAATCGACCACATTTGGAATGATTACAATCTTATTTTTTTCAAGAGGGGTTGTCTCAATTAAATTTTGTTTTATAACTCTGGAAATGGCAATTGCTTTATCAACTTTTTTATAGATAAACTTATGAAACAAGTCTTTCTTTTTTACAAACGAACCGAGTTGTTTGGTTAGTACGAGAGGGATTTTCTTATCAATTATCATTAATGATGGTGAGATTGTCCATAAATCTCTTGAAAATTGAGTGTGTATTAAATCAATATCATTTTGAATTAGAAATCTTTTAAGCTTTAGAATGTTTTTAATGTTGAAATAGGAATTTGATTTTACTTTTAATTTTTTTTGTTCAGGTATAAAATTAGAGTTTAAATCTATCTTTGAATCTTCAATGCAAAAAAGGTAAACATCAAATTCATTCTTTATCAACTGATCAGCCGATTGAACAGTGAACATTTCCATTCCACCCCAGGAACGAGATAAACAGGAAATTAATATTCTCATACTTAAACTTTTTTAAGGCAAATTAATCGAGATCTTGTATTTGAACAAAATTCAAGTGAGATATTAGAATATCTGCCTAATGACATTGTTAATGGTAAAAAACTTTTTAATTTTTACACAAAAGTTTGAGGTGAATTATGGTTGAAGCAAAATGGTGGAAAACATTAGATAATGGAAAAATCTTATGCACTTTATGTCCGAGATTTTGCACAATTGGGGAAGGACAATACGGTTTCTGTTATGTCCGTCAAAATCATAATGGGAAACTGTATTCGATTGCTTATGGAAGACCGACAGGATTTGGTATTGATCCCGTTGAGAAAAAACCTCTTAATCACTTTCTTCCCGGCACAACCATTTTAAGTTTTGGAACAGCTGGTTGTAATCTTGGATGTAAATTCTGTCAGAACTGGAGTATCAGCAAGGCTCATCTTGACGATACAAACGCAATGCAAGTTTCTCCTGAAGGTGTTGTTAAACTAGCTTTGAAATATAAAACACCAAGCATCGCATTCACTTACAACGAACCGACAATTTTTGGCGAATATGTAATCGATATTTCAAAAATTGCTCACCAGTATGGAATTAAAACTGTAATGGTTACAGATGGATATATTACCGATGAAGCTCGAAGAGAAATCTATCAGTACATTGATGGCGCTAATGTTGACCTGAAAGCATTTACAGAAAGGTTTTATCACAAATTAACTTTTTCTCATTTAGAACCTGTCCTTGACACTTTAATCTGGCTGAAGAAAGAAACTAATGTATGGTTTGAGATCACAACTCTTTTAATTCCAGATGAAAATGATTCAGATGAAGAGATAAATGCGATGTGCGATTGGATACTCGAAAATCTTGGCGATGAAGTCCCGCTTCATTTCACAGCATTTCATCCTGATTTTAAGTTGAGAGATAAACCGCCAACTCCACCATCAACACTTAAGCGTGCAAGAAGAATAGCTTTAAATAAAGGATTAAAATATGTCTATGTTGGAAATGTTTTTGATCGTGAAGGTCAGACAACATACTGTCCAAATTGTAAAATGAAATTGATAGAAAGAGATTGGCATTCAGTAATTTCAAATAGATTAAGAGATGGAAAATGTCCAGCTTGTCAAACCAAAATAGCTGGTGTATTTAGTTAAATATGATCAGCCACGAATTTTATTCGATGTAAAGAATACGAAGAAAGATTTTCAACACTGATGGGATTGAATTTGAAAACAAACACTTTAAGCGGAAATGTTTTTTAGAAATGAAACTTATTACTCAACACAAATCTTATATAACTCTTATCGAATTCTTTGATTTTTTATTACTTATTCTTTGTCTAATTCGAAAACCCAGCCAATCAGATTGAAGTTTAAATTAATTTTCTTCTTCTACTTTTTGATTGTATTCGATGTTAATTTGGGATTTCTTTGCTTGATTGATCATCTCGATGTATTACTTCGATATTTAATCAGAATAAAAAATTTCCTCTCCTTGCAAGGAGATTTTCCTTTTTAGGTCTATTTTCGATCCACTTAAATCCGCTTAACAAAAATTCTTTCTCTTTGCCTGCGATTTTTTCTTCGGGGTGATATTCCCCTTCTGGTGAACCAAAAAGTTTAACTTCCGTTACTTTGTTTTCTTCAATTACTATTAATGCACTATCACTGCTTGACTTGTTCAACCCACTTGGTTCGTTTTCGTCATACAAAAAATAAATACTCAATGCATTGCCGACAATAAAAACTTCTTTTAATTTGTTTTTCTCTGAAAGTTCATCAGTTGCAAATCTTAATTGAATGAAATTTCCATTCATCTGGTTGAATCGATTTTCCATAACAGTGTCTTTTGAAATTAGAAAAGCATTCTCATAAATGTTGACAAATTTTATTTTGTTTTCGTCCACAAATATTTCAACTGAATCACCATAGGAGAAATTTTCACTATACCAGAAGAGAGGTTGAAAATTGTTTGGTGTTGATGTTGTAATCTTTCCTTCGCTTTTATTATAAACAGCATAATCGCAAACAGCAGACAGTTCGTTTCTCCAGATTTTAACAGAATCGATTGCAAAAAATATATCCGATGTATCTCGATATGATTCCATTTTTTCAGCTGAAATTACGAGAGTATCGATTTTATTTTCTGAAGTCGTATCAATTTGAATTAAAATTGGATTGCCAGTTACATAAGTATATTTTTTGTTTTCATCGTTTTCGAGATAATCAGAATAAATCTTTAGATTATCTTTCGTGCTGAAAGCAATAACATTACCGCGAGCTATTGAAAATCTTCTTTTGCGGAAGTAATCAAGAGTGTCTGAGTAGATTTTATTTTCAAACTGGGTTACCTGAACATTGCCAATAGCTATTGCTCGCTCTTCTTCTGTGTAATAAGTCAATATATTTGCTTTCAGTTCAGTTGTATCATCATACAAGATAACTCTCCCTTTGAAAATGGCTTTCTTCTGATCAAAGAAATATTCGCCGCTGTCAGCTTTCAATGTGATTTTCCCATCGTAAAGAGTGATACCTTTTGTTCCAAACGCGGTTTTCGTATTTCCAAAATAAAAACCTTTCTGCGTTGTCAGAACCTGATTGCCCTGAATTATTTTAATATTACCTTCGAGTTCTGCTTTGTTAGATTGAAGATATTGAATCCCTTTATCGCAAAAAATTCGAATGTCTTCGTGAATTAATTGAACATTTCCAAAAAGAATTCTTACTCTTTCGTTATTGACAACTGTACCTATTAGACTATCTGAATTAATTAATTGAACAACTTTTATTTCTTGAGCTTTAAGAAATGAAATTGAAGCGAACAACAAGAAGATGAGCAATATTTTTTTCATTGTTTTGTTTCAATTCTCCCGCTTACTCTGAAGATTACATAATCTTTTAATGATTGATCTGACTCAAGGCCATAGCCTCGTATTTCTTCTGTTGGAGAAGTAATTTCAACATATTTATCTGTTACGATTTTTCTTCGAGCATTAATCCATTTCAATTCTTCTGTTTTCAAAACAACTCCGCTGTCAGACCGAGCGATGACATTCCCGAAAGCGTAAAGATCTTGTGTTAAATCATCTACTCTGCCTCTATCTGCAATTAAATTGCTTGTATGATTTCCATCTCGATCGTAAAAATCAACTTCAATTCCTCCATCGAGAAGAGTTTCATTTCTTGAAGAATAAACTGCGATATGACCAGCTCTTAAAATTGCTTTAACAATTCCCGAATCGGAAAAGACAACTTTTGAGTTAAATGACTCTTGATCAGGGAGCTCTCTGGTTTTAATTGAAATAACTTTTGGTTTTACGCTTTGATCTGAGCAGCCAATCATAAAAAGTGAAAAAACAGACAAGATCAAAAAAACAATATGATGAAAGTCTTTTTTCATATTTCTGGGTTAATTTTGCTTCGTTGTTTCTTTCAGGTAAACCATTAAACCTTAAATTAATAATTACAAATTTAATTTAAGACTTTTGGAAAATTTATTTATTTCTTGATCGGAAGTTAATTTCTAAATAGCTAAAGAGAGAGATTAAAACTCTCCAGATTTATGTAGATTAATTTAAAGAATGATGAATATGCTCATAAAGCTCTGGATTTTGTTTTGATTTGTGTTGATGTTGGTTGGATGAAGTTGAAGAGGCCCCTTCATTTCTAAGCTAACAAATTTTTGCTTCACGTTACTGTATTATCAATCCATTAGAATTAATTGTTTCGTTTTATTCTAAAATTTTGTTTGCGAATCAGGGCTATTCGTATTCAATCCTTTCGGTGTTGATTAACTTTTTCTCCGTCATCACACATTTTTAATTTACAAATGAATTAGGAATGTAAAATTTATTATGAATATCGAGAAGTGAATAATAAAAATTTTTGATCAGGCGCTTTTAATTTTTTTATTAAATTAGTTTCAAATTTTAAAGACAATCTTACCAAAAGAATAAAAACTTGTTGAGTTATGGAAACAATTCAATTGATACTCCTTCTTTTTGTTTTTCTACTGATGTCAATACTAATGTTCCTTAGAAAAATTCCTGCATTGCTTGCTTTACCAATTATGTCTTTTTTGATTCCGCTAATTGCAGGTGTTCCTGTTTTAGATATTCTCCAATATGTTATTGGAGAAGGAGCGGTTAAGCTCAGCAAAGCATACACAATAGCAATCTTTGGCAGTATGCTAAGTGTTTTTCTTCAAAAGACAGGAATTGCTGAAAGTTTTATCAAAAAAGGTGCAGAGCTTTCGGGAGATAAACCCTGGACAGTTGGTGTCTTAATGCTCACAATAATTGTCCTCCTTTTCACAACCCTGGGTGGACTTGGTGCAATAATTATGGTTGCAACTATTGTATTACCAATTATGTCTTCAGTAGGAATTGGTCCTTTAACAATTGCAGGTATTTTTCTTCTTGGATTAAGCATTGGAGGAACTTTAAATGCAGGCAACTGGGCTCTTTACATTGAGATTTTGAGATTAACTCCGGATGAGGTTAGAGAATTTGCAGTTATAATGTTTTTGATAACATTTTTAACGGCAATTGTCTATTTAACAATCCAACTCTATCGGGATGGTCATCAGTTGAATTTTATAAAGATAATTTTATCTACTCTGGTCTTACTTTTTCTTATTGGGCTTTCTCTTTTGATTTATAATTCGATAGATGAAAATTCACAAAAAAAAGTCACCGATGTTATACTAATGGTTTATCAATGGTTTAAATATTTAATTGGCATAGGAATAATTGGATTGATCGCATTAAATCTTATCAGAATAATTTTAAGAAAATCCAATCACAAAAATTTTAAAGAGCGAATTCACTGGAGTTCATATTTTACTCCTTTTATTCCATTAATATTGATTTTATTCTTCAACTTTGAATTTATCACTGCATTTATTTGTGGATTGATTTATGGAGTTTTATCTGTTTATAGAAAAGGAATAATGAACATTTTCGTTAAATCAGCTTTCGAAGGTGGAAGTATGGTAATGCCAGCAGTTGTTTTGATGTTTGGAATTGGAATGCTTTTAAATTCGATAATTGGTCCAGGTGAAAGCTGGACTAAATTAAATCCACAGGGTTGGCCTGTTTTAAATCTACTTCAACCATTTTTGAAACAAATTGTACCAGAAAATTTTTTGAGTTATGTTTTTACCTTCACTCTTCTTGCACCACTGGCTTTATATCGTGGTCCGCTTAATGTGTGGGGAATGGGTTATGGCCTCGCAGGAATTTTACTTGCAAGTGGTATGAATCCTGGTGCAATAATGGGACTACTATTAGGTGTAGGTCAGATACAGGGAGTAAGCGACCCAACAAATACACAAAATGTCTGGCTCGCAAATGAATTGAAAATTGATGTTCAAAAGATTTTGTGGAATACTCTACCATATACATGGGCTGTTGCTCTCTTTGGATTAATAGCCGCAGGATTAAAATATATGATTTGATTGTCTTTGTCATAAAAAATCTTCAATAAAAAGAAGAAAGTTTTTTAATTTTTGAGTAAATATTTTTCAATGGAAAATCTAAAGTTGTTGAATTAACAGTTTAATTATTTCATTATGTTTAAGCCTTTTTAGATAAAATCATTTTTGCTTCAATTAAATTTTTCATAATCCACTTCTTCTGAGTTTTTATTCACTTTCCACATTCACATTCCGGAATCGTATTAAATAAGATTTAATATTAATGAAACGGTAAGTTATGAAGAGATTTGAGATTGTATTTTTCCCCTACACGAATTTGAAGGAAATTAAAGAATGTTTAAAAACAAATCAGGCTAAGACTTGCTTAGCCTGATTATTGAACTAATTCAAAATTAGATTCTAATCAAAGAAAATTATTTTTTCTTTGATGTCTTCGTCTTACTCACAGATTTCTTTGCGGTTGATTTTTTGCTTGTGACTTTTGCTTTCTTTACAGCAGATTTCTTAGCCTTTGCCTTCGTTAATTTCTTCTTCGTTGATTTCTGTGCTTTTACCTTTTTCGCAGCAGCTTTTTTCTCAACTTTCTTTGTCTTCTTGCCCTTAGTCTGAGTTTTTTTGCCAGCCGCAGATTTTTTAACAGCTTTCTGCTTGGGCTTTACATCAACTTCTTGTTTCTCCTCTGCCGGTTCTTGTTTCACCTCAACTGGAGCCGTCTCAATTGCTTTCTTGTGAAATTGTTCTGCAACAAGATTGAGCGCACCACCTGCTTTGAACCACTCAATTTGATTTTCGTTGTATGAGTGATTTAACCAGATTTCGTCCGTTGTACCATCCGAATGTTTAACAATCATTTTCAACGGTTTATTCGGAGCAAAATCATTCAAACCGACAATGCTAACTCTATCATCTTCTCGTATCTTATCATAATCTTCTGGATTTGCAAATGTTAATGCTAAAATTCCCTGCTTCTTCAAATTTGTTTCGTGAATTCTTGCAAATGACTTAACTATGATGGCTTTACCGCCAAGATATCTCGGTTCCATTGCAGCATGTTCTCTTGAAGATCCTTCACCATAATTCTCATCACCAATCACAACCCAGCCGATGCCATTCTTTTTATATTCACGAGCAACTTCAGAAACATTTTTGTATTCACCGGTAAGAATATTTTTTGTTTTTCCTGCTTCTCCAGTGAAATAATTGATTGCGCCTAAGAACATATTATCAGAAATTTTATCGAGGTGTCCACGATATCTTAACCACGGTCCAGCAGGTGAAATGTGATCGGTTGTACACTTACCTTTTACTTTTAATAAAACAGGCAAATCAATAAAATCTTTTCCATCCCATTTTTCAAAAGGAGTTAATGCTTGAAGTCTTTCGCTATCTTCTTTTATCATAACCTGAATATCAGAACCATCTTCAGCAGGCGGAACATATCCTTTTTCATCAACAACAAATCCATTTTCCGGAAGCTCTTTCCCTTCTGGCGGATCGAGCTTTACTTCTTCTCCAGCTTCATTAATTAATGTATCTGTTAGTGGATTAAATGTCAGTTTTCCTGCAATTGCAAGAGCTGTAGTAATTTCTGGACTTGCAACAAATGCAAGTGTTTCAGGATTTCCATCATTTCTTTTTGCAAAATTTCTATTAAATGAAGTTACGATCGTATTTCTTTCGCCAATCTTAACATCCATTCTTTTCCACATTCCAATGCAAGGACCACAGGCATTAGCCAAAACAACACCTCCGAGATCTGTCAATATTTTCAATTGACCATCTCTTTCAATTGTCGCTCGAATTTGTTCAGAACCAGGGGTGATGGTGAACTGAGTTTTTGCTTTCAATCCTTTCTCAAGTGCTTTTTTAGCAACAGCAGCTGCACGTTCAATGTCTTCATAACTTGAATTTGTACAACTTCCAATTAAAGCAGCACTGATTTTTTCAGGATAATCATTTTGTTGAACAGCTTCTTTCATCTTAGAAATGGGCCATGCCAGATCTGGTGTGAATGGTCCATTCAAATGAGGTTCGAGTTCAGATAGATTTATTTCAATAATTTTATCGAAGAATTTTTCTGGTTCAAGCTCGACTTCTGGATCTGCAGCAAGGTAGTTTGAAGCAGCGTAAGCTAATTTCATCGCAAGTTCGGAGACAGCGTCTCTGCCAGTTGCATTAAGATAATCAATCATTCTTTCATCGAATGGGAAAATTGAGGTTGTTGCACCGACTTCGGCACCCATATTGCAAATAGTTCCTTTGCCTGTGCAGCTGATTGATTTTGTACCTTCACCAAAATATTCAATTATGTATCCCGTTCCACCTTTGACTGTCAAGATTCCAGCGAGCTTAAGAATAACATCTTTAGGTGAAGTCCATCCGTTTAATTGTCCTGTTAATTTAACTCCAAGCAATTTTGGAAATTTAAGTTCCCATGGCATTCCAGCCATTACATCGACTGCGTCGGCGCCGCCGACACCAATTGCGAGCATTCCAAGTCCGCCGGCATTTGGTGTATGTGAATCAGTTCCAATCATCATTCCGCCCGGGAATGCATAATTTTCAAGAACAACTTGATGAATTATTCCAGCACCTGGCTTCCAGAAACCGATTCCATACTTAGCAGAGACAGATGCAAGGAAATCATAAACTTCTTTATTTTCATCGAAGGCTCGCATCAAATCCTGTTCAGCACCAACCTGAGCCTGAATTAAATGGTCGCAATGAACTGTTGTAGGAACAGCAACTTTAGGTAATCCGACAGACATAAATTGGAGCAGAGCCATTTGTGCAGTTGCATCTTGCATAGCTACTCGGTCAACTCTAAATTCAACGAAATCTTTTCCTCTTTCAAAGGGCCTCGTTGGTAATTCCCAGGTATGAGCGTAGAGAATTTTTTCAGCGTAAGTCATTGGCCTGCCAAGAATCTTTTTGGCGTGATCAACCCTCTCGGCAAAATCGGAATAAACTTTTTTAATTAGGTCTAAATCAAAAAGCATAACTCCCTCATAATTTGTTTTTGATTAATTGTAAAAATTAAACTTTCGATTGTTCCATTGTTTCGAGATATTTTTTCATTTTTGGGAAAATTCCAAAAACTCCGCCTGTGTGAATAAACATTAATTTATTGAATTCATTCCCTTGATAAATAAAATGATCAACCATACCAAAAAATGCTTTGCCAGTATAAGCTGGATCGAGCAGCAAACCATAATCCTGAGAGATAAATGTAAGAAGTTCTAATTTTTCTTTTGAGATGTTTTCGTATCCTTCGGTTGAATAGCCATCGAGAATTGTGAAATCTTTAGTTGTCACTTTAATACCGAGTTTATATTTCCTGCTGCACTCATTTGCAAGATCACAAACAATTTTTTCAAAATCACCAGAGGTTTTCAGAACATTCACACCAATTAGATTTGACTTCAGCCCAAAAAGTTTTTTACCTACTACAAGTCCTGCTAATGTTCCACCCGAGCCTACTGCAGTTACAATGTGAGATGGTTTATTCTTAAAAGATTTCAATTGTTTTGAAATTTCTCTTGCACATTCAATATAACCCCAGATGCCGAGTGGAGAAGAACCTCCTTCGGGAATAAATACTCCTTTTAAACCTTTCTTTTTGAGAGATATAATTTCTTTCTCAGCAATTTCTTCTATGTTATCATATTCTTCTTGAGTTACAAATCTTATTTCAGCTCCAAATAATTTATCAAGAGCTAAGTTTCCGTCGTAGTGAGCGGGTTCATTACCTCTCAAGTAAAGAATGGATTTTAATCCAAGTCTTGCAGCAACAGCTGCAGTTGCTCTTGCATGATTTGATTGAATTCCACCGCAAGTTATAAGTACATCTGCTTTTTTCTGAAGAGCGTCGAAAACCAAATATTCCAGTTTTCTGATTTTATTCCCTGTCCATTCAATTCCTGTGTAATCATCTCTCTTAATTAGGATTTCGAATCCTTCAAAGAAGATCGCATGAATTGGAGTTGGTATATTGGCAAGTTCAACTTTATCTGGAATGTTCATTCTTTAATCCCATATTTTTCTTTCCAATAGTTGTTTGCATAGATTAAATCTTCTTCTGTATCGACAGATATTGGTTCGTAATCAACAAGTTCAACTTTGATTTTGAAACCATTTTCAATCATTCTGAGCTGCTCTAATTTTTCAATCCTTTCGAGTCTGGTTTGAGGCAGTTTTGTAATCTTTAACAATGCATCACGACGGTAAACGTAAATTCCAATATGTCTTATATATATTTTTTCAAATTCTTCACTCTGATAATATGGAATAACTGAACGAGAAAAATAAACTGCAAAACCATTTTCATCCAACACAACTTTTGGCAAAGATGGATTTGTTACCAGATTCGGATCTTTGAAATAAGTGCCTGCAGTTGCAACCTGAATCTCTTCAATTTGCAAAAGCGGTTTTATTGTTTTATCGATAACTTCTCTATGAATAAATGGCTCATCTCCCTGAATGTTTACTACAATATCGTATTCGGGAAATTTTTCTGAATAATAAGCACAACGATCAGTTCCGCTTTGCAGATCTTGTGGAGTAATTTCAACTTCACCGCCAAAACTTTTTACGGCATTGAAAATTCTAACATCATCAGTCAAAACAACAAGTTTATCTAAGTAAATAGATTTTAATGCAGATTCGTAAGTATGTTGAATCATTGGTTTATTTCCAATGAAGCGAAGCGGTTTACCAAATAATCTTGTCGAAGCAAATCGTGCTGGAATTAACCCTAATATTTTTGACATCAGATTACCTTTGGAACTTTGAAAAATTCTTCTGTTGAATCAGGAGCGTTCTTTAAAGCCTCTTCTCTTTTGACAGAAGGCACAAGTTTATCTTCTCTGGCAACATTAATCACTGGAAGCGGGTGAGACAAAGGTTCAACATTTTCAGTTTCGAGTTCATTTAATTTATCAACATATTCCAGAATTTGATTTAATTCTTGTTGAAATTTTTCAATCTCATCGTCTTTTAATTTCAAGTGTGCTAATTCAGCAATATGTATGACAAGTTCTCTGGTAACTTTCATAATTAAGAGTAATAATTTTTGACAATAATGTTTCTAACTTTTTCCATTAATTCAAGTTCTGATTTTTTATCAATTGATCCATCATGTTCAATTGGCGGATCAATAAACAGTTTAACTTTTCCAGGCCTTATTCTGAATTTTTTCTTTGGCAGAATCTCGAATGTTCCTTTAATTGTTAGTGGAACAATTTTCCTTCCGCTTCTTGTGGCAAGAGTAAAGGCGCCTCTTTTAAATGGTTGGATGTTACCATCCTGACTTCTTGTTCCTTCGGCGAAAAGAAGAACGCTTGCGCCTTTTTCAATTTTCTTTTTTGCGATTTCGAGACTTTCCATAGCTTTTGTTGGGTTTTCTCGATCAATTAAAATGTATGGACCTATTCTCAATTGCCAGCCAAATAATGGAATCTTTGTTAATTCCTTCTTGAAAACTATTCTCAACTGACCTGGAACTGATGCCATTACAACAGGAATGTCAAAGCCGCTGCAATGATTTGCAACATAAACATAATTTTCATTAGAGTTAATATTTTCTAATCCAATTATTTCAACTTTAACACCCGCAATCCATAGCAAAAGCTTTGCCCATATTCTGCCCAGAAAATGATAAACTTTACCGCTTCTATCAAGTAAAGAAGCAATAATTGCAAGTGATGCAAAGATGATTGTTACAATTACGATTAAAATTATTTTGATGACTGTCTTGATAAAATCCATTTTATCCTAAAGTTAATTATTAAAATTAAAGAAGAGCTCTCATCGCTCTCAACTTTCAATTACAAAGATTAATGATGAGTATGATAAAATCAAGATGTGTTTTGGACAAAGTTGATGTCTGTTTTTGATGAATATGATAAAAATTAGTGCAGGATCAGCCGAACTCAATTTTGAAAATGCAGAGAATAGAAGGGAAGGTAAATTGCATTTAAAAAATTTTATATAAGCTAAGTCAAATTTAAAGTGATTAGAACAAATCTGACTTACTCATAACAACTCATTAATAGCTTAAAATCTCCAATCATCACAGTTGCGAATTTCAAAATGACTAGAAATTCACCGCTCTTTACTTCTCGGGAGATTCGTTGTTATTATTTTCAGAAACCGACTTTTTTAAGACATACAAAGAAACAAGAAAAACAATCGCTGCGGCAATATCAACATATCTCCAGATATTTCTATCCAGATAAATTGGGAAAATCGGATTGAATAAAATTGCAATCATTATATGAATCCAGGCCCAGTTACTCTTTTTGATTGTAATAAATAAATAAACACTATAAACAGAAACACCGAAGACAACAAATCTGAGTAATGTATAATAACTATAAGGATGTCTATCAAGTGACCAAAACAACAAAATGACCGCTATAATGTTTACAACTCTGTAAACCATAAAATATTCCTTTCGTTGTTGTTTCAAATTATAAATTTCTCACAACTTAATTTAGCAGGAATAAAAAATTTGGATGGTGTAATCGAAGATATTTAAGAAATGTTTTCTAATGCGATCTTTATAAAAAAGAGTCTGTCATATCAAACCTTTCGAAATAAAATTCCCCTCTGGCTAAAAAGAGCTTGAGCATTCAATTGTTGAGCGGTGATAAAAAAAGTGAGGGAAGGATTTTTATTGAATTCTCCTTAGGTTTCACTTTGCAAAGGCTGACAATATTAATGCTAAGAAGCTACAAAGACCTGCTTTATTTTTTATTGATTTAATTAAAAAAGTCTCTCAGACATATTATAACCTATATTTTATAATATTAATCTCTCGTTTGTATGGTTATGCATAAAGTTTCCCGTCAGATAAATTTAGGCGGAGTAAACATAGAAGTTTGTTTGCTGTTACATAAAATTGGAACGGTCAAATATTTCACCTTTTAAGAAATTATGAAATCTAAAGTATTTCCACATTTTGTGTATTTAAGTACATCATCCAGTTTGTCACATCCTTCCTGATCAATTTCATGATACCTGCCAGCACCCGCATAGATCTGTACAGAGGGAAGTGCTTTCTTTAGACCGCTCCAAGCGTTTAGCCATGTTCTGATTTTTACCGTTGTATGAGGATGATGCAATACGATTTTTGGTTCCTCTTTCTTTGCCAATTCCTTAAATTTCCTATTAACTTCTTTACGCCAACCTTTTGCATTCTTTGATCTAGGATTGAATATAGATAAATCATGACAACCCAAAATCATAACTTTTCCAATATCTAAATTAAAAAAGTGAGATTTTAAGTTAGTATTTCGGACTAAGCTATTTTGTTGCTTTGGTGTAGGATATGATTTCCCGGTGGAGTACGGTTTATTACTCTTCAAATCAAACAAAAACACCAGTTCAATATGTGGTTGATTAATGTAAATTGAAGTTGCTGATATTTTATCTTTGTATGAATCCACACCTAATGTTACATAATCTGTCACTTCCTTTAATTTATTGCGCAAATCTTCGGTTAAAACAGACTCTACATATTTTTCAGCTTCTTTAACTAAAATGTTTACAATTTCACTATCTGGATTTTGGGGATTGTTAATTCTTTTTCTGGTTACATCTTTTGGCAAATCGAACTGTATAAAACCGCCACATGTGATAAGGAATTTTACCTTTGTCCCTTTTGGCCATTCATTATAAATTTCTTCAAGCAATTTTTTTACATTTTCAATCTTTCCTTCCCATTTATCAGCAATGATTATCCTTGCCAAGAAAGGATCCTTATCCATTCTTATTTCAATTTTCCAAAGTTCATCTTGTTTTTCTATCATTCTTTTGAACTTCGCCAAATCCTTTGGATTATCTGGATTTAAACTGCACCATTCAAAATCCTTAGCAAAAAGTCTAACTGTAGGTTTTAATTTAAATTCTGCTGGCAGGAAATCTCTTAAAGTATCATACCATGCGCGTTGTTCATCTCTATAAGGTGGATCATTATCTTTAGAATTAATTTTTTCACATAATCTGATCCATCTTTCTCTGTTAAAACCTAATTCAAGTTCGGAAGGATAATTTTCTAATGCTATTTTTCTAGGTAATGTGAAATGTTGCGATTCATCAAACTCAACAATAAATCCTGGATTTGGAACAAAGAAATCACAATTCGGAAGAGTTTTCGATTTAACAAATTCTTTAAATTCTCTATGCTTCTGGAGCACTTCATAAATTTCTTTCATTTTGTAATAGTATGGTGTGTCTTTAAAATCTTCTGGAGAAGTTCCAACATTAAACTTATAATTCATCTCAACTCTTCCATAAATTTTCTCTAAGAGTTTTCTAATATTTTCCTTACATTCTGGGCATCGTTCATAATGATGATTAACTGATAACTGTCTTTCTTTCTTTTTGTTAAATGGTTTAATTGTTTTCTCTTGTGTTGGAATTTCAACAATATTAAAGCCAAGACTCTTAAGGAAATCATTTGTTTCTCTGCCTCCATTGAACTGGGAAGGGTCTAATGTTTTACCATTAGCATACTTGTTTGCCAAAGAAATAACATATTTAGGTGGAAAGAGTATTCCGTTAAATTCCAAAAGATATTTCCTCGAACTCCTTTCTTTCGGAATTTCGGTTCTTTCAATTTCTTCTATCGCTTTAATGATGTGTTCTTTTCTTATATTCTTTGGAATCATATTAACGCCTCCCAATTTTTATAATGGTTGGGGTGTATCCAAAGTTTGCCAAAGACGAATTTTTCGAAAGGAGGAGAGAAGCATAGCTATATTTCATTTGTTAGTCGTAATTTTCATCATTCTCTAACTTAATTCCCCGATCTGAATGCTTTGTAGTATATCCAAATCTTAAATCATTAAACTATCCGATTTGTTACTTACCTGAGTTCATTAATTTTAAAAATCATTTAATTATACTAACGAATTGAAAATAAAAAGTCAATTTATTCGCAGAAAATTATTTCATTGGTAGATGTAGATAAGCATCAGATCAATCCAGAATATTAAAAGAGGGAATTAAATTTTTACTGACTTTTTTGTACGGATAAATGAAAGGTGAGCTTTGAAGAAGTTTGAAACAGCATTTAAGATTAGCTCCGCGTGCAGGACTCGAACCTGCAACCCTCCGGTTAACAGCCGGATGCTCTACCATTGAGCTAACGCGGAATGGAAATGAACTTTTTCAAAAATTTTCGTGTGCAATAATAATAAATAGAGTCGTTTTTTCAAAAATCTATCGTAAATCTTTCTCATCCGTCTTCTTTTTACCAGAATACATTATCTTCTGTATTAAAAGAATAACAGCAAATCCAAATATGATCGAATTGGTCAGCATTATTGCCCAGTCGTTTCGATATTTTCCATAGATGAACCAGAAAATTGTCGCAGTAATTATCATAAAAATGAAGATCCAGGAAATATCATTTACACTTTTTGTTTTAAAACCCTTCAACACTTGAGGTAACAAATTAAAGCAACTTAATGTAACAGCTATTCCGCCAACTATATCGTAAATATTCATTTTGATTACTTCTCTCTTAATTTTGTTCTAACATTGCAAGATTCTTTTTTACTTTTTCGAGAGCTTCAGAAAAGTTCTTCTGTTTTTCTCTTTCGTTCTTCACAACATCTTCGGGAGCTCTTGTTACAAAGTTTTCGTTTGAAAGTTTTTTATTTACTCCTTCTAAAAGTTTTTCTAACCTCTCAATCTCTTTCTTTAATCTTTCTCTTTCGACTTCAATATCTATTAGTCCTTCGAGCGGAATGTAGATTTCATTACCTTTTACAACTGATACAGAGGAATTTTTTGGTCTTTGAACTGTCTTTCCAACAAGTATGTTCTCAACTCTTGCAAGTTTTTCAATGTAAAAGGGATATGCATTTACTAAATCTTCAAAATCTTTATCTTCAGCCTTTATGTACACATCACATTTTTTCGAAGGTGGGACATTCATCTCGCCTCGAATATTTCGAATAGATGAAATTAAATCCTGCATAAGTTCGAGTTTCTTTTCAACATCTTCATCAATCCATTTTTCATCTACAGCTGGAAATTGTTCTGTCATAATTGTTTTGATTTCGCTCTTATCTTTTCTTGATAAATCAAGATCATAAATTGTCTGGAAGATTTCTTCTGTAATGAAAGGCATAATTGGATGGAGTAATTTCAAGATATTTTCATAAACATAAATTGCTCTCGAAAGAACGGCTGACTTCACATTTTCATTTGTTTCTTCTGCCAGTCTTGTTTTTACAAATTCCACATACCAATCGCAGTAGTCACTCCAGATAAAGTTGTAAATTATCTTCGACGCATCATTTATTCTGAATGTCTCGAGTGCTTCAGTATAATTTTTAATAGTTGAGTTTAATCGGCTCAAAATCCATTTGTCCGTTAAATCAAGCGATTCAAATTTCAAATTGTAATTAACTTTAATTTGCTCGGCATTCATTAATAAAAATCTTCCTGCATTCCAGATTTTATTGGCGAAGTTTCTGCCGATTTCACATTTGTCAACTGAGAATAGAACATCCTGTCCGAGCGGTGCCAGATAAATTATTGTAAATCTCAAGGCATCTGCACCATATTGAGCAATTACATCGAGCGGGTCGGGAGAATTGCCCAATGATTTGCTCATCTTTCTACCTTTTTCGTCACGAATAATACTGGTAAAATAAACATCTTTGAAAGGAATGTTATTGGTGAATTCGTGAGCTGCAATAATCATACGTGCGACCCAGAAGAAGATGATGTCGGGTCCAGTTACAAGTGTATCGGTTGGATAAAAATATTCGAGTTCTTCTTTTGTTCTAAAAACTCCATGCGCCCATAACCAGCTCGATGCCCAGGTATCAAGTACATCTTCGTCCTGTTTTAAATTTGTTGAACCGCATTTGGGACAACTTTGAGGTGGATCAACTTGAACAATAATTTCTTTACAACTTTCATTCTGGCAATACCATACTGGAATCCTGTGACCCCACCACAATTGTCTCGAAATACACCAGTCTTTAATATTATGCATCCAATGGAAATAAACCTTTGTCCACCTCTCAGGATGAAATTTTACTTTTCCTTCTTCAACAGATTTAATTGCGGGTTTAACAAGTTCATCCATCCGCATGAACCATTGTTCAGAAAGGTACGGCTCGATGGGGACTTTACCTCTTTCGGAATAACCAATGTTTGTTTTGTAATCTTCAATTTTTTCGAGTAAACCAAGTTCTTCAAATTTTTCTACAACTTTTTTGCGAGCTTCAAAGCGATCCAATCCACGAAATTCTTTCGGGACATTTTCATTAAGCGTTGCATCGGGATTTAAAATATTAATCACTTCAATCGGATGGCGCTGACTTATTTCAAAGTCATTTGGATCGTGAGCTGGAGTAACTTTAACACATCCTGTTCCAAATTCTTTATCAACATAATTATCAGCAATAATTGGAATTTCTCTATTAACAATTGGAAGGATTACTTTTTTACCAACTAAATGCTTATATCTTTCATCTTCTGGATTGACAGCAACGGCAGTATCTCCAAGCATTGTCTCGGGACGTGTAGTCGCAACTATAATAAAATCGTTACTGTCTTTTATTGGATACTTAAAATACCAGAGTTTCCCATTTACTTCTTGATAGATAACTTCTTCGTCAGAAATTGCAGATTGAGTTGCAGGATCCCAGTTTACCATTCTCAATCCGCGATAGATATATCCTTTTTTATATAAATGAACAAAAGCTTCCAGCACAAGTCGATAGTAATCATCATCCATTGTGAATCTTAATCTATCCCAATCGCAAGCGACACCAAGTTTTCGCAATTGTTTTAGAATAATTCCACCGTAAGTTTCTTTCCATTCCCAGCAGTATTTTAAAAATTCTTCGCGGCCAATTTTCTTTTTATCAATTCCTTTTTCCCTGAGATAAGCTGTTACTTTTGTTTCAGTTGCAATTGATGCGTGATCTGTTCCAGGAACCCAGCATGCATTATATCCGCACATTTTCTTCCAACGGATAAAAATATCCTGAAGTGTATTGTTCAGGATATGTCCCATTGTAAGGCTGCCAGTAATATTGGGAGGTGGAATTACTATTGTGTAAGGTTTCTTGGAATGATCAATTTCGGCATGAAATAATTTATTTGATTCCCAGTATTGATACCATTTATCTTCAACATCCTGTGGGTTATAAACTTTCGAGAGTTCCTTTTTCATACCTGTCTTTTCCCTTTAGATGAATTCATTCAAAAATTACTGAAAAATTTAATTAAGATTGTTTGCAATATAACAAAAGAGAAAATTTGACTTCAATTTAAGGTTAAGAGAAAGTTTATAAATGAGCAAAATTAATTTTCCAAAAAGGTTTAGAATAGACAAAGCATCGTTCAGTATAAAATTAAATTAGAAAGATGAATTTTGAAGTATTTTCAAAACCGCAAGATTCTCAATTTTGAATTCGACGAACAGAGCGCACCATTTAATCCACAACCCGAAAGTATTAAATATGGATTTTACAAGAAAAATATCAGGGGCTAAGAATTGAAGAAAAATTTTCCAACTCCAAAGGGGTTGAATATGAATAGCCCCGAGTTGCACTCGAAGAACATAGTGCATTGTAAAATCCAAAACATTGAAAAGGGTTGAATGTGAGTGACCATAAATAGTATTCGGAATTGGGAATGCGATAAGATTTTTCAATCCTGAAAGTGGTTGAATGTGATTAGCCCCGATTAGTATTCAGAATTAAGCTTGCAAGAAAAATTTTCCAACCCAAAGGGGTTGAATATGAATAGACCCGAGTTGCATTCGGGGAAAAGAATATGAATAAAGATTTTCAACCCCGAAGGGGTTGAATGTAAAGATTTATTCTCAAAAAAATCCTTTAATCAATTACACAAATTAATGATACTTTTGAAAAGCCTACATCGTTTTTTATTTTTGGAGAAATTTACAGGAAAAGTATGAGATTATCCAAAGTATTTATTCCAACAACTAAAGAAGCACCAGCTGATGCTGTAATTCCGAGTCATATTTTGATGATGAGGGCTGGAATGATTCGCCCGCTTGCTGCCGGTATTTATTCTTTTCTTCCTCTCGGTTATCGAATGATCAAAAAAGTTTGCGAAATCATTCGAAGAGAAATGGATGCAATTGGCGGACAAGAATTTCATCTTCCTGCTCTCAATCCCAAAGAAATCTGGGAAAAAACTAATCGTGTAGAAGCTTTTGGAGATACTCTCTTTCAGGTAAAAAATAGGGATTATGTTCTTGCACCAACTCACGAAGAAATTATAGCTCAAATTGCTGCTGACCACATTAAATCTTATCGAGATTTGCCACAAATCTGGTATCAAATTCAGACAAAATTCAGAAATGAACCGAGACCAAGAAGCGGAGTAATTCGCGGAAGACAATTTTTAATGAAAGATTCATACTCTCTTGATAAAGACTGGGAAGGACTTGATAGAAGTTATGAACTTCACGCCGAGGCTTACAGAAAAATTTTCTCTGCCTGTGGATTAAAATTTTTTGAAGTTGGTGCTTCAAGTGGTGCAATGGGCGGGACTGGCTCACAGGAATTTATGGTTGAATCCGATGCAGGAGAAGACACCTGTGCAATTTGTGATTCTTGCGGATATGCAGCTAATGTAGAAGTGGCAAAAGCTAAAGTCGAGGACTATCCAAGAGATGAAAAATCAGAAGAACTTCATGAAATACACACTCCAAATGTTAAAACAATAGATGAACTTTCTGAATTTTTAAAAATACCAACAACTAAATGTGCAAAATCTAGAGTTTACATTCATAACGATCAACCAATTCTTGTCTTGATGCTTGGAAATGATGAAGTTAACGAAGAAAAATTAGTCGCTGTACTTGGAGGAAAAATTCGTCCAGCTCACCCAGATGAATTATTAGAAATCACTGGTGCTGATGCTGGATCAATTGGTCCAATCGGTATTAATATGAGGATCATTGCCGATATAAAATTGCGTCATGCAAACAATATGGTTAGCGGTGCAAATAAAAATGATTATCATATCGGAGGAATTGATTTTGATCGTGATCTGCCGAATATCGAATATTTCGATCTCCATTTTGTTCAGGAAGGTGATAAATGTTATCAGTGTGGTAATAAATTGAGAGTTGTTAAGGCAATTGAACTTGGTCATATTTTCAAGCTCGGTACAAAATACTCTGAAGCGCTTGGAGCAAAATACCTTGATGAAAAAGGTGAAGAGCATCCAATTGTAATGGGAAGCTACGGAATAGGTGTGGAAAGAATAATTGCCTGTTTGATTGAACAAAACCACGACGAGAAAGGTATCATCTGGCCACGAGAAATTGCTCCATTCCAGGTTCATCTCATTGGCGTTAATATGAAGAATGAAGAAATCAAAAGAACTTGCGAAAAAATTTATTATGAAATGCAGGAAAGCGATATTGAAGTCCTTTATGATGATAGAGACGATGTATCAGCCGGATTTAAATTCAATGATGCCGATTTAATTGGTGTTCCTTTGCAAGTAATTGTTGGTGAAAAAAATCTTGCCAAAAACAAAGTCGAAATTAAATATCGAGCAACTGGTGAGAAGAAAATAGTCGAATTGGGAATGCTTATAAGAACTTTACAAGAAGAATTATTTTTACCATAAGAAAGGAGGTAATGATGGATAAACCAAATATTGCCGCTAAAATGCCTGCCGTCTTAGAACTCGAACCAGGCACATACTGGTGGTGCAAATGCGGATTGTCAAAAAATCAACCTTTCTGTGATGGTTCTCACAAAACAACTTCATTCACTCCAATTGAATTAAAGATTGAAGAGAAAAAAAGAGTGGCTTTGTGTCAGTGCAAACATTCTGAAAAAATTCCATATTGCGATGGGACTCACAGAAAATTATAAATCAAAAAGGAATGAATTATGAATAGCAGACTATATAAACTTTTGAAGATTGGACAAAGTATCTGGCTTGACAATATTAGTCGCAGCTTGATTAAAAGCGGTGAGTTGAAATCTTTAATTGACAAAGGAATTCGAGGGGTTACTTCAAATCCAACAATTTTCGAGAAAGCAATACTTGGCAGCAACGATTACGATGAAGCAATTCAAAAATTAATATCAAGAGGATTAAAATCTGAAGAGATACTTGAAGAATTGATGATTGAAGATATAAAAGATGCCTGCGATCTTTTCGGCGAAGTCTATAAAGAATCAAACGGTAACGATGGCTTCGTGAGTATTGAAGTAAATCCATTACTTGCTTACAACACAGAAGGAACAATAGAAGCTGTTAAAAGAATCTGGGAAAAAATAAATAAACCGAACTTGATGGTTAAAATACCAGCAACCAAAGAGGGATTGAAAGCAATCGAAGAATCAATAGCAAAAGGAATTAATGTAAATGTGACTTTGATATTTTCAATTCAAAGATACATTGAAGTTGCCGAGGCTTACATTAATGGAATTAAAAGAAGATTGGGAAATGGTGAAGAAGTAAATAATGTAAATTCAGTAGCTAGTGTTTTTGTAAGTCGATTGGATACCCTTGTAGATAACGAAATTGTAAAAATGATAAATCAGGGTAAACCAGAATTAACTAAATATCTTGGTAAAGCTGCAGTTGCTAATACTAAATTGATCTATCAAGAATTTAAAAAGATTTTCTTAAGTGAAAGGTTTGATGAATTAAAATCAAAAGGAGCAAAAATACAAAGACCGCTCTGGGCAAGTACGAGCACCAAAAATCCAATGTACAGCCTGTTGCTTTATGTTGATGAATTGTTTGCCCCACATACGGTTAATACTCTTCCGCCAAAGACATTAGAAATTATGCTCGAAGAAAGTATAATTGAAGATAGAATAGAAAAAGATCTTGAAGAAGCTAAGAAAATAATCGAAGATTTGAAATCATTGGGAATTGATTTCGAACAAATTTTTGAAAAACTTGAGAAGGATGGCGTGAAAGCTTTCGAAGACTCGTATCTCAATTTACTTTCCACATTAGAGCAAAAAGTTAAAATATTGCAAGACGTTTAATCGTGATATTTTATTTTTTAAACCGATGTTGAAAAACCATCGGATTAAATTTCAATTTTATCTTTAACTAAAATGATTTTTAGATCTTAATTTCATTTTGCGATTTTAATGCAATTGAACTATTCCAGAGTTCTTTATTTTTTTCAAACTTTATCATTTACCAATGCAATTGAGAGCTAATAATATTGAACCCCTTTCAGGGGTCTTTGTTTTTTTATTTTATTACACCAATTACAATTGGGGACCTATCACATTAAATCCTGTCTTTACCTGTCTAAAATTATTTTCAATTCAAAACTGGTTCTTTTCTTCCAATCAATTTAATGACTATAATTTCATATTTCTGAATGAAAACAATTTCGAGGCAATATTCCCTCGTCACAACGGATTTTTAGTCAATCGAGAGTTCTTAAAGCAAAAGATTTTTTAAAAACCTCTTTAGATTATCCAACCTCAAAACACCAATGGCCTGATGATTAACCATTACCAAATTCGATTTTTAATAACTCACATTTTTTCTTCAACACTTTTAATTTTATCCATCATTGTTTGATCTTTATCAATCCGAGTTCCTATTCGAACATTTGTCGAAATTCTTGGAACACCCATTTGATGCAGCCGCTCATGACATTTTTTAATTGCACCAAAAACCTCATCCCATTCACCCTCGATGTTCGTTCCATTTGCATGAAGCATCGTTGTAAGACCCGCTTCTTTAAAAATTTTTTCGCATTCTGCCACGTAAGGCGAAAGAGAGAGACCAACTCCAAGTGGAATTATACTTACATCAACAATTACTTTCATAATTTACCATTCAATTTTTGTTGAATGAAAAGATGATACATTGATTCTGTTTTAGATATTTAATCTCAACACCTGACCGGGCATTGCTCCAGTGTGATCATAATTTGAAATTACAATTTTCCCATTTACAATAACATAAGGAATTCCATCGGGATATTGATGAGGTTCGGTAAATGTCGCTTTATCTTGAATCTTATCGTAATCGAAAATTACAATGTCCGCAATTTTGTTCTCCTCAATTCTTCCTCTTTCTTTCAAGCCCAATTTATCTGCAGGCATCGATGTCATTTTCTTAATAATTTCTTCAAGTGAACAAATTTTTCTTTCCCTCACATATTTTGCAATTGCTCTTGGAAAAGTTCCATATGCTCTTGGATGAGCAATTTCTCTATTCATTGGAGGATATGGTGCATGACTTCCTGCATCTGATGAAATCATTACAAGAGGATGAGCCAAAATTTTCTCAGTTGATTTTTCTTCCATTCCGAAGCCCATCATCATAACCTGATTTTGAGCGTCGAGCAAAACTTTAACGGATGTTTCATAACCATCCATTCCAAATTCTTCGCTTAATTGATGAATTGTTTTACCCTGGTAATGTTTGAATTCATCTTTACCAATACTTGAAATTAAAACGCCATTCCAATCACCATCAAGATTCGATACTTTTCTCTCAACAAATTCTCTAATTTGATTCTGAAGATTTTTGTCTTTCAATCTATCGAGAAATTTTTGAGTTCCGCCCTCTCGAGCCCAGAGTGGAAAAAGTGACGAAAGATTTGTATGGTAAGCAACATAAGTATATCGATCGGCATGAACTTCGAGACCATCATTAACAGCTTTTTCAATTTTTTCAATCACCTGGTCGACTTTATTCCAGTTGCTTTTACCTGAAACTTTTAGATGAGAGATCTGAAGACGGGAGTTTGACCTTTTAGCAATTTCAATTGCTTCATCAATTGCTTCGAGAACATAATTATCTTCATTTCTCATATGAGTTGCATAAAGTCTAAATTTTTCTGGTGCAACTCTGCACAGTTCAATTAATTCCTCGGTCGATGCAAAAGAACCTGGTGTATATTCCAATCCTGTAGAAATACCAATTGCTCCTTCTTCAATAGCCTTGATTACTTCCTGCTGCATTTTCTTTATCTCTTCGTTAGTAGCAGCTCGTTCATCAAGTCCCACGACAAATTCTCTAATTGTACCAAGTCCAACCATAGTTGCAATGTTCACTGAAAATTTTCGACGAGAAAAGTCGTCCAAAAAATCACCTATTGAACGCCATTTCAATTCTTCACCATATTGTTCATAAAAATTCTTTTTGGTCAGTTCAAGTTCAGGTCCGCCAATAGGACCCCACGAAAAACCATCCTGACCTGTTATCTCTGTTGTTACTCCTTGTCGAATTTTGCTTTCTGCTCTTGGATTTATAATTAAATCAGCATCGGTGTGGGAATGAATATCAATAAAACCAGGAGCGACTTTTAATCCTTTTGCATCAATCACCGTTTTTGCATTAATATCAGTTATTTTTCCAATCAAAATTATTTTATCATCTTTAATTCCGATGTCTGCAACAAATTCCTTTTTGCCTGTCCCATCAATTATGGAGCCATTTTTAATTATGATATCAAGAGAGCGGTCCTTTGAAAAAATTTCTGGAAATGGTGAGCAGCCCATTAAGAGTAGCCCTGCGGTTGAAATTGAACCAGCTTCTATAAACTTTCTTCTTGAAATTTTTTTCATTTTTTACCTCACTAAAGTGATGGTTATGTAATATCTTTTTGTTAAAAATTTTTTTTGAAGAATAAACTTTGAGATTTTCTTCATCTCTGTAAAAATAATTAAAAAGAAATTAAAATTTTTTATAGTCTCTTAAACTTAGATTGATGAGAATTGAGATCAAAAATGCAGAGAAAAAAGATATGCTTTAGAATAATACTCTTTGAACGAGGGTGTTTGTAACAGATTAATTTTAAGAATGGTGAATATGCTAACAAAGGTTCCGATTTGTGATGATTTGTTTTTTAGTTCTGAAAGAAAAAACCTTTGAATAAAAACAAAAAATCTCAGCCAGAGAATTACCTCCAACTGAGATTTTTAGCTTTTTAATTAAAAAAGATCTGATTTAATTAAGAATAAATTTTGTTGTTATGGCTAATCCAAAGTCTCGTGAGTTAGAGATGCCTTTAGCAAACTCATTCTGCAAGTAGACTCTATTTCCTAAATAAGTTCCGAAAAATAAACTTGTTGAGAATTCACTTTCCGTTAATCTCTGTCCACCATAACTGCTGCTCTGGACACTTGCATATTCTGCACCAATTCCAACAAGACTATTTTGATTGAAAGAATAGAATAGCCCTAAGTGGCCACCGATGGTGAGGTCCTCGGAGTTATATCCGTAGCTCATTGTTGGATGAATAACATATGTAAAATCGTTGTTGTAGTAAATAAATGGAGTAGAAACTTCAAGTTCATTAGCTCTTTGATTTAAAATTCCGCGATGCTCAACTATTAAATTGAAATTATAGTCATATTGATAAGATGTATAAATATTATAAACACCTCTTACTGCATAAGCATCCAGATTGAATTCGCCTCTGGGTTTTTCACCTGATCCAAGTGTGAATTGCACTGAGAAATTTTTAGCAAGTCCATAGTAAAGACTTCCCATTGTGAAAAACATATCTTCAGCAGGATTGTTGAATCTGGTGAATGAGTATTCACCGTTTAATTCCATCACCAATGATTTATAAGGATAGACCATTGATGCTTTTTTAAGGAAGAGATAAGTGTCAAAGCAAGCATATGAAGAAGAATGGAATAAAATGAAAACGACGAATATTGAAAATAACTTTTTCATTTTTACGCTCCTTTGATTGTGATACTTTTTTTTCAAATATAGCATTGATTATTTATAATGTCAAAGGAATTATTAGTCAAGTTTTAACGACAAAACAAAAAAATACATTTAATTTTACCAAATAAACGATTAAGCATTGTGACCTTTGAGAATAATTCATTGATTTTGAATTATTTGAATAGAATCCGCCTTTAGCCTTGTTGAATATTTAAATCGGAAAATTTAAATTGTAAATGAAAAATAAAGGGCGAAAATGGAAAAAATTCAACACTTCAACTCTATATTAAATGAGGCCAATTATGAGAATAAGTTTTTTATTTCAATTAAAAGAGAGCAACCTGCCAAAAGATTATCGGAGAGGCTTTGCCTCTTTGATTAAGCACGCAATTTCAATAGCAGATCCTCAACTTTATAATATCTACTATAAAGGCAATTATAAGATAAAACCTTTCACATTTAGCGTTTATTTCCCCCATAGCCCGAAATTTCAAGATGATAAATTTATAGTGGGAGATGAAGCAATATTAAATATATCTACAAATGATTATCGTTTTGCATCAAAAATCTACAATGGAATGCTTTCAATTCTAAATTCACCTTATCCGATTTTTGAAAATTCTGTATCCTTAAAGACCATCACTTTTCATCCATTAAAAAGAATTAAAAAAGATGAAATTACCTTTAGAACAATGGATGCAATTTTGATAACAAATAAGAATTGTCATATCGATGTAAATGGTAATCAATACGATCTTTATCTCACTCCAGATGACGAAGGATTTGATGAAGGATTACGATTTTTAATCAAGGAAATAGTGAAAAAATTTTTGAATTATGAAAGGGATTTTTTCTTTGATTACGAATTAGTTCAAGACACGGTTAGAGCAATTCCAATTTGGCATTATAATCAATGGAACACAGGTATCAAAGGTAAAATCAAAATAAAAAGTCATCCCGAAATTCTACAATTAATTTACGATGTCGGGATTGGTGCAAGAAGAAGTCAGGGTTTCGGGATGCTGGAGGTGACAAATGAATGATAAAATAATTTTATATCCTTCAAACTGGCTTTATAATGCGGGTGTGGTTGGACTAATTCAGACACAACCAGATTTTTTTGAGTTTGAAGACAATTTAGTAATAATGGATAGACACATTTTCCAAAATATCGATATTGAAAATTACTTTGATCAAGCAAAAATTATAAATCTTAAAGGTAATAACAAGTTTTATCCAAATTTCATTGATACGGATGGTAACCAGAAAGAATTTTTTATAAAATTTGTTGAATCATTTTTTGACCATCTTAATCAATCAGGCAATTGTCATATTTGTGGGAACGCATATAATTTAGATAATACAGCATTACAAAAACTTATCAGTAAAGATGCAGGGCGACAGTTTATTGAGAAAATCAAAAAGTTTGAAATGGTTTACAATCGTTTGCTTGGTCCTTCGCTTAATAAATTTCCAAATGGGGCATGGAATTTAGACCAAAGCCTTGATATATGTAACCTTTGTACTTTTTTGCTTATTCATCATCATCTTTCGTATACAAAACTTTCTGATAGGTCGGAAATTTTTATAAATGCACCTTCATTCAAATTAATGTATGAATTAAATCGATTGATAAGGAGTTTATATGGACAATCTAATGCAAGTAAAACATCAGTTCGAGAATTATTAGCCATTTCCATAATTGAATATTCGAGAAGACTATCCACTCTTTTGAGCGAATGGTTAGCCTTAAATATTGAAGTCGTAATAAAAACTGATAATAAAATAGATTTCTTTTCATTACCTGCCGAAGTCTCAAACTTAATTTCAGATAGAGATATTTCTGCTCTTTTAGCAGCTATAGGTGAAAGCAAGATTCTTAATTTAGTATTAGATCAAAAATATTCTGATTTGATTGATTATGGTTATAAATTTTTAAGAATTGGATTAAAAGATAAAAATGAAATTAACGAAGCTGACAGAGGGTTTATATATAATACAATAAAGATGGAACGGAACAGAAAAAACCTTTCTGCATTAGCTGACCAACTCTTTAAACTCTATTCAATAATTGAAGAAAAATTAAAGGAGAATCAAAAATGGAATTACAGGAATTAAAAAATCAAATTCAGTTAGGAAATTTTTCTCTTGCTGCTTTTAAGAGTTTTTATGAAGAACTAAATAACACTTACGATGAATTTCAGTCTCTCCTTGAAGAAGCTTATGAAAATACTAAAGATAAAGAATATTATAATTTGCTTAGATATGTAAAAGGTCAAAAATCATCAGAGTTGATAGAAAGATTAAAAAAATATGGGTATAAACTTCGGAAAAATTCCAACATAGCAGAGGCGTTCAAAAATATGGGCTATCGTTTACTTGAACAGGCTCGAGCTGGTAGAAAAGAAGATGTGTTTTATGGTATTTTGAGAATATTCATTTCAGCTAAAGAAAATTTCCCAATTGTATTAACCGAAGTATTTAAACCTTATTACTCAGAAGAAATGTTCAAAATTTTCATCTTCTCGTTCTTAGCCGGAGTAATAGGGCAGGAAGAAGAACAAACAATACAATAAGGAGTAATAACAATGTCAAACTCAATTAAAAATGTCACATTAACAATCATTTTTGAAGGATCTGCACTTAATAGAGATGAAAAAATCGGGGGCAATATCCTATCAATAAAAAAGATGAATATTAACGGGGAAACTAAATCTTTCCTCAGCAAAGTTGCTATAAGGCATTATCTTTTTGAAACTTTACTCAGAGCTTTCCCTGAAAATTGGAAACCTGCAGCTCTTACAACCGGTCAAAATGTAATACAATTTGATCTCACACAGGATGATATTCTTACAAGCGCAGAGCTTGACGCATTTGGTTATATGTATACAATATCTGGTGAAAGTTCAATTACAAGGAAAGCACCAATTGGCATTACTAAAGCTATATCATTAAATAGTTATGAACAGGATTTGGCATTTTATGCAAATCATGACCTTGTGAAGAGAGCAAACGAAAAAGGTTTAAATATTAATCCAAACCCATATAACAAAGAAGAGCATAGTTCTTTTTACAAATTAAGCTTTACAATTGATAGCGAATGCTTTGGAATTGATAGGTGGATTATTTCTTCTGAACCAAACTATTCTGAAAATAAATTAAAGATTAATCTAGGAGAGAATACAAAAATTTTTGATGTAGAGTTTGTAAGGGAAGAAAATGACTCCAGGATTTACCGTAACAGCAATGGCTTTCTTTCGATTAAAAATTTGAGTGATAATGTTTTTGAAGTAAAATTCATTTTAAACGATGATCAGAAAAGAGCCAGAATTAAAAATATTTTAAATGCAATAAAAAATGGACTTTATGCTCAATCCAGCGGAGAATTAAACACAATCGTTCCACTATTTGTAATTGCAAGCGGTGTTAAAATCCCTTCGCCAGTTTTTCATCCATTTATTGATGTCATTAGAACCAATGGTGGTTTCGAAGTAATCGGATTGAAAGACTGTTTGAAAAATGCCTGGCTTAACTCTAATAAAATTTTCTTGATGGGTTCTGAAAGATTTAATGTTAATATAAGCGACAGCAGATTGACAGACAATTGGGATGACTTTTTAGCTGATATCGGTCTCGAATAAAAGCTTATAGAGGACCGAACTATGAAAATATTAAGAATTAAAATTTACCAGCCTCAGGCGCATTATCGAATACCATTTACAGTTCAAAGGAGGCACACTTACCCAATACCTCCTTATTCAACTGTCATTGGTCTTTTAATTAACCTTCTCGGATTGAAAGATCAGTCGGATAGTCTCTTTGTTGATGGAATTAAAAATCTTAAAATTTCAATAGCGGGTTGGTTTGAAACAAAAACAATTGAAAAAATATGGTTTCGTAATCTCTCAAAAGAAAGTCACAAAGATCGATTTGGGTTGGTAAATAATAGAATTTTTGGCGGGCACATAGAACATTTTGGTGGTCAATCTCCAATGACTATCGATATCCTTAACGATGTTCATCTCATAATTTACCTTTTTCATAAGGATGAAATTATTTTAGAAACAATTAAAGAGAAAATTCTAAATCCTATTGATAGACTTGAAGTTTTACATCTCGGCAGAGCCGAGGATTGGATTGTCTTTGAAGATTTACCACAATTAATTGATGTATCTGAACTCGCATACAAAAGAATTGATACAAATTATGAAATTTTCTTCTGGATTCCCGAAAGAATTTTTCAAATCAATGATGAATTGATTGATTATAACCAATTTCAAGGATTGATTTATAATCTTCCTGTTTTCTTTGAAATTGAAAATTATCAAACCACTTTTAATAAGAATGGAAAAAGAAAATTTTCTTACATAAGGGCTAAGTTAAATGATGGAAAAATTTATAAGACAAATATCTTGTTAGATTTGAACTCAGGCTTTCCAAAACCAATGCCAATCTTTTTGGGGGATTTACAATGAACCATCATTTCCCAATCTGGGCAAAAAGTATAAAAAGAGCTGCTGATAATAATGAAGCTAGAATTATTACGCTCGGAGAACACACAGAACACCTCTTAAGCAAATTTGAAAATTTAAGAGACTTTATTCCTCAAGAACTTCATGAACCTATAAGAATTGCAATTATTCTCCATGATATTGGAAAAGTCTTGCCATCCTTTCAAAGAAGAAAACTTGGGAATAGAGATTATAAACCATTTGATGCATTGGTCGATATTGATCATTCAATTCTTTCTACTCTACTTGTGAATAAAGAAAAATTAAGAGAACTGATACAAAATGAAGATTATGAAAAATTTATTTTATCAGCTGTTGCATTTCATCATTGGAGAGATAAATTTGAGGATTTAATCAGGTATGGCAGTGATCAATTTCAAAAACTTAAAAGCAAGTCTGATGATTTCAAAGCTCAATTGATTCACAATTTGCAATCTGAAATGCATAAAATTGAAAATATTGATTATACATTAATTGCATTTGATGAATATATGCTTGAGGGTTTAGCCAATAAATTACCTTTTGTTAATTATGTAATTCCACCTTATCAGTTGTATTTCCTGCCGCAAAGAATTGATATTTCTGAGGATAAAAAGAAAGACTGGATTTTGATTGCAGGCAACTTAATGCGATGTGACCATTTCGCATCATATTGCGAAGAAGATAATATGGATTATCCAATAGAAATCAGCAACATTGAATATGATCAAATAAAAGCGTTAATACAAAATAAGTTTAATGGTCAAAAACTCTGGCAACTAAAATACATTGATCATTGTATTGATAAAAACACAATATTAATTGCTCCCACGGGTATGGGTAAAACTGAATTCGCATTTCTTTGGTCCAATGGCAAAAAGTTTTTCTATACTCTTCCGTTCAGAGCTGCAGTTGAACAAATTTTTGAGAGAGCAAAGAATATTTTTAATTCAGATAAAACCGAGAGAGTAGGGATTCTTCATTCAGATGCTGATGTTTATCTTATTGAACAGGAAAATGAAGAAAGCAGCATTAAATTATACGATAATGCAAGGCAATTAGCTTTTGCTGTTAATATTTCAACGGGTGATCAGTTTTTTCCCTATTCTCTACGTCCACCTGGTTTTGAAAAAATTTATTCAACATTTGCTTATTCAAATCTTGTAATAGATGAAGTTCAAGCCTATGATCCTAAAGCATCAGCGATTGTTGTAAAATATGTAGAAGATATAATTAAAATGGGGGGTAATGTTCTTTTAATGACAGCTACATTCCCGGAGTTCATTAAAGTTGAATTGAAAAAAAGAGTGGAAGAATTAACCCTCAACGGTTTTGAAATTCTTGATCTCTTTGATATCGAAGAATATAAATTCAAAAAATTGATTAAGCATAAAATACAATTGATCAAAATTGAAAATTCCAGAACTAACGATAATAAAGTAGATTTTTCGTTTCCTGATGAGCTCATCAATCAAATAATTGAACAGGGGCGAAACAAAAGAGTTCTTGTAATTTGTAATACAATTAAACAGGCTCAGGATGTTTATTATAAGTTAAAACAAAAAATAAATAATGAAATTGATTTGTACCTTTTGCATTCTAGATTCACTTTTGATGACAGGAAAAAGAAACAAGACATATTGACTCGGGAATTTTCCAATCCAAAAACAGAAAACGAAGATAAAGGTAAAATTCTTGTAGCTACTCAAGTAATTGAAGCCGCTCTTGATATTGACGCAGATGTACTTTACACCGAACTTGCACCGATGGATGTTCTTGTTCAAAGAATGGGCAGAGTATTGCGAAGGTATCGAGAAAATTATACTTATGAAGGTCCGCCAAATGTGAATATTATTCTCTTTAAAGAAAAATATGAATCGGGCAATTCTAAGGTCTATAATTCTGAGTTGCTTGAACTGACTTTAATTCTTGTTTTTATCAAACTCTTTCAAAATGTTGATGCTGATAATCTTAATGACATAATTCCAGTAGCTAAAAGTTATTTCGAGTACAAAAACAGTAGGCTAAAGACAAAAGATAGTTTTAAGAATGATCTTGATAACATTTCGACATTTAATTCAAAATCAAAAGGGAAGAAAGGAAAAAGAAATCAAAATTTTAGTACTCTAAATTTCTCATTATCTGAATACGACAAATATCAACTTACTAATGCTCTCTATTCTTTAATAGATGATCAGAGCAATTATAAACAGGAGTTTTATAAAACTTTGAACACCCTTGATGCTGGATATATGGCTGAAAGTCGGCAAGAAGCTCAGAAAATTTTCAGGCCAATGGTATCTACTTCAGTAATAAGCAAAATAAAATTGGATCAACTTAAAGATGATATATTAAAATTTTTCAACAATTATGGAAATTCTCAAAGAATATTTACACTCTTTAAAGAATACATTATTTCAAGATATGTGGTAAATGTAATCGGAATGCGCGAGAGAAATCCCTTATTGAAACTTGAAAGATGGATCAGTAATAATTTTACTTCAGAGGAAATTGATGAAATCAATTTGAACCGCTTAAAAAGGTGGACAAGAGATATCTACCTGACCGATGCAAATTATTCTGAAGAGATTGGATTAGAAAAAGAAATAGAAACTAAAATTGAAACACAATTCTTATAATGAAAATTACAGGCACACATATCAATTATTATTTTCATTGTAAAAGACATCTATGGTTTTTTGCTCACCATATATTGATGGAACACACAAGCGAACTTGTTGCTATTGGAAAATTCATTTCAGAATCAACATACGAAAGAAAACAACACGAACTCCATTTTGTAGAAGAAGATTTTGAATTTGTATTAGATTTCTTTGATAAAAACACCAACACAATCCACGAAATCAAAAAAACAAACAAAATGGAAGAGCTTCACATCTGGCAATTAAAGTTTTATATCTACAGATTAAAAGAATTGGGCTTTCATAATGTAAAAGGCATTATTGACTATCCAAAATTAAAAAGGTTAATTAAAGTGGAACTAACCGAAAAAGATGAAGAAAAATTAAATGAAGTTATAAAAGAAATTCATCTGTTGGTTAATCAGAAAAAACCACCTAAAGTTATAAGAAAATCTTATTGTCGTAAATGTTCTTACTTTGAACTATGTTATGTTTAATTTGGGATTTTTATGAAAAAGAATTTTTACATATTCACAAACGGTATTTTAAAAAGAAAAGACAACACAATTTGCTTTGAACCATTTATAAATCAGGAAACTCAGAAGCCCTCAAAACTCCTTGAGCAAACTGATCTGACTAATATCCCTGAAGAAGAATTTTTAATTGATAACGATGAAATTGAAGATGAAAAAGAAAATCAAAACGCAAAAACTCGTAAGTTCATTCCTGTCGAATCGATTGACAGTATATATTGCTTTGGTGAGCATCGTTTTAATACTAAATTCCTAAATTTCCTTAGTCAAAGCCAGATCCCGCTTCATATTTTCAATTATTACGGATTTTACACAGGGACATTTTATCCGAGAGAGACACAGGTTTCAGGTAAATTGCTCATTGCACAGGTGCAACATTTTTTAGATGAAGAGAAAAGACTTACAATTGCTAAAGAGTTTATCAGAGGCTCACTTTTTAATATGATTAAAAACTTGCAATACTATAACAACCGTCAAAAAGATCTCTCTTATTTTATTGATTATCTTACCAATGCATTAAAAAAAGTTGATGAAGTAAAATCAGTTGAAGAATTGATGGGCATTGAAGGAAGCGCAAGAAAAAATTATTACGAAAGCTGGCATTTAATAATTAATCAACCGATAGACTTCCAGAAAAGAGAAAAGCAGCCACCATCAAATCCAGTTAATGCTTTAATTTCATTTGGTAATAGCCTTCTTTACACAACGGTACTCGGTGAGATCTACAGGAATCAGTTAAATCCAACTATCAGTTATTTGCATACTCCTGGAGAAAGAAGATTTTCTCTTTCATTAGACATTGCCGAAGTATTTAAACCTTTAATTGTTGATAGAATAATATTTGCACTTTTGAACAAAAACATAATAAAACAGGACGATTTCGAATTTCATTTGAATAGTTGTTTATTAAACGAAAACGGAAGAAAAATATTCGTTAAAGAATACGACGAAAAACTTTCAACGACAATTAAACATAGAAAACTTAATAGATCAATATCCTATCAAACCTTAATAAGATACGAATGTTATAAATTGATTAAACACTTACTGGATGCCGAAGAATATCAATCATTTAAAATATGGTGGTAAAAAATGTATGTCATATTGGTTTATGATGCAGCTCCCAAAAGAGGGCAAAAGGTTCTAAAATTTTTAAGAAAAAAATTAAACTGGGTGCAAAACTCAGTATTTGAGGGTGATATAACAGAAGCTTCTTTTATGGAGTTAAAAAAAGAAATTGAACAGTTGATTGATAAAAAATATGACTCAATCATTTATTATGTGTTTGATTCTAAAAATTACTTTGAGAGGGGGATAATAGGTTTAGAGAAAAGTAATCTAGATACAATAATATGAGTCGTCGCAACCCAATAAATTTTGCACTATCGGTGATTGACGATACAAATTCCACAAAAACCTGTGATATTTTTATTAATTTTATTATATTTGAATGGTTTTAATCGAACCATTGTGGAATTGAAACTTTGCAATATAATATTACAGATTAAACTTGTCAAGTGTTTTAATCGAACCATTGTGGAATTGAAACACTAAATAACTTAAATAAGTTAGAATGTAGTTATTTGGTTTTAATCGAACCATTGTGGAATTGAAACTGAATTCTTTTAAAGTCATTTGCAACTTTTTTACTGTTTTAATCGAACCATTGTGGAATTGAAACGTTAAACAATTTTATGTGATAGCCAGCTCTCATCCGGTTTTAATCGAACCATTGTGGAATTGAAACTTGTAATCCATGCCGTAACTCTCACATAATCTTATGTGTTTTAATCGAACCATTGTGGAATTGAAACAATGAAACATCTTTTCCAATTGCTTTATAAATATCAGTTTTAATCGAACCATTGTGGAATTGAAACTTCCAGCATCCAGAACTTGCATACTACTTACCGAGTTTTAATCGAACCATTGTGGAATTGAAACGATGGCCTCTACTACAACCCCTGAAGAAATCAACAAGTTTTAATCGAACCATTGTGGAATTGAAACAAGAAATTTCCAACTTATATTCCTATTAAGCCAATTGGTTTTAATCGAACCATTGTGGAATTGAAACATTATGCACCGATGTAAGCACAGTACGCCCTGATTAGGTTTTAATCGAACCATTGTGGAATTGAAACTTAAGTTGTTCTTTGTCATCCGACCAGTAGAGGCTTGGTTTTAATCGAACCATTGTGGAATTGAAACTTAAGAGCCGTCCCGCAATATCTGCATCGATGAATCGTTTTAATCGAACCATTGTGGAATTGAAACGGGCACATGTGCCTGTGTTTTGTCCAGTCGTGGTTAGTTTTAATCGAACCATTGTGGAATTGAAACAGGAATTTTAGCCAGCCGTGAAATAACTGGCGGTGGTTTTAATCGAACCATTGTGGAATTGAAACGAGACCGAACTAATCGGATGCCGAATTAATGTTGTAGTTTTAATCGAACCATTGTGGAATTGAAACAATTTATGTTTGCAATGTGGTTAAATTAAGGTTGGGTTTTAATCGAACCATTGTGGAATTGAAACTCTTTTGGGACATTTTTAACCTCCGTTTTTGTTTTTGTTTTAATCGAACCATTGTGGAATTGAAACTAACCCACAACAAACCCATTTTCAGTCACGCTGATAAGTTTTAATCGAACCATTGTGGAATTGAAACTATATTTTAGACGATGGAATTAAAAATTGTTCTACGTTTTAATCGAACCATTGTGGAATTGAAACGAATGCGAATAGTTAAGAGTGTGAAGTGTGAAAGAGGTTTTAATCGAACCATTGTGGAATTGAAACGTAATGATACATAAAATTCGGCCCGTATCCTGAGCTGTTTTAATCGAACCATTGTGGAATTGAAACTAATTTGCAGAAATATTCGCAACAATTTCAATGCGGGTTTTAATCGAACCATTGTGGAATTGAAACACGGTTACTACTTTGTTCCAATCTTCTTCAGGGATGGTTTTAATCGAACCATTGTGGAATTGAAACGAATAAGGGGCATCAGTTTCAAATATGTTTGAAACTGTTTTAATCGAACCATTGTGGAATTGAAACTTTGCCCCCAACTTAACTTAATTTGCCAGGTGCGGGGGTTTTAATCGAACCATTGTGGAATTGAAACATATACCACCTGTAATGATAGCGAAAATCCCGCCCGGTTTTAATCGAACCATTGTGGAATTGAAACAGTTTTGCTATGTTTTACAAAATTTGTACTACTTACGTTTTAATCGAACCATTGTGGAATTGAAACTCTTCAGGGATGACTTTAGCCAGGGCCATCCCTATTGTTTTAATCGAACCATTGTGGAATTGAAACTCTTTTGGGACATTTTTAACCTCCGTTTTTGTTTTTGGTTTTAATCGAACCATTGTGGAATTGAAACATAGTTTTTAAAAATTTTTTTGTAAGGAAATTCTGAGTTTTAATCGAACCATTGTGGAATTGAAACATCTTCTTATCACCATTCCTTAGAATAATTTTAAGTGTTTTAATCGAACCATTGTGGAATTGAAACAATAGATTAATTAATAAATCTATACATTGATTATATGTTTTAATCGAACCATTGTGGAATTGAAACGCACAACCAGCGGGGTGCTGATAGGCCGTATAAGAAGTTTTAATCGAACCATTGTGGAATTGAAACATTTTTACACTCAACGAAGAAATAGTCATCTTCAGTTTTAATCGAACCATTGTGGAATTGAAACAAAGGAGGATGACTTCTACCTTTTAATACTTTTAACGTTTTAATCGAACCATTGTGGAATTGAAACAATAGATTAATTAATAAATCCACTTCCTGATTGTATGTTTTAATCGAACCATTGTGGAATTGAAACGCCTGGCACGAAAGGGATTTATGGAATGAATGGCGTTTTAATCGAACCATTGTGGAATTGAAACAAAAAAACCAACTAAAGGAGACAAAAATGGAAGAAGGTTTTAATCGAACCATTGTGGAATTGAAACGCCAGCTGTCGCTCAATAGCTGCCAACTGTTTTTTATGTTTTAATCGAACCATTGTGGAATTGAAACATTGACTGGCGGGGCCGTTTTTTAATGTTATTGCCCACGTTTTAATCGAACCATTGTGGAATTGAAACTTGGCCAGTCACGGTTTTTTATCTGGCGCTATATTGTTTTAATCGAACCATTGTGGAATTGAAACCGTTATTATCAATTTATTTTATTTTTGCCGCCATCAGTTTTAATCGAACCATTGTGGAATTGAAACGATTTTAATCGATGCCGAAAAATTTATTCAAGAGAAGTTTTAATCGAACCATTGTGGAATTGAAACGTCATCTTTGTGATGACTTCCCCAACAGTCAGGTTAGTTTTAATCGAACCATTGTGGAATTGAAACGGCTATCGACGATAGCCTTAGAAGCCTTATAAAGAGTTTTAATCGAACCATTGTGGAATTGAAACTGCAACCCAAGTTCCTCAAGAAATCATTTAATGGTTGTTTTAATCGAACCATTGTGGAATTGAAACTAATCAAGACCTTGACTACTTCAAAAAAGTAGTTGAGTTTTAATCGAACCATTGTGGAATTGAAACTTAGTCACTGCTATTAACCTATCTCTATCAAACTCGTTTTAATCGAACCATTGTGGAATTGAAACGACTTCTATATCGAAAATCAGAGCAATTTGAATTGCGTTTTAATCGAACCATTGTGGAATTGAAACGGAAGTTCTTTAAGTTTGCTTAACAATTCTAAATTCGTTTTAATCGAACCATTGTGGAATTGAAACTCATAAGTCCCGCAAGGAACATAAATGAAAGCATTAGTTTTAATCGAACCATTGTGGAATTGAAACGGCAGCACAGGAGTTTTTAAAATGGACCAAAGTAAGTTTTAATCGAACCATTGTGGAATTGAAACCTAATAACATTGCCATTATGATCGTAAACAGCAAGACGTTTTAATCGAACCATTGTGGAATTGAAACTAATTCTTCAAAATAAAAGCAGACTCGTCCATTAAAGTTTTAATCGAACCATTGTGGAATTGAAACGAAACTGTCCATCAACATATTTACTAATCGCTTGGGCGTTTTAATCGAACCATTGTGGAATTGAAACTTATTTGGAGGCTTTATTGAAGCAGGTTCGTTATTGGTTTTAATCGAACCATTGTGGAATTGAAACAATTTTTAATACACATTTAAAAAATATTCTTATTGAAGTTTTAATCGAACCATTGTGGAATTGAAACAGAAAAAATTTTATATTTTTTATAAACAAAGTTTTAAGTTTTAATCGAACCATTGTGGAATTGAAACACTTCCGCTCTTGCTCCTCGAACATACGGCTCGAAAGTTTTAATCGAACCATTGTGGAATTGAAACGGGGCATTTATTATTATACTTAAAACAAAAAGAAATGTTTTAATCGAACCATTGTGGAATTGAAACAATTTTTTGTTATACTGGTCCCAAAAATCGGAAGGTGTTTTAATCGAACCATTGTGGAATTGAAACGGATTTATCTGTAGAGCCATTTTGTATCTCCTTCTTTGTTTTAATCGAACCATTGTGGAATTGAAACGCGAAACTTGCCAGTTCTTTAATGGTTGGCCTCCAAGTTTTAATCGAACCATTGTGGAATTGAAACAATACATAACTATTAATTTTAGGTCTGTAAACAGGTTTTAATCGAACCATTGTGGAATTGAAACAGCAACTTACCGCCATTCTCTCGGTCTACAACTATGGTTTTAATCGAACCATTGTGGAATTGAAACAGCTCAAACAAGATTTTTAAGTTATACAGGGCAAACGTTTTAATCGAACCATTGTGGAATTGGAACGTTAACTGATCAAAGATGTCTACAAACTCCGATAGAGTTTTAATCGAACCATTGTGGAATTGAAACTTATTTGCAGGTTCCCCAAAACCAATAGTTAAAATGTGTTTTAATCGAACCATTGTGGAATTGAAACCTAAGCCAATCAGCTACTTTACCACTCAAAAAATCAGTTTTAATCGAACCATTGTGGAATTGAAACTTTCTAATTCCTAATAAATTTGCGTAAGATTGATAAGTTTTAATCGAACCATTGTGGAATTGAAACAGGCTATTAATCAACCAGCTGATATATACCACCTAAGTTTTAATCGAACCATTGTGGAATTGAAACGTATTAATAGACCAATCATAACCAGCAACAAACCCAAGTTTTAATCGAACCATTGTGGAATTGAAACTAAGATTTTAAAGCCTTGTTTCTTCTACTACAACAGTTTTAATCGAACCATTGTGGAATTGAAACAGATTGTTAATCATAATGTAATATTTCATTCTAAACCTGTTTTAATCGAACCATTGTGGAATTGAAACTTGTCTTAGGCTCTTGTGGAGTAACTATTGTAGAGTTTTAATCGAACCATTGTGGAATTGAAACTGAATTTCGTTGTATCTCTTGGAAATTATTGTCTTCGTTTTAATCGAACCATTGTGGAATTGAAACACATAATCATTAACCCCATCAAACTGATACCCACCAACGTTTTAATCGAACCATTGTGGAATTGAAACTATTACTTTCCACTGCATTAACTTAACTTTTAACTTAGTTTTAATCGAACCATTGTGGAATTGAAACGTTAAATCCGTATCGTAATCTGTTATCTTCTCAATTGTTTTAATCGAACCATTGTGGAATTGAAACTTAATATCGAACGGACACTCCATAACTGCAACTTTCGTTTTAATCGAACCATTGTGGAATTGAAACGAGATATACGCAACTCTAAATCGCAAGTCCCATAATGTTTTAATCGAACCATTGTGGAATTGAAACTTATTATCGACCCATTTTCTGAAATTTCGTTCAATCGTTTTAATCGAACCATTGTGGAATTGAAACCAAGTCCCATAATTCCACTGGGACACTCTCTTCTACGTTTTAATCGAACCATTGTGGAATTGAAACTCAGAACTCCTTTCTATTTCCATATAGGCAAGCCGGGTTTTAATCGAACCATTGTGGAATTGAAACATTGTCCTGTTATCCGTGTTACTTGTTACACTTGGAAGTTTTAATCGAACCATTGTGGAATTGAAACGGGGACTTGGTTGCTAAATATAGGCAACCTTAACTTGTTTTAATCGAACCATTGTGGAATTGAAACGATAATCCCGAGTTTCTCTTTGTATACATCTAACGGGTTTTAATCGAACCATTGTGGAATTGAAACATTATTGAATTAACAACCTTTTCAGTATTAACAGAGTTTTAATCGAACCATTGTGGAATTGAAACCCTTATTGTTTAATTCAATAACTAAATTTCTAATACAAGTTTTAATCGAACCATTGTGGAATTGAAACACCTTTACATTTTTGAGATTATTTCTAATAACAATAGTTTTAATCGAACCATTGTGGAATTGAAACAAGCAAAACTCACACAAGAAGCCTTTGTCTGTTTGAGTTTTAATCGAACCATTGTGGAATTGACCCTTCGGCAAGCTCAGGGTAAGGTGTTGAAAAGATAAATGTTGAGCCTGTCGAAGCATAATCGAACCTATACGTATTCGAAACATTTCAATGACGAAGCTGGAAGCTTCGATTACAATGGTTTTTATTGAACAAATGTGGAATTGACCCTTCAGCAAGCTCAGGGCAGGTGTTGAAAGGATAAATGCTGAGCCTGTCGAAGCATAATTGAACCTATACGTATTCGAAACAATTCAATGACGAAGCTGGAAGCTTCGATTACAATGGTTTTTATTGAACAAATGTGGAATTGACCCTTCGGCAAGCTCAGGGTAAGGTGTTGAAAGGATGAATGCTGAGCCTGTCGAAGCATAATCGAACCATTGTGGAATTGAAACTTCGGCAAGCTCAGGGTAAGGTGTTGAAAGGATGAATGCTAAGCCTGTCGAAGCTTAATCGAACCTATGTTTATTCGAAACATTTCAGTGACGAAGCTGGAAGCTTCGATTACAATGGTTTTTATAGACAAAGCTTAAATTGACTCTTCGATAAGCTCAGGGCGACATTCCCTTCAACAAACTCAGGATCACATTACTCTCGAAAGACTTAGGGTGACAACCTTATTATAATTGATCCAATCTATAAATCTATATTTGAAAAAACTTGTTAGTTTATTGTCAAAACTTAAAGCGTCGCTCGATTTTGGAATTACTTATCTTGTTCTAACATTCCATTTATTTTAATGCTTGCCTTTTCAAGGTAATCATTGGTTATTCCTATCTTTTTGGACCAATTTTTTATGAACATAGTCGCTGTAATCCTCCAAAATTTTCTTCATTATGTTTTAGTCTGCCATTTTACTTTTTTAACTTTGAAAAAAATGGAGTGAAAAATGGATTTGTGGGAGGCAATCTTAACTCGAAGAAGCATCCGTAAATTCACCTCTCAACCAATCTCCCAGGATTTAATTGAAAAAATCTTGAGAGCTGGGATGCAGGCTCCATCTGCAAGAAATAAACAACCATGGCATTTCATTGTAATTCAAAATCGTGAATTGCTTGATAAAATTTCTGTTGTACATCCTTATGCTTATATGTTAAAAGAAGCTCCGCTTGGAATTGTCGTTTGTGGTGATAAAGAAATTGAAGCTACTATCGAGTATATTGTTCAAGATTGTTCTGCTGCAACTCAGAATATGCTGCTCGCTGCTCATAACTTTGGACTTGGCGCTGTATGGCTGGGGATTTATCCGCGAGAACCAAGAATTAAAGCGTTGAGAGAATTACTAAATATTCCCGAAAATGTAATTCCAATTTCTATGATTGCTGTAGGATATCCGGGTGAAAAAAAGTTACCAGAAAGTCGTTTTAAACAAGAAAGAGTGCATTACGAAAAATGGTAATTTAAGAGGTAAGTATGAAAAAATTAATTAATCTTTTTGTAGTCTCAATTCTTCTTTTTCAAATTTCTTATTCTCAAGAAAAAAGCAAAGAAGACGAAATCAATCAATTGAAAAGATTAAATGAATATCTTGAACATCGACTTGATATTCTTGAAAAACGGATTGATGATGTTTTGTGGTTCGAGCGTCTTAGAGATTATGCATTTGTTGATAAAGTTTTTTTAACAGGACCACCAAAATGGAAAGAGAAAAATCCAACTGCTCAAGGTGCTGGAAATCCGGTGAAATTCTGGTCATATGTTTTTATCCCAAAAGGAATTGATTACTCCAAAAAATATCCTTTGATTGTTTTGCCTCACGGAGGAGTTCACGCGAATTTCACTACTTATCATACTCATATTGTTAAAGAAATGCTCGCACAGGGTTATATTGTTGTTGCACCTGAATACAGAGGAAGCACAGGCTATGGTAAAGCGTTTTACGAGTCGATTGACTATGGTGGACTTGAAATTGAAGATTGTGATGCCGCAAGAAAATTTATGATTGAAAACTATGAATTTGTTGATAAGGATAGAGTCGGAATTGTTGGCTGGAGTCATGGTGGCTTGATTGCTCTTATGGCAGTTTTTGATCATCCTGATGAATATAAAGTGTGCTTTGCTGGTGTTCCTGTAAGCGATTTAATTGCAAGAATGGGATATAAAGATGATTCATACCGAGAATTATTTTCAGCTGATTATCATATCGGTAAACCGGCTGATCAGGATGTTCAGGAATATAAAAGAAGATCACCAGTGTGGAATGTTCATAAATTGAAGACACCGCTTTTAATCCATACAAATACAAATGATGAAGATGTAAATGTCCTTGAAGTTGAAAGTTTGATTCGTGCGTTGAAAGCGGAAGGAAAAAAATTCGAATACGAAATATTTAAAGATTTGCCAGGTGGACATTCCTTTGATCGAATGGATACAAAAACTGCAAAAGAAATACGATTGAAGATTTATAAATTTTTAGAGAGATATCTTAAGCCACCAAAACCATTCAAATCGATTGATGATATTAATAAGGCAGCTTACAGGTAATTTTTAAATGTTTTGTTTGTTTGTTCATTTATTTTTTTACAATGGATATTCAGAAAATTTTAGTTTATTCTGAAGTAAACAAAACATTAAAACTCTTTTGTGTTTTTAGTTTATTATTTTTACATAAAGAAGACTAATTAATAAAGTGAAGTATGGCGAAAGATAAAAAGCAAAAGTCAACAAGAACGAACCTTGAAAAGAAGAAAATTCATTGGGGTAAAATATCCTGGTACACATTTTTAGTCATCATACTTATTCTTTTCATAGTAAATAATACACGCAAAGACGAAGGTCCACAATTTCAATATCCTCCCGGAACAAAGAAAAATCTTTATGAGCCTGACAATCCAGAAAATCTGCCTTTAGCATACGATTTTACATTGAAATCAATTGATGGCTCAACAAAAAAACTATCTGACTTTAAGGATAAAATTGTTGTTCTTGACTTTTGGGCAACCTGGTGCCAGCCTTGCATTAAAAGTATTCCAGATTTAATCGAGATTCAGAAAACAATAAAAGATGTTCAAGTTATTGGCATTTCGGTCGATCAAAATCCAATGCAAGTCGTTCCTGATTTTGTCAAAAAATATAAAATCAATTATCCTATCTTGATTGGGACAGAAGAGGTTTATGAAAAGTATGGCGGGATAAACGCGATACCAACTTCATTTATTATTGATAAAAATGGGAGAATTAGAAATAAACATATTGGACTTGTGCCTAAAGAAGTCCTGATTGAAGAAATTAGAAAAGCAATGAATTGATTTAATGAAAGTTTTATATTATTCGTTAATTGTTATAATACTTGATCAGGCAACCAAACTTTTAGTAAAAGGTTTTAAAATTCCCTTTCTCAATTTTCATCATCGTGGTTTGAAGATTAACTCGAGTATCAAGGTCTGGGATGATATTATTCAAATTACTCATGTTGAAAATTATGGATTGGCTTTTGGAATAGATTTCGGCAGAGAGTTCAAAGTTGTTTTGACAATCTTCACAATAATTGCAGCTTTATTAATTCTTTACTACCTGTATGTATCTCGTTATAAAGATTTTAAGATTAGACTTGCAATAGCTTTGATTTTTGGCGGAGCAATGGGAAACATTATCGATCGAACATTTTATGGTGTTTTATATGGTTATGCGCCCTTGCTTCATGGAAGAGTGGTTGATTTTATTCATATAGATTTTTTTGATTACAGTTTGTTTGGAAGAACTTATCAGAGTCTTCCTATTTTTAATTTTGCAGATGTAGCAGTACTGGCTGGAATTATAATGCTTCTTTACATCTCCTTTAAATCAAAATTGCAGCGAGATCTTAGCGAACAAAGCACTTCGGAAGAAGCTTCAACCAGCGATTCAATCCAGAGTAATACTGAACAGGAAAAAGAAAATGAAAATTCAAGCGACGCACAAAATTATTGACAAACAAAAAAATTCTAAGTTGTGTTTCGTTTGTGGATTAAAAAATCCATTTGGTCTAAAAGCTCAGTTTTTTGTTTCGGAAACGAAAGAATTGATAGCGATTTTCAAACCTGAGGAAGTTCATCAAAGTTATCCTAACAGACTTCACGGTGGAATAGCCTCAGCAATTCTGGATGAAACAATTGGTCGTGCAATACTCAATCATTATACAGAAGAGGTCTGGGGAGTAACAATTGAATTGAATGTCAGGTTCAGAAAACCGATTGATTTAAATCAAGAATTGAAAGTTATTGGAAGAATTACAAAAGATGATAATCGAATCTTTGAAGGAACTGGAGAGATAATTTTACCTGACGGAGAAATTGCCGTAGAAGCACACGGAAAATATTTGAAAGTCCCTCTTGAAAAAATTACTGTTTTTGATCCCGTTGAATATGAATGGCGTGTGGTTCGAAATGAAAACGATCCAATTGAAATCAAGATATGATTCAAACTTTAGAATTAATATTTGAAAATGCACCTGCCTTGATAATATCCTTCATTAATCTAAATTCCACGAATTTGTCTTCTAAGAAAATCAATTGATTTTTAGAAAACAATTATAAAGTCAGAATTCAATATCACTCTCAAATTATAAATTCAACTCGATATTAAAAATAAAAATCCCAATCGGATAAAGTTTATCACCCGACCCGATTGAGATTTAATGATCTTTTGTTAAGATCTATTAATTAGAAGAAACTTACCATATGAATTACTTCGTCATTGTAGACAAGGAAACTTGCATTTATGTTTTTGTTCTCGTTTAGAATCTTAAAATCTTCGCCAACTCCAATTGATTTTTGATGAATTTGCTCGAGATCAAGTAACTCGCCAATTCTACTCATAAAAATGAATTTATTGTCTGTTTGGAGATTAGTTTTTAATGGATGATCCAGAGCTTCAACAAAAACGGCTCGCAATAGTCTGGATTTTATTTCCGCGAAATAATTTTTATCTGAGAAAAATTCGAATGATATAAGTTTATCGTTGATAAAAACAGCAACACCATTAATGTTTGAGGGTAGTTCGTAACTTGAAAAATCATACATTCTTTCTCGATTTAATTTTTCTTTCATATAATAAGAGTAAGAACGCGTTTCGGAATGCAAGCCATCCTTTTCAAAATCCTTATCAATGTAGTACCACACACTTGATTGATCTGATCTAAATCCCCTTTGTCTTTTTAAATTTTTTGCAACATCAGCATCCACGACTTTTCTAAGTTTATAAGCAACCATTTCTTCAGCTGGAGTGAAATCGGGACTGATGTGAACCCATCTGCCTCGTTCGATACAGCTTACCGGGATAATCACTTCAGAATTTGGTTCGATAAGAATTGATGTATTAACCATTCGATTTTGTTTTGCCCCTTCGAGGTGTTCCCCTTGAGGGATTAAAATAAATTCGTTTGATTTATTAATGATTTTTACTTCGGGAACGCTACCAGCTTCACTAATTTCTGTTACTTGAGCTTTCCCTTTTGAGACGACATATTTCAAAGATTTATAAGTTAATTTCGGAGGGGTTTTTAATTCTACAGGCAGAAAAGTTACATTTCTGAAACTATAACTTGTTTCGTGAATGGTGAGATTATCAAAAAATGATTTAAGATTATATTGTCCCATAGTTATGATCCTCCTGGATTTTTGGTTTATTAAAAATGATTAGTTTCATCCTTTAATCCTCTTTACTGGATATGAGTTGGTCTTCGATATTTTTTCCAATATTTATCTGCAAAGATTAAACAGGAAACTTTACAATTTTTACGGCTTAAAGCTTTATTTTTGATGAAATTTTGTTGTTTTTTTCAAACTAAATCTGAAAGGAGACCTCTTATGAAAAAAGTTTTTGTCAAAGGAAGTACCAATGAATTCATTGTTAGAAAGATTGCGTGTGTCGGGAAAAACTACCTTGAACACGCTAAAGAACTTGGTGACGCTGTACCTGAAAAGCCAGTGATTTTTTTGAAACCTTCATCTTCAATAATATTTAGTGGAGATAAAATTGTTTATCCAGAATTTTCAAAATCGCTTCATTACGAAACTGAGCTTGTTTTATTGATTGGGAAAACGGGGAAGAAAATTCCTGAATCTGATGCATTGAACTACATTGCTGGTTACACTGTTGGACTGGATATGACACTAAGAGACTTGCAATCAGAAGCGAAAAAGCTTGGGCATCCGTGGACAATTTCAAAATGCTTTGATACTTCAACTGTTCTTGGAGAATTTACTCCGGCAAATCAAGTTGAAAATCCCAATTCGCTTGACATTAAACTCTGGGTTAATGGTGAATTAAAACAAAGTGATAATACTTCAAATATGATTTTTTCTGTTGAAGAAATTGTGGAATATCTATCTTATTATTTCACACTTGAAGAAGGTGATCTGGTTTTTACCGGGACACCAAAAGGAGTTGGTGAAGTCAAAGTTGGTGATAAATTAGTCGCGGAAATTTCAAATGTTGGAAGATTGGAGACGGAAGTAATTTGATAAAATTTTTATAAGAAAAATTTTTTACTGAACTAAAGTCCTGAACAGTATTTGAATGATTAATTTTTTGCAAAGCTAAATCGCTGCATTTATAAGCTGAGTAATTTCACTTTAAATCAGAACAGATGATTTTTAAAAAAATATGTGAAAATCCGTTTAAATCCGTATTCATCTGTGTCCCATTTTTGAATTTTTAATAGAACACAGATTAACACAGATAATTACACAGATTTTCACGGATTAGTTTTACGCTAATTAAAAATTAATTTGATCCACGAAGGTCTTAAAAGTAAAGATACACTTGAAATATAAATTGAAAATCTTATTCATTAACCAGGATAGATTTTCAGCTCAATTGTTTTCTGAAAACTAAAACACTGAGAGTAAAGACTACCAACCCAATTGCCAGCATTATTAACATTTCATCCCACAATTCTGCAATGCCAGAACCTTTTAAGAAAATTGACCTGATAATAATTAAGAAATATTTAAGTGGAATAAAGTTGGAAGCGAATTGAATAATTGGGGGCATATTCTCGATAGGAAAAGTAAAGCCCGAAAGATAAAGAAATGGCAGCATAATCAAGAAGACAGCTAGCATCATTGCCTGTTGTTGAGTTCGAGAGATTGTTGAGACGAGCATTCCCAATCCGAGTGTTGAAAATAAAAATGGTATGCAGCTAATCAGCAAAAGTAAAAGACTTCCTTTTAGTTCTATGTCAAAAAATATGAACGCCGCAGCAATGACAAGCAATACTTCAATGAAACCAATGATTGTAAATGGAATTAACTTGCCTATTATTAATTCAAATTTTCTAATTGGAGTCACAATTAATTGTTCATGAGTTCCATATTCCTTTTCTTTTACAATTGCCATTGATGTTAAAATGAGAGTCATAATTGTCAGAAGTAATCCAATTATGCCAGGAACGAAATAATTTGAGCTTTTTAATTCTGGATTATACCATACACGAATTTCCGGATCAATCTTAACAAATGTGATTGGTTTTCCACGCTGATCAAAATATTTAATTAAAATCTTTTTATTGAAATTGAAAGTTAAGCCGGTAATGTAACTCAAGCTCACATTGGCAGAATAAGCATCTGACCCATCAACAAGAATCTGAATGTCTGATTTTTCTCCTTTGTTAATTTTTGAAGAAAAATCTTTTGGGATGACAATTGCTATTGTTGCAAGGCTTTTATCTAAATAGAAATCAATTTCTTTTTGATTAAATACGGTTGCAGTTAAAGTAAAATATCCACTCGATTTAAAACTCTCTATAAAATTTCTGCTTTCTTCGGAGCGATCCAGATCACAAACCACAAATGGAATATTTTTAACATCAAAAGTTATTGCATATCCGATTATGATCAATTGCAAAATAGGTGCAAGGAAAATTAACGGAAGCATTCTCTTATCTCGTTTCAGTTGCAAAAATTCTTTCTTTATAAATTCAATTAGTGTAATCATTTCAATCCCTTAATTTTTAGAATTACTGATGAAATCAAAAACATCATCAAAAGAAAGAACAAAAGATAAGCGAATTGCTCCCACAGAATTGAAAAACCAACTCCTTTCAGAATAATTCCTCTCAAAATCACCAGATAATATTTAGCAGGAATGATGTAACTAATGTATTGCAATATTTCCGGCATACTTCTAAGTGGAAAAACAAAATTTGAAAAAACAAGCGTCGGAATAATTGTCGATAGAAGAGATGCAAGGAACGCTACCTGCTGACTATCAGAAAGAACCGAAATAAAAACTCCAAAGGCAAGGGAAGTCAATAGAAAGATTATTGTTGCAATGAAAAGTAAAATCAAGTTGCCTTTAATTTGCACATTAAATAAAAGATATCCTGTCACTAAAATTAAAACGGCAGCCAAAAACGCAATTGAAAGAGGAGCAACCAATTTTGCTGCAATAAGCTCGTAGACTTTTACAGGCGATATAATAATCTGTTCAATTGTATTTCGTTCTTTTTCTCTTACAATAGTAAGCGATGTTGCAACCACAGCCATAATCATCATTATAAAACCAATCAAACCAGGAATGAAAAAGTTTGCTGTTCTCAATTCGGGGTTGTACCAGATTCTTGGCATTATTACAACTTGCGGAAAACTTACACTTACATTTTTAAGATTTGATTTTACTGAGAAGTTATTGATGTGAGCATTTAAATAGCCGATGATGTTTGATGCAATCATCGATTGAGAACCATCGACAAGAATTTGAATTTTGGTTTCTTTACCAAGAGAGAAATTTTTTTCAAAATTGCTTGGGATTATGATACCAAACTTTATATCATCGTTTTCAATTTTTCCCTCAATCTCTTTGTAACTCGAAACATATCCAGAAAATGTAAAATGTTCGTAGTGGGATAAAGATGAAATCAGGTCTCGTGAAAAAACGGAATTATCCTGATCGTATACGACAAATTTTGCATTCTTAACGTCAAGATTAAGAGCGTAACCAAATAGTACTAGCATAAAAGAAGGAACAAAAAGAAAAACAGCAAGACTTCGTTTATCTCTTGTGAATTGTAAGAATTCTTTTTTGATTATTGGTAAGATCCTTCTGAAACTTGCAAAAATTTTTTCAATCATTTTTGAATGCTTGTTTTTCCTCAATTAGATTTATAAAGACATCTTCCAGTGTTGGATGAATTTGGGATATCGAATAAACTTCTAGAAAGTTTTTTCTCGAAAGTGATAAAATGTCTTCCCTGATTTTTTGATCTTTATCTGTTACGATATGAATTGAGTTGCCAAAGATGAAAGCACTTTTGCAAATTTTTTCTTCGTTGATCAATTCACAAAGTTTAAGGTTATCCGAAGAGAAAACTTCATAAATATCAAAATCGAAAAAATTTTTTAATCGTGAAGGAGTATCCTGAGCAATGATTTTCCCATTGTTGATCAAACCAATTTTGGTGCAATGTTCAGCTTCATCAAGGAAATGGGTTGTTACAAAAACAGTTATTCCTTCGGACGAAAGTTCATAAATCAAATCCCAGAATTTTCTTCTTGAGATTGGATCAACTCCGGCAGTTGGTTCGTCAAGAAAAACGATCTGTGGGTTATGAAGCAGTGCACAACTCAACGCGAGTCGCTGTTTCCATCCAACTGGGAGATCACGGGTAAGTGTGTCTTTTAAACTTTTCAGTTCAGAAATTTGGTAAGCTCTTTCTTTTGCAATTTTTCTTTCCTGGTTGGAAAGTTTGTAAGCACCGCAATAAAAGTTAATGTTTTCTTCAACTGTTAAATCATTGTAAAGAGAAAACTTTTGAGACATATATCCGATGTTTTCTTTTATCTTTTCCTGTTCCTTGAAAATATCGTAGCCTGCAACTTTACCTTCTCCGGATGTTGGATCTAAAATTCCGCATAACATTCTAATTGTTGTGGTTTTACCAGCACCATTTGCCCCGATAAAACCAAAAATGTCTCCTTTCTCAACTTGAATTGAAATATTATCAACTGAAACGAAATCGCCGAATTTTTTTGTAAGATTTTTTGTCCAGATCGCAAAATTATCCATCAATATGTTCCGCTCAAAAGTTTTAGCTCTTCTTTTAATAGTTGAAGTTTGATTTTTGATTCAATTAAATGAGTTTCAGCTTCAATTTTCTGTCGATTGGCGTCGAGTAAATCAACTGTGGCTGCAAGTCCTTCTTTGAATTTATTTTCTGTAATTCTCAGATTTTCAGTTGCATAACCAAGTTCCTTTTTAGTCAGTTCAATTTTTTTCTTTTCTGTTTGAATTCTATTTATAAGATTTATTCTTTCGTTCTCTGATTTTCTGATCAACTGATTTAGCTGAAATTCCGCCTGTTTAATTTGTGTTTCAATTTGTTGTGCTTTGTTGAGCGGAATCATCCAGTCCCATAGATTGAATTGCAAAATAAGATTAACATCCCAGGAATATTTCCATTCGTTTTTGACCGGGAAATATTTTGGATTTGGTTTCGCATAATCATAACCAGCATTAAGAAAGAGATTTGGAAATAGAGCACCATAACTTGCTTTCTTCAAGAACTCATTAGCTGAAATAAAATTTTTAAGTGCAGAGATATCGGGTTTTTCATGCGGAAGATAACTTTCTATTTCTTCGGATTGAGTTAATTTTTCAATATCAAAATCTGGGTAAATTCTATTCGATGGATCTAAGTTTAATATCAGACATAAAGCATTGTTGAGATTATTAATCAAATTTTCCTGCTCGTAAAATTTAATTTTTGCCTGTGTGAGAGCGATATCAATTTTCAAAACATCATTTTCCTGAAGCAAACCATTTTTGGAAAAATTTTCTGCGTTTTTCTTTTGTGTTTCCAGATACTCAATGTTTGTTTCAATCAATTTCAAAACTTGATATGAGAGATAAAGATTAAAGAAAAGCTCTTTAGCTTTGTATAAAACATCACATTTGATTTGATTTAATTCTTCTTCGCTGGCAGCAGCAATTTTCTTTTGTGCTTTGATTGAATTTATTTGTCTCAATCCAGTGAATAGTGGGAAATCTAAACTAATCCTTGAATAAAATTGCTCTTCAACAGGTTCATAAACTCGAATCTGCGGTGAACCAGGAACGAAAGGCAAATTAATTACAAAAGGGTCGATCTTATTCATCCTTGAGTATCTTCCTGAAAGTTTTAATTGAGGAAGTGTCCCAAGAAAAATTTCGTTCTCTTTAAGTTTGTTTTGATTAACCTTTTCCTGATATGATTTAATTGTAAGGTTATTTTCAAGTGTGAGTTTTATCAGCTCATCGTAAGATAATCTAAGTTCTTGAGCGTAAGTAAAGTTCAAAGCGAACAAGACGATGAAAAATATTTTCCCTCTCATATTAATTCCTTCTCCCTGAGTAAATGAATAAAAACATTTTCAATTGTTGGGATTTTTTCTTTGATGTGAAGAACATCAACATTATTCATTTTTAAGAAATTGATGTATCTCTCAGGACTTTCTTCCAAAATTAGGTTGATATTATCCCCAAACATTTGAACTTCTGTATCCTTAAACTCTTTCTGGATTAATTGATAAGCTGTTCTAACAGGAGAACAAATTATTTCGTAAACTTTTTTGGTGATTGTCTTTTTTAGTTCAGCCGGGTTCTCCAGAGCTAAAATTTTTCCTTTATTAAGCATTGCAATTCGATTGCATCGCTCCGTCTCATCAAGATACGGTGTTGAAATTAAGATAGTGATTCCCTGTTTTAGCAATTCAGATAAGATGGTCCAGAAATCTCTGCGCGAGACAGGATCAACTCCGTTTGTTGGTTCATCAAGAATCAAAATTTCTGGTTGGTGAATAAGAGCAGATGCAAGAGCTGTTTTTTGTTTCATTCCTCCTGAGAGATGATCAACCAGTCGATTACGAAACTTTGTCAAACGAGTAAACTCAAGCAATTCATCTCTTCTTTTTTGAAAATTTTTTACACCATGAATTCTCGCAAAGAATTCGATGTTTTCGTCAATTGTTAAATCACCATAGAGAGAAAATTTTTGAGAAAGGTAACCAATTCGTTTGTTGATTTCAGCGCGATTAGCGTCGGAATTTAAACCGAAGATTAAAATTTCACCTTCGTCTTTTTTTTCAAGACCACATAATATTTTCATTAAGGTAGTTTTACCTGCACCATCGGGACCAACAAGTCCAAATAGTTCACCTTTATAAATTTCAAAGGTTATGTCGTCTAAAGCGATTAAGTCATTAAATCTTTTTCTAAGATTTTTGCATTGAATAATTTTATCGCTCGACATAATCTTTAAGGGAATTGGTTTGATCTTTGTCCTTTATCAAAATTACTTCAGATTAATAAGCACATCACAGAGCATTCCATCTTTAAGCAAATGTTCTGGATTTTCAATTTTAATTTTTACTGCATAAACTAATTTCACTCTTTCATCTTTTGTCTGAATGTTTTTTGGAGTGAATTCAGCTTCGTTTGATATGAAAACTATTTTCCCTTTGAATGTTTTATCGGGGAACGCATCAGGTTTTATTTCGACCTCATCTCCTATTTTAATTTTTCCAAGATTTAATTCATTGACATAAACTTTTACAAATACCTCATCGAGATTAATAATTTTGGTAATCAATGAGCCGGAAGTAACAAGTTCACCTTCGTCGTAGTTTATTAAAGACACATAACCATTTGCCGGTGAAATTACAGCCGCATCGCTTAATTTTTTCTCGAGTAATTCTACATTAGCTTTTGCTGCATCAACCAGTGCTTTGGCAGCATCAATTTCTGATTTTAAAGGTCCTCTCTCCGCCTTCTGTAAATTTTCTCTTGCCGATTTTAATTGAGCTTCTGATATTTCTAATCTCAGTTTTGCATCATCAAAAACTTTTTGAGATACACTTTGACTTTCGAATAGGTTTTTAATTCTTTCGAAATCTTTTTTTGCATTTTCAAAATTTACCTCAGCCTGACGAACCACTTCGCGCAATTGAGCCTTGTCTTCGATTCTGACTCCCTGCAAAATTGTTTGATACTTTGCTAGTGCAGAATTGTAATTAGCAACTGCTTGGTTGTATTGTAATAGAATCTCCTTAGGATCTATTAAAAATAAAGTATCTCCTTTTTTAACCTCTTCACCTTCTTTCACAAAAATTTTCTGTAAATCACCTGTGACTTTAGCTCGAACTTCAATATTTGTCGCTTCTATTGAGCTCGATGTTTCTATTAAATTTTTCTTATTTGAATTGCAACCAGCGAGAATAAAGCAGCTAATCAGAAGGAATAGAATAATTTTCTTCATTTTCAATTTCCCTTTTTCTGTTTTTTGTAAAGTTTCTTTCCTTCATTAGTTAAAACTCCATTCAAAAGAATTTCAAATGTTTCGTTGAGAGCTTCGTCTCTGGAAATAGGGCTCGTGATTAAGAATTCAGGATTTAAAACATTTCGAACAGCTCCATAAAATATTCTAAAAACGATATCAGGATTAACATCGTTGAACAGACCTTCCTTTTTTCCTGCTTCAATTGTTTGATAGACAATTTTTTCAAGATTTTCTTTCCTGAATTTTTCAATGTAATTCCAGAGTTTTGGTTTATGTTTTTGAATATCATCTACATAACGAAGGCTGAATTGTCTAATTGAATTTTGGATTAAGTTCAATACATTAAGTAATTTCTCAATTGAATTCTTATCGGATTTCATTATTTCAATAATTGAATCAGTTACCTCGCCGGTGAATTTTTTAACTACGCTTGTCAATAAATCATCCTTTGATTTGAAGTGTTTATAAATCGTTTTCTTGCTTATATGATATTCCCTTGCAATTTCATCAATGGAAGTTTTAAAAAATCCATCTGTAAAAAATTTATGGCGGGCTATTTCTAAAATTTTTTCTCGGGATATGGAATTATCATTTTTTCTCATAAGAAACTATAATTGTTTTTTTCGTTTCCAATATATCTAAAATGAAATTCAAGTTCAAAAGTGAGGCTTGAAAGTTAAGGTGATATGGAAGGATAAAAATTAAGTAATATTGAACAAATCCTAGACTAAATAGATAAAGAACTAAAAATTAATTACAAAGCTCAGTTAACAGTGCAAAGGGAATAGATTTAAGCAAACAAAAATTATAATGTTTAATGAGATAAGAGTTATAAAATTTTATTGATAGAATAAATTAATTCGCTTGTAAAATATGACAAATTTTGTCATATTTGAATTGAAAGATTCAGTAGTTAGAAATGCAATTGACTTTAGCTGGTGAATATGCAATTCGAACAATGATCCATCTCGCCGAGAACGAGGATAAAGAAATTATAACAATCAAAGAAATTGCAGAGCTTCAAAATATTCCTGAAAAATTCCTTCGCAAAATTATTCCCCAATTATGCAGTGCTGGTTTGATTAAATCTTATAAAGGTATAAATGGTGGAATTTCATTTGCAAAAAATCCTAATGAAATTACGCCATACGATATTATTCAAGCTGTTGAAGGTCCTCTAGCTTTAAATAAATGTTTAATCGACAAAGAATTTTGTTCAAATACAAGATGGTGTTCGGTTCATACATTATGGTGCGATTTGCTTGCATTGATGAGGGAGAGACTTTCAAGTAAATCTATCAAAGAGCTTGCATTAGAATCAATGAGACGACGTAATTTGCTTAAACAAAAAATCAACAATTAAAAGGGAGGATTTATGGATCCATTGCTTCTTGCACGTCTTCAATTCGCTCTCACAGTTGGTTTCCACTTCTTATTTCCACCGCTTACAATTGGACTTGCCTGGATGCTTGTAATTATCGAAGCAATTGGGTGGAAAAAGAAAGACGAAATTTATGCAAAGATTGGAAAGTTTTTTGGGAAAGTGCTTGGTTTAATCTTCGCAGTAGGAGTTGCAAGTGGTATTGTGATGGAATTTCAATTTGGTACGAACTGGTCAGAATATTCAAAATTTGTTGGTGATGTTTTTGGTGCACCTCTTGCAGCTGAAGGTGTCTTCGCGTTTTTCCTTGAATCGACATTTCTTGGTTTGTATATCTTTGGCAGGGAAAGAGTATCGAAAGGAGTTCACTGGTTTTCAATTCTAATGGTTGCTGTCGGTTCAACAATCTCTGCGTTCTGGATTTTAGTTGCTAATTCCTGGCAGCAAACACCTGCGGGTTATGTAATTCAGAACAATAGAGCTGAACTTGTTGATTTCTGGGCTGCTGTATTTAATCCTTCAACATTGCCAAGATTTTTCCACACTTTTACAGCTTCATTAATTAGTGGTGCGTTTTTAATGACGGGAGTTGCAGCTTACTGGCTAATTAGAAATAAATCAGTTGATGTTGCAAAGAAAGCCATTTCTTTCTCCGTTGTTTTTGGATTGATTGTTTCGTTACTTGAATTGTTCCCATTTGGTCATGAACACGCAAAACAAGTTGCACAAACTCAACCGGAGAAGTTTGCTGCAATTCAAGGTTTATATAAAACTCAGGAAGGTGCACCGCTTGCAATATTTGCAATTCCTGGGACAAAACCACCTAAACTTTATTTCCCTGTTGAAATTCCAGGACTTTTAAGCTGGTTAGCTTTTGGTGATATTAATGCGGAGATAAAAGGAATAAATGAATTTCCGCCAGATGAAATTCCACCTTTGTGGATAACATTCGTTTCTTATCATAATATGGTAGTGCTTGGGTTGTATTTTATATTTATTACAGCTCTTTCTGCATATTTCTTGAGAAAGAAAAAGTTATTCGAGAAAAAAGGATTGCTGAAAATTTTAATGTGGTCGACTCCATTACCATTAATCGCATGTCAACTCGGTTGGATTTCAGCTGAGGTTGGAAGACAACCATGGATTGTTTATAAATTGATGAAAACGAAGGACGCTGTCTCTGTAACGGTTGGTGCCGGTGAATTGCTTTTCTCTATTATAATTTTTGTTCTGATTTATATCTTGTTGCTTTCCATCTTTCTTTCATTACTATTCAGATGGGTTAAAAAAGGCGCAGAGGCAACAACTACACAGGAGGTTTTACAATGATAGATCTTAACACTATCTGGTTTCTTTTAGTTGGTATCTTAATTATTGGTTACGCAATACTTGATGGATTTGACCTTGGTGTTGGAGTGATTCAACTCTTCACCAAAGATGAAAGAGAAAGAAAAGTTAACATAAATGCAGTTGGACCGGTATGGGATGGAAATGAAGTATGGTTACTAACTGGCGGCGGTGCTTTGTTTGCTGCATTTCCTATTGTTTATGCGACAGTTTTTAGTGGATTTTATCTGGCATTTATGCTTCTCCTTTTCTTTTTAATCTTTAGAGCAGTTTCATTTGAATTTAGAAAATTTTCAGAAACACCAGAAGCGAAGAAGAAATGGGACTTAGCATTTGCGCTTGGAAGTACTGTCCCTGCACTCTTATATGGCGTTGCTATTGGAAATATAATGAAAGGTTTACCAATTGAATTTGTGGATGGCAAAATTGTCTCTCACATTACCTTTCTTGGATTATTGAATCCCTATGCAATTTTAATCGGATTGACTGGATTTGCGATGTTTGTGATGCAGGGTGCAACTTATATGACAATGAAAACAGATGGAGCTCACCTTGAAAAAATGATTAAATGGGCAAATGGTGCTTACATTGCATTTGTATCTCTTTATGTTATTTCAACAATTGTAACTTTATTTGTTGCTTCTTATTTATTTGAAGGAATAATGAAGAACGTATTATTCTGGATTGTGTTTTTGGTTTTGCTTGCCGGATTTGTTTATTATCCCATTGCGCTGAAAGGTCGTAAATTTGGCTGGGCATTTGTCTCTTCATCTGTAATAATTGCAGCCGTAATTGGTTTATTAGCTTTAAGTCTTTATCCAAAACTAGTTCCATCAAATATTGATCTGGCAAATTATAGCTTGACTATTTATAATGCCTCATCTTCACAATATACTTTAAAGACAATGTTAATTATAGCTTTGATTGGTATGCCTGTGGTTATTGCTTATACAATTTTTATTTATAGGGTATTTCGAGGGAAGGTTATTTTATCCAAAGATAGTTATTAATAAAATCAGGCTGAACGAAGGCTCTTTTTACCAGGAGGAATTTTCTTCGTTCAGCCTTTTTGCTCAGTATCTTTTTAAATGACTCAAAATAAACTCGTAAATAGGTTAATCGAAACCTAGTTTTGTTTGTGGCATCTAACCTGAAAAATTATGGAGGATACAATGACTAACGAAACAAGAACTGGAATTCCTTTGTTAGGAGAAAAAATTCCATCTCTTGAAGTTCAAACAACTCACGGTATGAAAAGGATACCAGAAGACTATAAAGGTAAATGGATCGTTCTTTTTAGTCATCCCGCTGATTTTACACCAGTTTGTACAACAGAATTTGTTGCTTTTGCAAAGAGAAATGAAGAATTCAAAAAATTAAATGCCGAATTGATTGGTTTATCTATCGATCAAGTATTTTCTCACATCAAGTGGGTAGAATGGATCAAAGAAAAATTAGGAATTGAGATTCCATTCCCAATTATTGCAGATGATATGGGTAATGTTGCAAAAGCGCTTGGAATGGTTCATCCTGGAAAAGGAACGAATACAGTTCGCGCTGTCTTTGTAATTGATCCAACTGGAACCATACGATTGATGATTTATTATCCTCAGGAAATAGGAAGACAAATTGATGAAGTACTTCGTGCATTGAAGGCATTACAAATTTCAGACGCTAATAAAGTTGCAATGCCTGAGAACTGGCCCAATAATGAACTTATCAAAGATAAAGTTATTATTCCGCCACCAAAGGATGTTGTTGAAGCCGAGAAGAGAAAATCCTGGGAAGGTTTCGATTGGTGGTTCACTTACAAGTCCCTTCAATAAGTTGTATTTGTAAAGGGAAGACGAAAGTCTTCCCTTTTTTATTTTCTAAATTTTTATTTTAAACCAAAAAGATTTATTAATGCCAGAAATAAAAAATTATATTGCGGTTGTTGATCTTGGGGGGACAAAAATTTTAGCTGCAATCTTAAATAAAAATGCAGAGATTATTTCTTTAGCCAAAAAATCGACCAAATCTAAAAATAAGTCAGAAACAGTTTTCGATAGGGTAATTTTAACAATAGAAGAGGCACTTAGTCTAAAAAATTTAAGTCCTTCCAATCTTGATGGAATTGTTCTTGGAATTCCTGGATCACTCAATCCTGAAACGGGAATTGTAAATCTTGCTCCTAATCTTGGATTAAAAAAAGTTGATGTGATTGATCCAATAAAGAATCACTTTAATAAAGAAGTCTTCATCGAAAATGATGCTAATCTCGGGACACTCGGAATCTATCATTTCGAAAGCAGTGAAAATTGTAAAAACTTAATTGCAATTTTCGTTGGGACAGGTGTTGGTGCAGGTATAATCATTGATGGAAAACTTTATAGAGGCAAAAATTTTTCGGCAGGAGAAATTGGGCATATTAAAATTAAAGAAAATGGTCACAAATGTGGCTGCGGTAATTACGGTTGTCTTGAGACAGAAGCTTCAAGAACTGCTATCACAAGAATTATTAACGAAGAAATCAAAAAAGGGAAAAAGTCTGTCATTATTAAATTAACAGATGACCGAAAAGTGATTAAATCTGGAATTTTAGCTCAGGCAATCAAGAAAAAAGATAAGGTTACAATCAAAGCAGTTCAGCATGCGGCTGAAGAGCTTGGTAAAACAACAGGAAATCTGATCAACATGTTTGATTTAGATTGTGTTGTGTTTGCAGGTGGTGTTATAGAAGCAATTGGCAGTTTTATGCTTCCCATCATAAAAGAAAAGGCAAAAGAAACTGCTTTAAAAAGCAATTTTAAGGGCACTCGAATTTCAATTTCTCATCTTAAAGATAATGCAGCTCTATTGGGCGGATTTGCTCTATTCAAAAATGCTTAATTAAGATATCTTTAGTGATAAAATTTAAACTTGACTTAGGAACATTTTTAAACTTATATTTGCTTCGTATTCCGAAATATTCGGATAACTATTATATCGTAATTCTAATAATTGGAAAACCGAATGAGTAAAAATCAAGAAACAGAAGCAATAATTAATGAATTAATGGAGCTTGGTTATAAGCTCCGTGAAGTGATGTTTAAACTTAATCCTACAATATTTAAATCAGAGCTTACGCTTACTCAACTATTCGCTCTTCAATACATCTGTCATATTCCAAATATTACCTTAAAAGAACTTGCAGATAAATTGGTGATAGCTCAAAGCTCAGCTTCTGAGCTTGTGGATAGACTTGTGACGATGAAATATGTGGATCGAAAAATTTCTCCGGAAGACAGAAGAAAAATCATTCTTAACCTTTCTCCAAAGGGGAAAAAATTTATCGAGCAGCACATAGAAGAAAACAAGTCTTTATTTAAAAAATTAATTTCTAAACTCTCACCCGAAGAGCAAAGAGAATACCTCTCTGCAATGCAAAAATTTTATAAAGTTTCACTTGAATTGGTAAATCAAATTGAAAAAGGAGAAATATGAGGAAGCTTATCTTAATTATCTTCGTTATCTTTTGTTCACAAAATTTTCTTTCCGCAGGTGAAAAGAAAATCATTTCAAATCTGACTCTGGACAAAGCAATTGAAATTGCCCTGAAAGAAAATTCTCAAATAAAAATTGCCCGTTATGATATTGAGAAGTCAGAATCTAAACTAACAGAATCGTTGTCATCTCTTTTCCCAAGTATCTCTGCAGAAGGAACTTACATTAGAAATATCAAAAAGCCAGTGTTCTTTTTGCCGGATTTCTTTGGTGGTACTGGACAGGTCAGGCCTATCGAAATTGGCTCGAAGAATTCTTACTCTGGACAATTAAAACTTGGATTGCCGATCTTTGTTGGACAGGCATATACTGGAATTGTAATGAGTAAGTTAGGGCTTGAATTAAGTAATCTAAGTTATGAAGAAACATTGGCTCAAATCAGACTAAATACTACAAAAGCCTTTCTGGATGTTCTTTTGACTCGAGAGACTGAAAAATTTATCAAGCAAAGTTATGAAAATGCTTTGCGTAACCTTGAAAATGCCGCGAAACTCAACAAACAAGGAATCCTTTCTGATTTTGAATATTTGAGTGCACAGGTTGAGGTTGAGAAAATAAAACCAAATGTTCTTCAAGCTGAATACACCTATGAAACAGCACTGAATTTTCTCAAAACGCTTTTAAACTTATCTTCAGAAGACAGTATAGAAGTTGTTGGTTCAATTGAGAATTTCTTCACAAGCAAAACTTTACCTCAGATTGATAGTTATGTAGTTGAAAACACATTTACATTAAAGAAGCTCGGATTACAAAAACAAATTGCCGATAAAAATATAATGCTGCAAAGATGGGGACACTTCCCAAGTCTGGTTGCTTTTGGAAATTATCAAATTCAAACCCAGGCTGAAGATTATAATTTTAATACTTATCGATGGGTTAAAAGTGCTTCGGTTGGATTGACTTTAAGTGTTCCAATTTTCTCAGGATTTGGTGTTAAAAGCCGCGTAGAACAGGCCGAAATTCAATCTAAACAACTTGAAGAGACAATTAATTACACTAAGAAGCAGCTTGATATAGCTATCACAAATACAAAGAATCGAATGGCAACTGCGCTTGAAAAAATAGAAGCTCAAAAATTAAACAGAGAGAAAGCAAGAATTAATTATCGCATTGCTGAAGTTCGTTACAATGAAGGTATGAGTACGCAAATTGAAATCAGCAATGCAAATGTAAACTTACTTTCTGCTGAGCTTGGTTATGCTCAGGCAATTTATGAATACTTGGTTGCACAAGCTGAACTTGAATTTTATCTAAACAAATCAACTAAATAGAGGGTATGAAAATGAAGATCAAATTCTTTTTAGTATTAACATTAATTATTGCAATCATTGGTTGTAATCCAAAAAAGGAAGCTCAAAAAGAAGAAATTAAATCAGTAACTGTTCAGAAAGTTGAAAGAAAAGTCGTTAAGAACAACTTATTGTTTACCGGAACGGTTTATCCATGGGAAGAAGCAGCGCTTGCTGCTCAAATGGCATCGAGAGTCAGAAAAATTTATGTAAAAGAAGGTGATTATGTTAAGCAAGGACAGTTGCTGGTTCAAATGGATGATCAGCAATTAACTCAAATTGAAATTCAATTTAACGATGCAAAAAGAGATTTTGAGAGAGCCGAGAAATTGAAAGCCGAAGGTGCAATCTCTGACCAACAATATGAAAAATTCAAACTTGCATACGAAACATTAAAGACGAATTATGAAAAGATATTAGAGAATACACAATTGCGCGCACCATTTTCGGGTGTAATTACTGCAAAGTATTTGAATGACGGCGAGTTGTTTTTAATGGCTCCTGCTGGTGGTAGATCAGTGCCTGCAATTTTGCACTTAATGAATGTAAGTGAACTTAAAGTAAAAATTTCTGTTAACGAATTAGATGCTTATAAGATCAAAATTGGCCAGAAGGCTTTAGTAACGAGTGATTTTCTGCCTGGAGAAATTTTTACCGGGTATGTGACAAGAATTAGTCCAGTTGTTGATCCAGTCAGCAAAAAAGTTGAGCTTGAACTTCGAGTACCAAATCGTGGAAATAAAATAAAAGCTAATTCATTTGTTCGAGTAGAAATTGATTTGGGCGAGACAAAAGATTTATTAATTCCTACATCAGCTATTTTAGCAGATCCATTAACAGGAAAGAACTTTGTTTATGTTTATCAAGATGGTAAAGCAAGAAAGAAATATGTTGTGAAGGGTAAAGAAGTCAATGATGAAACCGTTATAAAATCAGGATTAAACGAAGGAGATCAAATTATTGTTGAGGGTCAGGCTAATTTAACTGATGGAGAAAAAGTAAAACTTTTCAAAGGTTTATAAGGAGAGGAGATATTTTCTATGAAATTACCAGAAATTGGCGTAAAGCGTCCTGTTTTTACAACAATGATTTTCATTGCGACGCTTGTTTTTGGACTTTATTCAATAAGATTAATTCCAATAGATCTGCTTCCTAAAATTGAAGCGCCTATTTTAACAGTTCTAACAACTTATCCTGGTTCAAGTGCTGATGATATCGAAGTAAAAGTTACGAGAATAATTGAGAAATCTCTTGCTTCTGTACCTAATCTGAAGAAGATAACTTCTATTTCAAAAGAAAATATATCAGTTGTAACGCTTGAATTTGATTGGGGAACTGATCTTGATGAGGCGGCTAATGACTGCCGTTCTTCTCTCGAATTTGCAAAGGTTCAACTACCCGATGGTGTTGAAAGTCCAAAGATATTTAAATTCAGCACAGAACAATTTCCAGTTATTGTTGCAGGTATAACTGTCCCTAAAAATCTTGACTACAAAGAATTTAAAGATTTTGTTGATGATAATATTGCCGATCGTCTTGTAAGAATTCCTGGAGTTGGCGGAGTTCAGGCATTTGGCGCTCCAGCAAGAGAAATAAGAGTGGATTTTGATCCGAATAAACTTAAAGCCTACAATCTTTCAATAAATCAAATTGCACAAATTGTGCGAGCTGAAAACTTAACATTGCCTGCTGGAAATCTTGATGATAAAAAACTTTCTTATATACTCAGAGTAAAGGGCGAATTTGCTTCTCCTGCAGATATTGAAAATGTTGTTATTGGTGCAAGCGGTGGTCAAATTTTATACTTAAAGGATATTGCAACTATTGTTGATACCGTTACTAAAGATGAGAGAAGAACCTTAATTAACGGTGAAAAAGGCGTTGTAGTTTTAATGAATAAACTTTCTGGAGCTAATACAGTTGACGTCTCCGAATCATTGAAAAAAGAAATTGCAAAGATTGAGAAAGAATATGGCTTGAAAATCAACATTGTTTTTGATGGTGCGGAGTTTATTAAAAGATCGATTAACAACTTGTTAAAAACTTTCTTAACAAGTCTTTTGCTGGTTTCGATTGTGGTTTTACTTTTCTTAAGAAGAGTTAGAGCCAGTTTGATAATTGTGCTTTCCATTCCATTCTCTTTGATTATTGCATTCTTCTTTATGTATGTCTTTAAGTATACAATAAACATTCTTTCTCTCTCTTCAATTGCTATTGCAGTGGGAATGGTTGTGGATAATGCGATAGTTGTTCTTGAAAATGTTGTAAAGCATATTGAAAGAGGTGAGCATATAAAGGAAGCCTCAATGTATGGTGCAAGTGAAGTTGGTTCAGCTCTTCTTGCATCAACATTGACAACAATAGCTGTATTCGCTCCTTTGTTTTTCTTAACAGGTATAGCAGGGATACTTTTTACGCAACTTGCTGCAATCACAACTATTACAATTTCAATGTCCCTCTTCGTTGCTTTGTTTTTAACTCCAATGCTTACCTCAACTCTTCTAAAGAAAGTTGAAGAAAAAAAGGAATCAGAAAAATTCCTTGATAAATTATTTAATTGGAGTGAAAATATTTTTAATAAAATTGATGAAATCTACTACAATATTCTTATTTGGGCTATCAATCATAAAAAGACAACTTTAGTTATTGGAGTTTTGTTTTTGGCTTTAACACTTGGGCTTATTCCTTTTATCGGTTCTGATTTTATTCCTGAAAGTGACAGCTCACAAGTCCAGGTTATAATTGAATTGCCAGTTGGAACAAGCGTTTATGAAACTGAAAAATTTGTCCGCGAAATGTACGATCTTATAAAAGAACGAACTCCAGAGATAAAAGATATTTTTTATCAGGTTGGTCAAAGTGCATCGGGATTAGGTTCGGTATTTGGTACAAAGGAAGGTGAGAACATTGGAATTATTAATTTAAGACTCGTTAATGTGGAAGAACGAAAAAGATCAAATAAACAGATTGCCGATGATTTGAGAGAATTTCTAAAGCAATTTCCAAAAATAAATAAGCTTAATGTTTTAACTCAGGCTGGCGGACAAGCTGCAATTTTTGGTCAGGGCAAACCAATATCAATTGAAATTTTAGGTCCTGATTTAAATGCATCTCGAAAAGTTGCTGAACAAATTCGGGATAAAATTTCTACCGTTAAAGGTGTCGTCGAACCGCAAATCTCTTTGCAGGAAAATAAACCTGAGATCACAATTTTAATTGATAAAGATAAAGCTGCAATGCTCGGATTAAATACCGCATTAATTGCAACGAGCTTGAGAAATTATGTCTTTGGAAACATTCCAACTCAATTCAGAGGTACAAAGACAACTTATGACATTAGGCTTCGACTGGATGAAAATTATAGGATGAAAGTTGAAGATATTGCTAATCTGGAAGTTACGAATGTAATGGGTAAACAAATTCCTTTGAAAAATTTCGCAACAATTAAAACTGAATTCAGTCCGATTGAAATTGATAGAAAGAATCAAGAACGAATTGTAAAAGTTGAGGCAGGTCTTTCCGGTACTTCTTTAGGTCAGGCTGTTTTAGAAATTGAAAATATTTTGAAAGATATCCCATTACCGCCAAATACCAGAATTGATTTCGGCGGAAGTTATGAACAACAACAGGAAGCATTTGGTGATTTATTGCTTCTACTCTTGTTGAGTATCGTTCTTGTCTACATTGTAATGGCAGCGCAGTTTGAAAGCTTGCTTGACCCATTTATCATTATGTTCAGTATTCCTTTTGCTTTCGCTGGTGTATTGATTGGTTTATTTGTATTTCGTCAAACTTTAAATGTCATTTCATTCCTTGGAATAATTATGTTAGTTGGTATTGTAGTAAATAACGCAATTGTACTTGTGGACTTCATAAACATCTTAAGGGCAAGAGGTCAGCGCCTTGTTGAAGCAATTTTAAATGGTGGACGAAGTCGTTTAAGACCAGTTTTAATGACATCCTTTACAACAATATTTGGATTGCTGCCGCTTGCACTGAGCACTGGAAGTGGTTCGGAAACCTGGAAACCGCTTGGAGCTGCAATGGTTGGCGGTATGACTTTCTCTACTTTCATCACATTGATTATTGTGCCGGTAATTTACAACATTTTTGAAAGTCGATTAAAGAAAAATAAAGAGAGTTAATTATGAAAGTTGCATTTATTATCCATAATGTTTCTGAAACAGAAAGCGTAGACCAGATTTTAGAAAAACTGGAAATTAAAAACTTCACCCGAATTGATAAAGCAGTAGGAAAAGTTGCAAATACTGACCCATTGTATGATAACAAAATCTGGCCCGGATATTTTACAATTACCATTGTTGAAGACACGGAGAACAAGATTGAAGAAATCAGAAAAGAAGTAAAATATCTAAAAGAACATTTGAAAATTCCTGAGATCAAATATTACGAACTTGAAGCAGCGAATTTCTTCTGATAATTATTCTCTGGATCAGTTGAACATTAAATAAATAGTTATTCTGTCAACTTACTGTTTATGTCAGGTTAAGAATTTATCTTAGCCTGACATTTTTTATTTTATTGGAAAATTAAAACAATAAAATATTCAGCTGATGATGTTGCTAAAGATAAAATTAAAAGTTTTAATCAATTCGCAAAAAGCAAAACTTCATTTTTGATCTCTTAATAAGTCCTATCTTTTCAAATGACTTTGTAATTATCTTGAAAAAATTTTTCATTCCATCCAGAATGAATTAAAGTTTAAGCTTAATCTTATAAACTCGTATTTTTTTGTTGAATTTAAAAGCCTTTCAAATAAAACCAATCCTTTTGTCCATAACCTTTTAATAATCTTTTACTATTCTTGTGGTGAAATACATCCTCTATTGAATTTATCATCTATTTTGATGAATATTAAAAAACAATTATCACCAATTGGAGTTGGATAATGAAAAAGATGCTTCTTCTAAGCCTTTTTATATTGATATTCACTCAATCCATTCAAGCACAGTGGGGACTTTTGAGGAGAATGGGAATTGGAGGCGGTGTTAATTTTGGCATTCTTAGTCCTTCACTCCAGAATTTAAATAACGAACTCAAAAAATTCGATTTGCCAGAATTTGATAAACCAATTTTTGGTTTTGGCGGCGGTGGAAATTTAGTCATTGGCGGGATTAGAATTGGCGGATACGGTATTGGCGGCTCGGCAGAAAAAAATTCTCACCGAACACTTTATAACAATACTTACAATACCAAAACAAAAATCGATTATGGACTTGGATTTGGAACAATCGGTTATGAAATTTATCATCAGAAGAAATTTTCTGTGAACATTGATCTGGGAATTGGAGGCGGATCTCTCGACCTTTACATTTCAGACAGGAATTCTGATTACAATAGCTGGGATGAAACATTGCAGTTGTCTCTTGCGGAAAACAATATCACAAAGAAATTAACTTATTCTTTCTTCTCATTGCAACCATCATTAAACTTTGAGTATATCTACGGAAATTTTTTGAAATTCTTTGTCTCTGGAGATTATAATTTAATATTAAATGATGAATGGTCAAAAGATGATGAGCTTAAACTTGTTAATGTTCCAAAGATGAATTTCAATGGTTTTTCGATAAGACTTGGAGCTCAGCTCGGGTTCTACTTTTAATTTTTAATTAAAAAAGGAGACTCAAATGAAGTTAAGATTAATATTACTAGTTTTAATATTCATCACCTTTGCAGGTTTTAAGCCCTCAGATAGTAATCAATTAAAAGTCATTACTAATGGTGACTTAATTTATAGTTCAAATGAAATTATTATAAAATTTCAGAGTGATTTTGATAATGAGATAAATCGAGTTCAATTAATTTCATCATTATTGAAAATTTTTGATCAAATCTCTATCAAATCAATTGATCCAATCTTTAATGATTCAAAAAATAAATTCTTCAAAGCACAGACAGGATTAGATAGAATTTATTCGATTAAATACGACGGCAATGCAGATCCTCTTTTAATCGCAAAGAAGATCAGCAATTTAGATGGAATTGAATACGCGGAGCCAAGATACATTTATCGTGTTGATTATACACCAAATGATCCATCGCTTTTGTCTCAATCTTATCTTAATCAAGTGAAAGCCCAGCAGGCATGGGATGTTTCAAAAGGCGATTCATCGGTTGTAATTGGAATTATTGATACAGGTGTTTACTGGATGCATCCTGACTTAAACTCAAATATCTGGATAAATAAAAATGAAATTCCTTACAACGGAATTGATGATGATAACAATGGTTATGTTGATGACATTCGAGGCTGGGATTTTGGCGGACTTAACGGAACGCCCGATAACGACCCACAGGAAGATGCACCTTATCATGGAACTCATGTGGCAGGCATTGCTTCAGCTTCAACTGATAATGGAATTGGTGTCGCTGGAATGGGATTTAAGTGTAAAATTATGGCTGTTAAAACTGCTCGTGATGACCAGAAAGATCCTGGTTCCAATTCACCTTATATCTGGTATGGTTATGAGGGAATTGTTTACGCTGCTGATAATGGTGCGAAGGTTATTAATTGCAGTTGGGGTGGAGGCGGATTTTCACAATTTGCTCAAGATGTAATTAATTATGCAACGACAAAAGGAGCTTTAATCGTTGCAGCTGCAGGTAATAGTAATTCTTCATCAGATTTTTATCCAGCGAGCTATAAAAATGTTCTTTCTGTCGCAGCTGTTAATTCAGATGATCGAAAAGCGAGCTACTCTAATTATGGATATTCGGTTGATGTAAGTGCACCAGGAACAGCACTTTACAATACATGGGGTTCAAGCTCTTATGCTCAATTAACAGGCACTTCAATGGCTTCTCCTCTTGTAGCAGGAATCGCTGGTCTGGTCAGAGCAAAATATCCTTTTCTTACTCCTGAACAGGCTGCTGAAAAAATTCGCGTTGGTTGTGATGATAATTACAGTGTAAATACGACTTATCGTTATATGCTTGGCAAAGGTAGAGTTAACGCCTGGAGAGCTTTGCAAGATTCAATAAACACATCTGTTAGAATGCTTTCATATCAATTGAGCGATAATGCGCCGCTGGGCAATGGAAATGAAATCCTCGAAGCAAACGAACAGGCTGAAATAAAAATTGTTTTCAAAAATATTTTGAATTCAACTAATAATTTAAATATCACCTTAACTTCCTTAACATCAGGAATTTCAGTTATTAATGGAAACTTTAACGCAGGAACGAAATCGTCTGGAGAAGTTTTTAATAATTACACTGCACCATTTAAAATTCAAGCTTCAAGTTCTATAGGTTATGATTTGAATGTTAGATTGCTCTTAAATTTCTCAGATGGAACTTATTCTGATTGGCAGATCATCAATTTTATCGCAAATCCAAGTTATACAGTTTTGAACAATGGTTCAGTATCAATTACAATTGGAAGCAAAGGTAATCTGGCTTTCAACGATTATCCAACAAACAGTCAGGGGCAGGGATTTAAATACAAATCAAGCAGCAATCTTTTATTTGAAGGTGCATTAATTATTGGAACAAGCTCAACAAAAATTTCTGATGTTGCAAGAAATCAAACTGGCAACGCTCAAAATCAGGATTTTACAATTATCAGTCCAATAAAAAGTTTTTTCCCTGGTACAATTTCAGATTTGCAATCTCTCTCAATTTTTAATGATGATGGAGCTGGAGCAAATAAAATTGGTGTGAAGGTTATCTTGAATTCTTATGAGTATTCAAGTAATCCCTATACCGATTTTGTTATCCTTCATTACAAATTTATAAACACAACTTCGACACAGATAACTAATTTCTATGCAGGATTATTTTTTGACTGGGATTTAATTAATAACAGCGGTCTTGATGATGTTGCAATGTGGGATGCTGTGAATAAGATGGGTTATGTTTACAATCAACCTGGAACAACACCTTATTATGTTGGCTCGGCTTTATTATCTCACAACAATTACCATTTTAGAGCTATTCTGAATGCAGGTGGTGATGGTGGCTGGGGAATTTATGATGGATTTACTGATGATGAAAAGTGGCAAGCAATCAGCGGAGGTGTATCTAAAACACAGGCTGGTGCTGGTGATGTCTCTTTTGTAGCTTCTGGCGGACCTTACACAATTAATCCAAACGATACTTTGAATGTTGCATTTGCGGTTCTGGCAGGTAATAACCTCTCACACTTGCAGAGTAATTTATCTTATGCAAAACAAAAATGGAGTCAAATAATTACAGGTATAGATGAAGATGAGACGGTTGTTTATGATTATGAGCTTTATCAAAACTTTCCAAATCCATTTAATCCCGAGACACGAATAAAGTATTCTATTAAAGAAAGAAGTTTTGTGCAAATAAAACTTTTTGATATGATGGGACGAGAAGTTGCAACTCTTGTTAATGAGTTTAAAGATACAGGATTATACGAAGTAAAACTTGATGCTGGGAATTTGGGTTTGAGCAGTGGAATATATTTTTATCAAATGAAAGCGGGAGAATTTACAGCGATAAAGAAGATGATTTATTTGAAATAACTGAGACTTAAAAGCCAGCCTGATTTGGCTGGCTTTTTTGTTTTAAATCAATTTTCTAACATTTTACCCACCAGCGATAAAAGAAAAAATGTTTGACAACCCCAAAATTAAAGTTGCGTAGCAACGACCTATTTGTAGGAAAAATGTTGGACAACCAAAAATAAAAGTCACGTAGCGACGACCTATTTGTACAACGAATTATATACCGAATAAAAAATCAAATCCAGAATGGATGAAATTATTATAGAAAAAACAATTACACATAAAAAAATAAAAAATATAAAAACCCCCGAAGGGGTTTAATGTGAATAGCCCCCAATCGCATTGGGGGTATATGAGAACAAAAACCCACAGAACCCCAAAGGGGTTCAATTACAAGAAAATTTTTTTGATCTAAAAAATTCCATTTCCAATAAGACATTAAAAAAATTTTGAAACCCACATTCAACCCCTTCAGGGTTGGAATTTTCTTTTGACGATAGTCCCCGAGTGCAACTCGGGGCTAATCAAATTCAACTCCTTCGGAGTTGAGAAAATTATCCCCCAAAAGAGATTGATTTAATTTCCATGAATTGAAAATCTAATTCAGAATGGATGGAATTATTTTAGGAAAAATTGAGGGGATAAGGAATTACAAATCCTGAAGGGATGACATTATTATAGATAAAATCGCAGACACAAGAAAAATAAAATCCCGAAGGGATGACATTATGACTAACACAATAAAAGAACAAAATTTCTGATCAATGGTATTTGGTGATTGAAATTAAAATGTCACTCCTTCGGAGTTTTAATTTTTGGGTTTGTGTAATTTTCATTCTATAATAATTTCACCACTTCGTGGTTAGTTTTGCAAATAGGTCGCTCCGATGGAGCTTTGGTATTTTCTTATTTCTTGTCTTTTCTACAAATAGGTCGCTTCTATGAAGCTTTTCTAAGTTCAATAAAAACAATAAAATTACCTACAGACATTTTAATAGAAATCGTCTAAAAATTATAAAAAGATTTTTTGAAAGAAATCCCAAATCAATGAACTAATTGGAGAAAAAATATTGAACAACTCAAAATTAGAGTTGCGTAGCAACGACCTATTTGTAGTAGGAAAATTGCGAAGAGCCCAAAATAAAAGTCGCATAGCGACGACCTATTTGTAGAAAGAATTAAGTGCCGCACATAAAAAAATCAAATCCAAAATGGATGAAATTATTATAGAAAAAAACAAGCGTCCACAAAAAAACAAAATCCTGAAGAGATGAAATTATAATAAAACAAAGAATCAATTCAAATATTTGATTGATTTATTTTTATCACTGTTCTTAAAATGTCACTCCTTCGGAGTTTTAATTTTTTTTGCTTGTGTGAATTTCACTCTATAATAATTTAACCACTTCGTGGTTAATTATCTGTTGTTGAATTTCTATAAAAAATAGGATGTTCTTAAAATAATTAGACGAACCAATCAAATTTTAGAATTATTTTCTCGATCAAAAAATGAAATGATTTTTTTATTTCAGCTTAAACTCTCACAACTTCATTAAATCTTCAAAATAAACTCTCGTTTCTTCTCGTTTCTATCAAACCTTAACTAAACCCCTTCCAATATTTTTTTTAATCTTTGGACTTAATTATCTGACATTTTATTCTGCATCTATCTTCAATAAAAATCTTGTAACTTTGTTTTACAAAGTCTAACAAAAAAAGAGGTAGAGAAATGAAAAAGTTGTTCATACTTTTCCTGCTCATTTCAATTTCAAATTTATTTTCAAACGAGGCTCGTCTTCTCCGTTATCCAAATTCTTCTGCAGATAAAATTGTCTTTGTTTATGCAGGCGATCTATATCTTGTCGAAAAATCGGGTGGAGTTGCAAGAAAGATAACCTCGTTTGAAGGCTATGAAATGTTTCCCAGATTTTCTCCAGATGGAAAATTTATTGCATTTTCTGGTGAATATGATGGAAATAGAGAAGTCTATTTGATGAACTTAGATGGCGGTGAACCTGTACGATTAACTTACACTTCTGATATTCCAAATCTTCCAGAAAGAATGGGTCCTGATAAAATTGTTATGGGTTGGCATCCCGATGGAAATAGAATTCTTTTCAGATCACGACACGAAAGTTTTAATGCCTGGATTGGACATCTTTATCTTATTTCAAAAGATGGTGGAATGCCAGAAAAACTTCCACTTCCGAGAGGTGGTTTTGCTTCATTTTCTCCTGATGGACAAAAACTCGCTTATAACAGAGTTTTCAGAGAATATCGAACCTGGAAAAGATACCGCGGAGGTCAGGCAGACGAAATATGGATTTATGATTTCAAGACTAAAAAGACAGAAGCAATTACATCGAACGATGCGCAGGATATAATACCAATGTGGTATAAAGATAAAATTTATTATCTATCTGATCGAGATGGTAGAATGAATATTTATGTTTACAACACCAAGACAAAAGAAACCAGGAAAATTACAAACTTCGATAAGTTTGATGTAAAATTTCCTTCGCTCGGCAAAGGTGAAATTACTTTTGAAAATGGCGGATATATTTACTTACTCGATTGTGAAACAGATAAATATCAGAAAGTTACAATTTATATTCAGGATGATTTTAATACAGCAAGATCAAAAATTTTGAATGTGAAGAATTTCATTACTCAATATGAAATTTCTCCCGATGGCAAACGAGCTTTGTTTACTGCAAGAGGTGAAATTTTCACTGTTCCGGCAGAAAAAGGCATTACTAAAAATCTGACAAACTCATCAGGTATTCACGAGCGAAATGCTGTCTGGTCGCCCAATGGAAAATACATCGCATTTATCAGTGATAAAACAGGGGAGACAGAAATTTATATTTTATCTCAAGATGGCAAAGGTGAACAAATTCAATTAACAAAAGATGCAGATACTTATCGCTTTGAATTGAAATGGTCACCTGATTCTAAAAAACTTTTGTGTTCTGATAAAAAGATGAGATTGTATTATGTTGATATCGAAACAAAGAAAACCAAACAAGTTTTCCAATCAAATCGATGGGAAATTAGAGATTACGATTGGTCACCTGATGGTAAATGGATTGCATTTACTACTCTTGAAGAAAGCGGGTTCTCAACAATTTATATTTATTCTTTACAATCTGACAAATCAACAAAAATCACGAGTGAATTCTTCAATTCATATTCACCTGTTTTCGATGTAGATGGCAAGTATATTTTCTTCTTATCGGATAGAAATTTCAATCCGACACTTGGTGCGTTTGAAAGAAGTTTTGTTTACACAGATATGACCAAAATTTACGGAATAACATTAAGCGATAAAGAAAAATCACCTTTCCTTTATGAAGATGATGAAGTATCTGTAGATAATTCAGCTGAAACAAAATCATCGGAAAAGCAGGATCAGAAAAAAGACGAAAACAAAACAAAAGATTTAGTAATTGATCTTGAACGAATTTCAGAAAGAATATTTGAGCTGCCAGTTGATGCAGGTAATTATCGCTCTTTAAGATCTGTAAGCGGCGTGCTTTATTATTTGAAATCTTCAGGTAACAAATCAATTCTTAAAGCATTCGACTTTAAGAAGAAGAAAGAAGTAGAAATTGGTCAGATAGATGGATTTGAAATTTCATCTAATGGGAAAAAAATTCTATACAAACTCGGCAACGATTATTACATTACTGATTTATCAACAAATCTAAAAATTGGTGAAGGTAAACTTAATCTTAACGATATGACGATGACATTAAATCGTCGTGATGAGTGGAGACAAATTTTTTACGAAAGCTGGCGACAGATGAGAGATTTCTTCTACGCACCTAATATGCACGGCGTTGATTGGGAAAAAGTAAAAAAGAATTATGAAGAACTTTTGCCGTATGTTGCTCACCGCTCTGATTTAACTTACTTGATTGGAGAAATGATCGGTGAATTAAATGCAGGTCATGCCTATGTTGGCGGTGGAGATTTACCGAAAATTGAATCTATTCCTGTGGGACTTCTTGGAGCTGAGTTGAAATTAGATCAGAAGAGCGGATATTATATAATCGATAAAATTTTGCCGGGAAGAAACTGGGATGAATCGACTCGCTCGCCTCTCACTGAAGTTGGAATTGATGTGAAAGAGGGTGATTATTTATTAGAGATTGATGGAGTCTCTTTGAAAGGAGTAAAAAATCCTTATGAACTTCTGGTTAACAAAGCAAATAAGCAGGTGAAAATAAAAGTCAATTCAAAACCAGTTGACGAAGGATCAAAAGAATTTATCGTAAAGACGATTTCAACAGAAAGTGGATTGAGATATTTCAACTGGGTTGAGAACAATCGAAAGAAAGTGGAAGAAGCGACTAATGGAAAAGTTGGATATGTTCACATTCCAAATATGGGGATTGATGGGTTGAATGAATTTGTAAAATATTTTTATCCACAAATTCGCAAAGAAGGATTGATTGTTGATGTTCGTTATAATGGTGGTGGGTTTGTTTCTCAAATGATTATTGAGAGATTAAGAAGAGTAATGACAATGGCGGGAATTGCAAGAAACTCGAAAGTTGTTACCACATATCCCTCAGCTGTGTTTTTAGGCCCGATGGTTTGTCTTGTAAATGAATTTTCCGCATCTGATGGTGATATTTTTCCATATCAATTCAAGAAAAACAATCTCGGAAAAGTGATTGGTAAGAGAAGCTGGGGTGGTGTAGTTGGAATAAGAGGAACCCTTCCTTTTGTTGATGGCGGATATCTAAATCGTCCAGAGTTTGCAAATTTCAGCGTTGAAGGTGAATGGATTCTTGAAGGTGTTGGAATGGAGCCAGATATTGTTGTTGATAATGATCCAGCTCTTGAATTTGAGGGCAGAGATCAGCAACTCGAAAAGGCTCTTGAAATAATTAAAGAAGAGATGAAAAAGAAGCCAGCAAAACTACCCGAAATTCCTGATTGGCCCATCAAAAAGTGATATTTTGATTTAGACCATTTAATTTTTTGCGGCCTTGTGAGATAGTTTTTTATCCGCAAGGTCGCAATTTATTTTTTAGAATATGGAATGATGATAATTTTAAAGTTTAAGATTTAATAGTGTCTGAATTAAAGTTTTAAAAACATTCCTTGATCCCGCAGTGATTAAATTTGAATATCCACGAATTGTATTCGGAATTAAGATAAACAAAAGAAATTTTCATCCCAGAAGGGGTTGAATGTGATTAATAGATTTTGAAGGAGATATTTTTTGTAGAATGAATTCTATTTTATAATTGAACCCCTGTGGGCTTCTTTATTTTTTTTACCTTCGTTTTTCACCCAATACAATTGGGGGCTAATCATATTGAACCCCTACGGGGTTCTTTATTATTTTTTGCACTTGCTGCTTATCTCAATTTAATTAGGGGTTAATCTTATTGAACTCCTCTGGCATTTAATGAAAAGATAACTAATACAATAGTTTCAAGATTTTTAATCATTCTTTAATTTATATTGAATTTCTAACATTAAACTTGCTTCTCAAAAATTATTGTAAATAAAATTTGATTTGAAAATTCAAAAAAATCTATATGATCAATTTAGAACGGCAACTTAATCCCCACTCGCAAGTAATAACCAAAAAACGAGAACTCAAAATGATAAAAAAAATTATTCCTCTCTTTTTCATCTTCATTCAAACAATTTTCAGTCAGTCGAGTTTTTACATTTATACAAATAAAAATATTCTCCCCGATGAGGAAGTTCAGGTACAAGTCAGTGGGTACAATTTAGTCTCTCGTATGATCACATTTGAAATTTATAGAATTAAAGACCCACTAAAATTTATTTCTTCCACTATTGATTTGTTGAATTTTACAGATGAAGCCTTTAATAAAATCAGCTCTTTAGTTGAATTGGTTAGTTCATCAGAAAAAATGGTGGAGACTAATAATATCTGGTTCAACCAAAGATTTAATCTCGGAAAGATTAATAGCCGAGGAAACTATATTATAAGAGCAATAAATTATAAGACAACTGGTTATTCTTTCTTCGCCTGTTCAGAAATTGGGTTAATCTCAAAAAGAAGCATTGACGAAATTTTGATTTATGTTTCCAATCGAAAAACTTCCGAACCAATACCGAACTTGAAACTGAACTTAATCTCACTTGACAAAAAAATATATTCATTAAGAACAGATGAAAATGGAATTGTTTATCAAAAAATTGGCAACAGACCTGAAGACAGAAAATTTTTCATTGCATTAACAGAAAACGACACTACGATACTTATCCAGGGACCAGTATTCTCACCAACTGATGAGTATGATAAATATTTAGTTTACACTTATACAAATCAGCCAGTCTACAGACCACAACAAAAAGTTTTCTTCAAATCAATTGTTCGTTTAAGGGACAAAGACGAATTAACCACACCACAAAATCTTCATGTTCAAGTAAAAGTATTAATGCCAGATAATTCCCCATTGTTTGATTCAATCTTCACAACAAATCGAAATGGGACAATAAACGGCTTATTTGAAATTCCCGATGATGCCCAGCTTGGTAATTATACGATTTCAGTAATTATTGAGAATTTCAGTTATGCATCCTCGTTCTTTGTTGAAGAATACAAGAAACCTGAATACAAGGTCTCTGTGCAGACAAACAAAGGAAATTATTCCGAAAACGACTCGGTTAAAATTAAAGTTACCGCTGAATATTTTTTCGGTGAAAAACTTTCAGAAGGGAAAGCCAAACTTTTAATTTATCGAAGTCCACTTATCAGACACTGGTGGGAATTTGAACCTTATGCAAAATTTTATCGTGGATGTTTTGTTGATATCATCCCTTATTATCAGCCTGAATTAATCATAGAAACAGAAGGTAAAATTTCTAATGGAGAGCTTGATTATATTTTTGTTATTGAGAAGGAATTACTAACAAATTTTGAATACAAAGTTGTGGCTTATGTGAAAGACGAATCGAACCGAGAGGTGATGGGGACAGAAAAGTTTTATGTGACAAAATATAAAGTCTCAGTCACCACAAATCCCGATAGATATTTCTATCCAACAAATGCAAATGCGATTCTAAAAATCATAACAACTGATTTTTCATTCAAACCTGTCAGCAAAGAATTCAAAGTCATCATTCAAAAAATTCATAATTATAACTTTATAGATTACTATGAAGATGTAGATACATTAACTGGAAAAACTCAGTCTGATGGAATTGCTTATGTTCAGTATAGAGTTAAGGAGAGTGGAAGATATTCCTATTTAGTAATTGTTGAAGATGAAAATAAAACTGTAACAGCGAGAGGAAATTTTTATGTGGGAGATAAAAATTTCGATGTGTCTGGATTGCGTGAAGGATTACAGATTATTCCATCCAAAGACATTTACGATGAAAATGAAGAACTTGAGTTTTTAATAATATCACCAGTTAAAAATATCAATTTGCTGCTTACTCTTGAGCAATCAAAAATTTATGATAAAAGAGTAATAAAACTTAATGGTTCATCCATAGTGGTTAAGTTCAAAACAAAGCTACCATCGATCACTCATATATCAGCGGGATTTTATTATGATAATCAATTTTATAGTTCATTAAAAAAGATTGGAATATTAAAAAATGAAAAGAGGCTGAGTGTAGAAATTTATTCTGATAAAAATTCTTATAAACCTGGAGAAAAAGGAAAGATTAAAATTAAAGTTAAAGATCACACTGGCAAACCAGTAAAGGACGCTGAACTTTCAGCATCTATAATTGACGAAAGTATTTTTTCAATAAGACCAGAACTATCAGAAAATATTTTCGATTTCTTCAATCAGTCATCTATTTATAAGATTTATACTTCATCAATGGAAATCTATTCGGATTATTTTTATGAACAAACCAGAGAACAAGGGCTTTTGAAACAGCCTGAGTTTTTCTTTTTTTCAAAAAAAGGAAGATCCAAAATTACTGGTAGATTAATCAATGCAAGCACTAATGAACCTATTCAAAAAATTGAACTGATTTTGATAAAAGATAATAAGCAATTAAAGCTAAGTACAGACGAAAATGGCAGATTTATTTTTACATCACTTTCATCGGGGAATTATTTACTTCTAATCAGTTCAAATATGTTTGAAAACAAAGTAATTCGAATTAATGATTTGAAAGAAAGAAGCATCAGAGATCTTGGAGTAATAAGACTCTTCCCGATAGAAATTTCAGTTCCATCCATTGTTGATAAAGATTATATCCTGCGAGGTGTAAATGTCCTTTACAAACAATCACTCGATGCAGTTTCTCCCGAAAGTGAAATGGATCGCCTTCAAGGTTCTGCTTTGAAAGAATTTTCAGAACCAGTTATTCGCAAAGATTTCAAAGACGCAATATTCTGGAATCCAGCTCTTACAACTGATGAAAATGGAGAAGCAAATTTTGAAGTAAAATTTCCAGATAATCTGACTTCGTGGAGAAACACAATTAAAGCAATAACTTATGATTCAAAATCAGGAGAAAATTTTTTCAATGTGCTTGTTAAGAAAAATCTTCTAATCAGAGTTGAAGTTCCAAGATATATCGGTGAAAAAGATGAAATCTCTCTGCCAGTTCTTATCCATAATTATTCAGATACAGAGCAATTGGTTAGAGTTCAGCTCGATTTAAAGAATGGTGAGATTATTAACGACTTTAACGAGCGAATGCATCAAAGAATAATTAATCCATTTACAAGGGAAGAGATAATTAAACCAGATGAAGTTTTAAAAACAATCTGGCGGATTCGAGTAGGTGAAAATGTTGATACTTTGAAAATTACTGCGAAAGCTCTGGTATTGAAAACAAGTGAACAAATTGTTGAGTCAGACGGTGTTGAAATAAGTGTTCCTGTTGAACCACAAGGAATTCCGATTGTTATTGCAAAAAATTTTAGTCTGGATAAACGCAAAGATTCATTCGTGAAAGAATTTGAAATAAACAATGCTCAACCCAAACAGAAAGTGATTTTGAAGTTAAGCCCCACTTTAATTGGAAACATTTTGAATTCCTTAGATGACCTTGTCGGTTATCCTTATGGATGTGTTGAGCAGACTATGAGTAGATTTTTGCCTTCGATTATTGTTGCCAATCTTATCAACGAATTGGGTATCAATGTTCAATCAAAAACATTTGAAATTCTTCCTGAAGTAGTCAAATCAGGCTTAAAGAGACTAAAAGATTTTCAGCACAAAGATGGTGGCTGGGGCTGGTGGGAAAATGATCAAACAAATCCATTTATGACAGCTTATGTGGTTTATGGATTAACGCTTACAAAGTCCGCTGGTTTTAGTGTTGATCAAGAAATGTTTAATCGAGGATTGGAAGCACTCAGAAAGTTTATTGATGATAAGATGCTTGATTCAAGAACTCGAGCTTACATTTTGTTTTCGCTTGCGGAGGTTCAAAAATTTGTTGATGAGAATAACAGCGACAAGAATTTGATCAGAGAAAAATTCAATGAGTTGGTTTCGTTGAAGAAAGATCCTTTTGTTTTATCTTATTTAATTCAGATTGCAAATGAAAACGGGTTTAAAGATGAAATTGATGATTTGAAAAAATCACTCTTGAAGTTAGCAGTAATTGAAGGGAATATGGTTTATTGGGGAGATGAATCCTTTGCAGCCAGATTTATAAATGACAAAGTTGAAATTACTGCAAGTGCATTAAAATCTCTAATAATTACAGGCGAAAAGTCAAATTTGATAGAAAATGGAATTCGATGGCTGATGTATCAGAAGAAAGGAAATTTCTGGATGAGCACCAAACAGACAGCTACAGTTATTTTTTCTCTTGTTGATTATCTGAAAAGCTCATCGGAGCTTGATGCAGATTTTTCTGTGGATGTGAGATTAAATGATAAAGTTGTAAAGTCATTTAAGTTTACAAAACAAAGTATTGCTTCGAATGAGATCATAATTGATTTAAGCTCAGAACAGCTTAAAAAAGGTAAGAACAAATTGGAAATTTCTAAATCGGGTAAAGGGAAGTTATACTGTTCATTAATTGAAAAATATTTTGTTAATGAGGCAGCTGAAAGCAACCAGCATTTTGTTGTAGAACGAAAATATTACAAATTATCTTATGTGAAAGAAGGAGAAAAGTTTGAGAAAAAACTTTCAGAGGTGAAAGATACAATTAAAGTAGGTGAACGAGTTTTTGTTGAGATTAAAGTAAAATCAAATAATGATTATGAATATTTCATGCTCGAAGATCCGCTCGTGCCTGGATTTGAATACTTGCAAAGCATTGAAGAACAAGGTTCATTTACTGGCTGGTATCATCATAAAGAATTAAGAGACAGGCGAGCGGTTTTCTTTGTTACTAACTACAGTCGTGGAGAATATACATTCAGTTATCTGACTTATGCGCAGTTTCCAGGAGTTTATTTAGTTCCGCCGTCAGCTGCATCTTTGATGTATTATCCTGATCTACGAGGGATTGGAAAGGCAAAAGAAATTGTGATTGTTGAATGATATCGAAGTTTTGAAAGTAAATTGAATTTAGTTTAGAGTTTAAGTTCAAGAAGAATACTTTTGATTGGGAGAGGATTGTGTGATTCACTTTTTCAATTCGGATTAATGATATTTTTATCGTTCCAAAGTAATTATCGATGAAAATCAATTCATAATTTTATTATTTTTCATTTTGTATGAGTATCCTTTACAATTCAAAACTCTGGTTGCGAAATAAACTCGGTCGGGATAATCTCATTTTCCAATCTCTCGAAAAATCTTTCGATTGGCTTAAAAGTTTTATCCCATTCGAATGGAGGTACAATCCAGAATTCTCTCAGTTCAAAAAATTTCTTAAAGAGTCGCAATACTGGGACAAAGAAAAATTAGATGAATATCAATATCAACAAACAAAGAAAATTCTTGAATATGCTGAAAAAAATATCCCCTGGTATCAGAAAAAATTTGTTGAGTTTGGAGTCAGCTCAAAGGATTTTGTAAATCTGCAAGACATAAAAAAATTTCCGTTACTTACCAAAGAAGAAATTAGAGATAATCTTGATCAATTTATCTCCAGAGAATTTTCGAGAAGTAAATTAATGTATGTGACTACAGGAGGCTCTACAGCAATTCCATTTGGTTTTTATCAACCTCCATCACTTGAAAAAATTGATTTAGCCTTCTTTGATCATCATTGGGGATGGGTCAATTGTAAATTGACTGATACTTCGGTTGTTCTTAGAGGTGAATTTGTTGGAAATGAAAATAAACTTTTTGATTACAAACCATCGAAAAAAGAGTGGAGGTTTTCAACCTATTATCTTAATGAGAAAACTTTTGATAAATATTACCAAAAACTTAACGAGATTAAACCAGATTTTATTCAAGCTTATCCCTCTGCCGCTGAGCTTTTCGCTCAATTGATGATTGAAAGAAATTATCAGCTCTCCTTTAAGCTGAAAGCAATTATGCTTGGTTCAGAAAATATTTACGATGAACAAATTGATCTAATAGAAAAAGCATTTAATACAAAAGTACATACCTGGTATGGACAGGCGGAGAGAGTTTCGCTGGCTCCCTGGTCAAAGAATTCGAGATTGTTCCATGTTTTTCCGCAATATGGATTGACTGAGTTGCTGGATTCAGCAGGTAATGAAATAACAGAAGAAAACGAAACTGGTGAAATAGTCGCAACTGGTTTTTATAATTTTGCAATGCCTTTTATTAGATATAGAACTATGGATCTTGCAACTCATACAAATCAAAAAAGTCCAGATGGATTTAATTACAGACTTTTCAAAAGAATTGAAGGTAGATTACAAGAGTTGGTTGTTACTTCAACTGGCAGATTGATTTCAATGACAGCGATCAATATGCACGATGAGACTTTTGACAATGTTCGTCAGTTTCAATTTTATCAGGATACACCGGGAAAATTAATTCTTAAAATTCTTCCAAATGAAAAATTCACTGATAAAGATTTGAAGCGAGTTTACGACAGCATTAAATTTAAATTAGGTGAAGATACAGATCTTGAAATTAAAATCGTCAACTCAATTCCAAGAACGAAAAGCGGTAAACTTAGATTCCTTGATCAGAAACTGGAAATCAAAAATTGGTCTAAGATTGAGAAAATAAAATGAAAGAAATAGTTGATAGTAGAAGAGCAAATTTAGTTGCAATATTTAATGATGAGAGTTGTCGTTATTCACAGAATCCTCCTTATCATCCAAATAAATTTTATCCCGAATATCCTTTCGATAGAAAATTTGTTGATCAATCATTTACAGGATGTGATGCCTACGAAGCTGTGAGAAATTTATTTTACCTTCTTGGCTATGATAAAGAAAATTTCGGAACTGAGAAGTGGAATCCACTTGGTCATTTGATTAAGCCGGGCTACAGTGTTGTTTTGAAACCAAATTTTGTATTGCATTTTAATGAAGGTGGCTATGATATATATGCCAGTTTAACTCATCCGTCTATCATTCGAGCTGTCGCTGATTATTGTTTAATTGCACTGAAAGGTGAAGGCAACCTGGTTATTGCAGAAGCTCCACAGATGAACTGTGAGCTTGATAAAATTGAACAGATAATGAACTTATCCTCAATCTTTGATTTCTACAGAAAAAATTCTGCAATTGATTTCAAACTTATTGATATCAGAAAACTTACCTGCAAGTTTGACTACGATAAAGGATATTTCCCATCAGATAGTTTTGTGATTAATGAAAATGCTGATCCACTTGGTTATGAAATCATTAACTTGGGTGAAGACAGTTATTTACACAATTTACCTGGACTTGAAAATCTTTATGGTGCCGATTACGATAGAAAATTCACCGTAATGAATCATTCCAACGGAGTTCATAAGTATTGCGTCTCTAAAACAATTTTGAGTGCCGATACAGTAATTTGTCTCCCAAAACTTAAAACTCATAAAAAAGTTGGAGTTACACTTAATATTAAATTGCTTGTTGGAATAAATGGAGATAAAAATTATCTGGCTCATTATAGAATTGGTACACCTGATCAAAATGGAGATGAATTCCCGCCGAGCGAAAAAGCTGATATAAAAATTTACAGAAAGTTTACGAGATTTTTCAGCGATCACTTTTTTGCAAAGCGGAGTCGATTCGGAGATAAATTGTTTTTATTAATCAAGTCAATTGCTCAACCAACTTTGAATTTCTTAAGATCAAAAAAAATAATCTCACCGCCAGATACGAAAGATAGAATTTACGGTGGCAACTGGTATGGTAATGATACAGCGTGGAGAATGGCTCTGGATCTTGCAAGAATATTTTTATACGCCGACTCAAATGGTCAGATGAAAAATGAACCTCAAAGAAATATTTTCTCAATCGTTGATGGAATTATTGCAGGCGAAGGAGATGGTCCAATGTCTCCCGAACCAAAAAATATAGGAACATTAATTGGAGGTGAAAACATCCTTGCGGTTGATACTGCTGCCTCAACCCTGATGGGCTTTGACTTTAAAAAAATTAGAATGATAAAATTTGGCTGGGAAGAAAAAAAGTATCCGTTAAGTTTATTTACGTCAGAGTGTACAAAAGTAATTTCAAATGATAAATCCCTGGATGGTAAGAATGTGACAAACTGCATTAAATATAAATTCAAACCACATCCAAACTGGAAAGGTCACATTGAATTAGAAAATCTCGAAAACAATTTTTAAGTTTTTATATAATCGAAAATCTTTCGATAGAAAAATGGATTTTATAATCATTATCATTTAAGACTTGTTTGCCAGATAAGATTTATGAACAAAAGTTATAAAATTAAATTTTACAATCTCTAAAAATCTGGAGGCAATGATGAATGAAAATATGTCCTTCATTGATTACTCAATAATTGCTGTTTACATTTTTATTGTTCTTCTTATTGGTTTTTACTGGAGAAGAAGGACAAGAAATTCTGAAGAGTATTTTCTTGCAGGTAGAAAAGTCGGTTGGATTGCCATTGGGGCTTCACTCTTTGCGACAAACATTTCGAGTGAACATTTTCTTGGTCTTGCTGGAACAGGTTCAAAATCTGGATTAGCTGTTGGTCATTTTGAGTGGCTTGCCTGTTTAATTTTGCTTTTACTCGGATGGGTTTTTGCTCCATTTTATATTCGTTCAGGCGTTTTTACTATGCCCGAATTTCTTGAAAGGAGATATAATTCAGCTTCACGATATTATTTAAGCATTGTCTCAATTATCAGTTACATTTTGACAAAAATTTCAATTTCACTTTACGCCGGCGGGATCTTGCTAAAAGCTGTTGTTGGTTGGGATATGTATACTTCTGCTATTGTTATTGTGTTGATTACCGGGTTATACACAATTCTTGGTGGACTTTCTGCTGTTATTTATACCGATTTATTTCAAATGTTGATTCTGATAATAGGTTCAGTTGCATTAACTCTGATTGGATTAGATAAAGCAGGAGGATGGTTAAATTTGGTAGCAAATACTCCAGCAGATTTCTGGAGTATGTTCAAGCCAATGACTCATCCAGATTTTCCATGGACAGGGATTATCTTTGGCGCACCGATTTTAGGAATCTGGTATTGGTGTACTGATCAGTACATTGTTCAGCGTGTTTTAAGTGCTAAAAATTTACATAATGCACAAAGTGGAACTATCTTTGCCGGATTTCTAAAAATCTTACCAGTATTCATTTTAGTTCTTCCGGGAATAATTGCTTATCAACTTTCTCATGGTCAGGTGGCCGGAGATCAAGCTTATCCATGGCTGGTTACGAACCTTCTTCCAACTGGACTTAGAGGAATTGTTGTTGCGGGATTGCTTGCAGCTTTAATGTCTTCATTAAGTGCAATGTTTAATTCCACTTCTACACTCGTGACAATTGATCTATACAAAAAAATAAAACCCGATGCGGATGAAAAATCAGTAGTAAGATTTGGAAGATTAACAACTGGTTTGATGGTAGTTCTTGGATTATTGTGGATACCATTTATTGGACTTCTGAGTGATGATCGTATGTATGTCTATTTGCAAAGTGTTCAGGCTTATATTTCACCTCCAATCGCTGCAATATTTTTACTCGGACTTTTCTGGAAAAGGGTGAATGGCAAAGGAGCAATTAGTGCGTTGTTAACAGGATTTGTTTTAGGCACAATTCGATTGGTACTTGAGATTAATAATATAATAGCTCCACTTGAAAATGAATTTTTGAGAGCAGTTGCTTCAATCAATTTTCTGCACTATGCGATTATTTTGTTTGTGATCTCAGTTTCAGTACTTGTATTCGTGAGTTTACTCACAGAAAAACCATCTGAAGAAAAGTTGAAAGGTTTAATCTTCGATAAAAATAAAATCAGTGAAAAGAACAAATGGAGAATTGTTAATATTGTAATGTCTTTTGTGCTTGTGATTGTTTTGTTTAGTTTGTGGTGGATTTTTAGATAAAATTTTTCAACTAAAAAAATTAATTAAACAAATCGAAACTATGAAAACTATAAAGAATGTTTTAGAACCAAAGTTCAAATGGGGAATTGCAGGGCTGGGTAACTTTGCTGTTAATAGTGTCATTCCTGCAATCAAAGGATTGAGAAGATCCAAAATTACAGCTCTCTTCAGTCATTCTTTTGAGAGAGCGAAGGAAGTTGCAGGTTTATATTCAATTAAAGAATACTTTGATGATTTTGAAAAATTTCTTTCTGCAGATTTTGATGCTGTTTACATCACAAGTGCAAATCAATATCATTATGAACAGGTAATTGCTGCGGCTAAAGCTGGTAAACATATCATATGTGAAAAACCGCTGGCTTTAAATTCTCAACAGGGCGAGGAAATGATTAGAGTCTGTGAAGAAAATAATGTAAAGCTTTCAATTGGTTATATTCAAAGGTTTCATCCATTAACAAGAAAAGCTAAAGAAATGATTGAGGCGGGACTGATTGGTCAACCAGTAGTGATCAATGTTTCTCAATCATTTGATTATCCTCCAAATCAAAATTTCAGATACCAGAAAGATTTTGGTGGAGGTGCTTTAAGAGATGTTGGAACTCATTGTATTGATTTGCTCAGATTTTTTGGTGGTGAAATCGAAATTATCGATGGTTTTGTGGATAATGTAATTTATAAAAGCGAAGTCGATGATTTTGTAACTGCTTCCTGTAAATTTAAAGATGGAGGTTACGGGAATTTTTATGCTTCATTTTGTATAGGTAAACCAATTAATAGAATTGAAATTGTTGGATACAAAGGAACGATTATCATTGAAAATTTGATTGGTAAAAGGTCCGACTATGTTAAACTTACTATTCAAAAAGTTGATGAATCTAAAAAAGCATTCAGAATGAAAGCTAATAAAGTTCAAAATCTTATTAAGAATTTTCAAAAGGCTTTGACTGAAAATGAACCATTGCTGGTAACAGGTTACGATGGATTAATTAATTTGAAATTAATTGAGGAAATTGAAAGAAGTGCAGCTCAAAAAAGAATTAGTTGAAATTTGTCATAAGATTCATTCAAAAGGTTTTGTTTCAGCAACTGATGGAAATGTTTCAGTAAGAATTAAGAAAGATAGAATAATTTGCACACCAACATCGGTCCCAAAAGAAAAGATTACAGAGAAGGATTTAATCACTTTAAATCTTGATGGAAAAATAATTTCTGGTTCAAGAAAGCCCTCCACTGAAATAAAGATGCATCTTGCAATTTACAAGGAGAGAAAAGATGTAAATGCTGTTGTACACGCCCATCCAATTTTTGCAACTGCATTTGCCAGTTCGAAATTAGCTCTGGATATTCCATTTTTGCCAGAAGTAATTTTAAACTTAGGTCTTGTCCCAGTTTGTGAATATTCCACTCCATCTACCGAAGAAGTAGTAAAATCTATAATTCCTTTTATTCAAAAAACAAATTTGCTTTTACTTCAAAATCATGGTGCAGTGACTTATGGAAAAAATCTTGAGGAAGCTTATTATCTTCTTGAAAAGTTAGAACACACTGCAAAAGTATTTTCAATTGCGATGCAACTGAATGGCGTACGTCCTCTCACTAAAAAACAATTAAAATATCTTTATCAAGTAAATGAAAACACTTATAAAATAAACCAGGATTTCAAAATCAAGTTCAAAAACCAAAGGAGAAAAAATTGAGAATCATTTTACTTGCAGGAGGTTCTTCTCCAGAAAGAGAAATTTCATTAAGAAGTGGGAAAGCAGTTTATCGGGCTCTGCTAGAATTAAAGCATGAAGTTTTTTTAATTGATCCTGCCCTTGGAAAAAATCAACCGCAATCACCTGAGGAATTTTTCAATCCATCTTTGCATAAAGAATTGGTTAAAACAACAAATTATCTTGATGCTTTTCAACTTGAAGTTTTTAAAAATGTTGATTTAGTATTTATTATTCTTCATGGTAAATGGGGGGAAGATGGAACAGTTCAATCAATTTTAGATTTGATGAATATAAAATATACCGGCTCGGGTGTTTTAGGAAGTTCAATTGGCATTGATAAACATATTTCAAAAGTTATAGCAAAACATACTGGTATATCTACTCCCGAATGGAAAGTGTTAAAAAGTTATGAGATGTTTGATGAAGAAAAAATATTAGAAGAAGTTGGATTACCCTGCATTTTCAAACCAAATGATCAGGGTTCAACAATTGGTTTTTCTTTGGTAGAAAAAAAGGAAGAACTCAAAAAAGCATTTGAAGAGGCTTCTAAATATTCTGACAAGGTTTTGATTGAGAGATATATTAAAGGCAGGGAACTAACAGTTTCTATATTAGGTAATGAAGCGTTACCTATCATTGAAGTAAAACCAAAACATCAACTTTATGATTATGAATGTAAATACACCAAAGGTATGACTGAATATATTTGTCCTGCTGAGCTCGATGAAGATCTTGCAAAAGAAATACAAAGACAGGCACTCGTTGCTTTTAGTTCTTGTAGATGCGAAGTTTTTGGCAGAGTCGATTTCATTCTTGATGAAAATAATATTCCTTATTTTTTAGAGATTAATACTTTGCCCGGTATGACAGATCTAAGTCTTGTTCCAATGGCGGCAAAATCAATAGGATTAAGTTTTAACGAGTTAATAAACAAAATCATAGAGCTTTCGTTAAGGTGAAGTTTAAAGCAAAAACGATTAATTATATAATTCTAATTTTTTTATTTCTATTGTTAGTGCTTGTACTTACTTTTTCAAACCAGGGTTTTTATGATTATTTTCTTTATCGCGAAAATTTAAATGAACTTAAGGCTACGATTGATAGTTTGAAAAAAGTCAACGATAGTTTGTCAATTGAAATTAAATTGCTCAGATCAAATCCAGAAAAAATCGAGAAAGTTGCTCGTGAGAAATATGGTTTGATTAAGCCAGGTGAAAAAATTTATAAAATTAAAATTGAAGAGTAGATGATACCCCTTGCAGAAAGAGTTAGACCCAAAACATTAGATGAGTTCATTGGTCAGGAACATCTTCTTGGCAAAGATAAAGCTTTAAGGAAGCTCCTTGCTCAGAAAAAAATTTTTTCAATGATTTTATGGGGACCACCTGGAAGTGGTAAAACAACTTTAGCTAAGTTAATCGCAGATTTAATTAATGCTGATTTTTACCAGATCAGTGCTGTAAGTTCAGGCGTCAAAGAAATCAGAGAGATAATTCAAATAGCAGAAGAAAACTTTCGAAAAAACAAATACACAATTTTGTTTATTGATGAAATTCATCGTTTTAATAAAGCACAACAAGATTCATTACTTCACTCAATCGAAAGTGGTATAATTACATTGATTGGGGCAACAACCGAGAACCCTTCTTTTGAGATTATTCCTCCTTTGCTCTCCCGATGCCGTATTTATGTATTAAAACAGCATTCAGATGAAGATCTTAAAAAAATTCTACGACAGGCCATCTCCAAAGATTCTTACCTAAACTCATTGAATATTGAATTTATAGATGAGAATTTTCTCATTCGAAATTCAAATGGTGATGCGAGAATTATGCTTAATGTATTTGAAATTGCTGTTGAGCTTGCAAAGACTAAAGGTGAAAAACTTAAAATAGATAAAGAAATTATTCAAGAAGCACTTCAACAAAAAAAGATTGATTATGATAAGTTAGGAGAAGAACATTACAATCTCATTTCAGCATTTATTAAAAGTATACGTGGAAGTGATCCCGATGCAGCAGTATACTATCTCGCTCGTATGCTTGAAGGAGGGGAAGATCCACTTTTTATAGCAAGAAGAATGATAATCCTTGCAGCAGAAGATATCGGTAATGCATCACCAAATGCGCTTGTTTTAGCAACAACTACTTTTCAAGCCTGTCATTTTGTTGGTATGCCTGAAGCTAGAATAATTTTAAGTCAATGTGCAACATACCTCGCATCTCAACCAAAAAGTAATGCCTCATATATTGCAATAGAAAAAGCAATTGACGATGTGCGAAATCTACCAGATTATCCGGTTCCGCTTCATTTAAGAAATGCACCAACGAGATTAATGAAAGAATTGGGTTATGGAGAAAATTATAAGTACGCTCACAACCATGATGAACATTTCATTCAAGAAAATTACCTCCCAGATGAATTGAAAGGTAAGCAGTATTATTTCCCAACTGACTCAGGTCAGGAAAAGACATTAAAAGATAGATTGAAAAATTGGTGGAAGGGAAAGAAAAAGTATTAGGTTTTCGTAAAAAATTTACCCGGCAACGATTTTACCAAACCTTTAAATTCGAGTGAAAGTAAATGAACAAGACACTCTGATGTGGTAAGTTGAACTTTCTCGGCTAATAAATCAATATGAACAGGTTCTGAATCTAAGGCAGAATAAATTTTGTTTTCAAAAATATTCAGAGAAGATAAATCGACTTCCTTAAGCTTTTGATCTTTCTTTATAAATTTTTCTCCAAATTCAACAACAATATCTTCTGCATTTGTGACAAGTTTTGCCTCGCCCGACTGAATAAGAAAATTAGTACCTCGGCTTTGCTTTGAATCAACATTTCCTGGGATCGCAAAAACTTCTCTGTTTTGATCAAGAGCATATTTAGCTGTTAACATTGCACCGCCTGTGATGTCGGTCTCAACAATTACTGAACCGAGCGATAAACCACTTATAATTCTATTTCTTCTAGGAAAGTTCATTGCGTCCGGTTTGGTGCCAAATAAATATTCTGTAACTATACATCCATTCTGTGGAATTGATGCAAACAATTTCTTGTTTTCGGCTGGATAGATAACATCCAAACCTGAACCAAGTACAGCTATAGTTCGTCCCTTCTTTTGAATTGCTGTTGAATGAGCAATTGTATCTATTCCACGAGCAAGACCGCTGACGATTGTAATTTTATATTCAATCAATTCTGAAACAATTCGCTCGGTAATTTTTCTACCATAATAAGTTGGATTTCTTGTGCCAACTATTGCAATTGAATTTTCATCTTCTTCCTTTATTTCACCTTTAATAAATAAAAATACAGGTGGATCGTAAATTTTCCTGAGATAAAAGGGATATTCATCATCCCAGAATGTGATCATTTTTGCTTGATGTTTTTCAAGCAAACCGAGTTGATACTCAGACACATTTAAATATTTTTTATTGATGTTTTCATTAACAATTCTTCTTGCAAGTGTCTGATTTATGCCCTCAACCTCCATTAAATCAACATAATCAGCATTTAATACAGCGAGAGGTGAAGTGAAATGATTAACTAAATTTCTAATTTTATTAACCCCAAGCCCTTCTATTTCATTTAATTGTAAAAGTGCAATTAATTCATCCGAGTTAAATTTGTTCATCAACTTTCAACATCAATTTTATCAACGACGGCAACTATTACTGTATGAACAGGAGCGTTTCGGTGTCCAAGAATTTGCTGAGCGGCATCACCTTCCTGTGTGACTAAAACTATATCGTTCACTCCTGCATCTACAAAATCTAATGCAATCATATCTTTGTTACCAATGGGATTTAAATCAAGGTCTACTGGTTTTACAATTAGATGTTTGTGCTGAACTAGATAAGAATTTTTCTGAGTTGAGACTAATGTCCCAATAACTTTTGCAAGTATCATCTATCAATTAGAATTTTCTTTCTTCAGAATTCCTAATGGAAATATTATAAAATAAGCTAATAACAAGATTAACGGAGAAATTACCAGAGCAAATACACTATCCCAAGGAGGTATGGTCATTATATAAAACCCTATTATAAGAAGAAGAATTCCGATGACAAATAATATAAAATTTTTTCTTGTCAATGGAATTGACCATCGAACTTTTTCTTTTTGAAATTTCTGCTTTTGAATTTTTTTTGCTTTACTCATAAATAAGTCCTTTATATTGGTTTAAATATAAAAAATAAGCCCAGCATATGAAACTGGGCTTAAAAATTTGAAAAAAGTAATGATATTTATGTTTGATTAAGAAATGAATTACGAGAAGTTGTTTTTGTTAATTTGATAAACAATCTTTCTAATTGTATCAAATTGTAAGTACGGATATTCTTCTCGAATATTATCGATTGCATCTCCTGCACTGACTTTTTGTTGGCGCAATTCCCGGAATTTTTTTCTGATTAAATAATCACGAACAGCTTTTTCGTCAATGATATTGTGTTCTTTTAATCTTATATAAATTTCATCCGGGATTAGTTCAGGGATTGGGTTTACAATTTTGCTTTTCATGGTTCCAACCTCTTTTCTTGTTTTTATTGGTTTTACAGAATAACAAGGTGTGCAGTAAAAAAATTTCATTTTAGCTATTTGACATTAATTAAAAATTACTTATACTTGCACCGCTTAAAAATTCTTTTACAAAGTTTATAAAAATTTTATCATTGCTCTTGACAGCATTGAAAAAAAGATTTATATTTGTATCCCAATTTGATTGAAAAAGTTAATTGAAAATTTGAATAAGAAATGCGTCCGAAAAGACGCATTTTTTGTTCTTTGAAAGAATGAGTGATTGGCGTCCGTCATAGAAACAGTTTCAACCTCAAGGATTTAAACTTCTCTACTACGGAGAGTTTGATCCTGGCTCAGGACGAACGCTGGCGGCGTGCCTAACACATGCAAGTCAGGGAGAAAGGGGTAGCAATATCCCGAGTAAACCGGCGCACGGGTGAGTAACGCGTAGGTAATTTGCCTTGGAGACTGGGATAACCTTGCGAAAGCGAGGCTAATACCAGATAGGCAATTCTGAGGCATCTCGGAATTGTTAAAGGGTTGGCAACAATCCGCTCCAAGATAAGCCTGCGTCCGATTAGCTAGTTGGTAGGGTAATGGCCTACCAAGGCTACGATCGGTAGCTGGTCTGAGAGGATGATCAGCCACACTGGGACTGAGACACGGCCCAGACTCCTACGGGAGGCAGCAGTGAGGAATATTGGGCAATGCCCGAAAGGGTGACCCAGCAACGCCGCGTGGAGGATGAAGTCCTTATGGATGTAAACTCCTTTTAGAGGGGACGAAAAGCCCGATTTGTCGGGAATTGACGGTACCCTCAGAAAAAGCACCGGCTAACTACGTGCCAGCAGCCGCGGTAATACGTAGGGTGCGAGCGTTGTCCGGATTCACTGGGTGTAAAGGGTGCGCAGGCGGGCTCTTAAGTCAAAGGTGAAATCTCTCGGCTTAACCGAGAAATTGCCTTTGATACTGAGAGCCTTGAGTACGGGAGAGGGAGATGGAATTCCAGGTGTAGCGGTGAAATGCGTAGATATCTGGAGGAACACCGGAGGCGAAGGCGGTCTCCTGGCCCGTTACTGACGCTCAGGCACGAAAGCGTGGGGAGCAAACAGGATTAGATACCCTGGTAGTCCACGCCCTAAACGATGGGTACTAGATGTCGGCTCCGAAAGGGGTCGGTGTCGAAGCTAACGCATTAAGTACCCCACCTGGGGAGTACGATCGCAAGGTTGAAACTCAAAGGAATTGACGGGGGCCCGCACAAGCAGTGGAGCATGTGGTTTAATTCGATGCAACGCGAAGAACCTTACCTGGGCTCGAAAGACTGGATTATCCACCGATGAAAGTCGGTGGAGCCGCAAGGCAATCCAGACAGGTGCTGCATGGCTGTCGTCAGCTCGTGTCGTGAGATGTTGGGTTAAGTCCCGCAACGAGCGCAACCCCTATCCCTAGTTGCCATCAGGTAATGCTGGGCACTCTAGGGAGACTGCCTACGCAAGTAGTGAGGAAGGTGGGGATGACGTCAAGTCCTCATGGCCCTTACGCCCAGGGCTACACACGTGCTACAATGGGTGCTACAAAGGGCTGCGAAACCGCGAGGTGGAGCCAATCCCAAAAAAGCACCCTCAGTTCGGATTGGAGTCTGCAACTCGACTCCATGAAGCTGGAATTGCTAGTAATCGCGCATCAGCACGGCGCGGTGAATACGTTCCCGGGCCTTGTACACACCGCCCGTCAAGCCATGGAAGCCGGGGGTACCCGAAGTCGCTAGCCCAACTCCGAGCAATCGGAGAGGGAGGCGCCTAAGGTAAAACCGGTGACTGGGGCTAAGTCGTAACAAGGTAGCCGTACCGGAAGGTGCGGCTGGATCACCTCCTTTCTAAAGAGTTAAAACTGTTCTATGACAAGCCACACTCATTCTTTCGTTTTTATTGTTCTTTTAATTTTTGAGTTTAACCCGGGCCTGTAGCTCAGATGGTTAGAGCGCACGCCTGATAAGCGTGAGGTCAGTGGTTCAATTCCACTCAGGCCCACTAAAGCAGGTGGGCGCTCCAACCTTCTGATACAGAAAGTTGGGGCTATAGCTCAACTGGGAGAGCGCCTGCCTTGCACGCAGGAGGTTAGCGGTTCGAGCCCGCTTAGCTCCACAAATTAAATGAGTTCTTTGAAATTTTGGAAGAGCGTAAGCTTTATGAGAGTGAGCGTTCCTCTTGTAAAGCTGAGCTGAGAGCCAAAAGCTAATTTTACCTGTGTAAAAATTTTAGGTTAAGTTACTAAGGGCACACGGTGGATGCCTTGGCACGAGAAGACGATGAAGGACGCGGCTACCTGCGATAAGCCACGGTGAGGTGGAAGCAACCTAGGACCCGTGGATCTCCGAATGGGGAAACCCTGCTACCTTAATAGGTAGCAACTGCCAGCTGAATACATAGGCTGGTAAGAGGCAACCCAGGGAAGTGAAACATCTCAGTACCTGGAGGAAAAGAAAACAAAATGTGATTCCCTGAGTAGTGGCGAGCGAAAAGGGAACAGCCCAAACCATTTGACACGTAAAAGCCTGCAAGCGTTGTGTCAAATGGGGTAGCGGGAATCATCTGGACCAAATTGCAGTGCGGTCGGAGAGTCAAAAACCGAAAAGTTAGCCGAATTACCTGGAAAGGTAAACCACAGAGAGTGAAAGTCTCGTAGGCGAAAACTTTTCGGCTCTCTGAGATGATCTCCCAAGTACCACGGAATAAGTGGAAGTCTGTGGGAATCTGCCAGAACCATCTGGTAAGGCTAAATACTCTCTCGTGACCGATAGTGCACCAGTACCGTGAGGGAAAGGTGAAAAGCACCCTTAAGAAGGGAGTGAAATAGAACCTGAAACCGTGTGCTTACAAACGGTCGGAGCTCTGAGTAATCAGAGTGACGACGTGCCTTCTGGATAATGAGCCAACGAGTTGCTCGTGCGTTGCAAGGTTAATCCGCTCAGCGGAGTAGCCGAAGCGAAAGCGAGTCCGAATAGGGCGTTAAGTAACGCGCGGCAGACGCGAAACCGGGTGATCTACCGTTGGCCAGGATGAAGTGGCGGTAACACGCCATGGAGGTCCGAACCGGTGTGGGTTGAAAACCGCTCGGATGAGCTGACGGTAGGAGCGAAAGACCAATCAAACTCGGTGATAGCTCGTACTCCCCGAAATAGCTTTAGGGCTAGCCTCGTAGTATAGTGTCATGGAGGTAGAGCACTGATTGGGCTAGGGCCGTCACAACGGTACCAAACCCAGACAAACTCCGAATTCCATTGATATGTTCTACGGGAGTCAGGCAGTGGGGGATAAGCTTCATTGCCAAAAGGGAAACAACCCAGATCGCCGGCTAAGGTCCCCAAATGCCAGTTAACAGAGAAAGGATGTTGAGTTGCTAAGACAACTAGGATGTTGGCTTAGAAGCAGCCATTCATTTAAAGAGTGCGTAATAGCTCACTAGTCAAGCGACTCGGCGTCGACAATTATCGGGACTCAAACTGGCTACCGAAGCTGCGAACTTTCAGCATTAGCTGAGAGTGGTAGGGGAGCATTCTATGCGGGAACCACGAAGTGGTATCCCGACTTTGTCGGGGTGAAGGTGCGGCGTGAGCCGTGCTGGACTGCATAGAAAAGCAAATGTTGGCATAAGTAACGATAAGGTCGATGAAAAATCGGCCCACCGAAAGTCTAAGGTTTCCTGAGCAACGTTAATCGACTCAGGGTTAGTCGGACCCTAAGCCGAGGCTGAAAGGCGTAGGTGATGGGAAACAGGTTAATATTCCTGTACCTGGTGAATTTCGCTTGACTCTGAGGGGTGACGCAGGAGTGAAAGGTCAGCCACCTGCTGGCCTAGGTGGTCCAAGCGTGTAGATGGAGGATGTAGGCAAATCCGCATCCTCGTTAACATCGAGACGCGACGGGGAGTCCCTATGGGACACAAACTGACCCTAAGCACACTGCCAAGAAAAACCTCGCAGAGGAGAAATTCATCAGTCCGTACCGCAAACCGACACAGGTAGACGGGAAGAGTATTCTAAGGTGCTCGAGTGAGCCGTGGTTAAGGAACTCGGCAAATTGACCCCGTAACTTCGGGAGAAGGGGTGCCCTGAGTAGGTAACAATCCTCGCGGTTGGAGCCGAAAAGGGTCGCAGTGAAATGGGCCAAGCGACTGTTTATCAAAAACACAGGTCTCTGCGAAGTCAATTAAGACGACGTATAGGGACTGACACCTGCCCGGTGCTGGAAGGTTAAGGGGAGGGGTTATCCCGAGCAATCGGGAGAAGCTCTGAACCGAAGCCCCAGTAAACGGCGGCCGTAACTATAACGGTCCTAAGGTAGCGAAATTCCTTGTCGGGTAAGTTCCGACCTGCACGAATGGTGTAACGACTTGGTCACTGTCTCAACCACGGGCTCGGTGAAATTGTGGTACCGGTGAAGACGCCGGTTACCCGCATATGGACGGAAAGACCCCGTGCACCTTTACTGCACCCTAGCATTGGGTTCGAGTAAGGCATGTGTAGGATAGGTGGGAGACTATGAAGTCTCGACGCTAGTCGGGATGGAGTCGCCGGTGAAATACCACCCTTGTCTTATTTGAATTCTAACCTCGGCCCTTGAATCAGGGTCAGGGACAGTGTTAGGCGGGTAGTTTGACTGGGGCGGTCGCCTCCTAAATGGTAACGGAGGCTCCCAAAGGTACCCTCAGCACGGTCGGTAATCGTGCGTTGAGTGTAAAGGCATAAGGGTGCTTAACTGCGAGACCCACAAGTCGAGCAGGTGCGAAAGCAGGGCTTAGTGATCCGACGGTTGCGCGTGGAAGCGCCGTCGCTCAAAGGATAAAAGGTACGCCGGGGATAACAGGCTGATCTTGCCCAAGAGTTCACATCGACGGCAAGGTTTGGCACCTCGATGTCGGCTCATCGCATCCTGGGGCTGAAGAAGGTCCCAAGGGTTTGGCTGTTCGCCAATTAAAGCGGTACGTGAGCTGGGTTCAGAACGTCGTGAGACAGTTCGGTCCCTATCCTATGCGGGCGCAGGATGTTTGAGAAGAGTCGCTCTTAGTACGAGAGGACCGGAGCGAACGAACCTCTAGTGTACCAGTTGTCACGCCAGTGGCAGCGCTGGGTAGCTATGTTCGGACGTGATAAGCGCTGAAAGCATCTAAGCGCGAAACACTCTTCAAGATGAGACATCCCTCTCCGAGTAATCGGAGCTAAAGACCCCTGGGAGATTACCAGGTTGATAGGCTGCAGGTGTAAGCCCAGCAATGGGTTGAGCCGAGCAGTACTAATAGGTCGTGAGACTTAACCTTTTAATATTTTTTACAAGGTTAATTAGCTTAACTCTCAGCAGCTCTTCCAAAATTGTTTTTATGAGTTTTTATTCTTGGTAACCATAGCCGGGGTGGTACACCTCTTCCCATTCCGAACAGAGAAGTTAAGCCCCCGAACGCCGATGGTACTACGTGGGCGACCGCGTGGGAGAGTAGGTAGTTGCCAAGAATTATTTTTTTAACCCCGACTTTGTCGGGGTTTTTTGTATTAAGTCGAAAGTTATAAGAAAAATTTTTTAATTTTGTTCTCAGGAGAGGTGGCAGAGTGGTTGAATGCGGCGGTCTTGAAAACCGTTGTACCGAGGAATCGGTACCGGGGGTTCGAATCCCTCCCTCTCCGCAAATTATTAATGCCTTCCTTAATTAGTTAAATTATTATAGAAAATTTATCACCCATTATATTTTCTTCTCAGATATTTTTCTGCTTCGTTTAGGTAGTGGTTTTTTAATTCAATATTACCAAGCTTTCCGAAAAATTCACTTAATTTAAAATAGATTGTGGAGGGATCTTTTACTCTTGTTGTACCGCGTTTTAAGAAATTTATTACTACTGCTGGTGGGTGAATTTTTAATTCAAAATTATAAGCATCTGCGGCTTTTATATATGGTTCGTTTTCAAGTGGTTTTAAATCAGAAGCTTTTCTGTAGAAATTAAGAATTGTTTCAAAATTCTCGACATTGTCAAAAGATAACTCAATTACTTTTGCGCCCCACATATAAACATCATAAGCAAGATGAGGAAAAGTGTTTGCTAATTTTTTTATGAACATACTTAGTTCATCGATGCTTAAGCATGGATTCCAAAAGAGAATTTTGTATAGTTCCAGATCATCAATTCCTTCTTTTAGTGCATTGTCAAAGGCGTCAAAAAGTTCGTCGGAGTTTTTAGAGTTCTTAAAAATGTATTCGTACTTATATTTTTCCATTTTTTTAAAACCTCAATATGCAGGTTTAAGAAATTTAAAAGTTTAATATTAGTTAGTTTTAGTTTCCCAACTTCTTTAAAGAAATTGCACACCCACCTCCTTCGGCTAATTTTATTTTGATATTTGATTTATTATCAACTATTCGTTTTTCAATTTTATAAGACATTGGATTTTTTTGCCAATGAGCATCATCAGCATCACGATAAATTATTGCTTCGTACTTTGCATTATCAAGAAAATTAAGTTTAATATTAAATTCTCTTGAGTTTTCATCTGTGATGGCGCCAATGAACCAATTATCAGAATTTTTATCTTTTCGTGCTGTGACTATGTAATCTCCAGGTTCGGCAAAAAGAACTTTTGTATCTTTCCAATCAACGGGAACATCTTTAATAAATTGAAATGCATCGAGAAATCTTTCGTAATTTTCTGGCAGATCTGCAGCCATCTGCAAAGGACTATAAAGGACAACATAGAGAGCTAATTGTTTGGCAAGTGTTGTATGAACTTGAAAATTTTTTCTTTCATCACTGTAATAACCCATTTTAATCTGGAAGATTCCCGGAGTATAATCCATTGGACCACCAATTAGTCTTGTGAAAATTAGAATTGTTTCGTGCTCGGGAGGATTTCCTTCGCTCCAGGCGTTGAATTCGTTCCCGCGTGCGGCTTCTGCAGCTAACCAATTTGGATAAGTTCGATGCAAACCTGTAAGTCTTACTGACTCGTGTGAAGCTATACAGATTTTTTCTTTTGCAGCTTTTTCTAAAACTCTAATATAATGGTTAACCATCCATTGACCATCGTGATGCTCGCCTCGTGGAATAATGGGACCGACATACCCGGTTTTTATAGCCGTATAATTATATTTTTTTAGAAATTCAAATGCTTCGTTCATTCTTCTTTCATAATTAGTAACGGACGAGGAAGTCTCATGATGCATAATTAATTCAACACCTTTCTCTTTAGCATAACGAGAAACTTCATCAACATTAAAATCAGGGTAAGGAGTAACAAAATCAAAAACATTTTCCTTCCAATGGCCAAACCAATCTTCCCAACCAATATTCCAACCTTCAATTAAAAGTGCATCGAAGCCGTGTTTAGCAGCAAAATCGATATAACTTTTAGCGTTTTCGGTTGTTGCTCCATGTCGTCCATTTGGTTTTAGTGTATCGTAGTTAATCTGGTCAATTCTAATATTATCAATATCAGCATAATTCCAGGATTCTTTCCCAACATGCAACGACCACCATATTCCAATGTATTTTTTTGGTTTAATCCAACTAACATCTTCGAACTTTGCAGGCTCATTTAGATTTAAGATGATTTTTGATTCTAAAATTTTTTCTGCTTTGTCAGAAACGATGATGGTTCTCCAGGGAGTATTAAAAGGAGTTTGAAGATATGCTTTGTTGCCATACGCGTCTGGACAAAGATGAGTTGAAAGTACGAAATTCTCTTTATTAACTTTGAGATACATTGCAGGATAATCAATCAACGCTGCTTCGTGAATGTTTATGTACAATCCCTCATCGGTTTTGATCATCAAAGGAGTTTGAACGAAATTTTCTCCAGGAATTGATTTAGTGATTATATCATCAAAGTTTCTTCCCTTTAAGGCATTGATTTCAGAGAATCTGGAAGTAGTGTATGTGTATTCTTGTGAGTCATAATCTCCGGGAAGCCAGAAGGCTGTATGATTACCGGTCATTGCAAATTGAGAATTTTCTTCAGCTATGATAAAATATTTTAAATTCTCCTGTCTTGGGAATTCATAACGAAAACCGAGTCCATCATTGAAAATTCTGAATTGAACATTTAAAAATCTTTGGGTACTTCTTTGTTTAAGATAAACTTTAATAGCATTGCAATGATTTACTATTGTGTCAACTTCACCCCAGACAGGACTCCATTTTTCATTGATTTCATTTTGTTCAATTTTTAAGATTTCAAAATCATCATTAAGGCTATTTTCTCTAACAAGATCAAAACCAAGCTTACTTAATTTGATAACAGGTTTATTCTTAAATTGTAGCGAATAAAAAAATTCCCCTTTTTCATTTAGTAAAATTTTTAGTTTCAGATTTTTATCCGGGGAGTAAAATTCTTGAGAGAAAGTTATTTTAATCATTGCTAAAATTATAATTATTGATAAGAATAATTTGTTCACTTTTGTCTCCTTTATTTAAGATAAATCATTTTCTTTGTGAAGGAGTTCTCGTTAACATTAAGTTGATAAAAATAAATACCCGAGGGTAATGATTTTGTTGAAAAGCCTGATGCATCAAATGTCTCTTCATAAGTTCCAGGAAATCGATATCCATCATAGAGTATAAAAATTTCTTCACCTAGTAAATTAATAATCTTGAGTTTAATTCTGAACATTTCATTCATTGATTTTGATTTGATGGAATAGCGGATTTTAGTTTGTCCGTTGAATGGATTTGGAAAGTTTTGTTCGAGTTTAAAATTAAGATTAGAGTTTATCGATTGTTCTTCTACTTGTGTGAGAAAAAAATTGTTAAAGTAGCCTGAAACAAATACAAGCGGTGCGTTCCAATTTATAGCTACTTCATTTGAAGCATAACTTTGTAAATGATCAATATAGCAGAGAGCGGGTGGAGTATTCTGGTTGAAATATTGTTGAAGTACTGGATCGTTTAAGTATTGATTTGGACCACCTACAACAAATCCTGGAACAGGTTCAATAATACCATCGGCTTCTGAAGGACGATGATGAGGTTTCTTGGGATATTTTTTACCAACACCTGTTACAAATGAAAGGTTGTGAGCATTAGAACCCAAAATGTAATTTAGTTGTTCTAAAGCAGCTGAAAGATAGATTGCTTGATTTGTAATTTTATAAGCTAAGATTAAAATAATCGCATTATTTAAGACCTGTGAATTTGAACCCCAATAGTATTCACCTGGACTTATTGTTACTCCAAATCCATTTGAATTTCTTTTAGCAACAAGATTATTTGAATACGAAATGAGTGAATTACGAAGTTGTGATTTAACGCTTTGATTAACATCGAGCTGTTTTGAAAATAGATAAGTCAAATGAGCAAGTATTCTGACATTTTGCCAGTTCATAGTTGAATTAATCAAACCGCCTAAATTGTAATTAAATTCATAATAATCTTTATAAGATTGTTCGCCAGTTGCTTCGTACAATTCTACTGATGCCCAGAGTCTTTCGTCGGTGTCGTTATTATCACCGTATTCTCCAGTTTGAGTTCCTGGTGGATTTTGAAATCCACCTTGAGGAATTATTGAAGGTTGATTTATCAACCAGTTCCAGGCATTTTTTGCTGCATTCAAGCATTGATGGGCAAAAAGAGAATCAAAATTTTTATAAACACGATAAAACCTTGCAAGAACTGCTATGAAATTACCAGTTGCAGTAGAAGACTTCTGGTAAATAAAACGCATTCCCGAGTCTTGTGAAGGCATCACAAATGATTCAAATTGTTCTTTTGTAAGTTTGTGATATATAGCACCATCAGAATCTTGCATAGTGAGTAACCATTGAATTTCGTATTTAACTTCGTCTAAAATATCTGGAATACCATTTCCGCTTTCTGGAATGTTAAGTGAGTCGGAATTAAAAAATTCTGGGAATAATTCATAAGCCATAAGTAAAGTTGCAATAGAAATTCCAGCATTGACTACATATTTACCATAATCACCTGCATCATGCCAGCCGCCGCGAGAAAATTTAAATCCGCTCTGACCAGTCGATGAATGATAAAAACCATCACCAGTATGACAGACATTTCTCTGATAAACTCCCGCGTGCTGGAAAAATAGTTGACTGCCACATCTCTGGAAATAAAATGCTTTTAATGATTTTTGAAAAAGGTCTTCATAAATTGAATTTGAGATTGTAAAATGGTAGGAAGTATCATTTGTATTTAATCGAATATAAAACTTCCCTTCTAAATTAAAATTTGAAAAATCACCTTTGCGAATTTGCATTCCTGTTGCTGGATCATTGGGAGAGATTAAGTATAAGCTTCCTGAATACACAATATTGCCAGTGATTTCATCAATTACTTTAAAAGAATCGGAAGTCAAGTTTGTGTAGAAAAATTTTGGTAAAAAAGTTTTATAACCAATCTGATTGATGAAGATTTGAGAATATGAATTTGAAATGAATGAAGTAAGAAATAAAATAGCTAATAAATAAATTCTTGTTTTCATTTGCATAGCTCTAAGGAAGTAATTTTGTTTTGAATTCATTAATATCAATCATATAAAACCAATTATCGAGTAAAGGAACTCCAGCAATTCGTCCGCCAAATCCGAGCAAACGATGAACAAACATCGGGATACCAGTAGTTTTAATTTGACTTAAATTGTCTTCGTAAATTTTTACACCATATTTATTTGCTAATTTGATAGTCTGATCTGCAATAGCTGAATTAAATTTTTTGATAAACAAATAATTCTTTATGTAACCTTTAGCAGAATCAAAATCGACATAAGTTGTGTCTGAGATCTCTTTCTTTTCTTTTACCATAATTAATGTATATTCATTACCTCTCTTAATCGGACCATAAACTTCGTTAAGGTTTAGCTTGCTTGCTATGAAACCAAGTTCGCCGAAATAAATATTGGGAAGGAGTTCAGTTTCACCTTTATCATTAACGAGTGAGTCTGTTTTTCCAAAACTTTCAACTATTTCGTCAAAAGATTTCCCAGAAGAAATTAAATTCAAAACTCTTTCAACTTCTTCAAGTTCAGTGAGATTTAGGATTTTCATTTTTATGAGAAGATTGTTTTTATCTTTTCGATATTCATTATTGAAGTAGTTTAAGATTTCTTCCTCGGATACTCGGGATGAGTCGAGAAAAGAAAATCTCAACATTTGAGCGAGATAATGAACTTTCCAGTTTTCAAGTTCATCTTTAAGATTTTTGTTTTTATCGATCCCCTTTCTTTTTGCTTCAAAAGTTAGATATTGTTGAACTACAAAATCTTTGATAATCTTCGTCAGCTTAGAATAAATTATGTTTCTGTCTTTTGACTGAAATCTATGTTCTTCAAAAGCAAGATTTGCAAGAAAATCCCAAACCTTAACCTTATGCGAGTTAATATAAAATAGATTTTCATGAAGTGTTTTATTGCCCAGTTCTTTTTTTATTTCACGATAATCATAATCATTTAATATGTAGGATGTACGCATAGAATCCGGATTACTTTTTGTTCTCTCGAGAATTAAATTATAGATCACATAGAAAACGGAATCAAAAACTGTATCGTTGATATCAATTGTTTTATTGCTTAGGAGATTTTGTAAATATTGATTAGCTTTTATCATCACTCTTCTGGATTTAACAATTCGTTTTATATCATCTATCTGCTTTTGATTTGTAAGGTCAATCGGTGTGAATAACTTATCTATAATTAAAAAGATAACCCACCCAACTTCACTCCGAATAGGTTGAGTAAATTCACCCGGATTTAATGTGAAAAGATAATTTTCAACTTCTTCATCTTTTAATGAGCCAAGAGAAACTTCAAATTCACCTGCAGGAATAAATAAAAAGTCAGGAATTAGTAAAATTGAATCAAGTGGAATATTTTCTTTAAGAAGTGAATGGATTCTAAAGATCTTTACTGAGTCTTCTGAGTTAATAATTCTTGCTTGTAGTTTGAATTGAGCATTATTAATTGATTGACTAATATCTTCAGCAGAAAGTCTGACTTTATTTTCGATTTCTTCTTTGAATAGATAATCTCGCAGTAAAGCATCTTCGAGCGGTTTGATGTAAAACTTAAAATCTTCCGAATTCTGCAGACCTTTATTAATTGCATCTAAGTAAAAGAGTTTTTCTGCAATCATCGAAAGCAAAAAATCATATTTGATTGTGTCCTGATTCCATTTTGAACGATGAGAAACAAAAGGAGAAAGTTCATATCTGATTTTGAATTCACTCTCAGTGATTTTTGCGCTGCCAATTTCAGCAATAACTTTATCAGCTCTCTGGGAGATTAAATTTACTGGTAAAATTAAAAGAGATGTGAGTACGATGATTGGAATTAAATATTTCATGGTTTATTTCGCATTTGTATTGGCAATTTATAAACGAAGTTTAATAAAGAAAATGCAAAGACCTTAGCAATAAAGAAAAGAATAAGTTTTCAAATAATGTTCAATGAAATTAAAGACTTTATAAAAAACATTTTTGAAAATAAGATCGCTCGTTACTCTTTGTATTTATTTTTTTAAACCGAGTGCTTTGATGTAATTCTCATTTATGATGCAATTTTTCAATTTAATGTTTTCAATAAATTGATTTAAAATGCGTTTTACTTTTGAAATTTCTGGTCTATTATTTCTTATAAATTCATACGATACATCAAATTCATTAGCAAACTTAATTATCTCATCATATCCTTGTGGTTTTTTTATTGAAACAATTCCTCTTTCGCTTTCAAGTTTTTTGTAGGGCCAGAAACACCATCCAATATTATTCTTCTCGAGCACTTGCCTGAATTCATTTATCCATTCATTTGTATTTTCACCCGATTCGCCCATCCAGATTGGAACATTTAATTTTTCTCTAAAATCAATGTATTCTTGAATTACTTCCTGTGTTGGTGGTGTCCAATATTTATGAAAAGTGTAAATAGCTTTTGGATCAATTGGTTCAGTAAAAATGGAAAAATCGGAATCCCAGATTGCACCGCCATAAATAATGATATGATTGGTATCGACTTCGCGAATTGCTTTTGTTATTTTCTGGTAGAGAGGGACAAGCAAAGGTTTTAGTTTTTCTTTATCGAAATAGTGAGCTATCGGTTCATTTAATAAATCATAGCCAAGGATAATGGATTCATCTTTGTAAATTTCTGCAATTCGTTTCCAGATTCTTGCAGTGAGTTCTTGACTGAATTCGTCTTCAAATAAAAATGGATATCCATAACTATCATCAATATTATCACCAGTCTGTCCACCAGGTGCGCAGTGCATATCTAATATCACATAGAGATTTTCTTCTTTACACCACTTTATCACACGATCAAGCAATTCATAACCTGGACCTTTAAGTTCATAAAATGGATATTCTGTTACGAAGAGACGAAAGTTGAAAGGAATTCTGATTGAATTAAAACCGAGAGATTTAATAAAGTGAATGTCTTCTTTTGTGATGTAATTTTCTCTAAACTTTTCCCAGAAATTATTTGCTTCGGTTTCACCAACTAAAACATTGAAGAAATCATAGATAAGTCTTGGAGAGTTAATTTTTTTGAAGTGAAACATATAGCCTTCTGGCACAAGCCAGTTGCCCAAATTTATTCCCTTTAATAAGATAGGACGACCATCAAGATCGATGATGTCTTTTCCATTAACAGAAAAAAACTTTTTTTGTTGACTCAAAACCGGAAAAGAAATTAATAAAACAAATAAGAATATTATCTTACTTCTCATTTTTTTTAATCTTATTTTGTAGGACTACGCCCCTCGATGTACAGTGATGACAGAGTGGCTTTTCGATTTGAATTTTTTCAGGTTCTTGTTTGAGATATTCAATGAATTTTTTGATAAAACTTTTTATGAATTTCATTTCCAGTTTCTTTGAAACATATAATATGCCTCTCGAGGAATCCATTCGTCTAAGCCATCATTATTTGAATCTGGCAGAACACGAATTATTCCCCACCACTCTTCATTTGAATAACCATCAGGATGTTGATTTGTAGGATATCCACCGAAATCATGAGACCATGGGTCTTTATCTTTCCACCATTCATCAGTGAATTCAAAAACAGTTGCACCAATACAAACATCTTTCACTGAGAGAATTTGTTGCCAGTTAAGTGAATCGAAAACGGCTTGCATAGTTTCATATTCTTGTTTGGTTCTATTATCCAGAGCATCAATCCCGAATTCTGTAATTACGACTGGCTTAATTGTTTTAGTTTTATATTGATTAATCCTTGATGCAAGATTGTAATTGTAAAGATTCATTGCCCAGAGATCGATATAAGTCAGTGAGTTATCATCTGCATACATTGATGCATTCCCAATATTAAAAATTTCACCATTATTTATCGCGACTGGATGATATTTTTCGCCCTCAATGTTATAGGCTATTGTTGCAAGTTCCTGACATAAAGAATACCAATATGGATTATTTCCATTCTGATAATTTTGTTCGTTGCCGATGTTCCAGATTAATAAACCAGGATTATCTTTGAATTGATAGACAAATTTGATCCAATCATTTTTAATTTTTTCTCGATTTGCTGGAATTGATAAATCGAGATTATAATCAACCCAAAAACCCAGAATGCAATAAATCCCATTCTCAGCGAGTCTTTTAAGAAATGAAGGATTTGCGCCGCTGTATGTTCGAATTGTATTTGCATTAAGATCTTTTAAGAATTGAAGACTTCTTTCTTCTTGTTGAATTGTAATTGGACGGTTTCCAATTGGAGTAGGCGAGAAAGCTACTCCTTTAATGAAGAAATCAGAGTAATTCCCATCACCATCAAAATCAACTTGAAGCTTGTTGTTGAAAATTCTAACTGGTCCTTTGCTAACGGGTTTATTCGAAGGAGTAGTGTATGATTTTTTAATAAGAATTGGATTGATTGTGGAAATTCCATTTACAGCAGATGGAACATCTGCAATATAATCTTCATAGCCATAGAGTTCGACTTTAATTTTATGTTTTGCTGCTGAAACATTTTCAATTCTGAAATATCCCTGTGCATTTGTAAAGACCGGTTCAATTTCAGGTGCGGTGATTAAACTAACCTTTGCATTTTCAAGTGGCAAGCCAGTTTGATTTTTAACCTGACCCGATATAATCCTTGGGAATTGATAATCATTCACACCACTCTTGCTTGAACAAAAACTAAAATTAAATATTAGCAAGAGTGATGTGAATGCCAGGAGGACTTTTTTATTTGTTAAGAATTTCATGCCAGATTAATGCTGCTGCACCGAGCACAGCAGATTTACCTTCATTTAAATCTGATTTTAATAGTTTGACTTTATTTCTAAATACATGAAATAAATGTTCTTCCATATATTTTTTTGTTGGAACTAAAAGCAAGTCACCTGCATTTGCTAATCCGCCGAAAAGAATAATAGCTTCTGGACTTGTATGGGCTACGGCATCAGCTAGTTTTATTCCTAATACTTTTGCGGTGAAATCAAACGCTTCAAGTGCAATTTGATCACCTTCTAATGCTGCATCAGTTATCATCTTTGCATCCAAGTCTTCAAAATTTATATGTCTGAATTTACTTGGATAATTTGTTTTAGCGATGATTTCAAGAACTGTTCTTTTTATTCCTGGAGCTGAAGCGTAAGTTTCGAGACAACCTTTTTTCCCGCATCCGCATAATCTTCCATTTGGATCATAAACTGTGTGACCAATTTCTCCAGCAAAACCATCGTGACCATAAACTAGGTTACCATTAACGATTATTCCACTGCCAAGACCTGTGCCTAATGTTATCACAATAAAATCTTTCATACCTTTTGCAACGCCATAATACATTTCACCTAAAGCTGCAGCATTTGCATCGTTTGTTAAAGCAACAGGTTGGGTGTAAAATTTTCGAATGATTTTTTCAACTTCAATATATCCCCAATTCAGATTAGGAGGATATTCTATTGTCTTTTTATAATAATTTGCATTTGGTGCACCGATACCAATTCCAACCAGATCGAAATCAAAATTTAGATCATTCTTCATTCTGTCGAATTCTCGAAATAAGCGATAAAATAAATTTTCTGCTGGTTGATCTGAATTAGTTGGAATTGAACCCATTAAGTAATCATTACCATTTTGATCGATCAAACCGAATTTTGTGTTTGTTCCTCCAATATCAATTCCGAGAACAAGTTGTTTTTTATTCATTATGCTTCCTCAATTGCAATTTCAGCTTTTTCAAAGGAAGGAACACTTCCTTTAAATCCATAATAAGCAATATACCAATAACATAAAACGGGTAGAATAAATGCGTGATGAATTCCAATATTATCAGCAAGCAATCCTTGAAGAACTGGAACAATTGCACCGCCTACAATTGCCATGCACAAAATTCCTGAAGCCTGACCAGTATGCTTGCCTAAACCGCGAATTGCAAGTGAGAAAATTGTTGGAAACATTATTGAATTGAATAAACCAACAAGCAAGATAGACCACATTGCAACTTTTCCATCATTTAGCATTGAAGTAATCACAAGCAGAGAGGCCATAATTGCATTAAATCCTAAAACTATACCTGGTTTTATTTTTCTCTGGACTGCAGAACCGATGAATCGTCCAACCATTGCACCGCCCCAATAGAATGAAACCATCTTACCAGCTTCAACCTCTAACATATTTGGATCCAAGTTCACGAAATATTTTACAAGAAAACTTCCAATCGAAACCTCTGCACCTACATAAACAAAGATTCCAATTGCGCCAAGAACTAAATGACGATAACCCCAGGCACTTTTGTGAAGATCATCGTAATTCATTCCATTGTTTTCAGAAGATTGAACAGTGCTTGCTTCAATCTGTGGTAATTTTAGAAGTGCAAAAATACCTGCCATAATGAACAGAACAGCTGCAAGTCCGAGATAAGGATATTGAACTGCTGCAGCTTCAGCAACACGATAAGCTTCTAATTCTTGTGGAGATAATTTAGCAAGTTCTTCGGTTGTCTTAACAGCGTTTGATAAAATTAATAATGAGCCAAAGTAAGGCGCTACTGTAGTTCCAAGTGAATTAAAAGCTTGAGTTAAGTTTAATCTTGATGATGCTGTTTCTGGTTTACCTAAAATGGTTACATAAGGATTAGCTGCAACTTGAAGAAGTGTAATTCCAGATGCGAGAACGAAAAATGCAAAGAGAAAAACAGGATAAGATCTTAAAGCAGCAGCTGGATAGAAAATTAATGTTCCAATTCCAGCAGTGAGTAATCCAATTACTATTCCTTTTTTGTAACCGACTCTTTCGACAAGCCAGCCTGACGGAAGAGAAACGATAAAATAAGCGAGAAAGAAAGTAAATTGAACTAACATTGATTGGAAGTAATTCAATTCAAAAACATTTTGAAGATGGGGAATTAAAATATCGTTAAGGCAGGTTAAGAATCCCCACATAAAAAACAGTGAAGTTAAAATTGTAAGTTCTGGTAAATAGCTTTTGTTGTTTGATGAACTAACAGCTTCCATATTTGAAGTAAATGAAGACATACTAATCTCCTGTTTATTTTTCAATCGCTCAATTAAGTCAAAAATTATGCCCTTAGGAAATTTAGATTAGTTTGTGAAAAATTAGAAGTTGATAATCTAAAGAGGGATTTTGAATATCATTTTAATAAACGAAAATTATTAAAGTGATAAAGTGATAAATTAAGATAGTAATTGTTGTGAGGCTTTATATGGAATTAAAATTAAAAAGTTAAGTTTAGTCTATTGTTGATCTCAAACGATTCAATTGTTTTTGAGTGAAGCTCGGCAACATCATCGAAGCTCCAGAAATAAACTCTCTCTTTCAAATCAGAAAAACTTGAGGTTGAAATGCGTTTCTCAAATTCTCTTTTTCTGTTTTTTTCAGAGATGATGATAAACTTGGAATTGAAATCTTGTAATTCATAAAACTTGTGCAGAGAGTTGATCATATTGGTAGTAAACTCAATTTCAAAGAAGCTTGAAGGCATTTTTCGATCGTTAAACCAGATTACATCAATTGTTCGAGCGATGTTTACAAAGTTGTTATAACTAAATGGATAAATCTTTTTTAAGGTTTGTATCTGATATAATTTTTTATTTAAAAAATCCTTGTTTTTATCCTGTGCTGGGACGATTGTTTTAAACCCTTTCAAATTACCTATTTCGACAATTAAACCTTGATAATATGTGTGATTAAATTGGTTGTAACTTTTCTCATCTTTTTCTCGGGTTGTAATAATTTCATCAGGCAGAGTGTTTTTATAGGATTTTAATGCCCACAAACCTGGTTTTATTTTGAAGAAAAATCTTTCATCCTGTACAATTCTTCTAATGCTTGCGAAAGGAGTTTTTGTGCCCCACTTGCAATCTGGAATTTTTAAAACCTCTTGATACAAATGACCAAGAGTTGCATAACCACCATTTTCTTCCATTACTTTAATTACGGCTTCGTACTGTTTCATTGAAATTGTCTATTCAAACCTATCACTTTTTTCGATTTTAAGTTTTTTTACAAAATCTTGCTAATTTAAAATTGAATTACATTATAAATTGATATGAACATCGAAAAACTTTTTTACATAGTTACGAGCACAATTCTGGTTACAATTTTTTTACTGTTTACATTTGTCTTCTCTCCTGGAACTTACAGAGAAAATTTTAAGAACAAAGAAAAAGTAATTTACTATGTTGACCATATCTCAAGTGCTCATAAAAAACTAATTGATAAATTTAATCAGAAATACAAAGGTCAAATCAGGGTAGAAATAATTAATCTTTCTTTTGATAAATTCAGTACCAACGAAAGAAAAGATTTACTTGCTCGTTACTTGAGAAGTAAGAGTAATAGAATTGATATTTTTTCAGTGGATGTGATCTGGGTCTCCCGCTTCAAAAAATGGTCAGTCCCGCTTACTAAATACATTGATTCAAATCATATAAAAAACCTGCTGCCGCATACACTTAAAACTTGTGTTTTTAATGATACTCTCTTTGCTGTCCCGCTTTATACAGATGTAGCTTTGATGTTCTATCGAGAAGATATATTGAAAAAACTTCCTGATTCTGAAAATTATCAGAGAGAACTTGAAGAATCCATCAGTTGGGAAAAGTTTTTTGAATTGAAAAAGAAACTCGAAAGATATAGTCAGGCTTCTAAACCATTTTATATATTTCAGGCTGATAAGTATGAAGGATTGATGTGCTCTTTTGTTGAGATCTTAAATAACTTTGGAATTGATCTTATGGATAATGAACAGAATTTAAATCTTGAAAACGACCGTGCAAGAAAAGCAATTCAGTTTTTGATTGATCTCGTAAACAAGTACAAAATATCACCAAAAGAAGTTAGCAACTTGAGGGAGAATGAAAGTTATAAATATTTTTCTGACAATGATGCTTTCGCTGTAAGAGGCTGGCCTAGTTTTACAAGCAAGGACAATAAATATGTTAATCCTGAGCTTTTACCCCATATCAGGAAAGCACCAACTCCACATCTTGAAGGTTCAAAACCAGCTTCTGTTTTTGGCGGATGGAATTTAATGGTCTCAAAATACTCAGACAAAATTCCTGAAGTTGTTAAGTTCATTGAATTTCTAATTGAACCTGAATCGCAAAAGATTCTTTATGAAGAAGGTGGATATTTGCCAGTTTGTCAGAGTTTATACGATGATTCAAGTTTTATCGCAAAACATCCGGATTTAATGTTTTACAAGAAATTATTTGATCAAGGTATTCATCGTCCAATGGATGAAAACTATACAACAATTTCTGATTTAATCTCATTAAATTTAAGCAAAGCTATCGAACAAAATTATTCAGCTGAAGAAACAATCAAGAAAATTGTTAATCAATTAAAAGAAAATGTGGCGCTTGCAAGGTAATTATGTCTAACAAGATTCGTGAGAAAATTAAGGAATATCATTTTGAGTTTAAGCATATAACAGTTTTATTCATTATTCTTTTTGCCTTTCAACTAATTGTTTCGTTTGTCAATAAAGCATCGATAAAAGATTTTATTACAACAACGCAGGATTGGTACTTAAGAGAATCGGCGGAAGAAATTGCAAACCTCACTGCAACAGCTATTGAACTTGTGCTCGAATCAGTTGATAACAATAGAACCAGATCAATTGAAGAAAGAAAAAGAATTGAACAATCTTTTGATATAATATTCAGCCAACAACAACTTGCCCACAATATTGATAAACTTGGTTTGCTCATAAAAAAAGCCAATCATTATGTTCTAATTGATGATGGAAAAACTCTCTACAATATCTTAATTGAGCAGAATAATTCATCAAATAAAATTCAAATTGATTCAAATATTATCAAACTTTATCAGCAGGTCGAGAAAGATGTAAGAGTGAACGAACAAATTAAAAGCATTCGCGACGGAAAAACTTTTCACACCTTTGTCCCATTTGTTCTTCACGGTGAATTCATTGGTGCAATTTATATGAGTAATTCCCCTGATTTGAGTGTAATAAGCAATCAGGTTATAAGCAATTATGATGAGACCTCGATCATTTATTTATCTTTAATACTGCTCGGATTGCTTGCAATGTATTTCATTTCGTCATATACAGTTAAAGAGAGAGACGAAGCTCAAAAACTTTTTCTCGAGGAACATGAAAAAAATATTAAAAAGCAGATTACATATGAGAAAGAATTGAGTTTTACCAAACGAATTTATCACACTCATCATAAAGCTGAAAAAATAATGGGCTTTATCAAAGAAGATTTGAGAACTCTTTCAACTGAGAATATTGAAGAGGTTAAGTATCGAGTTACCAAGTATTCAAATTTTATATCCAGAGTTATTTACGATATGAAATGGTATGATCCGCCAATTCAAACAATCAGAAGTTCTCTCTTTCAGACAGATTTAAATGAAGTTTTAAGATTCATTGTTAATAATATCTTTCAGAGAATTTCAAGTAAATCTGACGCTTATGAAATAAAAATGGAACTTGATGAAAGTCTGCCAATAATTAACATAAATGAGTTTGTCATATGGGAAATTGTAGAACCATTAATTCAGAATAGTATTGATCACGGCGGAGAAAGTAATTTGCTCATTAAAGTTTCTACAAAATATGATAGAGAAAAGAACATTTCGTATTTGATGATTGAAGATAACGGTCGAGGCATTGTTAAGGAAATGCTCGAAGTAAATGAGGAAGGAATTAAGAAGCTTTTTATTGAAAACTCAACAACTAAGACAAAAGGAATAAATAATTCTGGTTATGGCTGTTATATTGCTTACGAAATGGTAAAGCGATGCGGCTGGGAAATTGATGCTGAAAATCTTGACAAAGGCTGTAGATTTACAATCACAATTAAGCATTGAAAGGAAATTATGATGCTCTCAGACAAAAAGATTAATGTACTTTTAATTGAAGATGAAGATTTTGATGTAAGACGAGTAATTAAAACAATCGAGCCATTCTCTGATCAGATAAAAATTCTCCAAATTGTTTCGAATGGAAAAGCTGCACTTGAATACATTGAAGAGAATAAAGGCAAAATTCATGTTGTTATAATGGATTATCAAATAGCTGGCGGATTAATGGGCGAAGCTTTGATCCAGAAAATTAAAGAGATTGATTCTTCGCTTCAGATTAATGTCATTACGAAAATGACAATCAATTTAACAGATTTCAATTTTGCCAATAAGCTGCTTAAAGCTGGTGCTTTCTGGTATTGTACGAAATACCCAGGTGATATTGAGGATTTCATTTATCAGCCGACCGATTTTATCATTAGTATTTTTAATGCATACGAAAAATGTATGCTCGAGCGTGAAAGACTTCGTGCTCTTCAGAAAATGAAAAGTAATGTTGAGGATATTTTAAATGAGAAGAAAATCATTGGTGAATCGCCGGTAATGATTCAATTGAAAAATGATATTGAAAGCCTTGCAAAAAGCAATCTCAATTTATTAATTAGAGGAGCTTCAGGCACGGGAAAAGAGCTGGTTGCTTACAACATTCACTACAGAAGCGATAGGAAATATGAAAAGTTCGTTGTAGTGAATTGTGGCGGAATTCCAGAAAACTTAGTCGAAAGTGAATTGTTTGGTTATGAAAAAGGTGCTTTTACAGGTGCTGATAGACGAAAACCTGGATTCTTTGAAATGGCAAATCACGGAACAATTTTTTTGGATGAGATTACTGAGTTGCCGCTTCCTGCTCAGGTTAAACTTTTAAGGGTTATTCAGGATGGCGAGATTGAAAAAATTGGTAGGACTGAAACCATAAAAGTTGATGTCAGAATTATTGCAGCAACAAATCGAAACATTGAGCAAGAAGTTAGAGAAAAAAGATTTCGTGAAGATCTTTATTACAGATTAAATGTCCTTTCAATTGAAGTTCCGCTATTGCGAAAGAGAGTTTCAGATATTCCACTTTTAATTGACTATTTCCTCACTAACTTTTCAATTGATATGGGTAAAGATAAACCGGAAATCCCGGAAGAGACAATGAAAATTTTTCTGAATTACGATTGGCCAGGCAATGTTCGAGAGCTAAAAAATGTTGTTCAAAGAATTCTCTTCAGAGCCGGTAAAGTAATAACCCCCGAAGAAGCAATCAATGCAATTAGCTTTGGTCAAAATCTTTCTTTTGATAAAGATGATATTCGGTCATTATTCAATCCTCAGAATATTCTTCCACTTAAAGATGCTGAAAGAATTTTTCGAGAAAAATATTTTCGTTTTGTAAGAGAGATTTCCGCTTCCGATAAAGACGCAGCTCTTAAACTTGGTTTAGCTCCTTCCAATTTTTATCGAATGGCAAAAGAACTCGGAATGAAGTGAGACACTTAATTATTATTTAGATAAAATTATATTATCATATTAATAACCTGCCTTTTAAACTTCTCTTCAAAAAATTAAGATTCAGCAAATATTTGAATTTTTTGAAAAGGCATTGAAATTGTTTTTTAAAAAATCAATCAAGTGGAGGACTGAATGAAAAAAAGTATCTATTTCATTTTAATTCTGTTCTTAATTACAAAAATTTCTAATTCTCAAATTGCAAGTCTCGAGGCTACAATTAGTCTTAAACAGGTTGATGGCGTAACAATTCCTTTTCAGAATGGAATGCCTCTGCCGACCTTTGAAAAGCAAAATAGATACATTATTAATCTTGGCGGCAATTGGAAAAAGCAAAGGTTTAATGCAAATGATAACATAACTCTTGCCAAACGAGATGCAGCAGGCTATCAAAATTTAATCAACGAAGCTGCAGGAAGACAATTACCTGATTTTGATGACTCACAATGGGCAGATAAACTCATCCCTTCTGTTGAAAATCAGATGAATCCATTCCCAATAGTTCCTGAATATTATCAGAATGGTGTTTGGTATAGAAAAAACTTTACTGTTGATTCTGCTTTAGCCGGGAAATTTGTTAAGCTGATTTTTTACGCAGTCAATTATGTCGCCGATGTTTGGTTAAATGGAAACTATGTCGGTTATCATGAAGGTGGTTATACATCATTTGCATTTGATGTTTCGAATTATCTTAATTTCGGTGGGAACAATGTTTTAGTCGTTCGTGTGGATAATCCGGAATGGGGAACTCGAAATGATATTGTCCCTTATACTCAATGTGATTGGTTTAATTACACAGGAATTATTCACGATGTTTATCTTGAATTTTCAAACCCTGTTAATGTTGTTAGAACAAATGTTGTCCCACTTAACACAAACGGGGATATTCAAACAACGGTTGTGCTTTACAACAAATCGAATTCAAATAAGAATGTTGATGTGTCAGTTGAGATTTTTAATGCAGAGATAAATTCACAAAACATAATGAGTGAAAGAGCAAGTGAGTTAATAGGTTCGCCAGCTTCTTTTATTGGGGTAAATCAGACATCGGTTTCGATTCAAAAGGATTCAACTCGAGTTTGGGGAACAACATTAACAATTCAAAATCCCAGATTGTGGACACCAAAAACTCCAAACCTTTATGTGATGAAAATCACACTAAGAGAAAATGGCGAAGTAATTGATGAATATTACACTCAATTCGGTATTAGAACAATCAGGACAAATGTTGACAAAGTTTATCTCAATGGAAATCCTGTATTCTTTGTGGGAGTTGCAAGGCACGAAGATCATCCAGTTTACGGCAGGAGTGTTCCTTTAGATGTAATTTACTCCGATTTATTAAAAGTTAAAGAAATAAACGCAGTAATGTTGAGGACAGCTCATTATCCCAATCATCCTTACACTTATTTATTAACCGATCGATTAGGAATTGTTGTAGTCGAAGAAATTCCGGTCTGGTGGTTCGATGTAACTTTAGCGTGGGTAATTCAAAATAGTGTCAGACATATTCATGAGCAGATGTTCAAAGAAATGGTTTTCAGAGATTACAACAGACCCTCGATTATAATGTGGAGCACTACAAATGAATGCAAAGATGTTGATAATAGAAGAGTTTTTATTAATCGAGTCAAGCAGGAACTTCAATCACTCTATCCGGATGGACGTTTAATCACTCAATCAGCAGCGGCAGATAGACCAGGCGCCGACGATCCATCTCAACAGGTTTGTGATGTTGCTGGATGGACAATGTACTTTGGTATCTTTCATGGCGGGACTTATTATGATGGGACAAGATTATTCCTAACAATGGCTAATTATTACTATCCAGAGAAGCCAATATTAGATACTGAGTTCGGTTACTGGTCAGGTGAAAATAATGCGGTCGGCGGGCAAAATGCTCAGGTGGAAGTTTTCAAAGAAACATTCAGGGCTTTTACTTTCAGAGCATCAGTTATTCGTCCTGATGGAAGTTATCGAGACGGCGGATATTTGATGGGTGTAACCTGGTGGTGTATTTTCGATTGGTATTCTCACCAACATCCTCAAGGTTTTCAAAGTATGGGATTGTATCGAATGTTTAGAGATACAGCAAAATTTGTAAGAGATACTTTGAAAAGATACTATGAACCATTTTATAATATTGGCGGATTTGTAACAGAAGTCGAAACAGAAAATTTGAATTTATTGCCCAAAGATTTTCAACTCTACCAGAATTATCCTAATCCGTTTAATCCTGTAACAAAAATTAAATATGCAGTTAGTCGTCAGGAAAATGTGGTTATAAAAATTTTCGATTTGCTCGGTCGTGAAATCGCAACTTTAGTAAATGAAGAAAAATTACCCGGCAATTATGAGATTGAGTTAGATGCAGACAAATTAAATTTATCAAGTGGAGTTTATGTTTATCAAATGAAGGCAGGAAATTTTCTTGCAAGTAAAAAGCTGATTTTGTTGAGATGATTTTACATAGGTTTGATGACCAAATTTTATAAGAAACTTTCAAAAACATTTTTAGAGTGAAAATAAATGTATTAATAACTTCATCCTGATTTAGTCTATTCTTTTCATACATTTTTATTTCGATGTTGATGCAGGGTAGATGTCTGTTCAATTATGATGATTAGAAAAATTTTGATTCCCGAACTCGTTTTTGAGTAAAAGGTCTTTATCAATTTAATAAATATGATTTATCAAAATCATAATTGACAGCAAATTTGATTTAAGTTTTGTTTGATTAAGAGAGATTTTTTAGTGTCTTTGCAGGTTCTTAATGGCATTAAATTTGACTTAATCAATAATGACTAAAAATATCTTTTTATGTTTGAAGTATTTTCATACATAGATGCGGTAGTCCTCATTGTTTACTTCATTCTTATCCTCAGCCTTGGATTTTATTATTCTCAAAAGAATGATGATAATTACGAAAAGTATTTTCTTGCTGGCAAGAATATCCCCTGGTTTATTGTTGGAGTTTCAATTTTTGCAACAAACATTTCTAGTGAACATTTTATCGGTCTAGCTGGTGCAGGTTCATTGAGAGGACTTGCCGTAGGTCAATTTGAATTAATGGCAATTTTCACGCTTCTATTTCTTGGGTGGTTTTTAGTCCCAATTTATTTCAAAACTGGAGTTGTTACTGTCCCCGAATTTTTAGAGAAGGTTTTCGACCGCCGAATTCGAAAATTCTTTGCTCTTTTTTCTATAATCATTTACATCTTTACTAAAGTGCTTGTCTCTCTCTTTGCAGCCGGACTTTTATTCTATGATTTATTCGGATTGAATATTTATGCTTCTTCAATTTTGCTTGTTTTGATAACTGGACTTTACAGTGTAATTGGTGGATCAAGTGCTGTAATTAAAACACAATATTTTCAAGGATTAATTTTAATGATTGGTGCGTTTATTTTATCGATAGCTGGATTTAATGCAGTTGGTGGATTTGAGGGATTAACTTCAAAAGTCCCTGACGATTTTTTCAATATGTTTAAGAGCGCAACTGATCCAGACTATCCATGGACAGGAATTATTTTTGGAGCTCCAATCATAGCTTTCTGGTATTGGTGCACCGATCAATATATAGTTCAAAGATTGCTTAGTGCAAGATCAATTGATCAAGCTCGAAAAGGAAGTTTGCTTGCAGCGTCATTAAAAATTCTCCCAATATTTATTCTTGTTTTTCCAGGAATTTTTGCTTCAATACTTTTTCCGGAATCGAGAGGTGATAGTGCTTACTCTGCTATGATTTACAGCGATATTGTCCCGCACGGATTGAAAGGATTTGTTATTGCCGGTTTGCTTGCAGCAATTATGTCTTCTCTCGCAGGAGTTTTTAATACAATCTCTGTTTTGTTTACAAATGATTTTTATAAACTACGACATCCTGATGCAAATGAGAGAAAACTTATTCTAGTTGGAAGATTATCAACTACGGCAGCAGTTGTAGGAGCAATTTTAATAGTTCCACTGGTGAAAGTAATCACATCACAAATTTATCTTTTCCTGCAAAGTGTTCAGTCTTTTGTTAGTCCACCAATTACAGCAGTTTTTTTGTTCGGATTATTTTCAAAAAAGATGAGTCCGAATACTGCAATCATAACTTTAATCATTGGTGAAGCAATTGGAATATTGAGACTAGTTCTTCAATTGATTAGTGATAATGGTGTTGTATTACATCCAATTCTGGCTGGTATTCTTGGAATCAATTTCTTGCACTTTTCAATTTTATTATTCCTTCTTTCAATTTTAATAATTCAAGTTGGGAATGCTTTTTCAACAGCTGATAAAACCCAAATTGTATCTGTTATAAATTCATCAATGAAAGAAAGTCTTAGCGAGATACGATTAAATTTTGGAAGGATTGGACATTTAAAATCTCTGAATTCAAATTTTGCAATTTCAATGGTGATAGTTTTTGTCATAATAATTTTATGGACATTCTGGAACTAACTAAAAAATAAAATCAAACAACAAAAAGAGAGGTTAACAATGAGAAAACTCTTTCAAATTTTCGTTTCAATCCTGTTCTTAGCCTCGATTACATACGCTCAGAGCTATATAATCGAGAGCTTTGATACAGACCTTTCTCAGGATAATACCTGGCAATTCTTGCACGAAGGTCCGCCGAGCCGAATTGATTATTCTTTAAACACAACTGATAAAGTTGAAGGTACAGGCTCAGCTAAGGTTAAATTTGTTATTGGTGCTCATCATGAGTGGGGAAGCTATGCACAATTAATCAAAACTTTACCTGCCGAAGCAACTCCCTGGGATTGGTCCATTTCAGATTCTCTTGCAATCTGGATTAAAGTCCTTACTCCTCCAACAATTCCTACAAATATGGTTTTCCGAATTCACTTAAAAGATCGTCCTACAGCTGCTTCAAATATCGAAGAGTGGATTTATCAACAGGATGTAATTTTAGATGCGACAACAAACTGGGTAGAATTACGAATCCCACTCAAAATACTTGATTCAGAAGGAAACACAGATCCTAATGATCAAGGATTTGTAATTTTCCCGGCAAACTGGGGCGGTTCTTCTTTCTGGAACAACAAAAAATTTGATGCTGACAAAATTGTTGGTTTCAACATTGCTGCTGTAACTGCTGGTTATACTCCTGGTCAGAATCTTCCGGCAGATTCACTGGAAGTAATGTTTGATGGTTTTAGAAGATTTGGTTTGAAAGCTGTCCCAGCAGTTATTTTCAATGGAATAACTTTCCCAAGCCAGATTGCTAATGTTTGGGCATGGGGTCAATCTGCAGTTGAAGTTGTAAAGGGTGCAGGACCTATTCCCAATTCTAATGCTATTAAATGGACACAAGGTGATGAATGGGGTAATGGCTGGACAGGTTGGGGAATGGATATCAACCCACCATTTAATTTAGCTGGTGCATGGCCAAAAGATACTTGCCAGATTAAATTGAAATGCCCGGCAGGAACTGGTCCACTTAGAATTCAATTCGAAGGTGGTGCAGGAAAAGTTGGAAAAGTCTTCCAGCCAATAGATGATGGACAATGGCATACTTATTACTTCCCATTGAGAGAAATGGAATATCAAGATAATACAAGCAACTTTGATTCATCTTCAGTTCATATTGTAGGATTGATGGCTCAAGCATCAGGTGTTGCAGGAAGAGTTATCTGGATTACAGATTGGTGGACAGGAAATCCAGAATTTGATGTCATCCCGCCAAATCCACCTCAGGGAGTTTTAGCAATTGCTGGAACTTATCAAAATATTATCACCTGGCAGGATGTACCCAACGAAGAAGGTGAAAAATACAATATTTATTACAGCAAGAATCCAATTACCGATATTAACGCTCCTGGTGTTGAAGTAGTTAAACTTGGTGTTGCTGAAAATAATCAATTGATTGAGCACTTGTTATTTGCACCTAATACAAATCAATCTGTTACATATTATTACGCTGTTACCTGTGTTGATGCATCGGGTAATGAAAGTGATGTCAGTACAAATTCAGCTCCAGTTACAAATACTGCTAAAGGTGTCGCAACAATTTCGCTCAATGCGCCAAACTTTAATCCAGATGGTGACTTGAGTGAATGGGCAAATATTAGACCATTCAGAATGTATCCATCGGACGGAACAGGTCACATTGTCACAAATACTCAAATTAATGGAGATAATGACTGTTCTGCAAATGCTTATGTTGCTGCAGATCAAAATTACCTTTATGTAGCTTTCGATGTTAATGATGATGTCTTTGCACCAACAGGAAATTCTTCTTCCTGGTTAAATGATGCACCGGATATTTATATTGGACTCTACAACTGGCATGGTTTACCACATACAAATTATCAAAGAGGCAATCAACCAGACTATCATATTAGATTTACTGGTGTTAACATCCTTGGTGATGCACCTGCTGGTGTACTTGATACAATCGGACCGAACTATTACATCGGACCAAAATTCCCAACTGGTTATGTTGTAGAAGCAAGAATTCCATGGACTGCACTGGCTGCATTAGGTAACGATGCTTTATTCACTCCGGTCGAAGGTTTCAGAATACCAATTGATTTTTCTATCAATGATAGAGATAATGGCCCAGAGCGAGAAGGTATTCTCACATATTCACCTTACAACGAAGATCAATCATGGCGAGATGTCTCGAGATGGTTATACACCTGGATTGGAAATCTCTGGGAACCAACATCGGTTCAAAGAGAAGATGTGGTTATAAAAGATTATCAGCTCTATCAGAACTATCCGAATCCATTTAACCCAACAACTGAAATTCAATTTGCTTTGCCAAAGAAAGATTATGTTTCATTGAAAGTTTATAATGTATTGGGTAAAGAAATTGCAACTTTGATTGAAGGGGAATTGCAATCTGGTCTATACAAAGTCAAATTTGATGCTTCCAAATTAACGAGTGGCATTTACTTCTATAAGTTAACTGGAAGCTCATTTAACCAGACTAGAAAGATGGTGTTAATTAAATAAATTTTTGCCTCTTTAGTTCTAATAAATTTTGGATGTCAGGCTGAATTTTTTAGCCTGACATCCATAATATTTTTTACATATTTATTTGTTTTGAAATCATGATCTGAGATGTATTTCAGATAAAGTTTTTAATTAAAAAGATTGAATGTTCATTTAATTAAATAATCATTCAGGGATAAGATTATGAAAAGAAAAAATATTCTGAATGAGAATCACAGCTTGAAACAACTTGCTTTGATTTTTCTGATTTTAATTTTTTCGGGATATAGTTTGTTTGCAGGCACAACAGGTAAAATAGTCGGTAAAGTGACAGACGCTCAAACAAATGAACCAATAGTTGGTGCAAACATTATTGTTGAAGGGACTTACTTTGGTGCTGCTGCAGGTATCGATGGGTTTTATTCAATTAATAATGTTCCTCCTGGTAAATACAGACTAATTGCATCGGCTGTTGGTTATCAAAAAACAATCATTGAGAATGTGATTGTAAAGATTGATCTGACTACCCGTATTGATATTAAAATGACAAGCTCGGTCATTCAGCTTGATAAAGAAGTAGTTGTAACATCTGAAAGGCCACTTGTTCAAAAAGATTTGACTTCCACCTCTGTTACCATTTCTTCAGATGATATTAAGATGATGCCCGTTGAAAGTGTAAATAGAATTGTAAATCTTCAAGCGGGTGTAATTGACGGACATTTTCGTGGTGGTCGAGCAAACGATGTTGCATATCTTATTGATGGTGTGATGGTTACTGACCCATTCAATGGTGGATTTAACATTGAGGTTGAAAACACTTCAATCCGTCAAATGGAAGTTATAACCGGTACATTTAATGCTGAGTATGGTCAGGCACTTTCAGGAGTTGTGAATATTGTTACTGAAGGTGGTTCAGATAAATTTAAAACAGATATAAGCGCTTACACTGGTAATTTCGTCACCACTCATACAGATATTTTTAGAAATTTAGATCGGGTTGACAGAATATCTCAAAAGAATTTACAAATCACCATTAGTGGACCTTTAAGGCCAATTAAAAATCTTTATTACTTTTTGACAGTCCGCTACTACGATGATATTGGTCATTTATATGGAAAAAGAGTTTATAATACCTGGGATGATGTTCCCTTTTATCCCGATCCATTAAATAAATCTATATGGATTCCTCGAAACACAGGCGATGGTGCCTATGTGCCGATGAATCCATTCACAAAGTATTCAGCAAATGGGAAGTTGACTTATGCTCTTCCATCAATTGTTCTTTCTTATTCATTCTTCTATGATAAAACCAGAAACAAATACTATGACCATTACTGGTCCTGGACACCCGACGGAATGATGACGCATTACGGAAATGATTGGATTCATAATTTTCAATTGACACATTATATCTCTTCAAACACAAGTCACAGTTTCAAATTCACATTTAATAATTACAACTTCAAAGGTTACTTGTACGAAGATGAATTTGATCCAAGATATGTTGATCCACGACAGGGAATTGCAATATCTGGTTATACTTTTCGATCTGGTGGTAATCAAGGTGGAAGATACACTCGATTCACAAGATCTTACATTGCTCAATGGTCAATTTCTTCTCAGGTAAGCAAAGAGCATAAAATTGGTTCTGGCTTTGAATTGAGATATCATCACATTTATAATCATTACAAAGATTTAATTAATCTGACAGATGGAGTTGTAGATAGTCTTGGGAATAAAGTCTTTACTCCCGGATATCCTGATAAAGGAACAATTACTGACCGTGGTTCACATATCGAATACACAAGGTTTCCTTATGAAGCTTCGGCTTACATTCAGGACAAAATGGAATACGACATAATGATTATAAACGCCGGTGTGCGGTTTGATTATTTCAATGCAAACGCGAAACTTCCTGCAGATAAAAGAAATCCAACTCGAAATCCAAACTTTCCTGGTTACAATGAATGGGTAAAAGCAAAACCGAAAATGCAGGTCAGTCCGAGACTTGGTGTTTCATTCCCAATCACTGATAAAGGAATCATAAGATTTTCGTATGGACATTTCTTCAAGATTCCGAATTTCGAAAATCTATATGCAAATCCAGAGTTTGTCGTCCAGCCAGGTAATTCTCTCAGCTCAATTATTGGCAATCCTGATTTAAATGCTGAAAAGAATGTGATTTATGAATTGGGTCTGCAACAGGTTTTAATGGAAGATCTTGCATTAAACGCTTCGCTTTACTACAGAGATATTCGTAACTGGCTCGGTATGGAGATCGTTAATACTTATGAAGGTTTCAAATATGCTCGTTTCATTAATCGTGATTATGCAAATGTTAGAGGCTTGATTGTTACGCTTGATAAGAGATTTTCTAATTATTTCGGAGCTAAGTTAGATTACACATATCAAATTGCTGAAGGTAATGCTTCTGATCCTTATGCTGTCTACAATTACAATCAAACAAATCCGCCAATTGAAGAATCGAAAACCGTTGTGCCTCTTGATTGGGATCAACGACATACTTTGAATCTAAGTATAACTGTAGGAATTCCTGGTGATTGGTCAGCAGGATTAATTTTCCAGTATGGTTCAGGAACTCCTTATACTGAAGATATCAAGATTTCCCGCGGTGTCCGATTTGAAAATGGCGGTAGAAAGCCAACATTTATTAATCTCGATTTAAGGGCGGATAAATTTTTCAAAGTTTTTGGCGTCAATCTTTACACTTACGCTATTATTTATAATGTACTTGATATCAAAAACGAGGTTGGCGTTTATGCAACAACTGGAAGAGCAACTGCTGATTTAAATGTCAAATATGCTGGTGAAATTATTGGTTTGAATACCATCGATGAGTATATCAAAAATCCAGCAATGTATTCATCACCAAGACAAATTCGTCTTGGAATCGGATTCCAATTATAAAATCGGGAGATGAAGAATGATGCGGAAATTTGTTTTATTTATACTTTTAATTTTGGTTGAGTATACATTTTCACAGGTACCTTATCAAATTCAACTTTATCGTGATGAACCAAAAGGAAACATCCAGTATCGCCGTGAAGGCGTAATGGATGGTAATCAGATTAGAACATTGTTCTACAATAATGGTGAAGTTGGTCAGTGGCCCTATCAACCTTCTGGGGAATGGCCCAAAGGCAGTGGACATTCTTACCTTGATGGTGTTTGTGTATTAATTGCATCAGAAGTTACAGCACCAGGAACTGGACAAAAAATTCATCCATTAGAATCATCTTATCGTGAATGGATGGATAAAGATCCTGTAACTGGAGAAATCTGGGGACTTGAACCAGTCCCGGGTTATGTAAATCCTTCTTCAACAAAACCTGCAATAAACACAGATCCAAAATCCTGGCCACCGATTTGGCCTCGTGCTTTAAATCTAACCCCTGAATGGAATGGCTATTGGTATGGTTATTTCGGCCGCGGTGTGATGAATTCTGATTTTGAGACTTTCTTTGTTATGGATGACTCGAGAGATAAGGAATTTACTCGTCCACCATATTTATATTTTCCAATTGCATCGGATTCGGATCGTGGTGGACTTGGACTTAGAGTTGAAGTTCGCGGTTTTCAATGGTCTCATGTTTTAGCTGAAGATATAATTTTCTGGCATTATGATATTGTAAATATTTCTGATTTTGATTATCCAACTACAGTTTTTGGTTTTTATACTGACTGTGGAGTTGGTGGAACTCAAGATTCAGGTGATGATTGTGCATCGTTCGATTTGAAACTCGACCTGGCTTACTGCTATGACAATGATGGCTTTGGTGTCCCTGATATGTGGAAAACAGGTATGTATGGTTATGCTTATCTGGAAAGTCCCGGAAATCCTTGGAATGGGATTGATGATGATGAAGACGGTATGGTCGATGAGCGAAGAGATGATGGTATTGATAATGATGGTGATTGGATTCCATATTCTGATTTAAATGGAAACGGCAAATGGGATCGAGAAGAAAATGAACCGCTTAATGATGACCTTGGTAAAGATGGTGTGGGTCCTTGGGATAGACAGTACAATGGACCCGACGAAGGTGAAGGTGATGGGATTCCAACAGACGGTGAACCTCATTTTGACAAAACTGATAAAGATGAATCAGATCAGATTGGTTTAACTGCTGTTTCAATTTATAGACTTGGCGAAGGTGGAACTGGCGGCGGCTGGCCCAAAGATGATGAATCAATGTGGCTAAAAATGGTTGCCGGCACTTTTGATACCTCACTGCAAAGATCAAACATTTCAATGGTCTTCGCTTCTGGTCCATTCCCACTTTATAAAGGACTTAGAGAAAGATTCTCGATGGCTTTAGTTTTTGGTGAAGATTTAAATGACTTAGTATTCAACAAAGAAACTGTACAACAGATTTACAATGCAAATTATAATTTCTCTAAACCACCACTTAAACCAAAACTGACAGCCGTACCTGGTGATGGTAAAGTATTTCTTTACTGGGATAATGTCGCCGAAGAATCCCGGGATCCATTCTTAGGTTATGAAGATAATGATCCAAGAAAAGGATATAAAAAAGATTTCGAAGGTTATTTAATTTATCGAAGTCAAGAACCAGAATTCAACGATATCAAAGTTATTACTGACTCTCGCGGATTGCCAAGATACTGGAAACCAATTGCCCAGTTCGATAAGATTGATGGAATAAAAGGACCGGATCCAGTTGGAATTAATGGAGCTCATTTCTGGCGTGGTGATGATACTGGTTTACAATATTCTTATGTAGATACTGATGTTAAAAACGGCGTTACATATTATTATGCCTGCGTCTCTTATGATATGGGTGATCCAAATTATGGAACAACTGGACTGCAACCTAGTGAATGCACTAAAATTATAACTGTTGATTATGCCGGTAATGTTCAATTCGTCGATATCAATTGTGCTGTTGTAACTCCAAATGCACCTGTTGCGGGTTATGTGCCTCCGCAAATTTTAGGTGATACTAAACAAGTTACCGAAGGAGTTGGTACTGGATTTTTACAATTTCATGTTTTCGATCCTAGAGTAGTTGAAGATGGAACCAAATACGAATTTATATTCAAATCAACCAATGATTATCCACTTTACAAAACTCTGAAATATGAAATTGTTCGAACTAAAGGCAGTGATGTAGATACAATTCTTACTGTTGATTCATCATATATTGGTGCTGATAAAGTTAGTCCACCATTCGATGGGTTAGCAGTTACAGTAATAAATGATACGGCAGTCACAATCATTGATTCTCTAACCGGCTGGCTTGTCGGAAAAAGTAATCTTGTTATGAATGTTTTCCCCGATCAAACACCAATTCGTGGTGTTCCCTGGCCCGCTGATTATGAAATTACATTTTACGATGGACCAGCTGATACCTGTTACATTTCTTCACCACCGCTTTACAGGAGATTCCCTGTAAACTTCAAAGTATGGAATAAAACAGAACAAAAATATTGTAAGATAGCAGTTCAGGATAGAGATCAATCTCAATCTCTTTCTCTTGGTGATGTGATTCAAATTCTTGAGTTCAAAGATAAAGTCATCACACCTGCAAATATTCGTTTTGCCTGGAATATAACTTACAATTCTCCGTTTAATCCAAATGTTCAACCAGAATATCCGAAAGATGGAGATAAATTTATTATAACCACAAGGAAACCATTTAAAACTGGAGATAAATTCATAGTTACAACTAAAGCAGCTGCCACAGATAATGCGCTGGCGAAATCTCAACTTTCAAAAATTGATGTAGTGCCGAATCCTTATTTAGGTGCCGCTGCTTGGGAGAAGAGGAATCTTAATACAACCGGTCGTGGTGAACGAAAAATTGATTTTATAAACCTTCCGAATAAATGCACAATTAGAATCTATACACTTTCAGGACAGCTGATTAAAACTATCTATAAAGATTCGGGTTATCTCGATGGTACTGTCTCCTGGAATTTAATAACTGATGACGGAATGGAAGCAGCCTACGGTGTCTATGTTTATCATGTTGAAGCTCCCGGCATTGGAGAATACATCGGCAAATTTGCATTAATCAAATAGCGGAGAGATGAAAATGATGAAAAAGATTTTTTACTCAGCTTTGATTTTTGTTATGATATTAAATTATGCTTTTGCACAGACATTCAAAACAAATGTTTCAAAGAGAGGAACTACTGCCGCACCTTTCCTCTCAATTGGTCAGAGTGCAAGAGCAATTGGTATGGGTTCAGCTTTCGTCGGTGCCGTAAATGATGTGAGCGCAATTTACTGGAATCCTGCTGGACTAACTAAAGCACAGGGCGGACAAATTCTAGTCGATTACACAAACTGGATTGCCGGCACCAAATACAATTTCCTCGCTGTGAGTTATAATATTGGTGATTATGGAACAGTTGGTGTTAGTTTTACAGGTTCTAATATTGGTGATATGAAAGTCACAACGATTGAAGAACCTTGGGGAACTGGTGAGGTCTTCTCCGCTACCGATATGGCAATCAGTCTTGCTTATGCTTTGCAATTAACAGATAGATTTTCCATTGGGTTCAATCCTAAATTTGTCTATCAGGGAATCTGGAAAATGAGTGCAAGTGCTTTTGCAATTGATATGGGTGTTCAATATGTAACTCCATTTGATGATGCAATTCTTGCAATGTCAATTTCAAATTTTGGAACGACAATGCAGCTTCTTGGCCAGTCGAATCTTGTTTTGTATGATCCAGATCCTTACACAACTGGTAATAACGGCAAAATTCCAGCTTATCTCGAAACAAAAACTTACGATTTGCCGCTGACATTTAGAGTTGGTGTTGCATATAATCCAATTAGATCTGCAAATCACAGATTGACTTTTGCATTCGATGCTTTGCATCCAAGTGATGACTATGAAAGTGTCAATGTTGGTTTCGAATATGGATTTCAAGATTTTCTTTTCATTCGTGGTGGATACAAATCTTTATTCCTTGATGACTCAGAAGAATCATTTGCGCTTGGATTTGGTTTGAAACAAAACCTTATGGGTAATGTAGCTGTTAAAGTTGATTACGCTTATCAAGATTTTGGAAGATTGAACAACATTCAAAAATTTACTCTTACTGTTTGTTTCTGATAGACGCTCTCCTCCCGGATTCTGTTTCGACGGAATCCGGGACTGAATTTTTTAAGGACTGCCTATGAAAAGAAAAATTTTACTTCTTGTATTCTTAATAATCCCAATATTTCAACTCCATTCTAAAGATTTTAAAGGAGCTGAATTTAGGACAAAACAATCTTTCCTTTACGGAAGATTTGAAGTTCGAATGAAATCGGCGTTCCGGGAAGGAATGCTTTCTTCTTTTTTTACATATCATGAATTTTCTGGCGGGATTGAAAACTGGAACGAAATTGATATCGAAATTCTTGGACGATATCCAAACGATATTCAATTCAATACAATCACATCAGGTCAGACCAATCATGTTAGTCATTATCCTTTGCCTTTTTCTCCACACGAAGATTTTCATGTTTACGCTTTTGAATGGACACCAACTTATGTTGCCTGGTTTGTTGATGGAGTTGAAGTTTATCGCCAGACAGGAGATCACATCTCAACATTAAACAAACCACAGAAGTTAATGATGAACATCTGGAATCCAGAAGCAACAAACTGGGCTGGTCAATTTGATCCAGATGCACTTCCGGCTTTCGCTTATTATGATTGGGTGAAATATTATTTGTATACTCCCGGCTCCGGAAATTATGGAACTGGGAATAATTTCACTTTATCATGGTCAGATGATTTTAATTACTGGAATACATCACGATGGGATAAAGCGACTCACACCTGGGTTGGAAATGGATGTGATTTCATCCCTGAGAATACTGTGATTAGAGATGGTTATTTGATTCTCTGCTTGACAAATAGTGTAAATATTGGATATACCGATGCGAAAGGTCCCGTTCTTTATTCTGCTAAAGTTCACAACGGAAAAATTCTCGTTAATTTCTCTGAAGAACTTGATGAAGTTTCAAGTCAAAATAAATCAAACTATATAATTTATGGTGTGACAATCGACTCGGCAAAATTACTTTCCGATAAAAAGACAGTCGAACTTACAGTCTCTGGTTGGGATTTTATCTCACCAAAAACACTTGTTGTTATGAATGTGAAAGATGATTGGAATCCTGCAAATACAATGAGTCCAAAAGCCGTTAGTATAGTAACGCAAACTCAATTCAATTTTCCTCTAAAAATTAATTGCGGCGGACCTGCTGCACTTGGTTATTTGCCTGAAAAATCCTGGACATTGACTTCGGATTACGGTTCAATAGACGGCGGTAATTCAACTTATTCGTTTAACATTAACAATACAGATGAAGATGAAATTTATCAGTCTGAAAAATGGGGGATGACAACTTATCGGGTTCGTCTTCCTAATGGCGTTTACAATGTTAAATTAATGTTTGCAGAAAATTATCATAATCAAGCCGGAAAAAGAGTTTTTGATGTCTGGATTGAACAGGATAGGATATTACAAAATTTTGATATTTATGCCTTAGTGGGAAGAAATACTGCTTATGTAAAAGAAGTTAATAATGTTCAGATTAATGATGGTTATCTGGATATTTATTTTGTAACTCATAAAGATAATCCAATGATAAATGGAATAGTCATAGAATTAATATCACTTGGAGTAGATGAATCGGAGCTTCTACCAGAAAAAAATTTTATGCTTCATCAAAACTCTCCAAATCCTTTCAACGGAATGACAACAATCTCTTATAACATTTACAAACCTGATTATTACTCTTTTAAGCTTTACACTCTTCTTGGTAAACAAATTATTAAGAAAGATCTCGGTTATTTAACAGAAGGGAGTTACTCTCTTCATCTAAATTTTAATGAGATAAAAAATTTTACTCCTGCTTCTGGAGTTTACTTTTATGTTTTGCAAAACAGCAATTCACAGCAAACTAAAAAAATGATGTTCCTGAACTAAATCAAATATGGGTGTTCAAATGCAGCAAACATTTTTAATTTTTTCAATCTTTGTTTTAGTAATTACATCTCAACTTTTTTCTCAACAGTCAAAATCAATCGATGAGAAAGTACAGGAATTGCTCTCAAAAATGACAGTTGAAGAAAAAGTTGGTCAAATGACTCAAGTTACGCTCGAGGTTGTTTCTAAAAAACAGGGAACAAAAACTCAAAAGCACGAACTTGATGAAAAGAAATTAGAAGAAGCAATTGTTAGATATCATGTCGGTTCAATTCTAAATGTCTATGATGTTGCTCATTCAATCGATTACTGGCATGAAGTAATTACAAAAATTCAGGACATTGCAACAAAAAAAACGAGGCTCGGAATTCCAGTTATTTATGGCATAGATGCAATTCACGGAGCTACTTACACAAAAAACTCAACGCTCTTTCCTCAGGCTTTAGCTGTGGCGTCAACTTTTAACAGAAATATTGCTGAAAGAATTGGTGAGATTACTTCACTAGAAACTCGAGCAAGTGGAATTCCCTGGAATTTTTATCCTGTGATGGATCTTGGAAGACAGCCTTTGTGGCCAAGACTGTGGGAAACATTTGGTGAAGATGTATATCTTGCTCAGCAGCTTGGAATGGCTTACATTAAAGGTGCTCAGGGGAATGATGTCAGCCGTGCTGATAAACTCGCAACTTGCCTTAAACATTATGTCGGTTACAGTTTCCCTTTCAATGGTTTTGATAGAACTCCAGCTTATATGTCCGAAAGAACTTTGCGGGAATATTTTCTGCCGCCTTTCGAAGCAGGAATAAAAGCCGGGGCAAAAACTATTATGGTCAATTCAGGTGAAGTAGATGGAATTCCCGGTCATGCGAATTATCATCTGCTCACAGAAATTCTTCGTGGTGAATTAAAATTTGATGGATTTGTTGTCTCTGATTGGGAAGATATTATACGTCTTCATACAAGAGATAGGGTTGCATCATCACCAAAGGAAGCAGTTAAGATAGCTGTGATGGCAGGCGTTGATATGAGTATGGTTCCGTATAATTTTAGTTTTTATGATTTACTTCTTGAGCTTGTAAAAGAAGGCTCTGTTCCAATGTGGAGAATTGATGAAGCAGTGAGCAGAATCTTGAAAGTTAAATTTGAACTTGGTTTGTTTGAAAATCCATATCCGAAAAAAGATTACTTAGAAAAATTTGCAAGTTCCGAACATACTCAGGCTAATCTGGAAGCAGCAAGAGAATCAATTATTCTTGCAAAGAATGATAACAACATTCTTCCATTAAAAAAGAATAAAAAAGTTTTTGTTACAGGACCAACTGCAAATAAACTTTCGGTCTTAAATGGCGGCTGGACAATTACCTGGCAAGGAAATGAAGAAGAACTTTATCCTCAGGAGAAAAACTCAATATTAGAAGCAGTAATCGAAAAAGTAGGGAAGAAAAATGTTTTGTTTGAGGAAGGATGTTCTTTTGATAAAGAATTAAATTCAAACTCAGCAATTCAAAAAGCAAAACAATCTGATGTAATAATTCTTTGTCTCGGTGAACCAGCTTATTGTGAAACTCCTGGCAATATAAACGATCTCACACTTCCAGAAGCACAGTTGAATTATGCCAAAAAATTAATTGCGACTGGTAAACCAGTAATTCTTGTAATCGTTGAGGGCCGCCCAAGATTAATTACAAAAATTTTCAATGACGTGAAAGGCGCTTTAATTGCTTTTCTGCCGGGTATGGAAGGAGGGAATGCAATCGCTGATGTATTGTTTGGCGATGTAAATCCAAGCGGAAAGCTGCCAATCTCTTATCCCAAATATCCAAACGCAATTGTTCATTACGATTATAAACCAATTGAAAATTCTGCTGAGAATAAATATGACCCACTCCTTCCTTTTGGATTTGGTTTGAGTTATACAAAATTCTCTTACTCAAATTTAAGATTAAACAAAAATGAAATAACTGAAGATGATGAGTTGCTTGTTTCGGTTGATGTGAAAAACGAAGGTTCAATAAAAGGGAAAGAAGCAGTTTTGATGTACATTACAGATGTTTATGGTCAAGTTAGCCGCCCCAATAAACAATTAAAAGGTTTCGAAAAGATTGAACTTAATCCTGGCGAGACAAAAACGGTTACTTTCAAGATAAACAAAGATCATCTTTCATTTATTGGAATAAATAACAAAAGAATTATTGAGCCCGGTGAGTTTATTGTAACAATTGGTGATCTGCAATCAAAATTTTATTTGAAATAAAAATTTATTTTGAGCTTGTCGAAGGATGACTTTAACGAAAATGTTTTTAATTCTATCGCTGTCATACTTCGATGAACTCAGTATGACAGCATAAATTGTCATTCTGAATCTTGATTAAATTAATAACTTCGAACGCTAATAAAAATTTGAGAGGAAAAAGTGCTGAAGGTACCAAAAAATTATTTCTCTATTCTCCTTTTACTTTTATTTCTTTTCTTCAATCCAGAAAGTCTTCTTTCGATTGGTTTTCTTAAAGCAAAAGGAAAAGTAATAGTTGATGGAACAGGTCAAGAATTTTATTTGAAAGGAATTGGACTTGGCGGTTGGCTTTTGCAGGAAGGTTATATGCTTCACACCTCTGGTTTTGCAAATGCCCAATGGCAAATCAGACAAAAAATTGTCGATTTAATTGGAGAAGCAAATACAGAAATATTCTATGAAACTTATCGAAGAAATTTCATTCGAAAAATTGATATTGATTCAATTAAAGCCTGGGGATTTAATTCAATTCGGCTGCCTTTTCACTGGAATCTATTTGCTGTCAATACGAATCCGCCTCAATTTATTAACAAAGGTTTCGAAATAATCGACTCCCTTTTAGCATGGTGCGAAGCAAATCAGCTTTATCTTATTCTTGATATGCATGCCGCTCCTGGTGGACAAAGCGATGAAAACATCAGTGATTATAATCCTGCTTATCCTTCTTTATGGCAAAGTGAACAAAATAAAGATTTGACAGTCAAAATCTGGAGAAAAATTGCTGAAAAATACAAAGACAAAGAATGGATTGGTGGTTATGATTTATTGAATGAACCTAAATGGAATCTGCCTCCAAACAATCAGCCGCTTCGAGAGTTATATATTCGAATTACTGACACAATTAGAGCTGTTGATACAAATCATATAATTTTCATTGAAGGTAATTGGTTTGCGACTGATTTTACGGGACTTACTCCACCATGGGATAATAATATGGTTTACAGTTTTCATAAATACTGGAATTCAAATGATCAAGGAAGTATTCAATATTTAATTGATATAAGAAACCAGTATAATGTTCCATTGTGGCTTGGCGAGACAGGTGAAAATTCTAACAAGTGGTTTGTTGATTGCGTCGAATTGATGAAACGAAACAATATCGGTTGGGCTTGGTGGACTTGGAAAAAAATTGAAACTATTGCAGGTCCGCTTTCAGCTGTTATGTCGCCATTTTATCAAACTTTGTTGAATTATTGGAGCGGCTCGGGTCCAAGACCGAGCGCAACTTATGCTTTTAATGCACTTATGCTTCAGGCAGAAAATTTAAAATTTGAATTATGTGAATTCAGAAAAGATGTAATTGATGCATTAATGCGGCAACCAAATAACACTCAGACAATTCCATATAATCAAAACATAATTCCAGGGACTGTTTACGCTACTGAATATGATATGGGAAAATTAAATTATGCTTATTATGATGTTGACTATCAAAATGTAGGCGGCGGAACCTGGAACTCTGGAGGAAAATTTAGAAACGATGGCGTTGATATTGAAACCTGTATTGATTTCGGTTCAAATGGATATAACGTCGGTTGGATTCAAAATGGTGAGTGGTTGAGATATACCTGTAATATTACGCAAAGCGGGACTTATAAAATTAAAATTAATGTAGCTTCAATGAATACAGGTGGACAAATCCTTTTGCGTCTCGATGGCTTAGTTCTTGGCGGTCTGATCAATGTACCAAACACAAATGGCTGGCAAAACTGGCAATTTGTTGAACTTAACAATGTTTATCTCCCGCAAGGCATTCATCAACTTGAAGCAAGATTCTTTAACGGAGGCTTTAATCTCAGTCATTTTGAGTTTGAATTACTTTCTACTGATGTGGAAGAAAAAGATTTATTACCGAAAGATTTTGATTTAAAACAAAATTATCCTAATCCGTTTAATTCAAAGACAGTTATTACTTATTCAATTCCTGAAATCACAAATATCAAACTCAAAGTTTATGATTTACTCGGTAATGAAACTTTCACCATTGAAGAAGGATTAAAATCTCCAGGAACTTATGTCGAAGAATTTGATGCTCATAATCTTTCGAGTGGAACTTACTTACTGAGATTAGAAACTGAGAAAAAAACCTTTGTCAGAAAGATGATAATTTTGAAATGATGAAAATTATAATTCAAAGTTTTTTATTAATCCTTTTTCTGTGCCTGATTTCAATTAGAGCTCAGTCGGTTAATTTCACTTCTTCAAATCTCCCAATAGTTGTGATAAATACTTTTGGTCAGGAAATTCCAAACGAATATAAAATTCAAGCACGAATGGGAGTAATTTATAATGGTGAAGGTGTAAGAAATTACATTACAGATCCATTCAGTCATTACGATGGTTGGATCGGGATTGAATTGCGTGGTTCAAGTTCACTAACATTTCCTAAAAAAAGTTACGCAGTCGAAACAAGAGACTCGCTCGGGAACGATAGATCAGTTTCATTGCTCGGTTTCCCATCTGAAGCTGATTGGGTTTTTTATGGTCCATACAATGATAAAACTTTAATTCGCGATGTTCTTGCTTATAAACTTGCTCGAGATTTGGGTAGATATGCTTCGAGGTCAAAATTTTTTGAACTCGTTATAAATGGCGAATACAAAGGAGTTTATGTTCTTCTCGAAAAAATTAAAAGAGATGCAAATCGAGTAAATATAAAAAAATTAAATCCAGCTGATACATCAGGCGATGCATTGACTGGCGGATATATCATTAAAATTGATAAGCTTGATGGTGAAAATAACGATGGCTGGTATTCTAACTTTCGTCCATTCCCGCAATTAAGTGCAAGAATTTTTTATCAATATCATTATCCAAAACCCAGTGAAATCGTTGAAGCTCAAAAAAATTACATCAAAGCATGGATTTATGCATTTGAGTCGGCAATGTTTGGACCTTATTACGCCGATTCAATTCTTGGTTATCAAAAGTATATTGATGTCAATTCGTTTGTTGATTACATTCTCTTAAATGAACTTGTTAAAAATATCGATGCCTACCGATTGAGTACTTTCTTTTATAAAGATAGGGACAGCCGCAATCCAAAATTATTTGCTGGACCTGTTTGGGATTTCAATTTAGCTTTTGGAAATTGTGATTATTATCAGGCATTCAATTCAAGTGGATGGTATCTTGAGTATGTTTCGGAATATTCAAACATTCCAAGCTGGGAAAATTATTTCATTCCATTCTGGTGGAAAAAAATTTTTAATGATCAAAATTTTCGAACTAAATTCAGACAAAGATGGATTGAGCTTAGAAATTCTGTCTGGACAAATGAAAAAATTAATTCTACCATCGATTCGCTTGTTCAATTACTTGAAGAATCAAGACAGAGAAACTTTCAGAAATGGCCTGTCATTGGTCAATATGTTTGGCCTAATTACTATGTTGGTCAAACTTACGAAGAAGAAATCAACTATCTGAAAAACTGGCTCACATCAAGATTAGCGTGGATGGATTATCAGTTAATTTCTGATGTCGAAAAAGAGAAATCAGAAATTTCAATTAATGACTTCAAACTTCTACAAAATTATCCGAACCCATTTAATTCAAATACAATAATAAGTTATATCATTCCAGGAAATTTAAACTCACTACAAAAAGTTACTTTGAAAATTTATGATGTTCTCGGTAGAGAGATCACAACACTAATTGATGATTATCAAACTGCCGGCTGTTATTCTGTAAATTTTGATATCGAGACAATTAAACAACAAAGTATATCGACGAGCGTTTTAATTTGCCAGCTTTTTGTTGGAAATAAAACTCAAACTATCAAAATGCTTTATTTGAAATGATAATAAAAAATTTTGTTCAGGGATCTTATACAGCTCCTCTAAAAATTTCCGGAATGCAATGATTTTTATTTTCTGCTGCGCCTTACTGCTTAATCTTTTTAACCTAAAAATTTGTTACCGAGTGTAATTTATTTCGATTTAATGATTACTATTCTCGATTAATATTTCTCAAAGAATTTCCATTCTTATTTCAACTCACCAGTTATATCAAATCCGGCAATGAAATTCGTTTACTATTTTCATTATACTTAACAAAATTCTTTTTTTACTTCATTGAGCAAGACATATAATTTGTTTTGGGCATTAAAATTCGGGAGAAATATTTAGCAGATAGTTTTGTTATTCAATAAAAGATTTTAATGGGAAATCTAATAACAGTTCTTTTAATGAAATGTAAAGTCAAATTATTGATTTTGTTTTTTAGAAAATTTAACTTGACTCAACAAAAGCGGGAGTTCAAAATGAATAAAAATCTTAAACTCATAAAGTTTCTCCCCCTTCTTTTAATCATCTCTTCTTTAATTTTCACCGGTTTTGGCAGCGAAAAAAACAGAGCAGCGAAAATTAAATCTTTACAGACAGATAGTTACTATCTTAAACTTGACCGTTTTGAATTACCTTTTACGAACAATGGAATACTGGCTGATGTGGTAATTTCGTCAAATGAGCCTCAAGCTAAGTTTGATGGCAAACAGGTTATTTTCTCTGGGGGGTTCTTAATTGGTGGACTAATGTACGCTGGTTCTCCATCTGAGCGTTTTTGGATCAATGGAGTATTCACCAGCTCTCGTGTTGAAGATTATATTCCGGGAAAAGTTGGTATGGATAAAAACGATCCAAAAGCTAAGCTTTACATTGTTCAAAGTTCAGATCCACCATTTTCTCAAAGCTGGCTGGAGTGGAAAAATGCGGTTGAATTAGGAGCAGAATTTTATGACGGTGATAATGATGGTGTTTACAACCCCGTTGATAAAAATGGAAATGGCATCTGGGATGCAGACGAAGATAAACCAAATTTAATTGGTGATTTCACAGCATGGTGCGTTTATAATGATGGGGTTCCGCAAAATATTCGTCACTTTACATCAATACCACGATTAGGAATTGAAATTCAACAAACTTTATGGGCATATAAAACAATTCCTAAGCTGGCTAATTCTGTTTTTATTCGATATAGAATTAATTATAAAGGCACTAACGAATTTCCAGATTTAAATAAACTCGACAGCGTTATTTTTTCCTTTGTTAACGATTATGATCTTGGTAATTATACTGATGATTTATTTGGTACTGATACTTTGCTGCAATCGAATTATTGTTATAATGATGGCAGTGATGCTGAATTTGGAAATAATCCTCCTGTTATTATGTCACAGCTTTTGCAGGGACCTTATGCTTTCATCCCTAATGTATCATTTGTTGATGCAAATGGTAATGGGATTTATGATTCGGGTGATACACCTATTACTTCAGCTAAAATGCTAATTGGAATAAATAAGGTTCAAGAAATTCCCGGTGCGTTGAATTTAAATATTTCATCATCAAGCTCTCAATTCACAGGTATTGTGGAAATTCCTGAATATGCGTACTGGAATATTATTCAAGGATTAAATCCGGTTGGTCTAAAATACAATCCTTGTAATTTTGATTACGGAACAGTTGTAGGCGGAGTTAATTGTAATCAAGTCAATCCATATTTCTTGTTTTCGGGTGATCCTGTTACTAATGTTGGATGGATTAATATTCGGAGTTCTGATGTCCGAGGTTTTCTCAATGTCGGCAGGTTCACACTTGAGAAGAATAAACCAGTTGATGTAATAGTTGCTTATGCAATTGGAAGGGGAACTGATCCCATCAATAGTCTTATTGAAACTCGTAAAGTCGCAGCACTAAATAAGTTGTTTTATGAAATGAATTTTATTCAAACAAAAACATTGCCAACAACAGAATTAAAAATGAGAAGCTTTGAGGATAGATTGGATATATTCTGGCAAACTGCGAATGATTTTCAATTTAAGGATTTTATGGTTACATCTGCTGGAGATACTTTAATAAATACCGAATTTGAAGCTTATGAGTTGTGGGCTCATTCAACACCTGAGCTTTATTATGGACCAGATACAAGTCGTTCAAAAAAAGTTGCCGGTTTTGATGTTAAGAATGATATTGAAAGATTGTTTTTTGTGGACGACGATGGAATTACGATTAAAAATGTTTTCTCAAATTACACTCAACTTGACCCAGTAATTTATTCAAATTCAAATAGAGGATATATTTTGGTTTCTCTCACCGAAAATCCATTTACAGGTAAAAAGTTGAAGAAAGGGGAAAGACTTTATTTTTCACTTCGAAAAATTTATTTGAATAAAACTTCAACAGAGTTGTTCAGATCAAAGATAAACCCAAAAGTTATTTAGTTATTACAAAGAGTTTTGGACTAAGGGAGAAAATTTCAGACCTGTACGAATTTAGAGTTGGTGAGTATTTCAATATGCCTTTAAATTTGATGTCCCCGCCTATTTCTGCTCAGTTGAATACAACAGAGAGTGAAATTTATTTTGAGGAAGTAGATAATACTCAATTGACAGATGATGAATATCAATTAAGTTTCTTTAAGGATCTATCTACTACAGATTACTCAATGTTCTGGCGATTAAAAAATTTAACTAAGAACAGAATATTGCTTGACTCACAAAAGGTATATTTCAATTTAGATGATAGACCAATTGTTGTTGAAGGGTTGTATCCAAAGATAAGCTGGGTTGAACCAGAAATTAAAAATGTTAATTATAAACCTGAAAACAATAAATGGTTTGGTGACTTTAGAAGCGAGATTTCGGGTATTTTTTATTTAGGTCCTGAAAAAGTAAAAGGAGTTTCTGCATATAATATTCTTCCATTGGGTAATGTGGGAACAAAAAAATCCTCCTTAACGACTTTTGATAAATTAAGGAGAATTGAAATTCGTTTTGGCAAATCTCAAAAAGCTTACAGATTTGTCTCAAATTCGTTGGGAACAAGATACTTAAGTGGCGCAAGTACTGAAGGGGTATCAGGAATATGGTACCCAGGTGAATATTTTGTTGATGTTCCTTTTCAAGTCTGGATAAAAGATGATAGGTTTGGTGAAGAAAAACAACTTACCTGTGGTTTTATAGAAGCAAGAGCACCTTTAGGTGGAAATCCTGATGGTGAATGGGATCCCGGTACAAATATTAGTTTAACACGAGAATACATTATTATATTTAATCAACCCTACAATCCTTCTGGAAATCAAATGGAGTATGTTGGTTATCTTCCAACAACGGGAACGAAAGTTTATGCAGATTTGAATGGATGGAATCCACCGGCGGAAGCCAATTTTACACCTGAACAGATTGCACGGGCAAAATCTCCGTGGTTTGATGCTTTGCTTGTAGTTGGTTTAGAAAGAACTTCAGTTGATACATTTTATAAACCTGGAGATATTTTAACAATACCAATCTCGTATGTAATTACTTCAAGAGATACTTTTTATTATAGATCAAAATCAAAAATGAATAAATTAACTCTTGAGGAGAAGAAATCGCAGGTAAGCAAGATTAATGTGTTTCCAAATCCATACTTTGAATGGGAAGATTTTAGAGCAGTCAGAAACGGTGTAATAATTTTTTCAAACTTGCCGGAAGAAGTAACTATAAAGATTTATACACTGTCTGGCAATTTAGTTAGAACTTTGACAGAAAATGATAAATCATCAATAACTTCTCCATTTATCGAATGGGATTTAAGAAATGAGAATGGCAAGAAAGTTGCCGATGGAATTTATCTCGCTCATATTAAAACAAAATTTGGAGATAAGGTTCTAAAATTCTCGATTGTTAAGCAGAAAAGATAAATTATTCAAAATTTAATTCATCCAATTCCTCAAAGTTCAATTAGAGCTTTGAGGAATTTTCATTTTAAATAATAATTGTTCTTGAGTTTGTGGGTTTAAGAGACTTATTTACCAAAAGTAAAATAAGGAAATTGCTTGCTTTACTTTTCGGGCTGAAAGTAAAATAAGAAATCTAAAAACAGAGGAATTTCAAAAAATTGAAATGATTTACTTCGCGTAAACCATAGCTTTTACTTTGATACCCGAATCAGTTTTCAATTTATAGTAATAAATTCCAGACGATAAATTAAACTCTCCGGCTTCAAAATAAGCTTGATGCAATCCGGATTTTAATTCGCCATCAATAAAAGTTGTGATTTCTCGCCCGAGTATATCGAAGATTTTGAGATTGACTTTTTCGTTTCTCTTTAAATTAAACTGAATGATAGTCGAACCATTGAAAGGATTTGGATAATTCTGATAAAGTTCAAAGTTCTCGATAATTTTATTCTCATTTTCTACTAATGTTGGAGTTTTGAATTCAACAAGCTCACGCATTGAACCAGGAATAAATAAATTCAGAGTATCAATTGAAAATGGTTCCTGAATCGATTTAATGATATATCTTCCCTGAGCAAGCCAATCGTTAAATGGAATTGTGACTATATCAATTCCAATCGGTGGAAGCGGTGGAGGCAGGGCAACCAGATATTGAACTTTAATTTCAGTCCTAAATTTTACAGCATTGAAAAATCCAGCTGGAACTGTAACAGTATCAAGACCAAGTCTTGCTCCGCGCATAAGAAATCTTAATGGAAGTGTTCCAAGCTGTGGAACCGTTAGAGTTGTATCAAATCTATAAATTTGATAGAAAGTGCCAAGCGAAGTTCCAAATCTGTAATATTCAAACCAATCGGGCAATTTGAAAGTTATTAATGTATCGATTTCTAAATCTCTTTGATGAATGAAAATGCTTTGAGTTGAAGCAGAAACCCAATTTGTATCTCCAATCTCAACTCCGGCGGGTCGTGATACAATAAAAAGAGTTTGTCTACCTAAAAAGTTTTGATAAGCCACAGATGAATCAATAATTACTTGTGGTTCACCAACCGGATTTCCAAGTGAATCAAGCAGATAAACATTATTAACCCACACATTTCCAACTTCAATCGGTAAATATTGCTGCGCATTTTGTGAGTAGAGAATTGAACCCATTAAAATCGAAAGAAGAATAAACTTCCTCATTGCTCACTCCACTAAAATTTCATAACTAATTTGCTGAACTTCAACGAATTTTTCCAGCTGAGATTTTATCTCTTTCGAATCACCTACTACGACAATCAAAACATTATTTTCCGGGAAATATTCTCTTATAACTTGCTGAATTTTTTCTTGAGAAGTGTTCTTAATTTTTTCAGAGAAGTTTGTCAATAATTCTTTGTCTTTATTATAGAATATGATTTCAGTTAAAGAATTCACAAATCCTTCAGGGGATTGAAGATTTCTTGAAAGATCGCCAATTAGATAATTCTTAGCCTTTTTTATTTCCCAGTCACTAACACCGGACTTTTTTAATTTTTTTAATTCATCAAGAATGATTTGAATAACTTCGCCGACTGTTTGATTTTTAGTAAATGTAGATATTAAAAATTTCCCACTTTGCTTCAGCATTTGAAATGAACTTCTTGCTCCATAAGTCAAGCTTCTCTTTACTCTTATTTCTTCAACAAGCCGGGATGTAAATCCATCGCCTAAAATCGTATTAACGATTGATATTGGGATTTCGTCAGGATTGTTTTGACTTATTCCAATGTTACCAACACGAATTTGTGCCTGTGTTAATCCAGGTTTATCTACAAGGATTAACTTTAAATTTGAAAGCTTTTGAATAGGTTGATCATTTAATTTTATCTTTTCACCTTTTTGCCAATTTGAAAATAAATTTTTTATAAGTTGTTCCGCCTCTTGAGTATCGATATCTCCATAAAAAAGAATGGTGGTTTCGTTTGGAACGAAATAAGTTTTGTAGTGATTGCGAATTTGTCTCGCTGAGATATTATCAATCTGTTTTACAGTTCCACGAATTGATTGAGAGTAAGGATGTCCGTTAAAAATAAATTTATTGAAAAATTGATTAGCAACATAAGTTGGATTTTCGAGAGAAGATTTTAATTCTGAAATTAACTTATCTTTCTCTTTATCAATTTCTTTAGAATCAAAAGCCGGTGAAGTTAGAATTTCAGCTAAGATGTTCATTCCATCTTGAAAATTGTATTTTAAGAATTCAGTTGATACAAGAGTGTAATCGTAATTTGTAGAGATATTTATTGTTGATCCAAGAAATTCAAATTCTTCCGCAATCTGCTGAGCAGTTCGTTTTGTTGTTCCTTTCAAAAGCAATTGCCCGGTTAGGTAAGTCAATCCCTGATACTTTTGCGGATCAAGACGCGCTCCGCCGTTGAAAATAACTCTAACTTGAACAAGCGGAAGCTTTTTGTTTGGGACTATAACATATTTTAATCCGTTATCAAGATTTTTTATTTCAAAATCAGAAACGGTTTGAGCATTAAGTGTATAAATGCAAATTAGAAGCAGAGTTAATAATATCTTTTTCATTGCTTTTCACTTTTTGGTTTTGAAATGATAATTGTTCTTGAACTACTTGAAAAATATTTTTGAGCGACTCTCTGAATTTCTTGTGGGGTTACCTGAGCATATTTATCTACAACTTTGAAAAGATTATTGTAATCTCCAGTCAATGTTTCAAAATATCCTAAAGCAAAGGAAAGTGCTTCGTTTGTTTTGAATGAGTCAAAGTATTCAAGGACTTTAGAGTTTTTTGCTTTTTCAATTTCGTTAGCCGTCACACCTTTTGTTTTGATATCTTCCAAAATTTTTTCAATCTCTGGTAAAAGTTTTTCGAATTCTTTTTCACCTCTTGCCTGAGCATAAATTTTGAAAAGCCCTGGATCTTCCATTTGATCCTGATATGCGTAAGCTTCAGTTATTAATTTCTTTTCTTCACTTAAAACTTTGTTGAATCTTGAACTTAAACCTTTGCTTAATATATTAGCTAACAAATCCATTGCATAGAAATCGCTGTCGTTAATCGAGCAAGATTTATATCCTATCATCAAAGATGGCAATTCAACTTCTTGATAAAGAGTTATTATTTTTTCTCCGCTTTGATCTGGTTCGGTGATTTTTTTATAAGCAGGAATTTTTGCTTTTGGAATTTTTTCAAAATATCTGGCTATTAATTTTTTTGCTTGGGCTTTGTTGAAATTGCCGGTTAAAATTAGAACAGAATTGTTAGGCGAATAATAAGTTTTATAAAAATATTTACAATCATCTAAGGTAATGTTTTTCAAATCATTCATCCATCCAATAACAGGTTGACGATAAAGGTGAGAGACAAAAGCATTTGCATAAAGTTCTTCTTCCATTTTTTGTTGTGGATTATTATCAACACTTAACCTTCTTTCTTCCATTACAATGTATCGTTCTTGTTCAAGATTTTCAGAATCTAGTTTTAATGCTTTCATTCTGTCCGCTTCCATATCTAAAATTAGCTCGAGTTTGTCTGAATTAAATTCTTCCCAGTAATTAGTGAAATCATTCCAGGTGCTTCCGTTTGAATAGCCGCCGTTTTCTTCGAGAATTTTATCAAACATACCTGGTTTATATTTTGCTGAGCCATTAAACATCATATGTTCAAAAAGGTGTGAAATACCTGTAGTGCCAGGTGACTCATATTTCCCGCCAACTTTGAAAAAAATTCGAAAACAAATGCTCGGCACTTCATTGTTTGGTGAAAGAATTACTTTCATCCCGTTTTTTAAGTAATAACTTTCAATATCAAGATTTTGGGCGGATAATTTTAGAGTGATTAGTAATGTTAAAAAGAAAAATTTTTTCATTGTGATTTTATCCCTGAGTTTAATTCTCTTTTTTTGTTTGACAGAATTCTGTTAAAACACCATTTACTGATTTTGGATGAATGAAAGCAATTAAAAAATCTTCAGCACCAATTCTTGGTTTTTCGTCAATAAGACTGAAATTCAACTCTTTAAGCTCATTTAATTTGTTCTGCAAATCATCAACTTCAAAAGCAATGTGATGTATTCCTTCGCCGCGTTTTTCAATGAATTTTGCAATTGGACTATCTGAAGAAGTGGCTTCCAATAATTCAATTTTTGTTTCACCAACTTTTAAAAATGCAGTTCTGACTTTTTGATCTTCCACTTCTTCGATTTTATAACAATTCGTCTCCAAAAGTTTTTCAAATAATGGAATTGCCTGCTCAAGATTTCTTACAGCAATTCCTATGTGTTCAATTTTTTTTACCATATGAAACCACCAGATTTTACATTCAAAATAATATTAAAGGAAAGAAAAAGTAAGAACTATTTAAAGAATTTTATTCAAATCAGTTTTGAGCTCATAAAAAAATCTTGCATTATATTTGAATTACTGTGATCTTTCTGGATTATTTAATTTAAATACAACTGCCAATCTTGAGATTTAAAACAAAAAACGCCAGTCTTAAAAAATTAAAACTGGCGTTTCGCATTTAAGAACTCAACTAATTATGCAACAGTTACATCTTTGCAGAGATAAACATCTTGAATTGCGTTCAGCAATTTCACACCTTCATTCATCGGTTTCTGGAATGCTTTTCTGCCAGAAATCAATCCCATTCCACCAGCTCGCTTGTTAATGACAGCAGTTCTTACGGCTTCAGCAAAATCATTCTCTCCAGAAGGACCACCAGAATTTATTAATCCAATTCGGCCCATATAGTTATTTACAACTTGATATCTTGTTAAATCAATTGGATGATCACTTGTTAACTGCTCATAAACTTTCTTGTGTGTCTTCCCGAATTTTAGAGCGTTATATCCGCCGTTTGTTTCTGGAAGTTTTTGTTTGATAATATCTGCTTCGATTGTTGCACCTAAATGATTTGCCTGTCCGGTTAAATCGGCTGCAACATGATAATCTTTGTCACCAACTTTGAAAGCAGAATTTCTCAAATAACACCAGAGAATTGTAACCATTCCAAGTTCGTGAGCATACTGGAATGCTTGTGAAATTTCCTGAATTTGTCTCTTTGATTCAGCAGAACCAAAATAAATTGTCGCACCAATTGCAACAGCACCGAGATCAAAAGCTTGTTTAACTGATGCGAATAAAATTTGGTCGTAAGTATTTGGATAACTCAAAAATTCGTTGTGATTTATTTTAAGTATGAAAGGAATTTTATGAGCATATTTTCTTGCAACTGATCCTAATACGCCAAGAGTTGATGCAACAGCATTGCACCCGCCTTCAATAGCGAGCTTTACAATGTTTTCAGGATCAAAGTAAATTGGATTTGGGGCAAATGATGCGCCAGCAGAGTGTTCAATTCCCTGATCTACTGGAAGAATTGAGAGGTAACCAGTTCCTGCAAGTCTGCCAGTATTAAATAAAAGCTGAAGATTTCTTAGAACCTGAGGATTTCTATCGGAAGGAACAAAAATTCTGTCAACAAAATCAGGTCCAGGAAGATGAAGCATATCTTTTGGAACGGTTTTGCATTCATGCTTTAGAAGATAATCTGCTTCATTGCCTAAAAGTTTTACAATTTCATCTATTGTCATTGTTATATCTCCAATTTTAGTTGTGGTTTAAACAAATATAAAAAAATCGTTCAGGACTTTTATTTTTCATTTGACAAATAAGGAGTAGAAGAAACTGATGACAAAGTCTAAGCTGACTGAAAACATTAAAAAATTTAAGTATAACTTGAAACTTTTTTGAGTAAATGGTTTACAAAGAAGATAAAAAATGAAGATTTTATGCATTAATCGCTCTTATTTTTTTTTCGTTTTAATCTTAGTAAATTGTTTTGCTTTAATCAATTAAATAAAGAGAATGGTTTACGATAGTGCAATCAACTGAGGATCAAAAACTTCAAGAAAAGCTTAAAAATCGGGGAAATTTGCCAAGACATATCGCCATTATCATGGATGGTAATGGCAGATGGGCTAAAAAAAGAGGATTACCTCGAGTCGCAGGCCATTCTGAAGGTGTTAAATCTGTCCGTGATGTAGTCGAAGCCTGTGCTGAACTTGGAATTGAATATTTAACACTCTACGCTTTTTCCACTGAAAACTGGAGAAGGCCCAAAGAAGAAGTTTCAACATTAATGAAATTATTACTAAAAACTTTAAAGACAGAAACCGATGAACTTCATAAGAATAATATTCGATTAAGAATGATCGGAGATTTTGAAAGTTTACCTGAAGCTGTCCAGAAGCAATTGAAAGAGGCTATCAAAAAGACAGAGAAAAATACAAGATTAAATTTAATTTTAGCTTTGAGTTACTCAGGAAGATGGGATATACTTCAAGCCACAAAAAAAATTGCTGACGATATATCACATAAAAAAATTAAAAAATCTGAAATCGATGAAAATACTTTCAAAAAATATCTTTCAACCGCAGAATTCCCCGAACCAGATTTGTTAATCAGAACAAGCGGAGAGATGAGAGTAAGCAATTTTCTATTATGGGAAATTGCGTACACCGAACTATATGTAACAGAAACTCTCTGGCCAGATTTTAGGAGAAAAGAACTTTATAAAGCGATTGAAGATTATCAGAAAAGAGAAAGAAAATTCGGTTTAGTCAGTGAACAGATAAAAGGATATGGAAAAAATGCTCTTCTACTCAGGCAAACAAAATAAAATTCATCTTTTGATTCTTTTCGTTCTAATTTGTCTATTATTCAATCAGACATTCGCTCAACAAGTTTTGCCTACCTACAAAATTCTTGGAATTTCGGTCGAGGGGAATGTAACTGCCGATCCGACTGTTATCATAGCATCGAGCGGACTTAAAATTGGTGATGTAATTCAAGTCCCTGGTGATGCAACAATAAATGCAATAAAAAGAATCCTTGCTCTGAATATTTTCTCCGATGTTCAACTCATTAAAGAAAGACAAATTGGTGATGGAATTTATATCCTCATCAAAGTACAGGAATTTCCAAGGCTTGAAGATTTCGTTTTTGTTGGCAATGATGAGATAAGTGAGAAAGATCTAAAGAAAGAAGTCACATTAATAAAAGGACAAACATTAAAACCACAGGATATCAGTAAACTTAAAAGAAATATTCTTCGTCTTTACGAAGAAAAGGGAATGTTGAATGCTGAAATTTCTGCATCACTTCTTGAATTTTCGAAAGTTGATACAACTAAGAAGAAACTTTTGATTCACTGGATAAACAAGTATGATCCCGAAGATACATACACAACAGAAATTAGTCTGAGCGATAAACCTGATGCAGAAACTATCAAAAGAATTCAAAATCGAGTTTTATTAAAAATTAAAATCGACGAAGGGAATGTTGTTCTTGTAAAGAAAATTAATTTCTACGGCAATAAGAATTTCTCTAAAAGTAAATTGTTAAGCCAATTTGATGAGATTGTTGAAAAAAGATGGTGGCGTTTCTGGAAAAAAGAAAAGTTCGATAAAAAGAATTTCGAAAAAGACAAAGAAGCTTTAGTCAAATTTTATAAAAAGAACGGCTATAAAGATATAACGATATTAAAAGATTCTATTTATACAGACGAAAGCAAAAAAAATCTTTACATTGATATTTATCTTTATGAAGGCCCCCAGTACAAAGTCAGAAATATACAATGGATTGGAAATACCGTTTTTTCAACCGATGTATTGAACAAAAGACTTGGATTCGAAAAAGGTGATATTTTCGATTATGAAAAATTTGAAAGAAATCTGAGACAGAATGAACAACAAACCGATGTTTCTTCGCTTTATTTTGATAATGGCTATCTTGGATTTTCTCTTAAAACTGAAGAAGTAAAAGTTGCAGAAGATTCACTCGATATCATTATCAAAATCGCAGAAAGAAATCAGTTTAAAATTGGTCAGGTAGAAATTAAAGGTAACGATAAAACGATGGATAAAGTGATTCGTCGTGAATTGTTTACTAGACCTGGTGATTATTTCAATCGTGCTTTGCTTTTGAGAAGTTTGCAGCAACTCGCAAATCTCCAGTATTTTAATCCAGAAAAACTTTATCAAGAAGGACTTGATTATTTCCCTTCGAACGATTCAACAGTCGATATAACTTATAAAGTTGAAGAAAAATCCAGTGATTACTTAAATGCTTCGGTAGGTTACAGCGGGAGCTGGGGTTTTAGCGGTGCGGTCGGAATCACATTAACAAACTTTTCGCTTGCTCATCCTTTTACGCTCGGCGGCGGTCAAGTTCTAAACTTTAACTGGCAATTTGGGATTGGAAATTACTACAGAACCTTTCAGCTCGGTTTCACTGAGCCTTGGTTTATGGATACACCTACTTCAATTGGATTCGATGTTTTCGATACAAGACAAATTTATATTTATGAGCTCAGACAATACGGTGGGAGCGTTAGAGTTGGAAGAAGACTTTCCTGGCCCGATGATTATTTTATGGTTAATGGAAGTTTTAGATATTATATGAACGATGTTAAAGGCGGCGGTGGTTATTACCGCGAAGGAATGTATAAACAATATTCATTGACTTTTGGAATTGGAAGAAAAGATATTGATAACCCAATCTTCCCAAGCACAGGAAGTAATCTCGGAATTGATTTTGATTTATCCGGTGGTCCATTTCTTCCTGGCGATGTAGATTATTTGAAAGCTGATATTAACCTAGAAGTTTATAGGAGATTATTTGGTACAAATAAAGTTACTCTCTTTTTAGGAAATTATTACGGCTTTATCTACGAACTTGTGCCAAATACTCCAATTCAACCTTTTGAATATTATTATATGGGTGGGAGCGGTTTAATTATTGCAACTGAACCTTTGCGAGGTTACGATGACCGTTCAATTGGACCCAAAAATGTTAATGGAAATGTAATTGGCGGTAAAATATTTTCGAGAAATACTTTTGAATTAAGATTTGCTGTAACTCTTCAACCTATGCCTCTCTATGTTCTTGCTTTTGCAGAGGCTGGAAATGTCTGGAGAGATATGAAAGATGTTAATATATTTGATTTAAAGAGGAGTGTCGGATTCGGTGCGCGTGTGTTAATAAATCCAATTGGAATGATAGGCTTTGATTTCGGTTATGGATTTGATAGAAAATCAGTAAGTGGTTACGATCCGCAATGGATCTTCCACTTCCAATTTGGTAGAGGAATGTAAAACAAAAACAAATTAAGAGGTTAAAAGTGAAAGCGTTAAAATTAATTTTACCTTTGATTTTGCTTGTATCAAATTTATTATTTGCACAACAACCAGCAGTTAAAATTGGTGTTGTAGATTCAGAAATAATTTTGAGTCAGCTCCCTGAATACAAAAAAGCCCAAGATCAATTAAATGAAATCGTTAAAAAATGGCAGGCCGAACTTGATAGTCTCTCAATCGAATATCAAGAACGCATTGATAATTATCGTAAACAAGAAGCTCTGATGAGTGATGAAGTTAAGCTGAAAGAACAACAAGAGATAATGAAACTCGAACAGGAAATTTATAATTTCCGTCAAAGAAGATTTGGACAACAGGGTGACTTTGCTCAGAAGCAAGAAGAATTACTTACACCAATAAAACAAAACATCATCAAAGCAATTGAGAAAGTTGCTAAAGAAGAAAAAGTTACAATTGTTTTCGATAAAGCTGGTGATGTTGTGGTTTTGTATTCAGATCCGTCTTATGATTTAACATTTAAAGTTTTAGATCAATTAAGACGCGGGAAAGTCAAATAATAAGAGGCTTTTATGAAAAAGCTAATCATTCTCTCCGCATTATTTTTTGCTCTTCCAATTTTTGCTCAGGTAAAAATTGGTTATATAAATTCTGAAGCAATTATGAAAGAACTTCCCGAAGCTCAGGATGCTCAACGAAAACTTGATAATCTGGTTCAAGAATGGCAAGCAGAACTCAGAAAACTTGAATCGGAATGGAAACAAAAATATGATGCTTACGATCGTGATAAATTAATTATGAGTGATCAAACAAGAGCCGAAAAAGAAAAAGAACTTGTTGATCTTGAAAATAGAATTATGCAATACCGCGAGCAAAAATTTGGACAAAATGGCGAGCTCTTCCAGAAGCAGGAAGAATTTATGAAACCAATTCAAAACAAAATTTTCAATGCTCTTGAAAAAATAGCTAAAGAAGAAGGATATGATTTTGTTTTCGATAAGAGCGGTGAAATCCTTCTCCTTTATGCAAATGAAAAATATGATTTAACCAACAAGGTCTTACAAGCATTAAAATAATTCTATGAATATCACAGTAGAAGAGATTGCCGAGCTTGTTAATGGTGAAGTTGTCGGTAATAAAAATAAAGTGATTAAAAATGTTGCAAAGATCGAAGAAGCAGGTGAAGACGATCTTACATTTTTATATCAAGATAAATACGAAAAATTTTTAAATCCTGCTTCTTCTTTTGCAATACTTGTAAAAAAAGACTTCACCAAAAATTTCCCCGCATTAACTTTAATTAAAGTTGCTGACCCTTATCTTTCTTTCATCAAAGTAATTGAGAAGTATTTTCTACCAGAAGTAGAATTACCTCCGTTATTTGATAAAAAACCCGAAGAGGTTAGCTTTACTTTTGGAAAAAATTTTAGATGCGGAGAGAATGTTTCTATTGGAAAGAATTGTAGAATTGGTGATAATGTAACTATTTATTCAAATGTGTCTATTTTGAATGATGTTGAAATTGGTAATGATACAATCATCTATCCAAATGTAACAATTCGTGAAAGATGCAAAGTTGGCAACAGAAATATTATTCATGCAGGGGTTGTAATTGGCAGTGATGGTTTTGGTTATTACAAAAAACCTGATAAGACATACAAGAAAATTCCACAGATTGGAATTGTAGTTCTTGAAGATGATGTAGAAGTCGGAGCAAATACTTGCATTGATCGAGCAACAATAGGCGAGACAAGAATCAAAAAAGGAACAAAGATCGATAACCTTGTTCAAATTGCTCACAATGTAGTTATTGGTGAAAATTGTGCCGTCTCTGGTCAGACTGGATTTGCCGGAAGCACAAAAGTTGGTAACAATGTAATCATTGCTGGTCAGGTAGGTTTTGCTGATCATATTGAAGTTGAAGATGATGTAGTTGTAATGGCTCAATCGGGAGTATCTCACAGCTTAAAAAAAGGGAAAGTTTATTTTGGATATCCAGCTATGGAAGTTAGAGAAGCATTTAAATTAAATGCTTTGATTAGAAATCTTCCAGAGCTGAGCGAAAAATTATTTAAATTGAACAAACGTATCGATGAACTTGAACAAAGACTAAAAGAGAGTAAATAGGAGAAATTTTATGGTTGAACAACAGCGTACCATTGCAAAACCAGTTACAGTTTCAGGGATTGGTATTCATACTGGTACAGAATGTACAATGACATTTAAACCTGCACCAGAAAATTATGGAATTAGATTTATTCGCGTAGATCTTGGTGGTAATCCAGAAATTCCTGCAATCGTTGAAAATGTTGTTGATGTTTCAAGAGGAACCACAATCGCTGTTGGGGAAGCGAAGGTTCATACCGTTGAACATGTTCTTGCTGCAGTTTATGGATTGAAAATTGACAACTTAAAAATTGAACTTGATGGAATTGAACCGCCAATTGGTGATGGAAGTGCAAAACTTTATGTTGACGCACTTCTTGAAGCTGGTATTGTGGAACAGGAAGCGCCTAAAGATTATTTAGTAATTGATCAAACAGTTATGTATCACGACGAAGAAAGAGGAATTGATATAGTTGCACTTCCTCTTGATGACTTTAGAATTACAATAATGATTGATTACAACAATCCTGCTCTCGGAAGTCAGCATTCAAGTTTATTTAGCCTTGAAAAAGAATTTATTACAGAGTATTCCACTGCAAGAACATTTTGCTTTTTAAGCGAAGTTGAACAACTCGTTAATCAAAATTTAATAAAAGGCGGAGATATTGATAACGCTGTTGTAATTGTTGACAGAAAACTTGATGAAAAAGAATTAAACAATTTAGCTCAAAAGTTAAATATCAAACATCCTTTGTTCATTGGTGAAAATGGAATTCTAAATAACGAGACTCTCCGATTCAAAAATGAACCTGCGCGTCACAAAGTTTTAGATTTGATTGGTGATCTTGCATTAATTGGTGTCCCGCTTAAAGCACAAATTTTAGCAGCTCGCCCTGGTCATAGAGCAAATGTTGAATTTGCTCGAATGATTAGAAAACTTTATCAGCAGAAAAAACTTGAGAAGAAATATCAATTTATTAAAAAGGAAGGCGTTGTATTTGATGCAAATGCAATTCTCAGAATCCTTCCCCATCGTTATCCTTTTGTGCTTGTCGATAAGATCGTTGATTTGAAAATGGGAGAAAGAGTCGTTGGTATTAAAAATGTAACTATCAACGAACCATATTTTCAGGGACATTTCCCGGGACAAATGGTTATGCCCGGCGTCTTGATTATTGAAGCTCTTGCCCAAACAAGTGGAATTTTGCTCCTTAATTCTATCCCTGATTTTGAAAATAGTTTAGTTTACTTTATGGCTATTAACAATGCAAAATTTAGAAAACCAGTTGTTCCAGGTGATCAGTTAGTTTTAGAAGTTGAACTTGTAAATTCAAGAAGCAAAACATTCACAATGAAGGGAAGAGCCATCGTTGATGGAAATCTTGCCGCCGAAGCTGAATTTATGGCTGCAGTTGTTCCAAAAGAAGAAAGTCAAAAATCACAGAAATAAGACTTATGCCTGAAATTCATCCTACCTCAATTGTATCAAGCGAAGCACAGATCGCAGATGATGTTGTAATTGGTCCCTTCTGTATTGTTGAAGGAGATGTAAAAATTGACAGCGGAACAAAATTATTAAGTCATGTTGTCGTTTATAATGGTGCAAGAATCGGAAAGAACAATAAAATTTTTCCGGGCGCTGTAATTGCTGCTGTCCCCCAAGATTTAAAATTTAATAATGAATATACAGAAGTCTTTATCGGTGATAATAATACAATTAGAGAAGCCGTTACGATAAGTCGGGCAACTTCGGCAACAAAAAAAACAATTGTTGGAAATAATTGCCTTTTGATGGCTTATGTTCACATTGCTCATGATTGTGTGGTTGGTAATAATTGTATTCTTGCTAATTCGGTTGAGCTTGCTGGTCATGTGCATGTTGAAGATTATGTTATCATTGGCGGTCTGACGGGTGTTCATCAATTTACAAGTATCGGGCAGCATGCGATGATTGGTGCTTGTTCAAAAATTGTGAAAGACATTCCTCCTTACACTTTATTCAGCGGCAATCCGATACATTACGAAGGATTAAACATCATTGGATTGAAGCGGCGTGGATTTTCAGTTGATGCAATCACCTCACTCAAGGAAGCTTATAATATTCTTTACAGTCCATTCTTTAATACTACTCAAGCTGTTGAAAAAATCAGGAATGAAATTAAACAGACAAGCGAAGTAAAAAATCTTTTGGACTTTATTGAAAAAAGTCGTCGCGGAATTAGTAAATGAAAGAATGGTACTATATAGATACGGGGAAAAACACCGGCACCTTTAATATGGATTTTGATTTAAAGCTTGTTGAAAAAGTTAGGGAAGAAAGAATTCCATTTTTACGTTTCTATCAATGGCAGCCTTTTTCTATTTCTTTGGGCTACCATCAAAAAATCGAATCGATTAATTCAAAATTATGCGAAAAAGATTCCATTGATATTGTTAGAAGACCAACCGGCGGCAGAGCAATTTTGCATTCCGATGAATTAACCTACTCCGTTACAATACCCCTTGATTTGTTTTCTCCGCACGAAGTTTATTATAAAATTAATTATGCATTGCTTGAGGGATTACATCTCTATGATGAAAAATTGAAGTCGGTTGAACTCGAAAAATCACAGATTGATTTCAAGAATTTTTACAAATCATCTCGTTCTATTCCTTGCTTTTCAAGTTCAGCAAGAAATGAAATTAAATTTCAAAACAAAAAGCTTGTAGGTTCAGCACAAAGAGTTATTAATGATATAACTCTTCAGCATGGTTCAATTTTAATTGGAGATTATCACAAAAGAATAGTTGATTACCTTAACTTAAATGATGAAGAAAGAAAAATTTTAAGAAGCGATCTTGATGAAAAAACAATTTCATTAAAAGAAATTCTCAACTCTGAAATTGATCTGGAAAAATTAAAATATTGCTTAAAAAAAGGTTTTGAAAAAGTTTTTGAAGTAAATTTTATCGAGAGTGAGGTGATGGTATGAGCTCGACATCAGAAATTAAGAAAGTTACCACGAGAAGAATTCAGGAGATGAAAGATAACGGCGAAAAAATAACTGCACTTACAGCATATGATTTTTTAATTGCTCGCCTCTGTGATCGTGCTGGGATTGATATTATTCTTGTGGGCGATTCGCTTGGAAATGTTTTTCAAGGACATTTGACAACATTGCCAGTCACTCTCGACGATATGATTTATCATACAAAAGCTGTCCAACGTGGTGTCAAAAGAGCAATGATTGTTGTTGATATGCCCTTTATGTCTTACCAGACAAACATCGAAGAAGCATTTAGAAATGCTGGAAGAATTATGAAAGAAACTGATGCAGGTGCAGTGAAAATTGAAGGTGGTGAAATTTTTGCGGAAACAGTTGCAAAGCTTACTGCAAATGGAATTCCAGTAATGGGGCACATTGGATTAACACCACAATCGATTCATCGTTTCGGTGGTTATCAGCCAAGAGGAAGAGAAAAAGAAGAAGCTCAGCAATTAATTCGTGATGCTAAAGCGCTTGAAGAGGCAGGTGCTTTTGCTATTGTAATTGAAAAAGTACCAGCAAAACTTGCAAAGAGAATTACTCAATCCGTTAAAATTCCAACAATCGGAATCGGCGCAGGAAAATTTGTTGATGGACAGATACTCGTTGTGTATGATATGCTTGGTTTGACAGAAGAATTTAATCCTCGATTTGTTAGAAAGTATGCTCATCTCTCTGAAACTATCTTCGATGCATTTAAACATTATATCGAAGATGTTCGAAGCGGCAATTTCCCAAACGAGAAAGAAAGTTATTAATAATCACTTCTCCGAGTTTTAATCATTAATCATTTCATAAAAATATTTTTAAACACATCAAACAAAATCTTATCTCTCGCATTAAGAATTTTTTTGAGTATGAAAAAGAATTAATAAAAACTTGAATAATGTTTTCTTCTTATTTCAAAAAATCATTCACATCATTTTCAACAAGAAAAATTTTTTTATCAACTCACACATCACTCATCAAAAAAAATTTTTAAAATCATTCAAAAACTATTGACAAAAAATTTATAAATCATATATTAGCAAGTGAATTAAGTGAATATGTTGAACAAATTGAGAGAGTGATTTATTAGTACTTATACTTCTTCTGGAAAAAAATTAAATGTTGTTCTCACCTATAACATTAAGCAGGAAGGTTTTGACACTCCATCGGCTAAGTATCCTTTTCTCAAAAAATTCAATTACAATTCTGAGATCAATCAAGATACTTTTGCAGAATGGGACACTGAAGAAACAATTAATGCCGTCAGAGATGCACTCGCATTATATCACAATGTAACTTTAGTTGAAGCTGATAATGATGCATTCGAAACATTCCGTGAGTTAAATCCCGATATCGTGTTCAATATTGCAGAAGGTTTTAATGGAATTAGTCGTGAAGCCCAGATTCCTGCCATGCTTGAATTCTTAAATATTCCATACACTGGTTCAGATCCTGTCACACTTGGAATTTGTTTAGATAAATCTCGAACAAAAGAAATACTTTCGTTTTATAAGATTCCAACCCCTCAATTTGTTTTGATCGATAAAGATGATGATTATAGTTCAATTGATTTTCCTTTGCCTGCTATCGTAAAACCGGTTGCAGAAGGTTCGAGCAAAGGAATATATAATTCATCGGTTGTGAGAACAAAAGAAGAATTATTAAGAGAAATTCAAAAAATACATCAGATTTATAATCAATCTGCACTGGTCGAAAAATTTCTGGAAGGAAGAGAATTTACCGTTGCAATTCTTGGAAATGGAAAAGATGCAAAAGTTTTGCCAATTATTGAGATGAAATTTGAAGAATTGCCGGAAGGAGTTTTGCCAATTTATTCTTATGAAGCGAAATGGATTTTCGATACAAGAGAAGATCCTCTTGATATTTATGAATGTCCAGCCAATATAGATGAAAGATTAAGAACTCAGATTGAAAAAATTGCGCTTGCAACATATCGAGTTTTGCGATGCCGAGATTGGTCAAGAATTGATATCAGACTTGATGAAAATGATGTTCCAAATGTACTTGAGATAAATCCTTTACCGGGAATTTTGCCCGATCCAAAAGATAATTCCTGTTATCCAAAAGCTGCAAGAGCAGCTGGAATGACTTACGAGGAAATGATAAATGCAGTTTTGAATGAAGCAAGAAAAAGATATGGAATATGAAAGAAGATATTAAAATACTTTTAGTATATAACCAACCAGTTGGTGGAATATTCGAAAGTTATGATGGCAGGAGGATAAAATCTGAATCTTCTAACTCAATAGATTTATCTGAAGTTGGTGTTTTAGAAGAGTATGAAGAAATTAAAGAAGCATTAACTGAAAGAGGATATAAAACAGAATCTTTTAATCTTCTTGATAACATTAGTGAATTATGTTCAAAAGTTGGAGCGGGGAATTATGATGTTGTCTTCAATTTAGTTGAGAGTGTTGGCGGTGAATCAATTAAAGAGATGTATGTTGCTGGAATTTATGAACTTTATAATATCCCTTACACTGGATGCAGCGCTGTTACTCTTGGTCTTTGTTTGAATAAACATCGTGCAAAATTGCTAATGAAGGGAGCTGGATTTAATGTCCCGGACTGGAAACTTTATGCGAATCCATCAAAAATAATTTTTGATTCAAAACCTGAATTTCCAATGATTGTGAAACCATCACAGGAAGATGCAAGTGTTGGAATAAGTGAGCAATCGGTTGTATATAATGAAAATGAATTAAAAGAGCAGCTTGAATTTATTTATAATACTTTAAAGCAGCCAGTTTTGGTTGAAGAATATATTGAAGGAAGAGAAATTAATTCAGCTATTCTTGGTGATAAAGAAAAAGTCGCTCTTCCACTTTCTGAAATTAGCTTTGATACTTTGCCAGATGATCTACCAAAGATTGTAACTTATGACGGCAAGTGGATTAAAGATAGTCTTTACTGTCAAAATACAATCCCTGTGTGCCCTGCACCGCTTGATGATGAACTTGCAGAACATATAAAGAGAATTGCTCTAGATGTTTCAAATCTTTTCGGTTGCCGAGATTACTGCCGGGTTGATTTTCGAATTGATAAAAATAATAAACCTTACATTCTTGAAGTAAATCCAAATCCAGATATCTCAAAAGATGCTGGTTTTGCCAGAGCAGCGAAAGCGTACGGATTAGATTATGATGAACTTTTAATTCGCATAATTGAATTTGCTTTAGAAAGAAGAAAATGAAAATTCGAGAAATGAAAAAAGAAGACAGAGAAAAATTAAAAGATATTTTATTTAGAACAGAAAATTTTTCACTCGAAGAGAAAGAAGTAGGATTAGAATTAATTGATATTGCCTTGAATAATCCAGAACAAAAAGATTATTTCTTCAAAGTTGCCGAAGAAAATGGAAAAGTTTTAGGATATTACTGCATAGGTCATCGTGCATTAACTGATGGAGTTTATGATTTGTATTGGATTGTTGTTGATCCTGGAACACGCGGTTCAGGAGTTGGATCACAATTGATAAAAGATGCTGAAGAATTTGTTGCATCAAAAAATGGAAGATTAATTTTAGCAGAAACATCATCGCGTGATGACTATCAAACTACAAGAAATTTTTATAAGAAAAACAATTACAATGAACTTGCTATCATCAAAGACTTTTACAAACAGGGTGATAGCTTAATAATCTTCGGCAAATACTTACAAAATCAAGGGGATTAACTATGGAACTCTGGCAAAAAATGATCAGAGACAGCATTCATTCAGTCGATCAACTCGTCGAGAAATTTAAACTCGATAGACGAGTGGCTGAAAGACTGGATAAATTCTTCCAGGCTCGCATCAATCCATATTATCTTAGTTTGATCCGTTATCCTGGCGATCCAATATGGTTGCAATGCGTTCCAGATGAAACAGAACTAAATGATATTGACGCTCCTGAAGATCCTTTGGGTGAAGATTCAATGAGTCCTGTTCCAAATATAACTCACAGATATCCTGATCGTGTTCTCTTTCTTACAACGAGCCAGTGTGGAATGTACTGTCGATTCTGTACAAGGAAGAGAAAGGTTGGTGATTCATCCAAAATTTCAATGCGAGGTCTTGAGGCAGCATTCAAATACATTGAAGAGCATAAAGAAATTCGAGATGTTATTCTTTCTGGTGGCGATCCATTGATGTTAACTGATGCAATGCTTGAAAAAATTCTTCAAAGATTAAGACAAATTCCTCATGTTGAAATAATTCGTCTCGGTACTCGAATGCCAGTAGTTCTTCCACATCGAATTACCCCGAAACTTGTAAGGATGCTGAAGAAATATCATCCAATTTATGTGAATACTCATTTTAATCATCCCTGGGAAATTACTCCTGAAAGCAAACGAGCCTGCGAACTTTTAGCCGATGCTGGAATTCCGATTGGTAATCAAACCGTACTTATGAAAGGCGTAAATGATGATCCAGAAGTTATTAAAGAACTTTTCAGAAAATTACTTTTAATGAGAGTTAGACCTTATTACTTGTATCAAGCTGATTTGACAAAAGGTGCAAATCATTTCAGAACACCTGTGAAAGTCGGTCTCGAAATTATGGATAAATTGCGTGGACATACATCGGGACTTGCAGTTCCATATTATGTTATTGATGCACCTGGCGGTGGTGGAAAAATTCCATTGCTTCCTCAATACGTTTTGTATCAGGATGATGAAAAATTAATTCTTAGAAATTACAAATATGAAACTTTCGTTTATCCAGATGTTAAGCCTGAAGAATACAGATCCGGTATCCCTGTTCAAACAGAAACTTACGAAAGCAATTCAACTATTTCGTTACCTGTAATTCAATACCAGAACGAAAACGAATGATTTAAAATTTTAGTTAATCGAAAAGGTTTAGCGGATAAACTCTGCTAAACCTTTTTTAATTTTAAAAACATATCTCGCTTAAAACGGAAGTTCTGAATTTTCAATTTGTCTAATTTTATTTCTTAAATTCTTTTGCTTTTTATATTTTTTAATTGCTATGAAAAATCTATTTGAAAACTTCGGCCTTTATCTTGATTATTATGAGCTTACAATGGCTCAGGGTTATTTTTTGAGCAATCGACGCAATTTAAAAGCAACCTTCGATTACTTTTTCCGCAAAAATCCTTTTGGTTCTGGTTATACAGTTTTTGCAGGAGTTTCCGATTTACTTGAGTTATTAAAAATTTTTCGTTTTGGAAGTGAAGCAATTGATTTTTTGAAATCGAAAGGCTTTAAAGATGAATTTCTCGACTACTTGAAAGAATTTCGTTTTGCTGGAAGTATTTATTCTGCTAGAGAAGGTGAAATTGTTTTTCCTTACGAGCCTTTAATTAGAGTCGAGGGAAATATTATTGAAACTCAGATTATTGAGTCACTTCTTCTTAATCTAATTAATTTTGAATCATTGATTGCAACAAAAGCAAAAAGAATTCGATTTGCGGCAAAAGATAAAATTATATCTGACTTTGGATTAAGAAGAGGTCAGGGACTGGCATCTTTATTTGCAAGTCGAGCTGCGGTAATTGGTGGAGTGAACAGTACTTCTAATGTTTTAGCAGCATTTAATTATGATTTAATTCCAGCTGGTACTCAAGCTCACTCCTGGATTCAAAGTTTCGAAAATGAACTCGAGGCTTTTAGAAAGTTTGCCGAGTTTTATCCTGATAATTGTATTCTTCTTGTTGATACATTCGACACACTGCGGAGTGGAATTCCAAATGCGATTAAAGTTGCAAAGGAGCTTGAGCAAAAGGGTAAAAGATTGAAAGCAATTCGATTAGATAGTGGTGACCTTGCTTACTTCTCAAAGAAAGCAAGAAAAATGTTAGACGAGGCTGGATTGAATTATGTGAAAATTGTCGCTTCTAATCAGCTCGATGAATATCTAATTAAAAGTCTTGACGAACAAAATGCACCAATTGATTTCTTTGGTGTTGGGACAAATCTAATTACCGGTCAGAAAGATGCAGCGTTGGATGGTGTTTATAAAATCTGTCAGATTGAAGATAATCCAACAATTAAATTATCTGAAGATATTAGCAAAGTAACTTTACCGGGACCAAAAAAGATTTACCGTTATTTTAATGGTGAAGGAAAATTCTATGCTGATTGTATCGCGTTGATTGATGAAGATGAAATTGACTTAATGATTCATCCGTTCGATATTTATAAAAAATGTAATTTGAAAGAATTGAAAAGAGAAGAAATTCTGGAACAGGTTGTAAAAAATGGTGATGTAATTGTTCCCGAAAAATCTGTAAATGAGATTGCATCTTATTCTGAATTTCGTTTCTCGCAACTGCCTGATGAACATAAGAGATTTGAGTATCCCCATATCTATAAAGTTGGAATAACTCCGAAACTTTTAGAGCTTCGAGATAATTTAATCAGAAAAAATAAGGAGGGTAAATTATGAAAGCGTTATTTATTGTTGACCTTCAAAATGATTTTTGCCCGTGGGGAGCTTTACCAACTCCAAAAGGCGATGTAATTATTCCTGTATTGAACAAAATAATGGATAAATTCGATCTTGTTCTGGCTTCCAAGGATTGGCATCCGGAAGATTCAATTCATTTTCAAAAATGGCCTAAACATTGTGTTCAGAACACGAAAGGTGCAGATTTCCCCGATGGATTAAATACTGAAAAAATTAAGAAAGTATTTCTAAAAGGAACTGGCAATAAAGATGATGGTTACTCTGCCTTCGAAGCGACAAACGAAAATCTTGCTGAATTTCTGAGAAAGAATAATGTCGATGAGTTATATGTAACTGGTTTAACAGCTGAGTATTGTGTTAAACAGACGGTACTGGATTCATTGAAAAATGGATTTAAGACTTTTGTTATTAAGGATGGTGTTGAAGGAATCTATCAGAACGAGGGCGATGTTGAAAATGCTTTCAAAGAAATGGAACAAGCTGGAGCAATTCTCATTACTTCTAACGATTTGAAATAGATTAATCACACTCCGACTACTTTATAAAAATCTTTTAATTAAACTGATTTTATTTTTTTTGTCAGGCTGAGCTTGTCGAAGCCTGACGACAATTAAACTTAAAGCATTCTTTAAGGTCATACTTCGTCAAGTCTCAGGATGACCTCAAATTTTCGCTGTCATACTGAGTTCATCGAAGTATGACGGCGATTATTGAGAACATTTGAGTTAATATCATCCTTCGTCAAGGCTCAGGTTAACAATTCCTTAAAAAAATCATAATGGGTCGCTCCTATGGAGCTTAAATATTTTTTGTTGGTTTTGCTCTCTACTACAAATAGGTCGCTTCTACAAAGCTTTTAAAGAATAAAATTTAGTAGGTAAGAAAAATAAAAGTCGCGTAGTGATGAACGATTTGTAGCAGAATAATTACTGAGCCCGAAACAAATTGAAGTTGCATAGCAACGACCTCTTTGTAGAGAAAATTATGAACAACTAAAAAGCTAAAGTCGCGTAGCGACGACCTATCGTAGATATAATTATAAACCGCATAAAGAATTAAATCCAAAATGGAAGAAATTATTATAGAGAAAAACAATCACAAACAAAAAAATAAAAAAATAAAAACCCCGCAGGGGTTTAATGTGAATAGCCCCCAATCGCATTGGGGGGTAAGTGAGAACAAAAAAACAAAGAACCCCAAAGGGGTTCAATTATAACAGAAATTGTTTTAAACGATCCTAAAAATTCAATTGCAAATCAAACATTAAAAATATTTTGAACCTCTCATTTAACCCCTTCAGGGTTGGAATTATCTTTTGGCGATATTTACCGAGTGCAACTCGGGGCTAATCATATTCAACTCCTTCGGAGTTGGTGAAAATCAACCAGAATAAGATATTGATTACAATTTCATTAACTGATAAATCCAGAATGGATGAAATTATTATAGAAAGAAGAAGTGCGCATAAGAAAAAATCCTGAAGGTATGACATTCCGTTCGTCGAGGCTCAGGATTACAATTCTCTGTCAGGCTGAGCTTGTCAAAGCCTGACGACATTAAAACTATAAACATTTTTTAGGATTACATTTTTTAATTCTGAACGATACTGAAGAAAGGTAATTGTCAGAAAAAAGATGAGTTTAAAAAATAAAAGTAAGAGCTGCCCAGTTTTTTTGTTGATGCTCATTTAAGATAGAGATATTAAATTTTTTCTCTGGACAGCTCTAATTGAAGAGCAATAATTTTTATTTCAAATAGACCATTTTCTTTATTGATTTATAATCTCCAGAAATTAATTGGTAGAAATATATTCCACTTGGAATTTTGTACTGAGCAGCATCAAAAATAAAGCTATAGATACCTGCTTCTCTTTCTTCATCAATCAATGTAGAGATTTCTCTGCCAATCACATCGAACAATTTTAACTGAACTCTGGATTTTTCTTTTAATGCAAACTTAATCTTTGTAACAGGATTAAACGGATTTGGATAATTTTGATAAAGTTCAGTTCTATCTGGAATTGTAACAGGTGAAAGTTTTAACAGCTTTATGTTTTTATCCTCGATAACTAATTCATCACCGGGCGTAAGTGTTTGGCTAATCTCTTGATTAGGCTCGCTTTCAACTTTGACTTTTAATTTTGTTGATTTAATTCTAATTGGATATTCTCCCGAGTTTATGATCAAATAATTTTCCTTATTAACATTTTCAACAAATCGATTTGAAGAAAATCGAACATCAAAAATTTGAGCTGGTGGAGTTGGTGGCAATTCAAACAAATCATTTTCCAAATTGTCACTCAGATAAAGTTTTACGCTTCGATCTTGATTATCTGTAATTATTAATTCACCAGCGTCACTTAATATTTTTTCAAGTGTTGAGAATTTAGACTTTACTTTCCCCATATTTTGATTAAAAATAATTTTCCCATCTTGAGAAACTTTTATCCAGTAACCTTTGCCTTTTTGAATTGTGCTGGCAACAAAATATCCATTCTGGTAACCGAAGAAATAAGATTGCAAAATGTCAGGCGGATTCGTTGTAATCGAATTCACTGAAACATCATTTTCAAATCCACCAATTAAATTCCATCCAGCTTTTACATTAGCAAAAGGATTTTCAATTGGTAAACCGCAAACCGTAACTTGAGTTGAGTTTGGATATTTCAACCAATAACCTTTTCCATTTGAAAGAGTATCAACTGTGTAGTAACCGATTGATTGACTAAATGCAAACGCTGATGATGTTGCATTTGGAAAGATATCAGTCTTTGACATATTTGTTCTTGCAACAGGAACAGAAACAATATTCCATCCTGAATTTAAAGAAAAGTTAACGCACAACTCAGTTCTAATCGAAAAAGTATTGTCGCTAATATCGAAGACATTTGGATTTTCAAGAGAAGAAATTTTAATCAAACATTGTTCTGAAGTAGAACCCGTTACTAACCATTCATAAGAACCAGATTGAGCAGCAATGTTTGTTGCAATTAGATTCCATGTGCTTCCATTATTAGTCGAAATTTCTATTTTCACATTGTTTACATTCGTACTTGTCCACTCAATTAATTTATGTTGATTCACATACCAGATTTCACCGCCATTTGGTTTTGTAACTTGAATTGAACTTGCTTGAACAACTACACCACCAGAGAGCAGCGCAACATTACCAAGATTTGACCCAACCAAAATTTCTTTTGAACCATTATTATCAAGATCAGGGACAACAGCAACTTCTCTTGCCTGAGTATTTCCACCAAATGAATAAAGAGCCAGTTCATTACCATTGCTGCCATTTACAATTAGAGCTCCTTGATTTTGTACTGCAAACACAACATCATCGGAGCCGTCTCCATTTAAGTCTGGAATTATATCAACACCCATAGTATTGCCAGTTGATTTGTACCATAGAGTATTTCCATTTGCACCATCAACACAAACAGCGCCGCCTGCTAAAATTGAAATTACAACTTCATCAACTCCATCTCCGTTTACATCTCTTAAGATTTTCATTTGAGTTGGTGCACCGCCGCCGGTTGAAAATGTCCACAGAGGTAAACCAGTTGTTCCTTTCAATCGATAAACTGGGCCCCAGAAAGCTCCAGCAATTACATCAGGTTTTTGACCTGGAACTGGAAATACTAAAACTTCTTTTGCACCGCCAGTATTCGAACCAACTTGATATGCCCAGATTAAATTTCCATTTGCTCCGCTTAATGCCTGAAATTGATAAACTGGTTCACCAACTGTTGCAATGACATCTGGAATTCCATCATTGTTTATATCTGGAATTGCGGTAACTCCATGAGTAAATCCACCGACAAATCTTTGCCAGATAATTTGTCCATTTGGTCCATTGAAAAGATAAACCGATCTTCTTCCAGCTACTCCGCCTGATTGAGTTGCACTTGCAGCTGCTATTACATCTGGAATACCATCGTTATTAAAATCGGTTGTTGCATCGACACCAGTTATATCACCTAAAGCAAAACTATCGGGATGATCAGTTCCAAATTTCCATAACATTTGACCTGTTTTGCCATTTAAAGCATAAACGGACTCATTTCCACCACCTGTTCCGATTACTACATCATTAAAGCCATCGCCATTTAAGTCACTTGCGATTGAAAGCGCTTTTTGATAAGAATAATCTCCGGTTGAGCCAATAGAACCTGCACTTGAATTTGAAATGTAAGTATTAAAAGACCACAGAGTATCATTCCCGCCTGAAGAATTTCCATTTAATGCTGCAGTCCAATAGTTTTCAGTGCAGACAATTACATCAGATTTGCCATCACCGGTTATATCGTTGATAGCTCTAATTCCTTTTATGGTTCTGTATGTGTTTGAAATTGGATGATTGGGCATTGTATGAGTCCATAAAGGTTGAGCAAGTGAAAGATTCTGAATTTCGCCTGTGCCTGTTAAAAAAATCTTTGCTTCTGGAGCATTTGTAGAATTGTTGATGATTCTTAAAGTATCAGAAATTAATCCTGAAGATCTTGGATTGAACCACACTCTTACATATTTAAAACTATTAGCAGGTAAATTTAAAGGAAAGATATCTGGTTCAAGATAAAAATCTGGAATTGATGTATTCCATGAAAAAATGTTAATTGGTTGATTGCTTAAGTTTTCAATTTTCATCCACCAGAAATTTGTGCTTCCAACTCTTTTGGTTCCAAAATTATAAGACGGCGGAACACTAATTACTCCCTGACCATAAATTCCATTTCCAACCAATCTTATCACCTGCGCAGGTCGTGATAAATCATTGTGATAAATATAGAGATGAGAACTATCCGAACCGTATGCGATTGGCGAAAAGAAGATTTGAAAGCTCAGATTACCATTTGGTTGAATGATTGCTGGTGTTGTTAGATTAGTTGTAAATCTTGATGAGTAGAAAAATCTTAGGCTGTCAATTACGAGATTTGCAGTTCCATTATTAACAATTGTTGCGGTAATCTGTCCTGAATTTCCAAGAACAACATTACCAAAATCAAAAAATTTTGTTGGGATGTTAATAGATGGACTTCCACCGCCAATTACATATTTAAAGATTTGTCTGCCCGATGATGCACCAACAGGTTCAGCAAGGAGGTAAAGGTAATTTCCATCCCAAGCAAGTCCTCTTGGATTTTGTCGTTGTCCGGGTGTTTCAGGAAGCGGGAATGAAAAAAGAGTATCTTTTGTAAATCTGTTTACAGCATAAATTCTTTCCGGGTCTCCATCAAATCCATCCATTACATAAAATATTGTATCTCCTTTGACTGCAATACCCTGAGGTTGTAAACCAAAAACTGGAATTGTATCTGTAACCTGACTTGTGTTTATATCAATCCGATAAAGTGCAGCACTTGAATTTGGATAGTAAACTGAAGCCCATATTTGTCCGTCATAAGCAAGTCCGCCAAGATAAACGCTTGAAGCAGTAGGCCAATTCAATGAATCAAGTATCTGACCATTTTTAGCAATTCTAATAATTCTACATCTTGCTGTGTATCTTTGAACAAAGTAAAAAACATTTCCATCTGTTGTTAAACCCTGTGATGAGTTCACATGTGAACTGCTAAAGATTACACTATCTCGAATTATACCAAGCGTATCAACTGCATAGAGTTTTGCCCCTAAATTTCCAGTCGAATATGAACTTGAAACCCACAAAAGTCCATCTCGAATTGTTAAACCATATCCATAGTTAAAGAAATTGTCGTTGGGCAAATTGATTACCTGGACAAGTGTTTGCCCGTTTAAAATTTTAGTGAGCAACAAATAGATTATTAAAGTTATAATGAATGATATTATGAAACTCTTTTTTGGTTTTTGTGGGTTTGTAGTTTTTCTATTAGAAAAAAGCGGCAGGAAATTATCTGATTTCATAAGTCACCTCAATTAAATGTTATGACCTGGTTCAAATTAATTAATTATTTTTTTAAAATCCTGGAAAAGATTTGAATGAAAATGAGGGTATTTGATTTTCTTTCTCTATAAATCTTATAAGGGAAGATTATTGTATTAACAGGCTCGAGGTAATTTGAATTTAAATGAAAGTTCTTTATTAAAAGTCTTAATGGATTTGAATTTCAAATAAAAGCTGACTACTTTTGAATTGTAAACATAAGGGGTTCAAAAATGAAGAATAAAGTTATTTTAATCCTTCTCATTGTCGCCGCTCTAAGTATTGTAATAGGACTAATTGGAAAATTTTCCGGCTCTTTTATTGTTTTTGCAAATGCAACTTGGCATATGTTCGCTCAAACCTGTTTATTGGCTGCCATTGCATTTGGGGTCGGTAAACTCCTGGAGAAATAAAATTTAATTTGTCTAAAAATTTTTCAGATTAATTCTGCTTAAAAAAGTATTAATTCTTCTCTTTCATTAAAATCATTATTAAACACAACTCTTGAAAGTTGCATTGGGTGAAGAGCTTTAAATTCGGGGAATTGTAAATCATTAATTTCAAATTGAACCAGGCTTCTGTGCAGCTGGCATCTTCAAATGTAAAAGTAAATCTATCATAATCATCTGGTTGAGCTGGTGTCCTTTTACAGGTTAAGGTTGTTAGAGCTGTGGTAAACAAAAAATGAAAAATGAAAATTTTTTTAAAAGACTAAAAATAAATCCTCCTGTGATATAGGAGAAAAATAAGAATTAATAAAATGAAATCCTTTGCTTGTGATTTTGTAAACAAGAATTTTAAAGCTGTTTAATATATGCGGGGGGCGGACATTAGAGGACTTACACTGATTATTGTATTTGAGATTTTAATAATCATCTTTTTCGCTAAAAGGCTTAATGGGTATTTACTAATCTAAAAACATTTTTCAATTATGTTTTTATGAGATTTATCTATAACAATACTCAGATTAAAAAATATTGGGATATGAATATTTATTGAATGAAATTCATAGAATGTAAATGTTATACAAATAGTTGTTCTTTCTAAAAGAGATTTATTTGTTTCCGGGAAAATTGCTTCGCTTAACTTACAATAGATTTTATTTTTGAAAATTTTCCGTTAAAAAATTATTGACCTTAAATGATGATGCACATAAAAAATAGTATTCTTAGCTTATAGAAATTTATCTAAGATGGAAAGTACAGACACAGAACTGTTCAGTTGTTATTTTTCATTTATCTGTTATTTTTTCGGTATGAGTTAAATTATACTCTTTAATATCAAAATTCCATTTACACAAATTTTAAAGACTCTGAGGTTTGCTTAATTTCATTGGACAAATGTAAGATTAAAGTTAAAATTTTTAATCAATTTCTTATTTCATCAAAATAAATTTTTTAGTTTGAACCAAAGAATTGTTTTTCAATTGATAAATATAAACTCCTGTACTTAGATTATATTGATCGGCATTGAATTCAATTTCGTATTCCCCGATTTGTTTATGTTCATTCACAAGAGTTACAATTTCCTGGCCGAGTAGGTTGTAGATTCTTAAGCTTGTAAATCCAGAGATAGGGATTGAGAATTTAATTTTTGTTTTTGAATTAAACGGATTAGGATAGTTTTGAAAGAGAATAAATTTTTTTTCAATGTAATTATTATCATAAACATTGGTTGGTAGATTAACGCCACTTATACCATTTTCATTAAAAATTGCGAGACCCCAGTCTTGGCCATAGTCACTGGCAATCCATTTATTATTGAATTTATCAATTTTTATATCCACAATGCTTCGGTTAGTTGTTTGATCAAATAAAGTAAAATTTGTCCCATCATATTTCAATAATCCATCATCAGTTCCTATCCAGAGATTATTAAATTTATCAACGGTAATAACATTAATATAATTATTAGTGAAAGGTGCGTTATTTGAGTTAAATACAATAAATGTTGAGTCATTTATCCATTTTAATAATCCCATTCTTCTTGTACCAAGCCAGCGTGTACCATATAAATCTTTAACAAAATAAGTAATTTCTTGACTTGGCATTTTAGTATTAGTTGTATCATAGATTTTCCATTCGTTATTGTATAGTAAAACCAGCCCTTTAAATGTACAAATCCAAATCGAATCGCCGTAAGGAATTACCAACATACCATTATTTGAGGGTAAAGGAGAATTAGATGTGTTAAAAAAATAATAATTATTTAAGCTATCAACTTTCAAAACTCCACTTCCTACGGGTGCAATTATCCATTTATTTCTTGACTTATCAATGTTCATTCTTGGATATTTGACAGCAATTAAAGGAGTAGAGTATGAACTAAAAGAATAACCATCAAAACTGATTAACCCTTTTCCAACCATATATAACCAGATAATGTTGTTACTATCAATTGCAGATATAAAATGATTTGGATTAACATTAAATGTGTCTGAGATTTTCCAATAATACCAATTAAATCCATCATACTTTATAAGAGCATTATAAGTATTATATAAACTGAATGATAACCATACATTTTCGTTCTTGTCGATAATAATGTTGTATACATCCTGTCGTAAATATTGCGAGGTATCAAATCTAATGAACAACCATTGATCTGAATCTTTACTTAGATTTCTTGAAATAAACAGAGGTATCTGAAATGGTTTAAAATTATTGTCACCAGTTAAATTAATTGATTGCTTTTGGATTTCAGGATTTATCGTGATGGATTTTATGGGCGAAGGATTACTTGACATAAGATTTGTATTTATTGTCCAGACGCGATATTCAACAGTAATTGAATTATTTCCCCCATTCCAGGTAATATCATAATCAATGAAATGATTTTCGTTTGTTTGATTTAATTTAAACCAGTTACTGTTATTTTTTCTTCTTTCTATTAAAAATCCTGTATAAAATTCTTTACATTCCCAAAAAAGAAAAGGGTGGTTATCATAATTATTAATATTAAGCTCAATAATTTGTGGCGGTTCAAAATATTTTGTGACGGGTAAGCCTTGATTTTTTATCTCCCAAACTTTCAATAATGAACCTGCCTTAAATGTGTACCAATTAGTTTTATCGACACTATAATTTAATGTATTTGTACCAAAATCAAATTTGATAAAAATATCAGGATTATAGCTGTTTGATACACTACCACTCCATCTACAATCCCTTGTGTCCAGATAAAAATAAAGATTGTTATTTTTTGAATTAATTATTTTATAAAATCCATATGTGATTACAGGGGAATAACCACTTCTATAAGAAAACCAGCAGTTCCATTTCGATGGATCATTATTACTGATCCCAGTAGTTTCTAATTCACTGTTAATTAAACTCGAGTCGTTAGTAATTGAAAAAATAGTGTCAGATGGATTAATCCAGGTAATTCTTTCACTTTCAAGAAAATATTTAACCTTTTCGTTTTCATCAACACCAAATGTACCTACAAACAAAACGCCTTCAGTAATTTTTTCTTGAGATAATAAATTAAAATAGGATATGAATAATAAAAGGAGTGTGAAAAATTTTTTCATATTATATCTCCTAAACAAAATCCAAACAAATATATTTTATTTTTTTTTAAAAAACAAATAAGCGTTAAGTATATATGAAAGCGGCTGATATATTTAAAAATGCTTAAATATGTTTTTTGTATTGGTCTTATTGTTACAGCCAATGTTTCTGAAACAAATTAAATATTTTTATTGTCAACAATTTTTAAAAACGTTTGTTTGAATATTTGACAAGCTCTGCCTTAGATTGAGCTTTTAGAAATTAATTGCTGTCATACTTCGATGAACTAAGTACGACAAAGAAGGGAATGTCATCCTGAGCTTGTCGAAGGGAATGTCATCCTGAGCCCCGACGAAGGATGACACAAAAGAATGTTTTAAATTTCATTGCTGTCAGGATTCGACTGGCTCAGCCTGACAAAGAATTGGCATCCTGAGGTCAGTCGAAGGATGACCTGAAAGAATATTTTATGTTTGATCGCTGTAATACTTCGATGAACTCAGTATGACAGCGGAATTGTCAACCTTAGCCCCGACGAATATAATGTCATCCCTTCAGGATTTTTTTATGGGTGCTTGTTTTTTTCTATAATAATTTCATCCATTCTGGATTTAATTTTCAATTAATCAAAAATAAATCAATATCTTTTTCTGATTGATTTACATCAACTCCAAAGGAGTTGAATATGATTAACCCCGAGTTGCACTCGGGGAAATATTGTCAAAAGATGTTTCCAACCCTGAAGGGGTTGAATGTGAATTTCAAAATTTTTTGATGTCTGTTCTGCAATTGAATTTTTAAGATCGTTTAGAACAAATTCTGTTATAATTGAACCCCTTTGGGGTTCTGTGGGTTTTTGTTCTCATTTACCCCCAATCCGATTGGGGGCTATTCACATTAAACCCCTGCGGGGTTTTTATATTTTTTGTTTTTTATGTGTAAAGGTTTTTTCTATAATAATTTCATCCATTCTGGATTTAATTTTTATGCGGCACATAATTATTTCTACAGGGAGGTCGTTGCTGCGCAACTTTAATTTTTTTTCGGGCTTAGTAATTTTTTGAATACAAAGAGTCTATCGCAACGCGATTACACATTTTTAGTTTTATCATTTTTATTCTGAAAATAGAACAACGCTATTTTATTTCTTTCAAGTTTGTTTTAATTATTTCATTTTTTTATGGTTTACTTTGAAATAAAAAATCATTTAGATAGATCTTCTTTCTATTGAACTTAAAAAATCTTCCTTGGAAGCGACCTATTTGTAGAGAAAGAACCAAACAAAAAATATCAAAGCTCTATCGGAGCGACCTATTAACATTAGCTGTGAAAAACTGAATTTTAAAATATTTTTATTATCAATGGTGAATTAATAAACATTCTCAATTTTCTGAAAATTTGGAGAGAAATTTACGATCAATCAGATTTTATCAAGTATAAAAATTCTGTCTATGATTAAATCTTTTGATTGAAAAGGGGAGTGCTTTTTAATTTTAATAAAAAAACAAAAAATCCTTTCTCCACTCTTTAGAAGCAGAGAAAGGATAAATTAAATCAACAAATTACATATGATCAACTATGTTCTTACCGAATTCAGAACATTTAATTTCAGTTGCGCCTTCCATCAATCGGGCAAAATCATAAGTTACTCGTTTGCTTGCAATTGCACCGCTGATTCCTTTTATGATTAAATCAGCAGCTTCCGTCCAGCCCATATATCTAAACATCATTTCTCCAGATAAAATTACAGACGAAGGATTTACTTTATCCAGTCCTGCATATTTTGGAGCGGTTCCGTGAGTTGCTTCAAAGATTGCGTGACCCGATTCGTAATTGATATTTGCACCTGGTGCAATTCCAATTCCTCCGACCTGAGCGGCTAATGCATCGGAAATATAATCACCATTTAAGTTCATCGTTGCAATCACATCGTATTCGGCAGGGCGAGTTAAAATTTGTTGTAAGAAGTTATCGGCAATTGCATCTTTAATTAAGATTTTTCCTTCAGGAACATTTCCCTGACATTCATCCCAAGTTACAACTTGATCACGAAATTCTCTTGTTGCAAGAGCATAACCCCAGTTTCTAAATGCACCTTCAGTAAATTTCATAATGTTGCCTTTGTGAACGAGTGTAACGCTTTTTCGATTGTTTTTAATTGCGTAATTAATTGCAGCACGAACAAGTCTTTCTGTCCCTTCTCGTGAGATTGGTTTAATTCCAATTCCACTTGTATTGGGGAAACGAATCTTTTTTACGCCCATTTCGTTTTGTAGAAATTCAATGACTTTTTTTGCTTCAGGTGATTCTGCTTCCCATTCAATTCCTGCGTAAATATCTTCTGTGTTCTCTCTGAAAATTACCATATCAACAAGTTCAGGATGTTTGACAGGCGAAGGGACGCCAGGGAAATATTGAACTGGTCTCAAGCAGACATAAAGATCAAGTAACTGTCTTAATGCAACATTAATTGATCTAATTCCACCGCCAACAGGAGTTGTCATTGGACCTTTAATTGCAATTAAATATTCTTTAATGGCTTCAAGAGTTTCGTCGGGAAGCCAGGTGTTTGGTCCATAGACTTCGTTTGATTTTTCACCAGCATAAACTTCCATCCAGACAATTTTTCTTTTTCCACCGTAAGCTTTTTCAACTGCTTTATCAAATACATATTGGGCTGCTCGCCAAATGTCGGGACCGGTTCCATCTCCTTCAATGAAAGGGATAATTGGTTTATCAGGCACATTTAGTTTTCCGTCCTGAATTGTAATTTTTTCACCTTCAGTGGGCACTTTGATTTTGTTGTACTTCATCTCAATAATTCCTCTCTTTTATTTACTACAAATTTAGAAAAATTTATTGCGTGTTTTTTGGCAAGAAGTTTTATTTGAAGTGAATACGTATGTATGTGAAAATTAAAAATTAATAAACTCCTTTCAATTAAAGATTAAAAATTCTAAGTGTGAAAAGAATTTTTATTATCTAACGAATTTACTTTTCTGAAATGTGATCATAGCATTCAATTGGCTAATGAATCAACGAATGAAATTGATCTCTCAAATAATTAATAAATGAATGTTAATTGATTACAAGAGTGACTTACTCGCATAACTAAGAATTAATTTTTTCAATTGTGAAATAAAATTAAAAAAAGCTGTTTCAGAATAAAGATTAAATTTTATTTTCAAAGCTTTTTGCTGGCATAGGATGTGATTTAATCAGTCGACTATTAAAATTAATCGTTAATGATTAAAAAATTTTTGCATTCGAATAAAAGTCACACCAATAATTTTTAATGATCTATGCTAATCTCAATTAAAAAATCATTTAAAGGCGGTGTTCATCCTGAAGAGTATAAAGAATTAACTAAAGATAAAGCATTTGAGAAATTACCAAATCCTGTTGAAATTTCGATTCCTCTTTCACAACATTTAGGGAAGGAATCAATTCCAATTGTTAAGAAAAATGATAAGGTAAAAATCGGAACATTAATAGCTGCTGAAAACGGATTTATTTCTGCACCAATTCATAGTCCAACAGCGGGAATTGTTTCATCAATCACCAAGACATTTTTACAAACTGGATTTCAAATATCATCAATTCAAATTAAGTCTGACTCTTCAAATGAAACAGAATTTTTACAACCGCTTGATTACGATTCAATTTCACCCCAGCAAATAATTCAAAGAGTTCGTGAAGCTGGAATTGTTGGACTTGGCGGAGCTGCGTTTCCGACATATGTAAAGTTATCTCCTCCAGCAAACAAGAAAATTGATCATATAATTTTAAATGCTTGTGAATGTGAGCCTTATTTAACTCGTGACTATCGAATAATTCTTGAAAGAACTGATGATGTGATTAAAGGTCTTCTTTTGATTATGCGAGCAACGAATGTTAACAATGGTGTGATTGGAATTGAAGACAATAAACCCGCAGCAATTAAAAAGTTAAAAGAAGCTCTATCGAATTATCCGCAAATCAAATTAATTGTTCTTAAGACAAAGTATCCTCAAGGCGCTGAGAAAATGTTAATTAAGGCGGTGCTTGGCAGAGAAGTTCCTCCAGGAAAATTACCGCTTGATGTTGGCGTGATTGTTCAGAATGTTGGAACTGCCGTCTCGATTTATGATGCAGTTGTTAAAGGAATTCCATCAATTTATGCTTATCTGACAGTTAGCGGAAAAGGAATTAAAGATCCAAAAAATTTAATAGTACCTATTGGAGCAAGTATCAAGGATGTGGTTGAATTTTGCGGCGGCTTGACTGATGATGCAAAAAGAATCGTAATTGGCGGGCCAATGATGGGCTTTGCTCAGTTTGACTTATCAATTCCTGTGACAAAAGCAACATCGGGAATTCTTGTTTTAACTGAAGAAGAAGTCAAAGAAATTCCAGAAACTAATTGTTTAAGATGTGGAATTTGCGTAAGTGTGTGTCCATTGAATATTACTCCTACTCGACTTGTGAGATTAATTCAGAAGAAAAGATTTGAGGAAGCAGCAAAACTCAACGTTTCGCTTTGCATGGAATGCGGAACTTGTGCTTATAGTTGTCCAGCATATATTCCGCTTGTCCAGTGGTTAAGATTGGGAAAACAATGGGCTTTGAAAAATAAGGTTTAATAAAATTATAATTTTTGAAAAACTATGGATGAGAAGCAAACAAAATATAGTTTTGAATATCGAACCTCACCGCACTTGCATTCGAAATTTTCAACTTCTCAGGTGATGTGGCTGGTCAATTTAAGTTTACTTCCATGTTTGATTTCTGGAGTTATTTTGTTTGGAGCTTATCAACTTGTAATAGTTTTGACAGCAATTATTTTTTCTATCTTGACAGAATTCTTAATTCAAAAATTTACAAAGCAAAAAATAACCATCAGCGATGGAAGTGCATTCTTAACAGGATTGCTTTTAGCTTTAACTCTTCCACCGAATTTTTCGTTGAGTGCAACTGCAATCGGGGCAATCTTTGCAATAGGAATTGGTAAACAAGTTTTTGGCGGTTTAGGATATAACATTTTTAATCCTGCTCTTGCTGGTAGAGCGTTTCTTCAAGCAGCTTTTCCAGTTGAAATCACAACCTGGACAAAGCCAGCATATTCTGTTGATGCTGTAACTTCAGCAACTCCTCTTGCTGCATTTAAGTACGATAGAGTTTTAACTGAATTAAAACCTTTGATTGTAGGAAATGTTGGTGGATGTATTGGCGAGACATCGGCAATTGCAATTTTAGCTGGCGGAATATTTTTGATTTTAATTGGTATAGTTAATTATAGAATTCCTCTTGCGATGATTATTGGGATTTTTCTTTTTGGTGGAATATTTAATCTGATTGATCCAGCAAAATATCCTCCACCAATCTTTCATCTTTTTGCCGGCGGCTTTTTGTTGGGTGCATTTTTTATGGCAACTGATTATGTAACTTCTCCAATCTCTTCTAAAGGAATGTGGATTTATGGACTTGGAATTTCGCTTGTTATTATAATCATTCGTTTGTTTGGCGGAGTCCCTGAAGGCGTAATGTATTCAATTCTCTTTATGAACGCATTTGTTCCATTAATTAATAGATATACGCTTCCAAAACCATTTGGAATGAAGTGATGAAAAAGGTTTTACAAATTATTCTTGTTTTAACTTTTACTGCTGTTGTCTCGGGATTTGTTTTATCAAGTGTAAATAACTGGGCTAAACCATTAATTGAAGAGAATAGAATCAAAGCAATTTCGCAAGCTATCTTTCTTGTTCAACAAAGTGGCGTACGATATGAAAAATTAAAAATTGATGAGATAGATGTTTTTGAAGTGTTCGATGAAAATAATAACTCAATTGGTTATGCAGTTGTAAGTGAAGGCAATGGATTTCAAGGAACAATTAAATTAATCTTTGGAATTGATAAAGATTTAAATCGCATTAAGGCTATCGAAATCCTTGAACAAGTAGAAACTCCAGGACTCGGTTCACTCATTACTGAAGACAATTTCAAAAATCGATTTAAGAATTTGAATACTCAGCCATTAATTCAAGTTGGGAAAGGTAAAAAACCTTCAAATGATAATGAGGTTCAGGCAATCACTGGTGCAACTATCTCCTCCAAAGCAGTTGTGAGAATTGTAAATGATGCAATTAGTAAGTTGAAGAAGTTCAATGGAATTCAGAAATGAAAAAGCAAGTCAGTTTACATTACGAATTTTTAAAAGGTTTGTGGGATATTAATCCTATCTTTAAACAAATTCTTGGAATGTGTCCAACTCTGGCTGTAACTGTTTCTGCAATCAATGGTCTGGCAATGGGACTGGCAACTACTTTTGTTTTGATTTTTTCAAGTGTGATAATTTCAAGTGTACGAAAGATTGTTCCAAATCAGGTTAGAATTGCAACTTACATTTTAATTATTTCCACATTTGTTACAATCGTTGACCTCGTGATGAAAGCCAAGTTTCCAGAATTAAGCAAAGCACTCGGACCATTCATTCCTTTGATTGTTGTGAATTGCATTATCCTGGGTAGAGCTGAAGCTTTTGCATCAAAAAACAATGTGCTTAGATCTTTTTTAGATGCTCTTGGAAATGGGACAGGATTCCTTCTTGCTCTTCTCGTTCTTGGAAGCATCAGAGAAATCTTAGGAACAAGAAGTGTCTTCGGCTTTCAAATTCTTCCAGATGGATTTTCAACATGGATGGTAATGATTTTACCTGCTGGTGCATTCCTCACACTTGGATTGCTGCTTGGATTTGCAAATGCTTATACAAACTGGAAAAAGAAAAATCAAAAGAACAAGTTTTTCAAACGAAGTGATAAAGTGAGGTGATGGATGGAATTAATTATAATTTTTTTAAGTGCTGCTCTGATTAACAACTTTGTTCTCTCGTATTTTCTTGGAATTTGTCCTTTCATTGGAGTATCGAGCAAAATATCTTCCGCTGTTTCGATGGGGCTTGCGGTGATTTTTGTGATGACAATTACTGCTATTGTAAGCTGGCTGATTAATCATATGATTTTAATTCCTTATCATCTTGAGTTTCTTACAATCCCTTCTTTTATTCTTGTGATTGCGTCGCTTGTTCAATTTGTTGAAATGGTAATTAAAAAAGTCAGCTCGGCAATTTATCGTGCACTTGGAATTTTTCTTCCATTAATAACAACCAATTGCGCAATTCTTGGATTGGCTCTTTTTGCATCAATGAGAGAATATACTTTAATTCAAAGTGTGATTTTCGCTCTCGGAGCTGGCAGCGGTTTTACTCTCGCACTTGTAATTATGGCTGGAATTCGTGAAGAACTTGAATTAGCAAATGTCCCCAAACCTTTTCAAGGTGCTCCAATAACTTTAATTGTTGCTGGACTTTTAGCTTTAACATTTATGGGTTTTGCCGGAATTATTTAAGGAGTTAATTATGATTTCAAGAAGAGATTTTTTAAAACTTGCTGGATTATCAACTGTCGCTTTTACTGCTGGAATAAAACTCGGCAATTTTGTGAAGAACTCTGAGGGATCACATATTTACTTAACAGCTTTCCTTCCAGAAAATGATCTTTATTTGAATTTTGTTCTTCAAAAATTTTTAGATCAAGTTGAATCTTATGAAGGAAGCGACAACAGTGTAAAAAGTTTAAGGAAAATTCGTTTCGCAAAAAATTTATTGTGTGATAATGATAAATCGAACGATTTGAAGAGAATATGTAATGGAGATTCAGAGATTATTATCTCAGGAGATTGTCTGATTATATTTCAAACTCTCAATGGAAATTTGAATTCAGATATCTTTCTAAAAGACGATAAACATTCCATTTATCAACCTGATGAAATTTCAGAACTATTTTTTATTCGAGATGAAATTTTAAATCAACAAGCAAAATATAAATTGATCTGTGAGTACAAAAAAGAAAACCTGCTTGATAAATTTCTTCAGTTTAAAGAGAAAAAGGTCATTGTTGAAGTTGATAATGATATTGTAGAAGAAATTCCTATTAGCAAAACTTATAAGCAAATTTCGGTTAATGGGTCATCGGGTAAAATACATTTTTCAGTTCAGGATGGAAAAGTTTTTGTAACCGAATCATCTTGCAGGAATAAGCTGTGTGTCCACTCAGGATTAATTGAGAATTTAAATCAGAATATCGTGTGTGCACCAAATAAAGTTATAATTAGAATTGGCAATGCATAATCAATCAAGTTTTAAAAAAAACATTCTTTTTGCTCTTATAATCATTCTGTTTTTTTTGATTGGATTATGGATTAGTAATAAACCAAATGGAGAAAAACTTTATTCTAAAAGTAAATTTTATCTTGGCTCAATTGTGGAAGTTCAGTTTTATTGTGATGATGAAAAATCAGCCGATCATTTGATGAAAGTTGTTTTTGATGAATTTGAAAGAATAGACAAAAAATATTCATTTTACTCGAGTGAAAGTTATTTAGCAGAAGTAAATTCGGATACATCCTCTCTGATTGAAGTCGATGATGAGACTTTTTTAATTATTAAGCTTTGTGATTCAGTTTACAATATTACTAATGGAAAATTCGACGCATCAATTGGCTCATTAACAAAACTCTGGAAAAAATATATTGAAGGCGAAGATTTTTCTCTTTTAAGAGTGAGCTATGGTAAAGATGAGCCAGAGAACCCAAAACTAATTCCTGATGAAGAAGAAATTAATTATTCAAAGAACAACTCTGGATGGATAAATCTTCGAATTGCAGGCGAAAATAAAATTGAAAGATTTAAGAAGTTCTCTTTAAACTTCGATGCAATTATTCAAGGTTATGCTGCTGATCGTGCAATTAAAATATTAAGATCTAATGGAATTGAAAAAGCTCTTGTAAATGCGAGCGGAGAGATACGAGTAATTGGCAATAACTGGAGAATAGGAATAAAACATCCGAGAAACCTTAATCAATTAATTGAAAAAGTTAAACTATCAGATTACTCTATCGCAACATCGGGCGATTATGAAAAATTTATTGAAGTGGACGGGAGAAGATATCATCACATTATTGACCCCGAAACTGGTTTTCCGTCTACAAAAAATATGAGCGTGACTGTTATTGCTAAAGACTGTGCATTAGCTGATGCGCTTGCAACCGGATTTTTTTCACTTGAACCCGAAGAGATTATTCGCATAACTAATAGCCTTGATGATGTTTATGTTTTTATAGTCGATTCAAGAAATCAGATCCATAAATCTCGAAACTTTGATAAATTTTTGTGGAGGAAATGATGACAGCTGATTTAACAATTGCAATTTTTACAATGGGTGGATTGGGTTTATTGTTTTCATCAATACTTGTTTTTGCAGATAAAAAATTAAGAGTTCAAGAAAATCCACTTATTGGTCAGATAGCTGAATTGTTACCGAATGCAAATTGTGGTGCCTGCGGTTTTGCCGGCTGCTATGATTTTGCAACGAAAGTTCTTGAAGGCAAAATTGATTTATCTAAATGTTCTGTTTGCGACAGTGATTCAAGAGAAGAAATTTCAAAACTCCTTGGTATTGATTCATCTCAAGCAGAAAAGAAAGTTGCTCGAATTTTGTGTCGTGGTGATAATGAAGCTGCAAAAAGTAAAAATGTTTTTTACATTGGACCAACTTCCTGTTCGGCTCTTTCCTTGATGGGCGGATTAAAATTATGTCAATATGGTTGTCTTGGAGGCGGTGATTGTGTGGAAGCTTGTCCTTTTGATGCGATGTTTATGGCAGATAATGGATTGCCAGTTGTAATCGAAGAAAAATGCACGGGTTGTGGATTGTGTGCAAAAGCTTGTCCGAGAAATATAATTGAAATTCACCCGATTGATAGAAATGTTTTCGTTTTCTGCAAAAGTGAAGACGATCCAAAACTATCAAAGGAATTTTGTAAAAATGCCTGCATCGGTTGTGGAATTTGTGCGAGAAAATCTGATGGTGGAATTGAAATGGTAAATTATCTTGCCGTAATTAATTATGATAAACTTGACATCTCGAAAATCCCATTTGACAAATGTTCAACCGAAGCTTTACAATTATTAAATCATCGAGAAGAAATCGTTGAACAAGTTATTCAGGCAAATTGATGGTCGAAGAAGTTCTAATTGAAGAAGGTATTGTAACCAAAGTAACTGAAAAAGAAATTGAGATAGAGCTTATAAAAACAGGTAATTGCGATAATTGTGGGACAAAGGATTTTTGTAAGGGCGGTGAAATAAAAACGATCACTTTAAAAAACGAATATGATTTATCAATGGGTGATAAAGTTATAATTGAAGTTCGTGGGAAAACAATTTTAAAGACGGTTTTCTTGCTTTATGGAATTCCACTTCTAATATTAATTTTATCATTCCTGATTTCATATCAAATTTTAGAAGTTAATAAAGAGTTAATTGCGAGTTCAGTGAGTTTCACTTTTATTGGAATTTATTACCTATTAATGGCTACTTATTTCAGAAAATTTGAAAATCAATTTAAAGTAAATTTGACAAGGATGAATTGAAAAACGAAAATAACCTCTATTCTTTCGTTCTATCTAATTTACTCATCAAAAAAAATTATGAATTAAAAAATTAATGTTTGAGTTTCGTTCACTTTAAGAAGAAAAATTTGCCCCAGTAAAACTCACCATTTGAAATCTGAATAGTATAAAGATAAAAATTTGATTCGGTCGCGATTTCTCTAAGATTAAATTTGATATTATGTTCACCAGGTCTTAAAAATCCAGAATAAATTGATCTTACAAAGTCACCTCGATTATCATAAAGATTAATCAAGACAAACTCGGGCTTGAAGGGATTAAAAATATCTTTCGCTTTTGAAATTTTGAAATTAATTGCGAGCTCCTTTGCAAATGGATCAAACGAACTTTCAGTTGGTGTAAAGGTCTCTTTTGCTCTTGCATAAAAGTTTACAAGATTAAGCGGGAAGTTTGCTTTAAAGTAATAGAAGTTTCCATTGTATTCACCAACTACAAGTTCCGGCCTCCCATCACCATCAAGGTCGGCAAAGCCAGGAGATGAGTTTTGTTTTACTTTTACATCTTTGAATAAATCTCTGTTTAATTCGAAGTAAGGTTTTTCTGCAATTCCAGTGTTTTCGAAATAAATTAATCTTCCATCTCTTCCACCGATGATGAGATCAAAATCACCATCGCGATCAACATCAGCAAAAGTTGGTCGTGCATCGTAGGGGAAACTTACTCTTTCAATTAAAGAATTATCTGGTTTAAAATTTCCTTTACCTTGATTCAGCATAAATAAATATTGATTGGGCAAACCGCTACAAAATAGAAAATCAGTCAGTCCATTATTATTAATATCCACAGCTGCTGGTGCACTTTTTTCTCTAAATCTTACATTCTTAAAAGGATTTGCATTCTCGATGTATCCGTTTTTAGTGTTGGTAAAAACATAAATTCTGCCGTCGAGTGCACCAGAAATGATGTCTAAATCTCCATCATTGTCATAATCAACAAAAATTGGTGTGCTGAAAGATTGAACTTTTAGTGATGTAAAGCTTGCAGCTGATCTTCTAAAAACAGGCCTGTATTTGTTTCCAATATTTTTGAAATACTGAAATCCACCTAAATAATCACCGCTTAATAAATCATAATCTCCATCTTTATCGAAATCGGCAAAAGAAACTGAAGGTGAGCCACCAGCAATTCTAATCGGTTCAAACAATTGAGCTTCAAGTTTAAACTTCGGGTTTTTTCTTGTTCCGATGTTTCGGTAAAAATAAAGTTCACCATCACCTGAGCCGTATATCAAATCCATATCACCATCATTATCAATATCAGCAAATGTCGGATTTTTCCAATAAGATTTCTTTTCGAAGTCGCCAAATGTTATTGGTTGTCTAATCCACTTTGGATTTTTTTTAGTTCCAGCATTTATGAAATAAGCAAAAGTGTTTTGATCTCTTCCTATTAAAATTTCATACTTTCCATCGCCATTTAAATCAACAAAAGCAGGAAATGCATTCAAACCAAGGTCTGCAATTCCTGTGGTTAAAGCTTTATCTCTAACAAATCTTGGAAAAGTTTTTCTACCTGTGTTTCTGAATCCAATTACAGTTCCTGCGACTGGTCCGCCAAAAAGAGATTCACCAATACCGATGAATAGATCAAGATCGCCATCACCATCAATATCAACTAGCGCAGGCTTTGCGTCATTACCGGTAAACTTATTTACCTCAAAAAAGAAATTGTCAATCTTAAAAAAGATTGGGTAGTTTTTATCACCAACATTACGATAGAATTGTAATCCTTTGAAAGTACTTAGAATTAAATCATAGTCGCCATCTCCATCTAAATCCGCAAGGAATGGATAAGAAGGGGAGTTGTGATATTCTTTTAGATTTACTTCTTTTAGTAAATTATCGTCTCTAATAAATCTCGGTTCTGTTGGGCTTCCCACATTTCTGAAGAATAAGATATTGCTTAACGATGAGCTTCCAATAAAAAGATCAAGATCGCTATCTCCGTCAATATCACAAAAAAACGGAGAACTAAAACTAATAGCCTGAATTTCATTAGGTGTAAAAATGGAATCTATTCTTATCCAATTTTGCGAATATGCAATTTGGATAAAAGTAAGAAGGAGTGAGAAGAGTAATTTCATAAGATTAAATTTGGTGGTAGAGACTGGATTTAATTTTTAACTTGTGTGAAATTGTTGACTGCTTCATCAACTGTTGAAAAGATTTTAAATATTTTACTCATTCGAGTCATATCTAAGCTTGCAATAATATTTTGATTATTAACAACCAGATGAATATTCCCACCAATTGGGATTAGCCTTTTGTATGAAATCACAAGTACTCCCAGAAATGTACTGTCAACGAATTCGCACTTGGAAAAATCAACTATTATGTATTTTTCTCCGTTTTCAATTGCGTTGAAAATGAGTTCTTTAAAGTCATTTGCCAGATAGATACTTGTTCGTGGAATATTTACATCTACAACGAAAATATCATTTAGTCTATTTGTTCTTAGGGTCATCGTTATTGAGAAAATTCTTGTAGCTAAAATAAAAAAAATAGACTACATAAGCATTAGTAAGATGCTCAATAAATAAAAAATAAACTCTAGAAACTGATTATTGATTGAAATTCTTCAACCAATTTTCTAAAGTTGCTTTAGTGGGAATTTTTCCCTGAATAACAACCTTATTATTTACAACTAACGCAGGGGTTAACATAATACCATATTTCATAAATTCTTCTGGTTTAACAACTTTCTCAAGTTTTGCTTCTATGTTATTTTCATGAATTACTTCACTGCAAAGTTTAAAGAGTTTTTCACAATTCATACAACCAGGACCAAGAACTTTTATATCAAGCATTTTTTCCTCCAAATTTTTTTGATTTTTGATCTGTTTAGTTTTTAAGATTTTAATTCATTTGTATAGAAATCGAAAAACGCGTTTTTGATTTCATCTCTAACTTTTCTGAAGACAGCTAAAATTTCTTCTTCAGTACCTGTTGCTTCAGCTGGATCTTCAAATCCGATATGTAATTGTTTCCCAACTTTACCCATAAATACCGGACAGGTTTCTTTCGCATTGTCGCAGACTGTTATCACGTAGTCAAAAGATTCATTTATAAATTGCTCAACATCTTTTGGATAATTTTGACTGATGTCTATTCCAATTTCTTTCATTACAGCAACAGCTTTTGGATTTACTTTATCAGCAGGTTTTGTCCCGGCGGAATAAACCTCAAGTTCTGAATCAAATGATTTTAAAAATCCTTCAGCCATTTGACTTCTGCAGGAGTTCCCTGTGCAAAGAATGAGAATTTTCTTTTTCATATTTTTCAATCTCTTAAGTTTTGAAGAATTAATTTTTTAAGATCAAACTATTATAAAAATCTAAAACAAAATCTTTTTAGTTCTATCAGAACAAGGATCCGTAAATTAATCCACTAATTGTAGCCATAATTATAACAAGCGAAACATAAACAACAGTTTTCTGTGTTCCAATAACGCTTCTTATAACTAGCATATTTGGTAAAGATAGTGCTGGTCCCGCAAGTAGTAAAGCTAATGCTGGACCTTTTCCCATTCCATTGTTAATCAATCCTTGAAGAATTGGAATTTCTGTCAATGTTGCAAAATACATAAAAGCACCAGTAACAGATGCAAATAAATTTGAGAATAAAGAATTTCCACCGACTAATTTATAGATCCATTCTTTAGGAATAATTCCACCATTACCTTCTGCAGAACCGAGCAGAAAACCAGCTACGAGCACACCCGCACCGAGAAGAGGCATAATTTGTTTAGTAAATCCCCAGGTTTCACCAAGCCATTGATTGGGTTCGCCTTCTGTAAAAGTTAATGCTAATGTTGTTGCAACTACTCCGATTACAAAAGGTATAGTTGGATTATTATAAAAGAATATTGCAGATAGTATAACTGCAACGACACCAAACAATACATATAACTTCTTTACACCAATTATATATATCAGTGATAATGCAAAACCAAATCCGAACAATGCTGTGATGAACCACTTATTCGCATATATAAAATACCAGAAGCCCTCTGTCTCCAGTGGTTTGCCCCAATTTACAAAAACAAGTATTGCAACAAGAATGAAGAAATGAATTGAAGTTTGCCAGAGTGGTCGTGGTTCTTCAACTTCTGGCATTGCGAGCTGTGTATCAGCTCTTTCTTTTTCTTCTTTACGATAAATGAAGGCCATAATCAGTCCAATAACCAAACTAAATGAAACAGCACCGATAACTCTTGCAATTCCGAGCTCAAGACCCAGGACTCTTGCAGTTAAAATAATAGCAAGAATATTTATTGCTGGTCCCGAGTAAAGGAATGCGATTGCAGGTCCCAGACCCGCTCCTCTCTTATGAATACTTGAAAACAATGGTAAAACTGTGCAAGAGCAAACAGCTAGAATTGTCCCTGAAACCGAAGCAATAAGATATGCTTTCCACTTTTTTGCTTTTGCACCAAAATGTTTTACTACTGATGCTTGACTTATGAAAACAGCAATTACCCCGGCAATAAAGAATGCGGGAACAAGACATAAAAGCACATGTTCCTGTGCATACCACTTAGCCAGGGCAAACGCATCAATTATAGAATTACGAAATGTCTCGTTATCAATGGGCATAAAGTAAGCAAAGAGAAAAAAGCCCATAATTAGTAGAAAAGTTTTGTATTCTTCTTTCCAGTTCATTTTAATCTCAGCAATTTGTTATTAAAATTTTTTTGAATTATCTCTTAACTTTTTTTGAGTTCTTTTTTACAGGTTTGGTTTCAGGAATAATTCCAATAACGCAGCGATTATTTTCTCTTAAGTTTAATCTTTGCATTAATCTTTTTTCATCCTCTTTCATTAGGTCATTTGATAAAAAATCTCTTAAGAAATCAAAAAGAAGAATATTGTTTTTTGTTGGATTGAGTTTGTAGTATGTCCATAATCCATCTTTTTCGAAAATTAAAAGTCCAGCCGATCTAAGAATGCTCAATGCTTTTGAAATGGTGTATTGGGGAAGCTGAAGAGCATCCATTAACTCACAAACACAAATTTTTTCCTGACTTTTAATGAAGAGGTTGATTATTCGAAGTCTTGTTTCGTCAGACAAAGCTTTAAATATTTTTGTTAATTCCGTCATAAATCCAAATTTTGATTGCAATTATATGCATTATTTGGCATATAAAAAAATTATGTTGAAGTTAAAAATGATAAGCTATAGTTTTTCAACTTTTGTTTTAATTTAAGTTTTAGCTTTTTTAACAGAAAGAAAATTTATTACAAAATGCAGGTTAGTAATCCAATTTGAGATTTTGTATTTTTTATTGTCAGAAGGGTTTTAATAATGCTTACAAATAGTAAAAAATACTTGTTGGGGTTAAATTATCATTTGATTTAATACGGGAGTAGTTTTTGAAAATCAAATTCGGCAGTAACTTTTCGAATCAAAGGAATGTTGATTAGTTTTTCCATTTGTTTAGCTTAACAAAGCTTTGATATGAATTTCAGTTTAAGATATATCGTCAGTTACAATGAAATAAAGAGCATTGAAATTAGAAAGAAAATTTTTTTCAATTAAAATAAAGGAGGTTCTGTATAAGAGATAAAAATCAAATAAGTATAATTTTTTGCCTGAAACCTTGTGATAGGGTATAATATAGAGTTGTTTCGATAAGCCGTTCCTTTTGAAAATTTAATTTAGATTTTAAATCCTTCTTTGATATTACCCTACCACTTTAAATCTTCACAAAATTGTGAAAGCAAATAAAGAGTTAATATTAACATCATTGTATTTTATAACTTATTTTTTTGTGACTGAATGTATTATGATTATTTAGTCCATTTGAATAAAAAGTATTTTATTAGATGGAGGTCTGACAATGAAAAGAATAATTTATTTGATTGGTCTTTTTTCCTTTCTCTCAGATCTTGTTTTATCACAAAATATTCTCTGGACTAAATTTTATGGTGGTCCATGGCCGTACTTTGATGTTGGAAATTGTGTAATATCTACATTTGATGGTGGATACGCAATTGTTGGAGAAACTGACTGGCGCGGAGCTGGTTGGAAAGATGTCTGGTTAATTAGAACAGATGGAAGTGGTGACACTTTATGGACAAGAACTTATGGTTTTTCTTTCAGTGATCGTGGCCGTTCGATTTTAGAGTTACCTGATCGTGGTTTTATTATTGTTGGAGGATGTTATTATGAAACTAGTTACCCGCCACCAAGAAAACCTTCTGTTTATATTATTCGCACAGATCAAAATGGTGATACACTTTGGACTAAGGTAATTTCAAGCGATTTTGATTCACATATTGATGAAGGTTATTCAGTGTATCAAACACCTGATAATGGATTTCTGATTACTGGACTTTGTACTCCTCATGTTCCAGGAGGCAAAAGAGTTTATGTTTTAAAGATTGATTCGATTGGGAATAGACAGTGGGAAAAAGGATTTGGTATTCCAGGAAGAGTAGATGCACAACCACATAAAATGTATCCAACTTCAGATGGTGGATTTATTATTACTGGTTCAGCGGAATCTTACCCAGATATAGTAGACCTATTCATTATGAAATTTAATTCGAGTGGAGATACACTCTGGTCAAAATTGTACGGGGGTTCTCTACTTGATTGGGGTCAAGATGTTTGTGAAACAAATGATGGAGGATTTATAGTGACTGGATCAGTGGACTTTACTTTTCCAGGTTATGGTGATCTCTGGGTATTAAGGACTGACTATAAAGGAGATACTATATGGACGAAACGATTTGGGATATCAGTTTCTTCGGCAGAAGGAATTTCCATTTGTCGAGCTTCTGATGGTGGTTATTTCATCGCTGGGCGAAGACAGAACTATGTATATGTTTTACGTTTCAATCAAGATGGTGATACTTTGTGGACAAGAGAAATCCATGAGTTTCATGGTGCAGGTTATTCGGTTAGTCAGGCTTATGATGGTGATTTTTTAATTACGGGAACGGGATCGGCAAGAGATCAAAGCAGTGATATATTTCTATTAAAAATTACAGAGCAAAGTTCAGGACTGAAACAAGAGTTAAACCCTTCCCGATTTGAACTGTATCAAAATTATCCTAATCCATTTAATTCTGTCACGGTAATTAAATACGAAATTCCAGAAACAAACGTACCAATTAAGGTTTCCTTAAAGATTTATAATATTTTGGGAGAAGAAATCGCATCCTTAGTTAACAAAATACAGACAACGGGACATTATGAGGTTACATTTAATTCATTACAGCTCACAAGTGGAATTTATTTTTACAAATTACATACAGATAATTTTGTATTAACTAAGAAGATGGTATTAATTAAATAAAGGGAAAAATTTAGTCAGGGTTAGTAAATAGTACATTCCCACAATTTTAATCTAACCCTGACTTTTTTATGGTTTTGAAACCTTATTGATTATGAACAGAATTCTATTATTTATTTTATATCCCAAGACATGTGTAAGGATATCAAATCTTAATTTTAATCTCTGACTTTTTGGTGATAAAACTTATCTGTAAACAATTTATTTCATTGGGATTTGTTGTTTTGATTTTAAAGCAATTTCTTTACTTACCAGAATTTTAATCGAACTTTATTTTTTTCTGTTTATAATTTTTATACTCTTAAACATATCACATTTCTTGAATTCTCAGTATTTCTGATTTAATTTGTTTTAAAAGCACTGAGGTTTTTATGTCAGGAAAAATTTTAATTGCGGGGATTTCGGGTTTGATAGGGGAAAAATTAGCTCGTTTCTTAATGCCCGAATACAAAGTCAGAGGACTTGTTAGAAATGTTCAAAAGGTCAAACAATCTTTACCAAATGTTGAGCTTTATTCGTGGAATGAAAGTGAAAAATTTCTAATTAACTTAATTGAAGATACTGATGTTGTTATAAACCTTTCGGGGAAATCGATTGCAGGCGGCAGATGGACTGAAAAAGTTAAAAAAGAAATCTATTCAAGTAGAATTGATACGACAAAAAAACTTGCTGAGTTGATTTTAAAATCATCGCAAAGACCAGAGAGTTTTATTGTTGCTTCTGCTGTTGGTTATTATGGTCTGGATGTAAACAAAATTTCGGATGAGAACTCACCACCATCAGATGATTTTCTTGGACAGGTTTGTGTTGATTGGGAAAAGGCTTCTTCCATTGTTGATCAATATCAGGTGAGAAGGGTAAATGTAAGGATCAGCACTGTATTGAGTCGAGATGGAGGTGCTCTACCTCTTTTGGCGTTACCATTTAAATTTTTCACTGGGAATTATTTCGGCACTGGAAATCAGTTTTTCCCATGGATTCATGAGAAAGATTTAATTCGACTTTTCAAATTTGTGATTGAAAATAAGTCAATTTCTGGTCCAATAAATGCTGTTTCGCCTCAAGTTGTTACAGTGAAAGAATTTTGTAAAACACTCGGCAAAGTATTGAAGAGACCTTGTTGGATTCGAATTCCTGAATGGAAAATGAAAATAATATTTGGTGAAATGGCTGAGCTCCTTATTAAAGGCGGAAGAGTAATTCCAAAGAAAGCAATTGAATCAGGTTTTAGATTTGAATTTGAAGATCTTGAAACTGCATTGAGAGATTTATTCGGTAAATGACAAATGTCATTTAAGATTTTTCAAATGGCAAAACCACTTTGAATTTCTTTTTAAAAAGGCTAATTTTTGAATGAAATCATTGAGATAATTATGATAACCTTCATTCTAAATAACGAGATTATTAAAACCAGCCTTCCATCTGGATTTGTTTTACTCGATTTTATCAGGAAACATCAGCGTTTGACGGGTACAAAAGAGGGTTGCAGAGAAGGTGATTGCGGTGCTTGTACTGTTCTTGTTGGTGAGTTACGCGATGGCGAAGTAAAATATAAGACTGTTAATTCCTGCCTTTTTCCGCTCGGTGATGCACATCTGAAACATATTGTTACAATTGAAGGATTAAATTTAGATCAGATGAATTATCTTCAAGCAAAGTTTGTTGAACTTGGTGGGACACAATGCGGCTTCTGCACACCTGGTTTTATTGTTTCTGCAATGGGTTATTTCTTGACGCAGGAAAATTATCGAAATGATGATGCAATACAATTTGTTGCGGGTAATATTTGTCGTTGCACTGGTTATGCAGGAATTAAAAGAGCATTAAGCAGTACAATTGAGTATCTAAATTCTTCAATTGAAAAAACAAATGGAAAAACTAAAAAGACATTTGAGGAATTAATAAGAATCGGATTTGTACCAGATTATTTTTCTTCTATTCCTCAAAAATTAAAAGCACTTCAACTCGAAGAAAAAACTTTATCTGAAAGCTCAAAAATTTTTGTCTCAGGTGGAACTGATGTTTATGTTCAGAGGTGGGATGAGCTTGTCGATAAAAATGTAAGCTTAATTTCATTAAAAGAAGAATTTAAAGGCATAAAACAGGTAAATGATGAAATATTTATTGGCGGGGCTACAACAATTTCGGAGATTGAAGAGTCAGATTTAATCCATTCAATAATTCCTGAGTTGAAAGATTATTTAAAACTATTTGGTTCAAAACCTATCAGAAACAGAGCAACGGTGGCTGGAAATATTGTCAACGCATCTCCAATTGGAGATATGACAAATATTCTTCTCGCTTTGGATTCAACTGTCCACTTAACAAACGGAAACGGAAAAAGAACAATCCAATTAAGAAAATTTTTCCTTGAGTATAAAAAGCTAGATAAAAATGAAGACGAATTAATTCAGTCGGTTAGTTTCAAAGTTCCGAAGAAAAAATATTTAATAAATTTTGAAAAGATTTCTCGTCGAACTTTTCTTGATATAGCAAGTGTGAACTCAACATTTTTTGGATACATTGAAAACGATTCTTTCGAAGAAATCTCAATCACTGCAGGTGGTGTTTCGCCAATTCCTCTATATCTTCAAAAGGCATCAAATTATCTGAGAAATAAAAAAATTAATGTCGAGACAATTAGTAAAGCAATCGAAGTTGCTTTGAGTGAAATTTCTCCAATCAGTGATGCTCGAGGCTCTGCTGAATATAAAAAATTATTACTTCGTCAATTGCTTCTGGCGCATTTTGAAAAATTTTTCCCTGACTTGATTTCAAAGGAATTAGTACTAAGTGAGGAGGGTTTACTATGATTAATTATGACTCAATCAAACATGTTAGAGGCGAATCTCAGTTTGTTGATGATTTTATCCCATTTGAGAAAATTCTCTATGGATATGTTTTCACTTCTCCAATCGCACATGGTATCATCAAAAAATTAGATATAGAAGAAGCTCTTAAATTCCCAGGAGTAAAATATATTTTTACTTTCAAAGATATACCTGGCGAAAATCAAGTTGGTGGGATTGTTCAAGATGAAGTTTTATTTGCTGAAGATAAAGTTGAATTCGTGGGTCAACCGATAGCTTTTGTTGTAGCTGAAGATTTTCTCAGTGCTAAAAGAGCAGCAAAGAAAATTAGGGTTGAAATTGAAGAACTCGAGCCAATTTTTGATCCAAGGCTCGCATTTGAAAAAGGTTTGTTAATAATCCCGCCGAGAATTTTTTCGCTTGGAAATGTTGATGAAGCTTGGCAACAATGTGATTTTGTGATTGAGGGGCAAGTTGAATCTGGTGGACAGGAACATCTTTACCTTGAAACGCAGGGCTCCATAGCCTTCCCAGTCGATAAAGAGAGTGTAAAAATTTTCTCTTCTACCCAAAATCCAACTCATGTTCAAAAAATAGCTGCTCATGTTTTGGGTATCCCGATGAATAAAGTTGAAGTTGATGTATTGAGACTTGGCGGTGGTTTTGGTGGGAAAGAAGATCAAGCGACTCACTGGGCGGTTATGACAGCTTTAGCTGCAAAGAAATTGAACACAGCTGTAAAATTAATCTTGCCCCGTCAGGAAGATATGAGGATGACTGGTAAACGACATCCTTACTCTTCTGATTTTAAGATTGGTTTGAACAAAGAAGGTAAAATTTTAGCTTATGAAGTTACTTTCTATCAAAATGCTGGTGCCGCTGCAGATTTATCTCCAGCAATTCTTGAAAGAACTTTGTTCCATACGACAAACACTTATTACATTCCAAATGTAAAAGCGACTGCATACAGTTGCAAAACAAATCTTCCACCCAATACAGCATTTCGTGGATTTGGTGGTCCGCAAGCAATGTTTGTAATGGAAAGCGCCTTGTTCAAAGCTTCGCAGGTTACGGGAATTGATTATCATAAACTTCAAAAAATTAATCTTTTGAACGAAGGAGATGAATTTCCTTACGGTCAAAAAGCATTTAACTGCCGAGCTAAACTTTGTTACGATACACTTGAGAAAAAATACGATGTTGAAAAAGTCAAACTCGAAATAGATGAGTTTAATAGTAAAAGTAAATTTGTAAAAAAAGCTTATTCAATAATGCCGATTTGTTTTGGAATTTCATTCACATCAACATATTTGAATCAGGCGAGTGCACTCGTTCACATTTATGTTGATGGAAGTGTTGGAATAAGTACAGCAGCAGTGGAGATGGGTCAGGGTGTTAATGCAAAACTATTGCAAATTGCATCAAAAATGTTTTCTATCTCGCCAGAAAAAATAAAAATTGAGTCAACCAATACAACCAGGATTGCCAATACTTCACCAACAGCAGCAAGCAAAGCTGCTGATTTAAATGGTTTTGCACTAATGGAAGCCTGTGAACTTATTTTAAATAGATTAAAAAAATTTGCAGCGCAAAGATTAAATGTATCAGATGAGTCAAAAATAAAATTCGAGAACGAATGGGTTTTTGTTGATAATGTAAAAACAGATTTGAACTGGGGAAATTTAATCAAACAAGCGTATTTGAATAGAATAAATTTATCAGCTCATGCACATCACGCAACTCCAGATGTTTATTTCGATAGAGAGATTTCAAAAGGAAAACCTTTTGCTTATCATGTTTATGGAACTGCTCTCATTGAAGTCACAGTAGATTGCCTGCGTGGAACTTACAAAATTGATTCTGTCAAAGTCGTTCATGATTTAGGAGATTCAATTCATCCAGTTGTTGATCTCGGTCAGGTAGAAGGCGGAATTGTTCAGGGTATTGGCTGGATGACAGTTGAAGAAGTTATTTATAATGATAAAGGGAAATTAATTACCGACGCACTCTCTACTTACAAAGTACCTGATATTTATTTCGCACCTGAAAAAATTGAAGTTCAATTTCTTGAAAATGCTTCGAATCCATTTGGTCCTTTTAAGTCTAAGGCAGTTGGTGAGCCACCATTTATGTATGGAATTGGAGCTTTTTTCGCAATTTTAAAAGCTATGCTGACATTCAATCCTGAAATGGAAATTCAGTTCAAAGCACCAATGACCAATGAGAGAGTTTTGATGAGCATTTATTCAGGAATAAAAGAGAAAGTTTTGAATCACATTCATATTTAAGAACATCGAAAGGACGAAATGTTTTTAATATTTAACTAAACAAAAAATTTTAATAACTTAATCAAAAACAAAAAAGAGGTGATATATGCCAATAAGAAGAAAAAAGAAAGATGAGCTTTATCGTTTCGGGGTCTCAATGGAATATGACCTTATCCAGAAATTCGATAAATATTTAGAGAAGAGAGGTTTCTACAACCGCTCCGAAGCAATTCGTGATCTTGTCAGACAATTGCTCGCAAAAGAAAAAGTTGAAATTAAAAATGAAGTAACTTATGGAATAGTGTCGTTCATTTACAATCATCATCAGCGAGAACTGGAAGAAAGGATTACTCATCTCCAACATCATAACTTTAAATCAATAATTTCAACCACACATATCCACATTGATGAAGAGTATTGTCTTGAAGTGATAATAATGAAAGACAGAGCACAAAGAATTAAAACAATCGCTGAAGCTATCTTTAGTCTCAAAGGTGTAAAGAGTGGTGAAGTATCGTTTGTCACTCTTGTTTAAATCTAAAAAATAGATTAAAAATAAATGAGAAGAATAGGCGTTTTTATTGATTTGCAAAATATTTATCTGGCAGTAAAGACTATTGAACAAAAATCTAAAATTAACTTTACTGTCTTGAAAGAATATTTACGTTCGAATGATGCGATCGTAACGATGTCGGTTTTTACTTGTTATGATCCAGAATATAAATCACAGATTGATTTCATTAATCATCTGGCATTGCTCGGTTATCGTGTGGTTTCTAAACCACTCAAGAAACTTCCCGATGGAACGACCAAAGCAAATATGGATCTTGAAATGGCAATGGAAGTTATGAATCAAGCTCCCCACCTTGATGAGATTGTTCTGGTAACTGGCGATGGCGATTTTGCTCCGCTTGTTAGTTACTTATGTTCACTAGGGAAATTTGTGAAGGTGATCGGACCAGATGTTTTAACTTCTCCCGATTTAATCCGAGCATGCCATACCTTTGTTAATTTGAATAAGATTGAAGGAATATTTGATGTAAATCAATGAAGGGTTTGGTTCCATTAAAAAGGAATTTGATTTTGTTTTAAGGAAGAATAAAAAAATTATGTTACCTGCTTAACTAAAAATAAATTCCATACCATATTGTTGATGGAGTGATTCTCACTGCAGGTGCTGGGAAATGAAAATTATCAAGCAAGTCTAATACTTCTCTTAAAATTTTTGATTCTGGGTTAAATAATTTCAATAAACTGTAATCAAGAGAAATATACCATTCTCTATCTCCGAGTGGTTTTCCTGAACTATTCCAGATGTTTTTCCCGAGTTTAACTTTCTCGACACCATAAGCTATTGCAAAATTCAACCATTTGGGCCAGTAATTATCAACTGGTGAAGGAAGAATGGAATGAATATCAAAACTCAAGTAATATGTAAATCCTTCATAATCCTTAATCCAGTAATCATACCAGCCTTTTTTGTAGGCAGGTGATGGATGGTAACTCCACTTTAAATTAACCGATTGAAGAGGTTTAAAATGATTTTGAAGATGTGGATAGATTGCACCTAGAACATTTCCACCAAAGTCCCACCAGCTCCATCCCCACTTTTTGTAATAAGCATCGTGAAATTCAATTTGAGTTTGAAAAAAAATACTTGAAAGGATTGAAGAGATAACAGAGTAATTCTCGGGGACATTGGTTGCTCTCAAAACTTTGTAGGCTCCTTTTGACAATAACATTCCAGCATAAAAATGACCCAACTTATCAATATTCATATCAGCGTTATTCCAATCGTTAAAAGTATGGAACTTTGTTCTCGCTTCGTTCCAGTAAGCATCTTTGAAAATAAAATAAATTGAGACATTCGTAATTACTGTTGCACCAATGAAAGGTCCGAGATATTCCCACTTAATTCGCGTCGAATCATTATTCTTTTGATTTGTATTTTTTTCGATAGGTGAAATATTGAATAAGAATTCTTGTTGTTGAAAAGAATTTAATCTTAACAGAATTCTGTTTTGCTGAAGTTCATAAAAATTAATAGGAGTTTCATCTAATTTAATTTTTGTGTATCCACCCGATGAGAAAACTTGATATTGGGTTAACAGCAACAAAATAAAAAAGTATCTAATCATAATTATTGAAGATTGATCCCTGCGTCTAAAAGTTTTTCAACTTTTTCAAATGTATCTGCTTCGGAGTAAAATCTTAAAATAGGTTCTGTACCAGATGCTCTGATTAACAGCCAGCCATTTTCAACAAAAAATTTGTAACCATCAAGATCAGAGGTTCTAATTACATCGTAGCCGTTGAGAGATTTAATTGTTCCACTTTTGCATTTTGAAAGAATTGCCTGTTTTTTCTCTTCTGTAGTGTGGATATCAATTCTTTTGTATTTGTGTGGACCGAATTCGTCTTCCAGTGATTGAACAAGCTCACTTAAAGGTTTTTGATAATCAATTAAAAGTTCTGTTAAAAGTAAACCTAAAAATATTCCATCTCTTTCAGGTAAATGAATTTTCACGCCAATACCACCGCTTTCTTCACCTCCAATAAGTACATCTTTTTCAAGCATTAATTTACAAACATGCTTGAAACCAACTGGTGTAACAGTGATTTCGAGCCCAAATTTATCACACATTTTGTCCAGCATTTCAGTTGTTGAGAATGTCTTTACAACCATTCCACGCAAATTTTTCTTTTCGTAAAGATATTTTAACAACAGAGAGAAAATTTTATGTGAATCGACAAATTGCCCTTTTTCATCCATTGCACCAATTCGATCTGCATCGCCGTCAACCGCAAGACCGATATCGTATTTGCCTTTTACAACAGTTTCAGAAAGTTCTTTTAAGTTTTCTTCGAGCGGTTCAGGATTGATTTTTCCAAATAGAGGATTGTGTTCATTATGAATTTCATCAATTCCAAGAAGTTCGTTCATAAATCCCTGTCCCGAACCATACATTGAGTCATAAACAATCTTCAAGCCTGAATTTTTAATTTTATTGATATCAAACTTGGTGATAATGTAGTCTTTGTAAAATTTTCTCAGATCAGTCAAAACGATTAAGCCTTTATCAACGAGTTCATCAAATTCTTTTAACTTAAAATCTTTTTCAACATTAGGAAGTTCTTTTTCGACTTCAGCGACCATTTCTGGATGAGCAGAGCCGCCAAATTCACCTTTGATTTTGAAACCATTATACTTTGGAGGATTGTGAGAAGCAGTTATCATTATTCCGCCAGCCAGATTCATATTCTTTGCTGCAAGTGAAACCATTGGAGAAGAGACCATCTGATCAGCAAGCAAAGTTTTTATGCCTTTAGAGGCTAAAACTCTTGCGACTAATTTTCCATATTCATCAGAGAGGAAACGAGCATCATAACCCACAACAATTCCATTCTGGATTTTGGGATGAGAAGAAAAGTATTTTGCAGTTGCAAGTGAAACTGTAATTAAATTTTCAAATGTAAAATCATCGGAAATAACTCCACGCCAGCCGTCAGTTCCAAATTTTATTTTCATAACTTCTCCGTAATTTGTTTTTGTTGAAATGTCAATAGCAAAATTACTTAAATCTAAAGAATAGTTTAAGACCTAATTTCATTAAATCAAATACGATTTTATTATCAAAATATTTAAGTTCCATCATTCAGGTGTCGCTTAATTGACAAATTTTAAGAGAAATTAAACTTCTTTTGACCTATTTTTGTCAATAGATAGATGAAAAGTCAGTTAGATGATAATGTTTTAATTGATAGATTTTTAGCCGGCGATACGAAGGCTTTTAATCTGCTTGTCGAAAAATATAAAAGGAAAATCTATCTGACTGTTTATAGATTGCTCGGAAATCATGAAGACGCCAGTGACATTACTCAAGAAGTCATAATTAAAATGTATAATGAATTAAAAAATTTTAGACGTGAGTCATCAATTTATACTTGGATTTATAGGATAGCGACAAATTTATCGTTGAATGAGTTAAAAAGGCGAAAAATTAGAAGTTTTTTTGATTTTGATGAACTTGAAGAATGGTTATTTAAGGATGAAAAACAATCACCCGAATTAAGCTTTAGAGAAAATGAATTGTCTAATAAAATACAGGAAGCGATAAATAAGCTTCCAGAAAAACAAAGAACAGTATTTACTTTAAGATATTATGATGGTCTTTCTTATGAGGAAATTTCTGAAATACTTGGGACTTCAGTCGGTGCTTTGAAAGCAAATTACTTTCATGCAATCAATAAATTGCAAAAGGAGTTGAAAGATGTTCTGTGATGATTACAAAAAATTAATGATCGAATATTTTGATACGGGTCTAAAAGATCAAGATAAAATCCGTCTCGATGAACACCTCGAAATTTGCAGCTCTTGCAAAATGGAGTTTAATGAACTTGAAAAACTATTTAATTCATTGGAAAGAGAAAATCAAATCGTGTTAGTGGAAAGCGAAAAGTATATTCAATCAATTGATGTAGATGAGATTATTGCGCGAAAGAAAAAAAGGAAATGGTTTGAATTTCAATTCAGTCAATCAATAGCTTTTGCTCTAATTCTCTTAGTTTCCATTGTGATTTATTTTAACTTAACAAAGGTGAATAACCTGAACAATAAAAGTTTAAATGGTGAACTAACTATGAGCGAAACAACAACAAACGATTTTTTAGGAGATTATATTAATCAAGATTATCTATATGAAAATGTTGATGAAACAATTCTATCTCAATCTGATTACTTCAAAGATGTATTAAATTTCATTGATGAATTAGAATCTTTAGCCTTTACTAATCAAGATTTATTAATCGGAACTGAAACCGAGATAAATAAAATTGATGAAAATGATGTGGACGAAATAATAGCCCAATTAGAAAATAAAAAATTCTTAGGAGAATAAGATATGAGAATCATTTTAAGCTTTTTGGTTTTAATGTTTGTATTTAATCAGGTGAATGCCCAGCAATGGGGAATGCGTGATAACCAGAGAAAGAAATTGGAAGAATTCAAAAAAATTAAGTTGATAGAGGAGCTTGATTTAAATCAAGATGAATCTACTCGGTTTTTCGCTTTATATAATGAGCACCAGAAAAAGGTTCGAGATATTCAAAAGGAAAGAGATAAAGTTATCGATCAAATTGAAAGATTGATCAAAGATGAAAACAAATTTCAACCTAAAAAATTTGAAGAGCTTGAGCAAAGATTGAATGAACTTGAACAGGAATTATTTAGAAACCGAACGGAGTTTCATTCAAATATCAAAAATGTTCTATCCCCATATAAAGTTGCAAAGTATTATGTTTTTGAACGACAATTTATGCGTGAAGTAAATAAACTTTTGATGATGAGAAGGGGTAGACAACTGCCTGAAGAATAAAATTTTGGGAGATTAAAATTAAAAAAGAAGTTTTCTGCGTTCTTCACATTTGATCAAATCTTGTAATTTTTTTTTCAAAGTAATATTTTTGCACCAGTTCTTTGCGGAAGTGGTGGAACTGGTAGACACACCATCTTGAGGGGGTGGCGCCGAGAGGCGTGCGGGTTCAAGTCCCGCCTTCCGCACAAAATTTTTTGTAGAGTTAACTTTAAATCCATCATAATCATAATAAACGGAGCTAAAATATGAAGTTGTTTCGAGCGTTTGCTATAATCATTTTATTTACTTTATCACTTCAAGCTCAAGAAATGAATCCCGAGGCAGCCAAATTATATAATGACGGTAATCAAAAAATGAAAGAAGGAAATTTTTCGGCTGCACTTCAGCTTTATGAACAGGCATTAAAAATTCAAAAAGATTATAGAATTCTCTATCAGAAGGGAATTGCCCATAGAAGGATGAATCAACTTGATCAAGCCTATAATGATCTAACAGAAGCACTCAAACTCAAACCTGATTTTGATTTAGCTTATAATGCACTTGGAACACTGGAATACACTCGTGGAAATTATGAGCAATCGGTTAACAATTTTCTTAAGACACTTGAACTCACCAAAAATGCCCAGCTGAAAAATCAGGTTGAAAAAAATATCTCCCTCTCTTATCTAAAACTTGGAGATCAGTACTTAAAGAATTTTGAATATGAAAAAGCAATTGATAATCTTAAAAAAGCCATTCAATATGATCAAAAAAATGATGCTGCTTATTTAGCTCTTGCGCGAGCTTATGTTGAAACTGGCAAATATGATGATGCGCTTGTTTCAGCAGACAATGCATTAAAATACCGAAACAAAATTCCTAAAGGTGGAATTTATTATTACAAAGGTCTGGCTCTCAAGAATCTTGGAAAGTTAAACGAAGCCAAAGCAGCATTTGAAGAAGGAAAAAAAGATCCAACCTACAAAGCAGTTTGTGATTACGAGATTAAAAACCTCCCTAAACAATAACTGATAAATAGAAAGCCGCCTCTTGCAGGCGGTTTTCTGTTTTAAATTGTTATTGCAAATCTTTTTGAATGGGTTTATCTTTATTTCAAAAACTATGAATGAATTTCAATCACTTCTAATCTTAGCTGCAATCACTATCTCGTTGCTCATCTTGTTTGAATTTCTTGCGAGAAAAAATGTTATAACTAAAAACCTTTCCCGAAAATTATTGCATATTACAACAGGCTTTATTGTTGTTTATCTTCCTTTTGTTGTACAAAATTTCTGGCTCGTTGTTTTTGTCGGGACAGCATTTAGTATCTCGAATTTTATTTTAATTAAAAAGCATTTAATCAAACAAATAAACGATACAGGAACTGTAAATTGGGGGATTTTTTATTATCCACTTTCTTTTTTGATATGCACTTTGCTTTTCTGGAATGTAAATAAATTCATAATCAGTTTGAGCTTTTTGATTTTTTCAATTGGAGATGCATTTGCTGCACTTGTTGGAAATTATTCGTCAATTAAATATCTGACACGCATTACCAAAGAGCCAAAGACTTTTAATGGTGTGATTGCGTTTGTACTAAGTTCTTTTTTCCTTCTATGGATTGTAAAAGTTTTTCTGTGGGAAAAATTGAATTTTATAGATTATAATTGGTTAGAGTTTTCTTTCCTTGCTTTAATATTTTCCTTGCTCGGGGGAATTACTGAAGCGGTTAGTACTAAAGGTACAGATAATCTTAGCTTACCTATTATACTTTCGTCAGCAACAATGATGTTTTTTGTAAAAGGGATTGATTTAAGCTCATTTGTTCTCGCATTTGTTCTTGCATTTTTGATTTCAATCTTTTCATATAAAATGAAATTTCTTGATCTGGGTGGTTCAGCTGTAACTTTTCTTTTGGCGGTTTTCATATTTGGAATTGGAGGATGGAAATGGACAATTCCGATTCTTACATTCTTCATTTTCTCATCGCTTCTCTCAAAAATTGCTGAAAGAATAAGCAAAAAAGATGTGAGTTCAATTTTTGAAAAAGGGAGTCAAAGGGATTATAAACAAGTCCTTGCAAATGGCGGGGTACCTTTGCTTATTATTGTTTTAGGTAATTTGGTACCATTGAAAATTGATTGGTATTCGATCTACTTGCTTTCGATTGCAATTGCTACTGCTAATACCTGGTCGACTGAATTTGGAACTCTCTTCGCAAAGAATGTCTATTTGATTACAAATTTCAGAAAGGTTACACCAGGAATTTCTGGAGGGATTTCATTTATCGGTACTTTGGGCGGTGTTTTAGGCTCTATTTTGATCATCTTAAGCGCAGGATTTTTTATTCCATTAAATCTTAAAATTTTTCTTTCAATTGTTTTCTTCGCATTGCTTGGTAATTTGTTTGATAGTCTAATGGGTGCAACGATTCAGGTAATTTACAAATGTTCGATTTGCGGAAAATTAACAGAGAAGAAGTTTCATTGTTCTAAAGAAACTGATTATCACAAAGGCATAAAGTTCATTGATAATGATATGGTTAATTTAGGTTCGGTTTTTTTCATAAGTTTAGTTTATTTCCTATTTTTGATTGTATGAGAAGGCTAATTTTTATAATAATTATAGTATCTTTTCGTCTACTATTTGCTCAAACATCGATTGATAAATTTGAAAGAGGGCTAAGACTTTACGAGGAGGGATTTTATGCTGAGGCTTATCAGATATTTAATGAAATTAAAGAAAGCAAAGAATTAAGCTATGAATCATTAGCTCAAATTTATTTTCTTCTTGGTGAGATAAAATACAGATTAAATGAATTTGTTGAAGCTACCTTCGATCTGGAAAATTATGTAATTAAATTTCCTTATGATAAAAATTATGATCTTGCTCTCTTAAAGTTAGGTCAAATTTATTTTACTCTTGGGGTTTTTACTAATGCTGAGAAATTCCTGATTAAGCTAATTGAAAATGTCCCTGACAGCAGATACATAGGTCTTGCTCACTACTGGTTGGGTGAAGTTTATTCTGCCCAGGATAGATTTGAAGATGCTGAAAAAAATTTTCTTGAAGCTTTAAGTTATAAAGAATCAAATACAAAACTCGATCACACCTATTTTTCTCTTGGTTATCTATATGAAAAATTAAAATTATATGATAAGGCTGAGTATTACTATGAAAGTCTGATAATGAGTTTTCCAAATTCTCAACTTACTCCGCTTGGACTTGTAAGAGTTGCACTTGCTCATTACATCAACGGAAATTATAATAAAGCAATTTCGCGATTAAACGATCCAAAGGTTCGCTCACTTTCACAACAAAATCTCGCTGAAGCTTATTACATTCTTGCCAATAGTTATTATAAGATTGGAAAGTTTTATGAAGCTCAAGTAGAATTTCAGAATGTTGTTAATAGATATCCAGACTCAAAAATGGTAAGACCCGCAAAGTATGGTCTTGCTTGGTCTTTCTATCAACAAAATAAATTCGAACAAGCTCATAGAGTCTTTAAAGATTTAAGCACAGGTGATGATTCATTAGCTGAGAGGTCACTTTACTGGCTTGGATTTATCAGCAGAAACCTTGAAAACAATCAAAGAGCCATTCAAGAATTTTCAGGTTACATCTCAAAATATCCTTCAAGTGAATTTACTTCGAAAGCTAAATTTCAAATTGGTTTGATAAACTACGAATTAAAGAAATATCAGGATGCAGAGCGGTTCTTGATTGAAGTTATCGAAGACACTTTAGATGAAAAAACTCGTGCAAGTGCGGCACTTTTACTCGGTACAATTTCGATGGATAGAAAAAACTTCCGTGTGGCAAAAACCAATTTTGAACTTGCTGTAAGTTTAATTGATGAAAATGACGAAGATTTTTCTGATGCTTTACTTGGGCTCGCCATTTCTAATTTTTATTTGAATAATTTTGATGCAACTATTTTTATTGCCAATAGAATTTTAAGTAGAAAGAATTTCAGAGATGAGGACAAAGTTAGATTTTATCTTGCTGAATCCTATTTCACACTTAATCAATACAATAATGCAATTAAAGAGTATGAACGGGTGATAAAATTAACGAACGATGAATTATTGAAAGAGTTATCAACCTATGGTTTAATCTATTGCAATTTCAACACAAAAAATTATTCAAAAGTGATTCAGTTAGCTCAACAATTTCTTGATAATTTCACCTATTCGAAATATTACAATGAAGTCAAATTAAGGCTTGCAGATTCTTATTATGCTCAGAAAAATTTTGCAAAAGCAAGCCAGCTTTATCGTGACTATTTTTCCGATCCTGATGCACGGGGAAGTGATTATGTTTCTTATCAACTTTCACAGGCTCTCTTCAGAGCAGGAAATCTTGAGGGTGCAATTGATGAACTGAAAAGATTCTTGAATCAGTATCCAGCCTCACGATATGCTGATGAAGTTCAATATTTAATTGGCTGGATTAGATTTAAGCAAGGGAAATATGAAACGAGTATCGAAGAATATAGGAAGCTCATTAATTCGTTCCCAAATTCTCCAATTGTACCTCTTGCATATTACTCAATTGGGGATGCTTATTTCAATCTCGGTTTGTATGATAAAGCAATAGCAAGCTATGACCAGGTTTTGAAAAACTATCCAAATTCTCAATTTGTTATCGATGCAATGAATGGAATTCAATACGCTTATGTTGCTCAGGGTAAAATTGATCTTGCAGCTCAGGTGATAACAGATTTTGTATTTTCAAATCCAGGAAATCCACATCTCGATAAGCTTCTAATTAAAAAAGGAGATTTGTATTTATCGCAAAGAAGATACCAGGAGGCAATTTCTGCATATAGAGAATTTATTTCATTTTTCCCCAATAGTTCATTAACTACAAGTGCATATTATTCAATTGCGAAAGCTTTTGTCCAGCTAAAATCTTATGATGATGCAATTTTCAATCTTTCAATCATTATAAGAAATTATTCAAACGATGAACTTGCCGATGATGCAATTCTTGAACTTGGCAACATTTACAGAACTTTGAATAGATTTGATGATGCTATTGAACAATTCCAGAATTTGATTCAGAATTATCCAAAGTCAAATTTGATTGCCGAAGCAAATTACTGGCTGGGTAAAGCGTATCTTGAAAAAGGCGATTTAACAAATGCTAAGTCAAAATTTTTAGAAGTCTCTTCGAGATTTAAAGAATCGGGTTTTTATTCCAGAGCATTGTTTGATCTTGGTAAAATTGAGTATGAAGCCAGACCAGATACCGCTCTAAATTATTTCAAAAAAGTAGTGGAATTACGAAACGATGAATTTGGAGCTGAAAGTCAATATCTAATTGGTGAAATCTTATTAAAGAAAAAGAATTATCAAGATGCAATTGCAGAATATCTAAAATTAAGATATGCATTTGCAGGTTATACAGATTGGCTTGTAAAAGGTTTATTTAAAGTTGCACAGATTTATGAAACAATTAAAGACAAAAAGAAAGCAAGAGAATTTTATAATGAAGTTGCCAAACTTGATCCAAAAGGTGAATTAGGACAAGCAGCGAAAAATAAGTTGAGAAGATTGCGATGAAAAAGATTTTATTTATTTTATTTATAAACACAGCTGTTCTTCTCGCTCAGCGTGATACAATTAAATCGAAAATTCCTGAGATCGAATTACCTGATTTTGTGATAACTGGACAAGCAACAGTTGAGCTTCCACGTCAAAATAAAGCCACTCCCGATTTAATTGTTCCGCTTTCAAAAGAGTTTATTTTGCCAAGAATTAAAATTCAAGAATTAAGACTTGAAGGTTTATCTGATCCATCAAGACAGCAGCCTTCAATTGTTGATACATCAATTAAATACTCGGGAAGGATAAAAACTGCTGCTGGAATTTATTCACTCCCTGAAGCTGAAATTTTTTATTATGGTCGATTAAGGAATATCTTATTTGCAGCTGGTGGTAATTTTGAGAATAGCAGAGATTACGAAAAAAATTCAAAGTACCTGAAGACAAATTTCTTCCTGAATAATTCTCTCATCATTCAAAAAGAAAAAGAACCGCCTGCAAGATTAAACGTCAATGGCGCGTTTGATTATTTCAAATATTCTAATTTCAAATCTTTCTCATCCGACACATTTAATAACATAACAAACTTAAATATTAATGGTTCTCTCGAAAACTTATTCTATCGTGAATTCAATTTAAATTTTGGTGGTAATTTCGATTATCAAAAACTTAGCCGGTGGGATTTTTCATTTGCAGAAATCAGCGCATTTGGAACTTTAAAATCAACATTTGAACATTTTGAATTAACCGCATCGGCTCATCCTTATCTGTATAAAGTCTCGAAAAATTTAACAGAAAATTCTCTAATTCTTTCAGCTTATGGAGAGTTATATTTTAGAAAATTATTCAATGTAATGAATATCGTTACAAGATTGGATTATCAAAGTGAAAAAGAAAATAACAGTCAATTTCTTGCACCGAGCACTCGAATTGGCTTTGGATTAAGTGATTATTGGACACTAACATTATTCTATGAAAACAAATTGTTAAATAAAACACCAATTAATCTGTGGAATGAAAATCCTTATCTTGACTCAGCCTCTTTTAATTACTCAATTGAAAGGATTAAAAATAAATTTGGATTTGGAACAATCATTTACTTTGACAGATCAAGCAATTTGAAATTTGAACTTTCTAGATATAATGTTGCTGGTAAAAATGTGTTTATAGTAGATACAACTAACACTGGATATTTCAAAATTCAAAAACTCGAAACAGAAACGATTGAATTAAATACTTTTCTTTTTGTTGATTTAAATCGATATGGAGATCTGCTGCTCAACTTAAAATATATAAACTCAAGATTAAAGCTTACAACAAGGCAGGAACCACATAATCCAGCATTTCAATCTAAATTGTCCTATGGATATAGGTTTGCATTCCCACTTTATTTAAGATTAAGTTTTTTGTATAATTCAGTTAGTTACGGTGATATTAATCATCAGATAGAAATCGAGCCATATACAGATATTGAATTTAGTGCTGATTATCAATTAGTAAAATTTTTAAATGCTGGAATTGAATTGAAAAACATTTTGAACAAAAAGAATTATAGGTGGTTTAATTATCAACAAAAACCAATTGATTTTCAAATTTATTTGAAAGCAAGATTTTAATGAACAAAAGTGACTTAATTGCACAAATAGCGAAAGAAACAAACCTCACTCAAAAGAGAGTAGGCGAAATTTTAGATGCAATCCTTGAATCTATTATTGAAGTTGTAAAAGAAAGTGGTTCTATAACTTTTACGAATTTTGGAAAATTTGAAAAAAGATTAAGAAAAGAAAGAAAAGGCGTAAATCCAAAAACAGGAGATTTAATTTTAATTCCACCTAAAGAAGTTTTTATCTTTAAACCATCTAAAAACATTTTTAAGACTGAGTAATGGATCGCAAAGAATTTTTAGAAAAAGTTTCTTCTAAGATTGGTGCTGATGTAAAGGAAGTTGAACAAGTTTTCCAGAAATTTATTGATTCAGTCACAGCAGCACTCAGAGATGGTGAAAAAGTTAGCCTTGGAAATTTTGGTACTTTTTCTCCGAAGATCACGAAAGCTACAAAAAAATTCAGTGCCCTTTTAAATCGTGAGATTGAAATTCCAGAAAAGTTCACCATCTCATTTTCACCAGCTTCAAAAGTAGCTGAGGAAATTAATTTAAAGTATAAGGATGAAAAACCAACCGTAATTAAAGAAGCATCCGAACGGGAAATTGAAAAGAAGGTAGAGATTATGGCACAAGAAAAGGAATCTTCAGAAACTGATAAACAAGCAGAAGAAATTTCAAAATTGGAAGAGAAAACTTTAGAAGAAAAGCTTGAGCCTGAAGAAGAAAAAGATATTAGCTTATCAGCTGAGTTAATGGAAGTATTAAAAGAGGTCGAGGAAAAACTTCAGGAGGAAGAACAAGCGGAGCAACTATCAACTATTCCTGAGGTACACGAAACAAAAGAAGAAAAAGAGGAGGTTTCACAAATGCCCGAAATGAACCTCAATCAAGATAAACCAAAATTTACATTTGGGGAAGATTTAACATCTCAACCAATTGGCTCGGGAAGTTACCAATCACCATCTTCAACGAGTGGAGCTGGACCAGCACCATCAAGTGCAGGACGAGAAAGTTCAGGTGCATTATGGATAACATTAATTATATTATTGATTGGTATCATTGGAGTTGGTATTTATTGGGCTTTAAGTTCGGATGTAACAGAAAGCAAAAAAGAACCTGTAGTTGAGCTAAAAAAAGAAACAACCCCACCTGTTGTAATTGAGAAAAAACCACAAACTGCAGGCAAAAAACAAATTATCATTGCACCAGAAGAATATTCATCTATTCCACCTGATACATCAATCAAGCAAAAATCTAACCTAATTGTTGAAGAACCTATCACAGAGAAAAAAGAAACAGTAACAGAAACTTCGAAAACTCCTGCTAAGACAGAAATTGTTAAACCAGAAACAAAAACAACTGTAACTCAGAAAGTAAAACCAATTCAAAGAAAAACAGTTGTTACCAAATCTATTGCGAGGAAGGCACCTGTTTCTTCGCAGGGTGATTACTTTATCCAGGTGAATTCTTATAGTGAGAAAAGATTTGCCGATGCATTTGCAAAGGATTTAAGGAACAAGGGATATCGTGCGTTTGTAGAAGTGAGCGATGTTCCAGGATTTGGTAGAATGTACAGAGTAAAGGTTGGTTTTTATTTGGATGAAGATGCAGCTGCGAAAGATTATCATAATTTAAGATTATTACTCAAAAAAGAAGATATATACGTAGATAGGAGATAATTTGTAATATGGATTTACTTACAGGATTTTTAAAGGGTGGGCTACTTATGTGGCCCATTCTTTTATGTTCAATAATTACAATTGGAATAGTAATCGAAAGATATTTTGTTTTGAGGCAGGCTTCTGTCAATGTTCCTCGTTTTATGATTCAAATTCGAGAATTAATGAAAAAAGGAGACATTGTCGAAGCCATTAATTATTGTTCAGAATATAATTCACCAATTGCAAATATTATTCGCAAAGGACTTTCCAAATATCATTTCGGAATGGAAAGAATCAAAGAATCGATTGAAAGTGCAGGTAAACAAGAAATTTATAAACTCGAAAAAGGATTGTCTGTTCTTGCAACAATATCTGGTGTTGCACCTTTGCTTGGATTTCTTGGTACAGTGACTGGAATGATTTCAGCTTTTATGAGAATTGAATCTCTTGGTGGAAATGCTTCGCCTTCTGATCTTGCTGGTGGAATTTGGGAAGCATTGCTCACAACTGCATTTGGTCTTTCTGTAGGAATTATTGCTTATCTATTCTATAATTATTTCGTTACAAGAATTAATAAACTGATTTCGGAAATGGAGATTACCTCTACTGATTTTATTGACGTTCTATACGAAAAAGAACATGGTAAGATGAAATGAAGTTTGAATCGGAAACTAAATTGTTAACAGCTTTTAATTATTCGTCACTTACTGATATTGTGATGCTTTTATTGATTTTCTTTCTCCTTACATCTCAATTTGTTATAACGACTGGTGTGCAGGTAAAATTACCGAAATCTGAAACTTCTGAACCTGTTAATGAAAATCAATTTATAGTTACAATTACAAAAACAAACGATATTTACTTTGGAAGTGAAAGAATTAGTTTAGGTGAACTTGCTGATAAAATAATTAAATCACCCGAACAGCAAAGAGAACGAAATCTTGTAATTAAAGCTGATAAAGAAGTCCCAATAGAAATTTTAATTAAAGTTATTGACATTGCTAAAAGTTCAGGTATAAATAAGTTTACGATTGCGACTGAAAAAGAAAGTTTATGAAAAGATTTTTGTCTAATCGAAGAAATGCATTTATCGTCTCATTTCTTCTTCATACAGTTTTATTAATTTTCTTCTCGTTTGTAACTCTTGGGACAACAATCGAAGAACTTGAATATGTAACTGTTGATTTTGGTAGTCCCGGTTCTGGCAAAATGGGCGAATCACCATTAAGCGAAAAAGCCAATACAGCTCTTGAGGAACAAAAAGAAATTTCCGAAGAATCAAAACAAAAAGTAGAAACACCTAAAATCAGACAAGAATTTGATGAAGTCATTCAAAAGAACAATAAACCTGAAGAAGATAAAAGAAAAATAGAGAGAGCGAAACAATCTGAAAATATTTCCAAAAATGTTTCTAAGAATTCAGAAGGTGAACAGCCATTTGGTTCAAGCGGTTACAGCTTTGATTGGGGTGGCAGAGGAACAAGAAAAATTTTAAGATGGGAAAAACCTAAATTTCCCGAAGGTGTTCAGAAAGAAATTGATATTAAAATAAAATTTACAATCCTTCCCGATGGTTCGGTTGTGTCCCCTGTTCCATTAATTAAAGCAGATACTCAACTTGAAGATGCCGCCATTCAGGCATTAAAAACATGGAAATTTGAACCATTAAGACCAAATCAAATTCAATTTGAACAGACGGTAATTATTACCATACCGTATAGATTAGAATGAATTAAATAAGTGATTCTTTCCCCTTTTTCCCGCGCCCACGAAAATATGTCGTGTAAAAGAAATATTCGAAGATGGTTACAATAGTAAGTGATATTGTATCTCTATTATAAAATTTACCAAAACCTTCTGGCGGGAAAATTAGAGATGCAACCAAATAAGATATTGTCCATCCCACTGAGAAAATTATTCCAACAAAAATTAAAATTAAAACAGCTGCACCCAACCCCTCATCTTGCCATCTCTTTGTGAAAACATACAGAGCAAAAATAAAATGAATATAAAAGAGAAATATAGCTATCATAGTTAAGTGAATGTTTATTTAAAATTAAGAAAAAGAATCTCTTATTATCCTTTTTTTGATGTTTGATACTCCAAGTAATGCTCCAATAGTCGCAAAGATTGAATTGACAATTGTTGCATTAAAGAATAACATAAATGATAATAATGCAGAAAATCTCTTTTCATCGATTTCTTTTGAAATGCTGTAAATTAAATCGGGCATTTTCATATCTGGTAAATACTGCTGCATAAGGACAATAGAATCGTAGACTGGATTATCCTTCGATACCAGAATAAGAAGAGACTGGAATATGGATTCGAAAAATCCTGAAATAAAACCAATCAAGATCCCAATTTGAAAACCATCAGATTTTTCGATATTAAATTCGGGGTGTTTCTTCATCTGCAAATAAAAAAGATTAACACTGAAAAGTCCCGCTAAAGGCGCGAGTAAACAACAAGTTGTTATTTGAATAATGGGGACAACACTTAAAACAGCTAAACTGAAACCAGCAACTAATGAAGGTAAGAATTTCTCTTTTCTCATATTTAAGATTTAGAATTAAAAATTAATGTGTTCAAAAAATAAACTGGTACAAAACTGAATAAAATTCCAGTTAAAAACCTCACGAAATTAGTAGTTTCAATTTTGAAAGAAAAATTTATTAACCAGTCAATAAACAATGGTAAAAGAAAAATAAAGACTTTTTTATAATCAATTTGATTAATAAGATAGCGTAAGTTTTTGAGAAATGACAATAAAACAAAGAGTATAAAAGAACCTAAAAATATTCCAGTACATCTTGCGCAGATTAATAATGGTTTAGCATTGACAAAGAAGCTACGACTTTCAATCTGATGGCAGATTTGGCCGTAAAAATTATTAATAAAAAACAGAACAGAGAGATTATTTACAAATTGATAAGCAAAAGTAAATGAAAGAAAAATTAGAAGAGATAAACTGATTAAAAGATAAATTTTAGTGTGATTGAAATTCATTTCATGGACTTTGTTTAGAAATAAATTAGTGAATTATTTTTCAAATTTTAATTTGGATAAAAAAACCTCAATTAATAAATTTGTGTCTCAAATTGAAAGGATTAAACAATGGCTAGAGTATGTGAAATATGCGGAAAGAAGCCCATATATGGTAACAATGTATCACATGCACACAATAGAACAAGAAGAAGATGGTTACCAAATTTGCAGAAAGTTCGGGCTAAAGTTGGTAAGTCTGTAAAGACTATCAAAGTCTGCACAAATTGTATCAAATCAGGAAAAGTTTTAAAAGCCGCTTAAATTGTTGCGGCTTTTAATTTTCCTTTTTGCAGATTAAAATCCCCCTATCAGTCAGCAAGTAAATTTTATTTAATCTTATCTCAAACTTCTTGAGTTTAGAATTACCAATAATTTCATTATCAATAAAGATTTGAGTCAATTCATTTTTGAACTCATATAAATTTCTTTCTGTGAGAAAGTAGATAGAATTCTGATAAACTTGAAAATCGACTATTTCGTTTTTGAGTTTTTCAGGTATTGGAATTTTTTTAATAAAACTTCCAAACTCATCGAAGACCAAAATTTGATCTTTGTCCAGTACATAAATCCGTTGTGATGAATCTAATTTTATTAGTTTGGGCTCAGCTAAGATTACATTACCGCTTTCATAATTCCCAAACACTCGCTCGAGTTTTTTAAAGCTGTTTATTTTCAATACCTTTTTATTTTTTGAATCCAAAATATAAAGATCACCTTTTGAAGAAAGTGTAATTGAGATTGGATATTCGAATTTAATGTTATCTGAACTTGAAAGAGAAGAAATGAAATTTAAATTATGATCAAATCTTTGAATTCGATGGTTATTGAAATCCGCAACATATATTTCAATTGCAGTTGAGGTTATACTCGAAGGATAATCAAACTGACTTTCGCTCCAACCAAATCCACCAATTATTTTTTGTATCTCTCCATCTAAATTTATTTTTATAACCTCATTAGTTTCATTAGAAATAAGAATTATAAAATTTTTGTTTTCATTAATTGAAAAATCATTTACATTAATTTTCAGTGGAATAAATCTCTCTATTGATACAGTTTGAGAAAGAAGAGTTTTAAGAGTTAAAAAAAGGCAAGTGAGAAATATTTTAAGTTGCATAGATTAAAATTTTCTTTTCATCCTTAATTTAATAAAAATCCTTTGCTTAATTTTAAGAGTTCATAAAGATATCTTAGATAGTCATTTGATTCTGGGTTTTTGAGAATTTTTAAGAGAGTGATAAATTTGTTTTGCCTTTTTGAAACTTTGAAAAGATGCCCCGTGGTGTAATTGGCAACACGTCTGACTCTGGATCAGAAGACTCCAGGTTCGACCCCTGGCGGGGCAGCTAAGAATTAAATCTTTTTTACCTCAGTAACAATCCTAAGTGTAATTCCCTGTTTTTTAACGATAAAAAAAAGCCCAAACCCTTTTCAGGATTTGAGCTATAAATTAGAATTTTTTGAAAAGTCTTAATTAAAATTTTGAGGGTTCAATACGATATGAATGGGTAATTTCGACAGAGGGTCTTAACATTGCTTGGACTGAGCAATACTTAGTGCTTGATAATTCGATTGCTCTTTCTACATCTTCTTTTTTGACTTCATTTCCATAAAAAACATATTCGATATGAATTTTGGTAAAGACCTGAGGATGTTCGTCCCTTGTTTCGGCAGTGATATTGATTTCAAAATCCTCAAGTTTTGATCTTTTCTTTTGAAGAATTGAAACTACATCGCTTCCAGTACATCCAGCAAGTGATAAAAGCAATAATTCTTTTGGACGAACGCCTGCATTGCTTCCGCCAAATTCTTCAGGACCATCCATTGTTATCCAAACATTTGAATCCGTTTTTCCAACTAAGGTAATGCCTTTAAGTTGTTTTACATAAGCTTTTTTGGTTGCCATAGATTATTTCCTTCCATTTTTGATTATAAGATGATAAATAATTTTTTTTGTTTCAAACTTCTTAAAGATTATTGATAAAATTTTGACAAGCATAAACTTTTATTATAAATTTATTTTAACTAAAGAGGTAATTGTAAATGAAAAACTTTCGTGAACGACTTGAAAATGAAATAATAGTTTTTGACGGCGGAACAGGAACATATCTTTATGAAAAAGGAATTTTTATAAATCGATGCTTTGAAGAATTAAACCTCACAAATCCTGAACTCGTTAAACAGGTTCATCGTGATTATTTATTGGCTGGAGCTGATGTAATTGAAACAAATACTTTTGGGGCAAATAGATTTAAACTTGCTCCTCATGGACTAAATGAGAAAGTTTATGAAATAAATTTTGCAGGAGCTAAACTTGCTCGTGAAGTTGCGAAAGACAATGTTTTGGTTGCTGGTTCGGTTGGTCCACTCGGTGTTCAAATTGAACCTCTCGGAAAGATTGGATACGATGAAGCAAAAGATTTCTTTAAAGAACAAATTCAACCATTAATCGATGGTGGAGTCGATTTAATTATTCTTGAAACTTTCACTCTTGTAGAAGAATTGATTCAAGCTATTCGAGCCGCAAGGGAAATTAATCCAGAAATTCCAGTTATTGCTCAGGTGACTATTAATGAAGAAGGAAATCTTATAAGTGGAGAACCAATTGAAAAGTTTGTAGAATTAGTTTCTCAATATAAACCTGATGTAGTTGGTTTTAATTGCAGTGTTGGACCTAAACCAATGCTCGAAGCTCTTGAAAAACTTAGGACATTAACTGATCTACCAATTTCAATTCAACCTAATGCCGGCTATCCAGTCAATATTGGCGGAAGAAATATTTATATGACTTCTCCTGAATACATAGCTGAATATTCAAAAAGATTTATTCAAACAGGAGCTTGTATTGTTGGGGGTTGTTGCGGAACTAATCCTTCCCATATAAAAGCGATTAGACGAGCAGTTCAGGCACTTCAACCCAGTAAAAGATTGGACATAAAAGTTGAAGAATTAAAAATCGAACAACCTGCAAATGTTCACGTTTATGAGAAATATGAAAAATCAAGATTGTCAAATAAATTATTAAGAGAAGAATTTGTCACACTTGTTGAAATTGTTTCGCCGCGTGGTGTCTCAGCGCAAAATGAAATTCAAAAGGCGAGAAAATTATATCACTTCGGTATTGACGCTATAAATATTCCCGATGGACCAAGAGCAATGGCTCGAATGTCTGCTCTTGCGATGGCTGTATTAATTCAAAAAGAAGTTGGAATTGAAACTGTTTTGCATTTTGCCTGTCGAGATAGAAATGTTATTGGAATGCAATCGGATTTGCTCGGAGCCTGGGCATTGGGAATTAGAAATATTCTGGCAATTACTGGTGATCCTCCAAAACTTGGCAATTACCCAGATGCAACTGCTGTGTTTGATGTTGATTCAATTGGACTTGTAAATCTTTTAAATCGATTAAATCATGGACTTGATCTTGCAGGTAATCCAATTGGTGAGGCAACTGGTTTTTCTATTGGAGTTGGAGTTAATCCTGGCGCGATTAATCTTGATGAAGAACTCCGAAGACTTGATTGGAAAGTTCAAGCCGGTGCTGAATATATGATTACTCAACCAGTTTTTGATATCAGTTTACTTGAGAATTTTATGAAAAGAGTTGAACACTATAAGATACCTTTAATTGTTGGTATCTGGCCATTGGTTTCATATAGAAATGCTGAATTTATGAATAATGAAGTTCCGGGTGCTAAAGTCCCCAACGATGTAATGGAGAGAATGCGAAGAGCTCAAGAGATTTCAAAAGAAAAAGCTTTTGAAGAAGGTGTTAAAATTGCTAAAGAAACCTACGATTACATTCGTTCAGAGGTGAGCGGAGTTCAAATAGCGGCGCCATTAGGAAGAATCGAAGCAGTCTTTAAAATGCTAAGTGACGAAGAGTTATACACTATGTAAAAATTTGAAAACAATAATTAAACAAAATCTTTAATTAGTCATTGAACTAAAAAATTGAATTAAACTAAAAATCCATACTTATAAAAATAATATTCTCATAGATTATTGATAGTTAATTGGCATGTTTGAAATTTGCAATTAAGCATTATTATTCTTTTTGATATTATTGTGAATCTTTCTTTATTCTCTAATCGCATCTCACTAAGTAATACCAGCATTTTACTTTTCTAAATCCACATCGCTAATCTTTGTATTTTTGTAAAAAATTATAGGAGAAAAAATGGCTATTATACTTGATGGGAATAGTCTCACCATTGAAAAATTAGTTCAAATAGCTCGATACGGGGAGAAAGTTGAACTCGCATCAGAATCTCTCGAGCGAATAAAAGCCTGCCGTGCAATGCTGGAAGAAAAAATCAAAGCACGAGAAATTATGTATGGAATTAACACTGGCATTGGTGAATTCTCAGAAATTGTTTTAAATGATGAACAGGTTAAGCAATTTCAAAAATATTTAATTTACAATCATGCTGCCGGGATTGGTGAACCAATGCCCATTGAATATGTGAGAGGAGCGATCGCAAGCAGAATAAATGTTCATGCAAAAGGTTATTCAGGTTGCAGACCAGAGATTACTTTAACTTTGGTTGAAATGTTGAACAAAGGTGTAACGCCTGTTGTTTGTCAGAAAGGTTCTGTTGGTGCGTGTGGTGATTTAGCTCCAATGTCTCAGATTGCTTTGTTGTTAATGGGCGAAGGTGAAGCGTTTTATAACGGTGAAAGATTGCCCGGTAAAGTTGCATTTGAAAAAGCTGGAATAAAAATTCCAGGACTTCAGGCGAGAGACGGATTGGCATCAATAAACGGTTCGAATTTCATTACTGCTATTAGCGCACTTCAACTTTATGATATTAATCGCTGGTTGAAACAGGCTGAAATTGCCGCTGCAATGTCTCTTGAAGCTTTATTGGCAAACCTCAAACCTTATGATGTGCGTCTTCATCAATTAAGAGGTTTTCCCGGTGCTGTTAGAAGCGCAAAAGCAATTATGAAATGTATCGAAGGAAGTGACCTTCAAACTGGAAAATTAAAAATGAAAGTTCAAGATGCTTACTCAATGCGTTCTACTCCGCAGGTTATCGGAGCTGCACACGATGCAGTTAGATGGGCTAGAGAACAAATTGAAATTGAATTGAATGGAGTTGCTGATAATCCTATCTTTTTAACTGAAGAAAAATTGACTTTAACTGGAGCAAACTTTCAAGGGACACCTGTATCGCTTCCAATGGATAATGTCGGTGCAGCTGTTACAATGGTTAGTGTTCTTTCCGAAAGGAGATTAAATCGTTTGCTCAATCCTGCATTAAGTGTTGGACTTCCCCCATTTCTGACAAAAGGTGCCGGAATGTTTTCTGGTTATATGTTAAGTCAATACACAGCCGATACATTAATTGTTGAACAAAGAATTTTATCTAATCCGGCATCAATTCAATCAATCCCAGCAGCAGCTGATCAAGAAGACTTCGTGTCGATGGGTATGAACACAGTCTGGAAAAATGCTCAGATACTTGATAATGCGTATGGAGTATTAGGAATTGAATTTATGGCTGCAGCTCAAGCGCTTGATTTCAGAGATTTCAAAAATGGTAAAGGAGTTGAAACCGCAAGAAAAGTTATAAGAAAATATATTCCACACCTCGAAGAAGATAGACCATTATATCCTGATCATAATAAAATGAAAGAACTTGTTAAGTCCTGTGAAATTTTAGAGGAAGTCGAAAAAGAAGTTGGCTCACTTGAATAGATTTTATCTAATATTTTTGAAAAAGCCTCGATGTTATGTCGGGGCTTTTTTGTTTTATACAATCTCGAAAAATTTAATATTAAAGCTCGGGAAAGTTTTTTATTTAAATTTTGATTGAATTATCATTTAATAGGCAGTTTGAGTATGAACTAAATATTCTTTGTGTTTTAGACTCTCAAGCTGAAATCTTTTTCTTTTACAAAAGCTAAGGTAGCAAGATTTATTTTTTTCGCTCCAGCATTTAATAGAGTCAATGCAACTTCATTCACTGTTGAACCAGTTGTGCAAACATCGTCAACGATGAGGAGCGTTCTGTCTTTAATTTTATTTACATCGATTACCTTAAAGGCACCTTTAACATTTTCAATTCTTTCTTGAAGATGGAGATGTGTTTGAGTCGGAGTGTTTCGTGTTCTTTTTAATGATCTATTATCAAAGGTTTTTCCTGTAACAAGAGAAATTCCTTTTGAAATGAAATCAGATTGATTATAACCACGACTCATTTTTTTTATTCGATGAATTGGTACGGGAATAATTAAATCAATTTCCTTAAACCAGTTCTGTTTCAACAAATCCTTACCAAGCTCAATGCCCAGTTGAATCCCAATTTTAGGTTTGCGATTATATTTCAAATAATGAACTGCTGTTTGAAATTTCCCATCTTTCACAAATTCATATTTTGCATAGTAGTTTGAGATTATACCTGATTTGAAAAGGTTAAAATGGAAGAATTCATTTAAATCATAATCATTTGAGAGTTCAATTTGATCAAGACAATTTTCACAAATAGAAAATAATGTTCGGTTGATTTTTTGATTGCAGAGTACGCAGAAATTTGGGAACAGAAAATCGAGCCAGTCGAGGTAAAAATTTTTTAATGTTACAACAAGCCCCATCTTTTTCTCAAAAACCATTCGAGGGATAATAAAAAGATAATTGTCAGCAATAGATAACTTGAATTCCACGCGTAAAATGCATTTCGAAATTCTTTCGATTTTTCTCTTTTGATCAAATAATTATTCAAATTTTGAATAAATTCATCTGAATTTGAAATGTGAACATAAGCTCCATTAGTGATTGCAGCCATTCTTTTTAATAAGTCTTCTCTCATTGTTAGATCACGAAACTCAAGCTCGGTCTCCGTGACAGAAAATCTTCCATTATCAGAAAATCTTTTTCCCGCAAATTCAGTTGACGCAATGAATTCGAAATCCCCTTTGTTGAAATTTTCAAATTCAGTTGAGTAAATACCATTTCCAAGTGGCTTGAAAAGAGTAGTGGATACTTTTGAGCCTTTTTCAAATATGTCGAGTGTAATTTGAGCATCATCTATAGGTTGATTTGCGTCATTATAAAACTGAGCAACAAAATTTATTTTCTCATTGATATCAAAAATCTTTTTGGAAAGTCTGACTTTTAGATTTTTCTCCATCTCTTTTGATGTTAACCATTTGATTGAATTATTAATAAATTTATCGAAGTATATTGATTCTTCTTCTTTCATTGCATTTAATAATTTGAGACGCCAGATATTAAATCCAATAAAGGCAATGCTTCTATGTTTGTTTAAATTTCGTGAAATAATTAACGGTTGGTTTATTCTTGTATTTTGAATTTTAAAGAATGCAAGAATTTCTGACTCGGGCTTGGCAATAAATTCCCGATCAACTCTAAAAATTGGTGGAAGTGAATTCCATACATCAGCTGAATTAGATAAGGCAATATTCAGAATTTCATTTTTGCTCTTTTCTTCTGGAACATCAATAAAAACTTGAGATGCAGTTCCAAAAGCAGAACGCCAATCGAATGGAATAAAATTTTTGAACAAAGCTAAACGATTAAAATCAACATCGGGATTAACAAGAATAAAAATTGGAGTGTTGTCCCTTTCAATTTTTGCAAGGACTTTTTTAACGAATCTTTCTGAATTGATTGGAGAAGGGAATCCGATAAAGAAAATCACATTTGCTGAATCAAGAAATCTTTCATTTCGAAAGAGTGGATAAAAATCACCATCAGGTTTTTCAATTAATGTTTCGAGTTGAAAATCTTTATTAGATTTAACGACCTGATTAATGAAGCTTAAATCGTATGAAGGTTTACCCGCAATAGTTAAGACTTTTATTTTATTACTGAGCACTTTGATGTATTTTGACGCAAAATTATTTTTTTCAGTGAATTCTCCCTGAATTGGTGAAATTGAAAAGCTTAATTTTTTTTCTCCTTCGGTTTCTGGAATGTATATAAAATCAAGTTCCTGATAATTACCTGAAATTGTAAAAGTTTTTTTGTCGATCAATTTTTTGTCTTCAAAAAAAGAAATGGTTGCTTGTTTGTTTTCAAAACCATTTGATTTGATATTAACTCTTACAGGTGTTTGATTTTGAGCATAAATTAAATCATTGGTTATGATATCATCAATTGAAATATCATTTTTTGGTTTTGGATCACCTACACCCAGAATAATCATTGGTATTTCGAGTTTTTCTGTCTGATAAAGTGGATTTTCACCTGAATTATAAATCCCATCTGTAATCAAAATTAAATTCTGATAATTTCTTTCTGATTTATTTTTGATTGCTTCGTTTAATGCTTTTGAAATATTTGTTAAGTGACCATTAAAATCGAAACTATTTAGTGAATCAGCAGAAATTTGATTTACATTATCGCCAAAAGAGAAAAGTTCAATTTCTTGATTTGAATTTTTCACTTTCTGAATAATGACTGGAAGTTTTTCTAAAACGAGATTTCTATCATTCTGAAGACTTTTAGAATTGTCAACAAAAATTGCAGTTACAGGCTTTTGCACTCTGGTGGTAATTGCTTCAATTGCAAGCTCTCCAGTTGAAAGAACAATAGAAATTAAAACAATAACTCTCAAAAAGAACAATAGAGTTTTATACTTTGTAGGTAATTCGGGGATTGTTTTTTTATAATAAAAATATGTCCATCCAAGAATTAGTAAAACTATAACCAGAAGAAGGATTATAGAATAGCTTAGAATAAGGTTAATTTTGAGTAAGAATACACTCATTGTTGAACTTAATTATTTAAATTCCCATTGTTTTAATTTTTCCAGAAAATCATAGGCAGTTAAGTCAAATTGAATTGGTGTAACAGAGACATAATTTTCTTGAATTGCTCGAATATCTGATTCTTCATCATCTTCAATATTATCCATTGTACCGGTTAACCAATAATATTCCCGTTGTTGTGGGTCGACCCTTTTTTCGAAATAATCATTCCATCTTGATTTCCCCTGTTTGGTAATCTTGATCCCTTTAATTTTATCTTCTGGAACTGGTGGAATGTTAACATTCAACAAAACGCCTGGTGGAAGACCATACTTTAAAACTGCTTGAGCAATAATTTTTGCAATTTTCTTGGAATATGTAAAATCAAAATCAACATATGTAGTTAGACTAAATGCGATCGATGGAATTCCAAGAATTGTCCCTTCGGTTGCAGCGGAGACTGTTCCGCTATAAATTACATTTATCGCCGCATTGGAGCCATGATTAATTCCAGAAACGATTAGATCGGGTTTAACTTTCATATGAGTTGTAACGGCGAGTTTGACGCAGTCGGCTGGAGTTCCTGTTACAGCATAACCAAAAAATTCACCATTCATATAATAGGGATTAACTCTAAGGGGCAGGTGAGTGGTGATTGCATGCCCAACTGCACTTTGTTGTTTGTGCGGTGCATAAACGAAGACTTCACCCAGTTCGAGCATTGCTTCTCGAAGAGCAATTATGCCTTCGGAATAAATTCCATCATCATTGGAGACTAATATTCTAAATTTTTTTTCCATAATGACAATTTAACTTTTAATTTGAAATTTTTCATAGAGGTATTGGTAATAAGCCTTTCTAGATCCATAAAAATTTTTTTAATAATTCTCTGTCACTACCGGAGAATTTTATAAAAGTAATGACCATTTCTTTCAACTTGACAGGCATCAAAATCTTTAAGAAACATAACCCGCAATATAGATTTATAAATATCAACTTTTTTAAACATCAATTCCTATGAGTTATTATGATTTGTTCTTGGTCAAAATTGCAAAAATAAATAGCTCAATATTTCAAGATTGAGAATCGATTGTTGAGAATGTTAAAATTTTAATCATTTTTCGAACATTAAAATATTTGATGAATGGAATAATTTTTGAGTTAATAACAAAAAAAACTGAGGAGAGAAGTTATGAAAAAACTCTTTACAATTTTGTTCTTGATTTCATTTGTGACTGGATTATTTGCTCAAAGAGCAAATATTAAAATAGAACCAGTCACTCCCGAAAGACTTCATAAACTTGGCTTCCCAACTCAATCTGTTTCAAGTGGTTTACCAGTAGTTGGAGCTGAGACCTATGTTTATCTTTCGGCTCAGAACATTGGAAATACTGAGCCTATAACATCTGCAGTATGGGAGTTTACATCAAAACCAAGTGGTTCAACTGCAGCATTTACATATCCGTATTCAGATAATAGCTGGGCTTATTTCCTGGCAGATAAAACAGGTGCATACAATGTAAAACTCACCATTACAACTGCCTCAGGAACCGACGATACAACAATTACAATTTATGCTGCAAGATATGTTGGCGTCGGTAATTTCGATGGTGTTCCGGCTCAATATCCAAATTGTATGTCCTGTCATGGTGCGATGCCTAAATTCACAGAAATCTTTAATCGCTGGAAAAATTCAGGACATGCTTTAAGATTTAAAATTGGCATTGACGGAAATCCCGCCTATTATTCAAGCAGCTGTTTTAAATGCCATACAGTCGGATACAATCATGATTTAGCAGCAAATAACAATGGTTTTGATGATGTTGCTGCTCAATTAGGCTGGGATTGGAATAACTGGAAACCAGCAAAACCAGGTAACTGGGATTCATTAAAAACAAAGTATCCAGCCCTGGTCCAATTTGCAACAATTGGTTGTGAAAATTGTCATGGCGCTGGAAGTGAGCACACAATGGGTGGAAGCAAAGAAAAAGTTGCAATTTCATATAACTCTGGTGCTTGCGGTCAATGCCATGATGAACCGTGGAGACATAACAGATATGCTCAATGGGAATATTCTGGACACTCTGAAGCAATTTGGTCAAATTCATTTGCTCAGAGTTCTGGTTCAGATTATATGAGCAATAATCTTAATAACTGTATCCGTTGCCATGATGGTCGAGGATTTGTAAACTTCACAAAAGGACAACCAACCGATACAAAAGGAATGATTGAGGCACAACAAGTAAAAATTGGTTGCCCAACTTGTCATGATCCTCATGGTAATGATCAAGAATATAGTTTAAGAAAAATTCCTGCAGGTGCAGATACACTTGCAAACGGTCAGCAAATTACTCTCGGTGGTAAAGGTAAGCTTTGTATGAGTTGTCATATTGCAAGAAGAAATGCTGCAACTTATGTTCTTACCAATGTTACTTCTCAACACTGGGGTCCACATTATTCAACTCAGGGTGATGTTTTCTTGGGTACAAATGCAGCAGACTTTGGAACTGGATTTATTAGCTCATCTCATAAATATGTTGTTCAAGATGGATGTGTTGGATGTCATATGGCAGCCACAACTGATACCGGTACGGTCACTCGCGATCGAGTTGGTGGACATAGCTGGAAATTACGTGATGAAGAAAATAATTATGAGCATGTTAAAGCATGCCAAACATGTCATGGACCACAAATCCAAAGCTTTGATGATTTCATCGCTGCTGCTGATTTTGATGGGGATGGAAATATCGAAAGTATCAGAAATGAAGTTTTAGGATTAATGAAAAATCTGAGAATTGCTTTACCACCAGTTGGAATTGATTCTATCAGCTGGCAGATGATTCGAGATGCAAATGATTTGAATATGAGAAAAGCTTATTTCAATTATAGATTGATTGATGGCGATGGCAGCCTTGGAATGCACAATACCAAATTCACAATTGATGTTTTGAGAAAATCTATTGCAATTCTGACTGGTGTCGAAGTCGTTGATAATAACATTCCAACAACCTTTGACTTAAGTCAGAATTATCCGAACCCATTCAACCCATCGACTGAAATTAAATTCGCAATACCAAAGACAGAAAAAGTTAGAATTTCAATTTATAACTCCATTGGAAAACTTGTGAAAGTTTTAGTTGATGATAATTTAACTCCAGGAACTTACAAAGTTACCTGGAATGGTGATGACAACCGTGGTCAGAAAGTATCCAGTGGTGTATATCTCTACAGATTAGAAACACCATCATTCCAGTCAACAAAGAAAATGGTTCTGTTGAAGTAAGCTGTGGGGAGGTCAAGTTACTAAGTCCCGCCTTTGTGCGGGACTTTTTATTTTAAATTTCTTTGAAAGGTATTCATTTAGTTAGAGTTCAATCAAATCCTTATCGAAAATCAGTTATTTTTTAATGAAAAGTATTTTTCCATAATGAACAAAAATTTTGAAACCAACTTTTATGTTTTGAATTTAATTGGTTGGTAATTTTTAGTTAATTGTATACATTCTCTTAATCAATTAAATTTGCCAATAGTTAATAAATTTTCCCTCTAATAAATCTCAGGAAAAAGTGAAAGATGAATAAACAGAAGATTTATATTGAGACTTATGGCTGTCAGATGAACCTGGCTGATACAGAAATAGTTCAGGGTGTTCTGAAAAGAAATGGTTATGAACTTACCAGTGATGCTGAACAGGCGGATGTTGTTCTAATCAATACCTGTGCAATAAGGGAACACGCTGAAGAAAGAATTTATGGAAGACTTGGTGCTTTTCGTGCAATTAAAAAACACAAACCAAACCTTGTCGTCGGTATTTTAGGATGTATGGCTGAGAGGCTACGTTCAAAATTAATTGAAGAAGAAAAAATAGTTGACCTTATAGTTGGCCCTGATGAATATCGTCGTGTACCAGAATTAATTGATAACGCTTTGATTGGTGAAAAAGGAATTGCTGTCAGATTGAGCAAAACAGAAACTTATGATGATATTGAACCATACCGCGAAGATGGAATTTCTGCCTGGATTGCTGTGATGCGTGGCTGCGATAAGTTTTGTACTTTTTGTGTTGTCCCATTCACAAGAGGCAGAGAAAGAAGCCGACCACTTCAAAGTATTGTAAATGAAGTTAAAGCTTTAAGTGAAAGAGGATTTAAAGAAGTTAATTTACTCGGACAAAATGTTAACTCTTACCGTGACGGCAATTATGATTTTGCTGATTTACTTGCTGCAGTTGCTAAAGTTGACCCTACGATGAGAGTTAGATTTACTACTTCACATCCTCAAGATTTTTCTGATAAACTAATTTATACAATTGCTGAACACGAAAACATTTGTAATTACATTCATTTGCCAATTCAATCGGGTTCAAATAGAATTCTAAAGTTAATGAATAGAACCTACACAGTTGAGCATTACCTCGAAAGAATTGAAAAAGCTCGAAAGGTTATTCCAGGTGTTAGTTTCTCTACAGATATCATCGCTGGATTTCCAACTGAAACAGAAGAAGATCATAAAATGACATTAGATATATTACGTGAAGTTCGATACGATGGTGCGTTTATGTTCAAATACTCAGCAAGAGAAAGAACCAAAGCTTATGAAATGGGTGATGATGTACCTGATGAAGTAAAAACTCGTCGTTTAAATGAAATAATTGAACTTCAGCAAAAAATATCTTATGAGATTAATCAGACATTAATTGGAAAAACTGTTGAAGTGCTTGTTGAAGACTTCAGCAAGAAATCAAAAGATTTTTATATGGGACGAACCGATACAAATAAAATCGTTATCCTTCCAAAAGATGGATTAAATATCGGAGATTACTGCTTAGCTACTATTACCAGAGCCAATTCAGCAACCCTATTTGCCAGTAAAGCCGAGAAGATTGAAAAAAAGTTTGCTGAGTTTTCTTCTTATGAAAAGAATTAATCAATTGATTATAAAATTCCTGATTTATCTTTTTATATCTGTAAATTTTTTATTTGCTCAATCACTCGATTTGAAGAAAGTCATTCAGGATATTGAAAGAGGAGAAACAGAAAAAGCAAATATAATTTTAGTAAGTCTCGAAAAAGATAATCCCAATTCACTTGAAGTAAAATATCTCAGAGCTTTACTGAACGAAAATGGTGATGAAGCCGCCAAGCTTTATAAAGAAATTGTTTTTTCTTCAGATGTTTCCGATTTGAAAGACGATGCTTTATTTAAACTTTATCAGTATTATTATGCACGTGCAGAATTTAGTGAGTCCGATAAGTATGCAAGAATGTTGAAGGAATCATTCCCAGAGTCTGAATATTTAAATTATTTGCAGAGAAAGAATTTATCTCAATCAAGGCTTCAAGTACAGCAAAATTTTGAACAAAAAATTTTAAACGATACATCCCGTAACATAAGTCAATCAGAACAAACTCAACCGATCTCTAATTCTAATTTCTCAATTCAGGTTGGAGCTTTTTCTACTTACTCTAATGCAGTAAGATTTGCATCTCAATTTCAAAAATACCCCACTAAAATTTCTGAGAAAGAAACAAACGGGAGAAAATTTTTCATCGTTATGGTCGGAAGCTACGCCACCGAGACGGAAGCACGAAATGCACTCCAAACATTGAAAAATCAATACAAAGTGGATGGAATTATTGTTTCATTACAATAAAATAACCCCAGGAACGAGAACATTTCACTCCTTAATCTACAAGAAAATTAGAATGCAATTACTTAATTTTGTTAGCCTTTCAGTCTTTTTATTTTGAATTATATTTATGATTGATCACAGGGAATTTCAAAAGAAATTTGGGATTTGTTATCGCTCTCAAATAATGAAAGAGATGGTTGAAGTTATCCATCAAGTAGCGCCGACTGATATTACTGTTTTAATTCAGGGTGAGAGCGGAGTGGGGAAAGAACTTGTAGCTCGTGCAATTCACGGATTGAGTCCAAGAGCAAATAAAAAAATGCTTAGTGTTAATTGCGGCGCAATACCCGAAGGTTTAATTGAAAGTGAATTATTTGGTCATCAAAGAGGAGCTTTTACTGGTGCAGTTGATTCAAGGAAAGGTTACTTTGAACTTGCTGATGGAGGAACTCTCTTTCTTGATGAAATAGGAGAGCTTCCACTTTCGCTTCAGGTTAAATTTTTAAGAGTTTTAGAGACAAAAGAGATTCTTCGCCTCGGTGCCGAAACTGTCATTAAAGTTGATGTAAGATTTATAACCGCAACAAATAAAGACCTAGCCCTCGAAGTTGCAAAAAAAAGATTCCGCGAGGATTTATATTATCGTTTAAGAACTGTAATGATAGAAATTCCACCATTAAGAAAAAGAAAAGAAGATATTCCAATTTTGGTTGATAAGTTTTTAGAAGATTTTTGCGAGAGAAATAAAATTCCAAAACTTGAAGTAGCGCCGGAGACTTATGATTATTTGATGGAATACTCCTGGCCTGGAAATGTTCGTGAATTAAAAAATGCGGTTGAATCAGCGGCTGCTTTAAATAAAACTGGAATTCTGAGAATCGAAGATTTTGAGAAATACTTAATTCCAATCAAATATGATGATAAAGATCGTAACCTTCCTGTTTTTCTAAATAAACCAAGTGATGCTGCGGATCGCGAATTTATATACCGTGCATTATTTGAAATCAAAAAAGATTTGATGGAAATTAAAGACATCCTCATCAATCGTCAGCAAAAAGTTGAAGAGGAAATTCCCGTTTCGGAGCATTTGCCGTTAATTCCAATGAAAGATCTCGAAAAAGAATCTATCAAAAATGCATTAATTAGAACTAACTTTGATAAAAAGAAAGCAGCTGAACTTCTTGGAATCAGTCTTAGAACACTATATCGAAAATTAAAAGAACTTCAATTGAATGAAAACGAGTAATTTAATAAGCTATTTTCTGTTGAGTTTAATTCTCTTTGGATGTTCGTATTCATTTACTGGTTCGTCTATACCTTCGGATATGAAAACTATCGCAATTCCTGTCTTTGACGATTTAAGCGGATACACCGAAGCAGGTTTGCGTGAAAATCTTACAAACTTATTAATACAAAAATTTATTCAGGATAATTCACTTCAAGTTGTTGATCGGAAATATTCTGATACAATTCTTGAAGGGGTAATTCTCTCTGTTAGAGATGAGCCTTTTGTAATTGCTGGAAATGAGCAGGTAAATTCGCGTAGAGTATTGGTTCAGGTCAAAGTTCGCTTTTCTGATCAACGGAGCAAAAAACAATACTGGGAACGAAATTTTTCTCAATATGCTGATTACTCAGCTGAAGGTGGAATTTTTGCAAAACAGCAGGCTATTCAAAAAGCAATAGAAAACTTAACTGAAGATATTTTAATTTCAACAGTATCAGATTGGTAAAATAAGAGAGGTCAAAATTGGCAATTGAAGATATAATACTAACAGCATACTTAATAACGCTTTCCATTTTGTTCTTTTATGGAATGCATGGTTTCTTTCTGGTTTATCTCTACAATAAATTCGGGAATGTAAAATTTGAACCTAAAGGGAAATTCGAAGAACTTCCAAAGGTTTGCATTCAGCTTCCAACTTATAATGAAGCTCTTGTTGTAGACAGGTTGATTGAAGCTGTTTGTAAAATGAATTACCCAAAAGAGAAAATGGAAATTCAGGTTCTCGATGATTCTACTGATGAGACGCAAGAGGTTTTGAAAAAAATTGTTGAAGAAAAAAAGAAAGAGGGCTTCAATATAATTTACCACCACCGGGATAATAGAATTGGTTATAAAGCTGGTGCTTTAAAGGAAGGACTGGAAATGACCGACGCTGAGTATGTTGCAATTTTTGATGCTGATTTCATTCCTAATCCTGAATTTTTGAATCGAACAATTCATTATTTCACAGATCCAAAAGTTGGAATGGTCCAAACTCGATGGGAACATTTGAACGATGAATATTCACTTCTTACTCGGGCTCAGGCATTAGCTCTTGATGGACATTTTGTGATGGAACAACAGGTTAGAAACAAAGCTGGATTTTTCATTAACTTTAATGGAACAGCTGGGATCTGGCGAAAGGCTTGTATCATTGATGCCGGTAACTGGCAGCCCGATACATTAACTGAAGATCTTGACTTAAGTTATCGTGCTCAATTAAGAGGCTGGAAATTTATTTTCATAAATGATTTCACTTCACCTTCAGAATTGCCAATTGAAATTAATGCTTTAAAAAATCAACAATTTAGATGGACGAAGGGCGCAATCGAAACAGCAAAGAAAATTCTTCCACTTGTCTGGAAATCAAGTATTCCGCTTAAATTAAAATTGTATTCAACTTTTCATTTAACAATGAATATTGTTTTCCCTCTAATTGTGATTGCTGGATTGCTTGCTGTTCCACTTGTCTATGTGAAAAATACTGGTAATTATGATGAGTACTTTGCTTTTATGTCGATTTTCACTCTTGCATTTATAAGTTCATTTTTGATGTATATGTATTCTCAGAAAGATATTTATCCCGATTGGAAAAGAAGAATTTATCTTTTCCCTGTCTTTATGGCAGGAAGTATGGGCTTTGCACTTAATAATACAAAAGCAGTTATCGAAGGACTTTTGAACAAAAAAAGTGAATTTGTCCGTACACCAAAATTTAGAATAGAAACAGATAAAGATAATCCACATCCAAAGAAGAAAAAATACGCTGTCACAAAAATCAGCCCGATGATAATTTTAGAATTAGTTTTTGCTTTATGGGCATTATTTGGTATAGGTTTAGCTGCTTATTATACTGAGATCACAGCAATTCCTTTCTTATCAATGTACTTTTTAGGTTATGGTGTGATTGCCGTAATGTCAATCAAACATGCACTTGATAGTAAATATGAGTAATTCTAAAGAACTTACTTTGGATAGAATTCGCAACTTGATGAAAGATAATCCTGATTCTCCTTTATTTGCGAGATATGCGGATTTACTTTTTCAGAAGGGACTAATTAATGAAGCTTTAATTGTAATTGAGAATGGATTGAAGAAGCACAAACTTTATTCAACTGCGTACATTGTATATGCTAAAATTTTACTCCAAAAAGGAAGGGACAAAGAAGCTCTCGAAAATTTGAAAAAAGTTCTAAAGCTCTCCCCTTCTTGTCCCGCTGCAAAAGCATTAATTGATAAAATAGAACACAAAGATTTTCGTAAAAGGATGAAGGGGGAAGGTAGTGATGTAATTTCAGAACCACTTATCCGTAAGAGGAAATCCGTGACCAAGAATGAAATTGAATCAATAATTGAAAAATTCGAAAATGCCGAATCACTTATAATTAAAGCTGACCCAAATTTTAATAAGCAATATCAGCCACCAGATGAAACACCAGAAATTGTAACCGAAACGATGTATCACATTTTAGTTAATCAAGGTTTATATGACAAGGCTTACAATGTCTTACAAAAACTTATTCTCAAAAATCCAACCCGAAGAGATTATTACGAGCAACAGCTAAATTGGATTAAACAAAAATTAACTTAAAAGTCATTTCAGTAGATTTAAATTCAATAAACGAGCTTCTTTTAATAACTATTTGATCGAATTTTGGTTTACGATAAACAAAATTTTAATTGAATAAAGCTGTATATTTCTATCATCTTTGATGATGACTTAAAAATTTTATTTCAATAATTAGTGCTGATAAATCTATTTCATTTAGGCTGGTGCTGTTTTTAATTTCAAAAAAAGCAAGAAAAAATATTTCAAGTTTCAAAAATCTTTTTAGTAAAAATTTGAGACTATTTATTAAAGTAGAAATTGGAATTCAAATCAGAGAGTTGTTTAAGCTTAATGTGAAACAGCAGGCTTTCACATTTCAAAATGTAATTCAAAGTGTAAAGAATCATTAGTAAATTTTTCACTAGAAAATCATCTTAATTCACTAAATTTTGAAAAATATTGTACGATTACGGATGAATTATCAACGCGTCAATCCTGATTTCTTCAAAGGACCAACCGAAAAAGTTGCTAAAAAATTATTGGGTAAAATTTTAGTTAGAGTTATCAAAGGAAAAATATTATCCGGTAAAATTGTAGAAACTGAAGCATATCTTGATGAAAATGATCTTGCTTCCCATTCCGCTGTTGGAATGACTGAGAGAAATAAAGTAATGTTTGGTGAAGCGGGACTTGCTTATGTTTATTTCACTTATGGAATGCACTATTGCTTTAATGTTGTAACAGGTGAAAAGGGTAAAGGCTCTGCTGTTTTAATTCGAGCAATTGAACCAATAGAAGGAATTGATTTAATGAAGAAATTCAGAAAGAAAGAAGATCTCAATATTTTGACAAACGGTCCTGCTAAACTCTGCCAGGCATTAAATATCGATAAGAGACTAAATGGTGTGGATTTAAAATCATCAAATGAAATTTTTATTGCAGAACCATTCAATAAAGAAAATTTTGAAATAGTTGTATCTAAGAGAATTGGAATTGAAAAATCAAAAGACCTTCCTTTAAGGTTTTATATTAAGGAAAACAAATTTGTCTCTAAGAAGTAGAACAGACAATGAAATTTTTAATTGTCAGAACAGATAAACTCGGTGACTCTCTACTTACTTTGCCAGTAGCAGCAAAATTAAAAGAGAAATTTCCGGAAAGTATTGTTTACTTTCTTGCGAGTTCATATACGGCACCAATTATTGCTAAATCAATTTTTGTTGATGAAGTGATTGCTTCAGATAAGACAAGTTTTTTTGATCTGGCAGAAATATTAAGAAGAAAAAAAATAGATTATGCAATTGTTGCTCGTCCTACATTGAGAAATGCTTTGCTGGTTTATTTTGCAGGAATTAAATATCGTATTGGTACTAAATTCAGAGCTTATTCGTTTTTATTTAATAAAAGAGTTGCTCATCACCGAAAAGAGAGCAAAAAACACGAAGCACTTTATAATCTTGATTTAATTGAGCCAATTGGAATTCCAAATTCTGATAATCTTGATGATATTAAATTTGGCTTGGTTCCTGAATTTGAATGGCAGCAGAAAGTCAGACGAAAACTCCGAAGGTTTGGAATTGACCTTACAAAACCATTGATGGTAATGCATATTTCAAGTGGTGGATCTGCAGTTGATTGGAATTACCTTAACTTTAAGCAGCTTGCCCGAATGATTAAAGCCAATACAGAAGCAGAAATTATTTTAACTGGAACCAATAAAGATTTCCTCTTTCTTTATGAATTATTCTTAGATTTTGATTATAGAGTTTACAATCTTGCAGGAGAATTAAATCTTGTAGAATTATTCAATTTGTTTTCACTTGTCGATATTTACATTGGTAATTCAACGGGTCCCACTCATCTTGCAGCAATTGCAGGATGCTGGGTAATTTCTTTCTATCCAAAAATTAAAGTTGCATCACAGGTGAGATGGGGTCCTATTACTAAAAAAAGAATTATATTTGAACCAGAAATTGAATGTTCAGAATGCACTCAGGAGCAATGCATGAATTTAAATTGTATGGATTCAATTTCAGTAGAAAAAGTCTTCAAAGAAGTTTATAAAATTATCACTAAAACAGAGTGGAAATAATTATGATTAATTTTTTGATTTTCTTACTGATTTTAAATTTATTCCCTCAAGCTTCAGAGTTTAGGAAAATTGAGAATAGAGCATTCGATGTTAAGGAAAAACTAACTTTTGATGTTAATTACGGCTTTGTTACGGCAGGAATTGCAACTTTTTCGATACCAGAAATTAGATCATTAGCAGGAAGAAAAGTCTATCGAATTAAATTTGAAGTGAACACTGTTCCTGCTTTTGATCCATTTTTTAAAGTTCGTGATAGATATGAAACTTATCTTGATGTAGAAGGAATTTTTCCATGGAGATTTGAACAGCATATCCGTGAAGGGAATTACCGCAGAGACTTTAGTGCATTTTTTGATCAAAGAAGAAATCTTGCGAAGACAACTGAAGGTGTTTTCCCAGTTCCGCCTTATGTCCACGATATTGTGTCAGCGTTTTATTATGTTCGAACGCTCGATTTCAGCAAAATGAAGAAGGGTGATAAAATTAAACTTCAAAATTTTTATAAAGATAGAACTTATGATCTCGAGGTTCTTTATCACGGAAAAGAAATTGTAACTGTGAAAGCAGGAAAGTTTCGATGCATCGTTGTTGAACCACTTGTTCAAGAAGGCGGATTATTCAAAGCCGAAGGAAGTATTTTAATCTGGCTGACGGATGATGATGTTAAAATGCCCGTGAAAGTTAAAACAAAAGTTGTGATTGGTTCAATTGATAGTGAATTAACAGCTTATGAAAATTTAAAATCACCACTTAAGGCAAAATTATAATGTCAAAGTATAAAAAAGCTGACTTCTCCAAAGTAAAGACTTATTCAATAAAGCAAAGAAAAAGCAAAGTTGAACTTGGTTTATTGGCAAAGACTTTTGATCCTAAAAAGGATTCATTTGGTGATTATATCAATTCATTGCCAAAATTTTTAGCAGTTAATGATTTGATTGAGTTTGCGAAACTTATCGTTAAAGCAAAAGAAAAAAATAAGCCAGTAATTTTTATGATAGGTGCTCATGTTATTAAAGTTGGATTAAGCCCAATCTTAATTGATTTGATGAAAAATGATTTTATCTCTGCAATTGCAATGAATAGTGCTGGAGCAATTCATGATTCGGAACTGGCTTTCTTTGGCAAAACATCTGAAGATGTGGCTGCAGGAATTACAGATGGTTCTTTCGGAATGGCAAAAGAAACTGGCGAATTTATCAACTCTACTCTTACAAAATATGAGCATTCGAATGTCGGTTACGGCGAAGCTCTTGCAATTGAAATGAAATTGCAAAAAGCAAAAAATCGAAGGTTAAGTATTATTTACAATGCTTATGAATTAGATAAACCTGTTACAATTCATGCAGCAATTGGAACCGACATTACTCATCAGCATCCCAATGTAAATGGATCAGCCATTGGAAAGCTAAGCCTTAATGATTTTCAAATTTTGACAGAGGTCGTTTCAAAACTTGGTAATGGCGGAGTAGTTGCTAATATTGGTTCAAATGTAATTTTACCAGAAGTTTTTTTGAAAGCTTTAACAATTGCGAGAAATCTTGGACACAAAGTTTTTAATTTCACCACAGCTAATTTTGATTTTATTCAGCATTACCGTCCAAGAGTTAATGTCGTTCAGCGTCCCACTCAGGATGGCGGCAAAGGATTTATGTTTACAGGTCATCATGAATTAATGATTCCATTTCTTTCCGCATTTATAAAATATTTTGCTTAATAAAGGAGGCAGAATTGATCAAGTTCAATAGAGAGTACAAACAATACACAATGTCACCAATCTCTGCAGCCTTTCTTGTTCTTTTTGTGACTTTTTTTCTTTATCAATTTGTGGGAGGATTGTTTACTCTACAATTTGTTGGACTGGAAGTAACAAAAGAAAATGCCGGGCTGGTTCGACTTTTTACTTCAATCAGTCAAATTGTTTTTATGTTTTTTCTTACCATACTATTTGCAAAAGCGATTTATAATGATTTCACGAATACTTTTAGAGTAAGAAAAATTTATTCAGTTGAGTTGCTCTTTTCCATTCTGGGACTTGTTCTTATTATAATGGCTTCGCAAATATTTCTGTACATTCAATCCTATTACATCAATCTCGTAAAACAAAATTATCCAGTATTGAAAACCGTTTTTGATGCTATTGAGAAGTTAAGCGAGATGGTGGAAAAAACTTATTCTAATATTCTCTATATGGATAATTTCTGGGATTATCTTTCTATTGTTATTAGTGTTGCATTGGTTCCAGCTTTTTGTGAAGAATTTTTATTCAGAGGATTTGTCCAGAGTAGTTTTGAAAAGAGATGGTCAATCACATTGACAATTATCATCACTGCTTTACTTTTTGCTTTATTTCATTTTAATCCGTTTGCGATTGTTCCGCTTTTTGCATTGGGTGCATATTTCTCTTATTTGGTTTACCTGACTGATTCAATTTTTTATTCAGTAATTCTTCATTTCCTCAATAACTTTTTTACTATCACAATTTTTGCAGTGTACAGAACCGAGGATGTAATTTCGGCAAAGCCAGAAATTAATTATCCTTTAAGTTCGCTTTATTTGGGATTGATACTTCTTGTTTTTTTGTTTGGTTTTACAATGGTATTATTGAAAAAACAGGTCGACAAGAGAAAATTACAATTTAAGGAGAATGAAAATGAAAATATGCCCTAACTGTGCTTCTGAATATGAAGATAGCGTAAATATTTGCAGTGATTGCAATGTTGAGCTTGTGAGCAAAGAAGAATATGAAAAGTTGGAATCTAAATATTCAGATTGGGAAGAAGTATTTTCTTCACCTCAACATTACGAAGCCGAAATGGTTAAAACTAATCTTGAAAGCGCCGGAATTGAAGCGATGATTTTTGATCAAAAAGATTCATCTTTCCCGCTTGGAGGAGAACTCGGTGAAATAAAAGTTTTTGTTCCAAAAGATAAAGTTGAAGATGCTCGTTTAATTATTGAGAAACTTGAAAGTCAAACAGAAGGCGAAGAGGAAAGCGAATGACAAAATTTCCAAATTTATTTCAAAGAGTTCTGGTCAGTGTAATTGCAATTCCACTTATTTTGCTGATTGTTTACATTGGTAAAATTTATTTCACGATTTTTGTTTCAGCAATTATCTTACTTGCATTGTATGAGTTTTACAAATTATCTGAACACAAAGGAGCAAAGCCTGATTACATTTTTGGTTTTCTTTATTCAATTGCTGTGATTATAATTTTTTACACTAAAACATTTGATTACTTTCTTCCACTGACTTTTTTGCTTATTGTTTTTAGTTCAATATTTAATCTTACCAGAAAGGAGAACAATGCATTTTTGAATTTCGGAGTAACAGTTTCTGGTGCGATTCTTATTGCTGTATTTTATTCAACTTTGATAGGCATTAGAGAAAAATTTGTTCAAGATTATTCAAAAGGTGCGTTTATTATTATGACAATCTTAGCTGCCATCTGGATTTGTGATTCGGCAGCTTATTTTGGTGGAACTGCTTACGGAAAACATCGCTTGTTTGAAAGAATAAGTCCAAAAAAGAGTGTGGAAGGTGCAGTCTTTGGATTTGTATTTGCTATGCTTACGCTAATTGCAGGTAAATTGACAATCATAAGTTTCTTAAATTGGAATGATATTGTTTATATGGGATTGACAGTCGGTATAATTGGTCAAATTGGCGATCTTGTGGAGTCAATGTTTAAACGGGATGTTGGCGTCAAAGATTCCTCAAATATTCTTCCAGGTCATGGTGGAATATTGGATAGATTCGATAGTCTTTTATTTGTTTCACCATTCATTTATTTTTATTTGAACTATGCATACTAAAAACGGACATAAAAAAGTTAATTTAGTTTCACTCGGTTGTAGTAAAAATCTTGTCGATTCGGAAATTTTATTGCGTCAATTCCAATCTAATGGATTGGAAATAATCGAAAATTCAAAAAAGGCGGATTACATCGTCATCAATACATGCGGATTTATTAATGATGCAAAAGAAGAATCGATTCGTGCAATTTTAGAAGCTGTTGATTTGAAAAAATCCGGGAAAGTGAAAAAAGTCGTTGTAATGGGATGCCTTTCTGAACGATATAAATCGGAACTTGTTGAAGAAATTCCTGAAGTTGATGCATACTTCGGTGTGACAGATTACCGTGGTGTTTTAAGCGAACTCGGATTGGATTTGAAAAAAGAATTGCTTGGCGAAAGACTTATTACAACCCCAAAACATTTTGCTTACTTAAAAATATCTGAAGGGTGTGATAATCCTTGTTCTTTCTGCGCAATTCCTTTAATTAGAGGTAAACATCAGTCAAAACCAATAGAACAGGTTTTATCCGAAGCAGAATTTTTAGCAAAAAATGGTGCAAAGGAGATAATTTTAATTGCTCAAGATTCAACTTACTATGGACTTGATCTTTATGGGACGCGTCAACTGGCTGCTCTTTTGAAAGAATTAACAAAAATTGAAGGAATAGAATGGATAAGATTGCTTTACGCATTCCCCGCTAAATTCCCCGAAGAAATTTTAGATGTAATTGCTCAGGAAGAAAAGATTTGTAAATATATTGACATTCCATTCCAGCATATTTCAGATAAGATTTTAAAATCGATGCAGAGAGGGGTTTCGAAAAGACGAACTTACGAATTGATTGATCTCATTAGGAATAAAATACCCGAAGTTGCTATCAGAACAACATTAATTGTTGGTTATCCTGAAGAAGGCGAAAAAGAATTTCAGGAACTTGTTGATTTTGTAAAAGATGTAAAATTTGATCGACTTGGAGTTTTTACTTATTCGCAGGAAGAAAGTACAAAAGCATACGAGCTTGGTGATCCAATTCCACAGAAAGTAAAAGAAGAAAGAAAAAAGGAAATACTGAGAATTCAACAGGAAATTTCTCATCAAAAAAATCTTGAAAAAATCGGAAAAAGAATAAAAGTTTTAATTGATGAAAAAATTGATCAAAATGTCTTTTTAGGCAGGTCACAATGGGATGCACCAGAAGTTGATAACAGCGTCTTTGTTAATACGACGAAAAGCATTGAACCAGGTAACTTTTACGAAGTAGAAATAGATGATGCACTTGAGTTTGACTTAGCAGGACAGGTAATATGAAAACAAAAAAATTCTTAATCGCTTTTTTAATTTTGCTTCCAACTTCCCTGTTTGGTCAGGTTGAGAGTTTTAACTCAGCGGGGGTGAGAACTTTAATTCCTTTCTTTTACTTTAATGCATTAAACTTTAAAAGTGACGATCCAAATTTTACTCGTGTAGATCTTTACATTCAGGTTCCTTACACGCAATTAAGTTTTGTGAAAGAAGGGAATTTTTACATTGCCAATTATGAAGTTACAGCTGGTGTTTATGATTCAACTGAAAGATTGGTGACGGAAAAAATCTGGACAGAAAAAATTGTTTTAGGCTCTTACTCAGAATCTGTTTCAAGAAATGGAAGTAATATAAGCTCAAGATCATTTAGACTAAATCCTGGAAATTATAAATTAAGAGTTGCTGTTCAGGATAAAGAATCAAAGAAAAATGCAAATGCAACAGTTGATTTGAATGTCCGTGCCTTTAATGAACCTTTTGCCTTAAGTGATCTCTTGTTGATCACAAAATATTCTGAGATTGATTCAAAAAAGGAAGTCATCCCCAACATTACAAATAATATTGTATTTAGTGAGGGTGGATTTTATGTATTCTTTGAATTTTATAATCAATCACCTGATCAGAATTTTAGTATGAATTGTAAAATAACGAATTCAAAAGGCAAAGCAATTCTTGAGTTCAACACACCTTACACACTTCCATCTTCACGCAAACCAATTTTTTTGAAAGTGGAAAAGTCAGATTTCAGTATTGGTGAATACGTTTTAACGATTACCGCAAAATCCCTTGATAGTCTTGTTAAAGGAACTTACTCAGTTTCAAAACGAATCTTTTCAAGATGGGTTGGAGTTCCGAGAAGTATTGTGGATTTAAATAAAGCAATTGAGCAGATGATTTACATTACAAGTCGAGATAAAATAAACGAGCTGTTAAAGATTGAAGACCAACAACTCAAGTATGAAAAATTTATGGAGTTCTGGAAATCAAAAGATCCAACTCCAAACACAGAAGAGAACGAATTAATGGATGAATATTACGGCAGGGTTGAGTATGCAAATGAGCATTTCTCAACTTATCAGGAAGGTTGGAAGAGCGATATGGGAATGGTCTTCATTATTTTAGGTCCACCCAACAATGTCGAAAGAAGACCTTTCAACTATGATACTCCAGCTTATGAAATATGGGAATATTACACTCTAAATCGTAGTTTTATCTTTGTGGATTACACCGGCTTTGGCGATTACAGATTGATCAATCGAGATTTTTCTGAATGGTTTAAATATCGATAAACTTATGTTTGTTAATCCAGATATAACTATTGCAGGAACAATTGTTTTTGACATTTTCATTTCAGATTTCAGAAATTTTCCTTCAAAGGGACAGGCAATTGAAATTGAAAAATTCCCATACTTTACCGGTGGTTGTGGTGCAAATCCTTCCATTTTACTTTCAAAGCTTGGTGCAAGTGTTTCATTGATCGGAGCTGTTGGCAACGATCTCTTCGGAAATTTTATTCTTGATTACCTCAAGCAAAATAAAGTTGACACCTCCCTTATCAAAATTTCATCAAAGAATCCAACTTCTGCTTCACTCCTTTTTTTGAATGAAAAAAAAGAGCGAAGTTATTTCCATTCAGTTGGTGCAAGCAGAGAAATCGCAATTGGTCAAAAAGAATTACAGTTAATTAATCGATCAAAAATTTTTCACATAGGTGGAGTTAATCTTTTGCCTTCATTAGACGGCAAACCGATGGCTCAAATTCTCAAAAAAGTTAAATCAAAAAACATTACTACTTCCATAGATCTAGCCTGGGATGTGAAAAACAAATGGATGGAAAATTTAAAATATTCTTTGCCTTTCATCGATATTTTAATGGGCAATGAAGATGAAATTAAAGCTTTATCAAAATCGAATAAACTAAACACAACTATTGAATTTTTGCATAAAACGGGAGTGAAAATTATTGTTGTAAAATTAGGAAAGAAGGGTTCACTTATTTCGAAAGATTTTCTCCAGACATTTATTCCACCGTTTGATGTTGAGGTAAAAGATTCAACTGGTGCCGGCGATGCATTTGCTGGAGGTTTTCTTTTCGGACTTCTTTCAGGATTGAGTCTATATGACTCTGCAAGACTTGGCAATTACTTTGGTGCTCTTGTAACTACCGAAGTTGGTTCAACAACGGCGCTTACAAAATTCAATTCGTTTAAAATCAATAAAATTCTGAAAATCAATAAAATTCTTTTATGATACTAACGATTACACTTAATCCACTTCTGGAAAAAGTTCTTTTCTTTGATGAAATTATCAAAGGTCAGGTCAATAGAGCTAACAATGTAAAAATAAATGCTGGCGGGAAAGGGATTAATGTATCGCGACAATTAAATCATTTTAAGCTCGATAATCTTGCAATTGGTTTTCTTGGCGGTGATAATGGCAAAAAATTAAAGTCAATTTTATTCAAGGAACAAATTAAAAATTCTTTTCAGCAAATTTCCGATGAAACACGAGAAGGTTTTGTTGTTGTTGAAAATTCTAAAATTAGAGAAAGTTATTTCTTCCCAAATCCTGTTGTAAATTCAAAAGAAGTTTTTGAATTGATCGTGAGAACCAAAAAAGCAATTTTAAATTCTGAAATGATGATTATTTCGGGAAGTTCTCCCGACTTTGAATCAAAAGAAGATGAAATGATAATTTTTTCTGAACTCATTCCTTTTGCCGCTGATAATGATAAATTTACTCTGATTGATATTTATGGCAATCATCTACCTCAGGTTTTGGAATTAAAACCAATGATTGTTCATACAAATCGAGAAGAGCTTGAAAAATCTTTAAACATAAAATTTAATTCAGATAATGATTTGCTGAATTTTTTGGAGAATAACTGCCGAAAAGGAATAAAAATTTTTATTGTTACAAATGGACCTGAAAAATTTTTTGCGATCAATCAAGGCTTTGTTTATGAAGTAATTCCACCAGAAGTCGAAACGGTTAATCCGACTGGCAGCGGTGATGCTTTTATGGCTGGGTTCATTTATGGACTTCACAATAATCATCCATTCGAGGAAATTTTGAAATGGGCAACGGCAAGCGGTGCTGCAAATGCATCAATGTTTGAAGTTTGTGCTGCAGATCAAAGTCTTATAGAAGCTTTGAAAGATAAAGTGAGAGTGAAAAAGTTGAATTGAAAAGTCGAAGTCTGAATAAATTATTGGTTATACTATTATTCTTCTTTGCAGAGCTTACGCTTTCAGCTCAACAAAAATCTCTAATCCACTTCAAAAATTTACAATTGAAAAAAGATTTCTATTCTTCGCTAAAAGTTGAAGAAGATACAATTCAATTAAGCTTGGATTCGCTGCTGACATTTCTCAATAATTTCCTTCAACTAAAGGGTTACTATGATTATAAGATTAGTTTTGACTCGACCTATAATGATTCAGAGATCTTTTATTTTCTAAAAATTGAAGAGGGCAATAGATATTTAATTAAAAAAGTATCATCGATTGAGTCAGAATGTCCAGAAGAAGTTCTAAACGAAGTATCATCTATTTTTACCAATGCAATTTTAAATGAAGAAAATATTCGAAAAGCAGGCTGGGCAATTGTGGAAAGACTTGAAAACAGAGGGTATCTTTTTGCAGAGGTTAAATTTCAAAATTTTGAAGTCTTGGAGAAGGAAGTTAACAACATTTTGACAGAAATTATTTTTAATGTGAATTTGAACTCTCTAGCTAAGATTTCAAGAGTTGAGATTACTGGAAATAAATTTACCAATCGTGATGTAATTATTCGTGAAATGAGAATTTCGGAGAATGAACTTTTCACTCCACAGCTTTCACAAAAAGTTTTAAGAAGATTAAACAAACTGAATATTTTTTCGCAGGTAAACAATCCTGAATTTTTCTTTGATGACAGCTTAAAAGGAATTTTGAAAATAGAAGTTAAAGAGGGAAACACAAATTCATTTGACGGAATTTTAGGTTATGTTCCAGCTCCAACTCAAAAAGAAAAAGGTTATCTGACAGGTCAGGTTAATATCTCGCTCAGAAATTTATTCGGTACTTTGAGAGCTTTTTCATTGCGATGGAATAAATTAAGTCGTCTTTCGCAAGATTTAGAGATCAAATATTTCGAACCTTGGTTTCTTGGTTTTCCACTTAGCATTACTCCAATCTTTCAACAGTTCAAACAGGATACAACTTACATTCAAAGAACTTTCATCGGAAATTTTGATTTATCTCTAACTGAATCTTTTATGTTTCTATTTAATTTTTCGACTGGGCAGGTAATTCCTCAATCGAACTATTTTTCAAACAATGTGAACAGAAGTTCAATGTTTTCTTATGGTCTTGGAGTGTTGTACGACTCAAGGGATAATCCAATTTTTACAAAATCCGGTTTATTGTTCAAAACAGATTTAAATCAAATAATAAAAAAAGAATATCATCCCAATGAATTAAAAAAATACAATCAACAAAGAGGGAGTATTTCTCTATCAATTCACCAACCTATTTTTAGAAATCAAATTCTTTTCTGGGGTTTGAATGCAAAAATTATCACAGGAGATGGAATTTCAATTAGTGATTTATTTCGTTTCGGAGGAATGAATTCACTCAGAGGATATGAAGAAAATCAATTCAGCGGAAGCAGAATCTTCTGGATTAATTTCGAATATCGTTTATTTACAAATTTCACAGACTATCTCTCTGCATTTATTGATATTGGTTATTACTTTAGAAATATCTTGAATGAAAAAATTAGCAAGTTTAAGTTTGGTTATGGAGTTGGTGCTGCGTTTAATACAGGACTTGGTTTGTTCAGAGTTAATTATGCACTTGGTGAAGGTGATACATTTACAAGAGGGAAAATTCATTTTGGATTTGTAAGTTTATTTTAAAATGAAAAACATTTTTGATTACATAAGAATAATCAGACCTGTTAATTTTTTTATTGCTTTTTTATCGATTTATGTTTCTGTAATTATTGCAGACAAATCTCTTGCCTTTTCTTTCACATCTTTCTTTGGTTCTTTAGCAGGAGCTTTAATTGGCGGCGCTGGTATGGTTATTAATGATTATTTCGATTACGAAATTGATAAAATCAATCGACCCAAGAGACCAATCCCCTCAGGGAAAATTTCTTTGAGATCAGCACTTGTTTATTATTTCTTCTTAAATCTTGTTGCTTTAATTCTTGTCAGTCAAACCAACATTTACGCTTTCCTGATTGCATTGATTTCGATTGTTTTAATTTTCTTTTACAGTTATAAGCTTAAAAGCAAAGGTGTAATTGGAAATTTTGTTGTTGGATTTATGACTGGACTTGCATTTATTTATGGCGGAGTTATCGGTCGAAATATTGTTCCTTTACTCTTCCCATTCATTTTTGGTTTACTTATAAATTTTGCCCGCGAAATTTTAAAGGATGTTGAAGACATTGAAGGTGATAGAATAAAAAATCTCAGTACTTTCCCAATTATTTATGGTGAAAATACAGCTCTAAAGGTTTGTAATTTTCTTATTGTGCTCACTATCCTTTCTACATTTATACCTTATCTATTGAAGATTTATAATGTTTATTATCTATTAATAATCCTTTTCGGTGTTAATCTTCCGCTTGTTTATTCAATTAAGATTATTAAGAATAAACCAGATAGATTGAAATTGAGAAAAATCAGTCATTTAATTAAATATGAGATGATAATTGGTTTGATTGCTATTTACATAGGTATGAATTGAAAACTTTTCAGAAAATAGAAAAGAATTTATTTGAAAAAGGTTATCGTTTAATTGCTGGAGTAGATGAAGCTGGCAGAGGACCGCTGGCTGGACCAGTTGTAGCGGCTGCTGTTATTTTTGATAAAGATGTTGAGATTAACGGAATTAACGATTCAAAGAAATTGAGTGAAAGGGAAAGAGAAAAGTTAGAAATTGAAATTAAAGAAAAAGCACTTGCGCACTCGATTTTTATAGCTAATGTGGAACAAATAAATCAAATGAATATTTTGAGAGCATCACTTTTTGCAATGGAAAAAGCAATCCTTGAGCTAAAATTAATTCCAGAAGTAGTTTTGGTTGATGGAAATTTTAATTTGAACTTATCATTGGAAAATAGGCCAATTGTTAAGGGAGATTCGAAGTGTTTTTCAATTGCAGCGGCTTCAATACTTGCAAAGACATATCGAGACAGGCTGATGATCGAATTATCAGAGAAATATCCTGAGTATAAATTTCATAAGAATAAAGGTTATCCTACTCAAGAACATATTGAAGCAATCTTAAAATACGGTCCTTGCGAAATTCACAGGAAAAAATTTTTAAGAAAAATTTATGAGCGAAGAACAGAACAACAAGAAATCGAATTCTAAGAGTCTTGGAAAAAAGGGAGAGGATATTGCCGAAGAATTGCTTAGATCAAAAGGTTATCAAATTTTAAAAAGAAATTTCAGGTTCGGTAAAGGTGAAATTGATATAATTGCAAAAGATGGTGATTGTCTTGTCTTTGTTGAAGTGAAGTCAAGAAAAAATTATGATTTCGGTGAACCCGAGTATTCAATCACAAAATCAAAACAAAAGCAGCTTAAGAGAATTGCAGAAGGTTATTTTTATGTCAATGGAATAAATGAACAACTCTGTCGATTTGATGTGATTACAATCGTTGGTGAAAAAGAAGATGAATTAAAAATAAATCATATAGAGAATGCTTTCTTTTAGGAGGTTAATATGAATGGAATTGAACTTGTTTTGCTTGCTCTCGTTTTCTATTCTCTCGCTTATAAATTTTACGGATCTTTCCTGATTAAGAAATTCAAAGTAAGCGATGAAAATTTAACTCCATCACATACGATGTATGATGGGATTGATTATGTTCCAGCAAAAGCTCCTGTTTTACTTGGACATCATTTTGCATCAATTGCTGGTGCAGGACCTATTGTTGGTCCTGTAATAGCTGCGGGCTTTGGTTGGCTGCCTGTTTATCTCTGGATTATTCTCGGTGCAATTTTTATTGGTGGTGTTCACGATTTTTCTTCAATCATTGCTTCGGTAAGACATAAAAGTAAATCAATTGGTTTTATAATTGAAACCTACATTGGCGAAGGTGGAAAAAAACTATTCCTTCTTTTTGCCTGGGCAACTTTAATACTTGTGATTGCGGTCTTTACTATAATTGTTTCTGAAACTTTCGCTAACATTCCATCAGTTGCAACAGCTTCTACTCTGTTCATTTTCTTAGCGATTTTATTTGGGATGATGATTTACAGATTGAAAATGAACCTGACTGTAGCGACAATAATAGGACTAATTTTGATGGGACTTGCAATTTATATCGGGATGATTTACCCAATAAATTTAAGTAAAACAAGTTGGCAATTAATTTTGTTAGTTTATGTTTTTATTGCATCTGTCACACCTGTTTGGATTTTGCTTCAACCGAGAGATTATCTTAATTCATTTCTGCTTTATGGAGTTTTATTTGGAGGGTTAGTTGGTGTTTTCTTCACAAAGCCGGAAATTAATCTGCCTGCATATAATACTTTTAGTCTTGAAAAAGTTGGATATCTTTTCCCTGCTTTGTTTGTGACAGTTGCCTGTGGAGCAATAAGCGGATTTCATTCTTTAGTCGGAAGTGGGACAACAGCAAAACAATTAAACAAAGAAACTGATGCACGAATTGTTGGTTATGGCGGAATGCTGATAGAAGGATTACTAGCAGTTTTGTCTTTAACTGCTGTTGCTTCAATGGCTAGTGAAGAATTTTTTGAAATATTGAAAACCAAAGGGGCGGTTCCTGCATTTTCGATGGGAGTTGCGAAATTTCTAAATTCAATTCCATTTCTCGGTATTTCAATTGAAACAGGAAAAACATTTTCGGCTCTCGCAGTTTCAGCATTTGCATTAACATCACTCGATACTGCAACGAGACTTGCTAGATATGCATTTCAAGAATTTTTTGAGATTAATACCAAACAAGCTGAAAAAGAAAGTAATAAAATTTTAAGCAATCGTTTTGTGGCTACAGCGATTACAGTCGCCGTTGGAGCTGCTCTGACTTTCAGTGGACAGTCAATGTCAATTTGGCCAGTTTTTGGGAGTGCCAACCAATTGCTTGCTGCACTCGCTTTGCTTGCACTCACAGTTTATGTTGCATTTTTAAAAGAGAAAAAATTTTTTGTAATGATTCCTATGTTCTTTATGTTTACTGTTACATTGACTGCTCTTGCAATGTTGATTTACACTAACTTTGTGACAGATCATTATGTATTATCATTCATTTCGGTTTTATTATTTATCCTTGCTGTTTTACTTGGAATAAAAGCTTATCAGGTTCTAAATAATCAAAAAGAACAATTTGCTAGAGCTGAAAATTATGGTGTTGTTGAAAAATGAATTTTGAGTATCTGGAACAAATTCAGAAAAATTAAATTTAATCATTCAAAAATAGGTTTGATATGATCAATAAACTTTTAATACTAATTTTATCTTTCATTTTCGTTCAATCTTCATTTGCTCAGTTCTCCCTTGAAAAATTTCTTGATGAGCCATTTAATCTCAATTACAAAACAGTTAAGTCAAATTTGAAAGGTAAAGATTTAGAGGAGACAACTATACTTAAATTTAAGAGTGTTGTCTTTTATGATTATTTAGATCCTGTTTCTGTGAAGGTCGGATATCTTTTTGATGTCGATAATTCACAGAAAGGAAAAGTGATAATGAATGGAAAAGAAAATGAAAAGGATTCGGAAAAACTTTTCGAAATTTTACTTGCTGCTCTTGAAAAAAAGTTTTCTAAGAATTACTCTAAAACAGAACTCGGCGATATGATAATGATTAACTGGAAGGGATTGAAAGATCTTTCAGTTATTTTATCAAAACAGGCAAATAAAACTATGATGACAATTGTCAGGAAGTGAGCTCTATCTCAATTGAATTTTGTTTAATCAAATCAATTCTGCAAATGCCCTGATAACCACACTTTGAACAAACTCTAACCTCAAAATTTTTAATTGTGGTTAAATTAAATTTCCCATTCTTAATGTTTTGAATTAGCTCTGAAACAAGTATTAGAATCTGATCCAATTCATTCCTCAAGTCTTCGTCCATATTTTTAAGATAAAAATCTCTAAAAGAACGTCGTTCTGTGTTGTTCGTTTTCTTTGGTGAGAGTTTTAGAAATTCTGCATCTGAAATATTGAGATCTAGATTGATCGACTTAAAATATTTTTCTACTAATTTCAAATACAGAGGCAATTGTAATGAAATTCTATCAAAGTAATTAGCTCGGTCAGGTAATTCACCTGTTTTATAATCAATCACTTTGAATTCTTTTTTTTCAGGATCAATATCAATCCTATCAATTTTTCCTTTTAATCTAAACTTTTCACTATTGGAATTAAATTCTTGAACAATAGTTTTTTCGAATTCAGTTGGAATAAAAGAGCTATGGGGACTCTCAACTAATTTTTTCTCAAGATCTAAAAATTCATCAAGAATAGATTTTTGCTGCTCTGAACCTAAAATTATTTCTTCTGTCAGGAAGAAGAATGGATTAAATCTTTCAAAATACTTGAGTATACCTCGGGCAATCTCTTTAATTTCTCTGGATAAATTATCCTTATTGGTTTTTAACTCCTCGTAAAAATTTCGACTTTCTTGTTTGAGTTTATTTAGAAACTGATAAAGTATCTGATGAATTATCATTCCAAATTCATTTCGCTGAATGTCTTCTTCAATCTCTTCTTCAACTTGCGGCTGAATAATATAATTTAGAAAATACTTAAAAGGACATTGTGCGTAAGTTTCAAGTTCTGTTATTGAAAACTCTTTATCGAGTTTTGAATAGAGCAATTTTAGAAGTTGTTCGTCAGTTATTATACCGCAGTAATCTTTGCCTTCCCTTTCAAGATCATTACAGATTCTATAATTAATTCTTTGAATTGCTTCTTTAACCTTAGCTAATCTTGAAATTAGTTCTCTATTGTCTTTGCTTAATTCAATTAATTGTTCAACTGAATATTTTTCATAAAGCTCTGATATGGAGAAGATGAAATTATTTAAGGCATCAGAATTTAGTTCTTTAATCTCACAGATTTTTTCCAGTTCATTTATAAAATCTGACGGTATCTTTTCTTTTTTTTCATCCTGTCTTGGGTATGAAAGGTAAAGCTCATCTTCAAAGGCATTTAAGCACTGATAAAATAAATATCTGTCTTCAAGTAATTTTTGTCTTTCTGTTCGAATATATTTTTCATCCAGTAAAATCAGGGGGAAATATTTCGATGGGAATAAGCCGTTTTCAAGTCCAGGCAAAAACAGGATAGAAAAACTTAATCCGCGAATTTCTTCAGGCGATGTAACTAAAACACCATATCCCCATCTTTCTTTTACATTATATCTTGAACCAAAAACAGCTGTTGTGATAAAATCAAAGTAATCGTTAAAAGAAAAATATTTTTTATGGAGCTGAAGTTTTTCGAAAGTATAAACCAGCTCTTCAAGTATTGATTCAAATAAGTTTAATGCTCTTACATCTTTTGAGTAAGTGATTATGTTAATATCTTCATCGATTGAAAGCTCTTGATTGAAAATGTTGTCGTAAATTTTGAGCGAGTAAATAATCTCACGAAGATTTTTCACAAAACTTTGAGGAGTTTGATTGTTTTCAAGTTTCGAAAGTAAATCAACGATTTGATTAAAATCATTGTAAGCTTTTTCTAATCTTTTAATTTCAAAATCCCTCTGAGGATATTCGTTTAGTGAAATTGACTCAAGATACTTTAATCTATTTTGAATTGATGAAAGAATTTTATCTTTCCCACGGGTTATTTTAATTAAGCCGAGAGTTTCTCTTAGATTATCTACATCTATCTGATCAAATGTGAAATAAGTTGACCTCAGAACATATAAAAGATCTTTGTAAAAGAAATCATTCCGCAGTAAATCGAGCAAACGGATAATTGAGATAACAGGCGGAGAGTTTTTGAGATAAAATCTATCAGTTACATTTACGGGGATTCCATATTTATAGAAAATTTCTCTGACAAGATTTGAATATTCATTTATTCCCTTAATTGCAATACAAATTTTACTTAAATCAAGATTTGGATTTTGAAAAACCTTATGTTTAATTATTCTTGCAATGGTTTCAATTTCATCTCTTGCATCAAAACCAGAAAATTTAAAAATGTTTCCAGCATTTAATTTTTCTTTTGAAGGATTAATAAATAATTCATTCTTAATTTTCTGATTGAACTCGTCATTTTTCTCAAATTTGTTTGTGATTATATAGTGGAAACCGATGTTTATCAAATGCTGATGTGTATCGATTAGATTCTCGAAGATTTCTTTATTGCTTTCGTGAAAATCAAGTGTAACAGTCATTTTGAGATTATTTATTTTAGAAAGCCCTTCAATTAATTTCAATTCAGGATTGGTGAATTCATTAAATCCAGTAATTAATAAGTAATCGACTTCATCAAAAATATTTCGAAAAGCTTCTTCTATTTCTTTTGAATTCATCGAATTAATTTTAAGATAAACATCACCAGTCTCAAAGAGATTTAAGTTTTTAAGTAATTTCTGATAACTGGAATAAATTTTACTCAGGTCATTCATTTTGATTTTATTGTAACCTTCAAAATCGTCAAGTTCTTTTTCGAATTCAGCGTCGGAATAACCGATTTCTTTTAATCGAGTTATTACATTGATTACTAATTCAATTAATCCATTTGGAATGTACTTTCCCTTAACAGCGAAATATTCCAGATCAAGCTCCGAAAGAATTTTTTTTATTAAGAAATATTGAAGTGATGATGTAATCTTTGTCCATCCTGTGAATTTGCTCTTAAAAATTTCTTCTGCAAGATCTCCGATTGTGTAGATGTTTAATCTTGGAGTTGCTTTATTCGGTGCAGCCTCTGTTAGTTCACGATTTAAAAATCTAACTTTTCTACGAGTAGGCACAACATAAATGAAAGAGGAGAATTTATTTTCTCTAAGTCTCGCATTAATTTCTTCGAAGGGATTAAAGTCTTCTTCTTTCGTTTTTGTGTAAAGATACATTTATGATTTCCTTTTGTTAAGAATCAAATCTGAATAGGAATTTAAAATTTGCTTTTCTGGATTAAGTTTAAGCAATTCAATTAATTTTTGAAATTCTTTCTTTGCTTGATTTTTATTTCGAACAACCTTGGTTTCAAGTTCGATAAAATTTCCGAGTCCACGCACTTTATCAAAATGAATTCTTGTATTAAAAAGATGATAAAGTGTTCTATGTTTATCGACAACGACTAATCTCTCAAGAAATTTGTCGAAAAACTTAATCCATGTTTCAGGATTATCAACTTTAATTACCTCAAAGTCTGACCATCTTTCAGAGCCATCCTCAATTCTTTTATAGAAAATAATTGATTTCTCTCCATTCCCGCTTGAATTTCTAATTTTTAATCTGCCATTATTTAATTTGTAATAAACATCGACCTGCCGTGCTGAATAAATTTTCTTAGCTCCTTCCTTTTCGATTATATCAATCAAACTCTTAAGGTTTTTGACAGGAACTTTAATTTCAAGATTTACAGGCATTTGAAATTTCCTTTTGTTTGTTCATTTTTTAATGAAAAATTTAGTTTAATTAATTTTGCATTAACTGGAGGAATTTTTTCCTGTATCCCAGGTATCAGAACCTGTACGATACCGATTATCCCAGTTAAATAGAACGAATAAAAAATTCGTTCTGTAAAAATCTATAAAACTTTGTTAACAAAACAAAAGGAGATCAGGAATTATGGAATACCCAGTATTGAAATTAAAAAAAGGTCACGAGAAGAGAGTAAGGGCAGGTCACCTCTGGGTTTACAGCAACGAGCTTGAAAAAATTGACAAATCTCTCCCAATTGGATGCCTGGTTGATGTGATCAATTCAAAAGAAGAATTTGTTGGGACTGGTTTTTACAATCCGAATTCATTGGTAGTGGTTCGGATTCTAACTAAGACCAAAGAACCAATTGATCGTGAGTTTTTTGCAAGAAGATTAAAACGAGCAAGAGAAATTCGTGAAACATTTTGTTCAAACCGAACTGCATACCGACTTGTGCACAGCGAGAGTGACTTTCTGCCTGGACTCGTTATAGATAAATACAATGATAGTTATTCGATTCAGCTTAATTCAGCTGGAATGGAAAATTATCTTGATATTATTACAAATCTTCTTATAAAAGAATTTGACGCTAAAAATATCGTACTTCGAAATGATACAACGGCAAGGGAACTTGAAGGATTACCAAGATTTACTAAAGTTCTTTATGGCGATAATGTTGAAGAAATAATTTTTGATGGTAAGTTGAAAATGAAAGTGAATTTGCTTGAAGGACAGAAGACAGGAATTTATCTCGATCAAACAGAAAACCGACATTTACTTATTCCAATTTCGAAAGATGCTGAGGTGCTGGATGTTTTTTGCAATGAAGGTGGTTTTTCTCTGGCTGCATTACTCGGTGGCGCAAAGAAAGTTACATCTATTGATATTTCTCAGGAATCACTTGATCGATTCAAAGAAAATATTGAATTGAATGGTTTTGATTTAGATAAAGTTGAGATTATTAAAAAAGATGCTTTTGATATTTTGAAAGTGATGAAAAAAGAAGGACGAAAGTTTGATGTAATTAATCTCGATCCGCCTTCATTTACAAAAACAAAGAAAAATGTTCCGCAGGCAAAGAAAGGTTACTATGTGATTAACAATCATGCATTCAATATGATCCGAGAGGGTGGATATATTCTTACTTCATCCTGTTCGCATCACTTAAGTGAAGATGACTTTCAGGAAATAGTTTTGACTGCAGCACTGAAATCTGGAAGACAATATATGATTTTGAAAACAGGCGAAGCTTCTATTGATCATCCAATTCACCCAAGAATGCCCGAAACTCGTTACCTGAAATTTATGTTGCTGAAAGTTGTAAATTGATTTAAGTTGTGTGTGAAATTTTTTTTAAGAAAATTATGAATGAGAATATTACTGGAGTTTAGAAATGAAAAAGGTTTTTCTGATTTCATCAATGATTTTTATGGCTTTTACTTTTCTTTATGGACAGGAAAAGCTTTACACGAATATGTACTTTGATCTCCATTTTTCTGAAGGTGGTTTGGGAATTGGATTGACTTACAACAAAGAGATCACACCGACAACATCAATCTTTGCAGATTTAATGTTTTCTGAATCAAAAGATGCTCAGGAATTCGAATATTATGATTATTGGGGAAATGTTTATGTTGTCGGCAAAAAGAATCGCGTTTTTATTATGCCGCTTAATATTGGTTTAAGGTACAGACTTTTTAAAGAAGATATAGTCGATAACTTCAGACCTTTTGTTCAAGTTGCAATAGGTCCTGCAATGACGATAACAACACCTTATAAGTACGAATTCTTCACAAGCTTCAAGTATGCTCATGCAAGATATACACTTGGTGGTTCAATCGGTGCAGGTGCATATTTCGGCTTTGATAGAAAAAATCCGATTGGGATAAGCCTCAAATATCAATTCATTCACTTCTTCAATGAAGGAGTTGAAAATTTAGAAGGATTTACACGCAAAGACTTAGGCGGGATATTTATCACATTGAATTTTGGCTTCACACCTTAAAGTTATCTAATTGCTTGATTACTATGATTTACATTGAAGCAATAAAATCTATTTGATAAAAAAATGTTGTCAAAGAATTGGAATCATTAGATGAGTAATTTTGGCTGATTCAATTTTGTGACAATTCGTTTTAATCAACTCGAATACGGAAAGTTATTATTTTTCTCTGCCAGAGGTGGAAAAGTCTCTGGCAGAGTTTAACTAAAAAGACAAATTAAAGAATAATTATTTCTTAGGTTCACACAATTCGATTATCCGCTCATCAACTGTTTTGACTAGTTTAAAAGAACATAATCGAGTTTGAATTCCTTCATTTACTTCGGTATAAACCAATCTTGAAAGATTAATTTACCTTCCACTTAATTGTACATCCGATTGAATATGTCTCTTTAATCTTTACTTCTCTACCTTCAAGCAGTGCTTTGATTGCATCCTTCAGGTAAGTTTCTTTGACTTGATTGGGATAATTCCAATTGTCATCAATCTTTCCGTGATATTGTAGTTTTCTTTCCTGATCGAATAGAAAAACTTCGGGTGTATGAGTGGCTCCGTAAGCTTCGGCAATAGTTTGATCTTTATCTCGCAGATAAGGAAAATTAAATCCTTTCTCCTTTGCTCGTTTTTTCATTTCTTCAAAAGAGTCTTCGGGATAGTTAACTTCATCGTTTGAGTTAATCGCAACGATTTGTAAATCGTTTTCAAATTCCTTCTGCAATGCAATAATTCTATCTTCATAAGCTTTAACATATGGGCAATGATTGCAGCTGAAAATTACACAGAGTAATTTTTTGTCCTTAAATGAATCAAGTGAATAATATTTTTCGTCAACTCCAATTAAGTTGAAGTCGGGAGCTTTATCGCCAATTTTAAGTTCTTCTGTTGCCATTTTTATCTCCTTTATTGTTTAATTTTGTATCGAAATTATTGAAATGAAATCTATGAAAAAATTACTTTTAATTTACACTTTAATTCTTATGAGCATCAATAAATCATCTTCACAGCAACACGATCAATATTTAAATGAACTTGTATCAGAACTTCATAGAGATTATTCCAAATACAAAGTCACACAAATCCAGACTCGAAGATTTGATATAAAGGATTATCACAGAACTCTTGACTCGTTAATTGAAAGCGAAAGGGAAATTTTTTCAGTTCAGAAAATTGGCTCATCGTTCAAAGGCCGAGATATCAAGCTTCTGAAATTTGGAGACGGTAAAATAAAAATATTGATGTGGTCACAAATGCACGGAGATGAATCAACTGCATCTCTGGCTTTACTTGATTTAGTTAACCTTTTTATAAAACATAAAGATTATTCAGAAAGATTAAAATCGAAAATCACTTTATACATCATTCCAATTTTAAATCCTGACGGAGCAAAAGAATTTGAAAGAAGAAATTATCAAGAAATTGATATCAATCGCGATGCATTAAGGCTTCAGACTCCTGAAGGTAAAATATTAAAGAAAATCCGGGATGAAATTGAACCAGATTTTGCTTTTAATCTACACGATCAATATACAAATAATTCGGTCGGCAGGAGTGGTAGACCAGCGGCAATTGCATTGCTCGCCCCCGCATTTGATTACGATAGAAATATAAATAATGTTCGGGAAAGAGCAATTAAAGTTTGTGTTGAGATAAAAGAGATCATAGAAGAATTCTATCCCGGAGTTGTTGCCCGTTACGATGATGAGTTTGAGCCAAGAGCATTTGGCGATAATTTTCAGAAATGGGGAAGCAGTACAATTCTAATTGAGTCGGGCGGTTACTTTAATGATTTTGAAAAACAAGAAATTCGAAAAATGAACTTCCTTGCTCTTGCAGGTTCACTTTGTTCAATTGCTTATGAAATTTACAAATCCAAATCTCTGGAAAATTATCTTTCAATTCCTGAAAATCAACGATTGTTTTTTGATCTCTTGATTAAGAATGTGAAAGTTGAAAAAGACTCAGCAGAATACATTGTTGATCTTGGTATCAATTATACTGAGAAATACGATTCGCTTCGTAATAGATATATAAGATTTTACACCGTCGCTGATATAGGTGACCTTTCAACTTTTTCTGGTTTTGATACTTTAGATGGTAAAAATTTAAAATTGGAATTCGGGAAAGTTTATGAAAATATCTTAAACGAATATGAGCAACTCAAAAATCTCGATCTGGAAAAATTGCTCGACAATGGTTTTACTACAATAATTTATCAGGGAAGTTTTGAGAAGATAAATGAAGATACTTTGCTTGATCAAATGATTAGTTCAACAAAGTCACCCTTACGTGAATCAAAAAAGTTTTTAGGTCATAGCGCAAATTTCGTTCTGAAAGATGATGAAAATAAAATCCAATTTGTTGTAATTAATGGAAAAATCTATAAACGATAGAAATATTTTGATTTAATGAGAAGATTTTGGGATTAAATTCTGATTTTCCACAAATTTTTTACTCTACCAAATTATTTTTATCTTTGCGACAAAATTGAAAACAAAAATGAAGGGTATTAGATGAAAAGGACATTTCAACCGAGTAAAATAAGAAGAAGAAGAACCCATGGATTCAGAGCTCGAATGAAATCTAAAGACGGAAGAGCCGTTCTTAAAAGAAGAAGAGCTAAAGGAAGAAAAAAATTAACTGTAAGTGACGAGAAATAAACAATTTGCATCGTTTTCGCTTTCCCAAAAGTGAAAAAATCAAATCAAAGAAAGTTTTCGAAAGAACTTTACTATTTGGAAAAAAGCTTTATTCAAAAAGTCAAAAAATTAAATGTTCTTTCGTCATCGAAGAGCTGAATCCTGAAATTCCAGAAAAAAATTATATTCAAATTGCATTTGCCGTTAGCAGGAAAAGTGGAAAAGCTGTCTGGAGAAATCGATTAAAAAGAATTTTTCGAGAGCTTTACAGATTAAACAAACATTCTTTAATTGATACATTGAAAAATCGTTCTCGAAAGTTATATGTAATTATCTCTTCACATAAATTAAATGAGAAAATTTCTCCGAAATTGAAGATGCGTGATCTTGAAAACGATGTGCTTGAATTATTTGAACTGATTAAGAAGGATATAGAAAAAGAATGAAATATGTATTTATTTACTTAATTAAATTTTATCAAAAGTTTATTTCTCCGCTTTTTCCACCTTCCTGCCGATTTTATCCAACTTGCAGTCAATATTCTATTGAAGCATTTCAAAAGTATGGAGTAATTAAAGGATTTTTAAAATCCACCTGGCGGATTCTGAGATGCAATCCGTTTAATAAAGGTGGATATGACCCGTTAGAGTAATTAAAAAAGGTTTGAATTATGGATCGAAATACAGTCTTAGCTTTTATATTAATTGGATTAGTTTTGATGGTCTGGCTCTGGTATAATACACCAGATCCCAGTAAAATGCCTAAAAAACATCAGGACTCAGCTCAAGTTCATTCCGAACAAAAGAAAAGCTCCGAGTTAGGTGAAGAAAAATCTGCTGACTTAGTTAAAAAAGAAGAGACAAAAGAAGTTATCGATACACTCGGAATTTACTTTTCAAAAGCTGAATTGGGTAAAAATAGATTTTTTACAGTTGAAACTCCTTTATATAAAGTTGAAATTAATTCCACTGGTGGAAAGTTCAATCGTGTTTTTCTGAAAAAATACAAAGAGTGGTATGGCGGTCCGGTTCAATTAATCAATACCAAACAAGGTGGTGATTTAAATCTCTCTTTCGTAACCAAAGATGGTAAATTAATCAGCACTTCTTACTTTGAATTCAAACCTGAATTTACTGAAAGCTTTGTAAGTTTAACTGACAGTGATTCAATCACAAAAAGTTTTGTACTAAAACTTAATGATACCTCATTCATTAGAAAGAAATTTACTTTTTATAAAGATAAATATTTTGTGCGCGTTGATGTTGAATTCAAGGGAATGGATCGAGTTATTTCGGGTAATCGTTACAGCCTTGATTGGGAAAATGGAATTAGGTTCGTCGAGAAAAATACATTTGACGAAGCATCGTTTGCAAAAGTAGATTATTACGCTGCAGATGAATTGTTTAATTTTGATGCGACTAAATTCGGCGAAAAACTCGAAAAGAAAGTTACGGGAATCTTTGATTGGGTAGGAATAAGAAATAAATATTTTGTTATTACAATTCTCCCACTTCAAAAAGATCCAGATGGACTTTTAGAGCTTAAAGGTGAGAAAAAAGCCCTTCCAAATGGAGGTGTAATTGATAGATACTCTATCTCCATAAGCAAGAACATCAATAACTTTGCTTATGCCAGTGATGCTTACAATTTTTACTTTGGTCCTATTGAATACAACACTTTGAAAGCTCATTATCCAACAATGACTTCGATTGTGGATTTTGGTTCATTTTTGGGTTTGACATTTATTATTCGCCCCATTGCCGAATATTTGATGCTTCCACTATTGAAATTTTTACATTCATTTATTCCAAATTATGGAATAGTTATCATCATCTTTTCATTAATAATTAAAATCCTTCTTCATCCATTGACAAAACAAAGTATGACGTCGATGAAGAAGATGCAGCTTTTGCAGCCGATGATGAATGAGATTAGAGAAAAGTATAAGGACGATCCGCAGAAGATGAATCAGGAAGTGATGAAATTATATCAGACTTATGGAATTAATCCTGCAGGCGGATGTCTTCCAATTTTGCTTCAAATGCCAATTTTGATTGCATTATACGGTCTCTTCCGTGCAACAATTGAATTAAGACAACAACCTTTTACACTTTGGATTACAGATTTATCGGTTCCAGATACAATTGTGCATTTGCCATTCCGACTTCCATTCTTTATGATTAATGAAATCAGCGGGCTTGCACTTCTTCTTGGTATTACAATGTTCATTCAACAAAAAATGAGCATTACCGATCCAAGACAGAAAGCGATGATTTATATTATGCCAATTCTTTTCACTTTGCTTTTTAATAGTTTTCCCTCCGGTTTGAATCTTTACTATTTTATGTTTAATCTTTTCTCGATTGCTCAGCAGTATTATATGAATAAATTTTCGAAACCAATTGAATTGAAACCTGTTGACAGAAAATCTAAAAAAGGATTTATGCAACGATTGATGGAACAGGCTGAGCAAAATGCAAAGGAAAGAAGAAAAAGATTAGCCAAAGGAAAATTTTAATTCTAATTTCAATGTGATGCGTAATGTTTTAACTGCTATTTTAATTCTTGTTTTTTTTAGTTCTGTTTATTCTCAGAATCAGATAAAAACTGAATTTAGAGAAGTTCCGCTTCCATTTGGGCTCTTAAAAAAAGTCCCTGTCGAAAAACCCAAAGTTGCATTAGTGCTTTCTGGAGGTGGTGCGAGAGGCGCAGCTCAGGTCGGTGTTCTTAAAGCTCTTTTTGAAAATGGAATTAAACCCGATTTAATTGTAGGGACAAGTTTTGGGTCGATTGTCGGCGGGCTGTATGCTAGCGGATATACAATTGATCAGCTTGACTCAATACTTGTTAATACTAATTGGGATGATATCGTTTCACCCTCGCCTCAAAAGAAAAGATCAAATCTTTTCGTCGAACAAAAGATTACAGAAGATAGAAGTATTCTAACATTAGAACTTGAAGGTTTAAAACCTGTCATACCAACCTCAGTTAGTACGGGACAAAATCTTGTCAATTATCTTAATCAATTGATTATTCAGGCTCCTTTACATTCTAAAGAAAGTTTTGATGAACTTTTAATTCCCTTTAGAGCTGTTTGCACAGATCTTTTAACAGGGAAGCCAGTCATTCTTTCAGATGGTGATTTAAGTGAAGCGATGCGTGCAAGTTCAAGTGTATCTTTTTTGCTTTCTCCAATTCCAAGAGATACCTTCCTTTTAGCGGATGGCGGTTTAGTTGCAAATATTCCTGTTAGAATCGCAAAACAGCTCGGAGCAGAGATTGTTATTGCTGTTAACACTACAAGTTCATTGAGATCAAAAGAAGAATTAAAACTTCCCTGGTTCCTTGCCGATCAGGTCGTAAGCATTCCACTTAAAACGATTGAGCAGCTGGATTTACAGGAAGCCGATTTTGTTATTACCCCTGAAATTTTTCATCAATCAACGGATTTTAGCGGGCTCGACTCATTAATCCTCAAAGGATATGAAACAGCTTCAAAAATTGCTCCTGAAATTAAAAAAGCAATTGATCAAGAATATTTAAATCGATTAGAAGAAAAATCTTTTGATATTCGCTCGATAAAATATCAGGGAAGCGGAAGCAGTAAAATAGATCTCGCAATTTTAAATCTAATTAAGCTTGATAAATTCAATTCATCAACTCTTCTAAAAAATTTTTATGATTTCTGCGAAGATGACTTTTCTTTCATCGAAATGAGCCTATATCCAGAAGGTGATTATTTGTCATATAAACTTAAGTGGAAAGAGAAACCAGTAATTAGGGAAGTATTTGTTAATAATGCTGCATCTCTGATTAAAATTGGAATTTACGACGATATAATGAAAATCAAAGGTCAAAAATTTAATGAAGAAAAAATCGCTGATCATTTCCTTGATGTTCTAAGAAAACTCCGAAAGTTAAATCTATCTTTACTGACCATTGATAAAATCGATTTTGATGAAAGAAATAATGTACTGAATATTAACTTTACTTCGGGCGAAGTTGACTCAGTAATTATTCTTGGAAATACAAAAACGAACTATTCAGTTATTGAAAGAGAAATTGTCGTAAAACCGAATCAGATTTTTGATATCGAAGATCTTAAGAAAAGTATGACCAATCTTGAAGCCACAAATCTTTTTGAAAATGTTTTTGCTTATTATTTACAAGAAAATGGCAGAGAGAATTTATTTTTCAAAGTCAAAGAAAAAAACACTGGACTGGCAAGGTTCGGACTTAGAAGCGATAACGAACGAAATGTACAAATTGCTCTTGATATTAGAGATGAGAATTTTAATGGAACAGGTACCGAAATTGGAGCTCAATTTTTTGGTGGATTAAGAAATCATTTCATTGGTATTGAACATCGTTCAAATAGAATTTTTAACACTTATTTGAATTACAAGCTTAGAGTGTTTTATTCTTTCATCAATCGAAATTTCTTCGGTGATTCACCTTTTAATACAAGTAAAAGATGGGAAAGAATGCAAATTGGTTCTTATGATATCCGAAAAACTGGAATTGCTTTTTCGACAGGTTCCCAGGTTGAAAAACTTGGAATGGTCTTCATTGAAACCAGATATGAACTGGCTCGATTTACTCCAAATAATATTCAGGGATTAAACAAAACAGATTTTAATCTTTCTGTTTTGAAATTGAGTACTCTTTTTGACTCAAGAGATAAGTATCCTTTCCCGACCGAAGGAATTTATCTAAACACATTTTATGAAAGTTCTTTGAAAGCATTTGGCGGAAAAACGAGTTACTCAAGGATTTATTTTGAATATGAATCAAACACGACTTATTTCAGCCGTCACCGATTAACGACAAAATTGGTTTTTGGATTTGGTGATGAGACACTCCCGTTTTTTGAACAATTCCGTCTTGGAGGACAGAATTCATTTTTTGGTTTAAGGGAAGACGATTTTCTTGGAAGACAAATTTTGGTCACTTCTCTGGAATATCAATTTTATCTTCCCTTTAAAATATTTTTTGATACTTATCTAAAACTTCGTTACGATCTTGGTGGAATCTGGAGCAGTGCAGCATCAATTAAGTTTGATGAACTCAGACATGGTTTTGGCTTTACAATTGCATTTGATACACCAATCGGACCGGCTGATTTTTCTATAGGGCGAAGTTTTTACATTCGTAAGGATCTGTTGAAAAAACCATTGAGTCTTGGACCTTACTTATTCTATTTCTCAATTGGATATCCGCTGATTTAAATCTTAAATGTTATCAAGATTAATTCGGCATCATTACCGATTTTAATTGGCGGTCCCCATGTTCCAATTCCAGATGAAACATAAAAATGTGTCTTACCTTTCTTTTTATATCCCCAGCTTAATTCGTAAACTAAATTTGTAATCAAGTTTGCCGGTGCGATTTGCCCGTGATGAGTATGTCCAGAAAGTTGTAAATCTATTGAGTTTTCAACTGCTTCGTTTAGATTTAATGGTTGATGATCAATTAAAATTTTAGGTTTTTCGATTTCAAGTTTACTTACAAGTTCTTCGAGTGATTTTCTTTTGATATCGGTAAAATTGTTTTTGCTGAAATCTTCTCTTCCAATTACATAGAATGAGCTATCTATTAAAACATGCTCGTCCCTGATGAATTTAATTCCTAGTTCACTGAGGAATTTTATTACTGGCTCTGCACGATTTATGTATTCATGATTTCCAGTCACTGAGTAAATGCCATATTTAGATTTAAGATTTTTAAGTTCATCAACAAGTTTTAGCTTTTCTAATTTTTCAGCTCTTTCATCTACTAAGTCTCCGCCAATTAGAATTAGATCAGGCTTGAGTGAATTAATTCTATCTACAACATCTTTCAGAAAAGAATGATTGTTTACAACAGAAATATGCAAATCAGAAAAGAACACAATTCGATATTCTTTTGATGAGTCTTCAGTCAAACTTATGTTTAGTTCTTTCACTTTTATATTCAATCGATTAAAATAACCATAAACTGTAAAACTCAATGTGAATAGAACAACAGCAAGCGCAACATAAAATCTTGTCTGTTCAGGATTTCTAAATAGAAATGATGGCAGAAAATGAATAAAGTGATTAACAAGTCGAACTAAATCAATCAGAACAATTGATAGAAAAAAGTAAAACAAGAACATAAACCAGAAAGAACCAATCCAGACCAAACTTGTGTAAATAAAATCTGGTAAATGATTCGAAAGAGATTTCGCAATTATGTAGGCACTCGCAGCTATGATGAAAATTATTGCGTACAAAATTCTGAAATGTGGATAAATTGAAAGAGACTGCCAGCCACGATAGAAAATGTACGAGTTTATTAAAGTGTAAAGACTAAAAAAGATAGTAAAGAAGATAGCCATTTTTATCTCTCATTTATTCACAAAATTAACTAGTGATTGTTTAAATTAATGTTAAGATTTAATCAAGCATCAAAAAATCTTGCACTAAAGAACAAATCAAACAAACAAATTGTTTCTTCAAAGTTGTTTTCAATTGAAATGTCTGACTGGATTTGAAGCCTTGAGTTTCTTACTCAAAAAATATTCTAACGATTTCTTATTTTGTTTTTAGATTTCATCTCAAATTAAGGAGATAATGATTAAACCAGATAAGATTATTCGTTCAAATAGAAAAACTGTATCGATAAAAATCAATCAATATGGTGAGTTAATTGTTCAGGCTCCGAAAACGTTACCAAATGATTCCATTTTTAAGATAATTGATAAATATAAAGACTGGATATCTGACCGCAGAACTAAAATATTGTCAAAAAGAGCTAAAATCAGAAAATATCTTTTTCGTGATGACGAAGAGTTTTTGTTTCTGGACAAGCCGCTAAAACTTAAAATAGCTGGAAACATCTATCCTTTTGATAATAAAATAAAAATTTTTATAACAGATAGTTCCTTGATTATTTCTGAAAGAGATGTAAAAGATGCAAAAAAGTTAATTGAAAAGTTTTATCGTCAAAAGGCAAGGGATATTTTTACGGAGAGAGTTAATTTTTATATAGATAAATACTTTGAATTATTCGGAGAGAGATTGATTTATTCGAACATAAGAATTAGCAGTGGTGAAAAAACTTTGGGTTCCTGCTCAGCAAAAAACAACTTAAACTTCTCATGGAAATTAATTCAGGCTCCGCTTGATGTAATTGATTATATAGTTGTTCATGAAATTGTTCACATAAAAGATAAACATCATAAAAAATCTTTCTGGCAGAAGGTTAGGAAATTATATCCGGATTATAAAGATAAAATAAAATGGTTAAGAGAAAACTGGTTCTATTTGCGCGAATTTCTATCAGAAGAACATTAATAGGTTAAAAACAAAAAATCAATTTAGAGTATGACATTTCTAAATCCTTTAGTTTTATTTGGATTAATTGCAGCTTCAATTCCAATTATTATTCATTTGCTTAATCTGCGAAAACTTAAAGTAATCGAATTCAGCTCTCTTCAGTTTCTGAAAGAGATGCAAAAAAATAAAATGCGCAAGATTAAGATTAAGCAGATTCTTCTTTTAATACTCAGAACGCTTGTGATTATTTTTCTTGTTCTTTCATTTGCAAGACCAACTATCAGAAATGTTAAGATAGCCGGACTTGGTTCCGAAGTTAAAAATACAATCATTCTTGTGATTGACGATACGCCAAGTATGTCGGTTGAAGATAAAAAAGGTACTTACATCTCGCAGGCTAAAAAAATCGCAGAGAAAATACTTGAGATGACCGAAGAAGGTGATGAAATTTATCTGCTTAAATTTTCCGAACTGAGTGTTTTAAAAGAAGATTTTAATCCTTTAAGTAAAAATCTTGTCTTGAATGAAATAGAAAATATTGAAGTAAAAGATGTTTCAAAAACTTTTATTGATGTTTTTATTTCTCTTTCTAAGATTCTTGAAAAGACAACAAATCTTTCAAAAGAAATTTACATTTTGACAGATTTTCAGAAAACAAATTTGTCAGATAATTTATCCGAATTACCAAAGTTAGACAAATCTTTTGATGCCAATACAAGAATTTATATTTTCAAAATAGGCGAAAAGGATGCTTTCAATATTTCCATAGACTCACTTCAGGTCTTAACGAGAATTTTTGAAATTAATAAGCCAGTTTCTATCAGTGCAACATTAAACAATTATTCTTCTGAAAAAGGTATTAATGTCAGTACAAACCTTTACTTTAATGATAGAAAAGCTGCTCAAAAAGGGATCGATCTTAATAGCAATGCGTCAGGCAACTTTACATTTACTGGACAGATAAAAGAATATGGATTTAATTCAGGGAAACTCGAAATAGAAGAGGATGATTTTCTAAAAGATAATGTTCGATTTTTTAATTTCTATGTACCCGAGAAAATCAAAGTTTTAATGGTAAGCGAAAATCAAAATGATTTGCTTTTTATAAATCTCGTTTTATCACAAACTCTTGATGATAATTCTGAACCGATCTTTTATATTACTCAATCATCAACGCAGTTTTTTAATTCATATAAGCTCGAGAACTACGACATTATAATACTTTCATCTCCAGAAAAAATTTTTAATCTGAATTCGCTGAAAAATTATATTCTAAATGGAGGCAAGATTTTAATACTTCCTGGAATTAATTCCTCAGCATTAGCATTTAGTAAGGCAATCGAAACTCTCGGACTAAATCCTATAGATGGAGTAACTGGTTCAAAGGAAAATAAATCAAGCTTCACAAGATTTAAAGAGATTGATTTTAATCATCCAATTTTCTCTGGAATATTTGCGGAAAGCACACCAAAGAAAATTGAATCTCCTAAAATTTTTATGTCGTTTAATTATAAGCCTACATTAAATGGGAAAGAAATAATTACTCTTGAAAATAACTACTCCTTTCTTGTGGAAGAAAAAATTGGTCAGGGGGTGGTTTTACTTTTTACCTCAGCAATGGATCTGAATTGGAACGAGCTTCCCCTAAAGCCAATTTTTGTACCTTTAATAAATCGAATAGCGCTTTATGCAAATTCTAATGGAACTAATCTTAATTTTATCGCTGGTGATGATGTCCAATTCAAACCATTTAAAAGAATTACTGATCAACTTAGAGTTCAAGCTCCTGACGGGAAAGAGATGATTTTTTCATCAGAGAATCTTGTGAAAAATGTTGTAAGTATTGGAGAACTTGAGAATGCTGGTAATTATAAAATTTTTGAGGGCGATAAATTAATTGGAATGATTTCAGTAAATATTAATTCGCGGGAATCCAATCTTACCAAACTCAAAGATGATGAATTTGAAAAATTTGCAAAATTATCTTTTCCTTCTTCAAGGTTTCGAATTTTAAATTTAGAGGTAAACCCACAGGAAATTATTGCCCAGGAGAGATACGGAACCGAGCTGTGGAAACTTTTTTTAATTCTTGCAATTATATGTCTGGTAATTGAAATGATTATTGCAAGAGCTTCTAAAAACGATTTAAAAAACATTGAACCAATAAAAATTTAGGTGAATATGTTAGAGATAAAACCAACAGAACTTGAAAAGGTTGTTTTAGTTGGAGTGATTTTACCAAAACAGGACAAGAGAGTTGTCTTTGATCATCTTGAAGAATTAAAACTTTTGTGTAAAACTGCCAGAGGTGAGGTTGTAAAAGTTTTTATTCAAGATTTAAAAAATCCAAATCCTGCTTATCTGGTTGGAAAAGGCAAGGCTGAAGAGATTGCTCAATTTGTTCAGGAAAACAATATCAGTGCAATTATTTTTGATGAAGAATTAACACCAACTCAGGTCAGAAATCTTGAAAACTTAGCTAAATGCAAAGTACTTGATAGAGCAGCGGTTATTCTTGATATTTTTGCTTCTCATGCAAGAACGAGAGAAGCTAAAACTCAAGTTGAGCTCGCTCAGTATGAATATTATCTACCAAGACTTACCCGCCAGTGGACACACCTTTCTAAACAGTATGGTGGAATTGGTACAAAAGGGCCTGGCGAAACTCAAATTGAAACTGATAGAAGAATCATCAAAAGAAAAATATCGACTTTAAGACATAAACTTGAAGAGATTGATACTCAGAGAACTACTCAAAGAAAACAGAGAGAAAAATTTTTCAAAGTTGTTTTAACAGGTTATACAAATGCTGGAAAGTCCACTCTATTGAATCTTTTAACTGATGCAAATGTACTTGTTGAAGATAAACTCTTTGCAACTTTAGATTCGACCACGCGATTGGTCAGAACAAAAAATGGGTATGAATTTCTGCTTTCTGATACTGTTGGTTTCATCAGGAAACTGCCGCCAAATTTAATTGCATCTTTCAGAAGTACATTATTCGAAATTGTTTATGCCGATCTAATTCTTCACATTGTTGATGCAAGTCATCCCAATCGTGAAGAGCAAATTCAGGTTGTCGAAGACACATTAAAAGAAATAAATGCGGATAAAAACAAATCTCTTATCGTTTTTAATAAAATTGATTTGATAGAGGACAAATCTATTATAGAATTCCTAAACTTAAAATATCCTCAGGCAATTTTCATTTCGGCTGAGCGAGGAATAAACATTAATGCTTTGATTGAGAGAATTGAAAAGTTTATTGAAGAAAATTATGTTGAAGAAGAAGTGCTTTTAGCACCAGATAAAGCTTATAAGTTAGCTTTCATTCAAAAATTTGCTGATAGTGTTGAAAGTGAATTTGATAATGAAATGATCAAAGTAAGATTTAAAGCCAAGAAAGATGATTACCAAAAAATCTTAAAAGTTCTAAAAAACGAAGAACAGCAAGAAAATTTTGAGTTGAATTTTAATCACATATAAATAAGTTAGTCTTAAAAAATTTTCCCGACCAATTTGCAAAAGGTATGAAAATCCCAGCCCCAAGAAATCGAACAATTCGACTTACTAAAGATGAAATCAATGAATTGAAAAAAAATCTAATTCATCTTGATACTCAAGTTTTGTCATCAGAGATTGAAAATAAAATTATCAATCAGGATTTATTTGATGTAATAGATAAATTGCCGGGAAATTTTGTGGATTTACTTTTCATTGATCCGCCTTATAATCTGGATAAAAATTTTTCTGTTAATTCTAAGATTAAAAATTATTTCAAAGCATTAAAGCCGGAAGAATATAAGGAATGGTTTGAAAGTTGGTTTGCTAGATTGTTAAAAATTCTCAAACCCAATGCATCGGTCTACATTTGCAGTGATTGGCGTTCCACTTATTTGATTCAAGATGTTGCTCAGAAATATTTGAAAGTTCAGAACCGTATTACCTGGGAAAGAGAGAAAGGCAGAGGTGCAAAATCGAATTGGAAAAATTGCAGTGAGGATATTTTATTCTGTACCGTTTCGGATAATTTTGTTTTTAATGCCGATAAAGTGAAATTGAAACGAAAGGTAATTGCTCCTTATCGTGATGAAAATGGAAATCCAAAAGATTGGAAAGATGGTTTTCGATTAACTTATCCGTCGAATCTGTGGACTGATATTTCAGTTCCATTCTGGTCGATGCCTGAAAACACAGATCATCCAACGCAAAAACCGGAGAAACTTTTAGCAAAAATAATTCTAGCAAGTTCAAATGAAGGAGATTTTGTTTTTGATCCATTTTTGGGTTCAGGAACAACTGCTGTTGTTGCAAAAAAATTGAATCGCAAATTTAGCGGTGTTGAAATTGATGAATACTATTGCTGTATAGCTGAAAAAAGATTAAAACTTGCTGAAGAGGATAAATCCATTCAAGGTTATGAAGATGGCGTTTTCTGGGAAAGAAACACTTTAAATCTTATAAGAAAAAATAAAAATGGAAATTCCTGAAGCTAAAGGGTATTCCATCTGGTTACTGTTCGAAAAGGATGTCGAAAAATTACTTCAATCATTAATCAATCAGTTCGGTTATGTGACTAATTCACCTACATTTATCCCTCACTTGACTTTAATATCTGGTCTCACAGGAAATGAAGAAGACTTATTCGAGCAATTTGAAATTTTTTCCTCGAAGGTTAATTCTTTCTTTGTAAGAATTAAAAAGATTGATTTCTCTGACAACTTTTATCGTTCTCTTTTTATTGAAATTGAAAAAAATGATGAATTAAGAAAGATTTACAATTTTGCCTCCGATATTTTTAATGTCAAAAATGATTATGATAAGTTTACTCCTCATATAAGTTTACTTTATTCATTTGAAAAAGCTGAGACGAAGAAAAATTTAATAGACAAGTATTTAGAAAATTTGCCAGTTACTTTGTTAATTAATCGTATTGGATTTTGTAGAACCGAAGGCAAGCCGAGTGAATGGATATTACTAAAAGTGATTGAATTAAGTTAAATTCAAAAAGTTTACAAGAAATTTTAAATGTTTAAATTCTAATTTTAAGAGTTGATAAAATTTATCCTAAATCACCCTTAGTAAAAAAATATTTTTGCAAAATCAAAAAGAAGTGATGGCTTATCGAAAAGAGCGATTTTAAAGATTGAGAGTAAAGTTCTTTCATTCTCCGGAATTTTAATTGCTGAGTGGGCAATACTGTTCAATGTTTCATCAGAAAAATTATAAATAGCGTTTTTGATTTTGTAATAAATCTCATGTCGTTTACCAACTCTTTGATGCCAGATTTTAGGATATTCATTTAAGAGTCTGAAATTATTTTCTTTGATGGCTCTGCCTGCAATATCTCCTGCGATACTTCCGCCAATCATTCCGCTTGTTATTCCGCCACCTGAAAGTGGATTAACCTGTCGAGCGGCATCTCCAACAAGCATTACATTTTCTTTAACTATTTCACTTAAAGTAATGCTGCAAGGAACCCCGCCAGATATCATTGTCAATTTTGGAATAGAAGGAAATTTCTTTTCAAGGAAATGATTCATATAAGAAATTGGAGAACGAAGTTTTGCTTTATCGCCGCCAATGCCAAGTCCTACATTTGCTGAATCTGAACCTTTTGGAAATATCCATAGATAACCGCCTGGTGAATACTCTGTTCCAAAATAGAAATAGCAGGATTCTGGATCGACATTAATATTTGAAACTGTGAATTGCACACAACATTCCATATCAGAAATTTTTGTATGAGTTTTAATTCCTGCAAATCTTCCAATTCGAGATTCAACCCCATCGGCGCCAATAACAATTTTTGCTTTTACTTCTTTTGGTTCACCATTGTGTTCAAACTTAACTCCAGAAATTTTTCCATCTTCCCTTAGAAGATCATAAACATAAGCTTTGGTTAAAATTTCAGCTCCGGCTTTAGCTGCGAGTTTTCCAAGTTCGTAATCAAAAATTCTTCTTTCCAAGATATAGCCAGTTCTATTAAATTTAATTTTTACTTCAGTTTCATCTGGAGCAATGAAGACAAAGCTATTGATTGTAGAAGCAATCCACTTTGGATCTGGTTTAATGAAAGGCTCAATTCCATCTTTACTAACCGCTTCGCCGCAACGAACTGGATAACCAACATCACGATCTTTTTCTAAAACTAAAACAGAGACACCCTGTTCAGCAGCAAATCGTGCTGCGGTTGTCCCTGCTGGACCAGCACCTACAACAACTACATCGTAAAAATTTTTTATCAGGCTCAATTTGATTTTGCCTTAAGTTGTTGGACTTTATCTTTTCTAAAGATTAAAACTTCAATTGGGCAGCACCAGACACACTTTGCACAATTTGTGCATCGTTCTTCAATTATTGAAATGCTTGCTTCTTTAAGTTCGATTGCATCTTCTGGACAAACCCCAACACAAACCCCACAGAAATCACATTTATTTGGTTTAATTTCTATTAAAATCATAGTTTTTTATTAAAATAAAATTTTAACTAAAAATTTGAAATGTGAATAATGAGTGAGATAAAAAAGCTGCTTTCATCAAATGAATGAAAGCAGCTATGAATTTATTTATTGAACACTGGTTAGTTCAATTTCTCTGCCTAATTCGATTACACCAAAGAGATTTGATTTAACAGTGGGTTGGTACTGTTTAACCCACCAATCAATGTCGTCATTTACCCAGATGTATTGAGCCATTTCAAAGCTGTCGAGTTTTTGATTATAAGCATAAACTTCAATATTAATTGAAACTTTGACTTTATAAGCTTTAAAATTTCCAGCTGGAACAGTAATATTTTCAAAACCTTCGTTTTTGCCTTTCATTTCAAAACTTACATTTACAAATACACCGGTATCAACCTGCATTGTGTAAAATCTTTTTGATAGTATTACGTACTCAGCATTGTTACCTTTGCTGAGAAGTAAGCGTGGAAGCCATACATAATTCTGAGCTAATTTTTGTAAAGCGTTTTTAAGATTTGATTTTATATACGAGCTACCTTCAAAGAAATTAGTTGTGTCCGTATATTCATAAACGTCTTTGCCATTAACAACTCGTAAGTAAGTTGTATCAGAATAAAAGGTTGAATAATTAACTGAGACAAAAGCATCATTAACTCCGCCAATGCTTACATTCTTGGCAACGCACTTCTCAGCATAATTATAATATTGATTGGTTCTTCTGTTTAGTGAGTCTAATGAGTATTCGGTAAAGTTATAAATTTTACCAAGCTGAGGCTCAAGCATAAATTGAATGTCTGGTCCTGTGGGACCTTCGTCTTTTTTCTCACAACTTGTTAAGAAAAAGGAAAGGATAAGGATGGTGGAGATAATTAAAAGTTTTTTCATACAGATTTCTCCTAAATTTTGATCATAAATACTAAAATATATGGTAATAAACAAATAAAGAGTTTTTAAGAAATTTTTTTTGTGTTCAATTCTAATTTTTCAAGTGGTGATAGGTAAATCTTAATATTGAATTGGCAGGTAAATTCTAACGGTAGTTCCCCTGTCTATTTCCGAATCAATTTCGATTCTTCCGCCTAAAAGTTCTATCAGTTTTTTGGAAAGATATAAACCAATTCCAATTCCTTCATATTTTCTATCCAGCCCGGAAGATGCCTGAGTGAATGATTCGAAAAGTTTCTGCTTGAATTTTTCAGAGATTCCAATTCCAGTGTCGATTACCTCGATTAAACCCGAAGTTGTTTTGTCTGCATTTTCTACAATTTGAGTTATGATTTTTACACCACCTTTTTCGGTGAACTTAATTGCATTATCAATTAAATTACTTAAAACAAGAGATAATCTTTTGGCATCGGTTAGAGTAACAAAATCATTCTCGTAAATTTTCTCGAGATAAAGATTCTTTTCTTTTGCTTGATTAGTAAATGAATTTACCAGCGGATCAATAATGAGATTAATACTTATTTTTTCAAGGCTTAATTCAGATTTTGAAGATTCAATTAGAGAAATTTCAATAATGTTATCCATTAAGTTAAGAAGTCGCATACCGCCGCGTTTAATGCTTTTTGCGAATTCTGTCAGTTCAGGGAAATTGAGTGCATTTAGTTCTGAAATCAGTAATTCGCTGAAACCTAAGATTGAATTAAGAGGAGTTCTTATTTCATGACTGATATTTAATAGAAAACTGCTTTTGAGGTTATTCAACTCTTCTATTTTTTCTTTCTCTTGTTTTAATAATTCGTACATCATTTTTTGTTCAGTAATGTCTTTGTACAATCCAAAAATTCCAATTCTTTCACCTTTGTGTAAAATTGGATAACCAATTACAAGAACATCAACAATCGAACCGTCTTTTCGCATTCTTTTGGTTTCTGTGATAACCACTTCATCACTGAGAACTTTATCCGAGAGCATTAATCCTTCTGATTTTTTATCTGGTGGGACAATTAATTGATTTAAAGTAAGATTTATAACTTCATCTCTTTTAAAATAAAACAGCTCTTCAAACGCTTTATTTATATCAATAATTTTGTCATTGCGATCTAAAATAACGATGGCTATTGGTGAATTTTCAAAAAGTTGCTTGAAAAATTCTCTTTGAATTTGAAGTTGTTCTTCCGCCTGAACCTTTTCAGTAATATCAAAGATATAACCTTCGAGGTAGATTTCTTTGTTTTCTTTCTCAGTTATTGCTATACCTTGTTCCCAGACCCATTTTATTTTTCCATCTCTGGTTTTTATTCTATAGGTTAATTGAAAAGGTTTGTTCGATTTTATTGTATCGTTTATTTGAAGATAGATTTTTTCTTTATCTTCATCTAAGATTAAATCGCCGAAGTTTACTATGCCCTTAATGAATTCATCTGCCGTGTAGCCAGTAAGTTCAAAACATTTGCTGCTTATTTCAACCATTGTAAAGTCTTTATCGTTTTTGCACTTGAAAATCATCCCGGGCAGATTTTCGACTAATGTCTTAAAACTTTTTTGATAATCAATGAATTGATTTAGTATTTGAAGGTTTTCAGTTATGTCAATTCCAAATGAAAGTGTTCCAATAATTTCATTTCCTTTCTTTAGAATTGAATTCCTCCAGCTAATGAATCTTTCTTTACCATTTTTTGTCAGAATAGGATTTTCGAAAATTTCTACAATTTCACTTTTCTTTTGAAATTCCTCGAAAACTTTCCAGACCTGTGGATATTTATTTTTTGGAACAAGAGTCTCGAACCAATTTTTACCGGTTATCTCTTCTTTTGAATAACCTGTAATTATTTCAACCCCTTTATTTACGAAAACAACATTTCCCTCCTTATCCAAATGTACGATGATAACATTCGTTGTCTGCAAAATTTCATTTGTAAATGATTCGTACCAGCTAAGCTTATTTTCTAATTCTCTTATTTTATTCTGTAAAATCTCAATTTCATTTTTCGAAGCTGACATATTCCAATCTTATTGGTTGAAATTATTTGGTGTTGGATTCATAAATTTCCAGAAATTTGATCCATCAGGAAATCTTCCGAAAGATGTATCAGTTTTTTGAGGACCATAAGTTATTGTATCAATAGCTTCCAATGAAAGAGAAAAGATTCCAAGTTGTTCACCTGCAGCAGAAAGTTTAAAATTAGAATGTAAAATTCCCTGAGCTGAGTCCTCGTCACACCAGATTAGAATCCACTTTTTAGGTTGAATAGATACATTTGGCATTAGCCATTTATTTTTTCTGTTAAAATCATCGGTGAGATAGAATTGATTTAGGTTAATCGTTGTGTCTTCTCCATTGTAGAGTTCAACCCAGTCATCGTATTGATTTTTTTCATCTGCAATTGTGGATTTATTTGAAGCCATAAATTCATTAATGTAAAGTTTTAGTCTTTTGGGTTGATCTTTTTGCTCAGGTTCAGTCGATTTGTCGCAAGCCTGAATAAGTAAAAGTAAAATTATTGCAACGATTAGTTTAAACCATCTATAAAAATTAAAGGACATATGAAACTCCTATGACAAACTTATTATTAAATTTTGATGATTTATTTTCACCTAACCAATTAAGGGAGATTTTAATTGTCTTAGCTGGTTTATAATCAGTTTTTGCTTCAAAGTAGTTTGTGCTTTTCTTTTTAATGTTACTATAGAATTGGCTGAACCTTACCCCAAATATAAATTTATCCAGAGTATATTCAAGTGCGATATATTCGCCGCCGAGAAGAGAATTTGCGTTTTTCCTGCCAATAAGAAATTCCGATGAGAATTTGAGATTATTAATTAGTTCGACTTCAAAATCGAAACCATTTGCGACAAAATATTTTGATGTAAGGGAATCGAATTTTTGTGCTGAGTTAATTCCTATTGAGAAATCTTTATGATTTAATTCCAATCTCTGTACATAAGTTTTTGAATTATTATAATCACCATTTAGATCGCCTTTATTACCGTTAAAAATACCTGCCGAAAAACTGATTCTTATCGTTTTGACTTTAGTATTTAATGAGGCAATCAAACCAATATCCCTTCCAGCATAAGCTAAATCGTCAAATTCTTTCACTACCTTTGTTCTCTCAAAATATTGTATGTTCTTCACCGAAGTTAATCTTTCTCTTGAAAAAGGCATCTTCTGCCTTCCAAGAGATAAACTTAAATATTGGTTTAATTCGAAATTGATATTTGCATCTTTAATTAAATTTTTATCAAGAGGATCAAGTTCAATTTCTGTTTTTACCCAATTTGAAAATTTGCTGTTAAGTCCGATTCGAAATCGATTGATTAAAAATGAGTTATTAGGAATTTGATCGTTTGTGGGCTGCCATTCATAGATCGGCTGCACAAAGCCAAATGCATTAACAACAATATTTGAATTTTCTTGTGCAAATAATGCATTTAGAAAAACCAAAAGTAAAAAAATGAACTTCATTACTCTCATTTAATCACCAATAGATTTTACTAAAAAATAATCACTCACTTTGTCAGCTTTCTTCTCTGTCCACATTACATCAATAACTTCGAATTTTAATTCTCGTAATTTTTGTGTAATTGTGTCTTTCATATCAAGATTATCGAGTACAATTTCATAACTTAGTATAGTCTGTTCAGGGGCAGACTTCTTTTCTTTAGCAGAGACAAATTTGAAATTAAGATTTTCCTTTGTCAACAATTCATCTATATCCTCAATCAAAACTTGAGTGGCAACGCTTGGAACGGAAATCTTTAAATTAAAATTGTGCTTTATATCGAAAAACAAATTCATTAAAAAAGTTGGAAGAAGATTAAAAACATTGAATCCAATTCTAACGAAAATTGTTGCAACAATCGCAAGGGTGTAAAGACCAACTCCGCAAGCCATTCCTATTCCGAGAGAAATAATAAGTGAACTTGCTTCTCTTGGACTGCTCAGACTGTAACGATACCTAACAATTGTCGCTGCCCCCATTAATCCAAAAGCTCGTGCAATTTCTGAACCTATTATCATCATCATCAATGCAGCTGCAAATGCTAAAATGATGTGAGCCTCCATAACGGCAAGTCCATAAGCATCAATTTTTTTTCGATACGAAACAACCGCTCCTAAAAGACCAGCAAGAAGAAATGAAAAGATTGTTAATGATAAACTGTGGCTTCCACCAATTTTTGGCAGAGTATGTTCATCTTGAAAAATTTTTAATATATCATTTTGAGCAAAAGAGGTTACAGTAAGAAAAATGATAATTAAAAATATAAAGCCTGCAAATTTGGGTATGGAGTTTTTCATAATCTCAACTAAAAATTTTTCTTAAATTTATTATTGTTTGAAGTAAAAATGAAATTTTTTTGCAAATGGTTTTATTATTTTGAAGTTATATTTTTCCTTTCAGTAATTATTTATTAATAACTAAACATCATTAACTTGAGTACAAATGATAAACGAAAAAATTAAAAATCTTGAAAAGCTAATTCGATCTTATGGAAAAGTAATAGTAGGTTTTTCAGCCGGGGTTGATTCGACATTGGTTTCTTTTATTGCAAATAAGGTTCTTGGCAATAAAGCTTTGATTGTTCTTGCAAAAACTGAAACAATTTTAGAGGAAGACATCCAACTAGCGAGAGAAATTTCTCAAAAGTTCAATTTTAATTATAGAGAAATCGAATACAACGAACTTGAAATTGAAAATTATGCATCGAACCCAATCAATCGCTGTTATTTCTGTAAGTCAGAACTTTATTCGAGATTAATTCGATTGGCAGAAAATGAAAATGTAAAATACATTTTAGACGGAGCAAATCTTGATGATCTCGGTGATTACCGTCCAGGTAGATTAGCAGCCAAAGAGAAAGAAATAAAATCTCCTTTAATTGAGTGTGGATTTACAAAAAAAGATGTTCGCGAAGCAGCATTTCTATTAGGACTTCCAAATTATGATAAGCCCGCAGCTCCCTGTTTATCTTCCAGAATTCCTTATGGAACAACCATTGATAGAAAATCTCTTGAAATGATTGCAAAAGGTGAAAGATTTTTGAGACAGATGGGATTTGTAAATGTGCGTGTTCGTCATTATGGAAGTAAAGCCAAAATAGAAGTTGATAAAGAGTTGATTGAAATATTGTACCAAAACTTTGATAGAGTTAAAGAATATTTAAATCAGATAGGTTATGAAGAAATAGAAATCGATCCCGAAGGTTTTGCATCGGGCAAATTAAATCAAAACATTATTAATAAAATTGAAATACTGAAATGAAGAAAGATTTAAAAGAAATATTAAAAGATTTGAAAGACTCAAAAATAGATATTGAAGATGCATTAACTTTTATTGAACAAAACCAAAAAACGGTTGAACTTGGTTTTGCCTCACTTGATGTGCATAGAGAAAATAGAACAAACATTCCAGAGATAATTTTCTGTGAAAATAAGACCATAGATAAGATCCTGAAAATTATTAAGACAATTTTGAAAGAAAAAGATTTAGTAATTGGAAGCCGATGTTCAGAAGAAAAATTAAAATTGATCAAAAAGAAATATCCAAAGGGAATTTATTCTTTCGAAGGCCAGGCATTTTTTATAGGCAAAGTAAAAGAGAAAATTCCTGGTAAAGTTGCATTAATTTCGGCAGGAACAACGGATGTTCCAGTTTGTGAAGAAGCAAGTATTGTTTTACAGGCGCTTGGGATTGAACACGAAAAATTTTATGATATTGGCGTAGCAGGGATTCACCGATTATTATCTAGAGCGGAAAAAATCAACAAATGTGATGTTTTAATTGTTGCTGCTGGAATGGAAGGAGCTCTCCCTTCTGTTATTGGTGGAATGTTTTCTCAACCAATTATTGCAATTCCAACAAGCATTGGCTATGGAACTTCCTTGAGCGGTTTTACTGCTCTATTTGCGATGTTGACAAGTTGTTCACCGGGAATTACAGTCGTAAATATTAACAATGGAGTTGGCGCTGCTTCAGCTGCTGTTAAGATATTGAAATTAATCGATAATAAGATTAAATAAAGATTAATAAATATGAAAGTTGCCTTTGTAACTTCTGAGTTGGCGCCATTTGCGAAAGTGGGCGGACTTGCAGATGTTGCTCAGGGTTTGACCAAAGCTTTAAGTAAACTGGGATGTGATATTAAAATTTTCCTCCCCAAGTACTCCACCATCGATCCATGGCGTGACGAGCTCCATTATTGCTTTGATATAAATGAAATAAAATTAAAAATTTCTGAAAAAGAATTTTCGGTTCATACATTTAAAAAAGAAATTGAATTTAATTCGAAATACAGAGTTGAAGTTTATTTTGTCGACTCTCCTTTTCATTTTGAGCGTGATTCTATTTACACTAATGACATAGACGAAGGAGAAAGATTCCTGCTTTTTTCTAAAGCTGTTATTGAAATCATACAAAGATTAAAATGGGCTCCCGATGTTTTTCATATCAATGACTGGCCCACAGGTCTACTGCCCGTAATTCTCAATCAACATTACAGTTGGGATACTTTATTTAAGCATTCAAGATTTCTTTTTACAATTCACAATATCGAGTATCAGGGGAATTTTCAGCCTGAACTTATTTATAATAATCATCTGGATGGGAAATATTTTTACTTAGGCGGTCCTCTTGAATTTCACGGTAAAGTATCTTTTTTGAAAGCTGGTATTGAATTCTCTGATATCATTACAACTGTTAGTGAAAATTATGCAAATGAAATTTTAATGCCCGAATTTGGTGCGGGAATGGAAAATATTCTTCAAACGAAAAAAGATAAACTTTTTGGCATCTTAAATGGAGTCGATTATTCAGAGTGGAATCCAAAAACGGATCAATTCATTCCTTACAAATATTCTGAAAAATCTCTTTATCGAAAAAAATGGAATAAAATTGAACTTCTAAAAACTTTTCATTTACCGGAAGATAAAGAAACACCGTTAATCGGAATTGTCTCAAGACTTGTTTCTCAAAAAGGATTTGATTTAATAATTAATGGTATTGATGAAATTTTAAAGTTGAATTGCCGATTTGTAATTCTTGGTTCGGGTGAAATTAAATATGAAGATTTCTTCAGAAGCTTATCTTATTCTTATCCAGAGAAATTTGGTTTGAAAATTGGATTTGATAATCATCTGGCACATTTGATTGAAGCTGGTGCAGATATGTTTTTAATGCCTTCAAAATATGAGCCTTGTGGACTTAATCAAATTTATAGTTTGAAATATGGGACTGTACCAATCGTTAGAAAAACCGGCGGGCTTGCAGATACTATTCGTGATTGGGATCTATACATAGAATTGAATTTACATTCAGGCAATGGATTTACATTTAATGATTATACGGCAGATTCAATGCTTGATGCAATTAACAGAGCACTTTCGAAGTATAGGGATAAAAAAGTTTGGAAGCAGATACAATTAAATGGAATGAAAGAAGATTTTTCCTGGGATAAGTCTGCAAAAAAATATTTGCAATTGTATCAATTAGCTTCGAAAATTTAATTTTTCTCATTAAAATCCATCCTTGAATTCAAGCTCTATCTTTTCGATATTTGTAAAACCAATGGTAGAGAATTGAGATTTCTAAAATACTTCTTCTATATTCTTCCCACATTAATCTTTATTGTCTTCATTTCGATTAGGGAGACAAAAGGAACACTTGGAACTTTAAAAAATCCTGTTAAGCTTTATTTTACACCCTCAGTTGATGCTGAAAAGATTACTCTCAGCGCCAAACCGTTAATTAAATTTCTTGAAAAAGAAACTGGCTATTATTTTGAGACAGCAGTTCCAACTTCTTACATCGCAGTTGTTGAAGCTTTTGGAACAGACCGGGCAGATATTGCAATAATTAACTCGTTCAGTTATTTACTTGCTCATGAAAAATACGGCGCAAATGCTGTGCTGAGAGTAATCAGAACCGGTAATCAAGCATATTATCGTGGGCAAATAATAGTAAGAACTGATTCCGGAATTGAAAAACTTGAAGACTTAAATGGGAAATCAATTGCTTATGTTGATGCATCATCGGCTTCAGGTTATATTCTGCCAAGTGCACTCCTTCGAAAGAAAGGAATAAAGCCTTCCAGAGAAACTTTTGCGATGAAACATGACAATGTTGTGATTATGGTTTACCAGAAGCAAGTTGATGCAGGCGCCACTTTTTACTCTCCACCACATCCAGTGACTGGCGAACCTCTTGATGCACGATCAAGAGTTAAAAAACAGTATCCAGATGTATTTGAAAAAATTAAAATACTTGCTCTAACTGATTCTTTGCCAAATGATCCTGTGGTTTTTAGAAAAGGAATGCCTCGTGCGATGGTTGAAAGAATTAAAAATGCTTTGCTGAAGTTTGCTAACTCTGAAGAAGGCAAAAAGATTATGCCCGAAATTTATAGTATGGAAGGTTTAATGGAAACACAAGATTCAGATTATGATCTTCTTCGAAAACTTATCAAAGAAGCTGGATTAAATCTTGAAGAAATGGTTAAGAAATAATGAACTCAAATGTAATCGTTGAAGTACGCAACTTACACAAAGTGTATCCAAGTGGAACTCACGCATTGAAAGGAGTTTCGCTTGATGTTTATGAAGGTGAGTTTCTTGTTGTAATCGGTTTAAGCGGTTCTGGCAAAACAACTTTATTAAAATGCATTAATCGACTTGAAGAACCAACGGCAGGTACAGTTAAATTTCTCGGTAAAGATATAACGCATATTAAAGGTAAGGAACTTCGAGAAGTTAGAACACACATTGGAATGGTTTTCCAGCAGTTTAATTTGATCAAAAGAATGAGTGTACTTAATAATGTACTTGCTGGAAAACTAGGATATATGAAAACATTACCATCGATACTTGGCAACTTCCCGCCGCAATGTATTGAAGAAGCTTTAAAGAATCTTGATATAGTTGGTATAAAAGAATATGCATACGAACGAGCTGATAAACTTAGCGGTGGTCAGCAGCAGAGAGTTGCAATTGCAAGAAGTTTAATGCAATCACCAAAACTGTTACTTGCAGATGAACCAGTTGCAAGTCTTGATCCGGCAACTTCAAATTCAATAATGCAATATTTCGAAAAAGTAAATAAAGAACTTGGCGTGACTGTTGTCTGTAATTTACACTTTCTTAGTCTTGTTAGAAGATACGCAACTCGTGTGATTGCTCTAAAAGCCGGTGAGATTGTTTTCGAAGGTTATCCGAATGAAATTGATGAAAAGTGGTTCAAAAAAATTTACGGAGAAGAAGCAGAAGAAGTGGAGATTAGATAATGTTAGAACCAGAATTAGAGTTACATCCTAAGGAAAAAATTTTAAGAAAGAAAAGAAATCAAGAAAAGATTGATCTTGTAAAAGCTATCCTTTTAGATAGTTTCTTTATTTTTTACACAATTCTTGTTTGTCAAAGAGCTATTTATTACAAAGTAATCCTTGATCTTCGAGAATTACCTTTTTCGTGGTCTGAAATTCTCATCTTTGCTATCTTTTCATTAATAGTAGGATTTGTTTGGGGTTACAGCCGCACTTCACTCGGAGCTAAAATTATGGGTCTGGCGAAGGATACCAAATTCGCCAAATGGTCTTCTGAGATTTTTGCATGGACATTATTCAATTTAACCTTTATTGCGGGTTGGTTAGTTACCAAAATTTCGCTGATCGATTTATTCAGCAAAGAAGGAATTGAAGGAGCAAATAGAATATTTCACGCATTATTTACTCCTGAGTTTGGAATTTTTGATGATGCTCTCTTTGCGATAATTGAAACAATTTATCTTGCATTAGTCGCAACTTTATTATCCATTCCACCGACATTAATTATAAGCTTCTTCACTGCTCGTAATCTGATGAAGGATAATTGGTTTACTATGACTATTTATTATGTGTTGAGAATAATTTTAAATTTTGTCCGTTCGATTGAACCACTAATTTGGGCAATTATTTTTTCTGTGTGGGTTGGAATTGGACCTTATGCTGGAATGATCGCGTTACTTGTTCATACAATCGCCGCAAATGCAAAACTTTATTCTGAAGCAATTGAAAGTATTGAAGAAGGGCCAGTTGATGCAATTGAAGCAACAGGTGCGAATAAAATTCAAGTCATATGGTATGCTGTGGTTCCTCAAATAATTCTGCCGTTTTTATCTTTTACTATTTATCGTTGGGACATAAATGTTAGAATGGCGACTGTGATTGGTCTGGTTGGGGGTGGTGGAATTGGTACAATGCTTATGCAGTATCAGGGACTTGCTCAATGGCATGAAGTTGGTTTGATTGTTATTATGATTGCAATTGTTGTATGGATAATGGATTACATTAGTGCAAAGATTAGAGAAGCAATTTATTAATAAACTGAACTGAGTGTGAATACTTATACTGTTTTTGCACCATTTCTAATTGAGTAAAAATTTTTTCAATTATTCTTTCACTTATAATGTCACTCGTTACTTAACCTTTTCTTTTTGGATCTATACTAAGTTTGGCATATAAAGGGTATTGGGTTTAGAATTAAATTTTCAATGGTTATGATTAACATAAATCTTAAGAATTTGTTTTAAACTGTTGCAAAGTGTTTTTTCTTTAGCAAATAAAATTAAATAAAACAAAATCCTGAGGCATCACATGAAAAAATTAATTCTTACTGCTTTTGCTATCATTTTTACATCTTCGATTGCTTTTGGGTAATCAGTCCAAAGTGGGACCTGGTTTGCTGGAGTAAGGGAAGGATTTACTCTTGATAAAGGAAATGGGGAAAGAGTTTTAACCATTTCGGTTGATTTTCCAAATCCGTTTGAGAAAAAACCAATAGTTATGGTTGGCGTCAATCAAATTGATGCTGATAAGACGACAAACCTTCGTTATAAAGTTGAAGCAACAACAGTTTCAAGAGATGGTTTTGCATTAAAAATCACGACCTGGGGCGATACAAAAATTTTTGGGATCGGAGGATTTTGGATTGCGCATCAACCGTAACTAAAAAAATTTTTAAGTCACCCTCTATGAAATTAGGGGGTGGCTTTTTCTTTTTATTTGTTCTCATCAATTATGTATTATATCGCACTTGACTTAAAGAAATCTCTTCGGGCATTAAAGTTTCAATTAAACATTCATTAAAAAAATCAAAAAATACCTTTCTAATTAAAATTTCTCTTGTTTTAAAAATTCTCACTCATAACTTAAATTTGTCAAAAATTTTGGATGGATAACAAGACTTTCAAGCGAACCTTAGTTACAGCCGCATTGCCTTACGCAAACGGACCCATTCATCTTGGACATTTAGCAGGAGCTTATCTCCCTGCCGATATTTTTGTCCGTTTCAAAAGATTGAAGGGTGAAGATATAATTTTTATCTGCGGTTCTGACGAGCACGGCGTTCCAATAACTATTACAGCCGAGAAAGAAGGCGTTTCTCCAAAAGTTATTATTGATCGTTATCACGAAATGAACCGCAAGGCATTTGAAGATTTTGGAATGAGTTTCGATAACTACTCGAGAACTTCTCTCCCGCTTCATCATAAGACTGCACAGGAATTTTTCTTAAAGTATTATGAGAATGGAATCCTCAAACAGAAGAAAGAAATGCAGTATTATGATGAAAAAGCTAAGATGTTTTTGCCAGATAGATATCTTGTGGGCACCTGTCCGCATTGTAAGAGTGAAGATGCTCGAGGCGATCAATGTGAGAATTGTGGTAGCTATCTTAATCCCACTGATCTAATTAATCCGAAAAGTAAAGTAACAGGTGAAACTCCCGTCCTAAAAGAAACGATCCATTGGTATTTCCCTCTCGGAGCTTATCAGGAACGTCTTGAAAAATATATTGCTGAAAAAGATGCTCAGGAAGGATGGAAAGAAAATGTTTTAAATTATTGTCGAAGCTGGTTTCAAGAAGGTTTGCAGGATAGAGCAGTTACTCGTGATCTCGATTGGGGAGTTAAAGTACCAGTTGCAGGATTTGAAAATAAAGTTCTTTATGTCTGGTTTGAAGCAGTTCTCGGTTATATTTCATCGACAAAAGAATGGGCAGAAAAAAAAGGAAACCCAGACGAATGGAAAAAATACTGGCAGGATCCTGAAACAAAATATATTGCCTTCATTGGTAAGGATAATGTAGTTTTTCATTGCATCGTATTCCCAGCAATGTTAATGGCTTGGAATGATTTGAGTGAAGAAAAATACATCCTTCCAGATAATGTGCCTGCGAATGAGTTTTTGAATTACGAAGGATTGAAATTTTCAAAAAGTCGGGGTTGGGGAATTGATTTAAAAGATTTCTTGGAACATTTTCCACCAGACCCATTGAGATATTATTTAGCTTCAATTCTTCCAGAGAACCGCGACACTGATTTTTATTGGCGAGATTTTCAAGCCAAAAACAATAATGAACTTGCCGATATTTTTGGAAATTTTGTCAATCGAACTTTAACTTTTACAGCTAAACATTTTAATCTCCAGGTTCCTGAAATCAAAAAATTAAGACCGATTGATGAGGAACTCCTGAAACAAATTCCTGAATTCAAAAAAAATGTTGAGCATTATTTCGAAAAGATCAGGATCAAAGATGCTTTGACTGAGACAATGAATCTCGCTCGACTTGCAAATAAATATTTTAACGATTCTCAACCATGGAAAACAATCAAAGAAGATCCTGAAGCCTGCGCAACAACAATAAATCTTTCTTTGCAACTGATCAGAACTCTGGCTGTAATGCTTTCACCAGTTATTCCATTTACATCCGAAAAAATATTTAAACTATTGAACATTGAAAGCGAAGAATTAAAAAAATGGGATGGCTGTGAGGAACCAAAACTTCAAGCGGGGCATAAAATCAACCAGCCTGAAATTATTTTCACCAAGATTGAAGATAAAACAATTGAACCTTATCTAAAGAGTCAGGAGAAACAGGAACAGGTTGAATTGAAAAACCGGGAGAATAAAATTGAGATTGATGATTTTAAGAAAATTGAAATTCGAGTTGCAAAGGTAATTGAATGCGAGAATGTTCCTAAATCAAAAAAACTTTTGAAGCTAAAAATAGATCTTGGTTTTGAGAAACGTCAGGTTATAGCTGGGCTTGCCGAGTTTTATAAACCTGAAGAAATGATTGGAAAGAAAGTTTTAGTTGTTTCGAATCTTAAAGAAGCAAAATTAATGAATGAAATCTCACAAGGAATGATACTCGCAGTTGAAGACGAAAATAAAAAACTTAAACTTGTAACTGTTGATGATAATTTACCTCTCGGTGCAATTTTAAGATAATTTAAAAAAGTGGAGGAATGATGAAAGCTTTGAAGCAATTTTCTGTATTGTTAATCTTGATCTTATCAATATTATTGGTTTCTTGTTCGACATCTAAAAAAGAAATAGTTTTAGCTGAATTCGACAAACAAAAAATCACGGTTGATGAATTCGAAAAAGTTTATGCAAAAAACAACGGCGGTTATGAAGCAGCAAAGAAAGACTCACTTCAGAAAAAAAGAAATTTCCTTGACCTTTATGTTAATTTTAAAATGAAGGTTTATGATGCAAAACGAAGAGAACTGGACAAACTTCCAGATGTAGTCGCAGAGTATAATGATTACAAACAAAAAATTGGAGTTACATATTTACTCGAAAAAGAATTAGTTGAACCAAATATCAAAGAACTTTACGAGAAAAGAAAAGAAGAATTAAGAGTAAGCCATATAATGTTCCGGCCTGACTCAGCAGGATTTGAAGGTGCTTATCTTAGAGCTCTCGCTGTTCTTGATTCAATAAAGAATGGTGCTTCATTTGAAGAAATGGCAAAAAAATACAGTCAGGATTATTATTCTGCTCCTTACGGTGGAGATATTTTTTACATAACAGCTGGAGATATAATCCCTTCATTTGAGCAAGCTTGTTATAAATTAAAAGCTGGAGAAGTTTATCCCGAACCAGTTAGAACTCAATTCGGATATCACTTAATTAAAGTTACTGATAGAAGGCCAAGAATTCCTGAAATAAGAGCAAGTCATATTTTAATAGAACTTAAACCCGGATTCACATCTGAAGATTCAGCTAAAGCTCTTGAAAAAATTCAAAAGATAAAAGAGAAAATTAATCTTGGTGAAGATTTTTCAGAGTTAGCAAAAGAATTTTCTGAAGATGAAGGAACTAAAAGTCTTGGTGGTGATCTTGGCTTCTTTTCGAGAAGAATGATGGTGCAGCCATTTGACGAAGCTGCGTTCAATCTAGAAGTTGGTCAGGTTTCTGATATTGTCAAAACACAGTTCGGTTATCACCTGATAAAAGTAACCGACAAGAAACAATTGAAGTCTTTTGAAGAAGAAAAAGATTTTCTTAAGTCGATCTATCAACGAATTAAATATAATGATGATAAGCAGAGATTTCTTGATTCGCTTAAACGAGCATTCAATTATAAAGTGAATTCGGATTTAATTGATCAAATCGCTGCTAAGGCCGATACAATTCAGATTGGTGGACAGTACTGGGTCAGCGATTTAAAAACAGAATTTGGTGATTCAATAATCATTACCTATGCGAAGCAAAAAATTTCAGTCGATACTTTAATGGCTCGAGCTGAAAATCTTGCTGAGTTTATAAACAGACGAATTACAAAATCGACACTCGATAATATTGTTAATAGAATCTCAGAAGATTTGCTGTTAGCCGAAGCTGTTGAGTATCTCCCGGCAAAGTATCCACAATTTGCCGAATTGATGGAAGAGTACAAGAATGGAATCTTAATTTTCAAACTTCAGGAAGAAGAAGTTTGGAACAAAATTCAGATTGATGAAGATAAATTAAGAACTTATTGGGAAGCAAATAAAGAAAAATTCCAGTGGCCCGATCGAGTTGAGTATGCTGAGATATTTGTAAAATCTGATTCTCTCGCACAGGAAATTTATAAAATGTTGAAGGCTGGAGAAATTTTTGATTCTTTAGCTGCTAAGTATACAGAAAGACCAGGCTTCAAAGAAAAGTATGGGTATCATGGTATTAAACCAGTTCTTGATAATGCACTTTCACAAAAAGCCGATCAATTAAAAGAAGGCGAGTTTTCAGAACCATTTAAAAACACAAACGGTTATTCAATAGTTAAATTGATCAAAAAACATCCTGCAGGTTTAAAGACATTTGAGGAGGCTTTGCCAGAGGTTAGCGGTGCAGTTCAAGAAATTGAATCTAAGCGGCTTGAAAATGATTATATCGAATTTCTTAAATCAAATTACAAACCTCGCATTTACTACGATAAACTTAGCAAGGCTTTTATTGATTAGTCAAATTAATTCTCAGTGGATTCTTCGATCTCTCTATAGAAAAATTTTTCGAAGAATCCACTGGGAAACCTTGTTAATGATTTATCTTATTCTGCAATCGGGTTGTTCTGAAGAAAAATTACCTGAAGATTATCTTGCTGTCGTCAATGATAGAATGCTTACTAAAAAGACAGTAAGTTATCTTATCGATTCACTTTATTTTAGTGAAGAAAATCTTGAACAGTTAGTTCAAAATTGGATTGAGATGGAATTATTAACGCAGGCAGCTTTAGACGAAGGTCTCGAAGCCAAAAATGAATTTGCTGTAAGAAATGATATCAATACAAGAAGACTACTCGCTGCAGAATATTTGAAAGAAAAACTTAAAGAAGTAAATACAGTTGTATCAAAAGAAGAACTTGAAGATTATTATCAAAAACATAAGGGCGAGTTTATTCTTAATTACGATATCTACAAAGTAAATCAAATTATAACTACAAATCTTTCGAAGGCAATTGATTTGAGAAACACAACTCTATCGCAACTCGATTTTTCCAAATCAATTCAAGTTACCTTCAGACCAGAAGAAATTATTGATGAACGGTACGCTGTTTATCTCAGAGAGTTTGACGATATGCCATACGAACTTGCAAATGTAATTCAAACACTTACTCCGGGAGAAATTACTTATCCTATTGATATAGGTAATGGTGAATATTTAGTTACTCAACTAATTTCAAGCTATAAAAAAGGCGATGAGCCTTCCATTGAATTTGTAAAAGAATTAATTGAAGAAAGAATTATCTTTGAAAGACAAAAAAAGTATTATCAAGAGCTAATCAATAAACTAGCACAGGAAGCTGATATAAAGGTAAGAGAATTAAAATGAATCAAATTAGAAAAATATTTTTTGTGTTTTTAATTATTTCAATAAATGGTTTTGCTCAGGAAGTTCTGGACAAAGTCGTTGCTGTAGTTGATAATCAATACATTCTGTTAAGCGAGCTTGATTTTCAAACTCAAATTATTGCTTATCAAAGGAAGTTAAATCCCAACGATCCAAATTTGAAAAAAGCAGTTTTAAATTCATTGATTGAAGAAAAATTAATGCTTGTTCAGGCTGAACTTGATTCAATTCGCGTGACTGAAGACGAAGTTAATCGTCAGCTCGATTTTCAAATTGAAAATTTTATTCAACAATTTGGTTCAAAAGAAAAATTGGAGCAGGCATATAATCGGCCATTAGAGAAAGTAAAAAGAGAATTAAGAGATGAAATAAGAAATAACATCTTAATTCAAAAAGTTCAGGATCAAAAATTTGCTCGGTTAGAAGTTAGCCGCTTTGAAGTTGAAAAGTTTTTTGAACAATATAAAGACAGTATTGGTCTTGTGCCTGAAGAGGTTCAACTCTCTCAAATATTTATTCAAGCCAAACTTTCTGATTATGATAAAGGAATTTTGAGGAAAAAACTTCAAACCATTTTAGACTCAATTAAAAATGGCGGCGATTTTGCTGAGTTTGCAAAAAGGTACAGTGAAGATCAAGCGACCGCAAAACAGGGAGGCGATTTAGGTTTTGTTCGTCGTGGTTTATTCTTCAGAGAATTTGAAGAAGTCGTATTCACTTTGAAAGAAGGGGAATTCTCAGATATCATTGAAACTCCAGTTGGATTTCACATTGCTCAACTCGTTGAAAGAAGAGGTGAAACAGTTAGAGTAAGACACATACTTTTGAAACTTCAACCCAGTGCCGAAAGTGAACAGAAAATTATTGAATTTCTTTCAGCAATTAGGGATAGTATTCTCAGCGGAAAAAATTCATTTGCATATTACGCACGTCTTTATTCTGAAGATAAAGCTACTGCTCAATTTGGAGGTGAAATGGGCAAAGTGCCCGTTGCCGAACTTGATCCTGATTTAAGAAATTTAATTTCAAAAATGAAAGATGGTGATGTATCGCAACCAAGAAAACTAACTGTTTCTAAAGATATGTATGGTTATCAATTGATTTTGCTCGAAAAGAGAATTCCTGAACATTATCCAGACATTAATTTAGATTATGATAAAATTGCTCAGCTTGCTCTTTTACAAAAGAAACAAAAGGTGTATCGAGACTTAATTGAACAACTTAAAAAACAAGTTTATTGGGAAATAAGATTATAGGTCGTAAATGTTTAAAAGCGATATCGAAGCAGTTGAGGCTTTAAGTTCAAGCATTAAAAAATTAAAACAGGAAATTAAAAAAGTAATTGTTGGTCAGGATGAAATAATTGAAAATCTTTTAATCGCATTACTTTCAAAAGGACATTGTCTTTTAATTGGAGTTCCTGGACTTGCTAAAACTTTATTGATTAAAACATTAGCTCAGGCACTTGATTTAAAATTCAGTCGAATTCAATTTACACCTGACCTGATGCCCAGTGATATTACTGGAACAGAAATTCTTGAAATTGATCCAGCGACTAATCAAAGAGTATTCAAATTTATCAAAGGACCTATTTTTACAAACATTTTGCTTGCTGATGAAATAAATAGAACGCCGCCAAAAACTCAATCAGCCTTGCTTGAAGCAATGCAAGAACTTCAAGTAACAGCAGCAGGTAATAAATACCAACTCGATGAGCCTTTCTTTGTTCTTGCAACTCAAAATCCAATTGAACAGGAAGGAACTTATCCTTTGCCAGAAGCTCAACTCGATCGATTTATGTTCAACCTCTGGCTTGATTATCCTTCAAAGGATGAAGAAATTCAAATTGTAAAAACTACAACAGCTCAATATAGCCCTGAAGTATCCAAAGTAATGAATAAGGATGAAATAAAATATTTTCAAGAACTTGTCAGAAGAGTTCCTGTTGCAGACAATGTAATTGAATTTGCTGTTCGATTAACTAATATGTCACGACCTGTCGATGGTGCAATTAAGTTTGTTAAAGACAATGTAAGCTGGGGAGCTGGACCTCGAGCATCACAATTTATGATAATTGCTGCAAAAGCCCGGTCGGTAATGAACGGATCTTTTACTCCTACAATTGATGATGTTAAAAGTGTTGCTCTTCCAATTCTCAGACATAGAATAATTCCAACATTTAGTGCTGAAGCAGATGGTATTACTTCAGCCGATATAGTGAAAACATTACTAGAACAAATAAATTAAGGAGATCATATGGGCAAAGGTGATAGACGAACAAAAAGAGGAAAAATCTTTCGTGGAACTTTTGGTAAATGGAGACCACGAAAAAAGAAAAAAAACAAATTAACTCAAGAAGCTAAGCCCGAACAAACTGAGACTAAAGAATAGTTCTTCTTTTTTTGTTTATTTCTTAAACAAAATTTTGTTGATCAACTCCCGCAGATAGCGAATATGATTTGCGGGAGTTTTTTGTTTTTTTATGGGATTTACGGTATAGGAATTTAATAACAACAATCTAGAAATGATGTTTTTGGATTTAGTTGAATGAAAGGTTAGATGTGTTTGATATTTATCGTTTGATTTGAGTATTTATACTCAAAAGATTGAGTAAATTTACTCAATGCATTGAGTAATTTTACTCAATATCTATAAATTTAATTTTCTGGGTTTTGAGATGTATGAAAGAAAACAATTAAAACTTTTGCTTGAAAAAATTTCGTACAAAAAAATTTGACTCAGGTGATTACTGGACTAAGGCAATCCGGTAAAACTACACTTGCAACACAATTAACTAATAAAATAAAAATACCATATCATTTTGTATCGGCTGATGCAGTTCCTTCATCGAATATGATGAGGATTAAACAACAGTGGGATTTTGCAAGAATTCAATATAATCAATCAGGAAGAAATGAGTTTTTATTGTTAATTGATGAAATACAGAAAATTTAAATTGGAGTGAATTAGTTAAGAAAGAATGGGATTACGATAGAAGGCAAAAAATTAATATAAGAGTAATTTTACTTGGTTTCTCAACTCTCTTAATAAATAAAGATTTAAGTGAGTCACTTGTCGGTAGATTTGAATTGATTAAACTGCCACACTGGTCTTTTTTAGAAATGGAAGAAGCGTTCGGACTAAAACCCGAAGAATATGTATACTTTGGTGGATATCCAGTTTCGGTTGATTTTAATAATGATGAATCAAGATGAAAAGATTATATCAGAAACTCTATTATAGAAACCACGATTTCAAAAGATATCTTACAACTTACCAATATTCAAAAACCAGTACTGTTGAAAAATTTTTTCGAGTTAGGATGTATTTATTCTGGCAGATATTATCATATACAAAAATGTTAGGTCATTTAGTAGATGCTTGAAATACAACTACTTTAGCTCATTACCAAAATTTATTAAATGAAATCTGGTTATTGTGTGGAATACAAAAATATTCTGGCTTAAAGATTAAAATTCGCTCTTCGACTCCCAAGTGGTTAACATATAACACGGCACACTTATATCTGTTTATGATGATTTTAATTTTTCCTCGCTTAAGTCAAATCCTGTTGAGTTCGGTCGTCGAGTTGAACAATCAATTGGAGCGTATTTACTAAACTCGGCGCGTGTCCATAACTTTAATATTTATTATTGGCGCGATGCAAATGATGAGGTTGATTATGTAATTCAAAAAGGTAAGACTGTAATTCCAATTGAGGTTAAAATTGGGAAAGTAAAATTTCATCGGGGTTTGCGTCGATTTGCTGAACAGTTTAAAGTGAAAAAAAATTTTAATTTCGGACGAAACATTGGATTGGAAAGACTTTTTAAAAATGAACTTGAACGAACTATTCTGAAAAAAATTTGAGGTAATTATAACTTAACAATTTTGTAGGATTTATAGCCCTGGTAAATTTCTGTGGCTAAAACTCTTAAAATATTTGCAACCGGAACTGCAAGTAAAAGTCCAAGCAAACCAAATAACTCACTTCCAATCAGAATTAAAAGAATTATTACAACAGGATGAATTCTTAAGGATTTAGAATAAATCATTGGTTGAACGAAACCATTATCAATTGTATAAACTATTGCAAATAATATCAAAATGGGTAATCCAAGTGAAAAGTTTCCTACTTGATAATATGAAACAAGAATAGCAGGTACAATCCCAATTATCGGACCGAGATAAGGAATTAAGTGACCAACTCCTGCAAGCAAACCAAGCATTACAAAATTGTTTAGTCCAATAATGTAGAGACCTATCATTACACATAAGCCAACAAACATCGCATCAAAGATCCAACCACGAACGAATTTACCGAGCTCATCAGAAACTTTTTGAAAAACTTCGTAAGCCATCTCAAAATATCTGTTCGGCAGAAGATTTATAATGCCTATTTTAAGATTTCTTGAATCTTTTAAGATGAAAAAAGTAATAAATGGAACTATTAAAATAAAAGCTGCAATAGTGAAAATTTTGGGAATGAAGTTAGAAATATCAGTGACAAGATTTTCAACTCCAGTTTGAACAATTCTTGTAAAGTGTTTTGTAATTTCTCCTCTGCGGATAAATGGAAATGTATTTGAAATTTTTTTCTCTATTTGAGTAATTAAATCTTGAATTCTTAAATCTCTGAATAAAATTAAAAGATTATCAAATTGTGCAGAAATAATTGGAACGAAATAATAAATTAAAAATCCAATAAATCCAACTGCGAAAATTACTGATAATAATGCAGCATAGACTCTTGGAATTTTTAGAAATTCAAGATAGCCAACAAGAGGTTTTAAGATAAAAGCCAAAAGAATGGAAATTGCTAAAAGAATAATGATATTGATTAATTCAAGAACAAAATATATAAGAAGCCCAAATGTTAAAAATGGAAGAGCATAAAGGAGAATTTTTTTTGTAATTCCTTCTCTAAACACTTTTAACTCGGTGGTTAATCAAATACTGCTTCAACTCGTCTAATTTCAGGGATATTTCTAATTAATGCTCTTTCAATGCCGGCTCTTAAAGTCATTTGAGACATTGGACAATTGCCGCAAGCTCCAGTCAAACGGACTTCCACAATTCCATCTTTTGTAACCTGAACAAGTTCAACATCACCGCCATCAGCTTGCAAATATGGTCGAATAGATTGTAATGCATTTTGAACTCGTGTTTGGAGATCTTCCATCTTTCACCTATGAATTTAAAATTTCAATTTTGGGAATTATAGGAGCGTTAATGTTTCTAATGCTGATCTGAGCAGCCATATTTCTAGCAATTTCCATAATCTTTCGAGTCTCTTCACAATCTGGATCGGCAATCACTATTGGTTTGCCGGTATCACCGCCTTCTCGAATTAATGGATTAATTGGTATTTCGCCTAGGAATGGAATTCCCATTTCTTCTGCTGCTTTTCTGCCTCCGCCGTTGCCAAAAATATCATAACGCTTTCCAGTATCTGGCGCAATAAAGTAACTCATATTTTCGACCAGACCTAATATAGTCACATTAACCCTTTCAAACATTGTTATTGCTTTTCTTGCATCAATTAAAGCGACATCTTGAGGAGTAGTTACAACAACTGCACCCGTTAAAGGAATTGTTTGCACTAAAGTCAATTGAATGTCTCCCGTTCCGGGAGGCAAATCAAAAATTAAATAATCCAATTCATCCCACATTACATCGCTCATAAATTGTTTGATTGCACCGCTTGCCATTGGTCCACGCCAGATAACGGGTGTATTATCATCAATTAAAAAACCAATCGACATTAATTTCACGCCGTATCTTTCAAGTGGAAGAAGCTTTACATTATTAGGATCATCTCCAATCATCTTAGGCTGTTCTTTTACACCAAGCATCAAAGGAATACTTGGACCATAAATATCAGCATCAATTAAACCAACATTTGCACCGTCTTTAGCAAGAGCTACAGCTAAATTTACAGCGACTGTTGATTTTCCAACTCCGCCTTTTCCACTTGCTACTGCTATTGTGTTTTTTACGCCAGGCAAAAGTTTTTCTTTAATTTCGTTGATGTGTGTGGTTACTGAAGAACCCATCTCAACTTGAATTGAAAAATCGTTGCCAACAACTTTTTGAATTTCTCTAATACAATCATTTTTAATGTTGTCTTTTAATGGACAGGCGGGGGTGGTTAAATTTACTTTAACAAAAATTTGATTTCCTTCAATCCTGATATCTTTGACCATATTTAGTGTGACTATGTCTCTTCTTAAATCAGGATCTTGAACATTGCTTAATGCTTTCAGAATTAATTCTTTATCGACTTTCATATTTAACCTAAATTTTTTTGCTTTATTTTATAATGCAAATTATGAAAAAAGTTAAGAAAATAAAGTGACCGATTTTGCACTTCAGATTTAATCGAGATTGTAAGTTTAAAATTTTACCAAAAATTTAGAGCAGGATGTAACTAAGTTTAGATTTTTAATAATCTAAAGAGAAAAAGAAATCTTAATGGCTTCATATTGAGTTATTAGATTAAAATATGACTTAAAATTCCCCCAATAACAAATGCAAAAATCCAGGTTCCAGCCCAGATCACTAAACCTTGTTTAATGCCTCTTTCTTTTATCATTACTAAGAATGAAGCAATACATGGAACAAAAAGCGTGATAGTGACAAGCGCAACTACTGTTTGATAAGTTGTCAAACTCATATGAAATAATCCAGCAGCGCCAAAATCTCTTCGAATCATTCCCATAATGAATGCAACAGCAGATTCTTTCGGAAGCTGCAAAACTTTTGTAGTTAATGGTTCAAGCAAATTAATCCAGATGTTTATCAAGTTAGTTGTGTGAAGCAATCCAATTATTGCTGTGCCTAAAAAGAAAAGAGGAGTTGCTTCTTTCATAAATCCAAGTGTTCTGTAATAAGTTTTCCGAATAGTATTCTTCAGATCGGGAAGACTCATTAAAGGTAAATCAAGAATAAGTGGAGAAGATTGTCCAGGAACAATCTTATCTAAAATAGTGCTGGTTAAAATTAAAACTGTAAGTATAGTTAAAACATAAATTGCTATTGCCTGTGGACCTGCGGCACTGAGTAAAACAGTTATTACTGCAAGTTGTGCTGAACAAGGGATTACAAATTGAAGTAACGCAGTCGCTATAGTTTTTTCTCTTTCAGTTCCAAGCATTCTCGTTGTGATAGTAGCCATTGTTACACAGCCGAAACCGAGAATTATTGGGATTATTGCTTTTCCATTTAATCCAAGTTTGGTAAAAGTCCTGTCAGCAAGTGCGGCAAGTCTTGGCAGGTAACCACTATCTTCAAGTAAAGCGAGAGCAAAATAAAAAGAAGTTACTAGAGGAAGCAGAAGGAAAAACAGATAAGTCATAGTCATTGTAATTACACCAAACTCACCAAAAAAGAATTCAACGATTGGATTTTTAAATACGAAATTTATCTCAGTATTTTTATCTTTTAAGAAATCTTCGAATACTTGGTATTCAGCTTTTTCGTTGTTGATGCCTTTTTCGAAGATGAACTTTTTGCTTTCTATTACATTATCTTCATCGTCTAAAACATTTACTTCTATTTCAGTTGGTATCTCAAGCGCAACAAGTTTTTTAATATTGTATTCAATTAAACCTTTGCCAATTGTGTTTTCTGTGAAATCAACTAACCTCTGAGCAACAAGATCGCCAATTAGAAAATAAACCAGTGTCAGAATTAATAATAAAATTGGAATACCAGTCCATGGATTTAAAGCCATTCGACCAAGTTTTGAAAAGAAAAGTCCACCAGGTGTATCGAGGCTTTCAACTTGATCCACTATTTCTTTGACTCTGTTTCTTCTGTGGATATAAATTTCTTCACGGATGTCTTCGACTGGAATTTTGATGTTAGGATATTTCTTCTGAATTTCTCGATCACCTTCGAGGAAAAGAAGAGCTTCAGCTTGATCTGGAATTTCGTTTTTGATGAGATTTAACTTCTCCCTGATGAATTTGTCCTCTTTACCTTGATGAGCTTTTTTAATAGCGTCTTCAAGATTTTCTAAACCCTCGCCTTTTAATGCTGATGTTTCGTAAACTTCTACGCCCAGTAATTCTGAAAGCCTCTTCGAGTTAATAATAAGTTTATGTTTTCTAACTTCATCCATCATATTCAAAATGACGGAAACCCTTTTGCCCATATCAATTAGTTGCAGTGTTAGGAACAAATCTCTCTCAAGATTTAAAGCATTGACAACGCTTAAAACAATATCACTATCAAGGATAATCTCTTTAGCAACCCTTTCTTCATCATTAAAAGATGAAACGCCGTAAATTCCGGGTGTATCGAATATGTTGTAATTCTTATACCAGGCAGATGTTATTGAAACTGTTGTTCCTGGAAAATTTGAAACCTCCACATACATTCCGCTGAGGTGATTGAAAATTAGAGATTTGCCCACATTCGGATTTCCAGCAAGAACAACTTTCTTAAAATCAATTTTAGAATTTATAGGTTGAGAAGATGTATGCATAAAGAGTTTTTAATTTAACATCGTGACTTTGATTTTTTTTGCTAGTTCACTGCCTAAAGCAATTTCTAATCGGTTTTTTTTGAGAATGATTGTCCCTCCAAGAATTTTATCGAGGCAGGTAACTTTTTCTCCTTCAGCTATTCCAAATCGAATTAATTGAAGTTTATAATCATCGTCAGGTAATTGGTCAATAATTAATCTTTGACCTTTTTCGACTTTATCTAAGGTTGTTTTCATTTCCGTTATCTCTATTTAATTTACATTGTTCTGGATTTTTACAATATCCGTAGATATTAAAACTGTGATTAACAGGAATAAATCCAAATTCTTCGCAAATTTTTTCCTGTATCTTGAGAATTTCGTTATTATCAAATTCGATAATTTTCCCGCAATTAAGACAAATAAGATGATCGTGATCTGTGACTCCAAGGATTTTTTCATAGCGGGCTTCTTTGCCCATAAAGTTATGTTTGGCAAGAAGGCCGCAAGAAACGAGCAATTCAAGGGTATTATAGACGGTTGCTCTTGAGATATTTGAGCCTTCGTTTTTCATTGCAAGAAACAACTCATCGGCACTGAAATGTTTTGTCTGCTTAAAAGCAAATTCAAGCACTTCAAATCTTTCGGGTGTAATTCTGTAAGAGCCTTTCTTTAAGAAGTCAGTAAATATTTCTGTTGCGTGAGTAATATTAATAATCATTTTCAATCATTATTTAGACTAAATCTAATTTAGCAATCAAAAAAACTTTTGTCAACATAAACTTTAATCTTTACTTTTTTGTTAAGAAATGCAGAAATTTGAAAAAAAGAGGAATAATATGAGCTCAAGTTCACAATTTGAAAAGAAAATCGTTGTCGGAACGTCTACTAAAAGTATTTCCGACGCAATTGAAAGCGTTGTAAAAGCATACAACGAAAAAAATCCAGTTCTCTGGTTTGAAGTTGTTGAAATTAGAGGCAGAGTAACTCAAACTGGAGAACTTGAATATCAGGTAACAGTAAATTTAGGTCAAAAAGTAAAATAAATATAAATGGAGGAAAAATGTCCGTTAAAGTAGGTGATACTTACAAAAATTTTACTCTAAAAAATCATCGTCTTGAAGATGTAACTTTAAGCGATTTTGTTGGAAAGAAAAATATTGTTTTGTTATTCTTTCCCTTTGTAAATAGTGGTGTCTGTGAGAAGGAATTATGTCAAACACGTGATAGTCTTCAAGATTATCAACAACTTGATGCAACTGTTTTTGGAATTAGTGTAGATAGTCCGTTTGCTCAAAAGTTATGGAATGAGAAATTAAATTTCGGATTTGACTTATTGAGTGATTTTAATAAAGAAGTGTGTCAGTCTTACGGTGTACTTGATGAAAATTGGCTGGCAGGGAAATTTGGTTATAAAGGTGTAGCTAAAAGATCAGCCTTTGTAATTGATAAAAATGGTATCGTTCAATATGTTGAAGTTCTTGACGATCCAGGCAAGGAACCTGATTATCAAAAAATAAAAGAAACTCTTTCAAATCTTAAATAAAAAATTAAATGAGTGCCCATCTTTACAAAATCGTCTCGAAACTTTTACACACAATCATTATTTTTGAAATAAAAAAATAAGATGGGCATTCAATTCTTAAAATATCTGGCAAATATTTTACAGATTGTTTCAATGGTTTTCTGGACAGGTAGTTTAATGATGACGCTTTTTGTTTTTGGTTTCAGAAAAAAAATGGAAAACACTGATCAAAAGCTATTCAGAAAATTTTTAATTGATTTTTACCACAAACTTGAATATGTAATTATATTTTCAATAGTTTTTATTTGGTCAGGGATTTTAATTAACTTTCTAATCTCGGCGAGTAATCCTTTGAAATCGAAATTATATTTACTTTACATATTCCTCACGAGTCTTTTGACTATAATCTCGTTAACAAAGATTTATCTTTTAGAAAAATCAATCATCAGAACTGAAAAAAATATTAAGCTTTATCCTAAACCAGAAATGATTCAATTTCTTGAGCAGAGGATAGAGACTTATATTTCAGGTTATTATTATCTCTCTTTGATAAGTTTACTTATCGCTTTTACTATAATTCTCTTAAATCAATTTTGAGGTGAAAAATGTTAAAAGAAGGTTCAAAAGCACCAGCTTTTACATTGCCAAATCAGGATGGGAAAAAAATATCATTAAAAGATTTTCTTGGTAAAAAAGTTGTCTTATACTTTTATCCTAAGGATATGACATCTGGCTGCACAAAAGAGGCATGTGATTTTAGAGATCATATCAAACTTTTCCATAATAAAGATGTAGTTGTTCTTGGTGTAAGCCCAGATTCCGTTCAATCCCATAAAAAATTTCAAGAGAAATATAACTTGCCATTTGATCTTTTAAGTGATGAAACAAAGAAAGTTCTTGAGAAATACGGTGTCTGGAAAGAAAAAAGTATGTATGGCAAAAAGTATTTCGGCGTTGAACGAACCACTTTTATTATTGATGAAAAAGGAAAAATTAAAAAGATATTTCCACGAGTTAAAGTAGACGGACACATTAAAGAAGTCTTAGAAGCATTGGAAAATTAAATGGTTGAAAAGACACATTTAGATAAAGAAAAATTAAAACAACTTGCTAATTCAAGAACGCTTAAAAACCTTTTTGAAGGATTTGCATTAGAAAGTCAGGCAAATCGCCGTTATCTTTACTTTGCGCAAAAAGCAAAAGATGAAGGTTTTGAAGAAATTGCTAATGTGTTTCTTGAGACAGCAGAAGGAGAGGGCGGTCACGCTTTTGGGCATATAGAATTTCTTGAACCAATTGCCGATCCATTAACGGGCAAAGAGCTCGGTGATACTGAAACCAATTTAAAAGTAGCAATTGAAGGCGAGACCTTTGAATTCAGTGAACTTTATCCTGGCTTTGCCAGAGTTGCCCGAGAGGAAGGATTTGATGAAATAGCTGAATGGTTCGAATTTCTCGCAAGAGCTGAAAAGTCTCATGCTGGAAGATTACAGAAAGCTCTCGAATTATTATTGGATTTAAAAAAGAAAAAATAAATACTTCCTCTCAAGTCATACCAGAACTTTATGAGGTTTTAATTGAAGAAAATTGAACTTAAAGATATTATACCTTATCACGAATATCTAAAAGTAAGAAAAGAGTTTTTACAGAATATTATTAAGCTAAAGAAGAATCGTCGAATCCAAGTTGGTGAAAACATTACCTTTGTTTTTGAAAACAGAGAAACTGTTTTGTATCAGATTCAAGAGATGATAAGACTCGAAAAGATGTTAGATGAAAAATTGATCCAACAAGAACTGGATGTTTTTAATAAATTAATTCCTGATGAAAATGAACTTTGTGCGACCATGCTTATTGAAATTTTTGAACGACAATTCATAAAACCAATTTTGAATTCACTAATTGGAATTCAGGATAATAAAATTTTTCTGAAATTTGATGATGAAGCAATTGCTCCAAAATTCCTTGAAGAAAATCTACCCGATGGAAAGATAAGTGCAGTTCAATATTTGAAATTTAAATTCAATCAAAACCAGATAGAAAAATTTACTAATCCCAAGACCTTAGTTAAAATATCCATTGATCATCCAAATTATAAAGCTGAGACAATACTACCTGAAAATTTAAAATCAAGTTTGTTAGAGGATTTAGTTAAAAAATGAAAGTTTATATTACTAGAAAAGCTCATTTTTCAGCAGCCCATCGTTTATTCAATCCGCAGTTTACTGATGAAGAAAATGTTCGTTTGTATGGGCTATGTAATAATCCGCTTTATCATGGTCACAATTATGTGTTAGAAGTGACTGTCTGTGGTGAAGTTGATCCTGAAACTGGATATTTGATTGATCTCAAGAAATTAAAGGAAATCATTAATGAAAAAATTATCAAATATGTTGACCATAAAAATCTGAATTTAGAAGTTGAATTTTTGAAAGGAATAATTCCTACATCAGAAAATCTCGCAATGGCTTTTTGGAAACAACTTGAAAATGAAATCCCTAATGGGAAATTATATTCAATAAAACTTTATGAAAGTGAAAGAAATATTGTTGAATTTAGAGGTGAAGAATGAATATAGAAAAAACAAAAAACTTAATTCGAGAACTTTTAATTGAAATCGGAGAAGATCCTGATAGAGAGGGTCTAATAAAAACTCCAGAAAGAGTTGCAAAAGCATATGAATTTTTAACGAAAGGTTATCAACAGGATGTTGATGAAATATTGAACAAAGCTATTTTTACAGAAAAATATGATGAAATGGTGATTGTAAAAGATATCGATTTTTATTCGATGTGTGAACATCATATGCTTCCTTTTTTTGGAAAAGCTCATGTTGCTTACATACCAAACGGAAAAATCATAGGGCTGAGTAAAATTCCAAGGCTTGTGGATATTTTTGCAAGACGTTTACAGGTTCAGGAGAGACTGACCCAGCAAATCGCAGATACTTTGAATGAGTATCTTAAACCTGATGGAGTTGGTGTGGTTATTGAAGCAATGCATATGTGTATGATGATGCGAGGAGTTGAAAAACAAAACAGCATCGCGACAACAAGTGCAATGCACGGTTCATTCAAAGAAGATGAACGAACAAGAAATGAGTTTTTACGATTAATTAATTCGAGTATCAGATAATGAAAGAAGATAAAAAAGTTGTCTGGGTAACAGGCGGTTCCAGTGGAATAGGAAAAGCAATCGCCTATAACTTTGCAAAAATTAATTGCAAAGTTTATATATCCGGCAGGAGAAATTCCGAGCTCGAAAGAACAGTAAAAGAATTTGCAAAAGAAAAACTAAAGGTAAAAACTATTCCTTGTAATGTTGCATCAGAAGTAAATGTCAGTCAGGTTGTCAAAACTATTATAAGAGAAGAAGGGAAGATAGATTGTCTAGTTAATAATGCTGGAATTACTGCATTTAAAAATGTAATAGATACATCGAATAGGGAAGCAAAAGAAATCATTGATACTAATTTGCTTGGCGCAATTTACTGCACCAAAAATGTTTTGCCTTATATGATTGAAAAAAATCGGGAATGATAATTAATATAAGTTCTTTTGCTGCAAGAAAGATTTATCCCAAAAGTGCTGTTTACTCGGCATCGAAAGCGGGGCTTGTAGCTTTTGCAGACTGTTTGAGAGAAGAAATTAGAGAATTTGGAATAAAAGTCGTAAATATTCTTCCTGGTCCAACCGAAACTCCAATGTGGGATAAAGAAATTAGAAAAGCTGCTTCAGATAAAATGATGAAACCTGATGATATTGCACATATTGTAGTTTCAGCTTTTCTTCAACCCGATTCAATTGTCAGTGAGGAAATTGTAATCAGACCAATTACGGGAGATTTAAATGTCTGAACTTAATAATAAAAATGTTTTTATTTCTGGATTAAGTAAAGGAATTGGCAAAGCAATCGCAGTTCAACTTGCAAAAGAAGGATACAACATCTTTGGAGTTGCGCGAAATGAATCTGATCTTAAGAAACTAGAAGATGAACTATCACAATTCAATGTTCTTAAAAAATTTTTTCCAGTTGATGTAGGTGATTTCTACAAGCTTAAAGATGTTCTGGATAATTTTTTGAAAGAGACAAAGATTGATATTCTCGTAAATAACGCTGGAATTGGTATGTTTAAAAATTTAGTGGATTACACTTATGAAGAATTTGATAGATTAATAAAAACCAATCTCTATGGTGTGTTTAATTTAACCAGATTAATTCTTCCGTCAATGATTGAAAGAAAAAACGGAGATATTGTTTTCATTTCTTCTCTTGCTGGTAAAAATGTAAATCCCGGAGGAACTGGATATTCGGCTACAAAATTTGCTTTAACAGGATTTGCTCATTCTTTAATGTTGGAAGTTCGTCAATACAATATCAGAGTTTGTTTGGTTCATCCTGGTTTAGTTGATACCGATTTAATAGGCAATTTCAATCCTAATATTGATCGAGATAAAATATTAAAACCAGAAGATGTAGCGGAAGGAGTGCTGGCATTTTTGAGACTACCAAGAAGAGCAATGCTTTCAGAATTTGAGATACGACCTACCAATCCAAAATAATTTTTACCAAAAAAATTCTTTAAAATAAAAGAGCCTCACAGCAGGAGGTTAACTGTGAGGCTTATGGGAATTTTACGCAAGCATGGAGGTTCTATGAGCAATTACTTATCATCCCACCAGGGACCGTAACCCATTCCACAGGGACCTAAACCACGACCAAAACCTGGACGTCTTGGTAAGAATTCCTTTTTAATCTTTGGTCCCCAGAATTTTCCATCTTTGAAAAACTCACTTCGGAATTCGCGGAATTTTTCTTTTTGTTTTTCGTCAAGCAGATTATAAATATCAAACCAGTGATTTAATCTATCCTGACTCATTTTCGTTCGAATTTCATTCATTTTGTTTTGAAGAGATTCGATTTTTTTCTTGTCGGGATTTGAACTTCTCCACTCAGACCTTAAGTCAATAGCTAATTTGCTTAACTCATTTCTGTAATCAGACATTTTTTTCAAATGCTGATCTCTGAGTTTTTCGATTTGAGTAATTTGTTGATCGCTTAGATTTAATTTATCGTAAAAGTAAGGTCTTCGTGGCTGTGCAAACATGCTTCCAGCGAAAACAGCAATCAAAAGCCCGATCAATGCTAAATTAAATTTTGCTTTCATTTTTGTTTCTCCTTTTTTGTTTAATGTTTTCGTGAATTTTGACAAATAAAATTTCAATTAGGTTTAATGAGTTAAATAGATTAGTCTTAGATTTTAAAATTAATCCCCTCAATTGGAACTAATTCATTTTTTTTGTCGTTTTGCAATTGGTAAATTGAAATAAAATTAGGTGAAAAAAATGGCTATACTACCAATAAATATTTATGGTGATGAAATTCTTCGACAGAAGGCGAAGAAGGTGACAAAGGTTGATGATAAACTTTTAAGTTTCATTGAAGATATGTTTGAAACAATGAAAAAGAGCGATGGAATTGGTCTTGCTGCAACTCAGGTTGGTCAACGAGTTCAGATCCTTGTAGCTGATATTTCTGAAATTGAAGGATACGAACATACTAAACCTATGGTTGTAATTAATCCTAAGATTTTATTGACCGATGGTGAATCAGAAATGGAAGAAGGATGTTTATCACTACCGGGTTTGAGGGTTAATGTCAGAAGACCTGAAAAAATTCGCTTGAGATACAATGATCTTGATTTGAAAGAGCATATTGAAGATTTCGAGGGACTTGCTGCTCGTGTTCTTCAACATGAAATTGACCATTTGAATGGTAAATTAATAATAGACTATTTGTCGAAGACCGAAAAAGAAAAAGTTAAACCGTTACTTGATAAAATGATAAAGCGAGAAATTGAGGTTCATTATCCAATTACCGGTTATCAGGTGCTGGAAAAGAGCCGTTAGTTTTTTATAATTCTAATGATATTATAATTAAACTCAATTTGAAATTTTGTCAGTTAACAGAAATTTAAATTTAATTTCACTATTTACCTCAGCTTTAATTTTTAATTCCAATTTTATATTTTTGCATCACCAAATTGAAATTATGGGCAGATAGCTCAGTTGGTAGAGCAATGGACTGAAAATCCATGTGTCGGCGGTTCGATTCCGTCTCTGCCCACACGACCCCGAGAAATCGGGGTTTTTTGTTTTAAATTTTTCACTATCTCGAATGAAATCTTTAAAGAATTAGCTTAAGAATGCTCTTCCGGGAAAAAGTTGGTTGTCTTCATTTTATTAAGTATTAAGGATGCTTTTTTATAGGTTGCTGCTGTACGCTTTAATCGAATTATTATTTATAAATATTCACTACAATTTGTAAGATTAGTTAATGAAGAGATTTTTGCAGCTTAAAAATTATTAGCTTATTTCTCCCAATAAAAATCAAATTCTTATTTTTGAATTGAAAATAAAAAGAAAGGAATATTTATGAACAAAATTGCTCTTATTACTGGTGCAACAAGCGGAATTGGAAATGCGACTTTGAGAAAATTTATTGCAGAGGGTTTTTTTGTTGTGGGAGTTGGAAGAAATCAAAATAAATTAGATGAACTAAAAAATGAATTTGGAGATTCAATTGATGTTTATCGTGCTGATGTTTCTAAAAAAGAAGATAGAATAAATTTGGTCGAATATCTGAAATCAAAGAAATACGAACTTGATGTTCTGGTTAATTCAGCTGGTATTTTAAGAAATGGAACAATTGAAAACACATCCCTCGAAGCCTGGAATGAAATGATTGAAACAAATCTGACATCAACTTTTCATTTAATGAATCTTTGCATTCCGCTTCTTGAAAAGAAAAAAGGTTCAATTGTAAATGTGTCGAGCGTTACGGGACTTCGAAGTTTTCCTAATATTCTGGCTTATTGTGTAAGTAAAGCCGGTGTTGATCATTTAACCCGCTGCGCTGCTCTTGAACTTGCACCTAAAGGTATTCGAGTAAATGCAGTTAATCCTGGTGTTGTTGTAACAAATTGTCATCTAAATTCTGGAATGGATCAAGAAACTTACAATCGTTTTCTTGAGCACAGCAAAACAACTCATCCAATCGGTCGAGTCGGAAAAGCGGAGGAAATTGCAGATTTGATTTTCTTCCTTGCTTCTGAAAAAGCTGGATGGATAACAGGCGAGACAATTGCAATTGACGGTGGAAGACATTTAACCTGCGCCAGATGAGATAAATAATAGATTAACAAAATTTTAATTTCACTTATTAAAAATGTCGTAACAATGAAACAGGAAATAATTCTCGAAACTAATTTTGAAAATCTTAAACTACTTAAAAGAGGTAAGGTTAGAGATATTTATGATCTTGGTGAAAATTTATTAATTGTTTCGACTGACAGAATTTCTGCTTTTGATGTAATAATGAATGATGGAATTCCATATAAAGGAATTGTTTTAACAAAACTTTCAGAATTCTGGTTTAGATTTACAAACGAGATAATTGATAATCATCTTATCACAACAGATGTGAATAAATTTCCTGAAGTGTGTAAGCCGTACCTTGAACAGCTTGCAAATCGTTCGATGCTTGTCAAAAAAACAGAAGTTATTCCAATTGAATGTGTAGTGCGCGGTTATCTTTCCGGTTCAGGATGGGAAGAATACAAAAAGTCACAATCTGTTTGTGGTGTAAAATTACCTTCGGGATTAAAAGAATCGGACAGATTGCCTTATCCAATTTTTACTCCAGCAACTAAGGAAGAATTTGGTAAGCATGATATTAACATTACTGAAGAAGAAGCAAAAAAAATTGCTGGAGAAAAAGAAATCGAATTTATCAAACACAAAGCAATTGAAATTTACAAATCATGTTTTGATTATGCATTCACAAAAGGCATTATTATCGCTGATACAAAAATGGAATTCGGGTGGTTTAATGATAAAATAATTTTAATTGATGAACTACTCACACCTGATTCGAGTCGTTTCTGGCAAATTGAAAAATATCAGCTAGGAAAATCGCAAGAAAGTCTTGATAAACAATTTTTAAGAGATTATTTGATAAGCATAAACTTTAATCGTCAGCCACCTCCTCCAAAATTGCCCAGAGAAATAATTGAGAAAACAAGTCAGAAGTATTTAGAAATTTTTGAAATTATAACAGGTGAAAAATTAAGAATTTGAAATCGTCAGGGATGTCTCTTTAAGTTTCCATTAATTCAATTAAATCATATCTGGTAATTATGTCAATTATTCTACCGAATTCGCTCACAAGTACAGCGTAATCTTTTTTAAGATATTCTTTTACTTCTTCGATTCCAGTGTTTGCTTCAAGAATTTCAAGCGGTTCATCCATAACATCGCTAACTAAAGAATTTTTCAAATCAGGCTTTTCAATTAATTTCATCAACAATCTGTTTTCTCGAATTACACCAATAGATTTTTTGTCCTCAATAACAGGAAGATTTGAAAAACCACTCGATGAAATTAATTCAAGAGCTTTCTCAACTTTATCATCGGGACTTAATTTTACAAGAATCTGATATCCTCGTGATTTTTTAATTTCAGATAAATCCTTTAAGGTTTTTGGTTTATCGAAATAAATTCTATGTTCTCGAAGCCAATCATTATTGTAAAGTTTAGAAAGATATCTTTCGCCGGTATCGCATACGATGAAAACGATCAAATCATTTTCTGAAAGGTTCTCGGCAATTTTTAGTGCTGCATAGAGATTTGTTCCAGTGCTTCCACCAGCAAAAATTCCTTCTTCTCTTGTTAACTTTCTTGCCATTAAAAACGAATCTCTATCACTTACATTTATTATTTCGTCAATCACACTAAAATCAACATTCTCAGGTATACAATCCTGACCAATTCCTTCGACAAGATAAGGTGAGCCTTTAATCAATTCGCCGGTTTCTTTGTAATGTTTAAAAATTGAACCAAAAGGATCAGCACCAATAATTTTTACATCTGGATTTTGTTCTTTGAGAAATTTTCCTGTTCCACTAATTGTTCCTCCAGTTCCAATTCCTGATACAAAATGAGTTATTTTCCCATCTGTCTGATTCCAGATCTCAGGTCCAGTTGTTTTGTAATGAATTTCGGGATTTGCTTTATTGGAATATTGATAGGCAAAAAATGAATTTGGAATTTCTTGATGAAGTCTTTTTGCCAGATTCACATAATAATCTGGATCATCGGGTTCAAGCATTTTTGGAACGATGATTACTTCTGCACCAAATGCTTTTAGGTAATTTATTTTTTCATTGCTGACTTTATCTGTTACAACAAAAATACATTTATATCCTTTAACAGCAGCAGCGAGTGCAAGACCAATTCCAGTATTTCCGCTAGTTGCTTCGATTATAGTTCCACCTGGTTTTAATAAACCTTTTCGCTCTGCATCTTCAATCATTGCTATACCGATGCGGTCTTTAACGCTTCCGCCTGGATTAGCTGATTCAAGTTTTGCAAAAATTCGAGGTTTTAGTCCACGATTAATTTTGTTTAATTCAATTAATGGAGTGTTCCCAATTTGTTCTAAGATATTTTTCTTGAAAATCATTAATAAGCATCCTCAAATGTTTGTGTTCAATCCGCAATTGAATTATAGAGCAGTTGATTGGAGTAACTCTACAATTTCAATTTAATAATCGAATTCAATCAATTAAAGGTATTATTTTTGTTAGAAAATTTTTCGGCTTTGAGTTTTTTATTTTTTTAATTACGGCTAAATTCGATGCAGTTTTATTGACTTTCAAAATTCAATATGATATTATAGTTATCAAATGAAAAAATTTCTTTTTATTTTCTTTGGACTCACGGGATTAGTTGCTGCACAGATTTATAATTTTCATTATTACAATTCCTCTAAGGGATTAACAAGTGCATCAATCACCAAAATTTCGCAGGATGAGAAAGGATACATATGGATAGGTACTAATTCAAATTTATTCAGATACGATGGTTATCAATTTGAAGATGTTAGTAATTGGGATAATGCACTTAAAACAGAAATTGCAGGGATTGCTAATCTAAACAATCAAGTCTGGGTTGCCACTTCTTTTAATGGACTTTTCGTTATAAAAAATCGGAATGAAATTTTAAATGTCAATCAAAGACTTCAATTCCTTCCTAAAAAAATTAAAAAGCTAAGAAGTGAACAGGGGAGATTGATTTTAATTTCTCAGGATAATGAATTTTTTGTTGTCACCAGTGATTCTCAGGCAACTAAAATTTTAGTCGACGCAAATCTTCCACTTACAAATTTCAACGATATTGTTCCAATTGATAATGGTTATGCGATTGCATCGGATAATGGACTTTTAATTTTTCAATACAATCGAATCAAATTCACTTTCAATCAAAAAAAATCAGGTTCAACTTTTCAGGCTAAAGCTGTTGCTTTAGATAAGAATAAGAAGATAATTTTCATAACAAACGATGGAAGCATTTACAGAATTGAAAATTATCAACTTGTTGAATTACACTCTTCAAATAAATTTTACACTCGATTTACTTTAATTGTAGATCAATCAAATGCAATATGGGCTGGCACTGATGATGGAATTTTGAGAATTGAAAATTCAAGGAAAGATTACATTGGCTATGCAAATGGTTTACCGCATAAGTTTGTGACCGATATATTCGAGGATCGAGAAGGAAATATCTGGATTGGTACTCTAAATGGAATCGCAAAACTAAATTCACTTGCCATTCAAAATTATCCTTCTTTATTTCCGAAGGTTACTTCTTCAGTACACAAAATTTTCAAAGCAAAAAGCGGCGTTTATATATTTTCTGACGAAGGAATTTCAATTTTCAATCCGTTTGATAAAACCTATTCAAATATTCAATTAAATTTCTCAAATCAAAATAAAGTCAATTCGGTTTTAGAATTTTCTAATTCAGCAAAACTGATTGGAACGAACAACGGACTTTTTATTTTGCAAGGTAACCGATTAACAAATTCTCCCCTCAATTCACAAATCAAAACAAGAAAAATTCTTTCACTTGCAAAAGATTCGGATAATAATCTTTATGTCGGAACCGACTCGGGACTTTATGTTTTTCAATCCAACAGAATAAAAGATTATTATTCAATTGATGATGTCTTACCTGGCAATGAAGTTAATGCGCTGCATATTACTCAATCAAATGATATTTATATCGGTACTGATAATGGACTTGTAAAAATTTCTAACAACTCAATCCTTGTTCTTAGAACAGGAAATGGATTGATAAACAATTACATAACAGCTCTTTCAGAAGATGATGAAGGAAGGATATGGATTGGTACAAAGAAAGGTCTATCGTCTTTCAAGAATGGAAGGTTTAATAATTTTATTCCAAAGTTCGGAGGTAAAAATGCTGAAGAAATTTTAGAGGTTATTCCTGTTCAAAAAAATGAAGTCTGGATGGCTACACCTGAAGGAATTTTCATTATTAAGAATGGAGTGCAATATTCAACGATAAATTCTAATGATGGAATTCTCTCGAATTTTGTAAATGAACTTGAATACGATCCACAGTCCGGAATTGTTTTTGTTGGGACAAATTCTGGCTTAAGCATAATTGAGTTAAAGTATCTTAAAGAAAATCACTTTTCATATAAAATTTACTTCACTGGATTTTCAACTAACAAGAAATCCTATGATTTGAACAAAATCGAGGTTTCTGATGATGAGGAAATCTTCAAAATAAATGTGTCGCTATTTTCATTCTTTGATGAGAAAAAAATAATCTATCGATATCGAATAAAAGAATTTGAAGATAACTGGAACTATCTTACAGGCAGCAATACAATAACTTATAAAAATTTATCACCCGGTGATTATACTTTAGTTGTTGAGGCTTCTATTGATGGAATTAACTGGTTAAGAGATTCAGCAGAATTAAAATTTTCGGTTAAGTCAAGTTTGTTGAAATATTTAGTTTATGTGATTAGCGTCATCATAGGTTTAATTTTTGTGTACTCAGTTTTTCTGTTTGTCAGCAGCAGAAACAGAAAGAGAAATGATAAAATTGAATTTCCTGAGATAGAGAAGGAAACTAATGCGGATCAAGAAGCAGCACAATTAAAGCAACAGGACTTAGAAACATCATTCGAAATCGAAGAAATTAAAAAACGACTCGAAGAGAAAATAGAAAACTTGAAAAAAATTATTCTTGAAAAAGAGAAAGTAATTGAGCAGCTGAAAGAAGAAAATAAATTGCTGAAAGAGAGAATAGTCGACCTTGAGAGTTCTCCACAAATTAAAAACTCGATTGATGAGGAAGAATTCGTTGAGAAATCCAGAATTGAAATTATTGTAAAGAGTTCTTCGGAAGCTGAAGAGATAAAAAAGTATATAGATGCACTTGAAAAGACAAATTGGAATATACGAGCAGCGGCAAAACTTTTGAACATTCCACATTCAACATTTCATTACCGATTAAAAAAATGGAATTTGTTGAAAAATAAATAGGAGGTTTGAATGGTCACAGTGCGACGAGTTGTATTTTTTATAGTTTCAACAATTATAATTGTTCTATTTGTGAAGTGGGGTTTTGATGGCTTCGAAATCTTTACAAAAATTTATCCATCGTCTGAATTAATTGATGAAAGTACCGGAAGAGTGATTGTTCAGACGAAAAGTTCTTATAAGCTTGGACTTGATATGGTGTTAATAATTTCAATTGGACTTTCAGCGTTGGGTTTGGTAGTAATTAATTTTTTCAAAATATGGTTCGCGGCAAGAGAAGAATAAGATTTAAAGTTCATTCATCGTTTTGAAGTGAGCTTTTACATATTCATAAAGTGTTTCTCTCCCAAATTGTTCAATTATTTTCCTTGCTGTCTCTTTAACCATTTCATTTGCACCTTTCGGAATTTGCATTCCAATTCTTTCTTCGGCTTTTTTAATCCATTCAAGAAAAGCATTTCGTGCAAGAATTGATGCGGCTGCAACACCGATGAATCGCTCGGCTTTTGTTGTTTGAATAAGTTCAATCTGCTTTCCTTCTTTCATCAATGCATTTTTTATATAACTCTCATTCCCAAATTGATCGCAGATAGCAACGGGGACTTTATGTTTTGAAAGAATATTTTCAATGCATCTTGAATGTCCCCAGGCTAATAGTGTATTTAAGTTTTTAATTTTTGAATAAAGTTCGTTGTATTTCTTTGGATAGATTTGAACGATTGTGAAATAATCAGCAAACTTTTCTTTTAGTACGGATGCAATCTCAATTACTTTTTGATCTGAAAGTTCTTTACTGTCTTGAACATTCAATTGAATCAAGTCTTTCTTTATTTCTGGAGTTGTATAAAATCCTGCGATTATTAATGGACCGAAGAAATCTCCTTTTCCAGATTCATCTACACCGATGTAATAATCAGGTTCGTCTGGTTTGTCATTTTTTGAATTATCTGGTTGATTTTCAATAATTGGTGAAAAAATTTTGTTGTGAATTTCGCTGTAAAGTTGAGAATTGGGATTTCCCTGAACAACAATTTTATATCCCTTTTTGCCGTAATAAACAACCACATTTACATTGCTCTTTGGCTTCTTAATTTGAAAATTAAAGTTGTAATTACCTTTTGAGATTCCTGTCACAAAGTAATTTTCTGCTTTGAACTGCTCATTTAATTTTTGAGCAATTTGACTTGCAATTAATTCTGAATTTTTTTCTGGCATCTTAAATATCTTTTGTTTTACTAATCAAAATTAAAGGTTTAGAAGGAAAAATGATTTAAACACTTTATTTGGGTTCGCTTTCATTGAAGAAAATATGTAAAGATGAAAATTAGTGTGTCTAAATATTAAAGTTTTAGTTATTTAAGATATTGTGAAAAGAGCTATTTCAAAATAAGTTGAACTTTGTAAAACTAAAAGTTATCTTTCATGGACTATATTGAAAAAACGAAAATGAAACTCTTCAACTTAAACTAAACTTGAGTAATTGCTGATTTAAGTGCTTCACCGCAAACCACAAATTCTCTTTAACTCTTTTATTTCTTCTTCTTTCAACTCTCTAAACTCTCCAGGTTTTAAATCAAATACTTCTAAAAATTCAATTTTAATTCTGACAAGTCTAAGTGTTGGATAACCAACTGCTGCGGTCATTTTTCTAATTTGGCGGTTTCGCCCTTCAAATAATTCAATTTCGAGCCAGCTTGTAGGAATGCTTTTTCTAAATCGAATTGGTGGATTTCTTTCCCAGAGCCTGGGTTCTTCTGTTAGAATTCGAACATTTGCCTTCCGAGTCTTTTTATTTTCAATGACTACACCTTCTGATAATTTGTCAATTGCATCTGAGTCTGGTATTCCTTCAACCTGAACCCAGTATGTTCTTGAGTGACTGAATCTTGGATCAATTAATTTGTGATGAAGCAGACCATCATTGGTTAAAATTATTAATCCTTCTGAATCATAATCAAGTCTTCCGACCGGATAAACATCTTTTGGCAGAGATAAAAAATCAGAAAGGGTCAACTTCCCTTCAACCGGACTAAATTGACACAAAACTCTATAGGGTTTATTGAAAATGAAATAATATTTCATTTTAGTTTCTGGCAGATTTAAAGAGAGTTATTTTCAAAAAATTTTTTCGAGAGATTGTGTTTAATTTTCAATTGAACCTCTTTTGCTGGTACATCTCTCACTGATGATTTTTTAGATACAGAAATTGCGGCAAGTGCACCGGCTGCTTCGCCCATTGCTGCTGAAGTTGGCATTATTCTTAAAGCACCATGAGCTTTACGAGTTGCTGATACATTTCTCCCAGCGATTAATAAATTTTCAGCATCTTTAACAATCAAAGCTCTGAGAGGAATTTCGTAGTAATCATTCTCAGGCATTTCATCCAGACGGCTTTGTTCATCTTTTTGTCCATGAATATCAATCCCATAGCTTCCTCTTGCAATTGCATCATCAAATTTATGACAATGGATAATATCTTCTTCTGTCACGACATAATCTCCAATACCTCTTCTTGTTTCTCTTACACCAACTTGAATAGCGGTTTCAATCAGGTAAGAGTTTTCAAAACCAGGAATATCATTTTGTAAAACTTTAACAACCTGCCAGACTTGTTCTCTTCCAATTAATTCAGCTTTAGTCAAATCATAAGAAGTAGAACCATCGAGCCCAAGAATATTCGAAGTATTAAAAGAAGCTTCGCCTGAATTTGGCAGAGTTGTGTAAAAAATGTAATTAACATCCTCCGAAAGTCTGCCTTCTGCAATTGCTTTTTTAACTGTACTAAAGTAACCAGCTACTGAAATAATTTTGTTCAAATCGAAATCGTAAGTCATCCATGAGAAGAAATCTTCTTTATGAGTTTTTACATAATCAAGTGCTTTTATGAAATCAATTCCACCCATTCTAAAGAATAAAGTCAATGCTTGAAGTTTTCCTGTTTCTTCATCACCTTTTACATAAGGAAAATTGCCAAGATAAACCAATTGGGCATCGCCTGTTGTATCAATAAAGATTTTGCCTTCAATTTCTAATTCTTCACCAAATAAGAGACAGTGGATACTTTTTATTTTGTTATTAACTCTATTGACTTTTGTGATTATCGTATGAACCAGAACTTTAACACCTGAATTTCTTAAAAGCGTGTAAGAAGCATTTCTAAAAGCACTTGCATAGAATCCGTTATCAATCATACCGTCTCGTTTTCTCATTTCAATTTCAATTTCTTCAAAAATTCCCCGAACGAGAATTTCGTTATCAATAGAATGTTTCATAAACGGTGAAACCATTCCAGCTGTAGACATTCCACCAACGAATCCATATTGCTCAATTAATAAAACTTTAGCGCCTTCACGAGCGGCTTTAACTGCTGCAGAAATCCCAGCAATTCCTCCGCCGGCAACAACAACATCAAATGAAAGATGCATTTTTGTGACCTTTAATTTTTGAAACAAAAATTTGTAAAAAGTAAGATAAAGGCAAGGAGTCATAATAAAAAAAACTGTAATTAAATTTAGTGAATGAATTTCGTTCGATTAAAACATAAAATTTCCCCTTTTGCCTTTTCCCTCTTTTACTTAACTTGTTATTGGTTAGATAAGATAAGGAATCTTTCATCTTGCAATCTTTAATAAGGACTTTTGTCATAACTCTTTTTCTAATTTTCATAACTATTCCAGTTTCCGCGCAGACTCCCTCAGGTGATACTTATCTGCAAGGATTTTATTGGAATGTAATTCCAGGCGGTGTGTGGTGGGATTCTCTTTCTTCACTCGGATCAAAAATTAAAAGTGCAGGTTTTTCTGCGCTTTATATTCCACCGCCATCGAAAGGCGCAGGCGGTGGTTTTTCGATGGGCTATGATATTTACGATCATTTTGATTTCGGGGAGTTTTATCAGAAAGGTTCTACTGAAACACGTTTTGGAAGCAGAGTAGAACTTGAAAGAATGGTTAATATTTTAAAATCAATTGGACTTGATGTCTATGTTGATGTAGTTTTGAATCACACAGCTGGTGGAGAGCTAAAATCAAAAAACAATTGTCGAACCGATTCAGCATATCTGATTTTTAATTATCCATTTGGAAGCAAAAGATTTCCAAAGAATGCAAATTCATTCAATCCGAGTGAAAACAATAACTGCAATCAATCACCACCTTACAATGATAATTTCTTCTCATTTGCTAATGACAACTGCACAGATTGTCCAGATGTTCGAGATAGTTTGATTGTTTGGGGAGCTTACTTAAAAAATCATTTCGGCTTCAGTGGCGCAAGATTAGATGCGGTCAAACATATAAATCCAATTTTCATTTCTCAATTCGTTAATCAAACATTTCCTTCAAGTTACATTGTTGCTGAATACATAGGAAGCGGAGATGAAATTAGAAATTATTACAATCAACTCGCAGCAATGGGTGCAGGTAATGTCTCATTCTTTGATTTTCCACTTCGTTATACTTTGGCTGATATGTGTAATAATTCAGCTGGGACATTCGATATGCGATCACTTGATTATGCGGGGTTAATCTTTGGAAAAGGAATGTCTGGTTTTAATGTTTCTACTTTTGTTGAAAATCATGATTTCGATCGCACAGGCTGGGATGGAACAATTGATACTGCAGTTGGTGGACATTCGCCCGTTTTTAGAGATAAACATTTAGGTTACGCGTTCATACTTTTTTCTGAAGGAAGACCTTCTGTCTTTTTCAAAGATTATTTTGATTATGGTCTTGGACCTTTAATTGATACATTAATTTTTATTCGACATAAATTTTTAGGTGGAAGTACAACTTTAAGAAGTGGACTCGATCCTTATTACATTCGTCAAGATGGAAATCAAGATCAAAATCTTCTAGCTCAAGATATTTATGTTGCAAGAAGAAACGGCTGGCAAAATCAAATTGGAGGCTATATTGTAATAAATGATAATCCATCACAATGGATAGATGTTTGGGTAGATACGGATTTACCAGTTGGCACTGTTTATAAAGATTATACAGGTAAGGATGTAAATAAAGTTGTAGTTGGTCCCAAACCTGGCGGAACAAAAAATAGAATTAAATTGTGGGCTCCACCAAGAAATTTTACGATTTACATTGCTGATACTTCACAACAAATAAATCATTCTCCAGTACTTAATAAAGTTGATAAACTAAACGCTTTTACTTTTTCAGAACTTAAATATCAATTTCGAGCAAGTGATGTAAATAGAGATACATTGTTTTTTACATTCTCAAACCTTCCGATGTGGTTGAATTCAACTTCTCAGGGATTGATTTCAGGAATTCCACAAATTGCTGATACTGGCATTTATCAAAACATTATTGTGGAAGTTAGTGATGGAAAAGGCGGAATTGACAGAGATACTTTTTCAATTCAAGTCTATTTAAATCATTTTCCAGTTATACAAGAACTTGGTGATACAACAATTTTTATTACTGAACGATTGCAAAGACAACTTTTAGCAACTGATCCCGACAATGATACAATCTTCTTTGCTTTTATTCAGAAGCCTAATTGGCTAGGGATAGATACTCTTTCTGGAATTATAGCTGGAATTCCTTCACCTGAAGATACTGGCACTTATCAAATAATTTATCGAGCATATGACAGCAAAGGCGGCGCTGATACTTCATCGTTCAAAATTTTAGTGAAAGAGAAAAAAGATACTGTCATTTACACTTACGGTAAACCAAAGATTGATGGAATTATTTCAATCGGTCAAAACGATTGGTTGCCAGAATGGTTGATTGTTGACGATCCAATCGGTGATTCAAGATGGACGCTGGTCAATGAATTTGACGATTTATTTTTCACTTATGATGCTGATAGCTTTTACATTGGTGCAAAATACACTCTTGTAAACAATACTCTTCAAATTTTTATTGATGCTGGTCAAGAAGATGGTGAAACAGATTTTAATAGTTATCGCGGATATATGGGTGCATTTCCCAGAAATTTCAGATTCAGACAGGAAGATAATATTGATCTATTGATTGCAGCCTGGAACAGAGAAAAACCAAGAATATTCAAAATAGTTGATTCTAATTCTTACGAGATAACTTCAAGTTGCTCGAGAGCTGGCACAACACAAGCTGAAGTCGCAATTGCATGGAATAATATTTATGGACTGGGTCCGGGACTTGTTCCGCCTTACACTAAATTGAAAATTGTCGCTGTTATCTCAGGTGGTGAGAATTGGGGCGCTGGTGACGCAGCTCCATCAAATTGTGATGTAGAATTATGTCCGCCCGGAAGTGATACTCTTTATCAAGGACCTGATAGTTTAATTACTCTTTACATTGCTGAGATTGATAAAAATGGCGATGGTATTCCCGATCCAACCATAACAATTACAACAGTAAGATTTGATAGTAAATTTAATCCTCAGATTGATGGTATCTATATTTCAGAAATTTATCCTAATCCTTTCAATTCCCAATCTAAAATTGATGTAATTATTACACACGAGACAGATCTTGAAATAAAAATTTTTGATATGCTTGGAAAAGAAATTTCTACTATTACAAAAGGTAAATACAGATCCGGGACTTATTCTTTCATAATTGATGGCTCCAATCTCTCAAGTGGAGTTTATTTTCTTAGAATTAAATCAAACGATAGAACTCAAATGAAAAAAATAATATTCATCAAGTAAATGGAGGTGCACAATGAGAAAATCCACTTTATTCCTACTGACAATCTTTTTCGGTGTTTTATTTGCAACAACTTACAATACAATTATCATTGATGGTAATAATGATTTTCAATCTGACGAAACTTTCTCAACTTCATCTTCAGGTTATACAGCTTATGTAACCTGGGATGCAAACAACATTTATCTCGGTTATTCAGGTAATGATATTGGAAGTGGTCAGTCAAGTACAAAATGGATTATCTTTTATTTCGATACTGATGCTCATTTAGATCCGACATATGGTGCAGGAACATTGAACGCAATTGGATTTAATACACAAAATTGGACTTTGCCATTCAGAGCTGATTATATGATTCAAATACAAACTACAGGTGGATTTACAGCATTAAAGAGATATAATGGAACTGCATGGGTAGATGTAACTCCACACAATATGCAAATCTTTGATAACGATGCAGCGAATTTTATTGAAATAAAAATTCCAAAGGCAAGCCTGAATAATCCAGAAAAAATTTATGTTTTAGGATATTTTGTCAATGAGCAAAGCGGCGGCGAGTGGACCTACGCAAGTTTCCCTGATAACTCATTAAGAGGTGGTGATGGTTATAAAAATCCAGGTTACTTTGATCACTGGTATGGATTCGAATTAACGAATAATGTTTCTCCCAACGCTCCAGTACATTATGATAATAAAGAATTTTTGAAATGGGATATACGACTCGGTGCATCTATTACATCGGCCGGATTAACAGATAATAACAACTACGCTGGTCTTGCATTAAACGCAACTGACGGCTATGATCCAAATGTTGATTTAGCAAAACCTCCAGCACCACCATCAAATTATGTTTATCTTGCTTTCCCTCATTCAGATTGGATTAACCAGCTTGGTCCTAATTATTACAGAGATATAAAAGCAAATCGACAACTTGATACTTCAACTGTGAGCTGGGACTTTTTTATTGCAACTGATAAAACAAATTCAACAGTCACAATTTCCGTAAGTGAGTTTAATGATGTACCATCAAACTATGATATATACATAAACGATTTGACAGCAAATGTTTTACATAATGTTAGAACAAGTGGAAACTATAGTTACAATTCAGGTACTGGAGGAACGCGCAACTTCAAGCTGGTTGTTGGAAAGTATGTTCCGAATTTGCAAACAATTACAACATTAAATTTTGGAAATGTTAAGCTTGAATATGATTCAATCAAATCCTTTACTGTTCAAAACACAGGTCTTGAAGCATTAACAATTACCAATCTTCAAATCACCGGTAATTATCAGCTTGTTGGTGCAACAACTCCTATTAATATTCCTGCTGGTGGAAGCACAAATCTTACAGTAAAATTTACGCCTCTCTCTCTTGGAACAAATTCTGGAACATTAACAATCACAAGCAACGATCCTGACACTCCAAATTATTTAGTTCAGCTGACAGGTGAAGGAATAAAACCTACAATAACCAAAAAATTTGCACCAGGCTGGAATCTTGTTGGACTTCCACTTTATCCAGCCAGTCCATTAAAAGACTCTGTTTTTGGATCTTTTTCAACAAGCTATGTTCTTTTTAAATATTCAAATGGAAGTTACATACCTTCTGACTCAGTTTTAATTGGAAGAGGTTACTGGTTAGGATTAGAAGATACAATGTATTTTTCAATGACAGGTATGCCTGTACTTTCAGATACTTTAATTCCTTTAACTACTGGTTGGAATTTGATTTCACTCTTGTATCTGAAAGATCTAAGAAAATCCAATCTTCAAATAAAAAACAACACAACAATTCTTTCGCTTGATGATGCAGTTGCCCAGGGCTGGGTTCAGGGTAATTTGTTTGCATTTTCAAAGGCTACTAATTCATATGTTTCAATCGATACTATGGATCAATTCTTGGGTTATTGGTTCGCTGCACTTGTTAGTGGATTGGAATTGAAATTTGTCAAATCACAAACTATTGGATCATTGCCAAAGATTAAACAAGATTATATTGACGAAAGAAATTGGAAGTTTAATCTTGTTGCAAGTAATTCGCTCTCGAGAGATGATTTATTTTATTTTGGACTAAATGAAAATGCAACAACCGGGTTTGATAATTCATTCGATAATGCAAAACCGCCAATTAATCCAAATGATAGTGCAGTAGAGATTTATTTCAGAAGAAATAATTGGAATCCTTTATTCACCAAATATCTTTCAGATGTTCGAAGATTTTCGGCAAATCAAGTTTATTTATGGGATTTTGAATTCCACTCAAAACGAGCTGAACAATCAACGATTAGCTGGAAAAATCTAAGCGAAAATTTCCCAGCTGAATTTTTAAATCAATATTACTTCTTGCTTATTGATTCAACAAACAACCGAACTGTTAATATGAAAAACACTACCAGTTACACATTCAATCATAATGGAGATGTTACAAAATTTGCCGTAAAATTTGGAAAGCTGACTGATGTTGAGAATAATCCAATAAAATTTGATTATAAACTTTCTCAGAATTATCCTAATCCATTTAATCCAACGACAAAAGTTACTTTTTCTGTAAAAGAGAAATCTTTTGTCAATATCTCACTCTTCAATATGCTGGGTAAAGAAGTCGCAAATCTTGTTTTCGAAGAAAAAAATCCGGGTGAATATGAGATTGAGATTGATGCAAATAAACTTGGTTTAGTAAGTGGAGTTTATTTTTACAAAATGGTATCAAAAGATTTTGTTTCTATCAAAAAAATGATTTATCTGAAATAAGATCCTTTCAAGGCTGTGAAGCTAATATTTAGCGTTCACAGCCTTTCCCCTTAAATTTGCCTTAATATCCGATTTGATAATGTGAAGTAATTTTTCCAATTTTATTTAAAAATGATACAATTAATAAATGAGTAGAGAAAAAAGCTACAACCTGCTTTTCATAGATAGAATTAAGAGCGGTGATGAAGAAGCCTTCAAAGAGTTTTTCTTTGATCATTATAATGATGTGTTTCGTTTTATTTATCGGATGACGCATAATAGAGAAGTAGCAAAAGATTTAACTCAAGATACCTTTCTTAATTTTTATAATTCATTAAATAAACTTAACTCATCAATACCTCCAAATTATTATTTATTCAGGATCGCAAGGAATCTAACTTTGAATTTTTTAACAAGAAAAGAATTAGTTTCAAATTTTGACCCCGATGATGAAAATTCAATAAATGCTTTTTTTGAAAATCCAGAAAATGATTATACATATAACTTTGTTGAAGATGATATTAAAAAGGCAATTGAAACTTTGCCAAATCGTTGTAGAGCGGTTTTTGTTTTAAGCAGATATCATAATTTATCTTATCAAGAAATTTCAGAAACGCTTGAAATTTCGCTTCAAACAGTCAAAAATCAAATCAACAAAGCCATCGCAATACTTCGTAAAAAACTTTCTCATTATCTCGACTGATATTGGTTGATGCCAGAAACTATTAAGTCATTATTAAAATCACTCTCTCCTAAAACTTATAATTCTGTAAAGGGAATTATCTCAGATTATTCTTCTGGTAGTCAAGAATTAAATGAAAAAATTTTACTGTTGCTTTTAAAGTCCCGCAGTGTTAAGACGCTTAAGAATTTAATTTTGATTTTCAGAGAAGTTTTCACGCAATTTGCTGCGATTCTTTATACACTTGGCAAAGTTGAGCAAAAATTAGAAAAGAGCAATCTTGAAGATGTGAAAAGTTATATTCGAGCTCTACTTAATCAACAAGAGTTAAGAATTCAGAAGCTTTACGGTAAATTTAGAAGGAAAATTTCTAAAGGCATTCGAATACTCACTTTTTCAAACAGCTATACTTGCTTTAAGCTATTTGAAAAAATTCAATCAGAAGGATTTGATCCTGAATTTTATATTCCTGTTTCAAATCCAGGTGGTGAGGGGAAATTGCTTTTTATAAAACTAAAACAATTAGGAGCTAAATGCATTTTAATTCAGGATAAAGAAATTGAAAGAGTGATTTCTGAAGTGGATATTGTTATAACTGGTGCAGATAAAATTATTCAGAACAAATATTTTATTAATAAGTTAGGCACCAAGCGACTTGCATTACTCGCAAAGAAGCACTCCAAGCCATTTTATCTTATAGCGTTAAAAGAAAAAGTTCTGAAAGAGGGGATTTTTACTGAGAGTGAAAAAACACCATTAAGAAAGAAAGACAAAATATTATTTGAAAGAGTGGAAATAGCTTTTGTTACGGAAATTTTTATTGCTTAGAGTTGGTTTAAAAAAAGAACTGCCAAGGTGGAGGGCAAACCTTGGCAGTGTAGAGTTACGTTTTAGTGGAGGGCAATAAGGGTAACACAGATAAGGGTAGTAACTTCAACTTTTAGGAGAACTCAAATGATATTTTTAAAGGTCAATATCTGTGCCAGCTAAAAAATTGAGATTTTTTGAGAAAATATTGAGAGTTTAGATTTATAATTCTCAAATATGATAATGGGGTTTTCAAAATTGTGAGAAAATTTTAGAAATCATCATTTCAGCCAAATATTATTTCAATCTTAAATAATTGATAATTGAAGTTCAAAAAGCTAATTAATTTGATTTAGGTGACAAGATTTTGAGAACTTTTTTTGGTAGTATTTGGTTTTAATCTTGACTAAATTGTAAAGATTACCTAAACTTGAATTCCAAAACAATGAAAATTAAACCATATCCGGAGGATAAAATGCAAAACGAAACAGTTGATCTGAATCAACTAGCCCTGCAAGAATATAAATATGGCTTTTACACCGATATAGAAATGGAGACCTTTCCGAAAGGTCTTAATGAGGATATCATTAGAATGCTTTCGGAGAAAAAAGGTGAACCTGAATGGATGACAGAGTGGAGATTAAAAGCATATCGTGCATGGCTTAAAATGGAAGAACCACATTGGGCAAATGTTTATTATCCGCCAATTAATTATCAGGACATCAGATATTATGCTGCACCAAAGAAACGTCCGTTGAAAAGTCTTGATGAAGCAGATCCAGAATTACTAAAGACTTTTGAAAAATTAGGAATTCCACTCGAAGAACAGAAAAGACTTGCCGGGGTTGCTGTTGACGCTGTCTTTGATAGTGTCTCCGTTGCAACTACTTATAAAGAAAAATTAGCTGAACTTGGAATAATTTTCTGCTCAATGTCTGAAGCAATTCGTGAATATCCAGATCTTGTGAAAAAATATCTTGGTTCTGTTGTTCCACCTACAGATAACTTTTTTGCTGCTTTGAACTCGGCTGTGTTTTCTGATGGCTCATTTGTTTACATTCCAAAGGGTGTCAGATGCCCGATGGAACTTTCAACATACTTTAGAATCAATGCTAATGAAACTGGTCAATTTGAAAGAACTTTGATTATAGCTGATGAAGGAAGCTATGTTAGTTATCTTGAAGGTTGTACAGCACCAATGCGAGATGAAAATCAATTGCATGCTGCTGTCGTTGAATTAATCGCTCTTGATAATGCTGAGATTAAGTATTCAACAGTTCAGAATTGGTATCCAGGTGATAAAGAAGGAAGAGGCGGAATTTATAACTTTGTTACAAAACGAGGAATTGCAAAAGGCAAGCATTCAAAAATTTCCTGGACGCAGGTCGAAACAGGTTCCGCTATTACATGGAAGTATCCAAGTGTAATTCTTCAGGGTGACTATTCAGTAGGCGAATTTTATTCAGTTGCAATGACGAATCACCGTCAGCAAGCTGATACTGGTACAAAGATGATCCATATTGGAAAACATACAAGAAGTACAATTGTTTCTAAAGGAATCTCAGCAGGTGAATCAAACAATTCCTATCGTGGACTTGTAAAGATTTTGCCAAACGCTGATCACGCACGCAATTTCTCTCAATGCGATTCTCTTTTAATTGGAGATAAATGCGGCGCTCATACATTCCCATATTTGGAAGTAAATAATCCAACTGCTCGTGTCGAGCATGAAGCAACAACTTCAAAAATTGGTGAAGATCAAATTTTCTATTTAAATCAAAGAGGCATTTCCAAAGAAGATGCAATTAGTTTAATTGTCAATGGCTACTGCAAAGAAGTCATTTTAGAATTACCGATGGAATTCGCAGTCGAGGCTTCTAAGTTGTTAAGCATTAGTCTCGAAGGCAGTGTAGGTTAATTAATAATTAAAGAAAGGGAAAAAGAACAATGTTAAAAATTAAAGATTTAGTTGTAAAAGTTGAGGATAAAGAAATTCTTAAAGGTGTAAATCTTGAAGTTAATGCTGGTGAAGTTCACGCCATAATGGGACCGAATGGATCAGGTAAAAGTACACTTGCAAATGTTATTGCTGGTAAAGAAGGCTATGAGGTTGTATCAGGTGAAATATGGTTTAAGGATATAAATCTTTTAGAGCTTCCTCCAGAAGAAAGAGCTCGTTTGGGAATTTTTATGGCTTTCCAATATCCAGTCGAAATTCCTGGAATTAGCAATGCAACATTATTAAAAACAGCAATCAATGAAATTAGAAAAGCACGCGGTGAAGAAGAACTTGATGCAATGGAATTTCTTACATTGATGCGAGAGAAAATGAAATTACTCGAAATGACCGAAGAGATGTTGAGCCGCTCTGTTAATACAGGTTTTTCTGGCGGCGAAAAGAAACGAAATGAAATTTTCCAGATGTTGATGCTTGAGCCCAAATTAGCTGTGCTTGATGAAACCGACTCGGGACTTGATATTGACGCTCTTAAAATTGTTGCCAATGGTGTAAATCTTTTAAGAAATGATATGACAGATAGAGCAATAATAGTTGTAACTCACTATCAAAGACTTCTGAATTACATCGTTCCTGATTTTGTTCATGTTTTGTATAATGGTCGAATTGTGAAGTCAGGCATTAAAGAGCTTGCTCTTGAGCTCGAAGCCAAAGGTTACGATTGGATAAAATCAGAAGATAAAGTTTCTGTTTAATCAGGAGAATGAAAAAATGGCAGACTTAGTAATTAAGAAAAATAAAATTGAAGTCAGTGATTGGTACTTAAAAAACTTTGAAATTTTAGAAGAACACAATAATGGTTCAATTCCAGATTTTGTAAAAACTTTAAGAAAGGACTCAATTCAAAAGTTAGTTGAAGTTGGTTTCCCTACACAGAAAGTTGAGGATTGGAAGTACACAAACATTCTTCCAATTATTGAGAAGAGTTACAAACTCTCCAACTTTTCTGAAAGCTGGAAGGATGAAAGTGTAATTTTAAAAGCAAAAGAATTAATTGAAAAAGATCCTGTTATATCAGATTTGTCATCAAATCAAATAGTCTTTATTGATGGACATTATATAGAAGCATTAACCAGAATTCAGAATATTGATGAAATAAAAATTGTAAATCTTAAACTTGCACTCAAGGAAACCCCAGACTTTATCAATCAATACTTCAATAAATATAATCGAGTAGAGAATGGTTTTAATGCGCTTAATAATATTTTCTTTAATGATGGTGTATTTATTTCTGTGAAAGATAATCTGGTCGAAGATGAGCCAATCGTGATAATTTACATTCAATCAAATAAAGAAGAACAACTGATCAACCCGAGGAATCTTTTCCTGATTGGTAAAAATTCAAAAGTCAGAATTCTTGAGATCTATCTCTCGTTGGATAATTCAATAAGTTTCACTAATACAATTTCAGAGATTTTCGTTGCAGAAAATTCATTCCTTGAACATTATAAACTTCAAAATGAATCTTTAAATGGATTTCATATTGGAAAAATTCAAGCTCATCTGGAGAGAAATTCAAATTTCACTTCTCATAATTTGTCTTTTGGTTCTTCAATTGCCAGAAACGATATTAATATAATTTTAGATGGCGAAGGTGCTGAATCTCATATGTATGGACTTTACTTTGTTAGAGATAAGCAGCACATTGATAATCACACTCTTGTTGATCACGCAAAGCCACATTGTTTGAGCAATGAATTTTACAAAGGAATTCTTGCTGAAAATTCTCGCGGCGTATTCAATGGGAAAATTATTGTTAGAAAAGGTGCTCAAAAAACAAATGCTTATCAATCAAATAAGAATCTTCTCCTTTCAGGAAGTGCAAAGATAGATACAAAACCACAGCTCGAAATTTTTGCAGATGATGTAAGATGCACCCACGGTGCAACGGTTGGACAGGTTGATGATGATTCATTATTCTATTTAAGAGCACGAGGAATTGATGAGAAAACTGCACGAAGTTTACTTGTGAATGCCTTTGCAAATGATGTTTTAGATAATATGACTTTTGAACCATTAAAAGATAAAATCAGTGATTTTGTTATTCAACAGATGAGCGAAATTCTTCAAAGAAATTAATTATGACGACAAATAATATTTCTGATAAAATCACAATCAATTTTGATGTTCAGAAAATTCGAGAGGATTTCCCGATACTTAAAACTCAAGTTCGTGGAAAACCTCTCATTTATTTTGATAATGCTGCAACAACTCAGAAACCAATTCAGGTAATTGAAAGAATTCAGAAATATTATCTCGAAGAAAATTCAAATGTTCATCGTGGAGTTCATTTTTTAAGCGAACTTGCAACAAAAGAATATGAAAGTGCTCGTGTGACAGTTAAAAATTTTATCAATGCTGATTCGATTGAAGAAATAATCTTTACAAGAGGAACAACTGAAGCAATAAATTTAGTAGCTAACTCATTTGGCAAAACTTTTATAGACGAAGGTGATGAGATTATTATTTCAGAAATGGAACATCACTCTAATATTGTTCCCTGGCAGATTTTATGCGAGGAAAGAAAAGCAAAACTTAAGATTATTCCTTTCGATGACAATGGCGAATTGATTTTGGATGAATTAGAAAATTTAATTACAGAACGAACAAAACTTATTTCTTTAGTTCACATTTCAAATTCACTAGGAACAATTAATCCAATTAAAAAAATTATTGAGATTGCTCACAGTTACGCAGTGCCTGTTCTAATCGATGGTGCTCAATCTATTATGCACAATAAAATAAATGTTCAGGAATTAGGCTGTGATTTCTTTGTTTTTTCAGGACATAAAATTTACGGACCAACAGGAATTGGAGTTCTTTACGGCAAAAAAGATTTGCTTGAACAGATGCTTCCATATCAGGGCGGTGGTGATATGATAAAATCGGTTACTTTCGAAAAAACAATTTATAATGATCTTCCTTATAAATTTGAAGCAGGAACTCCCAACATCGAAGGCGCAATTGGACTTAAAGCTGCAATTGATTATTTAAATACAGTTGGACTTGATCATATCTCAATTTATGAAAATGAATTAATTCAATATGCAACTGAAAGGTTATCTCAAATTCCTCAACTAAAAATTATTGGAACTGCAAAAGAAAAAGCATCTATTATTTCTTTCATTCTCGAAAATATTCATCCTCACGATGTGGGAACCATTTTGGATTTTGAAGGAATCGCGGTGAGAACAGGACATCATTGTACACAACCGGTAATGCAGCATTTCAAAATTCCGGCAACAACAAGAGCTTCGTTATCTTTTTATAACACCAAAGAAGAAATTGATCAATTATTTAATGCAATTCAAAAAGTTATAAAGGTATTTAGTTAATGTCAGATTTAAGAGAACTTTATCAGGAAGTAATTCTTGATCATTCAAAGCATCCAAAGAATTACCACAAAATGCCTGATGCAACACATGTTGCAGAAGGTTTCAACCCACTCTGTGGAGATCATTTTTATCTTTATTTAAAAGTTGAAGATGGAATAATTAAAGACATAAGTTTTGAAGGCGCTGGTTGTGCAATTTCAAAAGCTTCGGCTTCAATTATGACTTCAATCATAAAAGGCAAGACAATCGAAGAAGCAGAGAAGATATTTAAAGATTTTCATCTTTTTGTAACCGGAAAGGCTGATAAAGATTTTGATCCAAATTCACTTGGAAAGCTCGCTGTATTCTCAGGTGTTTCTGAGTATCCAGTCAGAGTAAAGTGTGCGACTTTAGCATGGCATACTCTAATTAATGCGATTAAAAATAAAAATGAAGTTGCTTCAACGGAGTAAAAAATGGAACAAGAAAATTTGAATCAAAATCAATTAACTGAAAATCAAAATCAGAATTCTGAAAAGAATGAAGAGCAAAAACAATCATTGGATTTGAAACAACTTCAACATGATGTAATTCAAACTCTTAAGACCTGTTACGATCCAGAAATCCCAGTTGATATTTATGAGCTCGGATTAATTTACAGAATAGATATTGATGAAGAAGGTTTAGTGGAGATTGATATGACATTGACTTCACCAGCCTGTCCTGTTGCTGGTTCATTACCGCTTGAAGTTGAAAGAAAGATCCGTGATTTGCCCGGTGTAAAAGATGTGATTGTAAATGTTGTCTGGGAGCCAATGTGGAATAAAGATATGATGTCTGATGTTGCAAAAATTAAACTTGGTTTCTTTTAATAATTAATAAAATCTACTAACCCTTTAATAAAAAAGGAGACGCAAAATGTTTGAACAAACAATTCGTAAGCAGCCACTTTATGATCCTGAATCAGTTCAATGGATGAGAGATGAATTAATTTATGTCGGATTTGAAGAGATGTTAACTCCTGAAGCTGTTGAATATCATCTAAGAAAAAATGATGATGAAATAAAACTTGTTGTATTGAACTCAGTGTGTGGATGCGCCGCTGGAAGTGCAAGACCTGGAGTTTGCCTTGCTTTACAAAACGATTTGATCCCGGACAAACTTCTTACCTCTTTTGCTGGGCAGGATAGAGATGCTGTAGATTATTTGAGATCAGAATTCTTAAAAGATTATCCACCTTCTTCACCTATGATGGCTCTTTTCAAGAATGGTCAGGTTATCTACATTATGCATCGTTATCAAATTGAAGGAAGAACACCTGAACAAATTGCTACAGAATTAATCGAAGTTTTTAATAAAGTTTGCAAGAGACAGGGACCATCAATTCCAAAAGAAAAATACGAACAACTTGTTCACGCAAAAGCCTGTGGTCAGGCAATTCCATTAAACAAACAATCGTGATAGGATATGAAATTTAGTGCAGTCGAAGAATACGGTTTAAGATGTTTGATTCAAATTGCTAAAAATGGTAAAGTAAACGGAATCACAATTCCAGAGCTAAGTGAGCTTGAGGGATTATCTGAAGCTAATGTTGCTAAGATTTTAAGAATTTTAAGACTTGCCGGTATTGTCGAAGCTGAAAGAGGACAAACCGGCGGATATAGATTGACCCGCCCACCTGAACAGATTACTTTGAGAGAGATTCTTTATGTTCTGGGAGGAAAACTTTTCGAAAATGATTACTGCAACACATATACTGGCATTACAACAATTTGTACAAATTCGACAGACTGTTCAGTAAGGTCGGTCTGGAAAAATGTACAAAGAGTTATTGATGAAGTTCTGGGCAGATTAACTCTTAAAGATTTGCTTGCACCAGAAAAAGTTGTGGATAAGGTTGTAAGCGAAAAAGTTGAAAATGTAGTAAGTACGATCGAATTAAAAGTTCTTCAGTAGAAATTAATTTTATCCGGTCATTAAAATCAATTTACAATGGGGCTTTGGTTAAAATTTTCTTTTAAGTTACGAAAGTTAAGCTGTCAGGCTCTATGAACGCAGCCTGACAGAAATTTTCATTCTATTCAAATAAAAAATTCCCTCCTGAACAATTATCTCAGAAACTAATTTAGATAGATTGTATTTTTGCAATAACTAATCTCTGGACAATTTTATGAAGCTTAGACTATTCTTTGCTGTTAATTTCGATGATGAGATTAAAAGAAAGTTTTATGAAATTTCTTCGCAACTTCGAAAGTTTAATGAGCCTGTGAAATATGAACCAGTAGAGAAACTTCATCTTACTTTGCTTTTTCTTGGAAATGTGGATGAAAATTTATTGAGCGAGCTTGATAGAAAAGCTCTGGAAATATCTAAAAATTTTTCTTCATCTGAATTATTTTTTGATAAACTTGGTGTGTTCAAAAATTTTCATCAACCACGTGTAATCTGGATAGGTACAAAAGATAATCCAATTTTAAAAGAACTGTCATTTAAATTGAAAATGATGACCAACGATTTGAATATTATGACAGATGAAAAAGAATTTTCTCCTCATATCACACTTGGAAGAGTTAAAGGGAGATTGTCAGAGAAGTTCATTGACTTTTTGAAATCGTTTTCATTTGAACCATTTACTGCAAAAGTCAATTCATTTGAATTAATGGAGAGTAAACTCGAACCTTCAGGATCAAAATATTTTGTAAAAAGTAGTTATATTTTGCAGGTAAAACAAGTGCATTTAATCAGGAGCTTTTTCATTAAAATTTCTAAAAATTACAATTAAGATGAATTAAAAAGCTAAGGAGTTATTATGGCAGACGAAAGAGAAGAAAAACTTAAACTTTTAAAAGAAACACTTAATCTCATTGAGAAGACGCACGGTAAGGGTGCAATAATGAGATTGGGTGACCAACCAGCTCAAACCTACGAAGTGATTTCAACAGGTTCGATTTCACTTGACTATGCTCTTGGCATTGGAGGAGTTCCACGCGGGAGAATTATTGAAATTTTTGGACCGGAATCTTCAGGTAAAACCACAACCTGCCTCCACATAATTGCTGAAGCACAAAAGAATGGTGGAATTGCCGCTTTAATTGATGCTGAACATGCTTTCGATATTAACTATGCAAAAAAACTTGGCGTTGATACGGACAATCTAATTTTAGCTCAGCCCGATTTCGGTGAACAGGCTCTGGAGATTCTTGACTCTCTTATCAGAAGCAATGCAATTGATGTGATCGTAGTTGATTCAGTTGCGGCATTAGTACCAAGAGCAGAAATTGAAGGTGAGATGGGCGATGCACATATGGCGGTTCAAGCAAGATTAATGTCTCAGGCTTTGAGAAAAATTACTGGTGTGACTTCTAAATCAAACACTTGTGTAATCTTTACGAATCAATTGAGAAGTAAAATTGGAGTTGTATTTGGAAATCCCGAGACAACAACTGGTGGAAATGCCTTGAAATTTTATGCATCAGTAAGATTAGATATTAGAAGAATTGGTGCAGTGAAAGAAGGAAATGATGTTGTAGGTAGTCGTGTGAAAGTTAAAGTTGTAAAAAGCAAAGTTGCGCCACCATTCAAAGAAGTTGAATTCGATATTTTATTTAACGAAGGCATTTCAAAAACTGGAGAGTTAATTGATCTTGGAATTGAACATGGTGTAATTCAAAAAAGCGGAGCCTGGCTAACTTTTGATGGTGAAAGATTTCAAGGTCGGGAACAATTGAGAACAAAGCTTAAAGAAGATCAGGATTTGATGGCTAAACTCGAAAAGCAGGTAAAAATAAAATTAGGAATGATCAAGCCGGAGGAAACTCCTCAGGAAGAAACGACAAAGAAATCAAAATCTGAAAAAGCTAAATGATTTTTGTTTCAAAAGTTGAAAGAAAAGGTAACAAAATTCAGGTTACCTTTTCTGATTCAACTGTTTTAAAATTAAGCTCAGATGTCTTTAAAAAATTTCCACTCAATGCTGGAGATGGAGTTGAGAGCAGATTTATTGACTTACTAAAGAAAGAGAACGAATATTTCGAAGCGAAAAAATCAGCATTGAGGCTTTTGTCAATCAGGAATCATTCTTATCAAGAACTTTACAGGAAACTTTCAAAGAAAAAATTTTCAGAAGATATAATTAAGAAAGTGCTTGATGATCTTACAGCTCTTGGATATTTGAACGATAAAACTTTTGCTGAACAATTTTTTAAGGAACTTACTGAGAAGCTTTTTGGTCCTTTGAAAATTAAAAATGAAATGATCAAAAGAGGCGTGGCTAAAGAAGTAGTTGATGAGATTTTAAGTGAATATTTTAATAATGATGAAATGCAGAAAGAGATAATTCAAAAACTTTTAAGCAAGAATAAATTTTCCAAAAAAATATCTAATAGAAATGAGTTACAGAAAATTTATAATTATCTTGTTAGCAGAGGATTTTCCTCTGAAATTGTGATTAATAGTTTGAAGGATAAGTATGAATTTTAATCTTAAAACGAATAAACAAAACGATCTTCATTATGGAAAATAAAGGTTATCTTGAAATAGCCGTTACTGGACGAAAAGGAAATATTGAATTAAGTATTGAGAATTTTGACATCAAAGAGATTTCTTTACTTTTTGAACAGGTGGAAAAACTTCTTTTCCCGAATGGAAGAAAAGAAGGGACTGTTATTAGCTATCAAATTAAAGAAGGTTCTGTTATTAATCGTTTCCAAACGAGTTTACAGTCTATCATTGGTCTAAATGCAATTCTTCATCAGATTAAAGAATATGGTAATATTGATTTTCTTGAACCTAATACTGCGAACGCTATAGAGATCATTCAAGATTTAGCAATGAAAACAAATTATGAATTTGTAGTTTCTACATCCCTTGAAAACACTGCAACATTAAAAATCACCAATGAAACTTTTTATTTCAGAACAACTGAAAACTTTGTTGACGCGGAATTTTATCTATTCGGGAAAATTACAGGTGCGGGTGGTAAAGACAGATCGAGTATACATTTATTAACGGAAGAATATGGGACTCTTGTAATACAGGTTTCAAAGGAATATTTAATGGAACTAAAAAAGAACATTCTTTATAAAGATTACATTATCCGTGCTTCTGGTAAACAAAATTTAAAAACAGGAGAAATTGATAGACAAAATCTTAAAATGATCGAGATGATTGATTACTCAAGCGAATACAACGAAAAATATTTAAAGCTCTTACGAGAGAAGGCTATGAAATGGTTAAAGGATATTGACACCGATGATTATATCAAAAATGTCAGGGGTTATTAATGAATAAAGCTGCTTTACTTGATACTAGTTTTTTTATTCGACTTTTAAAAGAAAATGATCCGCTCTTTAAGAATGTCAATGATTATTTTAAGTTTTTTTTGAAAAACGAAATTACTCTCTATGTTTCAACAATTTCCATTGCAGAGTACTGTGTTAAAGGTAGTATTGACGAACTCCCACTAAAAAATCTTCGTGTTTTACCTTTTAATATTGATCACGCTATTATAGCAGGACAATTTGCTAATATCTTATATGAAAAACGTAAAAAAGATAATTTAATTTCAATCGAAAGACCATTGGTAATAAATGATGCAAAACTCTTTGCTCAAGCTCATAACGAACCACAAATTAATTATTATTGTTCCTCAGATGAACGAAGTTTTCAATTATACGAAGTCATTAATAATGAACTTAACTCAAAATTAAAATTTCAATTTATTAATCTGCGAGAACCTTACTCACAAGTTTTTGGATTGTTGGATTTTAAATCTTAATGACTTTTTACAGAATTTTCAGGATTTGAATATTAGCTCTAAAACTCATTAAAACTTTGGTTATTTCTAAATTAATTTTGGTGAGGATTGATTTTATTTTATGCAATCAAAAATTTTAATCAAATTCAAAAGATTGTCTGAAAAATTTAATGACATACCCTTTCCTTCTTATTCAACAGAAGGCTCATCGGGAATGGATTTAAGAGCTGCAGTTGAAGAGAAAATTACAATCAAACCTTTCGAAACGGCTCTTATCCCAACTAATCTTGCAGTGGAAATTCCCGAAGGATACGAAGGCCAGGTCAGACCTCGAAGCGGACTTGCAGCAAAAAATTTTGTAACCGTTCTTAATACTCCAGGCACAATTGATTCAGATTATCGCGGTGAAATTAAAGTCATCCTGACTAATTTTGGTAAAGAAGATTTTGTAGTTAATCGTGGTGATAGAATCGCCCAGCTCGTGATCACAAAAGTTGAAAGAGCAGAGATTGTTGAAACTAACGAACTAAATTCTACAAAGCGAAATGAAGGTGGATTTGGACATACAGGAATTAAGTAAGAGATAATTATGAAGCTTTTAAACGAACAGAGTGAAAATCTAATAACTATTTTTATTTCGCTATTAAGTTTGATTTTATTCGGATTATTAATTTACTCATCGTCAGCAATTATCTCACCGATATTTCTGTATATTCTTATCTTAATCGTTTTCGCACTGAATAAAAATCAAACTGTTGTTAGAAGTATTTTTATTTTATCAACAATAATTTTCATTGTCTGGTTTATAAATGAATTACTTGCTGTACTTGTACCTTTTATAATTTCCTTTTTAATTGCTTACATAATTAATCCATTGATTATCTATTTTGAAAAGAAAAAAATACACCGAACAACTGGAGCGTTAATTTCTGTTTTGTTGATTTTAATTATTGTTGGATTAGGCATTTCTTTCGTCATCCCGCCATTTGTTTACCAAATTGGATCTTTGATAAGTTTAGCCCCACAAAAGATCTTAGAAGTTGAAAAGTATTTTAGTGAAAACATTCTGCCTGAATTAACTCGACTTGGAATTTTTTTCCCTGATATTCAAAAAACTCTCTCTCCAGAAATTCCCGCAAAATTGCAAAGCATATTGAGCGGGCTTTTAAATGGTTTACTAAACATCTTCAGTGGAATTAGTTTTATCTTTAATCAAATTATAAATGTTGTAGTTATTCCAATTATGACATTTTATTTTCTACGGGATTATGATCGAATATTGAATGCGTTCCTTTATCTTTTTAGTGAAGATCATCGGGAAACAGTTAAAAAAATTGGTGAAAAGGTTAATAGAATTTTTGGCAATTATATCAGAGGTTATTTAATCGTTTCATTGATAAACGGAACTATAATTACAATTGGTCTGACATTGATCGGTGTGCCTTATGCGGTGGTTTTAGGAATTTTATCGGCTCTTTTTAATTTCGTCCCATACTTTGGAATGATTATCAGCGTGACGATTGGATTTTTGATTTCAGTTTTTAGTGGAATTGGCGGAATAAAGCTGCTTCTTGTACCAGTTCTTTATATTGGAGAAAATATCGTTGAAAATTATTTCATTTCACCAAAGATAATCGGAGAAAAAGTCGGGTTACATCCGCTTTTAATTTTATTTGCTCTGTTTGTCTTTGGATATTTTGGTGGATTAATTGGAATGTTAATCGGAGTACCAGTTGCAGCTTTATTGATTTCTTTTATAGATACAAGAGATTATAAAAATTCTGTTTAGAGAGCTAATCACTTTAATTTAATAAAACTGAATTTCCTATAGTCAAAAAATTTTTTTCTCATTGATGTTTTTTTTGAGATTAACTTTTTTGTAGAAAAAAATTCAGTTAAAAGTTTTAGAATTAAATTTTAGGAAGGGGTAAAGTTTATGCCTGAATTTGTTCATCTTCACAATCATAGCGATTATAGTTTACAGGATGGTGCTGCTCGTATTAAAGATCTTGTAAAAGCAGCTGTTGAAAATAAAATGAAAGCTGTGGCTTTAACAGATCATGGAAATCTTTTCGGAGCAGTTAAATTTTATAAAGAGGCAAAAAGCAACGGGATAAAACCAATCATTGGAATGGAAGCCTATATTACAATTGATGGTGATCGCTTCTCAAGACCATCAAGCTCTGATGAAAATGATTATAATGGAAAATCAAAACGACCAAAACATTACAATCATTTAATTCTAATAGCTAAAAATGAAATTGGTTTTAAAAACCTTTCTATTTTATCTTCATTGGGCTATCTTGAAGGTTTTTACTATAAACCTCGAATTGATTTCGAATTGCTTAAAAAATATAGTGAAGGATTAATTTGTCTTTCGGCCTGCGCGGCTGGAATACTCTCTTATCATCTATTAAATAACGATTATGAAAAGGCAAAAAAGATAGCTCATGATTACAAAGAACTTTTCGGGGATGACTTTTATATCGAACTTCAAAATCATTATATGGACATTGACAAAATATTACTTGAAGGTTTGCCAAAGATTGCAAATGAATTAAATATCAAAATGGTTGCTACAAACGATGTTCACTACATTAGGCCTGAACACGCAATCCCTCACAATGTTTTACTTCAGATTTCAAATTCAAGAGGAGAAAGTGATTATAAGACTCTCAGATATGGAACCGACCAGATTTTCTTTAAATCTGCTGATGAAATGGCAAAACTTTTCAAAGGTTATAAAGGTGCAATCGAAAACACACTAGAAATTGCCGAGAAAGTTAACTTCGAATTGAAAAAACAAAAAGATCATCTTCCAGAATTTAAAATCCCTGAAAACGATGAATCAAAAACACTTGATGATTATCTCACTAAATTGACCTACGAAGGTTTACAAAGGAAACTTGGCGCAATTACTCCAGAAGTAAAAGAAAGAGCAGAGTATGAATTGGACATAATTAAGAAGATGGGTTACTCAGGTTATTTCCTGATAGTTATGGACATAATTCAAGCGGCTAAGAAAAAAGGAATATTTGTTGGTCCTGGAAGAGGTTCTGCAGCTGGAAGTTTAGTTTCATACGCACTTGACATCACGAATATAAATCCACTTCGTTATGGGTTATATTTTGAAAGGTTTTTAAATCCTGATAGAGTTTCTATGCCCGATATAGATACAGATTTTGCCGATATAGGAAGAGAGGATGTTATCAATTACATTGTTGAGAAATACGGAAGAGAAAATACAGCTCAGATTGTGACTTTTAATAAACTTAGTGCGAAACAAATTTTAAGAGATGTGGGTCGTGTTTTATCGATCCCTATCCCAAAAATTGAGAGTATTACCAAGTACATTCCAAGAAAATTTGGAAAAGTTTATTCTATTGATAAAGCAATTGATGAAACACCAGAACTCCGTTATTTGAAAACAACCAATGATACCAAAGAAAAAGAGTTAATAGAATATTCAAAGGTTCTTGAAAATATGACCAGAAATATTTCTGTTCATGCTGCGGGAATCGTTATTGCTCCTCAAAAAATTACTGAATTTGCCCCCCTTTGTATAACTCCAGATAAGACAATTGTAACTCAGTTTGATAAAAACGACATCGAAGAGATTGGCCTTGTCAAGATGGATATTCTTGGCTTGAAAACATTGACCATCATTCAAAAAACACTCGAAATGGTAAAGGCCAATCATGGTGTAGAGATCGATATTGATAAAATTCCTCTTGACGATCAATTAACTTATGAACTTTTTGCACAGGGAAAGACAATTGGAGTTTTTCAATTTGATAAGCCTCACACAAGAGAGTATTTAAAAAGATTAAAACCGAATTCTATTGAAGAACTTTCTGTAATGAATGCTCTCAATAGACCAGGACCAATGCAATTTATAGATACTTACATTAACAGAAAGCACGGGAAAGAAACTGTTACTTATATTCACCCCAAATTGGAACCAATCCTAAAAGAGACTTATGGTATCATTGTATATCAGGAACAGGTGATGAGAATTGCTCACGAAGTTGTTGGTTATACTCTCTCAAAAGCTGATTTGATGAGAAAGGCAATGGGTAAAAAAGATGAAAAAATTCTTGCAGCTGAACGGAATGAATTTATTACAAAAGGTGTTGAACAGGGAATTCAACGAGAAATTGTTGAACAAATTTTTAATGAAATATTTAGGTTCAAAGACTACGGCTTTAATAAATCTCATAGTGTTGCATATTCAATTCTTGCATATCAAACTGCTTATCTTAAAGCACATTATCCGACAGAATTTTTAACTGCAAATCTATCTGTCAATAAAAATAAGACAGAAGAAATTTCTCTTTTCCTGAACGAATGCAGAAAAATGGGTATCGAGATTCTCCCGCCAGATGTAAACAAAAGCTTTGTAGATTTTTCAATTGAAAATGGAAAAATAAGATTTGGACTTGCGGCAATTAAAAATGTTGGCGAGAGTGCAGTTGAAGAAATAATTAAAACTCGACAGGAAAAACCGTTCGAAGATATTTACGATTTCTGTATTCGTGTCGATTCTAAGGCAGTAAATAAAAGAGCAATGGAAGGACTAATACTTGCCGGTGCATTTGATAATCTGCATCCAAATCGTGCTTATTTATTTGAGAACCTTGAAGAGATTTTAAAATATAGTGCAAGGAAAAAAGAAAACATTTCACAAGGTTTAATTTCTCTCTTTGGCAGTGCAGATGATAATTTAAAACCTGTCTTGAAAGAAGTCCCTCAATGGAATTCACTTGAGAGAATGAAACAAGAACACAAAGTTCTTGGATTTTTTATTTCAGGTCACCCATTACTCGATTATGAAGTAGTTGTTCGAAGTTTCAGCAATATTCAATTTGCTGATGTTGCCGGTACGAATGAAGAAACCGATGAGGAAATGGAATTTGAAAAAGGTGTGACAGCAATTCCAGAAAGAGTGGGTGTTTGTGTTGTATTGACAGAAATAGAAACTAAAATGTATCGCGATAATCAAACAATGGCTCGTTTAACTGTTTATGATTTAACAGGTGAAGCTGAGTTTATTATGTTTGATAAAGCTTATAATCAATATGGTCATCTTTTGAAAGAATATTCGCTTTTATATATGATTGGTCGAGGTGAAATTCGTGGAGATAGTTTACAGGTAGTTGTTGAGGAAGTTTATCCTATAAGTGAAGTAATTTCACTATTCGGTCAAGCTCTCTCAATTGATATTTACTCAAAGCATACCTCTCATGAAAAAATAGAACAAATAAGACAGGTCTTACATAAGTATGAAGGATTTCAACCAGTCTATATTAATTTAGTTTATTCAGATGGGAAAAATGAATTGTTTGTTTCTGATCTAAAAATAAATTTATGCAATAACATGATTTCTGAACTCTCAAAAGTTATATCAAGTGAGAACATTACCATACTTCAAAAGAACGGGAACAAACGATATTGATTAATCTTTCGATATTTTTTAAGTTATTCAAAATTAATTAACAATAAACAAATGAAAGGAAATGTATGGAAAAAGTTTGGGCACTAATTTTAGGAGCTTCAAGCGGATTTGGAGGTGCATCCGCCGTTGAGCTTGCAAAAAATGGTTACAATATTTTTGGAGTTCATCTCGATAGGCAAATCACAATGCCTCAAGTAAATCAAATAATTAAGAAAATTGAAAAAACTGGTAGGCAGGCTGTCTTTTTTAATATTAATGCCGCAGATCCAATTAAGAGGCAGGAAGTTCTTGATGAAATTGAAGAAAGATTTAAAAAAGATAAAGGTGTGATTAAGGTTTTAATTCATTCTTTGGCATTTGGAACATTAAAACCATTTATCGCCGATTCACCAAATAATGCAATAACTCAAGCGCAAATGGAAATGACCCTTGATGTAATGGCACACACACTTGTTTACTGGACTCAGGGATTGGTATTCAGAAATCTTTTCGCAAATAATGGTAGAATTTTTGCGCTTACAAGTTCCGGCTCTCACACTGTCATTCCAAATTATGGAGCTGTTTCAGCAGCAAAAGCTGCACTTGAATCTCACATTCGTCAGCTTGCTTTAGAACTTGGTCCAAGAGGAATTACTGCAAATGCTATTATGGCTGGAGTAACCGATACACCAGCTTTAAGAAAAATTCCCGGACACGATAAGATGATCGAAGCAGCTAAATTAAAAAATCCTCGCGGCAGGCTAACAACTCCTGAAGATGTGGCAAAAGCTATTGTTGCACTTTGCAGTGATAATTGTGATTGGATTTCTGGTAATGTAATTGGTGTAGACGGCGGAGAAGATATCGTGGGATTTGTAACCGATTTCACCCCAAAGAAATAATCAAACAAAAGTGGAATATGTGGGAGGAATTTAATGATTGAATTTTCGTTTACAGAAGAACAACAAATGCTTCGCGAAATGGTTCGCGATTTTACAAATAATGAAATTAAACCTCTTGCTAAAAAAATAGATGAAGAAGAGAGAATCCCGGAAGAATTAATTAAAAAGATTGCAGAACTTGGTTTGCTTGGTGCGTCATTTCCTGTTGAATATGGCGGCGGTGGATTTGGTGAGATTGGTTATTGTATAATTCAGGAAGAAATTTCGAGAGGGTGTTCTTCAACTGCTACTTTTATTGGTGCGCATCAATCAATTGGAACAAATGCTATTTATCTTGGTGGCAGTGAAGAGTTGAAACAAAAATATGTTGTACCGCTCGCTCAGGGTAAAATGATCGCAGCATTTTGTTTAACAGAGGCTCAAGCCGGTTCTGACTCCTTCAATATCAAAACAAAAGCTCATCTTGAAGGTGATTATTATATTTTGAATGGCGAAAAACTCTGGATCACTAACGCAGGCATCGCTGATGTTCTTTCTGTATTTGCAAGAACCGAAAAAGGTATTAGTGCTTTTGTTGTAGAGACAAAGTGGGAAGGAGTTAAGATTGGACCGCCTGAAAAGAAAATGGGAATTCGTGGAAGCACAACGAATCCAATTTCATTTGAAAATGTTAAAGTCCCTAAAGAAAACTTAATTGGTCAGGAAGGTCGTGGATTTTTACTGGCAATGAAAACTCTTGATGCGGGAAGGCTCGGACTCGGTGCAGCCTGTATTGGTTCAGCAAAAGAATTACTTGAACTTTCAACTAAATATGCGAAAGAAAGAATTCAGTTTGATCAACCAATTAGTAATTTCCAGGCAATTCAATTTATGTTAGCTGAGATGACTGCTTTAATTTATGCAATGGAATCAATGGTTTATCGAACTGCTGCTAAGTATGATAAAGGTGAAAGTGTAACTCGCGAAGCTGCTATAGTAAAACTCTTCTGCAGTGAAGCACTTGATAAAATTGTTGATTATGCCGTTCAAATTCATGGTGGTATGGGTTATTCGAGAGAGCTACCAATTGAGAGAATGTATCGAGATGCAAGAATTAACAGAATATTTGAAGGAACAAACGAAATTCAAAAAGGAATCATCGCAAGGGATATAATTAAAAGAAATGGTAAATTTTAAAAAAGAAAGGAGATAAAATGAAACCAGTTGTTGTAACAGATGATACTTTCCAAAAAGAAGTTCTTGAATCACCAATTCCTGTTTTAGTTGATTTCTGGGCAATATGGTGTGGACCCTGTCGTTTAATTGCACCAGTGGTTGAAGAATTAGCTAAAGAATATGATGGAAAAATGAAATTCGCAAAACTTGACGTTGATGTGAATCAAAAAACTGCAATGGAATATGGTATAAGAAGTATTCCAACTTTGCTGATTTTTAAGAATGGCAAAGTTGTTTCTTCTGTTATTGGTGCAGTTCCAAAACCACACCTTGTTAGTAGAATTGAAGAAGTATTGAAGAGCAATTAATGTCAAAAAAAATTTTAATTACAGATCCTATCGAAAAGAGCTGTATTGAAATTCTTCAATCAGCAGGATTTGAAGTATCTCATAAACCGGGATTAAAAGAAGATGAGATTATTACAGTCATTAAAGATTACAATGTGCTGATTGTAAGAAGCGGTACGAAAGTTACAAAAAAAATTATCGACGCTTCAACAAATCTTGAATTAATTGCAAGAGCAGGTGCAGGTGTTGATAATATAGATGTTAATTCGGCAACACATCGTGGAATAATTGTGATGAATACTCCCGGAGGCAATACTCTTTCGACTGCCGAACATACGATGGCTTTGCTTTTGAGTATGTGTAGAAATATTCCTTCGGCGAATAATGAATTAAAAAGTGGTTTGTGGGATAGAAAGAAATATCTGGGCACAGAACTTTTTGGTAAGACGATTGGAATTATCGGTCTTGGGAAAATAGGTAAAGAAGTAGCAATTCGTTGCAAAGCCTTTGGAATGGATGTAATTGGTTACGATCCTGTTCTGACTCAGGATGCGGCACAAAAGATTGGTGTAAAACTCGTAAGCATTGATGAAATTTTTGCCCAGTCTGATATAATTACTGTTCATGTTCCTCTTTCAAACGAAACAAAAAATTTGATTGATAAAAATGCAATAGATCGTTGTAAGACCGGAGTAAAAATTATTAATTGCGCTCGTGGTGGAATTGTAAATGAAGAAGCATTGCTGGAAGGTTTAAAATCCGGGAAAGTTTCTGCAGCTGCGCTTGATGTTTTTGAAAAAGAGCCTCCGCAATTTCCTAATGAATTAATTGAACATCCGAAAGTTGTTGTTACACCTCACATTGGTGCATCTACAAAAGAGGCTCAGGAAAAAGTTGCAATTCAAATTGCAAATCAAATAATCGATTTCTATGAAAATGGTAATCTGGTAGGTGCGGTTAACGCTTATGCACTTGAAAAAAATATAACTGATGAAATTAGACCGTTCATTGAATTATCAAAACTGCTTGGAAAATTTTTAGCTCAAATTTCTGAAGAAAATATTACCAAATTAAACTTAAAATTTCATGGTTTGCTTTTACAAAAGTATCGTGAACTTTTGACCGCTTCTTTTTTAATTGGATATCTTTCAAAGAAAATTACTGGGACAATAAATTTCGTAAATGCCCAATTGCTCGCTGAAGAAACGGGTATAAAAATTACAGAAACAAATGAATCAGAACATACGACTTATAAAAATCTTATAACAGTATCCTGTAGCCTAAATGGAGAAATAGTAACTTTAAGTGGAACAATTTTCGGAAAGAATGAAATTAGAATTGTACAGGTGAATGAATATTCAATGGATATTCATCCGACAAAATACATGTTGCTTTATGAAAACATTGATAAACCCGGAATGCTTGCATCTGTTGGTGGTGTCTTGGCAAAAAACCAAGTTAACATTGCAGGTTTATCTTTAGGAAGAAAAGAAATTGGTGGCAAAGCATTGACATTAATGAATCTTGATTCTAAATTAGAACCTCAAGTTCTTTTAGAAATAAAAATGATTGATGGTATTGGTAAAGTTTTGATGATTGAAGTGTAAGTGAAGTACTTGACAAAATTAATTTATTTTGTTATTATGATTTTAAACAAAAAAGAATAGAGAGAACTCAAATTAAACAACAACAATCAACCACAAACAAAAAAGGAGAGCGCAATGCTTAAAAAATCATTTACCTTATTTGTTTTCGTTTTAGTTTCCACATCCTTGTTGTTCGCACAATCTGCAACACAAGTATTCGATAAAGCACCGAAGCCAGTATTTGAAAATCTGGCTTTAGATAAGAATCTCCCAGGTTCTAATCCTGTACTTCCTCACAGCGTTAATGCAGTTTTAATTGGTAAAATGTGGAATGCTTATTCAACTCAAGCGTCCTACACTAACCAAATCTTTACTGATCCATTTTCAGGATTAATTTCAGTTGTTCATCGTGTTGATAGAACTGGTCCTGGAAGTGGAAGAATAGTCTATCAAGGTTCCGATGATGGTGGACAAAACTGGACTCCTCAAATTGGTCCAATGAACCTTGCACCATGGATTGCGGGAAGACATCCAAATATTGTTCTTTCAAACCCAACAAAATCAACTACACCAGGTGAACAGGTTCCAGTTGCAAGCTGGGCAGAATTAAGCTCAAGCTGGTATTGGTATCAATTCGCTAAGGATCAATCATTTGGTGCAGCTACTTTTACCCAATATATTGACAGTACATATTATCCTGGTGATGAAATGTTCGTAAATTCACAGGGTCATGTTTTTGCAACAATCGAAAATATTGATCCAATTGCTTATGGTACTGATACAGTATTTTATCATTTGTTTGTTTCAACAGATGCTGGTGCAACCTGGACAAAATATCCGCTTGCTAAAAATGGTGATGTTGATAACTATAATGGAATGAAAGGTTTCATCAATAAAAATGGTGTAGGTTACATTGTATTCGAGGCACAGCAACCAGGTTCAGGCAAATATACATTTGCATACAAGAAAACCACCGATGATGGTGCAACCTGGGATGCTAACTGGACCTGGGTTGATCCATTTACATTAGCACCTCTTGCAGGTAATGTTCATGCATTAAACTATGAAGTTGATGCAATTGTAGATGGAAACGGTAATCTCCACTTTGCCGGTACTTTCGTTGATACAGTTAGTGGTGCAAATACTGGTATTTATCACATCTGGGGCCAGGGAAATACCTGGAATGCAGAATTAGTTGCAAAGGTTAATCGAACTAGTATGTCCTTACCTGGTGGTTTATCAACTTTGAACGAAGTTGAATTTGCAACTAATTGGGATGGAACAATTGGTGTTCTGAAATTCTGTGATGTTCCAACTCCAACCGATACATTATATGATGTATTTATGACTCCGGTCTGGGGCGCACCTAAGAATGTACAGAATATTACAAATACCACGAGTGTCCATGAAAAATACTCACAAATGTCTGCATATGGATATATGCAGGATCAAACTACATTCCGTGTAGATTGTATGTATACAATCTTTGGTAGTGGCGATACTAATGATTTAAATGAATCAGAATTGTGGTATTTGTCAGGAGTTACATTCCAACTTACCTCAGTTAATGATCCAGTTGCTTCACCAAACAGATTTGAATTACAGCAAAACTATCCAAATCCATTTAACCCAACTACAACAATTAGATTTTCTATTCCAGAAAAATCAATGGTTACCTTGAAAGTTTATGATATGTTAGGAAGAGAAATTACAACCTTAGTTAACGAAGTAAAGGACGCTGGTACACATACTGTAAAATTTGCTGGAAAAGATTTACCATCCGGAATGTATCTCTATACATTAACTGCAGGCAATTATAGCGCAACAAAGAAGATGATGCTTGTTAAGTAAAATAAGAGTTCTATGTTGTTTTTTAATTCAGGGGAGCCTCATTTGAGACTCCCCTGTTTTATCTTAAATGTTGCAAGTTAAACAATAGAGAGGGAGAAATAATGAAAAAGTTTTTACTTGTCATCTGGGCAGTTTCCCTGATGTTTAACTATATTTATGCTCAAACATCGACAGGGAAATTAGCAGGTAAAGTAACCGATGCCAGAACTGGTGACCCGCTTCCTGGAGCAAATGTTTTGATTGTTGGTACAGAATTAGGTGCAGCTACAAATGCTAAAGGTGAGTATTTTATCATCAATGTTGTTCCAGGTACTTATGATGTCAGGGTTAGTTTCGTTGGTTATGCAACCCAAATTATTAAAGATGTTCGTATTGTAGCAGGAATTACAAAAGAACTAAATATTGCACTTGAAGAAGCAACAGCCGAATTAAAGGAAATTACGGTAACATCTCAAAGAACATTCTTTGAACAAAAAGCTACAAATACTGTTAAAGTAATCGATAAAGAAGAAATTTCAAGGGTGCCTGTCAGGGGCGTTCAGAAAATTGCTGCTTTGAACGCAGGTGTTGTAATGGCTGAAGGTTCAGGAGGAGTTGATGGAAATGCAACTATTAATGTGAAGGGTGGCCGTGGTAATGAAGTTCTTTATATTATTGATGGAGTTGTTCAAAACGATCCTTATTGGAACACAGCATATACACAGGTTTCAAATTCAGCAATTGAACAGATTTCTTTCCAGATAGGAGGATTTGAAGCAAAATATGGCCAAGCTCAAAGTGGTATCATCAATGTTACAACTAAAAGCGGAAGCTCTCAATATTCTGTTTTTGGCGATGTTTTAACAAGTACATTCACTGATAAATTTGGATATAACCTCTATACCTTAAACATTGGTGGACCATTTGTTCCAAATCAATCAAAACACACTTTCTTCTTATCAGCTGAAAGAGGTTGGTTCTTAGATCAGGATCCACCTGCAATTCCTATAGAATTTAAGACCCCAATTCGAACTGCTGGTGATATAGTGATCGTTGATCCCGTGACAGGAAATAAACAAGTCTGGACTCCAGGAATGGAAATTCCAGCAGGTGCAGATATAAGATGGGAAAATGTCGCTTATAGTAATGGAAAAACTTACGAATACAGACCCCACAATACAAGAGGTACCTGGAGATTTTCAGGAAAAACCTATCATGATTTAGGAATAGTTACATTACGTTTAGGCGCAATTATAAATACAATTAATCGAAGAATCTTTGATTATTCTTATGTTAAGAACAATTCCTATATGAATCCTGTTTATGAGCAGCAGAATTACTCTTATTCAGCAAGAATTAGTCAAAATCTTGGAGCAAATGCATTCTGGAACTTAAACTTTGGTTACAAGATTTTTAAAGACAAACGAACACACCCAATTTTTGGTGATGATTTAGAGAAATGGGGCGATACACTTTACAATCCGTTTATTAAATTGAATGGTTTTTATCAAGGTGCTTTCTTTGATAGTGATTCTATTGGTATTTTCTCCGATGAAGGATCTTTTGACTATGCTTATAGCAAAAACGCAAACTATTCATATCAAATAGATTTTGACTTTACTTCACAAATTGGTAAACATTTAATTGAATTTGGTGTTGGTGCTCAATTGCATGAATTACATAGATATTCAATTTCACCGATGGCTATTGCAAGAAATATTAGAGCACCGGGATTGATAAAAGATAAATTCACCCGTTATAAAGAAAGAATACCATTCTATTGGGGTTATAACATCTATGGTGATTCTTTCACAGAAGGTGACAGCGTAATTCCTCCAAAGAAGCCAATTATTGCTTATGGTTATATACAGGATCGATTTGAATTACCAGACTTAGTTATCAACTTCGGATTAAGATTTGATTATCTTAACTCTAAGAGTGATGTAATTAGAGACCCACAAAATCCATTTAAATTTGGAGATCCACAAAATCTTGATCCCGAAGATTTTGAACCCAAGAAACCAGAGTTTCACATTAGCCCACGTTTAGGCATTGGTTTCCCTGTTACAGCAACAACAGTATTCCACGCCCAATATGGAAAATTTATTCAAGCACCGAGTCTTGCAGATATATTTACCTGGCCAAGACACTTCCAGGTACTCTTGACCGATGGTAATAGATTGGCAAGAACTGGATTAATTTCAAGTGAAGTGACAACTCAATATGAATTAGGCTTCAGGCAGATTTTGGGTGACAATGTTGCTGCATTAGGTTTAACTGCTTTCTATAAAAATACTAAAGGTTTGATTAACTGGACTACAACTGTATTTTATCGACCAACGGGTGAACAAAATACATATTATGGTCCATCGAATGCTGACTTCGGTACAATCAAAGGACTTACTTTAACCCTTGATTTAGCTCGTTATCATTTTATAGCTCTTTCAGTTAATTATACTTATCAGATTGCTGAGGGTACTGGCTCATCAACAAGTTCATCTTATGTTGCAACATTTAGAAACCCGGATAACTCAGTTCCAAAAGTCATTGCTCCACTCGATTTCGATCAGAGACATACCGGAACTGTCATTGTTGATGTCTTTATACCCGAAGGCAAACTTGGAATATTTGAAAGGACTGGTTTGAATATTTTAGCTGAATTTGCAAGTGGACGACCATATACACCACTTGAAGAGCAGGATATTTCACCACAAGGTGGTGGAGAAACAAATTATGGAGATACCAAAGGTTATGTTAACAGCCGATATGGTCCGGGAAGATTCAGAATTGACATGAAATTGGAGAAAACCTTCAAAGCATTCGGAAATATGTTAATCACTCCGTATATCTGGATTGATAACTTACTTGATGCAGATAATGTTATTAATGTTTATCGTTCAACTGGCAGCCCATGGACAACAGGTTATTTGAATACTGCAAAAGGTAAAGCTGTTGCTGATAGCAAGCCATATCCAGATTTATTTAGAGCTGATTACACGACACTGGAAAGAAATCCTGATAACTTTGGTATTCCAAGGATGATAAAACTTGGTCTCAAAGTTAATTTTTCAGGAATTAAATTCTAATAAATGAGGAAGGTAAGAGCTATGAAAAACAAAAGATTAAAAGTTTTAAAATTTGCTGCTGTTTCAATTGTATTACTGGCTTTGTTCTTTGGCTTTACTTCGATTGAGAAATCTGGTGATAAATCCTCAGCTCAAAGATTGAATAAGGTAGTTGGCGCTTATTATATGAATATTAATAACCTTGAAATGCCATTGAATAATGCTGGTGTTTTTGCAGATGTAGCTATCCCACCGAAAACCGCAGGTGGTAAATTTGATGGGCATACATTCTTGTTTTCCGGTGGTTTTTGTATGTCAGGTTATGTTGACTTAGGAACACCAAACGAATTTTTATGGGCAAATGGTGTTGCTACGGCATCAAGAATTCAAGATTATCAACCTGGTCCTGTCGGTTCTGATCCAACTGATCCAAAGAATAAATTATATATTGTTCGTACAGATGAAGAACCATTTAGCGCAAGCTGGCAGGAATGGAAAGATGCTGTTGCATTAGGAGCTGATTTCTACGATGGAGATCATGATGGTAAATATAATCCAGTCGATAAAAATGGAAATGGTCAATGGGATCCAGATGAAGATCGACCTGATCTTCTCGGTGATGAGACAGTCTGGTGCGTAATAAATGATGGTATTCCAGCAAGGGACAGAAGATATACTGATGTACCACCATTAGGAATTGAAATTCATCAAACAGTTTTTGGGTTTGCTTCATCTGGTTTACTTGGAAATATGTTGTTTGTTCGTTATAAAGTAATTAATAAAAATCCAGACGGAAAAGTTCTTGATAGTGTTTACTTCTCCGTTTGGGCAGACCCTGATTTAGGTGATTACACTGATGATTTAGTAGGGTGCGATGTCCCTGCCTCTGCTTCCGGTTATGCAAAGACTCCACCAGAGGGAAGAAATGCTGGATATGTTTATAACCAGGGTTCAGATAATGAATACGGTCCTAATCCACCAACTTACTTAGTAGACTTCTTCCAGGGACCATTTGTTTATACTGGAAATTCTTCAGATACTGCATTTAATATTCGTGGTCCAGTTTTAGGTATTGACACCTTAGTAGGTTACAAGCAACTTGGTATTAGTTCGTTTTTACAGTATTTCCAGTCTCAACCTGTAGAACAGGCAGACCCTGGAAATAGAATTGAGTTAAGATATTATACTCAAGGTTACAATAGACAGGGGAGACCTTTAAATCCATGTACTTGGACATTTGGTAGTGTGGTAGGTGGAGTAAAATGTGATCAAGTAGATCCAAGATTTTTCTACTCCGGTGATCCATTTAAAAATATCGGTTGGTTGCAAACTACAGCCGCTGACGAAAGAATGATGGTGAATACTGGTAAATTCCGTTTAAGGCCATATCAAGACACCGTAGTAATAGTTGCAGCTTTAATAGTCGGAAGAGGAAAATCAGCTCTATCTAGCATTCAAGTTGCTAAAAAAACATCTGACTTTGCACAGATTATCTATGATAATAATTTTAGTTTGCCCCCAACTCCTAAGCAACCACAACCAAAAATTCAAACAACTGAGAATAAAATCAACTTTATTTGGAATACAGCTGAAGCCGTAAATTTTGCTTGGAAAAACTTTAAATTTAATGGTTTTGAACTTTGGACATTTAGAACCAAGAGCATTGCTGATGAAGTTGCTGGAATTCAGAATGCAAAATTACTTGCATCTTGGGATATTAAAGATAAAATTGATGACATACTAGAGCAAGATTTTTCAGGAGAAGTAAAATTACTCCATCCTAAAGGAATTCAGCTCGATAAAAATTTATTTGGTAATCCATTTACTGGATGGATTAATTTTGAAATAACAACTGATCCTTGGACTGGGGGTCCAATTGTCAAAGGTAAGCCATACTACTTTGCACTGATTGGTTATTCAATTAATCATGATGCAATTTCTCCGGTTGATCCAGGTGGATTAACATCTAACTATATAATCGGTGCTTATGCAGGTATTGGTGAAATGGTAAATCCTAAAAGAATTATTGAAGTAATTCCAGGTCAGGATTTAAATGATCCATATGTTTTGAAAAATGATATTAATTTAGTTGGTGTCAGTGAAGCTTCTGCTTATTTCGAAGAAATTGATAAATCAAAGTTGACTGGTAACGAATATGAAATATCATTCTTTAGAAATAAAGATTCTGTAGTCTATTTTATGAATTGGACATTGGTTAATAAAAATACAGGGGATACTCTTGTAAAAAGCTCAAATAGGTACGATAATTTAATAGAAGAAGATTTTAAATATACAATCCCTATAGTAGATGGGTTTGTCCCAAGAATAACTTGGGTACCCGCGGAGATTAAACCGGTAAAAAAATCACTAAATACAGATTGGATTGCAGCTGAACGTTCAAATATATCTGGTGTTTTTTATTTAGGTAAGGATATTATTTCACCTTATATAAGTCCATTTGCAACTCTTGGTAATGAGAGACACAATTTAATAACAGCTGATAAATTGGCTCAAATTGAGATTAGATTCCAGCCTGGAAAAGCATATAGATTTGTAAGTAATACACTTGGTACTCAATACACAAGTGCTGCAGGAACAACTACAGGTATTGGCAAACCTGGTGAATATTTTGTTGATGTTCCATTCCAGGTATGGAAGAAGGATACTCGTAAAGGGATTCAACAAAGATTAGCCTGTGCTTTTGTTGAAACAAGAACTGCCGGCGGTAACCCTGATGGTCAATGGGATCCTTATTTAGATTTGACAAAGACAAGAGAATACATTTTAATTTTTGATCAACCATACGATGAAAATGGTCAACAAATGGAGTATGTTGGTTACCTTCCAACAACTGGTACAAAAACCTATGCTAATTTGAATGGTTGGAATCCACCAGCTGCAGCAGGATTTACACAAGAACAAATTGATAGAGCCAAAGCAAAATGGTTAGGTGCAATTTATGTTGTAGGTTTTGAAAAGGTTGATTCTAACGCAACTTGGAGTTCAAATGATGTTTATACAATTCCGATTTCTTATCCATTAACAACCGCTGATAAGTTCACTTTTAGAACAACAAGAGCTGGTGAAGGTGTAACTCAGGATTATAAGAAATCATTAATGGATCGTGTAACAGTTTATCCAAATCCATTATATGCTTACAATCCAACAGTTGGATACTATTCAGATCCCAATAACCCGAAGAACGATGAGCCATTTGTAACCTTCTCTAACTTACCAACTGAAGTTACAATTAAGATTTATACATTATCTGGACAATTGCTGCGTGTCTTGACAAAGAATGATCCAAAACCATTTATGAATTGGGATCTCAAGAACAAAGATGGATTAAGAGCAGCGTCAGGTGTTTATCTGGCAGTTGTATCATCACCAGGATTAGGTGAGAAAGTATTGAAGTTCTCTATCATTCAACCTCAAAAGCAAATTAAACGATTCTAACAAGATGAGGGATAAAGACATGAAAAAGAGAAGTTTTTTAGTAGTTTTATTAGTATTCTTAGTTAATGTAGCCTTTGCGGGTGATGTTGCCCGCAAAGGTACAAATGGTGCCGAACAGTTGTTGATACCCGTTGGTGCGAAAAGTATTGCTACTGGTGGAGCTTTTATTGGTGATGTTAAAGGTGTTGAAGCAATTTATTACAATCCGGCAGGATTAGATCTTGCGGGTCGTTCGGAAGCAATGTTTAGTTATATGGATTATCTTGCAGATATAAAGGTTTCATATTTTGCTTTGAGTGCTAATCTTGGTGATTACGGAACATTCGGGTTAAGCTTCAAAACATTTAATCTTGGCGATATTCCGATCACAACATTCGATAACCCTGATGGAACAGGCGCAACTTATTCACCATCATTAATGACAGCTGGTTTAACATATTCAAAACAAATTACAGATAGAGTATCAGCTGGAGCAACACTTAAAGTAATTTATGAATCAATTACTAATGTTTCAGCAACTGGTGCTGCAATAGATTTCGGTGTTCAGTATAAATTCCCAAATAATATGAGATTGGGAGTTGCAGTTACTAACATCGGAACAAATATGGCTTATAGAGGACCAGATTTACAGGTAAAAAATCAGATACCAGATAATCCGCCAGGTGCAGGTTTTGGTGTTTATGAACCCTCAACTGAAGAATTCCAAATTCCAAGCTATTTTGAATTGAGCACATCTTATAAATATGATTTCAATCAACAAAACTACTTGATGTTGGCTGGAAAATTCACCAACAATAATTTCTATGAAGATGTGCTTTCATTCGGATTGGAATATGGTTTCTTAAATACATTTTTCTTAAGAGGTGGATATAACTATCTGCTTGGTAGCAAACCAGAAGATAATATTTATGGTTTGACTCTTGGTGCAGGTGTTAGTTACAGTTTCGAGGGAAGTGTATTCTTTGATTTTGATTATGCTTATCGTGCAGTTCGTGACTTCCCAACTGGTGCACAACATGTATTTACGATTAAATTAGGTTTGTAGTAAACAACCAACAAGCTTGAAAGGAAAGGCTACCTGAAGTTGTTTATGCTTCGGGTAGCCTTTAATTTTGTGTACTATGAGAAAGATATTAATAATTTTAATCAGCATTTTAATAGGCAACATTTTCGGTCAAAAACTGACCGAATCAAATGTCTTTTTAGACTATTCGAGATTTAAGTACAACTCAGATAGTGTTTATTTTGAACTTTATTATGGAATATCTAATAAGGCCTTGAAAGTAAGTGATAACATTAACGAAGCTGAGATAAGAGTAATTCTCAAAGATCAAAATGATAATTTAGCTGGATACAGAAATTTTAGAATAGTGAATGAAATAAACGAACAAAACTTTGATGGCGAAAAGTATTTAACTGGCGTTCTTGGATTTAAAGTTCAACCTGGACAATATGCATTAAAGTTTGATGTGATAGATTATTTTGATTCTACAAATTCTATATCAATTTCATTTCCATTAAAAATAAGTTCCATCTCGACAAAGAATTTTGCATTAAGCGATATACAACTTTGCAGTAACATCATAGAAAATTCAGACAACGAGGGCTCGTATTTCTATAAAAACACTTACGAAACTTATCCAAATCCGAGTAATGTTTATGGTGAGCAACTTCCAATATTGTTTTACTATATCGAACTTTATGATTTACTAAAAGGTGAGAATACTAATAACTTAAAATTAATTTCTAAGGTAATTGATGCTCAGGGTAGGGAAAAATATTCCAGAGAAAAACTTATTCAAAGGAAATATAATTCAATTGTTGAAGTTGGAGCAATTAACATAACCAAGTATCCAAGTGGGACTTATACACTTGCTATTTACTTAATCGATTCGCTGAATAACTTTGGACTTGTTTCATCCAAAAAGTTTTACATTTTTAACCCTCAGATAAAAGAAGAAATTGTTTCAAAAAGGACAGATGCTGACCTTCTTTCATCAGAATTTAGTGTAATGACGGAAGAAGAATTAAACTTAGCATTTGAACAATCAAAGTATATTGCTACAAGTGATGAGATAAAACGATGGAACTCACTCTCTGATCTTGATGCAAAGAAAAATTTCTTATTTAATTTCTGGAAACAACGAGACCCCGATCCAAATACTTCAGAAAACGAAAGAAAGATTGAATATTTTGAAAGAGTTAAGAAAGCTGATGAAATGTTTCGAGGTTCGAGAGAAAAAGGTTGGCGCAGTGATCGTGGTAGAGTTTATATAGTATATGGTGAACCTTCCGAAATTGATAGATATCCAAACGAAATGGATGCATATCCGTATGAAATTTGGTCATACAACAACATCGAGGGTGGGGTAATATTTGTATTTGGAGATATTACAGGAACAGGTCAAATGATTCTTATACACTCTACACACAGAGGCGAAATGCATGACGAGAATTGGTTTAGGCGGGTTCAAAAAAGTCGATAAACATTTTGATGAAAAATAAAATCGAGTATTTTTTATTAAGATTACTCTCCTTTGTAATATCAAGATTATCATTAAACTCTTCAAGAAGGCTGGCAAAATTGTTAGCCTTCATTTTTTATTATTTCATACCAATTCGTAAAGATCTTGTCTTTAAAAATTTAAAAATTGCTTTTCCCGATTTAAATGAGAATGAAACTAAGCGAATCGCAAAAAAAACTTACCAGAATTTGTTTATCGTTCTAATTGAAATTTTGTATTTGCCATTTTTGGAAAAAGTTGAAATTGAAAATTTAATCAATATAAAAAATCCAGAGTTAATACATAAAGCCCTTTCCTTGAACAAAGGATTGATTTTTGTTTCTGCTCACTTTGGAAATTGGGAAATACTCGCTTTATCGGCAGCACTTAGATTAAAAACTCAATTCTCTATTGTAACCAAACCGCTTCGAAATCCATTTGTTGATAATTTTATCAATAGCTGGCGCACAAAATTTGGGAATAAAGTTGTTCCTTTAGGTTTATCAGTGAAAAATATTTTCAAGGAATTGCTTGAGAAGAAAATTATAGCATTGCTCGCAGATCAGAGGGCTAGTCAAAATTCTTTGGAATTAAATTTCTTTAACAAACTTACGCATGTTTATGAGGGTCCTGCTGTTTTATCTATCAAAACAGGAGCGCCCTTAATCTTTGCTGTTGCAATAAGACAAAGTGATTTTACCTATACGGTTGAATTACACGAAATTGAACCGCCTGATCAAGAAAATGATCAAGAAAAAATCAAGACTATGAGTGAAAAATATATATCGCTGCTTGAAGATTACATACGAATGTATCCTGAACAATGGCTCTGGTTTCATAATCGATGGAGACATTAATTAAAAATAATTTTGAAAGGATTCTGGTAATTCAAACCGCATTTCTCGGGGATGTTCTTTTAACTTTACCAGTTGCTCATCATCTTAAAAAAATAAATCCAGCCTATAAAGTAACTTTTTTAATTAAGAAAGAATTGCATCAGGTAAAAGATATTTATAGTGGCGTTGACGAGTTTATCTTTATTGATAAATCGAAATATCTATCATCTATCTTTGAAGTAGTCAAAAAAATCGAAAACAAATATGACATTGTGATTTCACCGCATCGTTCGGCTAGAAGCGCAATAATTTCTTTTTTGAGCAAGGCAAAGATTAGAATATCTTTCGATAAATCATCATTAAACTTTCTCTATTCACATATCGTGAATTATAGGCAAGAAATTCATGAAATACAAAGAAATTTGAGTCTATTAAGTTACTTTAATCCTAAATTAGATTGGAAAGAAAAAATTAAACTCAATTTAGATGACTATATTTTCAACGATAAATTCATGTCATGGAAGTCTAATAAGGAATATATTGCTGTTATTGCACCTGGGACTGCCTGGGCGACTAAAAGATATCCGGAGTATTATTATGCTGCATTAACTAAAAAATTAATTGAAGAAGGAATCAAGATAGTTCTAATAGGTTCAAGTGAAGATTTTGAAACTGGACTAAAGATTGAAAAATATGTTAATGCCGAGAATCATCTCCTAAATTTAGTTGGGAAATTAAAACTAAAAGAAAGTATTAGCTTAATTAATTTATCTAATCTTTTAATTTGTAATGATAGTGCACCGACACACATGGGAGTTTTTACTAATACACCTGTTCTGACCATTTACGGTTCTACAATTCCTCAATTCGGATTTTATCCTTTCCGTGATATTGATAGAGTTGTTCAAATAGAAAATTTATACTGTAAACCCTGCGGAATACACGGTTATAAAAAATGCCCTGAAAGTCATTTCAGATGTATGATTGATTTGAAACCTGATATTATTTATCAAAATGCGATTGAAATGATAAAAAAGCTTAATTAAGCATTTTGTAATTTTGTATTGGTATGATGAAGATATTAAAGAAAATTTTTCGATTTGATTACGAGCTACTTTTAGTTCCTAAAGACGCAACAAAGAATCTGAAGACTTATAGATTTAATTCAGTTAAAGCTTTATTATTAATTCTGCTTGTTTTAGTCTTTTCGAATCTGGCTCTTGTGCTTCTTATTACTTATACACCACTTGGTAAAATTTTACCAGATTCACCTTACCTTTCGAAAGAAGATTACGGACAGATTGTAGAATTAAGAGAAAAAGTCCTGGCACTTTCTCGAGAAGTCGATCGAGTGCAAAAAATTAATGAACGACTTCAGTACATAATTGAAGGTAAGCCGATTCCAATTGATCCTCGAGACCTCGATACCAATTATCAAATTGAGAGGATGCGAAGAGACTCACTTAGAATTCTTGGCAAAAGCCGGTTATCAAATAATCTCTATTTTATTTTTTTGAGGTTTCTTCAGGCCTTTCAAGAAGAACAATCTAAAAATTCGAACTCTGAGAAGAATAAAAATGAAATGCTCTTCTTTATCAAACCAGCAGAAGGACTTGTAACAAGGGGTTTTAATAAAGAAATTTCTCATTATGGAATTGATTTTGGTATGCCAATTGGCTCGATTGTCAGAGCTTCAGCTTCGGGAATTGTCGTTTTTGCTGACTATACCATTAACGATGGATACAAAATAATTTTATCACATTCGAAAGGATACATTACTGTCTATAAACATTTAAGTCAGATTTTAAAAAAGGAAAGAGATTTTGTAAAACAGGGAGATATAATTGGTCTTTCGGGAAACACAGGAAAACTGACAACAGGACCGCATTTACATTTTGAAATTTGGAAATATCAAACACCACTCGACCCACAAAAAATATTGGTGGATTTAAAATGAAAGACAAAAGAAATCAAATCGACGAATTATCATTAATTGCCAAGCATATTACATTCAAAGGCAATTTAAATGGCGCTGGAGATTTAAAGATTGATGGAAAAATTGAAGGCGATATCATTCTGGAAGGAAATTTATTTTTGACGGAGGATGCTCAAATAAAAGGTAATATACAGGTAAATAATTTCCAGTGTAATGGAATTGTTGAAGGTAATATACTGGTAAAAGAAAAATTTACAATTGGTTCTAAATCAAAAATTAATGGAGATATCAAAACAAAAATATTGATAATCGAAGAAGGTGCTGAGTTAAATGGGAAATGTTTGGCATCTAAAAGTAATTCCGAATCGGAGTAAGCTTTGTCAGGTAAGTTAATTGACAATCAAAGAAAAATTTTAAATGGTTACAAGAAAGTTGGACCTTATCTTGGATTAGGAACTCAATTGGCTGCAACTGTTATTCTAATGTTTTATCTCGGTTACTGGCTTGATCAAAAATTTAGTACTTATCCTATTTTAATTATAATTTTTTCGTTTTTGGGAGGAGTTGCGGCAATCTATAACTTTATTAAATCGGTTTTGAAACTCACTTCTAAGGATAAAAAAGGTTAGGAATGATTAGTGTTTTAAGGAGTTTGTTTTTATTTAATTTTATTCCGTTCGTTATTAGCCTTTTTATAATTTCTGATTCAAAAATTAAAATGAGTGTGTTCTGGGGGTGGTTAATCGTACTAACAAGTATTGTAGTTGGAATTTTAGCTTTCGAATTATCAAAGAACAAAGACAATAGAAATTTCCTTAAAATTTATTTTGGCGGGATGATTTTAAGGCTTATTTTATTGCTTTTGTTAATATTTCTAGTTTTGAAATACATTAGCATAAGTCCAATCAGTTTCTTATTTTCGCTATTCATTTTCTATGTAATTAACCAGATTATTGAGCTAAATTACATTTCAAAGTCATTGAAAAAGACAAAATATGTTTGATACAACACAAGCATTAAAAGATACCTTGCATGCTAAGGAAAGCTCGAGCAGTAGCTGGATAATTGAGCATATTACGGACAGCAACGTACTTGATTTTGAGCCATTTGGTGTGATCCATCTTCCATCCTTTGATATAAATTTATTTGGAATACATTTTCATTTAGCTGTTACAAAACATGTTGTTTTTCTCTGGCTTGCTGGTTTGATAGTGGCTTTTTTAATGATTTATACTGCAAGGAGCTACAAAAAAAGTTTAGTTCCAAAAGGTCTTGCAAATCTTGTTGAAATGATAATTGAATTCATTAAAGATGAAATTGTTACTCCTACTATTGGTGAAAAATATATCAAAACATTCTTGCCATTTTTGGGAACAATTTTCTTTTTCATTTTAACTTGTAATTTGCTTGGACTTTTACCTTATGGGGCAACAGCCACTTCAAATATTTCTGTAACTGGTTCGCTTGCTTTGTTAAGTTTTATTATGATTCAATTTGCTGGTATGAAAAAAAATGGCGTGATTGGTTATTTCAAAGGTTTAATTCCTCACGGTGTACCAGTTTTCCTTTTGCCTATTATGTTCGTTGTTGAAATTTTAGGTTTATTTACAAAACCATTTGCTTTGATGATCCGTCTTTTTGCGAATATGACTGCAGGTCACGTTGTTATTTTAGCATTGATAGGTTTAATTTTTATATTGAAAACACCCATTATTTCACCTGTTTCAATTCTTTTTGCTCTGTTTATTTATTTACTTGAGTTACTCGTTGCGTTAATTCAAGCTTATATTTTTACAATGTTATCTTCACTATTTATTGGAATGGCAATTCATCAAGAACATTAAACAAAATATGGAGGAAAAATAATGGACCCATTATTGTTTGCATATTTAGCAGCAGGATTTGGAGCTGCATTAACAGTTATTGGTGCTGGATTCGGTATCGGTAAACTTGCCAGTGCGGCAATGGAAGCAAGTAGCCGTCAGCCAGAAGCACTCGGTGATATAAGAACATCGATGATCATTGCTGCTGCTTTGATCGAAGGTGTTTCTCTTTTTGCATTAGTTATTTGTATTCTCTTAGCACTTAAATAAAAGGAAGATAAAATGTTTTCGTTATTAGGGTTGATGAATTTTCTCCTGCTTTACAGCGGCGGTGAAAAAGGCGGTTTGCTTGATGTCAATCCAGGCTTAATCTTCTGGACGATTGTAACATTTATCATCTTGCTTGTAATTCTTAAGAAGACCGCCTGGCAGCCAATTCTCCAGGCATTAAAAGAGAGAGAAGATAATATTCGTTCCTCTCTTGAGAAAGCAGAAAAAGCTCGAAAAGAAGCTGAAGAAATTCTTGAACAGAACAAGAAAAATCTTGCCGAGGCTGAAGAGCAGGTTAGAAAAATTATTAATGAAGGCAGAGAATATGCGAATAAACTAAGAAATGATATTATCTCTAAGGCTAATGAAGAAGCTCAGAAGATGATTGAGTCAGCCAGGCTGGAAATTGAAAGCAAAAAGCAAGAAGCTCTGGGTGAATTAAAAGAAATTGTAGCTGATTTGTCAATTCAGGCAGCGGAGAAAATTCTTCAGGAGACTCTCGATAAAGAGAAACACAAGAAACTTGTCGAAAGATTAATTCAAAATCTTCCAAAAGGTTGAAATGCTGAACACAAAAGTCACAAATAGATACGCAAAAGCTTTGCTTGATTTAGCAGTTAGTGAAAATCTTCTTGATGTGATTGTTAAGGATCTTGAATTTGTCCAGAATAATGTATTATCTCTTCGAGAGCTTTATCTCCTGATTAAAAGCCCAATAGTTAAGCGTGATAAAAAGCGAAAAATATTTGCAGAACTTTTTAAAGATAAAATTTCAGAAACATCCCTGAAGTTTTGTGAACTTATTATTAATCGTCAACGTTCTGATTTGCTTCTGGATATCATCAAAAGATTCTTACAAATGAAAGATGAATATCTAAATATTAAGAGCGTTTTGGTAAGATCCGCATTTGAACTTGATGAGAAACACATTAACGAACTAAAATCGGTTCTTGAAAATAATCTTGGCAAAAAAGTTAATATTAATCTTTTGATTGATAAAAATCTTTTAGGCGGATTTATCGTTCAAATTGACGATACTTTGATAGATGCTTCATTAAAGCATCAGCTCGAATTACTTCGAAAGAAATTTTTATTCGGAACTGAAAAACTGAATTAGAAACAAAAGAGGTGAATTGCAATGGCAGAAGTTCGACCAGATGAAGTTTCAGCAATACTTAGAAAAGAACTTTCAGGTTTTGAATCTGAAGTGGATGTTTATGATGTAGGAACTGTTCTTGAGGTCGGAGATGGTATCGCCCGCATTTATGGTTTATCAAAAGTTATGGCTAGTGAACTCGTTGAGTTTCCCAATGGTGTTTTTGGAATGGTTTTAAATCTTGAAGAAGATAATGTTGGCGCAATCTTATTTGGTGATGATACCTTAATTAAAGAAGGCGATATCGTCAAAAGAACAAAAAGAGTTGCTTCGATCCCAGTTGGGGAAGAATTACTGGGACGAGTTGTTAATCCACTTTGTCAGCCGCTTGATGGCAAAGGACCAATTAAGTCTAAACAATTTTTGCCAATAGAGAGGAAGGCTCTTGGTGTGATTTATCGTCAGCCAGTGAAAGAGCCCCTTCAAACTGGTCTTAAAGCCATTGATGGAATGATACCAATTGGACGAGGCCAACGAGAATTAATTATCGGAGATCGCCAAACAGGAAAAACTGCCATTGCAATTGATACCATTATCAATCAAAAGTGGACACACACCGAAGAAGCAAAAAAATATGGTGTAAAACCAGTTTATTGTATTTATGTAGCAATCGGACAAAAAGGTTCGTCAGTTGCACAAGTAGTCGCTAAACTTGAAGAAGAAGGTGCAATGGATTATACAACAGTTATTCTTGCAAGTGCAAGTGATCCAGCACCTATGCAGTTTATCGCTCCATATTCTGGCGCAACTTTAGGTGAATACTTCAGAGACAACGGAAAACACGCTCTTGTTATTTATGATGATTTATCAAAACATGCTCAAGCTTATCGTCAGGTTTCATTATTGTTAAGAAGACCGCCAGGAAGAGAAGCTTATCCTGGAGATATCTTCTATCTTCACAGCCGTTTACTTGAAAGAGCTTCAAAGTTGAGTGATGAACTTGGTGGCGGAAGCTTAACAGCTCTTCCTATCATTGAAACACAGGCTGGTGATGTTTCAGCTTACATTCCAACAAATGTTATTTCAATTACTGATGGCCAAATTTACCTTGAACCGAACCTCTTCAATGCAGGTGTTAGACCAGCAATAAATGTCGGTATCTCTGTATCAAGAGTTGGAGGTAATGCTCAAATCAAAGCAATGAAAAAAGTTGCTGGAAGATTGAGATTGGATCTTGCTCAATATCGTGAACTTGAAGCATTTGCAAAATTTGGTTCCGATCTTGATCAGGCAACCCAAAGACAATTGAGAAGAGGTCAGAGACTTGTGGAATTATTAAAGCAGGATCAATACAAACCAATGCCTGTTGAAAAACAAGTTGTTTCCATTTTTTATGGAACAGCTGGTTATCTTGACCAGATTCCTGTTGCCGATGTCAGAAGATTTGAACAGGAAATCTTAGAATATATCGAATTGAAGCACAATGATATTTTCCTGGAAATCTTAGAAACAAAAGATCTATCAGATAAATTAATTGCAAGATTAAAACAAATCGGTGAAGAATTCTTAAAAACATTTAAGAAAAGCAGCTAATGGCAACTTTAAGAGAAATTAGAAGACGAATCATTGGAATTAAAAGCACGCAGCAAATCACGAAAGCAATGAAAATGGTTGCTGCTGCAAGATTGAGACGTGCTCAGGAAGCTATTTTAAATTTCAGACCTTATGCTAATACAATTTCTAACTTGCTAGACAATTTTGTTTCTAACATTAATGATTACAATAATCCTTTACTTCATCCAAGAGAAGTAAATCGAGTTACAGTTGTAGTTGTTACAAGTGATCGTGGACTTTGTGGTTCGTTCAATACAAACTTGCTTCGTTATGCAGAAGATTTCATTAAAACAGAATTAAAGAGCTATCTTGACACAAAAAACCTTGATATTGTTTGTATTGGAAAGAAAGGGAATGATTATTTTACTAAAAGAAATTATCCTGTTAAAAAAGGTTATGTTAATTTCTTTGCCAATCTTAATTATGAAAATGCGTTGGGTGTAATTCATTTTCTTGTCAATGAATATTTAATCGGAAATACTGATAAAGTAGTTTTTATCTATAATGAATTCAGATCAGTGATTAGTCAGGTTGTGAAACAGGTTCAAATTTTGCCAATTGTGGTAGAGAAAAAAGAAGAAACGAATCAAGAAAAATATAAACCTATAATCGAGTTTATATACGAACCAACAAAAGAAAAAATTTTAGATACTCTTTTGCCAAAGTATTTAGAAGTTCAAATGTGGCGTATTATTCTTGAGTCAAACGCATCAGAGCAAGGTGCTCGAATGACTGCAATGGATAACGCCACTGAAAATGCAAAAGAATTGCTAAAAATCTTAAGCCTATCTTATAATAGAGCACGTCAGGCGGCTATAACGAAAGAACTTCTGGAAATTGTTGCCGGCGCAGATGCTCTAAAAGAACAAGGGTAAACTTAGCTTCTACAATTATTAAAATTTCGAGCAATTCCTTAATTTTGTAGGCTTTAATCTAACTTTATTTTTATGTTTGAAGAATTAACTCAAAAACTCGAAAGCGCTTTCAAAAAGATTCGCGGTCAGGGAAAGCTAACTGAAAAAAACATCTCTGATGCCCTACGTGAAGTACGTCGTATTTTAATAGATGCAGATGTCAACTATAAAGTTGCTAAAGAGTTTATTGAGAAAGTAGAAAAGAAATCTCTCGGAAAAGAAGTTATTTCTTCGATTACTCCAGGCCAGTTGATCATTAAAATTATCAATGATGAATTAATTGATTTACTTGGAGGAACAACTTCTCCGCTTGTTTTCGCCAACACTCCGCCATCTATTTATTTACTTGCGGGATTGCAGGGCTCAGGCAAGACAACTTTCGCTGCAAAATTTGCTAATTATCTAAAGAAAGCTGGCTTAAAACCATTGCTTGTGGCTTGCGATATTTACCGTCCAGCTGCTGTTGAGCAATTAAAACAATTGGGTAAGCAAATTAATGTTGAAGTATTTCATCAAGATAAAAACGCAGTCGAAATTGCCAAATATGCAATCGAGTATGCAAAAGAAAATGGTTTTAATGCAATCGTAATTGATACCGCTGGCCGTCTTCATATTGATGAAGAAATGATGGAAGAAATTGCAAAGATAAAAGATGTAACGAAACCAACAGAGACATATTTTGTCGTTGATTCGATGACTGGTCAGGATGCAGTAAATACTGCTAAAGCTTTTCATGACAAAATAAATTATGATGGAATTGTCCTCACCAAACTTGACGGTGATACCAGAGGTGGATGCGCTCTTTCGATTCGTGCTGTTGTGAATAAACCCATAAAATTTGTCAGCCTTGGTGAAAAATTAGATTCCATTGAAGTATTTCATCCTGACAGAATGGCATCAAGAATTCTGGGTAAAGGGGACATTGTAACTTTAGTTGAAAAAGCACAAAGCGCATTTGAAGAGAAAGAAGCAAAAAAGTTAGAAGAAAAACTTCGTTCAAACAAATTCGATTTTGAAGATTTTAGAGATCAATTAAGAATTATCAAAAGGCTTGGCTCACTTTCGCAAATTCTCTCAATGATACCTGGATTATCCTCAATACAAAAAAATGTACAGGTCGATGAAAAAGCTTTCGTAAAAGTTGAAGCAATAATAAATTCGATGACAAAAGAAGAGCGACGCAATCCAAGAATTTTGAACGCAAGTCGAAAAAGAAGAATTGCTAAAGGCAGCGGAACAAGTATACAAGAAGTAAACAGATTGGTTAAACAATTTGAAGAAATGCAGAAAATGATAAAAAAGTTAAACAATATGGATTTTAATAAAGCATTTCGTAATTTTAATTTGAAATTAAATTAAGAATCATATGGAGGATAAACTTTGGCAGTAAAGTTAAGATTGCAAAGATTAGGTAAAAAGAAACAACCATTCTATCGAATAGTTGCAGCTGATTCCCGTTCACCAAGGGATGGAAAGTTTATTGAGGTTGTTGGAACATACAATCCTCGAACCAACCCACCCGAAGTGCTTATCAAAGAAGATAAAGCAATAAAGTGGTTAAAAAACGGTGCACAGCCAACTGATACTGTAAGAAGTCTTTTTAGAAAAGAAGGTATTTTGCTTAAATATCATCTAATGAGAAAAAAAGTTGAACCAGAAAAAATTGAAGAAGCTTTACAACAATTCAAAGCAAGACAGGAAGAAAAGCTTAAAAAGTTAGCAGAACAACCAAAAGCTAAAAAGAAAAAGAAAGGTGCATCAGAAGTAAAAGGTGCAGCTTCTGAGGGATAAGGCAGAAGCTGAAATTTTCTGAGCCTCTGCCTGTGCACAGTTATTGCACCCCAATTTGGAGGGAAATACAATGAAAGAATTCGTCGAAATGATGGCGAAATACCTCGTTGATAAGCCGGATGGGGTACAGGTCGAGGAAAAAGAAGTTACTGAAAATAAGATTGTCTTGACCCTTAAAGTTGCAAAAGAAGATATCGGTAAAGTTATTGGAAAGCAGGGCAAGACGGCTCAGGCAATGAGGGTACTTCTTACAGCAGTTGCTGCTAAAGATGGTAAAAGAGCCATCTTGGAAATTGCTGATAAGTAGTCTTTACTTTTAAATGATTTTAATCGGAAAAATTGTTGGTCCTCATGGTATTAAGGGGACTGTTAAAGTAAAACCTTTTACTGATTTTCTGGAAAGGTTTGAAAAAGGTAATCTTGTAAAAATTGAAATTGATAATTCGCTCTTTGAATTTTTGATTGAAGAATCTTTTCCGCATAAAAATTTTATTTGCATAAAATTAAAAGGAATTGACAGTATTGACTCTGCATTGAGGCTGAAAGAAAAAAATATTGTCATTGCTGAAGATGAATTACGAAAGCTGGATGAAGATGAATATTATATCCATGATTTGATTGGGCTTTTAGTGATTGATGAAAACGGAATTGAAATTGGTAAAATTGTGGATGTAATTTCTCTTGCTTCAAATGATATTTATGAAATAGAATTAAGAGATAAAAGGAAAGTTTTTTATCCAGCTGTTAAAGATTACATTGATGAAATTAACATCGAAAAAAAATTTATAAGAATTAAAAACTACGAAGGATTTTTTGATACAAATGATGCGATTTGATTTAATTTCTGCAGTGCCTGAGATTTTGGAAAGCCCTATCAATTATAGTATTATAAAAAGAGCAAGAGAGAAAGGGATAGTTGAAATTCATCTTCATAACTTGCATGATTATGGTATAGGAAGATATCGACAGATTGATGATAAACCTTATGGCGGTGGAAGTGGAATGGTTTTAATGCCGGAACCAATTTATAAATGCGTAAAAAAACTGCAAGCTGAAAGAAATTACGATGAGATTATTGTGACTTCAGCTAAAGGCGAAATTTTTACGCAGAAAGAAGCAAAGAGATTGTCTTTACTGAAAAATGTAATTATCATTTGCGGACATTATAAAGGGATTGATCAGAGAGTAATAGATTTATTTAATGCGAAAGAGATTTCGATCGGAAAATTTGTCTTGAGTGGTGGCGAACTTCCTGCACTGGTGATTGTCGATGCGGTTGTAAGACTTTTACCAGGTGCATTAGGTGACAGCGAATCAGCTTTGACTGATTCTTTCATTGATGATGATTATGTTGAGCCGCCGATTTATACAAGACCGCAAGATTTTTTGGGTTTGAAAGTTCCTGAAGTTTTAGTTTCAGGAGATCATAATAAAATTAGAGAGTGGAAAGAAAAATATTCAACAAAGATTGATTAAAAAATTTAATGGAGATGAGAAAATGAACAAATTAGATAAAGTTAAACAGATGCAGCTTCGGACTGATCTTCCTAAATTCAAACCTGGAGATAGAATTAATGTTCACTTCAGAGTGATCGAAGGAGATAAAGAAAGAATTCAGCAATTTGAAGGAGATGTAATTTCAATTCGTGGAAGTGGAATTGATCAAACTTTCACAGTAAGAAAAATTTCAAGCGGTGTTGGAGTGGAAAGAATTTTTCCAATGCACTCACCAAGAATTGCAAAAATAGAAATTGTCAGAGAAGGAAAAGTTAGAAGAGCAAAACTTTATTACTTAAGAAAACTTTCTGGAAAAGCTGCAAAGATAAAATCAAAGTAACCTGGTATTTAAAAAAGCAAAAGGCTATCAAATACTTGATAGCCTTTTTTGTTTTAAATGGATCAAATATTAAAGAGCTACGTGAGAGACGCTTAAGATATTTTCATTATTTTTAATTTGATTTAACAATTCCTGAGGCAATGGCTCTCTTAATTTCATAGTGCAGCACGCAACAATCCCGCCTTCGAAAATCACATTTTCAATTTCTTCAATATTAATGTTTGCCTCACGAATTATATTTAAGACAGATGCAAGAACTCCCGGTTTATCATAATGTTTAACAACAAGCTGATGCTTTGCATCAGTAATTTTAGCTCGGTTAACCCAATGAGCAATCACACCACTGGTTAAATAATCTTTAATAATTCTTACTGTTTCTTCTGCAACAGCATTTTGAGCTTGCTCGGTTGATGCACCAATATGGTGAGTTACATAAATATTTGGATTTGATTGAAGTTTTGAACTGACTGTGCCGGATTTACTTTCAGGTTCGTCTTTAAATACGTCAAGTGCGGCTCTTATCTTTTTATTTTCAACTGCCCAGAGCAGAGCATCTTCATCAACAATTTCTGCACGTGAGGTATTTATAAACAAAGCACCGTCTTTCATATAACTGAACATTTTTTGATCAAATAAATTTCTTGTCTGGTCAGTAAGTGGAAGATGAACTGAGACAACATCACACATAGGGAGTAATTGATCCATTTCGGAAAAATCTTTAATTGCTACTCCTTCAATTCTTGAAATATCTTTTCCATAAACATTCATTCCAAGAGCAAGTGCTCTTTTTGCAACTTCTTTACCGATATTACCAACACCTATAATTCCAAGTGTCCTTCCATAAAGTCCTTGAGCTTTAGAATATTTATCTTTATTCCAGATTCCATTTCTGAAGTCGATAACATTATCCGGTATCCAGCGATCAAGTGCAATCATAAGTCCAATTGTTAATTCTGCAACAGCAATTGCGTTTTTGCCGGGGCAATTACTTACATAAATTCCTTTTCTATTTGCAGCAGCAATGGCAATATTGTTTACGCCAGCACCAGCCCGAACAATTAATGAAAGGTTTTTGCTTTCGTAAATAGTTTTTTCATTTACTACCGTTGATCGAACAACTAAAATATCAACTTCTTTTGCTGCTTCTGGTAAATCGTTCTCTCCTAATTTAGGATTATAAATTACTTCAAGTCCTAAGTTCTTGAGTTCTTCAATATATTTTTCTGGAAATTTATCAGCTATAAGAACTTTCATTTTAACCTCCCAAGAATTTATTTCAACATTGGAATTTTAATATTAAATTTTTTAGCATTATCAATTGCTCTTTGATAACCTGCATCGGCATGACGAACAATTCCCATTCCCGGATCGTAAGTCAAAACTCTTTGAAGTTTTTCATCCGTTTCTTTTGTTCCATCGGCTACTATAACCATTCCAGCATGAATTGAATATCCCATTCCAACTCCACCACCATGATGAACAGATACCCAACTTGCTCCACCGATTGTATTTAACAAAGCATTGAGTATGGGCCAATCAGCAATTGCATCACTGCCATCAAGCATTCCTTCGGTTTCACGGTTTGGTGAGGCAACAGAGCCACAATCGAGATGATCTCTTCCAATCACAATTGGAGCTTTAACTTTTCCTTCTCGAACGAGTTGGTTAAATATCAATCCCATCTTTGCTCTTTCACCATAACCGAGCCAACAAATTCTTGCTGGTAATCCTTGAAACTTCACATGTTCTTGAGCGAGCTTAATCCATCTCACAAGGGATTTATTTTCTGGGAATGTATTTATGACAGCTTCATCAGTCACATAAATATCTTGCGGATCTCCTGATAATGCTGCCCATCTAAATGGACCTTTTCCATCACAGAAAAGTGGGCGAATACATTCTGGAACAAAACCGGGAATATCGAAAGCGTTTTTCACACCGTTTGCAAACGCTTCTCCGCGAATGTTATTTCCATAGTCGAAAGTTATTGCACCTTTCTTCTGAAATTCAAGCATTGCTTGAAGATGAATCACAATTGACTGCTTTGCCATCTGAATGTATCTATCAGGATCAGTTTTTCTAAGTTTTAATGCTTCTTCATAAGGAATTCCATTGGGAACATATCCATTTAAAGTGTCGTGTGCGGATGTCTGGTCAGTTAAAACATCAGGTATAATTCCTCTTCTTAAAATTTCAGGTAAAACATCAGCTGCATTTCCAAGAAGTCCAACTGATAAAGCTTTTTTTTCTTTTTTTGCTTTTAAAACCAATTCAAGAGCTTCATCAAGATTTTCGCTCATCACATCGAGATATCCTGTTTTCAATCTTTTTTCAATTCTTGCTCTATCGACTTCAACACCTAAAAACGCAGCGCCATTCATTTTAGCGGCGAGCGGTTGAGCTCCTCCCATTCCACCAAGTCCAGATGTGAGTAAAAATTTTCCACTCAAAGTTCCATCAAAATATTTTTCTGCACAGGCTGCAAATGTTTCGTAAGTTCCCTGTAAAATTCCTTGTGTTCCGATGTAAATCCAGCTTCCTGCGGTCATCTGACCATACATAATCAAGCCAAGTGCTTCCAGTCTTCGAAACTCATCCCAGGTTGCCCACTTTGGAACAAGCATTGAATTGGAAATGATTACTCTTGGCGCAAGCGTATGAGTTTTCCAAACTGCAACTGGTTTTCCTGATTGAATTAGTAAAGTTTCGTCATTGTCTAAATTTTTTAATTCGCGAACTATCGCATGATAACAATCCCAATTTCTAGCGGCTTTGCCGATCCCGCCGTAAACAACTAATTCCTCAGGTTTCTCTGCAACTTCTGGATCAAGATTGTTCATCAACATTCTAAGAGCAGCTTCTTGAATCCAGCCTTTTGTGTTGAGTTGAGAACCTCGAGGAGCTCTGATTGGTTCGTATTTAAAATTTGTCATAGCTATTGTTTGAAATGTCTATTTAAGATTGATTCATATTGTTTGAGAAGAGGTTTATAAAGCCATCGTAAAAAGAAAACAGATTTTTTAATTTTTTCTTGTAACAGCTTTGCATTTTCTTTTAATTGAAGTTCTAATCTTTTTACTTCTTCTTTAGTGAGTCTAATTGGTGATTGTGATGAAGCCAATTTGTCACTTAAGCTTTTATAAATTCTAACTTCTGCGATATATCTGTTATCACCTTCAATTTGGCGAAGGATTTGTTTGACCATTGTGGAAAGAAGTTTCTTCTCAGATGAATCAAATTCGAAATTGTAATTTTTAAATAATGGTTTCATATCACTTAAACGCCAATAATTTTTCTCTAACTTTTTGATAGCCAGGTTTAATTACATTATAGATGTAATTTATTCTTTCATTATAATGAATAAATGCGCTTTTCATAGCATTGATTGTGAGTTTTTCCATATCATCTAAAGTCAAACCAAACACCTCTGCGGCAACTTTAAATTCATTTGACATTGTTGTGTTGCTCATTAATCTATCGTCAGTGTTTAAGAAAACACGGAACTTGTTTTTATAGTAAATGCCGAAAGGATGTTGTTCTAGACTTTTTACTGCACCTGTGTGGACATTGCTCAAGAGACAAATTTCTAATGGAATTCTTTTATCCAAAACATATTGAGCTAATGTTCCCATCGCAACGAGTTCACCATCAATTACCGTCATATCTTCAATTAATCGTGTTGCATGTCCGAGTCTATGTGCGCCGCACCATTGCAATGCCTGCCAAATTGATTCTTTCCCCCAGGCTTCGCCCGCATGAATTGTTATATTGAAGTTTGCTCGTTGAATGTACTGGAAAGCCTCAATATGTTTTTTGGGTGGATATCCACCTTCTTCACCGGCAAGATCAAAACCGACTACACCACGATCGCGAAAATCAACAGCGAGTTCTGCCATTTCTAAGCTTAGTTTCATATTTCGCATTGCACAAATAATCAAACCATAACCAACGCCATATTTTTCTTTTCCTTTTTCAAGTCCATTAAGTACTGCTTGAACAACTTCTTCCCAATGCAATCCTTTTTGTGTATGAAATACTGGAGCGAATCTGGTTTCGACGTAAACAACTCCATCGTTGTACATATCTTCAATCATCTCAAACGCAACTCTTTCAAGTGCTTCTTTTGTTTGCATAACTGCGGTTGTATGTTCGAAACCTCGAAGATATTCTGTAAGGCTTCCTTTGTTTGCACCTTCGTGAAACCAGGCAGCAAGTTCTTCTGGATCGTTAGTTGGGAGCTTATTGTATTTAATTTCTTTTGCAAGTTCAATTATTGTTTGAGGTCGTAAACCTCCGTCAAGATGATCGTGTAGTAATACCTTGGGTACTTCACGAATAATTTCTAAAGTTTCTTTTCGCATAAAGCCCTCGATTTAATCTGGATTAATGTGAGATTTAATGAAGTTTGAATAAGCAATTTGTAACCTTTTATTCAAATTTAAAGAAATGATGAAGGTTTTTCAATTTAAAAGAAAAGAATCGTTTAATGACTACATTGATAAAGTTGGAATTTTATGATAGTTCGGTTTAGAAATGATGGCTTTTTTAAGAGTGTCGGGGCGGCCGGATTCGAACCGGCGACCTCCTGGTCCCGAACCAGGCGCTCTAACCGGGCTGAGCCACGCCCCGTTTTTCATCAAATAAATGAACTGATTTTTATTGTAAATCTCATTACAAATATAAAATTATTCTTTTGAAAAATTATTTGAATGATATAAAATTAAAAAGGATAAAATCAGATTTTAATTTTCAATTTCGGAAGGCTTAAGAGTGAAATAAACTCTTGTCCATTTTCCTTCTTCGCTTGCAATCCAGAAATGTTCACCGTGTTTATCAATAATTGCTTTAACAATAAGAAGACCAAGTCCAAGTCCTTTTTCACCTTTTGTACCTCGGGTAGTAAATTTTTTAGTAGAAACAAGCAAGTTCATCAAGATATCTCTGTCAATTCCAATTCCAGAATCCACTACAAGGACAACCAGTTTATTAATTTTTTCATGATAGTGCGTGTGTATTTCAATAGTGCCGCCGGGATGTGAAAATTTTATTGCATTATCCAAAATATTTTTTAGTACTTCAATTATCATAAATTCATCGCCATAAACATAAGTTTCAGGCTTAGAGTTAACTAATATTTTAACATTTTTTGCTTCCGCAATTTTTGACATAGTTTTTACAACAAAATTTATTGTCGAAGATACATCAAAATCAGTCGGATTTAATGCAAATGAAGGTGACTCATATTTTGTCCATTCAATAATTCTGTTTAATGCATTTAATTGTTGTTTGGAAAGTTCGAAAATATTTTCAGCAAATTGTTTTACTTCTTTTTTGTTTTTATACTGACCATCTTTTAGAAGCTGACAATAACCAAAAACACTATTCAAGGGTGTTCTCAAATCGTGAGAGATGATAGAAACTAATTTGTCCCGTTGAAATTTTATTTTTTCAAGTTCAGCTTTAACTTTATCCGTTTCGTTTTGTGGTTGTTCTCTTGTTATAAATTTTGCAATTACAGCCTTACCATTTGTTGGAACCTCTTTAAGATGAGACTGTGAACTTTGAGACTTTAAGATAGTTTCTGTTTCACTAAAACTCTTTTTTTGCTCTCTGGGTGCTTCACTAATTTTATTAGTTTGATGAGTGATCGGTTTAATTTCTGATGCTTTTTTCTCAGGCTCTTTGTATTCAACTGAAGCTTTTGATTGATAATTTGTGTTCTTATAAGAAGGAGAATAAAAATAAGAATTGACTTTTTGTGGAATTTTTCTTTCGTATTTTTTTGTAAGTAGAAATACAAACAATGTAAAGAATAGAATGATAGTTCCGATAAGTGAAATCAATTCAAAAGGTGAAAGTAGATAGAACCCATCCAGAAGTGGTTCAGCATTAATGAAGTCATATAATTGGAAGATGGAAATTCCAATTAGGGCAACAATAATGAAATAAAATCCACTCTTATATTCAGTTTCTTTTGAAAGAATTATTGCAACTATTGCATTAGAAAGATGAATTAAAATCGTGAAAATTATTACTAACGAATATAAATTCCAGCTCACATATATCTCCGACAAAATAGATTCATTTCAGTAACATTATCGAATTATGTCCTGTAATTTTTCAAAAAAACTATTTTAAAGTGAAGTGACCCATTACCGATAATATCGGTGTGATTAAATTACAGAAAAAGTGAAAGAATGTAAGAATTGAAGCAGAAATCTTTTGATCCTCAGTTAGAAAAATCATTTTTACCTGCAAAAAAGATCTCAAAAGATAAAAACACAATTAAAGAAATTGTTTTGTCGAGAATTGAGACAGGATTTTACCACACGGAAGCAATTCAATTAACCACCGTGGAGAAAATAATATCCGATTTGTTCAAAATTCCCTCTAACTAATTAAATTTTATTTAAATCCCACTTCGATAATTAGCGTTTTTTTATCGAAGTTTTTTATGATTTCAACCAGATATTCTAAAAATTTGTAATACTTCACAAAAACACCTACTTTTAACTTAAAAGTAATTGAACAATTAAATGAAGAACCAAGATAATCTATTAATTAAAGTTGCGATACTGGATCAGAATATCTTTATTACTGAAACGATTGAAGAAATATTAAAAAATTATCCTTGTGAGATTAAAAAATTTAAGAACTTATCAGAGGTTCGGGAGATTTGCGATTATTTTATTTTTTATCAGGAGAGTGTAAATGACAAATTTATAGATGAAATTTTCCAGCTTCCTGAGTTTGTCAAAAGGAAAGTTTTAATTTGTGATAAGAATTTTTCAATCCCAACCAGATTGCTCGAAGCTTTGCAGGATATTATTAACATCAAAGAATTGGATTTCCTTCTTAAAGAACTGATGGATTATCATATCTTAATTCATTCAGATAAAACAGCTCAGGAACAGATTGAACTTGTTCAACGATTGATGAATGATTCGTCTCATTACATAAATTCTATGCTTGTTTATTCAGAGGCTTTGAGAAATGCATTATCAAAAAGATCAGGTTTTGATCCAGAATTACTAATTAAATTTGAAAAGATTATAAAAGATTTTGAAGATGAATTTCTAAGCTTTCAAAACTTCATGTTTATTAATAAGATACCATTGCAATTTGAGGACATTAATATATTCCTACAGAGAATCTTAAGGGAGAGGGAAAATGATTTTAAGACTAAGATCAATGAACTGAAATATTTCCCCGACTACACACTTCCAATGGTTAAAATTAATCCAATAGCTCTAAGAAAAATTATTAATAATTTAATTGATATTGTTTTACTTTCGACAAAAGAAATTACGTCAATTGAAATATCAACAAAAAATTACAAGAAAAATTTATCGATAAATTTTAGTATTAATTGTTCGAATTTTGACAAAACTCTGCGCTATCAAATTTATAATCCTTTTTTCCCTCGAAGCATTTTAGAATATGCGTTCGTTAACTATTTTCGTATTAAAATTGAAAGATTACTAAAAATGTCTATTCAAAATTATTTTACTGAGAATAAACTTACTTTTGTAATCAGAATAGATTTTGGAGATTAAGGTATGAAACAAAAAATTTTAATAATCGATGATGATGAATTGGTGACCTCATCGCTTAAAAGAGCATTGGCTCAAAGTGGTTATGAAATTGAAATTGCATCGAGTGGAAAATTGGGCATTGAAAAAGTTGAAAAAGAAAATCCTGATATGGTTCTGCTTGATATTTTTTTGGGTGACCTGAATGGAATGGAAGTTTTAAAGAAAATTTTTCTTATAAATCCCGATTTGCCCGTTGTTATGATAACTGGATTTGCTGATGTTCAGACAGCTGTGAATGCAATAAAAATGGGGGCAATTGATTTTATACTTAAACCTATAAATGTTGATCAATTAGAGCTAATCATAAATAAAACCCTTAAGCATGTCGCTCTTCAAAAAGAGGTTCAAAGATTAAAGTTAATTACCAAAGAAGGTGATATTACAAGAGAAATGTTCGGACAAAGTCGTGCAATTAAATCAACACTTGATGCCGTTGAAAAAATTGCAATAAGTGAAGGCACAACAATTTTAATTGAAGGAGAGAGCGGCGTTGGTAAAGAAATGATAGCTCGATACATACATAATATTTCAAGTCGAAGAGAAGGACCTTTTGTTGCCATTAATTGCGGTGCAATTCCAAAAGAATTAGCTGAGAGTGAATTATTTGGAAGTGAAAAGGGTGCTTACACTGGAGCAAGTGAAAAAACTCGAATTGGAAAATTTGAAATTGCTGATGGTGGAACAATTCTGCTTGATGAAATTGGAGAATTGAGCCTTGAACTTCAAGTAAAACTTCTAAGAGTACTTCAAGAAAAGAAATTCTTCCGTCTCGGTGGAACAAAAGAAATTAGTGTTAATGTCAGAATAATAGCAGCAACAAACAAAGATTTGCGGCAAGCTGTGAGCGAAAAAACTTTTCGGGAAGATCTATATTATAGATTGAATGTAGCAACTATCTATGTTCCTCCTTTAAGAGAAAGAAAAGAAGATATACCATTTTTAGCAATGAACTTTGTTGATGAATTTAATAAGACGTTCAATAAACAAATCAAAAAGATTTCTCCTGAAGCTTTAGACATGATGTTGAATTATTCATGGCCCGGAAATGTTCGTGAACTTCGAAATACAATCGAAAGAGCCGTTCTTTTAATCAGTGGAGATGAACTTAAACCTGAACATTTAAATTTTATTGAAAAAGATAAATCCATACAAAAGATTATCGACGATGAATATATTTTGAAAATCCCGAAGCAAGGAATTAAGATGGATCAAGTTGTTAGAGATTTAATTATCCAAACACTTGAAATTACTGATGGTAATCAAATTCAAGCCGCTAAAATACTTGGTATTTCAAGATCAAAACTTCGTTACAGAATGGAACAACTTAAAATTGAGGTTAAAAAACAGGTAAAATGAATTCATTAACCAAAAATCCAGATTTGACGGTTCTTATAATAGACGACAATCCTCTTGAACTTGGTTTAATTCGACTTGTACTTCAAAAAAATTTTCAAAATGTAAAATGTATTGCCTTAACACGTGTCCCTGAATGGGAGAGTTTCTTAAAATCACAAAAAATAGATGTGGTGATAATTGATTATCGTTTACCAGAAAAAAATGGTATTGAACATATTAAGGAATTAAGAAAAGTGGATAAAAATGTTTATGCATTTTTGATTACTACTCTCGAAAAAGATGAAATTGATCAAGACATAACCAGTTCTGGTGCAACTGATTTTATTGTTAAAGATAGAAGTTACTCAAATTTAATCGCTAAATTAAATAATGTGATATTGAATGAATCAGTCAAACAATTCGAAGATGATCTTAATTCACTCAAATTTATCTTAAACAACCTTACAGATTTAGTTGTATTAAAAATTAATTTTTCAAATGAATGTCTTGAAATCCTGGGTAATAAAGAAAAATTTCAGTCAACCACAAAGATTGAAAATTTGCAATCGGAATGGAAAAAATATTTTGAGGTAATTTTTAACCAACTGAAATCTGAAATCGAGGCCACTGAAAAATCTTATTCTTTTAAGTTTACTGAGATTGTGCTCCAGGACAAATCTTTCAATTTTGAAGTATATCTAATTAAATCTCATTATTATTTTTATCTAACCTTGAGACTTATTTAGACCACCGAAGTTTATCAATATTCCTCAAGTGGCTAAAATTAGCCACATTTTTATTTTAAATTTCGACTTCTATTTTCCCCCTTTTCTTCTAACTTATTGTAATTAAACTACTTAGAGCGACGATATTTTTTCAATCTGATTGGCATTTCGTTTGGATTAATTAGCAAAAAAAGGATTTCGAAATGGAATTAAAGTCAAAAAACAATCAGGAGCTAATTAAGTCGCAGATGATTTCACTTATTATTTCATTCATTTTTTTTAATGCAATTCTTAAAGAGGTTGATTGGTTAGTTACAAGTTCTATCATTCTCCTGATTGTTTTGATTTTAATTGTTCGAATTTGGGGAGGTAAAAATAAAGAGGAAGCAAAATTAGTTAATTCAAATTTTTTGAGGAGGATGTCATGACTACAGCTATGCTCTGGAAAGAATATAAGAAATCTAAATCGTCTCGTTTAAAAGAAGCCTTGATAAAGCAATATCTCCGATTGGTTTATTATGTAATTCATCGAACGGATTTGAAAGGAGCTCATCTATTAAATGATCAAGACTTCTATCAATTTGGGATTCTGGGTTTGAATGAAGCGATTGAGAGATTTGACCCTAATTATGGTGTGAAGTTCGAAACTTATGCAATTCCAAGAATTAGAGGAATGATTTTAGATGAATTAAGAAAATTGGATTTTATTCCAAGATCTTATAAAGAAAATGTGAAAAGAGAACTGGATGAAGAAAACGCAAGACGAAGAGAAAATGATCAATGCGAATTGACACTCACAGATTATTTGAGAGAATATCAGAAGCTTTCACTTTCACAGCAAGTTGGTGAAGAAGAGGATACAATTCTGGATTTACTGCCGGGCGATCAGGAAACTCCCATAGATATTGTTGAAAAGGAAAATATTAAGGAGATCATTCTTCAAGAATTAAATAGACTCCCAGAAAGGCAAAAACTTGTCATTACGCTTTATTACTTTGAAGAGATGAATTATCAGGAGATTGCTGATTTAATGAATATCTCTGTTTCCAGAGTCTCTCAACTGCATACCGAAGTTATCAATCGACTAAGAAAGAAATTAAAGAAAATCTTGAGGTGATCAGATGAATGTTAATAGCAAAATAATAGGTGAACTGGTAAATACAATTGAATATATACCTGTTGATAGATCATATTTGGGATTAAATGTTCTTAATGATGATCATCTCAATCCAACTAAACTGGCAGAGATAATTAATAGAGATCAGTCGCTGGTTGCCCATATTCTTGCAATTGCAAATTCACCGATTTATGGTTTGTCGAGAAAAATTTCTACGATTGAAATGGCAATTTCTATTCTTGGTATCAAAACGATTAAAGATCTTGTCGTTGGTTTTACTGTATTCAATTCAACCTATGAAAAAGGTGATAGATACTTTTTGGCGGAGGAATTTAATCAACATTCTTATTTGTGTGGTTATGTATCTCAACTTCTTGCCAATGATTTTAATTATCCAGTAAAGAGTGAAGCGTTTATTGCTGGTCTCTTGCATGATATTGGAATACCAATCATTCATAGATATATGAATAAAGAATTCAAGTTAATCAGTGAGTTAAAATTTTATAGAAGAATAAGTCAGACCAAAGCTGAAAAATTAATTTTGGGTAAGACACATTGTGAAGTTGGTGGAATGGTTGCATCAAAATGGAATTTCCCTGAAAATCTAATCGATGTTATTCAAAATCACCATTCACCAAAAGAAAGTTTAATAAACAAGAAACTATCTGCAATTGTTCATATTGCCGATTTTATAGCAACAAAAGAAGCTCCACAATTCCTTTTAAGTTCTGAAGATGAACAGCTTGATGAAAGTGTTGTCGAAATATTAAATATCCCTGATTTAAGTTACCTGTATGATGTAATTAATAATGTTTCAGAACTAATAAAATCAGTAAAAATTTTAGAAGATCTAACGAGATGAACCAAACAGCTTATAAAATAGAATTAGAGTCTCGTGAGGTTAATAATTATAATTTGAATTATAATGGAAGATCTAATTCTTACTCCAATAACGTTAGAGACAATTATAATATCTTTGCTGAGCTTTCAAACGGTATTCTTGAGTTGATAAAATCAAATCCTAATTATGAAAGTTTTATTCAAAAATTATTATCTGTTATAAATAAAGTTATAAAAATTGAAGGGTATTCTATTTTTTCAAAAATTAAGGATGAAAAATTACTTGAAGCAAATGAAAATTTTGATCTTCAAATTCAAAAATATTTACTTGATGGAGGATTAATTCAACTTTCGTTGAATGAAAAAAGATCATTATTGATTGACTATGAAGAACAATCTGATGAGAGTAATTCAAAAAAATTACTAATAATTCCAGTCGTTTTTTCGGAAAATGCTTTTATAATCTTTTGTTTACTCGTGTTGGGCTCAAAATCTGAGATTTTTAATTCAATCTTCCCTATAATTGAAGTGCAATTTAATCTTGCAGGGGGCTATCTTTTAAATAGACTTATTGATAATGAGAATAAAAAATTGATGTCAAAACTTTCACTAGTTGAGAAGAATATTCATGAAGAATTAAGTTATTCAACAGCTGGGAAAATTTGTCTGAAGTCTTTTCATAGTTTAAAAAATAAAACGCAGATAATTGTTAGTTCGTTCAATCTTTTAACCAAGCTAATGAATGAGATTAATGACGAAAGGATAGAAAAAATTTTCGGAATTCTCAGCAAAGAAATACCTGAATTTGCCCGCAGCATAAAGTTGATTTCCGATTTCTCTAAAACATTAATTAGTAATAGTAAGCCAGTTTATTTTGAATTCGATCGTTTTGTAGATGATTTAAAAAATATTTATGAGATAACTGGAAATTCAAAAAATCTGAAAATTAATTTTGCATCAAAAATATCTCGCTCGAAATTCTTTGGATATACTCAAAAATTATTTCAGGCTTTTTTGCTGATTCTTTTTGAATTGTCATCGATTGGTATAGAGGAATTATATATTGATAATGAAGAGGATGAGAATAAATTAAGAATTAAATTAAACTTCCCGTTGATTGATGGAATTAAAGAAAATGTTAAGTGTTTGTTAGACGAAAAATCTAATGTTAAATTTGCTCGAATTAAAAATTTATTCGAACAGAATTCATGCTCAGTAATTACAAATTCTGGTAATGAATACTTTGAGATTATAATTTCAATTCCTAAGAGATCAAGTCAATTTAAGCAAAATACTTTCAGTTATGTCAAAGATTTTGATAGTTGAAGATGACCCATTTAATGTTGAGCTTTTCGATTTAATTTTGAAACGACTTGGAAATTTCGAAACAGTTGTTACAGACAATTTCGAAAAAATATTTGAAGAATTAAAAAATGGGTCAGTTGATCTGGTTGTAATGGATGTCAGTTTGGATAATACTTATTATGAAAGAAAAAAAATTGACGGAATTGTTCTTTCTCGGATGATAAAAGAGGATGAACAATTAAAACATATTCCTGTTATTATCGTAACGGCTTATGCAGGCGATGATGATATAAGCCGTATCTTAAGAGAGAGTAGAGCGGAACAATGTATAAAAAAACCAATTATAAATTATCAAGAATTTATTAATCTTATTAAAGGATATCTGAGGTGAAGGATAAAAGACAAATATTAATCGTTGAAGACGAAGAGCATACCAGATATTTACTCGAGCGTCTTCTTGTTGTTAATAATTTTACTGTACGCACTGCCGAAAACGGGATTGATGCCCTTAATACAATGACAACTTTCAAACCTGAAATTATCCTTGCTGATTGGAATATGCCTGAAATGGATGGTGCCGAGCTATGTCAAAGAATAAAAACTAACCCAGATTTAAAACACATTTATTTTATAATGATCACAGCAAAGACCTCAACTCAGGAAAAAGTAATTGGGCTTGATACGGGCGCCGATGATTACATTACTAAACCAGTTGAAAACGAAGAATTGCTTGCCAGAATAAGAAGCGGTCTAAGAATTTATGATCTACAACAAGAAATCAGACAACTTGAACACGAAAAAGCTTTACTCGAAATGGCAGCAACACTTGGGCATCAAATGAATAATCCGCTTAGCGCTGTAAATCTGGCACTTGTATCGTTAAAGAAAAATATTCAGGATAAAAATTTTAAAGAAATTGATGATGATATTAAGTTGATTCAACAATCAGTGCAGCGGATGCAGGAAATAACTCAAAAGTTAATGATGCTTAAAGATCCAAAGTTAGTTACCTATCTCGATAATCTTAAAATGCTCAAACTATGATCTTATGAGATAAATTTCTCGTTGCGGTTCTGATAAAAATTCAACTCCATTTTCTCTTACAACAACTTCTTCTTCAACTGTTGCAATTCCATAGTTTGGGATTGTCAATCTTGGTTCGAGAGTGTAAACTTCATCAATTCCAATTTTTTTGTAAGGAATATCGCCGTATCGTTCCCATCTTGGAGCAAGTATTACACCGCCATCATGAGCTTTTCTTCCTACTTGATGTCCCAGAGCATGTGGATATTCTTCATATCCATTTTCAATAATGTGATTTCGTGCAACTGCATCAACTTCGTAAGCAATTGAACCTGGTTTCATAAATTCCGCTGCCTTTTGAATTGAATCGACAATAACTTGAAAACCTTTTTTAACTTCGGGAGGAGCATCATTTTCGTTATCTCTCAAAATATACCAGGTTCTTTGAAGATCCGAACAATAACCATTGTATTTAACTCCGAAATCAATATTGAGCACATGACCTTTTTGAACCAATCTATCAGTCGGACCTGCGTGAGCACCTGCCGTATCTGGACCAGTGAAAACAGAAGGGCAATATTCTTCATCCCAAGCGGTTTCAAGTCCTCGTTTCTTTACTTCATTTAAAATAAATTCAGCGATTTCTTTTTCAGAGACACCAGGTTTGATGACTTTCCCGGTAAGATCAAAAATTTCAAGGGTAATTTTGATTGCTTTTTTCATTAATTCAATTTCAGTTGCTGACTTTCTGCCGCGCAGGAGTGAGATAATTTCTTCTGATGAAATTAATCGATCAATAAATTGCGTTCCATTAAGTTTCTCATTTAAATCCAGATACATTCCATGAGTTAGTCCATCAGCAAGGTTACTGCTTTTTGAAAAGTTAATTGCAATTTTTTGCGGATTAAGCTTTACAAGAACTTTCAGTAAATCATCCTTGATGCCCTGTACATAACCGATGACTTCGTCGAAAAGATTTTTGGATTTAATATTGGCAACATCAAGACTTCCGACAATGGCGATTGTCTCACCATTCTTTGTAATTATAAAAGCAGATTGCCAGGTGCAATTAGTCCCAAGAATTAAATCGAGTGACGGGTCTCTGATTGTCTCAGTTTCACGAACATAGGTTAGCCACATATCAATGTTTAATTCTTTCAAAATCTGGATAGCTTGCTGAATTTTTTCTTTATAAAGTGATTGCATAGAAGCTCCTTAATTTGAAAAAATTTATAGCAAATTAATAAAAGAGAATTTTATTCAATCCAGTGAATTAAAATTGATTATCTTTTTCTTTGATATTTACCCATCAGTTCGCCTTGAGCAATGATGTGACCTTTCATTGCCTCAAGCAATTGTTTTTTAGTTGCACCTGGAGCAAGGTTTAATTTGGTATCGAGTGCATAAAGTTTGAAAAAATATCTGTGAACACCAGACGGAGGACAAGGTCCACCGTAACCATATCTTTTCCAGTCATTCAATCCATGTATTGAACCATCTTTCAAAATTTTGTCTGGAGGAATATTCTCTTTTAATTCTTTCGTTTCAGGTGGAATGTTATACAAAACCCAATGAACCCAATCACCAATTGGTGCATCAGGATCGTCGCAAATTAATGCAAGTGATTTGGTCCCCTCAGGAACATTTGTCCATTTCAGTGCTGGTGAAATATCTTCTCCATCACAGGTATACTTAGATGGGATAAAATCACCATGTTTAAATGCTGGTGATTCAATAAAAATGCTCATTTTATTTATCCCCATTTTAGTTTGAGATTTTATTTCAGTTAATTGAATTGCTAATAATGAAGAGCAAATAAGAAGAAGTAAATATTTATTTATCATCTTTTCCCCTTCACTCTCTAATTAAAATTATAAAAAATTTTGAAAACTTGTTTATCGATGTTGTAACTTTACAAAGTGAAAGTCGTATTAAATTCAAAAAATGAGTTGAAAAAATGAAAACATTAATCAGATTACTAATGACCTCTCTTCTCGTATTTGGAAATTTCTCCGGATTAAAAGCTTCTAATCCTGATCTGATTAATCTTTATTTAATGAGTGATGTTATATTTAATAAGACTTTCAAAACGACTGAAGGCAAATCATTGATCTTTGAAGGTTCATCAGGTGATGTAAGAATTTATACCTGGGATAAGCAAGAAGTTAGATTAAGAATATTTGGTGACCCAGACGCACTCGATAAACTTGATCTTTTATATTATGAAACTTTATCAGGAATTAAAATAAAAGTTAAAAGAATTTCATCTATCTGGAGTTTTTTCTTTGGCAAAGTTTATGTTGATTATGAATTGACTGTTCCTAAAAAATATAATTTGAATGTTCTTACAAGTGGTGGGGATATCCTTGTAAAAAATCTTACCGGGGATGCAAAGCTAAAAACTTCCGGAGGAGATATTAAATTAGAGAGTATTTCTGGTGATCTTAATGCAACTACAAGCGGCGGGGACATTGTTCTCAAAAACATAAATGGTAAGGTTAATGCAATTACAACTGGTGGTGATATCCGTCTGGAGGAAATAGAAGGAGATGTAAACTGTACAACAACAGGAGGAGATATCAGAATTAAAGTTAGGAATGGTTCGGTTAGCGCAAAAACAACAGGAGGTGATATCATTATTGATTTATACGGTAAAGAAAAAAGAGTTAAAGCTTCGACAGTTGGCGGCGATATTCGAGTAACGCTTGACAATGATTTTCAGGGTTACTTCAGTTTATCTACAATTGGTGGTGATGTTTCTTATGATTTTCATATGACGAATATTTTTTCAAAAAGCTCATCAAAACTTGAAGCTGAGTTTGGTAAATCGGAACCAAGAATTGAATGTAAAACAACTGGTGGTGATATCAAGATATTAAAGAGAAGCAACTGAGCTTGTTGAAATTTTTTAGAATTAAATAATTTTTCTCACATCAGACTTCCATTCTTGAACTCGAAAAACTTTTGATAAGATACAAGTGACGCATAATAAGTACTTCAAATCAATAAGCTCACATTTTTAACAAATTAATATGTGGCTGAAGAGATGATTTAATTACAAAACACAGTACTGATTAGTTTATTTTAAATTTACACACCTCTTTTCTCAGGTTCCCAGATGTATTTATGAAGTTGAATTTGAAATCTTACAGGAAGGTGATCTTCAAGAATCCATGTTGCAAGTTCAAGATTTGATAGTTCGCCAAAGACACAACCCATCAAGATTTTGCATTTGTTTTTTAAGTCATACTTTTCAATAATTTCTTTTGCCCATTCATAATCTTCACGATTTCCAATTACAAATTTTACTTCGTCTTCCTGTTTTAAGAAGTCAATATTCGAGTAAAGATTTTTCTTCATCATCTTTGATGATGGGGTTTTCAAATCCATTATGATAGTAACTCTTTTATCCACATTTTCAATTGAAAGGCTTCCGCTTGTTTCAAGCAGAACTTTGTATCCTTCATCACAGAGTCTCTGCATTAAGTCGAGAGATTCTTTCTGGACAAGAGGTTCACCGCCAGTGACCTCGACTAGATTGCAATTGTATTTTCTAATTTCAGCAAGAATCTCATCGATTGTCATATCTGTTCCTTCATAAAAGGAATATTCGGTATCGCAATATGAACAACGTAAGTTGCAGTAAGTTAATCTGATAAACACGCATGGAAGTCCTGCATAAGTTGATTCACCCTGGATGCTGTAAAATATTTCATTGACTTTTAACATAACTTCACTTTCAAGCAATTTTTAAATCAAAATAAAATTTCGTTCCTTGATTAAGTTTACTTTCGACAAAGATTTTACTCTCATGTGCTTCAATTACGTGTTTTACAATTGCAAGTCCAAGACCTGTTCCGCCAGATTCTCTTGATCTTTCTTTATCCACCCGATAAAATCTTTCAAAAATTCTTGGCAGGTCTTCCTCGGGAATTCCGTTTCCATTATCTTCAACAAAAATTCTTAGAGTAGAATTCTGTTTTTGATAATAAATCTTCACTTTAGTTTTCGGTGGATTATGACGAATTGCATTCTCAATTAGATTTTCAAAAACTTGATATAGTCTTTCCTTATCTCCCCAAACCATCTCTTTGAGGTTATCGTCCGGTTGGAATTCGATGGTGATTTCTTTTTGTTCAGCCAGAATCTTCAGATTATCAACCACTCTTTGTATTAAATCGTTGATGTTGAAATATCGGAAACTGAACCGAAGTTGTTTTGATTCAATTTGTGAGATATCTATTAAATCATTTAATAGACGATTCAGCCGCTCAAGATTTTCATAAGCTTTCTTTAAATACTTTATATTAATCTCGGGATCGTTGAGACCACCATCGATCAAAGTTTCCAAATATGACTGGATAGCGAAAATTGGAGTTCTGAGTTCATGTGAAACATTCCCAAGAAATTCTGATCGATACCTTTCCAATTTCTTTAATTCATTAAAATCAGCCTCGATTTTTTCTATTAGTTTGTTTATCGATTCAGTTAAGAACTTAAATTCCTCGCTTCCTGTGATTTCAATTTTTTGGGGAACACCCGTTGCTGAATATTCTCTTAATGAATTGATGATTTGAGTAATCGGTTGAACTATCTTGTTTGTGAAACTTCTGATTAAGAAAATTCCTGCGATGAATATAAGTAAAGCAGAGATGATAATTTTGGAACTAATATCTGATGAGAAATGGTCAATGCTTGAAAGATCTGTAACTATTGTTATAAACCCGACTTCTCGAACTCCGTATGGTCTGAGATTGATGTTTACTTTTTTTGTGAGATAAATATACTTCTGAGGATTGCCTCGAAATTTTCTAATCTCGACTTTGTAGTTTCCCGACTCAGCCAGTTCAAGAATGCGATAATCACCAGAAGGTTTTTCAAATCCAGATGTGAAATCAAATAAAATATTTTTCTGCTTATCATAAAGAATTATTCTTGCTTTGAGTTGTGAAGATAATTTGTCCAGTCTATTTAAGTGATTGGAGAAATTTGCTCGATCAAGATCGGTCAAGCCAAATTCGATGATATTGACTTCCTTTTTAATTTCGTCGATTAATTGGTACTTAAGCTGATTAACAACAATGTAATTAAAGCTTACTAAGAGCAGAATGACAATAATAGTTTCAATAACGACGAAACCAAATATTAATTTTGAATTCAATGTTTTAAACATCTTCTTTCCTGAATCTGTATCCGACACCTTTTATGGTTTCAATTAAATCAGCATACTTACCAAGTTTTTCACGAATTTTTCTGATATGAACATCAATTGTGCGATGAGTCACAACCACATCATCACCCCAAACATTTTCAAGGAGCTGTTCTCTTCTCACAATTTTTCCACGATTTTTTGCAAGATAAACAAGAGTTTCAAATTCTTTTCGTGGAAATGATATTTTCTGATTTTCTATTTCTACCTGATAGTTATCGAGATCAAGTTTAATTTCTCCCAAGTTCAATTTTTCAGGTGAGGTTGCCAGTTCTTTTCTTCGCAGAACTGAATTAATTCGAGCAAGGAGCTTTTTTATGCTGATTGGTTTAGCAATGTAATCATCTCCTCCAATTTCAAGTCCTTTAACTTCATCAATTTCTGAATCACGAGCAGTCAGAAATATAATTGAGATATTTTGTGTTTCTGGATTTTGTTTCAAATTTCGACACACTTCAAGCCCATCCATGTAAGGCATCATTATATCGAGTAAAACCAGATCAACATCTGAATTTATTTTTTCCAGAGCTTCCTTACCATTATAGGCAGGAATAACTTTATATCCCTCTTTTGAAAGATTATAAACAAGAACATCGACAATATCTCGTTCATCATCACAGACCAGAATAGTCTTGTTTTTTAACATAGACAATTACCTTCTTATTCATCCTCTTTTCTTTCTGCAATTTCTAAAATTACAGAAACTTTTTCTTTACCATCGAAAATCTCCACCGTGTATTTGCCAGGAGCTAAGTAAAAATTCCCATCAGATTTTTTTTGTAAGGTATTCATCAGATTTATTCTGATATTTTTTACCTGAAAAGACTTTTAAGAGAGATGTTGAGTCTGTTGTTAGATTATATGAAAAATAATTTAATCCATAATCAGCCTTCAGTTTTTTAGAAAAGACCGGCACACCATTTTCTGAGGTTATCTTTAACTCAACATCTCTATTCTGATTTGAGTAGAAAGGAATCTTTACTTGTGGTTTAATGTAATCACTCCAGGTATAAGTTTTATTCCCCCAGTTTTTATTAAACCAAATTTTTTCTATTTCGAACAGATAAATTGATTTTGCTAATACATCCTGAGTTAATTGCTGCAAATGTTTAACATCGGCTTTGTAGATTGATCTTCCGTGCGTTGCAATGATTAATTCTTTATCTCTTGGATGGATAACCAGATCATGAACAGGGGCAAAAGGGAGATTATTCGAGATGGGATAAAAATTATTTCCTCCATCGAGCGATGCGTAGGTGCCGTGATCTGTTCCAACATAAATTAGATTTTGGTTCACTGGATCTTCTGCTACTACATTGATTGGCTCATAAGGAAGGTTTTTACCTATCTGTATCCAGCTTTTACCATAGTCAGTTGATTTGAAAAGTAATGGCTCAAAGTTGTCCCATCTATAACCATTTAAAGATACATAAACGGTTGCTGTATCATATTTCGAGGCAACGACTCTACTTACCCAGAAATTTTGAGGAAGTTGGTCAGAAATTCTTTCCCAATTATTCCCTCCATCTTTAGTTACATAAATCAAGCCGTCATCACTTCCAGTATAAATTAATCCAAACTTTAAAGGTGATTCTGAAATAGTCGTTAATGTTCCGTAAGGTACATCGCCTAATTTCCCTCCTTTTGTTAAATCGGGTGAGATTGGTTCAAAACTTTCACCTTTATTGAGTGAGCGATAAAGTCGATTTGCGCCAAAGTAGAGAATATCCTGATTATGTTTTGAAAGAAGAATTGGTGTATTCCAGTTAAATCTCAGCGGTCGTTCTCCAAGTTCATGTCTGGGTTTGATTGGTACTCGTTTACCAGTTATTCGGTCAATTCTGAAATAATTTCCGAACTGATAACCAGTATATATCGTTTTGTTATCCCTTGTATCAACTTCCACCTGCATACCATCACCGCCTAATAAATTTTGATAAGGATATCGTCCTGTTTCATACCATTCATAACTGAATTTATAATTGCTCGGACCATACCATACACCGTTATCCTGCAACCCGCCATATACATTGTAAGGTTTTTCAAAATCAATTTCGATTGAGTAAAACTGCCCAACAGGTGGTGTATTTGCTTTGAAGTAAGTTTCACCATCATCATAAGAAATATTGATACCTCCGTCATTTGCAATAATTATGTGTCCTTTTCGAAGAGGATTTATGTAAATGGCGTGATGATCAACATGAACATTTTCTTTATTGATTGACTTGAACGATCTGCCTCCGTCTGTTGAAATTAGAATAGGTACACCTAAAATGAAAATTTTGTTTTCATCATAAGGGGAAACACGAATTTGACCAAAATAATAACCATATGAATAGTAGAAATCGTCAATAAAATCTTTGTGAGTTTTAGTCCAGCTCTTCCCTCCATCAGTTGATTTATAGACTTCGGCACCAATTACATTTTTTTCGAAGAGTTGTGCATTAGCATCTTCAACGTATTCTACTAAAGTTTGAGGTGTAATCTTATTAGTCTTTACTAAAAATAAAATTGTATCAACGGAATATTTTTTAGGGAAGTTATATTCTTTTAAGTAGGATAGGATTAACTTTTTATCGAGTTTAAGAAATTCTTCTTTTGTAATTTTTCGTAAATCATCTTTGGTTAGTTTTTTTTCTTTAGTTTCCTTTTTTGGTCTTTCAAATTGATTATCTAAGATTGCATAAATGATTTCAGGATTTTTTTGAAAAATTGAAAGGCCGATTCTGCCAACTCCATCACCAGTTGGAAAGCCACTTTCTTTTGTGGAAATTAAAAACCAGGTTTCACCGCCATCTGTGCTTTTATAAATTCCTGAAGTTGAGCCAGCTTCTTCAAAGTTCCAGGCTTTTCTGGTGCGATACCACATTGCTGCGTACAAAATATCTGGATTTGATTGATTGATTTCTAAATCAATACAGCCAGTATTTTCATCGATGTAGAGAACTTTTTTCCATGTTTCACCGCCATCTGTTGATTTGAAAACGCCTCGTTCATCATTAGCTGAGTAGAGATGACCCATTGAGGCGACCCAGATTATATCTGGATTGTCTGGGTGAATAATTATTCTTCCTATGTGATGCGATTCAGAAAGTCCTTTATGTTGAAAAGTTTTACCGCCGTCTGTGCTTTTAAAAATTCCAAATCCTGAATAAGATGAACGGCTTGAGTTATTTTCGCCGGTTCCAACCCATATTAGCTCGTTGTGCTTCCAATCAATTGCGATATCGCCGATTGTCATTGTTATTTGATTATCGAAGATTGGTGTGAAAGAAATTCCATTGTTGGTTGTTTTCCACAAACCTCCAGAAGCATAAGCGACATAGAAATGTGTCGGATCTAAGGGTGAGACATCAATATCTACGGCCCGACCACTCATTATAGTTGGACCAATATTTTCAAATTGAATATTTTTAAATGGAGAAAGTTCTAAAAGTTTTAACTTTTGTTGATACCCCTCAAATCTTTTTGAAGCTGGAGTAAACTCAGGAAAATTATTCTGGGCAAGAATAAGTGGAGTTATAAAAATTACAAATATGAATGAAAGGACTGAACGCATTTCAACCTCTTAAAATTATTTCTGGCTAAACAAATTTAAAGAACTGGGAGATTATAGACTGCTTTTATGTTGGAGAAATTTTTTTTACCTGGCTGCGGGTTTTCAACTATTAAAATTAGTCCCATCAGAAAGATTAAAATTATCGCAGATTAATTTTAGATGATAATTTTATGTTTTTATTTTGACTGGTGATAAGAATTATTTTGTTATTGCAAAAATGAGTTTTATAACTGGAAGTTATTAAATATGTCATACCTTTAGGATTTTCCCGCATTCTTACTTGATAAAATTCTATAAAAATTTCATCCTTTCAGGATTTCTAGTTTAGTTGGATTGTGTAAATTTAGAATAATTTATAATCAATAATATAGCAGATTGAAAATCTATGTTGGATTTCAAATCATTTAATTTTTTGATAACCAATACAGCCCAGTTTTTGCCAAAAACAGTTGTTTAATAAAAGACTAAATTTATAATAATTTGACTTATATCATGCTTTAATAATTTTGGAAATCAATTAATCAAGCATCTGAAAAGATTTTTAGTGCAGATTAGTTATTAAGAATTTTAATTACTTGCTGCTTGAACAAAAGTAATAAACTGCACTTGACAATAAAAACTAATTTTCCTAAAATTTATTGGACTTAATACTAAAAAAATGCTGTATTTATTTGTAAAAATAATTTTAGACTTTACCTATTTTATTCTCTTATTAAACTCAAACCTGCAATACACGGGGGGGGTACTATAGAACTTGTTTACTGAGTTTTTATTTTTCTCTTTTTAATATTTTTAAGTTCATAAAAAAATTTCAAAAATCAGAAATTCTTTTTTACACAACAGGTTTTACATAAAAAGGAAAATGTATAGTTAATTTAAACGACTTCTTCCCCAAAAAATTGAGAGGATAAATTAATGTGCAATAGATTTAAATTTTGTTTTACTTTTATTCTTTTATTATTAACTACTAATATTATTAGTGGTCAGCTGATACAAAGTAAATTAGAAGATAAATCCCATTTTTTAGTTACTTCCCATCCCAGAATTGAATGCTATAAGGTTAACGATGATTTAGTCGTTCTAAAAGATAAAATAACTGGATTAAACAAGTACTTAAGAGTAAATTATCCGCAGGATACACTTTATCCTAATTTAGAAATTTATATATCTACTGTGGATACAATGCATTATGTAAATATGTTAAGGCCTTTTAAAAAGTTAATAAATATAATGCCAGGTTATTTATTAGGTGAAAAAATTATAAATGGACCAATTGGAGATATTAATAATAATGGTAGAATAGAATATTATTGTTTTTCTTTTTCGCCTATAATTTTAGAATACAATCCAATTGACTCTAACTTTAATTTAATTTATAAATATCAAAAGTATTATAATTATATATTCTTTACCCCAAGGAACTTTTTAGACTATGATAATGATGGACTAATTGAAACGTTTGTATTAGGATATGATTCTAAAAATGAAAAACATGCATTATTACAATTAAAGCAAACTAATAGATTCGATTTACCCACAAGAGTTAATTTAATCTATTTTGACTCATTATCAAGTTTTCATTCGCTTTTACCTTTTGATTTAGACGGGGATTCATTGTATGAATTAATCCATTTTTCTTTTGATGAACGTTTGATGAAAATCGCTAAGTATAGTAAAACATTAAATAATTATTATACAGTTTATAGGAGTGATAGTTTATATTTTTTTTATGTGGAGAACTATTTAGTTGATGATTTTGATAAAGATGGTAAAATTAATATTATTACTTCAGATTTTGATGGTTGGATCTATGATCATGAAATGACAGACAATTTTAATTTTAAATTTTCAAAATTTAAAATAAACGATATCAATCTTTTTGATAAATGTATAACAAAAGATTTGGATAATAATGGTTTTGATGAAATCTGGATAGCTTCTTCTTCTTATTTCATATATCCTTTTAGAACGAGATTATATCAATTTGAAGCAAATGGTAATGATAGTTATGTACTTAAATATATAATTCAAATAAATGGAGATTATAAACTTTTTTCTCGTTCAATGATGGCTTATGATATTGATAAGGATGGTAAAGAAGAGATATTGTTTATAACAGACCATATATTTTACATTTTTAAGTATTTAGAGAATGGTAATTTCGATTTATATTATTTTAAAATAATAGATGAATGGCGTCAAAATTTTGTATTTATAGAATTTTTCCTTGGGGATTTAGAAAATGATGGTATCCCAGAAATCTTTTTTGAAACCCAATACTCATATTTTATTACATATAAAAATGATTTTTTAATAAGAAATGGAGAAGAAATAAATTATAGTCCCGATACTGATGCAATAACCCAGATTTATAAGATTAATTTTTTATCTACTGATGTATTATTAGAACCGGTTAAAGAATTTACAATTTATCAAAATTATCCTAATCCATTTAATTCAAATACATTCATTTCATTTGAGCTACCGGAAGAGATATATCTTGAAGTAAAAGTTTATAATTTGATAGGGGAAGAAGTCAGGACTTTAGTTTCATCAATATATAAAGCTGGGCAATATAAAATACAATGGGATGGGAAAGATAACCAGAAGAGGGATTTACCTTCGGGAATTTATCTTATAAAATTCAATTCAAATAAATTCAGTAAAACAATTAAATCAGTTTTATTAAGGTAAATTAAGGAGGAAAAAATGAGAACATTAATTTCTATCGTAATTTTATTAATTTCATTTAATCAGTTGATTGGTCAAAACTGGAATAGTCCAATACAAACCTTTGGAATTGATCAGAATGCGAAAATATCATCATTTGTTGATGGAAGAGGAATACATATTTCTTATATATCAGCTGGTAATTTGAAATACGCATTGTTAAAATCCAATGGACAAATTGTAAAGGTTAATAAAACAGTTTTTTCTAATAATTGTAGTAATTCAGTAATAGTCACTAATGGAGAAACTATATTTGTTTTATTTAAATACGGTAATACTATAAAATTAGCAAAATCAATAAACCTTGGGGATAATTGGTCTATTGATGATGTAATTACAGATGTTAATTATACAATGGGTGATTATTAGATGCAGTTTTAGTTAAATCTATTCAAGATGAGAAGATTTATTTCGTATTAGATGATATCACTAATTATAATTCTTATTTATATTCATATTCTATTATAGGTAAAACTAAAAGCTTTCTTGATAAAGTAAATTTGGATAATGAACCTGGACGATTTCCTTCAATAGCGAGGTCAACTAATAGACTTCATATTTTATATTTTGCTTCAACCAATGCAATCGGTGATGTAAAAGTGCGAGACTTTGATCTTAATGCAAATAGTTTTTATCCTCCCACTCAAGTGCCTAGAATTAATTCAATAATTAATCCACCGGTATGGGGTGGCAGACATTATATAACTACTAACAATAATAGGGTACATATAGTTTATACCTCGTATGTTTCAACCTGGAGTAATGTTTACGAATATGTAGGTCATTTTTCAAGAGGAGTAAATGATACTATCTGGACAGAACATTATTTTAATTGTGAATCTAAAAAAGAGTTGCCTTCTTTATTAACTTCTACTAATGATAACACGATACATTTGATATATTACGACAAGACAAATGGATACTTGCATAAAAAATTTAACGGACAGAGTTGGTTCACAGTAGGTTATGTTTATTATAGTGCCAATGCTACTTTACGTCCAAATTCAAATGATTTGTATTTGCTTTCAGTAAGTCAGAACACAATTGGAAATCCAGATCCATATAGTGTTTATTTAAGGCAATATGACGCAGCGCCACTTGCACCAACAAATTTAAGCGTAAGTGCAAATAGTGGTATACCAAAACTAAGATGGACATTGAATAATGAACCAGATGTAAGAGTAAATAACAATGCTTATAGCATTGAGCGAAGATTGGATTTAATGGGTAATGGTCAATGGAATAATTGGCAATTAATTGGTACTGTGAATGGGAAGAATAATGAATTTATAGATACTTCAATTAACAGCGCAGGTTCTGGTCCAAGCTATGCACAATACAGGGTTAGAGCTCAAGATATTGGAGGAAATTACTCAGGTTATTCATCACCAGTTACCATTAATTATGGTAATGGATTGGAGAAGAGAGTTATAAAAAATTCTAATTTTCAATTAATTGGTAATTATCCGAATCCTTTTAATCCTGAAACAAAAATTGTATTTACAACACCTGAACCTGGCAGTGTTGAGTTAATATTGTATAATTTTATTGGAGAAATGGTTTATAAAACTTCGAATCTCAGTTTGGATGCAGGTGAACATTATTATACCATAAATGCGGATGAATTAGGATTAAAATCAGGAATTTATTTTTATAATGTAAAATTTAAAGGTTCTTCTAAATCTGGTAAAATGATTTTAATTAAATGAATTTATCTTATGTCGTGGGGCTGCTAATAAGTAGCCCCCAAATTATTGTTTATTAAAGTGGTAGTAGCCATGAAAAATATCATTAAAATAATTCTTTTTTATATCTTTCTATACCAAATTTTTCTTTATTCTCAAACAAGTAATTGGTTTGTTTTGAATAAATTTAATACGGGCATTCAACCGTTTTCCTATGCTCCTTCGGTTACAACTGATAAGATTATATATTTTTTTACTGGAAACGGACAATTAATTAAATATGATGGTTTAATTAAAAATATAAAGTTTAATATTCCGGGAATTCCAAACAATTCCATTAGAAAATTAATTATAGATAGATTTAACAATATGTGGTTTTTAACTTATGGTTTTGGTCTGATTAAATTTGATGGTTCTAATTTTATAACTTTCAATACATCAAACTCAGGTTTGACAAATAATGATATTAATGATATTGATTTTGACTTACAGGGTAATCTATGGATAGCTACAAGTGATGGCGGACTTTTTAAATTTGATGGAATTAATTGGGTTCGTTATTGGACAGGGAATTCAAATATACCAGATAATCAATTGACAACAGTGCATATTGATAAACTGAACAGAAAATGGGTTGGAACAAAATTACCAGCAATGGTTGCGTATTTTAACGATACATTATGGGTTACATTCAATCGTACAAACTCTGGTATAAATGGTCAAATTTTTAAAATAGTTTCTGACGATTCAAATGATGTATGGATTGCAACCGGATTGGGTATTTCAAAGTTTGATGGTATTCGGTTTCAGCATTTTTTCTACTCTCGAGGAGATGAATATAGAGATATTGCCATTGATATTCATAAAAGAATCTGGTTTGGTGGTGATAATGTAGTTATTTATGAAAACGGTAATTGGACTAATTTAAGTGATTTGTTTCCCTATTCTTTAGTTAATAAATCAATTATAAATAATTTAATTGTAAATGGTGATTCAGTTTTTTTGGTTACAAAAAATTTAGGACTTTTCAAAGTTTATGACAGTACCTTTGTCCAATTAAGCCAATTTAATACAGGTATTAAAAATAATTATATAAAGACAATTTCAATAGATAAAAACAATGACTACTGGATAGGGACATATGGGAGTGGGCTTATAAAACTTAGAGCGGATAAAGATACACTTGAATGGGATGGATTTTTAGATGATGGGATAATTTATAGTATAAGTTTTGACAGTAGCGGTTCAATTTGGGTTGGCAGTCTTTTTTCAGGTTTATTTAAATATGATGGGAACAGCTGGATTAGACTAACAACTTCAAATTCGCCTTTACCCTCAAATAATATTGTAACAATAAAAACAGATCCATATAATGTAAAATGGATAGGTACATCAAGGGGATTGGTAAAGGTAGAAGGTGATAACTGGACGGTATACACAACGCAGAATTCGGGATTGCCCGATAATACAATTGGGTCGATAGTGATAGATAATCAAAATAACAAATGGTTGGGGACAAACAATGGTTTGGTAAAGTTTGATGGATTAAACTGGGTAGTATATAATACATCTAATTCACCTTTACCTGAGGATGTTATTTTGAGTTTAGAAATTGATAGTCTGGGTAATTTATGGATAGGTACATGGAATGGTGGTTTGGTAAAGTTTGATGGAATAAATTGGACGATATTTAACAAGAATAATTCACCATTGCCGAGTAACCGGATACGAGCCTTAAAGGTGGATCATAATGGAGTTTTGTGGATAGGAACGGAGGTTAATGGAATAGTAAGCTTTGATGGGAACAACTGGCGAATTTTTAATCGATCTAATTCTGGACTTCCTGATGATTTTATTTATGATATAGAAGTTGACAGGTTTAATCAGAAGATAATTGCAACAGGTGGTGGCGTTGCGTTTTTCAAAGAGGATGGGATAGTATTGGAAAATGGAGATGAAGAGGATACAAATCCGGATACTTATGTATTATATCAAAATTATCCAAATCCATTTAATCCGATAACTAAGATAAGATATAAAATAGGAGAAGATGGAATAGTAACACTTAAGGTTTATAATCTGCTGGGTGAAGAGGTAGAGACAATAGTTAATGAATTTATGCGAGCCGGGGAATACGAAGTTGAATTCAATGCGAGTTCATTACCATCTGGGGTATATTTTTATGCACTTCAGGCTGGGAAATTTAAATCCATCAAAAAGATGGTTCTCTTGAAGTGAAAATGCGGGTCAGTTTTGAATTATTTAACGATTAATCTTTTTTATCAATATTGAATTTTAAGCTTTTACACTATAACATTTAAAACTAATAGTCATAAATGATCCCGAATAAGTTATAAATTTTTTCAAAATGGTAATATACTATTCCGAAGAGGTTATATATCTTTCCGAAGAACTAATCTATGAATCCGAAAATTGTATATTCCTTTACGAATAAGTCATATTTGTTTTCGAAACGTTAAAATGTGATTCCGAAAGGGTTATATATGGATCCGAAGAGGTTGTATTTCCATCCGAAAGGGTTATATGTGATTCCAAGTAAGTAATAAATTTCTCCGATTTAGTAATAAACATTTCAGCAAAAGTAATCTTTAATTACTGAGAATTTATAAATTATTCCTGAGTGATAATAAATGTTTTCTAAGTTAATCTAAATTAATACGAAGAAACAGTGAATTATCCCGCTAAAACAAAAAAGCCAGCCGCAGGGGCTGGCTTTTTACACGCTGAATATGAAAGAATTAATTCACTTTAATCTTCTTCTTTTGCTCGCATTGTTTCCCACATCATATAAAGAATGACTAAGGTCAGCATTACCATTCCCAGGATTTCAGCTGATTTTGTTTCAGCCCATTCGGTATTGAACCAGTTAAATCCTGCAAATCTTAGCAATGCACTGAAAACTCCGAATAAAGCTCCGCCGGCAATAAATCCACTTGCTACAAGAGTTCCTCTTGAAAAACGAGCATTGTTTAGTTTTTCGTTATTAGTTCTTGTTTTAGCCCAGTGAGCAATTAATCCACCGATTAACAGCGGAGTATTTAAATCAAGAGGAATGTACATTCCTAACGCGAAAGCCAGCGGCGAAATTTTAAGCCATGTTACAAGTAGAGCTATAACAGCACCAATGAAATAAAGCATCCATGGTGCGGGAATATTTGACATTAAAGGTTTAATCACCGCAGCCATTGCATTCGCCTGAGGAGCAACGAGTGCACCTTCACCAACAAATCCATAAGTTTGATTCAAAATTATTATTACAATTCCAACAGTTGCAGCGGAAACAATTGTACCTAAAAATTTATACATCTCCTGATTCTTTGGAGTGGTTCCAATCCAGTAGCCAATTTTCAAATCTGTGATGAAACCACCTGCCATCGAAAGAGCAGTACAAACAACTCCGCCAATTATCATTGCACTCAACATTCCTGATGCACCGCTAAGCCCAACCTGAACCAGAATGAAAGATGAGAGAATTAATGTCATTAAAGTCATCCCGCTTACAGGATTAGTCCCGACAATTGCAATAGCAGTTGCAGCAACAGTCGTGAAGAGAAATGAGATTATTAAGACAATTAGAAGTCCAACGATTGCATGGTAAAGATTGAAAGTTACTCCAGCATAAAAGAAAACAAAAATCATAAGTGCAGTAAGTATGATGAACAAAACATTGAAAGACATTTTAATATCAAGTTGAGTTCGCGGAACTTTCTGATCATCACCAGATTTTTTATGAAAGATTTCGTTATACGCAAGAGTTACAGCATTTTTAATGATGTTTGAAGAACGAATTACTCCAATAATTCCAGCCATCGCAATTCCACCAATTCCAATGTGACGAACATAATTTCTAAAAATTTCTTCAGCGCTCATTTCTGATATCAACTTTGTAGCGGTTGCACCAAGTGGTGTTGTGAGATATTGACCTATTTCGTTAAATAGTGGAATCAAAACAAACCACGAAAGAAATGATCCAGCGCAAATAATTATTGCATATTTCAAACCTACTATATAGCCAAGTCCAAGAACCATCGTTAGTGAATTGACTTTGAAAACTAATTTGTATTTATCAGCTAAGACTTCACCCAGATGAAAAATTCTTGTGGATATAACTTCTGACCACCATCCAAAGGTTGAGATAATAAAATCAAATAAGCCTCCAACTAATCCGCTGACAGCAAGCACAGAAGCCTGTTTGCCGCCTTTTTCACCTGCAACTAAAATTTCGGTTGTAGCAGTTGCTTCGGGGAATGGAAACTTGCCGTGCATTTCTTTGACAAAATATTTTCTGAATGGAATTAAAAATAAAATTCCTAAAAATCCGCCAAAAAGTGAGGCAAGAAAAATTTGATAGAAATTAACTGGAAGGTTTAAGATATAAAGTGCTGGTATTGTAAAAATTGCACCAGCCACAATTACTCCTGAACTTGCCCCAATTGACTGAATAATTACATTTTGGCCTAATGCATTTTTTTTCTTTGCAAGTGATGAAATTCCAACTGCAAGAATTGAGATTGGAATTGCAGCTTCCATCACCTGACCAATTTTCAAACCTGAGTATGCGGCAGCGGCAGAGAATAATATTGCCATCAATAAGCCCCAGATAACGGAATATGGAGTGACTTCGGGATAAATTTTATCCGGATGAAGAATTGGAATGTATTCTTCTCCCTCTTTCAATTCCCGATATGCATTTTCTGGAAGTCCATTTGAAGTTTTCGGTATTTCCATAACTCTCTCCTGTTTTATTTTATTCTAGTAATTCTTTGATAGCTTCCTTTAAGGTTTTTACCTGAGTTACTTTAATTTTTAATTCATTCAAATTGAAATTTATTTTTTGATTTGGAGTAATGATTTTCTTGAAACCAAGTTTTTGTGATTCTTGAATTCTTTTTTCAAGATTGCTGATACTTCTAATTTCTCCACCGAGCCCTACTTCACCGACTACACAGGTAAGTGAATCAGCTGGAATATCTTTGATGCTTGAAATAATTGCACAACAAACTGCAAGATCAGCTGCTGGTTCATCAATTTCGACTCCGCCAGCTATGTTCAAAAAAACATTTTGTTGACTCAGTTTGAAATTTAATCTTTTTTCAATCACAGCTAAAAGAATTGAAAGCCTTCTCGAGTCAAAACCAGTTGTAACTCGTTGAGCCATTCCATATCCCGATGGAGTAACCAGAGCCTGGACTTCTACTAAAATTGGTCTTGTCCCTTCAATAATCGATGTGACAACTGAACCTGATGCACCGTATTCTCTTTCGGCTAAAAAGACTTGAGATGGATTTTCAACTTCTTTTAATCCATCTTCGTGCATTTCGAAAATTCCAATTTCGTTAGTTGAACCAAAGCGATTTTTAATTGCTCTTAATATTCTAAATGAATAGTTTTTTTCGCCGGAGAATTGGATAACTGTATCTACTATATGTTCAAGTGCTTTTGGTCCTGCTATTAAACCATCTTTGGTGATGTGTCCAATTATGATTATTGCAACATTATTCTTTTTTGCAAAATCCATTAGAGCTGATGTGCATTCTCTAATTTGGCCAATTGTTCCGGGTGAACTTTCAAGTTCATCTCTGTAAATTGTTTGAATTGAATCAATCACTGCAATGGAAGGTTTTTCCTGTTCTAAAATTTCAATTATTTGATTGAGATTTGTTTCAGCCAGAATGTATAGATTTTCGTTTTTCAGTTTTAGTCTTGCTGCTCTTAAACTAATTTGTTCAAGCGATTCTTCACCTGTCACATAGATTACTTTTTCTTTAAGATTTGAAACAGCTTGAAGAACAAGAGTAGATTTTCCAATACCGGGATCACCAGCAATTAAAACTACACTTCCAGAAATTAATCCGCCGCCAAGAACACGATCAAATTCTTTGATATTAGTTTTGAGTTTGAATGCTTTGTTGATTGTTTTTTCATTAATAGTTGAAATATTTACAAGAGTTGTTTCAGATTTCTGTCTGGAGTTTTTACTCTTTTGCTTCTTTTCAAATTCTTCAGCAAATGAATTCCATTGACCGCAGGAGGGACACTTCCCAAGCCATTGAATCGACTCGTATCCGCAATTCTGACATACAAATTTTTTCCTGATTGAATTCATCAATAACCTGTTCGTTTAATAAAATCCTGAATGACTTGATCATCCTGATTTATGAAATCATCAAATTTCCCATCGAAATAAATTTTGCCATTGTGAATCATAGCAACGCGGTCAGAAACTTTTCTCACACTCACCATATCGTGAGTTACAACAATTGAGGTAACTTTTAATTTTTTTGATAAGTCATAAATTAATTGGTCGATAGTGTCGGATGAAATTGGATCAAGTCCTGTAGTAGGTTCATCGTAAAGTATGTATTTGGGATTTGTAACTAATGCTCTTGCAAGTCCGACTCTTTTTTTCATTCCGCCGCTAAGCTCTGCCGGTTTTTTATCATTAATACCAGATAAATTCACGAGTGCAAGTTTTTCGTTAACGATTTTCCTTATTTCGTCTCTTTTCATTTTAGTGTTTTCGATTAGAGCAAGACCGACATTTTCTTCAACAGTTAAGGAATCAAAAAGTGCGGCGCCTTGAAAAAGAAATCCAAAATTTTTTCGAAGCTCGTAAAGTTCATCTTCGGGGAGTTCATTGACAATTTTACCGTCAACCTCGACATAACCTTTGTCGGGTTTGAGAAGACCAATGATATGTTTAATTAAAACACTCTTACCGCAGCCACTTCTTCCAATGATCGCGATTGTTTCACCATCGTGAATTTCCAGATTAATTCCATTCAAGACTTTTTGTTCGCCGAATGATTTATGAAGATCTTTTATCTTAATCATAATTACTCAAATTTAACTTTAATGTAATTTATTTTTCAAAGGAAATTATAACGGAGAATTTGGTTTATCAGTTTGATCAAAATTAAATAAGCATCTTAAAATAGCAGATCGTAAGTGAAAAAATTTGATAGGGATTAACTAATTCACTTTCCAATCGTTTGAATTAACTATCAATCAAATTATATTTGTTCAGCATCGTTATTGATAATCCATCAAAGGAATAAGAGTTGAAGAGAGCAATAATCAAGTTTTCAATTTTATTTGCATTTTTCAGTCATATTCTATTCTCTCAAACGATTGTTTCTACAATCGAAGGGAAAGTTACAGATGAAACGGGTTCACCGCTTCCATTGGCAAATGTTTTTATCAAAGAAACGAATATTGGAACGACAACTGATTCAAAAGGAAATTTTCGACTGATCACGAAACCTGGCAATTATACACTTGAGGTCAGCTATGTTGGATATGAAAAGAAAAAAATTGAGATAAGTTTAAAGCCCGATCAAACACTTCATCTAAACATAAAATTAAAATCCACAACTTTTGAAATTGCTGGAATTGAAGTAACCGCAGAAAAAGAATTTATTCCACTTACTCCCGAAACAAAGTCTGTTATCAAATCTGGTGAAATAGAACACATTCAAGCATCAAGTCTTGGAGATGTGGTAAAATTGATTCCTGGAGTCGATGCAACAAATCCAACATTAAATTATGTTGAAAAAGCTTCGATTAGAAAGGGTGATGCACTTGGGACACAAATTATTATGGATGGAGTTCCAATCTCGAACAATGCCAATCTTCAAATTGGTGTTGGTTATTCAACGGCTAATTCTGGAGTAGATTTGCGTTCAATTCCTGCTGAAAATATTGAAGAGGTGGAAGTTGTTAGAGGAATTGCATCAGCTCAATATGGTGATTTCACTGATGGACTTGTAATAGTTAGAACTAAAGTAAAGCCTGAACCATTAAGGGCAAAATTTAAATACAATCCAAGATTATACGAGTCCAATTTAAGCGGCGGAATAAAATTCGGTGACTGGATAGTAAATGGAAATTTAAACATTGCTTCATCGGAACGAGATATTCGCGTTGAAGGTGATGGTTATACGCGAATAGCAGCGCAAATCTCGGCTGATAAATCTACAGATAATTACTCATTAAAAAATTTCTTTTATATCACAAGAGCATTTGATGAAAGTAAAGAGAAACCAGGATATGCACTTAGAGAAGCCTGGTACAACCGGGATGTGAACATCAAATATTCGGTCAATTACACTCACTTATTTTCATCTTTTACAAAGTTGAACTCAAATATTTCAATCTCTTACACAAAGCAGAATTCATATCAACAACAAATGGTTTCAAGGGATAATATTGTTGTAACTGATAGAATGACCGAAGGAACACAAAAGGGAATTATTGTTTTTGGTTCATATCTCGGTAAAAAATGGATTAAAGGTGATGTGTGGAATATTTATGCTGATGTAAATTATTCTTCAAAATTTTTTACAGGTGAATTTCTTAATAGTTATTTGATTGGTTTGACTTATCGAAATGATTTTAATAAAGGAGATGGGATAATATTTGATCCGCTCTTTCCACCTTCATTATCAATTCCAACTCCAAGACTTCGAAAGTACAGCGATTTACCTCAGTACAATATTTTAAGTATTTACGCTGAGGATAAAATTAATGGTCAATTGATATTTCCATTTACTTTTCAGTTTGGATTTCGATATGAAGCTTATCGACCGTATGGTATCGATTTAAAGGGAATGATTTTCAAATCAGATTTAATTAAAAGCTACAATGGAAGTTTTTTTAATCCCAGATTAAATCTTTCACTCAACTTGAGTAAAAATTCTCAAATCCGATTAGGTTATGGAACTACTTCAAAATCACCGCCAATGGGGATGATTTTCGCTAACAAAGCTTATTTTGATATTGTTGATACTGTCTCTGTAGTAAATCCAATTTATCCCGACAGCAATTTTGCTCTGGTTACGACTTACATTAGAGATCAGGCAAATCCTGTAATTAAAGGTTATATGCAGAAGAAATATGAGGTAAGTTTTGACCAGCAATTTAAAGGTTTTGGTTTTTCAATAACATTATTTCAAAACGACACAAAGAAAATGTTTGAGAGTTTTTCTCAGCCAACGGTTTTGTATAAATATTCTTTCCCGAATTATCCAGATGAATCAACAAAATTTATTAAAGACACATTGCTCGATTCATACAATCAATATCAGAACAATGGTTACCAGAAAGTAAGCGGCATAGAATTCACTTTCAGCACAGTTAGACTTCCAGTTATAAATACTATCCTGAGACTTGATGGAGCTTATTACTTTACAAGAAGCGGCAGAGAAAATGGATTTTATTTTTCATCTCAAAGATATGTAAGTTCTCTTGGGATGCGTGTAATTCCAATGTATCGTTCTTACGAAACTTATCAAAAAGATTTTTTGATTAACTACAGATTTGAAATTCAATCAAAAGAATTGGGAATGTGGGTCACACTTCATATTCAGCAAAAGCTGATTGAGATTGATGGAAGGCGAGGCTACGATGATACACTTGCTATCGGATATTTTACCACAGAAGGAAACTTAGTGATGATTGATGAACAATTTCGTGCCGATCCAAAATACAGGGAAATTCGTCGAAGCATCGAGCCTTATGAGTTAAACGAAGAAAATCGTCCGAACAAATGGTTATTGAATTTGAAAGTTACCAAGTCACTATGGAAAGGCGGAGCAATTTCTTTTTATGTTAATAATTTTTTGAATAACAGACCGCTTTACCGCAGTCAGAGGAGATCACCTTCATCACCATCTTTTGAAATTCGAAATCCTGAATTGTTTTATGGACTTGAGTTAATTACAGGATTATGATGATGAAAAGAATTTTGCAAATAAGTTTATTGTTAATTTCTTCTATTTCAATTTTCTCCTGTTCTCAAATAGTTGATTTTGAAAGCAAACCAGTTGCAATGGAGAGGAAGCAAGTTTTTAGAATTCGTCTGGTTGATCAATCCGGCTATATGATGAGTTTGTTCGGTAGTGATGCAGTAAGGAATGCTCAGGTATTTTTGAAGTCAAATCTTCTGGGTGAAGAATATAATTTGGTAACGGATACGAATGGGGTAGTTGAAATTTCAGGGATTGTTTCGGATAAATACTTAGTCTCAGCATCAAGAATAATGAGTCCTGATGAAATGGAATTGATTACAGGCTACAGAATTTCGAATCATAAACTAATGAATAAAACTGTGAAAATCGTCCAGCTTCGGGCTGATGCTGATGAAATTATTGAAGTTCCAATGGATGTTGTGATTGGTGGCTCACCAATTGTAATAAGTGAAATTTACGCCTGTGGGCCGCCGGGCTCAGGATTGTATTATCATGATAAGTATGTAGAAGTTTATAATCAAACTGATTCAGTGATTTATCTCGATGGGATTATTGTGGCTGTAGTTTATGCGAGCAGTTATCTCGGTCAAAATTATGTTGATGATCCTGAGTTTGTTCATTCTAAAAATGTCTGGATTTTTCCGGGAAATGGGACTGACTATCCGCTTTCTCCGGGTGAATTTGCTGTGTGTGCTGAAGATGCAATTGATCATAGAATTAATGCGCCAAACAGTGTTGATCTCTCAAATGTAAAATTTGAATTCTATAAAGATGATGCACCTGATATTGATAATCCTCTGGTTCCGAATATGATTAAAATTTATCAATCAGCTGGCAATGATTGGTTAATCGGCGGTGAGCAGGGCGCAATTGTAATTGCAAAAATGTCAATCGACTCGCTTCAATGGTTTGGCGATCAACTCTTAATTCCTTATCGATACGTACTTGATGGTGTTGAATATTTGAAAGATCCAATGAAACTTGAAAACAAAATCTTAAATCACTCAATTGATGGTGGCGGAACTGGCGGAATTCAGTTTTATACAGGCAAATCAATGGAAAGAATTGCTTTAAATGTGGAAGGAAGAATGGTTCTAAAAGATGATAATAATTCATCAGTTGATTTTGTTGTGATCAACAAACCTACTCCAGAATTTCACTATACAAAACCAAAGAAAAGAAAATGAAAAAAGTCTTTTACATCATTTTAAGTTTACTTTTGTTTCGTACAGAATTTTTAGTTGCTCAGAACTACATTTACGGTTTTAATCAAATTTCAGTTCAACCAGATACGAGTGTAAAAATTTTTCTTCTCAGTCAAAATCCATCTCTTTTGAATTATGATGAAGATGAAGAATTGTTATACATAAAATCTTCTCAAATTTTTTCAAATGAAAAATTCAACAGATATTTTGATCCCGAAAAAATTAACTTCTATCAGTTTCAATTTTCAGGCAAGAAAAAAATAGGTGAAAATCAAATCTTCAAGGGAGTATTTGGGTTTAATAAGCTCATAAGGAAAAATTGGAATTGGGTTTTCAGCAAAGACTACAATGAAGGAAATCCATTTTTACTTGGAGACAGTTCAAGCGGTAGCTCAACATTTAACGGAATTTTCTTCAATGCGAATTATTTTAATCAGATTTTCAGTAACTCATCAATAGGTGCTGGTATTGAATATTTTGTGGACGAAGGCTTGAAACAAGTTTCTCCCAGACCAACTTCACAACATAGAAATATCAAGTTCATCCTTGGTTTTTCACATTCACCAATTGATTTAATTCAATTTGCATTAGCAGGAATTGTTGAAGACAAAAAAGAAGAAATCTCCTATAAAGAAGATGAAGGTGCAGTATATAAGGAAGTTACATTATTCAAGTTCAGAGGTTTGGATTTTCCAGTTGTAGTGAAAAAGAAAACTGAAACAAGAATTCTCTTCCATAACATTTATGAAATTAATGGAGATTTAATAATTAAACCATCCGAATCGCTTTTAATACTTAATCGAATTGAAAAAGGAATTGAACAAACAATCTCTAAGGAAGAAATTACCAATCCAGTGAATCAGGGATATTTTCAGAACGATTACTTGAAATTTAAGATGAAATCGGAGTTGAAACTAAATAAAAAAGCAAAATACAATTTGAATATTGATTTATTTAAATCGAACAGCTGGTCAAAACATCCAGACTTTAATTCATTAATTTCAGATCAGAATCAGAAATTTTTTAGTTTATCAGGAAATTTTTCATACAGAATTAATGAATCAATAAGTATTCATTCGGGTTTAGGCTTTGGTCAATTCAACTTTAATTTAAATGACTATTACAGCAATGTTTTATTTGATTTGAAATCACAGTTAATCTCTTTTCAAACAGGTCTAAAATTTAATTTCAAAAAATCACTTTCCCTGGAGACAAACTTTTTGATAGAAAATTATAAGCCATTTTACTCATCGGAATATTTTAATAACTCTGGAATTTATTTCATCTCATTTTTAAGGAGAGATTTAGATTATTTCAAGACCGAATTTAATCGATACTGTTTTTCACTTTTATTGACAATGAAATTATTTTCAGGTGAAATTTTATTAATCGCTGATTACAATCACCTTAAAACAAAAAACAATTTGATATGGAATAATTCTTCTAATCAAGAAATCAGAACATCGATTGAATACAGAATAAAAGTTTATTAAGGAGGAGATTATGAAAAATAAGTTATTCATTTTACTTGTGCTTGTTCTTAGTTTTAATGTTTCGGCTCAGAATTTCTACACTGTTGTTTCACCTTTTGTTGAGAGCGAATTAAATGATGTATTCATGGTTAATCAGGATATTGGCTGGATTGTAGGGAATAAAGGCATCATTCTTTATACTTCAGATGGCGGTTTGAATTGGGTAAAGAAATATTCTCAATTTAATTACGACTTATTAAAAGTGTTTTTTATTGATCAAACAAAAGGTTGGATTGGAACAGCAAACGGCAGAATTTTAATTACAACAAACGGAGGAAATGACTGGACTGAAGTAGTTATTTCTCCCGACTTCACATACTTTGATGCAATTTATTTTACAACTCCTGATGTGGGGCATATATCTATTGGTAAATATAAAGCTGTTTATATTATGCGAACAACCGACGGAGGCTTTACCTGGACAAAAAAAGATTCGCTAGTTTCTGCTACAACTGCATCAAGATGGTATGATATAGATTTTTATGATGAAAATCTCGGAGTGATAGTAGGAGATAAGAAAGACGCTCAAAGATATACAACTGATGGCGGGCAGACCTGGCTTAAGTCTACTCCGATTAACGATAATTTTTTCCGTGATCAAAGAACTGTTCACTGGCTAAATTCAACAGATGTAATTTCTTTAGGTGAAGGGAATGAATTCTGGGGAGTGGTTACTCCAATTTATAAATCAACTGATGGCGGGAAAAACTGGATTAAAAAAACACAATATCCACAACCGACTTATGATCGTGTTCGTGATGCTTACTTTAAAAATTCTTCTGAAGGAATCGCAGTTGGTAGTAATGGATTCTCTTTCGCTTACATCACTCGTACAACAGATGGTGGTGAAACATGGAACGCATCTTTTTTAACTTATTCATTTGGATTGAAGGCAATTTCTGGTTATGGTGATAAATTAGTTGTTCTCGGTACAGGCTCTCATATCTTAGTGTCAAATGATTTCGGAAACAGCTGGCAGCTTTATCGTCAATTCACACCGACACCTGTTTATGCAATTCAATTTGTTGGTAATAAAGGTTTTGCCGTTACTCGTTACAGCGATTTTTATTATTCAGAAGATCCTTCAGGTGATATCTGGAATTTTAGATCAATTCCACCAATGTGGGAATCTGTGGCTATGCAATTTCTTGATGAAAACACTGGATTTATATTGAAAGAAAATCGTCATATAGTTAAAACAACGGACGGCGGAGAAAGCTGGAGAACAGTTCTCGAACCCGTGGCCTTCAATGCAAGAAATCGGGTCGGTGGAATTTCCTTTCCGACAAATCAAATTGGTTATGCCTGGATGAGTTTGAATGATTATCCTGAATATTATGTCTATAAAACCACTGATGGAGGAGAAAGCTGGTTTCAATTAAAATTATTAAATGGACCTGGATACATCTCCGGCAACATTGCATTCTTTGATGAGAACACCGGAATTATTGCAGGACCACAACGTTGGATGATGCGAACTACTAACGGCGGAATTGATTGGGATACTGTTTTTAATTTTCATTCGTTCCCTTCTCATTTAACGAAAAAAGATTTTAAAGACATTTTTGTTGTAAATGAAAATAAAGCCTGGGTAGTCGGTATTGGTTATATCTGCTATACAACCGATAAGGGTCTTAACTGGTATTATGTGAATCATAATATCAATGGAATTGATTCAAGCTTTTATACTGTAAACTTTTTTGGAGATACACTCGGTTATGTCGCTTGTTACGATGGGACAATCTTGAAAACAACGGATGGTGGACTTAGCTGGACGGTTGATCTTTCACTAAAAAATTCGGCAATAATTTTTTCTGCAGCTATTAATAATTCTGGCAGAGCGTTTTTTGGAACTTCAGATGGAAGATTGATAGCAACTGAAAAAATTACTTCGGTTAATGAGCCTTATAATGACTTAAAAGATTTTGATTTAAGTTACAATTATCCAAATCCATTTAACTCAACGACAAAAATTAGATTTACAATCCCAGCCGATGGAAACGGTATAAAGAATGTTAAGCTTGAAGTCTTTGATTTGCTTGGCAGAAGAATTTCAACTCTTGTTGATAGACAGCTTCATTCCGGAACTTATGAAGTTGAACTTAATATGGATAATCTGACTTTTTCCAGCTCAGATGAAAAGGCGTCTAATGTTTTCTTTTATCGATTGATGGTAGATAATCGAATTACCACAAAGAAAATGATTTATCTCAAATAGTAAGGTAAAATTTTATGAACAGGTTAAAATTATTTCTTGTAATCTTTATTGTTTCTTGGGGTTTTCTTTATTCACAGATTAAAGTTTTAAAACCGGGGATCAATTCAAATACTTCATTTGCCATTTTTATTGATAATCAAACTTTTGAAAAAGCTTATGATGCGGTTATCAGATATAAAAATTCTATTGAACAAGATAATCTTGCAACTTATGTTTTGATCAATAACTGGCAATCTCCTGAAGAAATAAAAAACGAAATACTTAAGCTTTACAACTCAAAACCAAAACTCGAAGGAGCTGTTTTCATTGGCGAAATTCCAATTCCAATGATCAGAGAAGCTCAACACTTAACTTCTGCATTTAAACTCGATGAGCAAAGATTTTCATGGGATAGATCATCAGTTCCATCTGATAGATTTTATGATGATTTCGATTTGAAATTTGAGTTTATCAAACAGGATTCAGTTCAAAAACTTTACTTTTATTATAGACTCTTACCCGAATCTCCACAGCGAATTGAAAAAGAAATTTATACTGCACGGATAAAACCTTCTCCAGATTCATTGAAATATGAAAAGATAAAAAATTATTTATTAAAAGTTTCCAGCTTAAAAGCCAGCAGAGAAAAGTTAAATAATGTATTGGTTTTTACCGGTCATGGTTATAATTCCGAATCACTCACATCCTGGATAGATGAAACTCAAATCTTAATTGAACATTTTCCTGAAGCATTTAAAGTCGGAGGACGATATAAAAAATATTTTTATGAAATGGATAAAAACATTAAAAAAGTTATTCTTGATGAACTTGAAAATCCTGAATTAGACATTGCAATTTTTCACGCTCATGGTGTTTCAGATGCACAATTACTCTCAAGTTATCCAAAGGCATCGAATGTTAACGAAAACATTGAAAGCATAAAATTTTATTTGCGAAGTAAGTTGAGATCAGCGAAAGAAAGTAATCGTTCGATTGAAGAGACAAAAGAATATTTCAAAAAATCTTTTGGTGTTCCTGATGATTGGTTTGATGGTGCTTTTGATGATGAAGTGATCAGAAAGGATTCAATCTTAAATTACGATCTTGATATACATATTGATGATGTTAGAAAACTATCTCCACGACCGAAATTTGTAATTTTTGATGAATGTTTTAATGGTTCATTTCATCTTGATGAATATATTGCTGGTGAATATGTTTTTGGAAATGGGAATACAGTTGCTGCACTTGCAAATTCAGTTAATGTTCTTCAAGATCTTTTTGTGAATGAACTAATCGGTTTGTTGAATTTCGGTGCAAGGATTGGTCAATGGAATCGTTTTAATAATTACCTTGAATCGCACATAATTGGTGATCCAACATTTCGATTTAGTTCAGATACAAAACTGAAAATAGATGAGTTAATTAATTCGAACGACATAAAAATGTTAACTAAATTATTAAACTCATCGAATCCTGTACTAAGAACTCTGGCTGTCAGAAAATTATTCGAAATAAAGCAAGAAGGATTTTCATCTCAACTGGTGGATATTTATTTAAATGATATTTCGCCAAATGTAAGATTAATGGTATTGAAATGTCTTGCCCAACTAAGAAATAAAAATTTTGAAGAAGTTCTTGTGAAATCAATCAATGATCCGAATGAATTAATTAGAAGGTTTTCTGTCCAATGGATGGGTTTTATAGGGAAAGAAGAATTTTTACCTTTGATCGTTCGTGCTTCGTTTGATGATGAATCGGACAGAGTTAGATATAATGCAAAGTCAGTGATGGAATTAATTAACTCATCTGAGAAAATTGAAATCATCGCTCGAGAAGTGGAAAAGATTTTAAATGAAAAGAAAAAGTATGGTTTTACAAAAGATGATTTTTTTGTGCGCATCCCGGATAAAAGAAGACAGAATGAAATTTTTGAAGTTGTTGAAAATGATACAATTAATCTTCGCAAAAGGATTTTTGAAGTTAGAACTTTCAGAAAGTACATTTATGAAGATGCTGTAGATAAGCTTATTGAAATTGCAAAAAATGTAAAGAAGCCTAAAGAATTACGAAAAGCTGTGATTGAAGCACTCGGCTGGTATTATTTCTCACCTAAAAGATTTGATATTATTAGAGTGTGTAATGAATTAAAAAACAAATCAGAGGATTTGTTAATCAGAGAGGAAGCTATCAGAACAATCAACAGACTTACGCAGGGACCAAATAATCCTTTCACACCTTAAAAATTTTTTTAAAATAAAAAAGGCTGTCTGAAGAGTTCTCAGACAGCCTTTTTGTTTTTCGGTTAATCAATTACTTAAGCAACATCATCTTTTTAATAGAAACATTCTTACCAGCTTCAAGTCTATAGATATAAATTCCTGAAGCAAGTTCGCTGCCATCAAAATTGAAAGTATAAATTCCAGCATTCAATTTTTCATCAACAAGTATTTTTACTTTTCTGCCAAGCACATCATAAAGTGAAAGCTTAACATTCGATGCTTCTGGAATACTAAATTTAATTGTGGTTACAGGATTGAATGGATTCGGATAATTTTGATACAGTGCGAAGTCATACACAATATTTGTTGGTTTAATCTTAAGATGCGTAATATTTCGATCGTTGATAATTAATTTGTCACCAGCTTTCAAAATTTGATTGAGCATTTCTCCATTAATGCAATCCATTATCTGTGCATTAAAGCCTTCCACTTTAATCACAACTGGATAACTTGCAGAATTAATTTCAATTGTCTTAAAATCATTATCAAACAATTCAGTTAATTTGTTGTTCTCGAATCTCACATCAAAAATTCCAGCGGGTGGTTTGGGCGGTAGTTCAAGTGAAGTTAATTTCTGATTTTGAACTAAATAAAGATTTGATGAATTGCCTGCATAATCAGAGATAGAAATCTTTAGTGCATCAGCGAGCAAATTTTGAGTTATATACTGCTTTTTGTTCAAAACAGTTGAGAATGTTAGAGTGCCTGGCTGACTTAATTTTATCCAATAGCCTTTGCCAACTTCCAGAACCTCAGTTGTTTTATAACCTTTATCATATTTGAAGAAAGCAGAAGCCAAAATGTCTGGAGGATTGGTGCTAACATTGCTTATTGGTACATCGAAATCAAATGGTCCAAATAAATTCCATCCTGCTGGAAGTTGTATCGAATAGTTCTGAACTTTTAATCCTATTACATTAACACTACCTGCATCATTAAATTTCAACCAATAACCTTTTCCTGTTTTCAATGTATCTTCAATATAGTAACCTTCATCGTAAGCAAATGCAGAACTGACAGCATCAGGGAATAGCGATGTCTTACGCATATCACTAGAAACGAGAGGAACTGAAAGCATATTCCATCCAGAACTGTAAGCAACCGTTCTTGTTTCCTGTGGAATTGTTGGTAAATATCCTTTTATTATTGCACCATTTGATCCTGATATAAATAGCTTATCACCGGCCATGGAACAATAAAATGAATTTGTCCCGAAAATTCTCGGAACAGATACCCAGCTATTTCCTCCATCATTTGAATAATAAACATAGCCATAGAGATCAGTAACATAAACTGTGCTCGTGTCCTTTACCGCAATACCCCAAACGCTTTGAGTACCCGGATATGTTGTTAGTGGTGTCCAAGTATTTCCCCCATCGGTTGATTTAGATACATAACCAGCGGGAGATAGATAAGAACCAATGTAACCAACATTCTGATAAAATCTAACAATAAAGTAACTTCCTGGAATGCCCACCGATAGAGCTGTCCAAGTTGATCCTCCATCGGTTGTCTTATAAGCTTTTGCACTAACTCCAACAGCAACAACAGTTGAAGCGTCAAGAATTGACATAGTATAAACCGTTGAAGTTCCAAATGGACTTGTAAGTAATGTCCAGTTAGCTCCTCCGTTTGTAGTTTTGAAAATTCTACCACTTGCCCCACAGGCATAACCAAGATTTTCATCGTAGAATTGGATATCCCACAAAGTTGTTGATGTAGTGTAAATCGTTGATTTAGTCCAGGTTAATCCACCATCAGTTGATTTAAATACTAAACTTGAACCAGCTGATGCATAGATAACATTTTCTGATGGAGCTGAAATTGCATAGAGTTGAGTTTTAAAATTATAAGGAAGTTGTGTCCAGGTTTCTCCGCCATCAGTAGTTTTAAGAACATAACCCAAAGAATCAGCAGATGAAGATGAACCTCCGCAAATAAATCCGATATTTTCATTTAAGAAGATTACTCTTCGTTGAAATTCAAGTGCCTGACCAATGTAAGAAAATTTTTCTTCCCAGGTATTTCCATTATTAGTACTTCGATAGATACTTCCTGCATCACCGACTACATAAACATTATCACCATCAATTGCAATTGCTCGGAGTGCTCTCTTTGAAGGAGTGAGATATGGAATCCAATTTAATCCGCCATCAATTGTTATAAATATATAGCCTTTGGAGTCAGATGCAAAACCAACCTGACTATTTTTGAATTTTATATCGTAGATAATATTTGAAAGAGGCATTTGTTGAAGCCAGGTTTGTCCGCCATCATTAGTAAAAAGTATTCCATTTGATGCAGTCCCGAGCCAGCCAGTGGTTTCATTTAAAAAGAATATGGAATATACAGAAGAGCTTAAAGCAGACGAAGTTACTGCAGTCCAAGAATTACCAAAGTCAGTGGATTTAGCAAGCTGTCCGCCTGAATAAGCAGAACCAATTAATACAAGATCTTTACTAATTATTTCGATAGTATAGATTGTGCTTGTTTGGTAATAAGATGTAATCCAATTATTGCCGCCGTCAGTGGTTTTAAGCACGAGTCCACTTGCACCAACAGCAAAACCAGAATCTGGATTTAAAAATTTTATGTCATAAAGTCGGCTTGTTACCCAGGAATTTTGAGCAACCCAGTTTAAGCCTCCATTAGTAGTTTTCATTATCAAGCCGTTTTCACCGCAGAGATATCCGACATATTCATTTAGAAAATGAACAGCCCAGATATCGTTCCGATTTTCATCTAAGAATTCAAGATTATAAGTATTTAAACCATCGTTTGATTTAATATTTGTACCAACAATCCCATAAATTGAAACTTTATTTGGTGCGATTACTTCAACGTCTAACAGGTTGGCTCCTGTTGGTTTTGGATTGACCCATTCAAGAGTAAATTGTTGTGAGTATAAGTAGCTCACAAAAATTAATAGGATGGTAAAAAATTTCCTCATAACGATGCTCCTTTTGTTGGTTAATTACACCTAAATTTAACCATATCCCTATTCTTTTTCAAAGTTTAAATAATCATTTTGGATGAAAATCTTTTAGTCGCTTAACACAAAACTTTAAAAAAGGTTGAGCCTTAAAATTTAGAGTAAATTCGAATTGGAGAAATTGAAATCGATTGTTGATAGAAATATTTTATTGGAAAATAACTTGTATTGAATTCAGGATGAATTAAAAAACTATACGACAAGATTTTCATCACGCTCTTTGACAAAACACTCAATTTTATTTAACTTTGTAAGCTAAATAATGAATAAAAGTATCGATTCATGGAGGATTAATCATTGAAACAGGAAAAAATCACTAAATCTGCTAAAGAAGTGGATGTTGAAAAAAAATGGTATGTAGTTGATGCAAAAGACCAGATTTTAGGTCGATTGGCATCCAAAGTTGCAAGAATTTTAAGAGGCAAACATAAACCAATATTTACTCCACATATTGATTGTGGTGATTATGTAATCGTAATTAATGCGGATAAAGTAAGGCTTACAGGTAAGAGAGAAGAATTAAAAACTTACTTCCGCTATTCAGGATATCCGGGTGGAGCAAAATTCACCACTTTTAAAGAATATATGCAGAAACATCCAGAATTTGTTATTGAACACGCTGTAAAAGGAATGCTTCCAAAAGGAAGATTGGGAAGAAGAATTGTAAAAAAATTAAAAGTTTATGCTGGTGAAAATCATCCTCACCAGGCTCAAAAACCAGAATTATTAACATTATAAGCTGGAGTGATTAATGGTTGATAAAATTGCAGTCGGAAGAAGAAAAACCTCAGTTGCAAGAGTTATAATTAGACCTGGCTCAGGAAAAATTACTGTGAACGGGAAAGATATTAATGAATATTTCCCAACAAAGTTTGATTCAATGAAAGCTATAGAACCTTTAAAGGTTGTCGATGCTGTCGGTAAATATGATTTCTTGGTCAATGTCAATGGTGGTGGAACAACTGGTCAGGTTGGAGCTATTTCACTTGGAATTGCAAGAGCTTTAGTGTTGGTAAATCCAGACTATCGTCCGACGCTCAGGAAATTAGGATATCTCACTCGAGATCCTCGAATGGTCGAAAGAAAGAAATACGGCCAACCGAAAGCTCGAAAGAGATTCCAGTTCTCCAAACGTTAATTTTATTTGTTTAATAATTAAAAGAGCATACTCGTGGATTTATCTGAGTGTGTCCCTGGAAAAAGGGATCTCAGATAAAGATGAAGCGGGTAGAAGTTTAACAACAAAAATAAGGAGTAAAAATCGTGGAAATTGGTTTGCAAGAACTTTTAGCAGCAGGTGCTCACTATGGGCATCTAACCCGCCGTTGGAATCCCAAAATGAAACCTTACATTTTCATGGAGAAGAATGGGATTCATATAATCGATTTAAATAAAACGAAAAGATTACTTGCAGTTGCTGCCGATGCAATGGAAAAAATTGCAGCGGAAGGTAAAAAAGTACTTTTTGTAGGTACAAAGCAACAGGCAAAAGATATAGTTAAAAGAGAAGCTCAAAGATGTGGAATGCACTGGGTTAGTGAACGATGGCTCGGTGGAATGCTTACAAATTTTACTACCATCAGAAAGTCCATTAAAAGACTTCAAAATATTGAAAAGATGATGACTGATGGAACTTTCGACCGAATGATTAAAAAAGAAAGATTAATTCTAACCCGTGAAAAAGAAAAGCTTGAAAAAGTTTTCGAAGGCGTGAGAGATCTTACTCGCTTGCCAGGCGCTATTTTTATTGTTGATATCAAGAAAGAACATATTGCTGTCAAAGAAGCTAATCGACTTGGCATTCCTGTTTTTGCAATTGTTGATACAAACTGTGATCCTGACGGTGTTGATTATATAATTCCTGCAAATGATGATTCAGTCAGAACAATTGATTTGATCGTTCGATTTATGGCTGATAAAATTATCGAAGGTCAACAGAGATCCAAAGAAATTAAAGCTGAAGAAGAATCTGAAGCTGATAAACAAGCAAAAATGTCTGATAAAAATTAATCTTTAAGAGGGAGTTGAAAATGGCTATTACTTCTGAATTAGTGAAGCAGTTAAGAGAAAAAACCGGTGCTGGAATGATGGATTGTAAAAAAGCACTGGAAGAAACTGGTGGCGATTTTGAGAAAGCTATCGAGTATCTAAGGAAAAAAGGTGCAGCTGTTGCTGCAAAAAGAGCAGAAAGAACAGCCAATGAGGGTCTTATTCTTACCAGAATAAGCGAAGATGGCAAAACAGCTGCTATTGTAGAATTAAATTGTGAAACAGATTTTGTCGCAAGAAGTGAAGCATTTACAGAACTTGCAAATAAAATCACAGATCTTGTCTTTGCAAATAACTTTTCAAATCTTGATGAATTGTTAAATGCCCAGATTGATGGATTAACAGTTACAGATTTAATTAACGAGGCAGTTGGTAAGATTGGTGAAAAAATACAATTATCAAGATTTAAAAAAGTTAATGTTGAAAATGGTTCAATCGTTGATTACATACACCCCGGATCAAAACTTGGTGTTCTTGTAATTTTTGAATACACAAAACCAGTACCTGCTGATTTTAAGACATTTGGACGCGATATAGCAATGCAAATTGCCGCAATGAAACCAATGACCATTTCAAGAGATGAAGTTGATAAAGAACTTATCGAAAAGGAAATTGAAATTTATAAAACTCAAGCTCGAAATGAAGGTAAACCAGAACAAGTTCTTGAAAGAATTGCTCAGGGTAAATTAGAAAAATTCTATCAGGAAGTTTGTTTACTTGAACAGGCTTTTGTTAAAGATGGATCTAAGTCAGTAGGTGAATTGATTAAGTCTTATAACGAAGCAAACAATACAGATGTAAAAGTTAAACAATTTATTAGATTTCACTTAGCAGACGAGAAAAAATAATGTCTGAAGTTGCATACAAGAGAATCTTGCTTAAACTTAGTGGTGAAGATCTTTTAGGCGAAAAAAAATTTGGTATTGATCCTAATGTTCTTTCTCGTCTTGCTGATGAAATTATCGAAGTAAAAAATCTGGGCGTTCAAATTGCCATCGTAATTGGTGGTGGAAATATTTTTAGAGGAGTAGCTGGCACTCAACAGGGTTTTGATCAGGTCACTGGCGATCAAATGGGAATGCTGGCTACTCTAATTAACTCTCTTGCTCTTCAAAGCACGCTTGAAAAAAGAAATGTTCACACCCGACTGCTTTCCGCAATACGAATCGAAGAAATAGCTGAACCATATATTCGCAGAAGAGCTATTCGTCATCTCGAGAAAGGTAGAATTATAATTTTAGGAGCTGGAACAGGTCATCCTTATTTTACGACTGATACAGCAGCTGCTTTGAGAGCCATTGAAATTGGTGCTGATGTTATATTAAAAGGCACTAGGGTTGATGGAATTTATGATTCAGATCCTGAAAAGAATGCTGATGCAATTAAATTCACCGAAATTAATTATTCAGATGTGATTAAGATGGGATTGCGGGTGATGGATTTGACAGCGTTTACACTCTGTCAGGAAAATAAAATTCCTATTATTGTATTTAATATGAATGTACCTGGCAATCTCAAAAGAATTATTCTCGGTGAAAAAATAGGAACAAAAGTAGACCTCGAAGTTAAAACTCACTAAAATTTGAGGTTATTATGATTTCCAAAGTTCTAAAAGAAGCTGAAGACAAAATGAAAAAATCCATCGAAGTTGTTCGGCAGGAATTTGCCAAAATAAGAACCGGAAAAGCGACAACGGCTCTTCTCGATGGAATTAAAGCTGAATATTATGGTTCACATGTTCCTCTGAATCAACTGGCAAATATTTCTGTTTCGGATATTCACACTCTTGTAGTTCAACCCTGGGACAAATCAGCATTACAAGCAATCGAAAAAGCAATATTGACATCAGAGTTAGGGCTCAATCCAATAAATGACGGAAATATTCTTCGAATTCCTATTCCACCTTTAACAGAGGAGAGAAGAAAAGATCTTGTAAAACTTTGCAAAAAATTTGCTGAAGATGGTAGAATTGCTGTTCGAAATGTTAGAAGAGATTCCATAGAACATCTAAGAAAACTCGAAAAGGAAGAACATTTTTCTGAAGATGAACGAAAACGGGCAGAAAACGAAGTTCAAAAATTAACAGATAAATATATAAAATTAATTGACGAACTTCTTGAGCATAAAGAAAAAGAAATAATGGAAGTTTAAGTTTATTCCCCTATTTAGTTGAATTTTTACCTGTAGCTGTAAAATTTTTATTTCTTATTTTTGCTTAGAAAAAATTTTTATTCAATTATGTGATTTGAAATTTTAAATTAAATTTTATGAAACTTTTAATTGATCCATCTAAATTTTCCCGCCTAAATAAAAAATCAATGGTGTAATTATGAGTTTAAGTTATATCGCGAAAAACATTCAAGCATCACCAACTCTTGCTTTAAATGAAAAAGCTCAGATACTTCGTGAAAAAGGTGAACCAGTTATTAATTTTAGTGTAGGTGAACCAAAAAGCAGAGCACCTATTGACGCAATTCTTGCTGCAGTTCAGAATTTGAATACAGGTGAAGTTCGTTATGTTCCACCTGATGGCATTCCTGCTTTGAAAAAAGCAATAATTCGATATACAGAGGAATTTTATAACAGATCAGTTGCACCTGAAAATGTAATTGCATCGAGTGGTGCAAAACAGGCGATAATGGTCGCACTTCAAGCAATTTTGAATCCGCAAGAAGAAGTAATTTATCCTGCACCTTACTGGGTCAGTTATCCAGAAATGGCAAAACTTTGTGGTGGAATAGGTGTCCCAGCTTACCCTGAAGATGGCTCATTTTATCCGCGAATTCAGGATATTGAGCAAAGAGTAGGAAGTTATACGAAAGCAGTAATTATTAATTCACCGAATAATCCTTCTGGTGCGATGTATTCAGAAGAATTTATTGCTGATATTGTCGACTTCTGTGAGCGAAGAGATCTTTATCTGATTATGGATGACATTTATCATCGTCTAATTTTTGATGGAAGAAAGCCAATTAATTGCTGGGAATATGCTAAGAAGAAAGATGAAAATTCAAAATTGATTATCATTAATGGTGTTTCAAAACAATATGCAATGACTGGATTCAGAATTGGTTGGGCTGTGGCAAATAAAAAAATCATCGAAGCGATGACAAATATTCAAGGACACCAAACAGGTGGACCTTCCGTGGTTTTACAACTTGCAGCCGTTGGTGCATTAAATGGAATTCAATCGAGCGTTGAAAATTTAAGAGTAACTTTGGAAAATAATAGAAATGTGATGTGCGATCTTTTAAGAACTATTGATGGAGTTAAATTCAAAGTACCTGACGGTACATTTTATTGCTTCGCTGATTTCAGTGCTTATGAAAAAAGTTCTCATAAACTTTCTCAACTTCTAATTGATAAAGTCATGGTTTTAACTGTTCCTGGTGTTGAGTTTGGAATGGAAGGTTATATTAGATTAAGTTTTGCTGGAACAATTAAAGAAATCCAGGAAGGAATTGAAAGAATTAAATGGGCTGTTGATCCAAACGCACCAAACGAACTCTATATTGGCGATAGAAAACTTGTGAGGGACTGGGCATGAGCAAATATCTCGAATTCAATACTCCGGCATCAAAAGAAGCAATGGAACTTGCTTCTGACTTTAGACTGAAACATCAGGGATTGACTTATCTTGATCGAGTTTATTGGAATTTACCCGAAGAAGCTTTGTACGAAGAAGCTGTATTTAGAAATGAAGGTAAGATAGTAAAAGGCGGACCACTTTTGGTTTTTACTGGTAAACACACTGCTCGTGCCGCTGCTGATAAATATATTGTAAAAGAAGAATCAACAGAAAAAAATATCTGGTGGGGAATTTATAACAGACCTTACAGTCTCGAAAAGTTTAATGCGCTTTTTGCACGTTTGCAGGCTTGGGCTCAAGGTGAAGAATTATTTGTTCAGGATGTTTATGCCTGTGCCGATCCTGAATATCGAATGCCGATAAGAATTATAACAGAGAAAGCCTGGCATAGTCTTTTCGCTCGAAATATGTTTATTACTATTGATAATAAAGACGAATTAAAAAAGTTCGTTCCCGAGTTTACTATTATTGCTGTCCCAGGTTTTAAAGTCGATCCAGTAATCGATGGTACTCGAACAGAAACAGCAATTATTATTAATTTCGGTGCAAGACTTGCAATTATTGCAAACACACTTTATGCCGGCGAAATAAAGAAGTCTGTCTTTACTGTTTTGAATTATCTTTTAACTTTCAAAGATGTTCTTCCAATGCACTGCTCTGCAAATGTTGGGCAGGATGGAGATGTCGCTTTATTCTTCGGATTAAGTGGAACTGGAAAGACAACTCTTTCCGCTGACCCAAAGCGAAAATTAATCGGTGATGATGAGCACGGATGGAGTTCTCAAGGCGTATTTAATTTTGAAGCTGGTTGTTATGCAAAAGTAATTCGTCTATCTCCTGAAAACGAACCAGAAATTTATTCATGTACCAAAAGATTCGGGACAATTCTTGAAAATGTAGTTTTTGATCCAGTTTCCCGCCATATTGATCTGGATGACGATAAAATTACAGAAAACACTCGTGCATCATATCCACTTGAATTTATACCAAATATTGTTCCTGAAGGTTATGTTCACTCACATCCAAAAAATATCATCTTCTTAACCTGCGATGCCCAGGGAGTTTTACCACCAATTGCAAGATTAAATCCTGAACAAGCTCAATATCATTTTATTAGCGGGTACACTTCTAAAATTGCTGGAACTGAAATTGGATTAGGAATAGAGCCCGAAATAACTTTCAGTGCCTGCTTTGGTGCACCATTTATGGTTCGTCATCCTTTCGAATATTCAGAAATGTTGAAGCAAAGAATGTTGAAATACAATGTTAAAGTCTGGTTAATTAATACTGGTTGGGTGGGTGGAAAATTTGGTGTTGGTAAGAGAATCAGCATTCGTCACACACGAAATTTACTTAACGCAGCTCTCGAAGGTAAACTTGATAATGTAGAGTACAGAAAAGATAAATTGTTCGGTTTCGAAGTTCCATTAAGCTGTCCCGATGTTCCATCAGAAGTTTTAGATCCTGCATCTTCATGGGGAGATAAAAAAGAATACTGGCGAAAATACGATGCACTTGCAGCACGATTTATTGAAAATTTCAAGCTCTATGCAAAACATTGTTCAAAAGAGGTCATCGAAGCGGGTCCAAAAAGATTAAGTCAGGTTGAGCTTGATTGAGAAAATTTTTACTCAGAAAACTAAAAAGAGAGGGACTAATTAATTAGTCCCTTTTTTATTTTAGGTGAGTTAATAAACATTCAATATTTTTATTTTGAAATGAAATTGAGTTTATTCATTGCATTATTACTGAACATTCTATGTGTTCAAAATTCTTTTGGACAAACCTTTCGTATCCATAGACCAGTTAAAGATAATATTCAGGCAAATGGTTCTTATCTTTATGGTGAACCAAATATTAAAGATCCAAACTATGCTCATCTTGGTCTTGATTACTCGATTTCTTATGATACAGTTTTCTCCGCCACAGATGGGTTAGTCTACTTTGTCGGATATAATCCAAACGATACAATCGGAGGTTATGAACCAAACGGCGGTGGGAATTACGTAATTATTCAATCTCAATTGAATGGAAAGCAATTTTACTTCCTTTATATGCATCTCAAAAGACCACTGGTTGCACAAAATCAAAGTGTATTAAGAGGACAGCCAATCGCAATTAGTGGAAACACAGGTTACTCAACAGGACCGCATTTACATTTTGAAATCAGAGCAGGGTCACCATCCTATAGCTCACCACGTTCAAGAAGAAATCCTGAATTATGGTGCGCAATTAAAGGAATGGGAGCAATCTATGGCAGAATACCAAATGCAGCAAACAGTACAAGAGTAGATATTACGCCAGATCCAAAACCGAGACCGCCTTACACAACATTTTCTTATGCATTGACTTATAATTTTAATGACCCATACATAGGCAACGATGAGGTTTATCAAGAAAACTATGCAATTGGTGATGTAAAGCCCGGAACTTATACAATTACCGCATTAAATGGTTTGTATAGAAGAGTTGTTACCGTTTTGCCCAATCAAATTGTTAACGCTGATCAGGCAACTTTAGTCGAAGAGAGTTTAATTGCTGAAAATGAGTTAACTTTATCACAGAATTTTCCAAATCCATTTAATTCATCGACTGTAATCAAAGTCTATATTCCAGAAAAATTATATCAGCCAAACCTAAAGCTTGAAATCTATGATGTTCTCGGCAGGAAAATTTTTGAATCGGATGAATTAAAAAATGGTTTTAATGAAATCTATTTTGACTTAAATCAATTAAATCTTTCATTATCAAATTCAATTTTGTTTTATAGAATAAACCTGAGTAGTTTCGCTCAGGTAAAGAAGATGATTTATTTAAAATAAAAATTAATTAATACGGGAGAGAATTATGAAAATTCACAAAGAAGATGCTCTCAATTATCACTCTCAGGGCAGAAAAGGAAAAATTGAAGTTATCCCAACCAAGCCCTGTCAAACACAATGGGATCTTTCCCTCGCTTACACACCGGGAGTTGCTGAACCCTGTCTTGAAATCGCAAGAGATGAAGAATTAGTTTATGAATATACTGCTAAGGGTAACTTGGTTGCTGTGATCAGCAATGGTACAGCTGTTCTTGGACTCGGAGATATCGGACCTCTGGCTGGAAAACCTGTAATGGAAGGTAAAGGCGTCTTATTCAAAAGATTCGCGGATATTGATGTGTTTGATATAGAGATCAATACAAAGGATGTGAATGAATTTATACGTTGCGTTCAATTGCTTGAACCAACATTTGGAGGAATAAATCTGGAAGATGTAAAGGCACCAGAATGTTTTTACATTGAAAGAGAATTGAAACGAACTATGAAAATTCCAGTTTTCCATGATGATCAACATGGAACTGCGATTATTAGCGGCGCAGCCTTATTGAACGCAGTTGAATTGGCTGGAAAAGAATTGGATAAAATAAAAGTTGTCTTTAATGGTGCTGGCGCTTCTGCAATTTCATGCGCACATCTTTACACTTTGTTAGGTGTGAAAAAAGAAAACATAATAATGTGCGATACCTCTGGAGTTATTTACAAAGGACGAAAAGAACATATGAATGAATTCAAAGAAATGTTTGCCAGCGATACGACCGCCCGAACTCTTGCTGAAGCTCTGGTTGATGCCGATGTATTTGTCGGTCTTTCAGTTGGAAATGTCGTGACAAAAGAAATGGTCAAATCGATGGCGAAAAATCCTATTGTCTTTGCTATGGCGAATCCCTATCCAGAAATTACTTATGAAGATGCAACTGATGCTCGATCGGATATCATTATGGCAACTGGTAGAAGTGATTATCCAAATCAAGTAAATAATGTTCTTGGATTTCCATTTATCTTCAGGGGAGCACTTGATGTTAGAGCAACAGCAATTAACGATGAGATGAAACTTGCAGCTTCCTACGCTCTCGCAAAACTTGCAAAAGAAGAAGTCCCCGAATCTGTTATTCGAGCTTACGGCGGAGTTGAATTGAAATTTGGTAAGGAATATATCATTCCAAAACCATTTGATCCACGCGTTTTAACTTATGTCGCTCCTGCTGTTGCAAAAGCCGCAATGGAGACTGGCGTTGCTCGTAAACCAATTACAGATTGGGACGAATATGAACATCAATTATTAGAACGACTTGGTATCTCTAAGCAGATTGTAAGAGTCGCGATTGAAAAAGCTAAAGGTAGTATGAAGAGAATTGTATTTCCCGAAGGTAATCAGGTTAAGATTTTAAAAGCTGCTGAAATTCTTGTTGACGATCATATTGCAAAACCAATTCTGCTTGGCAAAGAAAGTGAAATCAAAGAATTAATTGAAAAACATAAAATTAATTCAAGTGAATTTGAAATTATTGATCCAGAAAATTGCAAGCATTATGATAGATATGTTGAAGAATTTTACAAGCTCAGACAAAGGAAAGGAATTACCAGAGTAGAAGCTCAAAAATATATGAAGATGCCAAACTACTTCGGCGCAATGATGGTTAAGATGGGTGATGCCGATGGAATGATTTCAGGTCTAACTTCTCATTACCCAGATACAATCAGACCAGCACTCCAAATTGTAAAGACTGCACCAGGAGTAAAGAAAGTTTCTGGTCTTTACATTATGCTGGTCAAAAACGAAGCCTTCTTCTTTGCTGATACAACAGTGAATGTTAATCCAACTGCAGAAGATCTGGCAGAGATTGCAATTCTGGCAGCGAAAGCAGCAAGACGATTTAATATTGAACCCAAAGTCGCAATGCTTTCATTCAGTAATTTCGGTAATGCACCTTATCCTGAAAGTGAAAAAGTTGCAAAAGCTGTTGAGATAATTCGACAAAAAGAGCCAGATTTAATTGTCGATGGCGAAATGCAGGCAGATACAGCAGTTTACCCGCCAATTCTTGAGCAAGATTTTTCATTTGCTCGAATTAAAGGCAAAGCTAATGTTCTTGTATTTCCAAATCTTGACTCAGGAAATATTGCTTACAAATTACTCTGGCGAATTGGAAATGCCGATGCAATTGGTCCAATATTGATGGGAATGGGTAAACCGATCCATGTCTTGCAAAGAGGTTGTGATGTGAATGATATTGTCAATATGGCTGCTATTGCTGTTGTTGAAGCAAACGAATTAGCCAAATAAATTTTTTGATTGTGAAGATGATAAAAAAGCTGTCGTGGTTTTTACCGCGACAGCTTTTTGTTTTTTGTAAACTCTGTTTAGTTTGAGCTAAAATCTTGTGGAGAGATTTATTCTGTGAAGTGATCCAATTTTGCCAAATGAAGAGATGGCATAATCAAACCTGTAACCGCTTAAATTAATTCCAAGACCTAAATTAAATCCTTCAGTTCCAGTTGTAGTCCCAACTTTGAACTCCTTTCTTTTTTCATTGTTAAAACCAAATCGGAATGTTAATGCGCTTGAAGTGTAGATTTCACCACCAAGAATGAAATTATTAAATCCTGAAAATAATCCGTTATTCGTTTGATTAAGTTTTGTAAATTCTAAATATAATCTGAATGGTGTGTGTTCGAGTTTTTTGCTTAATCCTAAGCGAACATCTACCGGTAGTTTTTCTTTTGAATTATAATAGGCTTTTAATTGTGAACCAAAATTTAATACTGAAAGACCAATTGAAAATTGTTTCGGTGCATTATTATAGAGTAATCCGAAATCACCAGCAAAAGCAATTGAATTGACATTATAAATTGAGGAGTAAATAAATTTCAAGTTAAACCCATAACTTAAATTTTCTCTAACCAGTCCAGAATAATTTGCAACTAAACCTAAATCACCGGCTGAAAAGGAACCGCTGGAATTTCCAAACTCATCAAGTTCATCGAAACTACCATAATTTGTATACATTAGCCCAAAACCAAATTTGCCAAAACCTTCAAATTGCGTCGTATAGCTGGCAAAACCTGAATTGACATCTAATAGATGTTTGAGAAATCCAAAAGAAATACTATTTGACTCAACGAATTGGATTGATGAAGGATTATAAAAAATCGAGTTTGGATCGTCAACATTACTGACAAATGCACCACCCAGAGCGGCTGATCGAGCACTTGCATCGAGTCTTAAAAACTCAAATGCAGTTTGAGAGAATAGATTTGATGAGAGAAAAAGGATGATTAAAATGAACTTTTTCATTTTTGCACCTCTTTGTTTGTTGAAATCTTTTTGAGCTGTAGAAATTCTCTCATCAACCTATTCGCTCCGTTTTGTTTATAATTTTTTCTAAAACTAAAATAACTTTCTTTCAGAATAAATTAAAGCCTTTTTAACGATAAAAGTAAATTGCGCCTGGGTTAATTTTGGTATCAAACTTTTTCAGATAATTTCCATTGCGATCAAATATTTTCACTTCACCATTCTGAGTGAAGTTTTTTGGATTGCCAACATATAATTTCTGATTTATCTCATCGAAAGCGAGTGAATATGCAATTCCGTAAATATCATTTATAGTCATTCCATCAATAAGAACTGTATCAACATTTTTATTAGATAAATTAATTCTGCCAATTCCTCGATCATTTATGTAAAAAAGAAAATTATCTTTTGTCAAAGCAAAATCTTGAGGATGAGATTTCAATAAAATTGAATCAGTGATAGTGAGATTAACCGGGTCAATAAAATAATAACCGCCCAAACCTTCGGAGCTGAAAAAATCTCCCGAGCAACCAATTATAATTCGGTTATCGTTTGAAATACAAACAAATCTTGGATTTTGTCCAACTTGAATTGTTTTTACAACCGAATTTGAATTAAGGTCAATTACCGAAATAGTATTCCCATTACCAAGATCAGAATTAGCAACAAAAAGTTTGAAATTTGCATAGGCAATGCCTTCGGGATATTTTCCTACTGGAATTTCTCGCGTTATGCTGAAACTGGTAGGATTAAACTCAATCACTGAATTTTTACTGAAGCTTGTAACGAAACCACGATTTGAATTTAAGATAAAAATTTCTCTTGGACTTCCATTTTGCCCGAGATCAATTATTCCAAGCGATGATCCATCCTTTAGATCAATGACTTCGATTTTATTGCTTCCATCAACAGCAACATAGCCTTTGTTATCGAAAATGAACATACTATTTGCATTATCGCCGATTATCTTCCCATTTTTTTGAGAATAGAAATTTGTAATTGTTTGGTCTGTTGCTGGATCATAAAAAGTTATTTCACTGTTGTTTTGAAGATATAATCCTTCGTTAATGACAAATACTCCTTTTGTTATTTGTGTGACTGGTTGAGTTGAATTATCCTTTGAACAGGAATAAAAAATTATTGAAAGAAGAGCGATTAAGAGAAATTTGCTTTTCATTTTACCTCCATTTGAATTGTTAAACGATACTCTCTTCCAGGCATCGGAAAAGATTGGATTAATTGATAAGATTTATTGAATAAGTTTTGAATATAAAATTGAGTTGAGAATTTGAGATTAAAAAATTTAAAGTCATAAGAAGTCAGAATGTTTGAAATAAAAACTGGTTCAAGTGAGAATAAAACATCGTTATCTTCAGTAATAAATCTTCTGCTGTAGTAATTTGTTGTGAAATCGAAAGTAAGATTTTTATTTATGTATTGAATTGAAATTGAGGCTTTGTGTTTTGGAATGTAAGGAAGTTGTTTGTTGAATGAATTATCGCTTTCACTAAGCTTAGATTTTTTCAAAGCATTAATTAATGTATAGTTTCCGTTGAGATAAAAATTTTGAAAAAATTGGAGTCCTTCTAAATTAAATTCAATCCCACTGGAATTTATTCTTCCAGAATTTATTGGGCTGAAGAAAGCAACTCTTTGCGGCTGCCAGATGATTTTATTCCTAACATCAAAATTAAAGTATGTTAATTCAAGAGAAATTGATTTTTGCTTAAAACGAATTCCCGACTCGTAATTAATAATTTTCTCTGGTTCCAGTTCACGATTGTTTAATGAGGTCAATTTTGAAAATGTGATTTCATAAAAGTTTGGAATTCGAGTTCCAGTTCCTGCATTTGCATAAAGTGTTAGCTTAGATGAAAATGAATTAATTGAAATGCCAGCTCTCAAATTCGGGAAATGATTGAAGTGATTTAAATTGTTGGATTTATCTTTTACATAGTTCTGTGAAAAAAGGAAAGCTAAATTCAAATTAAAATCATCATTTAAAATTCTCTGGGAATAATTTGAAGTAAAATTAAAGCTGTTTACTTCTCTGAGAAATTTGTTTCTTAAACTTTCATTTTCCCTTAGTTCAAGTCTATCAAAATTTTCAAGCGTTGATATGTATCCAAAAGAAAAACTGAAATCTGATTTTATATAATTAACAAAAAGCTTATAATTAAAAGACTTTTCATTTGTCTCAAAAAATTTTGTTCTAAGATTAATGGAAAGTATTGGATCGTCAATCGAAAGTTTGTTGCTTTGAAATCCGAAAATTCCGTTAATCAGAAAATTGTCAAGAGAAACTTTTGAATTAACTGAAGTTGAAAAATTTTTTTCTCTTTCTCTTGTTCTGCTATCATTATGACGATTGGATGAAACAAAATTTGGCAATCCCATATTTTTATCAAGATAACCAATAAATGAAAGTAATTTCACAGTTTTATTAAAGACAGAAAATTGATTTATAAAAGTAGAATTAATTGATTTCTGGTTAATATCGCTGTTTTTCCTGATACCCTTTTCATTGTTGAAATAATATTCATAATCATTCTTTGCCGATTTATGTGAGAAATTAATTTTATAATAAAGATTATTAAATGAGCCGGTTGTATTTAGATTAATTCCCTTTAAATCAAAACTGCCTCTTTGAATTTTTAGTGAATATTTTGTTGTATCCGATTTTTCAAATGGATTTAATTCAATTACACCGCCAAATGAATTATTATTTAGAGGATCGAAATCATTACCTTTTTTAATAATTAGTTCAGAAATTTCATCGGAAGAAAATTTACTGAAATCAAATACACCATTTAATGAATTGTTGTAGTTTATTCCATTAATAAAGACAGAAGTATATTCCGAACCTGCTCCTCTAATTGAGATTGTTTGAAGGCTGCCCTCTGCACCATAAGATCTGGTAAAAATTCCTGATGTGGATGCGAGCAGGTTCCCGATAGATAGTGAACTTAACTTTTCATTCAAACTTAATTTTCGTGTAAAAGCACTTGAAATTTTTTTGTCAAAAAAATCTGATTTATCTGAAATGATTATTTGTTCTGTGATAAAAGTTTTAAGACTATCTCGTGCTGAAGTCGTATCAGATTTTGTTTTAAAGCTTTCAGAAAGCGCAATTGCACTGTGAAGAAAGATAAAAATGATGAGATATATGATTTTTATTTTTTTCATTTTCAATTCAAATTTTTTAAAACAAAAAACCTCTTCGAGTGAAGAGGTTTAAAAAACTCAATATGAGCTTTAGAAACCTTCCTTTCCCTCGAAGGAAAAAGTTTCGTTACTTTGCTGGCAGGTCTCCTGACTTGTGCAACGCTGCTAACGCCTTCCCATTCCGATTTTAATCGGAACAGTGGCTTTTTGTTAACAGCTATACGCACTCACAGTTGCGGGGCAGTACTGGATTTTCACCAGTTTCCCTTTTAACCAAATGGACCAGCAAAGTTTTCAATGAACTTGTGCAAACTTAAAAAATTATCTTGGTTATAAACAAATTAAGTTATCTCGCCTACAAAAATCTTTTTAAGTTTTGATTTAATTAATGGATAGAGCTGATTGTTATAATAAGTCAATGCTTCTGAAAATAAAATCATTAAAATCCACATTGTGATTACGCCAAGTATAGTTTCACCTACATTACATTTATATCCAAGAAAATCTTTCACTCCTCGATTCCAAGAACTTCCATATAGCATCATTACATGAACAACATAAATCCAGAGTGAATTTTTACTTGCATTGTATAAGAATTTTGGAATTCGTTTAATGTAGAGCGATAAAACAGAAAAAAGACTCCCAAAAATTAAAACCGTCCCAAACCGGGCGTAAAAAAGTGTTGGACTAGTTGTCCAGAATGTGCTCATTCCAAAGAATTTTATTTCAAGGAGATTAATTAGGAAAGCGGATAAAATAAAAATAATGCCAATTTTAAGTTGAATTTTTGTAAGAAGAAGCATATCTGATAAATAATTTTTACGCTGAAAATAAATTCCAACAGCACCACCTAAAAATAAATATGCACCCCAAGGAAAAAGTGGAAACAACGAGCCAGTGCTTTGCGAAAACCAGGATGAAATTTGTATCGGAAATACCTCTTCCCAATCCAAAAGTGTTGCAAGTTGTTTCCCTAACACAAAAAGAATAGAAATGATAATTAAATACCGAGCAGCATCGTATTTGAGTTTTCTTGCCAAGATTTCCATTCCAAGAAAAATGAGCAAGCTCGCACCAATTAATTGAAGAATATCAATCGCAAAAAAGAGCTGAAGCATTTGATAAGTCACATGTTCCCAATCTATAAATGTTGGTGTAGGCGATTTCATCAAGTAACCAATAAAGATTAAAAGCAATGCTCGTCGAATTGTTTTAATTTTTATCTTTCTAAATTTCTCAAGCGAATCGGTCCTTCTAAATCTAACGCCGTAAATAAAACCAGAAGCAAAAAGAAATAACGGTGCAGTTAACCCTCTAAAAAACAGCCAGGTATTAAAACCTAAAGAATCCGGTCGTCTGAATTCTTGACTAAGTAAAACATCAACTGTATGCCCATGAACCATTAAGAAGATCGCACAAAATCGAAGAAGATCTATATAAATAACTCTTTGAGAAGTTAAGTCTCTTGTCACAAAGTCTATCCTTAAATCTTAATCAAAATTAAAAAAAAGAAACTTAATGTTGAAAGTTATTAATTCGAATAGAATCCAAATCTGATGGATAGATAAATGTTTTGAATTCGAATTTTCTGTTTGCATGGAAAAATAAAAATCAAACGAGTCGCAAAGCTTATTTTGATACTTTGCGACTCGATTAGATTAAAAATGATTTAATTAACTTAGTTTTAGTTAGTTTTACTTTCTTTCTTTTCTAATTTTTCTCTCATCGTATTGATTGATTTAACCACTAAAAACAGAGCGAAAGCTATTATTAAGAAATTGATCAATGTTGTGATGAAATTACCGTAAGCCCAGACAACCGCACCAACTTTTCTTGCTTCTTCAAGTGAACTTACAGGTCCACCTTTAATTGTGATAAATAAATCCTTAAAGTCCACTCCGCCAATTAGAAAACCGAGCGGAGGCATTATTATATCATTAACAAGGGAATTAACTACTGATCCGAAGGCAGCTCCTAAAATAATTCCAACTGCCATATCAATCATATTCCCTTTTAATGCGAATTTTTTGAATTCATCTAACATCTGAACCTCCATAATTTTTTGTGGATATTTTTTTAAGTTAAGAATAAAATAAGAAAGGATTTAAAATGAGCAAAATTAAAATCATATTAATTATATCTATGCTCTTCCTTTTTGTGGGCTGTTTTCCAACACAATCAAGTGAAAGAGAAATGCCTGCTGGATTTTTTCTTGGTATCTGGCATGGCTGGATTGCACCTGTTTCACTTGTTTTTGGGCTGTTTGATCCAAATATCAGAATCTATGAGACGAACAATACTGGTTGGTGGTATGACTTCGGATTTTATATGGCTGTAATTTCTGGTTTTGGTGGACTTGCTTTGAAAAGAAGAAAAAAGTATGAGACTTAGTGTTTCTGCTGGAAATAATCTTGTTCTTTTTAATTTTGATTAGTCACTAAAAGTTATATGTAATTCTAACAGTTTATTTATTTCTTAATTCAAGTTTGTCTTTTCTGGTTAATGATGTGATGCAAATGTTGGATCTTTAAAAATAGAAGATTATATGCTGGTTAATATTTGATTTTAATAAATCAAATGTTTCTTTAACTAATTATTTAGTTTTAATTTTGAAAAAATTGGAGTTGAAATGAAAGTAAAACGAATTGGAATTTTGACTGGTGGAGGCGATTGTCCGGGACTTAACGCAGTAATAAGGGGAGTAACTAAACCAGCAATTGAAATGGGAATGACTGTAATTGGAATTGAAGATGGATTTGAAGGACTTGTTGAAGGTAAAATGCATGAATTAACTAACCGTGATGTATCAGGAATTATAAATGTTGGAGGGACAATATTAGGCTCTTCTAATAAAGGTGATCCATTTCATTGGCCCGTAGATGACGGCGAAAAAATTGTAATTGAAAATAAATCTAAACTTGCTGTAAAAAATTATAAAGGCTGGGGATTAGATTGTTTGATTGTTATTGGCGGTGATGGTTCAATGCACATATCGTCTCAATTGATGAAACTTGGATTGAATATTGTTGGTGTGCCTAAAACAATTGATAACGATTTAAATGGTACCGATTTAACATTTGGTTATGACTCAGCAGTGTATGTGGCGACAGAAGCAATAGATCGACTTCATACAACAGCATCATCGCATCATCGCGTGATGGTAATCGAAGTGATGGGAAGATATGGAGGCTGGATTGCCCTCGGTGCTGGAATTGCCGGCGGTGCAGATGTTATTTTGATCCCCGAAATTCCTTTTAAATGGGAAGATGTGGCTGAAAAAGTAATTGAAAGAAGTACGAAAGGAAAACGATTTAGTATTGTCTGCGTAGCTGAAGGTGCTAAACCTTTGGGCGGTCAAATTGTAATTCAAGAAAAAGATAAGAAAAGAACTGATCCAGTTAGATTGGGAGGAATTGGTCATCTTGTTGGGAAAAAAATAGAAGAGATGACCGGACTGGAAACACGAGTAACAATTCTTGGTCATTTGCAAAGAGGCGGCAGCCCAACTCCTTTTGATCGAATTCTTGCAACTCGTTTTGGAACTTATGCAATTGAAATTGCAGCTAAGAAAAAATTTGGTCAAATGGTCGCACTAAAAGGCGATAAGATAACTTCTATCCCAATTAAAGATGCAATTAAAAAGAAAAAGCTTGTTCCTTTAGATTGTCAGATGATAAAGACTGCTGTAAGAGTTGGTACTTCCTTCGGAAATAAAGAAATGACAAAGTGGTGATTTTAATTATCAGTTTCGTTGAAAATTTCTTTTTCAATTCTTTCATATTCGTCAGAGAGATGAGACCATTCTTCAAGATACTGGTCAATTCTCTCTGAAATTTCTTTATATTCCACAAAAATATTCCTCTCGGGAGAAACTTTATCGGGTTGAGAGAAAAGTTGTTCAAGATTTTTCTTTTGCTCTTCAAGTTTTGAAATTTCTTTTTCAAGAAAATTGATTCTTTCTTTGAAGTTCTTTGTTAACGCATAAAATTTTTGTCTTTTTTCTGCTTCAATTCTTTTCTGTAATTTTCTTTGATTAATGTTTTGTTCGTTGAGCTTACCAATAGATTTTGGTTTTCCATTATTTAATGTGTCTTCTTCAGATTTTTTTAGATGAATGAAGTCGTCTAAGTTGCCGTAGTAAAGTTTTATGTTTTTGTTTTTAACTTCTATTACTTTATTTACAATTGGATTGACAAAATCAACATCGTGAGAAACGATCACCAATGTACCATCATAATCAATAAGCGCATCTTGTAAAACTTTTTTTGATTGGCGATCCAGATGATTTGTGGGTTCGTCTAAAATCAAAAAGTTAGATTTTTTGAGTAAGATTTTTAATAAAACTAATCGACTTTTTTCGCCGCCGGACAATACGCTTACTTTTTTGAAAACATCTTCTCCTTCAAAGAGAAAACATCCGAGTAATTTTCTAACCTGAGATTGTGTCTTTTCTGGATCAACATATTCAACTGTTTCTAAAACAGTTTGATTTAAATCTAATTCTTCGATCAAATTTTGTGAATAATAACCTATAATTACGTTGTGTCCATAAGTTTTAATGCCTGAACTGATTGTTTCTACATCAGCAAGAATTTTGGCTAATGTACTTTTTCCAGTTCCGTTTAATCCAACTACAGCAATTTTATCACCGCGATCAATTTGTAAATTTAAATTTGTAAAAACTTCAACTCCATCATAAGATTTTGAAACATTTTCAAGTGTAATAACTACTTTCCCGCTTTTGGGAATATCCTCGAAATTGAAGCTAATTACTTCTTCATCGTCGGGGATTTCAATTGTTTCTATCTTTTCAAGCATTTTGATTCTGCTTTGAACCTGACGAGCTTTTGTTGCTTTGTATCTAAACCGTTCAATAAAGCGTTCGATGTGTTTAATTCTTTTTTGCTGACTTTTATATTCAAGGATTAATTGGTTGCGTTGAGCTTCTTGATATTTATAAAATTCATCAGCATTACCATTGAACATTATTACTTTACCAAAGGAAAAACCGAGAGTTTTATTTGTAACCGAATTTAAAAAATGTGTATCGTGAGAAATTACAAGCAGTGCACCACGAAATTTTTTAAGGTATGAGATTAAAAATTCAAGTGAGTCAAAATCGAGATGATTTGTAGGCTCATCGAGTAAAAGTAAGTCGGCGTTTGATAATAGTAATTTTGCAATTGCGACACGAACACGCCATCCGCCGCTAAACTCGGACAACTTTCGATTGAAATCTTTTTCGGTGAACCCAAGTCCAAGAAGAACCTTAATAATTTCTGATTTATAAGTTTCTGGATTTAGTTGGTGAAGTCGCAGTTGAACAGAGCCTAATCTTTCGATTAAGTTTTTATCTTGATGCAATTCAAGTTTTTTCAACAAATCTTTTTCAAGATTTTCAAGCTCATAAATTTCTTGATTGGCTTTATAAACCTCATCAAAAAGGTATTCATCTGTTACTTCGCTGATGTAATCTTGCGGTAGGTAACCGATTTTGATACCCTTTTGAAAATTAATTGAACCATTTTCGGGTTCAATTTCACCTGCAAGAATTCTTAGTAGAGTAGTTTTACCACATCCGTTTGGACCAACTACTCCAATTTTATCGGAAGGATTAATTTTAAAAGAAACAGAATGAAATAAGTATTCACCAGAGAATTGGACTGAAATATCTTCAACCGAGATCATCAAATAAATTAACTTTTCTTAGAATTATTTTTTTTCGCAAATTCGATTGATTCCTGAAGAGCGTTTAAGAATTTTTCAAAATCTTCTTTGTATAAAAAAATTTTAAACTTCTCTGATGTTTCTTCATTCCGTTTCTTTTCGGTAATGGTTATATAAAATTCGGATGTGTTTTTTGTAGGTCGAACATCAAAGAAATAAGTTCTTCTTCCTGCTTTAATAACCTTAGTGAATACCTCTGGATTAAATTTATCCAAGTTATTACCCTCTCACTTTTATTTTTTAATTACTGCGACTTTCCCAAGTGTTGTTTGTTCACCATCTTCACTATAAGCGACAATAAAATAAATTCCCGTTGGAACAGGATTATTATTTTTGTCTCTGCCATTCCAGAGAGCAATTCGTCCACCGGGAGTTAAAAATTCGTTAACAAAATCACCAGATGAAGTCAGAATTTTTATGGTCGAATTTTTAACTAAACCATCTATCACTAAATTAATGTTTTTTGATTCTTCTACAATAAATGGATTAGGATAAATTTTAAGTTTATCGAAACCTTCCCTGGGTTTAACAGAAAATGAGTTATAGCTTGCCATTCCGTAATCAGTGCCGATGTAAACGGTTCCAGTATTGTTATCAATTGCGATGCTTTTAATGTTGTCGTCAGGAAGCGGTGAATTCTTTGTGTTGAATTGAGCTATGAGACTTGAACCATCAGGACTCAAAACCCAAACGCCAGTTGTTGTTCCAACCCATTTATTGTTAAGTTGATCCACGGCAATGCAATTGATGTATTGAGTTCTCAAAATATAGATACTCGAAATTCTTTCAGTTGGTCTGGTTGGATCTGGAATTACATACATTCCCTGACTTGTTCCCACCCATATTTCATTTCGGAGATCAATGGCTATGCTTGTTGGAGTTGTATTCCCAAATTTATCTCTTGAAATTAATCCCCATGTAGAGGGCATCTTTCCATATTCATTGAAATAAATTAATCCTTCAACCTGTTGATATTGACCAGCTTTTTCGAGCAAGATCCATTTTGTATCGTTTTGATCAATTACAATGTCTTCTGTTACTACAAGATTTGGATTGACTTCATTAACAAAAAATTCCCATGTCGAATCTTTACTTAATTTGATCAGTGAACGATTATCACTTGCACGATAATTCAACATCCAGATATTTCCTTTAGAATCTTCAGCAAGAGAACGAATGACCACAAAGTTTGGATTTTCAATTACACCGTTTAGTCCATTCACATTTGCACGACTGAATCTAACCATTTGAGTATCATTCTTAATTCTAATCACACCATTTCCCCAGCCAAGAGCCCAGATCGTATTGTCTGAAGTTACTTTAATTTTATGAATAGCATTTGAGCTCATTTCAGGAAAATCGCTTGTTGTGAAGTTTTTCCATCCGTCTTTTGATAGACGATAGAAGCCCTTTAATACAACATCTTTACCTGATGCAGCCCAAACATTTCCTTTCTCATCAACAGCAATAGAAGGAAAGAAATTCGAATTTGGTCCCGATGGGTAAATCGTTCGTTCTTGATTACCGTCAGTTTCAATTACACCGTTATTTGAGGCTATAAAGATTTTGTTCTTTTCAACCTGAACATTTCGGAAATTCATTGAATAATTTTCTTTCACAATTGAAAGATTTCCATTGAAATAAAGAGCTAAAATGTTATCAGATAAAATTAAAAGTGAATCGCCTTTGATTTTTAAATCATTAATTTTTTTAGACTGAAAAATGTTTGTGAAGACAACCCGGAAACTGGAATTAACCAATCTTGCAACACCATTAGTCGTTCCAACATAAATTGTGTCTTTGAATTTAATAATTGTCCTGACATCGTTTGATGGTAATCCATTGACTATAGTGAAGTTCCACCAGCTGTTTGGGTCTAAATAATTTGAATATCCAGCCTTCTGAACCGCAATTCCTTTCTCCGAAGCAACCCATAAAGTATCAAGTGGGAGCACATTATAAATTTTTGAGTCGATTCCAAAGGAACCAAGTTTTGTGTAAGTATCTCCAAACGATAGAGAGTTTGCATCAATAATGCTTATTCCGAAATCAGTGCATACATAAATTTTATCACCGTTTGAGATTAGTTTATTAATTTGTTTTTGAGTTTTGTTTGAAAGGGCAATTGTTGTGATTGTTTTTAGTTCATCTTTTTCTGGATTGTATATAGATATATAACCTGATTTTCCACCAATCCAGATTTTACCAGATTGATCTTTTTCAAGTGTATTAATAATCAGGTCTTTTAAACCGCTAAGTAGGTTGAATTGCTTGAAGTAATTCTGCTTTGAATAGAAGAATACTCCGCCGGAAGTGCCAGCCCACAAACCATCGTTTGTGAGTGTAATTGAATTGACATCAGATTGGTTGGTATAGTTTTCCCATTTTCCAATCTGAGCAAAAGAAATATTTAAAAAGAATAATGAACCGAATAAGAATAAGATGAATTGACGCATTTGTATATCTCCTTAATTATGGAGTAAAGGCTGGCTCGCTAACTTCCTCTCTTAAGATTTGTAAGCTCAAATATCTTTTCCATTTGATTTAAATATAAACCAAATTTTCCAAAATTTGAATAATCATTTTTAAGTCCGCCATGAAAATCAGAACCTCCTGATTCAAGTAATGAATATTGAAGTGCAAACTTGTGTAGAAATTCCTGTCTGCTTTTTTTTATTGTTGGATGATAAACTTCAATCCCATCAAATCCTAATTTAATGAGTTCAAAAAGTTTTCCGTCTGATAAATTGTAAGGATGAGCAAGAAAAGAAAGACCACCACATGATTTGATTAATTCAATAACTACCTGAGGGGATGAATGGTGTTTTTTTTCATAAGCGTCTGAATAATCACCAAGATATTTTTGAAAAGCTTCATAATAACTTTTTACAATTTTCTTTTTAATCAAAGCAAAAGCGATGTGCGGTCTTGTAATTGGCTTGCTTTCAGAAAATTGTAAAACTTCGTCAACTGTAAGATTTACTCCGAGCTTTTTTAAATTGGATAAAATCTTCTCTGCTCTTTTTAATCTTTCTTCTTTGAATTTTTGAAGGTAAAATTTTAGATCTGGATTGTGGATATTGATGAAATACCCGAGAATGTGAATTTCCTGACCATCAATTTCGCTGCTGACTTCAACACCTGGAATGTTTTGAATTCCTTTTGCTTCGGCTAAAATAGAAGCTTCGTTTACACCATCAATTGTATCGTGATCTGTTATTGAGATTACTTTTAATCTTTTTTCAACAGCAAATTCAATTACCTCAGCAATTGAATGTTTACCGTCAGAATAATTTGAATGCAAATGTAAATCTGCTTCGATTTTCAATTTCTCTCCTCATCTGAATGATTGACTTGTCTTACATACTTTTCAAATCACAAAAATAATTTACTAATATTAAGAAAATCCTCTTCTTAAACTCTACAGCTTTTTTAGGGGAAATTTTTGTCTTTTATTTCCAATTAAATAAAATTAATTTGATATTGAAAATTAAGAGAGTAGAAAATTGGAACAGAAATCAGATAAACATTTTATGCCCTGTTTAAATGAGAATTGTAATAACTACCATCTGGTAAGCGATGAAGAACTCGAAATTTTTAAGAAAGATAATAACTACATTGACCTATTGCTTTGTGATGATTGTAAATCGAGGAGAAATGTTTTCCACATCCTGCAATGTTTGAGTTGTAAAACAATTTTAGATTTTCTGCCAACATTAGATGATGAAACTCCACAAGTAATCTATGTTGAAAAATGTATGAATTGCGGTGGGTCCATTGAAGATGAAATTAAAATCATAAGTAATCTTCACAAGCATCTCTTTATTTAATTAAATCTCTTCGTCTCAGTTCGTAAAGTATAATTGAAGAGGAAATTGCAAGATTTAGTGATTCGGCATTTCCAAATGAAGGAATTGAAATAATTTCATCACATTTTGACAAAATTTCTTGAGAAATTCCCTGAGATTCATTGCCGAATATTAAAACTAATTTTCCGGGGAAAATAAATTTGGTGATGCTTTTACCTTTAGTTGATGTTCCAATTAATTGAAAGTTATCTTTTTTAAATCTGTCCAAGAATTGAATAAAATCAATCTCGTCATAAATATCTAAATGGAAAATTGAACCCATCGAAGCTCTTATAACTTTTGGATTGGTAAGCTCGACACTATCTTTGCTCAAAACAACTGATTTAAAACCAAACCAATCAGCTGTCCGCAATATTGCACCTAAATTTCCAGGGTCTGAAATTTTTTCAAGTGCCAGAATGAAATTTTCGTATGAGTTTAAGAGCTTATTAATATTAAAATTTTTTTTCTCAACTAATGCCGCAATTCCAGATGGCGTAACCTCGCTGGAAATTTTCTTGAATTCGTTTTCTGAAAGTTCGTAAAACTTTATCCCTTTAATATCCTCATATTTTTTTAGAAGAGAGAGATTAGTCTTTGTTACAAATAATTCTTTAACAGTCCAATCAGAACGAATTGCTTCATCTATAACTTTTTCTGTTTCAATTAAAAAAGTTTGAGTTTCATCTCGATATTTTTTCAGTTTTAGTTTTGATAGCTCTTTTAAATGAGATGAAGTTATTCTCTTAATTTCCATTTCAAAAATTTTTATGATTTGATGAAGAAAAGTATTTAGGATAACGCTTCATTCTTGTTCAACTTTAATGAATTCGAAGATTTGTGATTGATAAGGTTTAACATCTAAGTAAAGTCCATTATAAAACATTTCATTGCCATCTCTTATATATTCTTCGTCGCTTAGTCTGTCTTTAATTAAAAATTTTTTACCTGTTAAATCGAAACTTTCAACTTTAACTTTGCATTGCGATTGATATGGTGAAAGATTTATAACAACTAAATCCTTTCTGAATTTTTCATCTTCATAGAGATAGATAATAAAGTTGAAAAAGCCCGGATTTCCTTCCCAGGCGGCAACTGGTTTAAGTAATTTAAAATATGCTTTTGGTATAGATGAATTTTTAATTGCGTTGAAAAGTTTCTTATAAAAATTTTTTAATTCAGAATTTACTTCCTCATTTTGAAGTCTTCTTAATTGGATTGCATGATGAAACTCTTTCCCCTCAAGCTGCCCATCATAAATTAATTTCATTGATGGTAGTGTGTAAATCAAAGTAGCTGCAGCTTTTAATTTTTCATCCGAGAAAATATGAGCTGATCTTTGTTCATCATGATTTTCAAGAAAAAGAAATCGATTTTTTTGATATGAGAAATTTTTCTTTATGTATTCGTTAATTAAATCGACACGATTATCTATTAAGAGTTCGTAAATTAATTTATCGTACACAAAATCAAACCCAAGTTCAAGTAAATCATTTTCACGATGCCAGTAAACTTCTGCGATGAAAACAAAATCGGGATTTTCTTTTTTTACTTTTGAAATTGCATCATACCAGAATTCTTGTGCAGCAGGTACATAATCTTTTGGTAAAGGATAATCTTTCCAGTTATCGAAAAATATATCTGACAACAAAAGCATAGACATATCACATCTGACACCATCACATTTCTTACTGAGTTTCAATAGCTCTTTTATCATAAAATCTCGAACAGATTTAGAGCGATAATCAAGCTGAAGTGTATCTTTCCAGACAGGGGAATAAGGTTCACGTCCATGAGCAAAAATGTATTCTTTCCCCATTATGTTGATCTTTATGTAATCTTCCGGGCATTTATTCTTTTTATCTTCAGTTGCCTGTATAAAAAATTCGGGATGTTTTTGGACAACTGGACTATCAATTGCCAGATGGTTAGGAACAAAATCTAAGATTGTTTTAAGCTTATAATTTTTTTTGATTTTTTCTCGAAATTTTTTATAAACTTCTTCACCACCGAATTCTTTTGATATCTTATAGGAAGTGATTGCATAAGGTGAACCAATAACATCGTCTTCTTTCCAATCAAGCAAAGATGTTGAATATTTTTTATGTAGCTCAGTCATTGAGATAGAAATTTCTCGACTTGCCTGACTTGGCTCGTAAATTCCAAGAAGCCAGAGAAATTCAACGCCAAGCGATTTTATTTCATCAAAAAATTCTGATGGAAGGTCAAGAAGATTTTTTATTCCTGAATTTTTTGATTTATGTCTGAAGAAAAATTCTCTAATATCAATCTGGTAAACTAACTTGTGATTCATAGCTAAATTGTAAAATATTTTGCTTCTGGATGATGAATGATTATTGCTGATGTACTTTGTTCAGGTACCATTTGAAATCCATCAGTTAAAGTTACTCCAATCCTTTCGGGTTTTAAAAGCTTAAATAGTATTAACTGATCTTCAAGATTTGGACAAGCAGGATAACCAAAAGAATATCTTGAACCACGGTAGCCCTGTTGAAAAAGTTTCTTAATATCTTTCGCATCAGCATAATCGATTTTTAATTCCTCTCTAATTTTTTTATGCCAATATTCAGCAAGCGCCTCGGCAGTTTCTACTGAAAGGCCGTGAAAAAATAGATACTCAGTATAATTATCCGATGAATATAATTGTTTGGAGTGTTCCGTTGCCTGTTCACCGACTGTAACAACATGAAAAGCAACTACATCGAATTTTCCACTTTCGACGGGTAATACAAAATCAGAAATGCAAAGGTTCCGTTTATTTATCTGTCTCGGGAAGGTAAAACGAACATACTCTTCCAACTCGCAGTTGTGTATATCAATATCCCAGATGTTATAAAGATTTTCTTCAGGGAAATTTTTGGGTTTATAAATGATTAAATCATTTTTTTCTGATTGAGCAGGGAAGTATCCATAAACTACTTTTGGAATAAGGAGATTGTTTTCTTTTACTTTTGCTTTAAGATTGTTATAGATAGGCAAAACTTTTTCTTCGACCAATTTATTATAGTCATCGTCAGAGAGTTTTCTTTTTCTGAATTGCCATTGTCCTCTAAATAAAGCGACTTCATTTACATATTTAAAAACTTCATCAAGGGAAATATTCTCAACAATTTTTACACCCCAGAAAGGTGGTTCGGGGATTTCATCAAGGATTGAAACATTTGATTTTTGGAATGCTTTTTCTTCATCAAAGAAAGCGAGTTTTGCATCACTGCCAACAAGTGTATCTAAAATTTCTTCATCATTAATATTATCAAAATTTGTTCTTGATTCGTTAATCAGTTCGTCAAGATTTTTGGATTTAATTTTCTCCATAAATTTCAATCCATCAAAGGCATCCTCTGCATACTCAACATATCCCATGTAAATTTTTTTTAAATCCTGTTCAACATATCTTCTTGTCAAAGCTGCACCGCCAAGCACAACAGGAACTTTCAAATTTCTTTCGTTAAGAACTTCTAAATTTTCTTTCATAATTAGAGTTGATTTAACAAGCAAACCGCTCATTCCTATTGCATCAGCATTTTGCTTTTCAAATTCTTCTATCATTTTTTCAATTGGGCACTTGATACCAAGATTATATACAGTGTAACCGTTATTTGTTAAAATTATGTCAACAAGATTTTTTCCGATGTCGTGAACATCACCTTTAACTGTTGCAAGAATAATTTTCCCTTTTGATTCGCCGGATTTTTTCTCCATAAATTTTTCGAGATAAGCTACAGCTGCTTTCATAACTTCTGCGCTTTGAAGTACGAAGGGTAGCTGCATTTGACCGCTGCCAAATAATTCACCAACTATTTTCATCCCTTCGAGAAGAATTTTGTTAATGATATCGAGAGGCGAATACTTCTGAAGAGCTTCATCTAAATCATCCTGTAATCCAATTTTTTCTCCATCGATGATTCTGTTTTTCAAACGCTCTTCGATTGATAGTGATTTACGATCGACTTTTTCTTTTTCTTCTTCTTTCTTGGTTGAATAATAAGCTATAAGTTCCTGTAATGGATCGTAGACTAATTTTTTTTCTTTTTCCGCCATATTCTTTCTTAATTTTTGAATAATTTAAACAAGCTTAAGCTCAAAATAAATTCAATTTGCTTATAAATAGTTGAGACTAATTAAACTTGAAGTTTATTTCATAAGGGTTCAAAAATATTTATTTTGGGTATTATGAAACGAGTTTTGTTTTTAATTATTTTTCTAGCCTTAAACTTATTTGCTCAAAACAAAGATACTCTTATCATCTTTTCGGAAGTAATGTTTTATAATTCCACTTCGATTTCCAATGGTGAGTTCATTGAGCTATTCAATACAAGTTATACAGATACAATTGATTTAGCGGGTTGGAAAATCAAATATTATACTTCAGCTGCCGATTTGATAGTAGATGCTGGTTTTGGAACAAAAATTCTGCCAAGACAATTTGCCGTAATTTTTGAGAATGACTATTCAGCTGGTTATGTAGTTCCCTCTAATGCCTTAGTTTTAAAGATCAGTGACAATAATTTTGGTTCTTCTGGAATGGCTAACACTACCGATAGGGATGTACATTTTTTGAATGCTCGTAACGATACGATCTGGTCTTATACATATTCTGCAAATAACTCGGCTGGGATTTCAGACGAAAAAATTGTCTTAATTGGGGATAATTCAAATTCGAACTGGGGTAATTCAATTGTAGTGAATGGAACGCCAGGTTCATTTAATTCAATTTCACAAAGAGAATATGATTTAAGTCTTGTGAAAATTTTAACAAATCCAATCTTTCCAAACTTAAACGATAATGTTGAAATAAAAGCGGTTATTAAGAATTTAGGTACAAAAGCAGCTAATAATTTCTTTGTTCAATTTAAATATGATCTTGAAAATGATGGTGTTTATGATTTAAGCTTTTCATCGGGGACAATTTCTTTTCTTGCATCGGGTGACTCGGTTATTATAAGTGCTGATTCTCTAATTAGAAATTTAAGTTCAGTAGTAAAAGTTTTTGCTGAGATTAGTTACTCTGTTGATGAAAATAAATTAAATGATTCCTTAAGTGTAATAATCAAACCTGGTATTCCATCAAAGTCTGTCTTGATAAGCGAAGTGATGTTTGATCCAAGGACAGGTGAGCCTGAATGGATCGAATTATTTAATAATACCAACTCAAGGATAAACTTGAAGGGTTGGAAACTTTCAGATGTTATTTCAACTCCAACAATTGTGACCATTACTAATAATGATTTTTATTTTGAACCGAATTCTCTTCTTGTAATTGCTTCTAATTCTGTGATATACAATTATTATGATTCAATCCCCGCTCCGTTAATCATTGCATCAATTCCATCCTTAAATAACGATAGAGATGGAGTTGTAATTTATGATGAACGTGGAATGGTGATGGATTCTTTATTTTACTATTCGAGCTGGGGCTCAAGTAAAAAATCGCTGGAGAGGATAAGTTATCAACAGCCAACACTTTTACAATCCAATTGGGCTGCTTCAATTGCAGATAGTGGGGGAACACCAGGTTTAATTAATAGTGTGATGAATGCTAAATCTTACCCCGCAGGTTCAGTGATTATCAACGAAATTATGTATGAACCTTTAACAGGTTTTGCTGAATACATTGAGATTTATAATGCTTCAAATGATACTATTAATTTAGCAGGCTGGGCAATTACCGAAGGTGGTGGAAAATCATTCAATTTAGTATCAAAGTCTTTTTATCTGACACCGAATGAATTCTTCCTGCTCGCTTCTGATACCTCAGTTTTTGTTTTGTTCCCTTACGTAAGAGAAACTGATTTTTCACAAAAAGTCAAAATCATAAACACATCTGACCTCTCTTTATCAAACTCAGGTGATATTATTTTACTCAAGGATTTGTTTGGAAATTTAATTGATAGCGTAGCTTATTCTCCCAAATGGCATAATCCCGAGATCGAGGATACGAAAGGTCGTTCTCTTGAAAGAATTAATCCAACTTTAAGTTCAAATGATTCCAAAAACTGGAGTACATCAGTAAATAAATCTGGCGGCACACCTTTACTCCCCAATTCAATTTTTACACCGAAACTTCCATCTCAATCAAAAATTGAAATTTCACCAAATCCCTTTTCGCCCGATAACGATGGCTTCGAAGATTTTACAATTATATCATATCAGCTCCCTCTTCAGACATCAAGTATTCGAATTAGAATTTTTGATAGTGTGGGAAGATTGGTTAGAACTTTGGTTGATAATGAACCAACTTCATCGGTTGGTTCAATAGTTTTCGATGGTCTTGATGATAATAAACAACCATTGAGAATAGGTATCTATATTATTCTATTAGAAGCAATCAATCAGCAGAATGGAGTTGTAGAGAGCGTCAAAAAGCCTGTTGTAATTGCTAAACGATTGAAATAAAAGCAGTTATCCGTTTGAGAATTTAAATCAAAAATTCGATTTTTGAGTAAAAAGGGAGAGATAATAATGAAGACGATTAAGGGTAATCCTTATAAGGAGGTTAAGCTTAGACAAACAAGATATATTATTTTTACTCTTTTAATCGTTATTGCAATTATTATTCTTTTCCAGTTAATCTTTTCTAAAACTCTTTAAAAGTAATAACTTATCAGCAAGTTCGCTTACTTTTTTCCAAGTTATAGAATTTATATTTTGATCGGGGGATTCAATAATAAATTTATTTTTGCCAATCGGAGCCCATTCATAAGCTTTATCCTTTCGAAAGAGGGAAATAAGGATAGTTTCAGTTAAGCCAGCGATATGCATTACACCTGTATCATTCGAAATGAACAAATCACATTCATTAATCAGAGCAGCAAGTTTACGGACTGGATAATTATCAATGATTAAGAAAGGAATTCCCTCGGAAATAAAAGCTTCTTTAATTTTTTCGATAACGATTTTATCCGTTGCTCCGCTGGTAATTAAAAATTTACTTTTCCATCTTTGGTAAAGAAATTTTGAAACTTCAAAAAAATTTTTCCAGTCCCAAATATTATCAATTTTCCCTGCACCAGGATGCAAGCCAATTAAAACTTGAGATTGTGAAAAAGCAGATTTAAGAAGTTCTTTTGCTTCAATTTTTTCGTCGTGAGATAGTTTAAATGTATTATTCAATGCTTCGCTTATGGTGATTTTACAATTTATTTGTTCAATTACCTCAAGGTTTCTGAAAGTTTGATGTGTTTTTTTACTTCCCCATTGGAAATCTTGTTTTATGTTTAATAAAAATGAAAATTTATTTCTTTGATTGTCGACTTTGTTTATACCAATGCGATATTTGATCCCAGCTAAAAAACTGATGATGTTTGACGTTGAAGAAAATCTTATTGTGGATGGGACAATTGCCAGATCAAATTTTTTCTGTCTTAAATTTTTTATTAATTGAAGTTGTTGGTTAATGTTAGATTTTTCATAGATAATAACTTCATCAATGTAAGGATTTAAATCTTTGAATGGTATTGGGTAATTGGTCTTCGATGCGAGTAGAGTGATCTCAGCAAAGGGAAAATATTTCTTTAAAGCATAATACATAGGGACAGATACCAATATATCACCAATTTGGTTATGCTTACGAATAACTAAAATATTTCTGATTTTCTCAGGTTTTATTGAAATCATAAGTATTTGTTAATGTCGTATTAAATTGAATGGCTGAAATAATTTAAGTAATTTTGCAAGAGAAACTTTCAAATATATTGAATATTGATTGATTAAGAGTAAAGTTATTTAATGTCGAGATTTTTTTTTGTTTTAACTATCGGGCTGCTTTTTTTATTAAGTTCTTGCTTAAAAGAAGTATCTCAGCCAATCGAACCTTCAGTACTTAAAAAGCTTCAGTTAATCCCAGCTGATCCAGTTAACGTTATTTATCTTAATTTAAAAAATTTGAAAAAGTCTAAGTATTGGAAAGATTTTTTTGTAAATGATATAGAAATTCAAAGCAAGACAAGAAGTACAATTTTAGATTCCATCGGTATTGATTTTGAAAAAGATATTGACGAAATAATAATTGCAACTGAATGGAATGGTTATAATACTTTCATAATAACTCTTAATAAACCAGCTAAAGATTTAAGATTACAAACAGAATTTAAGGATTACGGAATCTATACTGATGATAAAATTCTATTTATTTCTAATGATTTGAATCGTGTTGAGAAAGTGAAAAATGACGGAGTGGAAAATAATTTTACGAAGAATCCATTGTTTAGAAGGATAATTAACTCAATCCAGTACAAAAATCATTTTTGGTTTGTTACAAGAAATACCTCGCTTTTTTTGAATTTACTCAAAGATGGTTCACAAAATGATGAAAAAATCGAAAAACTTTTTCGATCAATTAATTTCATTAATTTCTCGTTAAAGCTCGAAAAAGATGTGAGCATTAATTCTCATTGGGAGTGTACAGACGAATATAAAGCTAATTTGTTACGAGGTGTGTTGAATGGAATTATATCAGCTATAATTTTAACTGAACCCGATGACCCTTTTGTTAAAGAATTATCCAGAACAGATATATTCTTAGAAAATAATGGAGTTGATCTTCAGCTTAAAATTTCAAGAGAAAAAATTAATGAACTAAGAAAATCAAGTATCGCAAATAAATTAAAGAGAATAACAGAATATGAGCGTTGAAGAGAAAAAAATTAAACTTCAAGATTTAATTGATGAGATGCCGCTGCCTCAAATCGAGTCAGAAAGAATTGAGTCAGTAGGCATCATCGGTGGTGGAATTATGGGCACAGGGATAGCACAAGCAGCGTCTCAAGCAGGTCTTGATGTCATTATTGTTGAAAAAGATGAGGAAAGTGCCGAACGGAGCAAAAAGAGACTTAACGAAAGTATGGATAGGGAAATTCAAAGATGGGGAATGACTATTAGCGAAAAGAAAGCAATACTTCAAAGAATTAAGTGGACTACCGACATCACTGAAGTGAAAGAATGTGATATCATTATTGAAGCAGTTGATGAAGATTTAAAACTAAAACAGGAAATTTTTAGAAAACTCGATTCGATTTGTCCGCCCGAGACAATTTTTGTCTCCAACACTTCAACATTAAGTCTCTCGAAAATAGCGGAAGGAACAAGTCGAGGTCATAAAACAATTGGAATGCATTTCTTAAATCCAGTTCCAAAAATCCCGGTGGTTGAAATTGTTCGAGGAATAGAAACTTCTGATGATACAACCAACATCGCAAAAACATTTGCGAAGAAATTGGGTAAGACTGCAGTAGAAGTTTTTGAGTATCCTGGTTTTATAACAACTCGAGTAATTGTTCCTTTTCTTAACGAAGCAATGCATATTTTAATGGAAGGACTTGCAACAGCCGAAGGTATTGATACGGCTACAAAACTTGGGTATAATCTGCCTATAGGTCCGCTTGAGCTTGCAGACACAATGGGTCTTGATGAAATCTTAGCATGGATGGAATCTCTCTGGCATGAACTTGGTGAACCGAGGTATCGTCCTTGTCCTTTACTTAGAAAATATGTTCGTGAAGGAAAGCTCGGTAAAAAATCGGGCGAAGGTTTCTTTAAATATGATGAACATGGAAGAAAAATAACCGAAAAATGAGCAGGGAATAAATATGAAAGTTCTTGTTTTGAATTGTGGCAGTTCATCCGTTAAGTATCAATTTATTTCAACGGATGATAAAAAAGTACTTGCTAAAGGTTTAATCGAAAGAATTGGTTCTTCAAGTGCAATTTTAACTCATCAAAGATATGATGGCGATACAATTAAAATTACCGGTGAAATTTTAGATCACGACATTGCAATTGAATATGTAATCGCTGTTTTATTGAGCAAGAATCATGGCGTTATCAAAGATAGAAGCGAGATTGAAGCAGTTGGGCACCGTGTAGTTCATGGTGGTGAAGATTTTTCAGGTAGTGTTTTAATTACAGATGCAGTAATTCAGACGCTTAAAGATAATATTGAGCTTGCACCTTTACATAATCCTCCAAATTTAAAAGGTATTGTTGCATGTCAAAAGCACCTGCCTGGAATTCCACAAGTTGGTGTTTTTGATACGGCATTCCATCAAAAAATGCCTCCAAAAGCTTACCTTTATGGTATTCCTTATGTACTTTATAAAAAATATAAAATTAGACGGTACGGTTTTCATGGAACATCTCATCTGTATGTTTCGAAGCGTGCTGCTGAGTTAATGAATGAACCTTATAATAAATTGAAAATTATCACCTGCCATCTCGGAAATGGATGCAGCATTGCTGCAATTGATGGCGGAATCTCAATCGATACTTCTATGGGTTTTACTCCACTTGAAGGTTTGCTGATGGGAACAAGATGTGGCGATATGGATCCTTCCATTCCTTTACATGTAATGGGAAAAGAAGAATTAACTCTTGCAGAAGTGAACACGATGCTGAATAAGCATAGTGGATTAATGGGAATTTCTGGCGTATCGAATGATATGAGAGAAATAATTAAAACGATGAACGAAGGTAATGAAAGATCTAAATATGCATTTGAGGTCTTCTGTTATCGAATAAAAAAATACATTGGTGCTTATGCAGCTGCTCTTGGTGGTCTCGATGCAGTTGTATTCACTGGTGGTATTGGTGAAAATAGTTGGGAAGTAAGAAAGGAAGTTTTGTCTAATCTTCAATTTCTTGGAATTGATCTGGACGAAGAAAAAAATTTACTGAAAGATGGAGAAAGAATTATAACAAAAGAAAATTCGAAAGTTAAAGTCTTTGTAATTCCAACTAATGAGGAACTGGTAATTGCGTTAGATACAGCCCAAATTGTAAGCGAAGTTCGTTCACAGATTAATTAATTTTTTTGATTTGGTGATATCTATGAATTTAAATGATTTTCTTTTAAGCTTTATACCCTTATTTGTTGCAATTGATATAATTGGAACCGCTCCAATTTATCTTGGCTTAACGGAACAATTTGAAAAAAAAGAAAAACGGAGACTTGTAATTCAAGCTGTCATTACTGCATTTGCTCTTGCAATGATTTTCATTGCAACAGGTAAAGTGATTCTAGATTTTATGGGAATTACATTAAATGATTTTCGTATTGGTGGTGGATTAGTTCTATTAATTCTTTCTATAAATGATCTTGTCTTTGCAAGTGATGAAAGTCGTAAACCTCAAGGAACAATTGGAATTGTACCTCTTGGTATTCCATTAATTATGGGTCCAGCGGCTCTAACAACAATTTTAGTTCTGGTGAATAATAACGGAATCCTTCCAACAGTTTTATCTGTATTTATAAATCTTGTGATTGTATTTTTTGTTCTCTACTATGCTGAAAAATTAGTCGATTTAATCGGAGAATCAGGGGCTAAGGCATTTGCCAAAGTTGCCTCTCTCTTTCTTGCCGCAATAGCGGTTATGATGATTCGAGTAGGAATTTTAGAAGTAATAAAAGAATTAAAATAATTAAGGCCTTGTTGGGATATATCCTCGAGAAGGTGTTGCTGGTTGAATGGTTATAAATGCATTTGAATCAATTTTTTCAACTATTGAAAAAAGTTCTTTTTGTCTTTTTCTTGGAATTACACTTACAATGATGGATTGACCTCCACTGCCACCTTCTGCTGGTAATATTGTTACACCAAATTTATTCTTTCTTAATTCATCAGCAATCTTATCAGTATAATATCTGGATATTATATAAGCTTGAATAAATCCCAATCCAAATTTTTGCTCAAGTGTGATTCCAATCACATTTCCAAGTCCAAAACCTGTCGAATATCCAAGAATATTCCAAAGATTATCAATGTGCAGCATTATATGCCGAATAGCGAAAATCCATACTGTAACTTCGATAAAACCAAGTATTCCAGCTATATATTTTCTTCCCTGAACAACCATTAAAGTTCTGATTGTACTTATTGTTACATCAATAATTCTCATACACATTATCATTAATGCACTTAGAAATATTTCCATTTTATCTATCCGTTTTTTTCAAAAATATGAAAAGCATCAGGAATTCTTTTTGAAATTTAAATTGGATAAAGAAAGATTCTCGATGAAATCGGATTGTGATAGACATTTACCTAATATCGATTATGAAAATTGAATTGTAAATCTGTCCGAAGATTTTTTTTATCGAATTAAAGAAAGATAAAAGGGCTTTGGAATATTTCAATAAATTATCATTCGGCCGTAAAAAAGAATGTTTATGAGCTTTTCTGGAAGTGAAGAAAGAAGAAACAAGTATAAATGAGATTAAAAAAATAATTGGAAATATAAAATTTTAGATTTTTTATGAAATTTTTAACCCATTTTCTTCGCTTAATCTTAACTCCTTAGGCTTACTAAGTGGTAAAAATTTTGTAAGGAAAAAACTACAAAATTTTTACAAAAATTTTATTGAAAAAAAGGGGGTTGATAACTAAGTTAAAATATGTTTGCATCTAAAATTTAAGGCATCAATAATTTAAATAATTAAAAAGAAAGATGAAGTTTTTTTTCAAAACGATGAATATAATATATATGGGCTTTATTGTGAGTTCACTTTTAATTGCGGGTATCTCTATATATTTATGGAATTTTGAATTGGAAATTTATACCAACCTATCAATTGCAAAAGTTTTAGTTATAATAATATTTGTTTTGTTGTCAGTAATTCTCTCTCAATATATTTATAAGAAAAATTTGAGCCGCATAAGTTCGAATGATCAATTGATTTTGAAATTGCAGGTATATCAAACAGCCTCAATTTATCGTTTAAGCATTCTTGAATTTACATTAATAATTTCAGCTTTGTTTTTCATTTTCTCAAAAATGTGGGTTATTCTGCTGCTAATTTTCACCTTGTTGATACTTATCTTCTTAAGTCGTCCTTCCAAAAAGTCATTTCTAAATTTATTTCAGATTACTGAAGAAGAGCTTAAATCGGTAGAATAAAAATCTTTTTCAATATTTTACTAAATTCATTCAGTAAAGATATTTTTTAGGCTTTAAATGGAGCAGCCTATTTATTTTGTAAAAGATAAATTTACGGAAAAAAGTAAAGCTCTTATCTCAGTTAATGATCTTGGGCTATTGAGAGCGTATGCTGTGTTTGATTATTTAAAGACTTATTTCGGTATGCCCTTCCATCTTACTGATCATATTAAGCGTCTATTCAAATCAGCTGAATATATTGGTTTAAAAATCCCTTATACTGAGGAAGGAATTAAATCAATAGTCAAAGAATTAATAAAAATAAACAGGTTTAAGGAAGCAAGTATAAGAATAATTGTAACAGGCGGAGATAGTCCTGATGGGAAAAAGAAAGGTGAGCCAAATCTTATAATTACCTGCGAGCCAAGAAATGAAATTGACAAAGAGCTTTATAATAGTGGAGTAAAGATTAAATCAGTTAAGGATTATCGGGAAACGCCAATTGCAAAAACAATTAACTATACAATGGCAATTAAATATCTTAATGAATTTTATCCACAAGGTTACTTTGAAGTTTTATATGTGCATAATTCAAAGATTACCGAATGTACATCAAGCAATATTTTCTTCATTAAAGGCAGAAAATTAATCACACCCAAAGATGAGTTATTACCAGGAATAACCAGACAGGTTGTAATTCACCAGGCGTCTAAAAATTTTGATATTGAAGAACGGGATATTTTCTTCCACGAAATTTATGATTTCGATGAGTGTTTTATAACTTCAACCGATAAAGAAGTTCTTCCAGTGGTATCAATTGATACACATGTTTTTAGAAATGGAAAAGTTGGTGAAAAGACAAAACAAGTTATGAGATTATTTCTTGATTATGTTGAGTCAGGCAGCTGGATTGAAGATTAAAATTCTCCTGATTAAACTTCGATCCCAAGTCCTTCCCTGACCAGAATGCCTATCCCAAAAGTTATTGCAGTAACTACGAGATTTAGAATTACCATTTCTAAAAATCTATGTTTAAACGATAGATCTTTTGCAATAGAGATATAATAATTGAATAAGAAAATAATTAGAATGGCTACACCAATCGTAATAGGTAAAGCAATAAATGGGTTTCCTAATAATAGATATGGAAGAACTAGTAAAATGACCGTGATAATGTATGCTGTGCCAGTATAAAAAGCAGATTTAAGATAGTTTTTATTTTCACCTTCGGCTTTCTCAGAAAGATAATTTGAAGCAGCCATCGAAAAAGAAGCTGCTATGCCGGTAATTAATCCTGCAAGGGCAATGATTGAAGTTTTCTGAATTGCAAAAGTCAATCCAGCCAGTGCACCAGTTAATTCAATCAAAGCATCATTTAATCCAAGTACAATTGAACCAGCGTATTTCAATTTTTCTTCATCCAGCATATCAATTAAAGCATTTTCGTGAGAATTTTCTTCTCCAATAATTTTCTCGGCTTCAGGTATTTGATCTATAATTGTTGAGTAAAATTTTTCAGCTTTTTGTTCACCTTTTTCCATTAGTTTTATGCTAAATGTAATTCCAAAGACACGAGCCACTAAATTGTAAAAATAAACTTTGAGTTTGTTCGGCTTGACTTCTTTTTCGGTATATTTTTTCCAGTAGTGATAGTGAGCCAATTCATCATTAGCGATTTTTTTCAATACTTCTGAATTATTCTTGTCCTTTATTACTCGAGCAAGGTAACTATAAACATAAAATTCAGTGATTTCATTTTTCTGAACGAATAAAAGCTTTTCTCTTAATTCTGGATCAATTTTCATTTGCAACTCCTATTTTAAATTCAGGTAGTTTGAAAACTTTGTTTAAGTTTTTCGGTTCGATCTGCTAATTTAAGCTGCTCGATTAATTCGTCTAAATTCCCATCTAAAATTTCCTGGAGATTATAAAGTGTTAAACCTATTCTATGATCAGTGACTCTATTTTGTGGGAAATTGTATGTTCTAATTTTATCGCTTCTATCACCTTTTCTAACCATTGATCTTCTTTGCTCAGCCATTTCTTTATTTTTTTCTTCCATCTGCAAATCATAAAGTCTCGCACGTAACACTTTCATTGCTTTAATTCGATTTTGAATTTGAGAACGTTCATCCTGACATTGAACAACAATCCCTGTGGGGATATGAGTTATTCTGACTGCTGTTTCAACTTTGTTAACATTTTGTCCGCCAGCACCTCCGCTTCTGAAAATATCAATTCTTAAATCATTAGGATTAATTTCAACTTCTACTTCTTCAGCTTCGGGTAAAACTACCACAGAAGCAGCTGATGTATGAATTCTTCCACTCGATTCAGTTTTTGGGACTCTCTGAACTCGATGCACTCCACTTTCATATTTCATGTTTCCATAAGCACCATCACCCTGAAGCATAAAAATAACTTCTTTTAAGCCGCCAATACCAGTATCATTCATATCGATCAAATCGACTTTCCAACCTTTGTTTTCTGCATATCTTGTATACATTCTAAAAAGATCAGCAGCAAAGAGTGCGGCTTCCTCTCCGCCCGTTCCAGCTCTGATCTCGACGATACAGTTTTTCGAATCGTCAGGGTCTTTAGGTAGAAGTAATAATTTTAATTGTTCCTCCAATCGTTCCAATTCTGGTTCAAGCTCATCGAGTTCAATTTTTGCAAGTTCGACAAGCTCGGGATCCACTTTTGAGTAAATAATTTCTTTATTCCCTTCAATGTTCTTTTTTACTTCTTTGTATTTTTTGTATGTATTTACAATTTCTTCAAGCTCGCTTCTTTCCTTCGTAAGTTTGATTAATTTTTGCTGGTCAGAAACTATCTCTGGTTTTGTGAGCTCTTCGTTAATTTCTTCAAATCTTTGTACAAGTTTCTCTAAATTCTCGAACATAAATTCCTCTTTTCTTACTCAAAAATAGAAAATCTGATTGGTTTATTGAATTGAAGGGTTATGAATAAAATTTACTTATTAAATTTCCTGGAAATTCTAATAATCACTGGTTTAGTATGTACTAAAATATTTGCGTTCAATTTTTCATTCAATTCCAAAATAAAAAGATATATGAATAAAGTGAAAATTATAATTGGGAAAAGAAACAAAACAAAAAACACAATTGAATTTTGAATTTTAATGCCTGTACCAAACACGGGGAATTTATTCGATTGCAAAAGAAAGATTTTATAATCATTATTAAGCCAGCGGAGTGGCGGAAGCTCATTTATTGTAAGATGTTGAATACCCTTAATGAAATATACATTATCGAATAAGGAGAAAACTGAAATATAGTAATTATCCAGTTTGATTTCGTATCTCGTCGGATTGCTATGAATTACTTTGATTGAATCAAAATTTCCTGAATGTACTAAATCGTAAATCTCATCTGAAGATAAAAAATCATTATTATCTTTAAATGAAACATTAAATGTTGGATCTGTGATTACCCATTTTTGTCTTTTCTCATCCCATATTTCAATGGTTGTATGTCTATCAAAAGCATCAAATATTGATCTGCTTATTGTGATGAGTCTTACATTGAATCCAGCAAGATGTAAAATGTAACCGTACAATTTTGCTATTTCACCGCATAACAATGATTTATTCGAAATCATATGCTTTAATAATTTATCAGGATAACGGGAGATCAAAATTGTTGTGTCTTTTCTTTCGGCAAGATTTAATAGTTGAAGTCTAATTTTAATTGCTGTTTCGAGTGTTTTTTCTGAGTTGAGATTTAGGTCGATTTTATCATTGAGTAATTCGATGAAGGCTCGATCGTATGCTTCAGAAAAATTAAAGATCGTAGATGCTGATTTTGTCTTAAACTCATCCTGTTGTATTATTCCGTAACGACTTAAAGTCATAAAATTGTAATGCTTAACAACAACTGGAAAAATTATTTCAAACAGTAAAATCGTGAATAAAAGGTTTATTAGAAATATTTTTCTTTTCATATGACTGCTTGTTTAGACTAATCAAAAGCATTATAGTTTAAACAGTAAATAAAAAATTCAAATCTTATTCCCTGATTAAATTAAAATCTTTTTTGAGTTTTGTCGCTTTATTCTCAATGACTGATAATAATTTTCATACTTGTGGAAAAATTTTCGCACCATATTTAATTAAAAGAGAATGAGAAACGACTTAAGTTTATTCTAAAAATATTTTTAATTTATCAGTAGAAAATGCATTTATAAATAATATTAAGATAAAATTTTTTACAAGGAGTTAATAATAAATGAAAAGATTTTTAGAATTACTCAATGAAAAAGTATTGATATTTGATGGGGCAATGGGCACCAATCTTCAAGCACAAAATTTAAGCGCCGACGATTTTGGTGGAAAAGAATACGAAGGCTGCAATGAATATTTAGTAATTACTAAACCTGATGCTGTAAAAAAAGTTCATCTCGATTTTTTAGAAGCCGGTGCAGATATAATCGAAACGAACACATTCGGTTCGAATGAAGTTGTATTGGCTGAATATAATCTTCAACACTTGTCTTATGAGATTAGTAAAAAAGCTGCAGCACTTGCAAAAGAACTCGCTTTATCTTTCTCAACAAGTGAAAAGCCAAGATTCGTGGCGGGATCAATTGGTCCAGGAACAAAACTTCCTTCGCTTGGGCACATTACTTTTCGTGAACTTGAGAAAGCATATTATCCGCAAATTTCTGGATTGATTGATGGTGGGGCAGATTTACTTTGCATTGAAACCTGTCAGGATATGTTGCAGGTAAAGGCAGCTCTTTCTTCTGCAATGAAAGTTTTCGAAGAAAAGAAAATTAAAATTCCAATCATTGTTTCGATTACAATAGAAACAACTGGGACTATGCTAATGGGAACTGACATCTCTGCTGCTTTAACCACTTTTGAGCCATATGATATAGTCGATGTCATTGGAATGAATTGTGCAACTGGTCCGAAAGAGATGAGCGAAAATGTTCGATATCTATGCCAGAATTCTCCAAAACCAGTTTTTGTGATGCCAAATGCTGGAATTCCAGAAAATATTGGTGGAAAAGCTTGTTATCATTTAAGTCCAGATGAACTAGTACATTGGTTATCACATTTCGTAAAGGATTTAGGCGTAAATATCGTTGGTGGTTGCTGTGGAACTACAAAAGAACATATCAAAAAGCTTGTGGAGAACTTGTCAGGACTTAAGCCTGCTGAAAGAAAATGGAATTATCAGCCTTCGGTGTCGAGTACTTTTATAAGTCAACCTTTGCACTTAGATCCAGCACCAGTTCTGGTTGGTGAAAGATGCAATGCAAATGGTTCTAAACAATTTCGTGAATACCTATTAAAAGATGATTATGAAGGGATGCTTCAAGTTGCCAGGGACCAAATTAAAGAAGGTGCACATATGCTTGACATTTGTGTTGCCTATGTTGGTCGTGATGAAAAGAAAGATATGATTGAATTCGTAAAAAGATTGAATACGCAGATTCAATTGCCATTGATGTTTGACTCAACAGAATATGAGGTAATAGAAGCAGCACTTGAACATTATGCAGGTCGGGCTGTAATTAATTCAATAAATCTTGAAGATGGAGAAGAAAGAGCATCAAAGATTTTACCTCTTGCAAAAAAATTCGGTGCTGCAGTAATTGCTTTAACAATTGACGAAGAGGGAATGGCAAAAACAGCTGAAAAGAAATTAGCAATTGCAAAAAGAATCAGAGACATAGCCGTAAATAAATATAATCTTCGTGAAAGTGATTTAATTTTCGATCCCTTGACTTTTACTCTGGGAAGCGGTGACGAGGAATTTCGAAAAAGCGCAATTGAGACACTGGAAGCAATTAAGCTAATTAAAAAAGAAATTCCAGAATCAAAAACGATTTTGGGAATAAGTAATGTTTCATTCGGTTTAAATCCAAAAGCAAGACATGCGTTAAATTCGGTTTTTCTTTACTATGCTGTTCAGGCGGGTCTTGATCTTGCAATTGTTCATGCGAGTAAAATAATGCCCTTAAATAAGATTGACGAACGTGGAAAACAACTCTGTGAAGAACTGATATTCGACAAAAGAAAATTCGAATATGTTTGAAAAACTAAATCTTTTTATTTGAATTCCGAATATATGCTGGGAGAAGGGAGAGTACATCGTACGAGTTAGATAATAACATTTAAATAAATTAATGACTGTTTATTCATTTAAAATTGCAACGAAGAATTACAGATTTGTTAAGAGCTTAATCTCCCTCTTTGCACTTCTGCTTTTTACCTCATTTCAAATCAACTCTGTAAAATATTATACCACAAGCGATGGTTTGCCTGATAATAGAATTATTGATATCGCTCAAGATAAATTTGGTCAGCTCTGGGTATTAACAGGAAGCTCAGTTTCAATTTTTAATGGAAGCAACTGGAAAAATTTCAGTACGAAGTTTCAACATTTTGATAATCCTTTCAATGATCAATTAATTGATTTTCAAAAAATTCTAATTGATGATGAAGATAATAAGTATTTTTTATCTAATGACGGAAAAATTTTAAAACTCTACAATAAAAGACTTGAAGATTTAATCTCACCACTTAACTCGAAAGGAATCCAGTTCAAAGATTTTGAATTAGTTAGAGAGGGCGAAAAACAAATATTATGGGCAGCTACAGATAACGATGGTCTTGCTTACTACGATAAAACCTGGTTTACTTTTACAACTAAAGAAGGTTTGAATTCAAATAAAATTGTAGCAATTAAAAGCGGTGGTGATTTTCTTCTTGTATTATCAGATCAAGGGTTTCAATTTATTCGTGACCGAAGGGTGATTTACACTTTTAAAGATTTTAATCTTAGAAATTTCAAAAACATTTCATTTGCGTTTGATAATAATTCAAAATTTAGAGAAGACATTAAAGCTTTCTGGATGCTCGCGGATAATCGTCTTTACAAATTTGAAAATGAGAAAGTAAACGATAAAACTTTTAATTTTTTCAATCCATATAGAGAGAATTACTTCAAAATTTTCACAAATGGCGGTGGTAAACTTTATTTGATTAGTGGGGAGTTGATAAAAATAATCAACTTATTGACTGGTGAAATGCAAGTATTAAATAAAGGTAGTGAATTAGATGGAACACCAAAAGTTCTATTTGTTGATCGTGAAAAAAATCTCTGGATTGGTACTGACAAAAGATTAACAAGAATTAACTTTACAAGTGTTTTAAGATTTTCAGAAGAAAATGGACTCAATGAACAAAAAATCACTTCGCTCTTAAAATCAGGCGATGCTTTTTATCTTGGACATCAAAGTGGAAATCTGACTTATCTCAAAGACTTTAAATTTTATCAGATAAATATTCAGAGTCAGATTAGAAATTATCTTAAAGAAATACCTTTCAATTCAATTCAAATAAAAAAGATTCAATCGGCTGGAAATAAGATTTTTTTTCTTGTAGGGCAATCTGGAATTTTTGAATTGACATCGCTTAGAAGTGTAAAACCAGTTTTTTTAATTGGCAATTCAAATGACTTTATTAATGATTTTATTACTCTGCCAGATGGTGGTTTATTACTCTGTGGAAAATTTACAGAAGGCAGAGAAGAAAAAAATATTTTGTTAATTAATTCAAGACAAATTTTACCGAGCAATGAATTATTGAAATCGATTAATCCTGAAAAATTATTTGTGTCGAGAGATGGTTCAATCTGGATTTCTTCGAACGATTCTAAATTGATGAAAATTACTAAGGGTAAAGTTGAGCATTTTAATATCAACGAAGTCTCTAATTCAGAAAAAATAAATTTTATTGGTGAAGACAGGGGCAGCAACATTTTTGTTGGACTTAAAAATGGTTTTATTGTCTTGATGAAAAATGGGGAGATTAAAAATTATAATTTAAGTGAACTCACGAACTCAAATGGAAATGTTGAAGTTTATTCTGTTTACTTTGATGAGTTGAACAATATATGGTTAATGACCAGTAAGGGATTAAAATTCTGGAACTGGAAAGAATTAAAGTCATCTTTTGAATGGAAAAACATAATTCCAGTTCGAGATAATAATCAAGCGATAAGTGAATTAAATGGTAAAATTTTTGTTGCAAGTGAAAATGGTTTATTTGTTCTTTCATCGAGTGAAGATGAGATAAAGGACATATATCCTCAAGTTTATATTCAAGAAATTATTGCAAATGGAAAATCTTATGATGGATTAACAAATATAAAGTTGAAGGGTAAAACAAATCTTTCTATTCGTTTTAATGCAATTTTACTTTCAGCCAATAATATTGAATTCTCTTATAAACTTGAAGGTTATGATAAAGATTGGTCACCGTCAACATACTCAAGAGAGGTTCACTACTTCAATTTGCCTGAGGGGAATTACAAATTTCTATTAAAAGCAAAATCAAGTTTTACTGATTGGACTCAGCCGCTCAGTACAGATTCTATTAATATCAAAATACCTTTTTATGAAAGATTTGATATTATTATTCCAATCATATCGTTTTTAGTTTTAGTTGTGGTTCTGACTTATCTTTTTGTAAATAAAAAGAAATCATTCAATCAGGATTTAATTTCATTAAGAAGACAGGTTGAGGGGCTTGAGAAACAAAATAAACAATTGCGTCAGGAATTTAATAAAGCACTTGAATTGTCAAAATCTCGAATGACTTTTCTGGCAAGTTTATCGCACGAATTGAGGACACCAATAAATTCTTTAATTGGATTTGTTGATCTTTTACTTGATTCTAAAATTAATTTGAGTGAAGAAGAACGACAGAAATATTTAAACTACATCAGTATTAGCAGTAGAAGGCTTCTAATTTTAGTAAATGATATTATTGATCTTGCTAAAATTGACTCGGGAACGATTACATTGGATTATTCTGAAGTAAATCTAAATGCTGAGGTTCGAGAAACAGTTAATCTCTTTCGTGAAAAAATAAAGTCGAAACATCTGGATTTAATTCTTGAACTTGATCCTGAGCTTGAAACTCAATATCTCTATATTGATCGTAATCGATTGCATCAGATAATTTCAAACTTAGTTACAAATGCAATAAAATTTACCGAAGAGGGTTACATAAAATTAACAACACAAAAGGATGGGGATAAATTCATTTTATCGGTTGAAGATACAGGAATTGGAATCCCCGAAGGTGAAATAGATTTTATTTTTGAAGAATTCAGGAGATCATCGAATGCAATCAAGAAAGCAATTGAAGGGACAGGACTTGGACTTTCAATTACAAAAAGATTAGTGGAACTGATGGGGGGTGAAATAAAAGTTGAAAGTCAGGAAGGAATAGGGTCGGTGTTTACTGTAATTTTCCCTTCTCTAAAAGGGTCGACTAAAAAAATAGGAAGCAATATCAATTCAATACGGAACTAATCTCCCTAATTAATAATTTTTTATTCCTCTAAGTTGATTACATCAACATCTGAAACAAAAATCATCATCGCATAATTTTTAGAGTATTTAGTTTTACAGTGATCAATAATTTTTTTGGCAGTTTCTTCGTCGCAGACTATTTCGATTTGTATATTCTGACTTAAAGAAAAGTCACCTTCTCTATTCCCTCTTTTTCCACTTCCACTTACTTCGAAGACTGTGTAACCAGATGTTCCAAGTTCAATTATTTCATCTAGTAAAATTGATTTTAATGTTATTTCCGTGATGATATTTACTAGTTTCATTTTCACCTCAAATTATAATTGAAGCCATCCAATAATAAATAGGAATACCAAAAATCAGGTTAAATGGGAATGTAATTCCTAAGGAAGCAGTGAGATAAAAAGTTGGATTTGCTTCTGGAACAGCAATTCTCATAGCTGCTGGAGCAGCAATGTATGAAGCACTGGCAGCTAAAGTTGCAAGAACAGTTGTACCACCAACTGAAAGTCCAACAATCCAACCAACTAAAGTTCCAATCGTTGCACTAATCAAAGGCATAATTATACCAAAAGCAATCAAAAATATTCCAACCCTTTTCAAATCTTTCAAACGATAAGAGGTTACCAATCCCATTTCAAGAAGAAAAAATGCAAGAAGTCCTTTGAACATATCAGTAAATAAAATTTTTACACTTGCATTTTTTTCTGGGCCGAGAAGATAACCAACAAACATTCCCATCACTAATAAGTATATACTTTTACCGAATAGAACCTCTTTGACCAATTTAGATGCAGAAAATGGTCCTTTACTAGCTTTAATTTTAGCAATTAATATTCCCACTACAATCGCTGGAATCTCAAGCAGTACGAGCAAAACAGTTGTGTAATTTTCATAACTGATTTTGAATTTATCTAAGAAAGCAATTACAACTGCGTAGGTGACAGCACTTACAGAACCGTAGTGAGCAGCAATTGCGGCTGAGTTTGCTCGATCAAATTTCCCAATTTTTCTAAGAATGGTGTAAGCAATTAAGGGTATAACTATACCAATAAAAATACAACCAAGAATGGGTAAAATGATATCGTTCAAATTTGATTCGCTTAGTTGGACTCCACCTTTTAATCCTATTGCAATTAAAAGGTAAATACTTAAAATCTCATAAATTGGTTCTGGAATTTTTAAATCTGTTTTTAAAATTCCGGCAATTAAGCCGATGACGAAAAACAGAATAACCGGATCGAGTAAATTTTCTATCATTTTAATCCCACAATAATTAATGATATTTGTAACTCTACAAGTTCAATCCAGATTAGAATAATTTTTCAGCGTCAAATAAAGTATCAGATAGTAAATCTCTCTTATTCAAATTTAAAACTTTTAGTGCAAGATCAGTTGTCTCGCGCCCTCGAGGAGTTCTTTTCAAGAAACCTTGCTGAATTAAAAATGGTTCGTAGACTTCTTCAATTGTTCCCGGATCTTCGTTTACTGAAACAGCAATTGTGTTTAACCCAACGGGTCCGCCTTTGTATTTTAAGATTATTGTTTTCAAGATTTCTTTGTCCATTTCATCAAGTCCATATTCATCAACATCAAGACTTTGCAGAGCTTTTTTTGCAATTTCAAGATTAATTTTGGTTAATCTTTCGACATCAGCAAAATCACGAGTTCTTTTCAAGAGTCGATTTGCAATTCGTGGAGTTCCACGAGCTCTTCTGGCAATTTCAAATGCTGCATCTTCATCAATTTCAATATTTAAAATTCTTGATGATCTTTTTACTATTTGAAGTAAATCTTCAGCAGTGTAATAATCGAGCCTTGAGTTTATTCCAAAACGATCTCTTAAAGGAGAAGTAAGCAATCCTGCACGAGTTGTTGCGCCAATCAATGTATATTTAGGAAGTTTAATTTGAACAGTTCGAGCATTAGGTCCAGAATCTATCATAATATCAATTTTGAAATCTTCCATTGCAGAATACAAATACTCTTCAACAACAGGACTTAAACGATGAATTTCATCAATAAAAAGTACAGAGTTCTCTTCAAGATTGGTTAAGATACCAGCAAGATCACCTGGCTTTTCTAAAACTGGACCTGAAGTGACTTTAATTTTAACTCCAAGTTCATTTGCTATGATGTGAGCTAAAGTAGTTTTACCCAGGCCAGGAGGTCCTGTCAAAAGAACATGATCGAGAGATTCTTTTCTAATTAGTGCGGCTTCGATAAAAACTTTTAGGTTGTCTACAATTTTTCTTTGACCGACAAACTCATCGAAAGTGAGGGGCCTTAAACTTTTTTCTAGTTCAAGATCTTCATTAAATCTTACTGGTGTTGTGTTTTTTGATTTTCTCATATCGAAATTTACTAAGAAATGAAATCCACTTTCAATAATTGGAAGTGAGGAACTTTGATTAATATGATTCATCTGCCAGAGCAATTTTAGAAAATTATAAACTAAAGGGCCATGGTTTTTGAATTGCAAAGAACATTAAAAGGCTGCCGACTAGAGCCATATTCTTCATAAAATTTATCATCTCAATCATTTTCATCTGTTGATCCTCGACTTTCCAGAAATTGTGCATCATAAATGTTGTAGGAATAAAAAATACGAGTAATAATATTAAGCCTGCATCCGTTTGATATCCTGTTAAGATACTTAATCCACCAAGCAGCAAAAGTAATCCTGTGAAAATGACAGCAAGCTTTGGTGCGGGAACTCCTTTAGACTGGGCATAACCAGTCATCATTGAAAGGTTTGAAAAATGATTGAACCCGTTAAAAACAAAATACAAACCGAGAATTATTCTTCCAATTAAAAATAGTGTTTCCATATTGCACCTCCATTTTTAGTCTCTAACAAAATCTCTGGCAGATGAATCTTCAATTGAAGCAAAATTAATTTTTCATTCACTCGATTGCAAGAAAGTTCTAAGAGCTCAGATACATTCTAAATTGGAAAAATCAAAGAATTTCTTTTGATTTTTTTTTGTTTAGTTTTGAAATGCAAAAATCTAAAATTTAATGAAATATTCGGAGGTCAAATGAAAAATTTATTAACAAATTTTTTTGCCTTAACTTCAATCATTCTTTTGTTTCAATGGCAAAGTGGATTTTCTCAAGTTGGAAATGAATTCCCAATTGAAGTCGGTCCTGACTCTTGTTTTGCATTAGGATATGCTAATGATGATACAAAATATATGATTGTGATGAGAAGAGAAAAAAGTTATGGTGCTGATATTGTTGTTCAATTTCATTCAAAAGCAGATCACTCATTAATTGGAAGTCCAATAGTTCTGGGTTCAACAAATATGACTTTTGAAAATTTTGAAAAATCAATTCCTCAAGTAGCTTTTGATGGGACAAGATATCTTATTGTATGGACAGACGGAAAAAACGGAGGCATAAAATATCGATTTATTCATTCGCAAACATTTGAATTAAGTCAGCTCTATAATGATCCAACTTTACCAATCTATCTTGGTGGAATTAAATCTCTTCATTATAATCCAACAACAAACAAATATTTACTTGTTGGTTCAATCGAGACACAGGGTGGAAGTCTTTATCATATCTACACTTTTATTGGAACCGATGGAGTACTTTATTCATCAAGTCAATTGGCATCTTTTGCTGTCAGGCGTGAATTAAGCGTTTCATATGCTAACGGGAAATATTTGGTTTGCTTTATTAAGAAATCTTCCAATCCTAATTTGAATGATTATGAGGTTGTTGGTCAGTTATTGGATGAAAATGGAAATTTAGTTGGCAGTTCATTTGCAATTGATACTTCACTAGCTCCAAGTGATGATCCACTTTTTGTTCTTTTTGATGGCAAATATCATGTTTGTTTTTATACAGAAGAAGAGCAAACGGGCTGGAAAATTTATGCGAAAAGAATTGATCCTAATGGGAATGTTTCTTCCTCAAGAAGTTTGATTTCAAGTGATGGTCATATTCTTCCATTTGCAATCTTAGGCAATAGTAAAATACTAGTAACCTGGACAAGATTTCCTTATGAAACAACAGTCGGAGCTATAAAAGGGAAGTTTATTAACTTGAACTTAGACCCAATTGGTGATGACTTTTTAATTTTTCAGCATTTAAATAATAAAATACCAGTTGGTTCAATGGGAGTTTTTGCAGATAATAAATTTTTTGTCTATACAACTCGATTAGAGTTGGCTACAATTCTTACGAATGGCGATGTCTATGGAGTTACAATTCTTGATCCAACTGGAGTTGAAGATGAAATTAATTCAGTCCAGACTTATGAATTATATCAGAACTTCCCTAATCCCTTTAATTCTTCAACCAGGATAAAATTTTCAGTAAAAGAAACTCAGAATGTAAGTATTAGACTAATGAATATTCTGGGAGAAGAGATTGCAACTTTATTAAATGAGAATGTTTCATCTGGAGTACATTCTATTGAATTTAATGCTGAGAAGTTTAATTTAAGTGGTGGTGTTTATTTCTACCAGATGAAGGCAGGTGATTTTATATCAACGAAGAAAATGATTTATCTCAAATAACTTCGTTGGGAAGAATTTAGAAGCCTGTCGATGTTAAAACGGCAGGCTTTTTATTTTTTAGCAAAGACATTCATATTTTGACCGGATAAAATTAAAGTAGCCGGCTTTCTAATAAATTCTTTCAACCTTGAGTACTTTGAAGTTTGAAAGTTTATATTTAGCGGAGAAGAGTTTTTTCTCATCAGTTTAAACGGACTTAGAAAAGATTTCTGAATTTTTATTTTCTCAAAGCCTTCTGATCTTAAAAGGTTTTTAATTGATCTGGGTGAGTAATGGAAAAAATGATAAGGCAAACTCCATCCATTCCAATTTTCCCCTTGAATAAATCTATCTAAACTCATCACATTTGGAAGTGAAAGCCAGAGAATTCCATTTGTGTTTAGTAAACTTTTGACTTTTCTAATTGTTTGAAGTGGAGCTGGTAAGTGTTCAAATGAATGATAAAAAGCTATCAAATCATATTTTTGGTCAGTTTGAAATTCCTGTAAATCACCATTAAAAAGTTCAATCTCAAATTTTTCTTTAGCTACTCTGACACTGTAATTTGAAACTTCAACGCCATCAGCATTATATCCGAGTTCACGAAAAGCTTTCACCAAAAGTCCAAATCCAGCACCAACATCCAGAATAGAATTAACTATCCTAAATTGATCAGATATGTAATCCAAATAATATTGAGCAGTTGATTTTACAGATTCAAGATTTATTTCATCTTCATACAAATAATTCTCAAAATATTTTTCATCGTAAAGGTTTTGAGCAGATAAAATTTCTTCAATGTTGTTTAAAAATATCACCTGACAATCTTTACATTTTAAAAGCTCAAAACTTCCAATTGTTTTGAATAAAGTTGTTCTTCGAGAGTTACAAATTTTACAGTTCATAAGTAAATATGTTTAGTTTTTCACTAGTGAATTTCACTTAATATTAGTCATAAATCTCTTTTCCCCTGAACGAATTCTTCAGCAATTCGAACATCATGCGGACTTCCAATAAATAGTGGCGTTTTCTGATGTAATTCATTTGGCTCGATATCCAAAATTCTTTGATAACCATCAGAAGCTTTACCGCCAGCTTGTTCAACTATGAAAGCAAGAGGATTACACTCATACATTAATCGAAGTTTTCCATTTGGATTTTTCTTATCACCGGGATACATAAAAATTCCGCCGTAAAGTAAATTTCGATGAAAATCAGCGACAAGAGAACCAACATATCTTGCCGAATATGGTCTGCCAGTTTCTTTATCATCTTTTTGAAGATATTTAATGTATTTTTTCAAACCATCATCCCAGTAGATATAATTTCCTTCATTGATTGAGTAGATTTTCCCTTTAGTTGGAATTCGTATGTTATCGTGACTGAGTAAAAACTCCCCAACTGCAGGATCGAGTGTAAAACCATAAACTCCGTTTCCAGTAGTATAAACTAAAATTGTACTTGAACCATAAACAATGTAACCAGCAGCAACTTGTTCAGAACCTTTTTGCAGACAGTCTTCCAATGTTCCTGGCCCATTTCCCTTGGATTTTCTTCTGTAAATCGAAAAGATGGTTCCTATGCTGACATTAACATCAATATTTGACGAACCATCGAGTGGATCGAACAGCAACACATATTTACCAATTTTATTTCCTTTTGGCAGATGAATAATATCCTCTTCTTCTTCGGATGCCATTACACATAAGTGCCCGCCATGACTCATTGCGCTTATCAGCATATTGTGTGCATAGACATCTAACTTTTTAACTTCATCGCCGTGAATATTTTTTTCACCAGTAAAACCTAAAATATCTACCAATCCAGCTTTATTTACTTCAAGTGAGATAATCTTTGCTGCAAGAGCAAGGTCGGAAAGTAAATCAGAAAGTTCACCAGTTGCTTCGGGAAATTTTCTTTCGTTTTCTATAATGTGGCGTTCAAGAGTCAAAAATCGTTTAGGAATATTCATAAGAGTTCTCCTATTTGTTAGGTGATAATTTTTTGAAATAATTAATATTCTTAGGGAATGGTAAAAGATTTGTTTGAAAATTTTTCAGGTCAGTTAAATGCAAAAAGAAGAGATTTATAATCTTAATTGAGCAATTAAAAGATTTTTGATAACGCTTCAAAAGATCAATAAATAGATGAATGAAGACTTCGACCCTCCATATTTTTTTGTACCCCCGAGAGGATTCGAACCTCCGACACGCGGTTTAGGAAACCGCTGCTCTATCCTACTGAGCTACGGGGGCAAATTTTTCAAAATTTCCAATGACAATTTAAAAAAATCACCTCTGACTAAAAATTGATTTATCGTTTGAAACTAATTAACATTCGAGGCTTGTTTTAAGAACCAAAAAAGAGGATTTATGAAAAAGTTACTATTAATTGCATTAATAATCTTAATTTCAACATTTGACAGCTATTCACAATCTCAAAACGGCGAAATTAAAGGAAAAGTCATTGAAGCAAATAATAATCTTCCTATTCCATTTGCAAATGTTTTGATTGTTGGTACAAACCTCGGAGCTTCAACTGATTTGAATGGGAATTTTTTAATTAAAAATGTACCTGTTGGTATCTACCAATTACGAGCTTCTGTTATCGGTTACACTCCTCAAGTTAAAAATGATATAATGGTTAAGCCAAATAGAATCACTGAAGTAAATTTTGAACTCGTAACTCAAGCTATAGAAATTGAAAATGTAGTTGTTCAAGCAGATTATTTTGATAAAAATTATTTGGAGCCAGTAAGTGTGAGAAAATTTTCTCAGGAAGAATTGAGAAGAAGTCCCGGTGGCTTTGAGGACGTAGTGCGAGCTTTATCGGTTTTACCTGGCATAGCGCAAGCTGATGCTGGTAGAAATGATTTAGTTGTGCGTGGTGGAGCTCCAAGTGAAAATTTATATGTTGTTGACGGTTATGAAATTCCAAATATTAATCACTTTGGAACTCAAGGTTCTACTGGTGGACCAATAAGCTTTATAAATCTAGACTTTGTTGAAGATGTAAAATTTTCTACAGGTGGTTTCCCGGTTCTATATGGAGATAAGGTTTCTTCTACTTTGACAATTAATCTCAGGGAAGGAGATAAGCAGAAATTTGGCGGTAAAGGTACTTTATCTGCAACACTTTTTGGTCTTGATCTTGAAGGACCTGTTTTAGGTGAAAAATCTTCATTCATTTTTTCTGCAAGAAGAAGTTATCTTGATTTTATCTTTAAGGCTGCAGGATTTTCTTTCGTGCCCGAATACTATGATGTATTTACCAAGTTTGATTATAAAATTGACAACATTAATTCTTTGAATTTTCTTTTTATTGGTGCATTTGATAATGTAAAATTTTTCAATGATACACCAGAGAAAAGAAACAATAATGCCCGAATTTTAGGAAGTGATCAGATACAATATATTTCTGGTATTACCTACAAAAGAGTCTTTCGAGATGGGTTTATGAATTTAAGATACTATCGAAACTTTACTGATTACAACACAAGACAAAGTGATTCGCTTCTAAACCCAATTTTCAAAAACATCTCAAGAGAAGAAGAAAATAATCTTCAACTCGATGTTGTTCATAAATTCTTCAAGAATTTAGAAATGAACTTTGGTACATCATTAAAATTTATTGAGTTCGATGCTCAAATTCTTTTTCCAACTTTTGTGACAAGTTTTAGAGATACATTACCTCAGTTAGATTTCAACCGAACTAAGAATTTTTTCAAAGGAGCAACCTATATCAATTTCAACTATAGACCATTTTCTAAACTAACTTCTAATATTGGACTGCGTTATGACTATTTTAACGCAATAAATTCAAAATCATATTTGAGCCCAAGATTGTCATTATCTTATTTAGTTAATGATTACTTCACATTAAACTTAAGTGCGGGTATTTATAAACAATTTCCATCTTTGATATGGCTGGTTGCTTATGATCAAAATAGAAACTTAAAACCTATTGATGTTAAACAATATATTTTAGGTTTTGATTATTTAATTAGAGAAGATACTCAAATTAAAATCGAAACTTTCATTAAAAATTATTCAGATTACCCAACAAGTTTGACTCGTCCTTATCTTGTTCTTGCAAATACAGGTGCTGGATTTGCAGGAAGCGATGATAATTTTAGTTCGTTTGGTCTTGACCCGCTTGTAAGTGCAGGAAGTGGTTTCGCCCGTGGTGTCGAATTTTCAATTCAAAAAAAGATGTCGGAAATTCCTCTATATGGGATTTTTAGTTTGACTTATTCTAAATCAGATTTCAAATCTCTAGATGGATTTACACGAAGCAGTAATTTCGATCAGAACTGGTTGATAAATCTCAGCGGTGGTTATAGATTTAATATGTATTGGGAAGTAAGTACAAGATTTAGATTCGCTTCAGGAAGACCTTATACTCCATTTGATGACAATGGAATTCAATATGTGAATGATTTGAATTCAAAAAGATTAAAATCTATTCACAGCTTGGATGTGAGAGTTGACAGAAGATGGATTTTCAAGAATTGGACTCTGATTACTTACATTGACATCCAAAATATTTACAATCGTAGAAATTTGAGTGGAATTAGATGGGATCCGCGCACAAGAACAGTTGATGAAACTTCATCAATTGGAATCTTACCTTCAATTGGAATTTCAGCAGAATTCTAACAAAGTTTAATTTTGAACAAATCTGTATTAAAAATGGAAAAATCGGTAATTATAGTCGGTTCAGGACTTGGCGGGCTTTCGACCGCTTTGAGGTTAACGCAGCATAATTTCAAAGTTACAGTCATAGAAAAATATCACCAGCCTGGCGGTAGATTAAATCAACTTAAACTTGATGGTTTTACTTTTGATGTCGGTCCATCTTTTATGAGTATGACTTATGAACTGGATGAATTGTTTAATTACATAAATGAAAAGAATACACTCAAGCTAGAGCCGCTCGACCCGCTTTATAATGTTTTCTTTGAAGGCAGAAAAGAACCTTTTAGATTATGGAAAAATTTGAACAAACTTCAAGAAGAATTTGCAGAGGTCGAACAGAACTTGCCCGAAAAAGTTGAGAAATTTTTAGACCGGGCTTCAAGTTTTTTTCACGATACAATCGACACTGTAGTTAAAAGAAACTTTGACAGTAAATTTGATTATCTCTTACAATTATCCAAACTTCCAAAAAAACATATTCCTTACTTAATCAAGTCAGTCTGGAATGAAGTCTCAAAAACATTTGATAGTAATGAACTTCGAGTAATCTTTTCACTTGTTGCTTTCTTTCTTGGATCGACTCCTTTTAGAACCCCAGCAATTTATACACTTCTTAATTACACAGAAATGCGGCACAATGGTTACTGGAAAATCTCTGGCGGAATGTATCGGCTTGTTGAAGTCATAATGGAAATATTAGAACGCCGAGGAGCTAATTTTATTTTTAATACTGAGATTGTTGATTTTACTTCAAAGAATGGAAGGATTGTTAATTTAATTGATCAAAATGGAAATAAGCATGAGGCGGATATTTTCGTGATAAATTCTGATGCAGCGTTCTTTCGTGGAAAAGTTTTGAAGCGAAAGGGTTTTTCAGAACAAAGACTTGATAAAATGGATTGGACTATGGCTCCTTTCACAGTCTATCTTGGTGTGAAAGGAAAAATAGAAAACTTAGCTCACCATAATTATTTTTTGGGAAATAACTTCAAAGGATACGCAAATAAAATATTTACATCTTCTATCAGTCCTCAAAAACCATATTATTATGTTAATGTTTTAAGCAAATCTGAGCCATCATCAGCACCGCCTGATTCAGAAAATATCTTTATTCTTTGCCCTGTCCCGGATTTAAGATTTAAGCCTGATTGGTCTGATAGTGAAGAATTAGCTGATAATATAATTACGGATTTATCAAATCGAGTTGAGTATGATATTAAATCAAATATTAAAGTAATTAAAATATTAAATCCAATTGATTGGCAGAATGCGTTTAATTTGTATAAAGGTTCGGGACTTGGATTGGCTCATGGAATAAATCAGGTTGGTGCATTCAGACCAAAAAATAAAGATGAAGAATTTCGAAATCTTTATTATGTGGGTGCATCAACGACTCCTGGAACAGGTTTACCAATGGTTATTATCAGTTCCAAACTTGTAACTGAAAGGATACTGAATGATAGAGCTTTATAATAAGGTTTGTTTTGAGACAAGCAAGATTTTTACAAATCGTTATTCTACTTCTTTCAGTCTTGGGATTTTGGCTTTGGATAAAGAATACAGAGACTCAATTTATTCAATCTATGGTCTTGTTAGAATCGCTGATGAAATTGTTGATACATTTCTCGATTCAAATAAGAAAGAGTTGTTAGATAAGCTAAAAGATGATACTTATAATGCGATACGAAATAAACTTTCCTCAAATCCAATATTGCAATCTTTTCAAATAACTGTAAACAAGTACAAAATACCCACCGACTTAATCGATGCATTCTTTCACTCGATGGAAATGGATATCTATCAAGGAAAGTATTCGCGAGGTGAATATGATAAATACGTTTATGGCTCCGCTGAGGTTGTTGGATTAATGTGTCTTAGGGTTTTTGTAAATGGTGATGAAAGCAGGTATAATGAATTAGTTCCTCAAGCGCGCTCGCTTGGTTCGGCTTTTCAAAAAGTCAATTTTCTTCGTGATTTAGGGAGTGATATAAACGAACGGAAAAGAATATACATTCCTGAAGTTTATGATGTAAATGCATTAACAGAAGAGCAAAAACAAAAGCTGATTAAAGAAACAGAACGCGAATTTGAACTTGCTCTGGATGGAATTAAAAAATTACCTGCTGCTGCTAAGCTGGGTGTTTATTCTGCGTATCTTTATTACCTGACATTACTAAAAAAAATTAAAAGAGAACCTGTTCTTACACTTCTAACCAAACGTGTTCGAGTTAATAATTTGCATAAGTTCTTCCTGCTCATTAAAGCTTTTGTTCAGGTCAGATTGTTGAGAGTTGTATGAGAACTCTAATCTTTTTATTAATAATTTTTGGGGGTCATCTGTTCGCTTTCGAAACTAGTGGTAAAAATGAAGTCAGAAAACTTTTTTATTACTCAGTCGAGTCTACAGACTCATTAAAAAAATTTGAGACTGAATTAAAAAAACTTAATTCAAAGATTGATGAAAATTTTTTACTTGCTTATAATGGGGCATACTTAACGCTTGTCGCTAAACACTCAATTAATCCATACACCAAATATTATAAATTGAAGGAAGGTCTTGAGCTTATAGGTAAAGCAATTCAGCGAGAACCAAATAATTTAGAATACAGATTTATTCGTCTTTCAATACTTAATTATGTTCCTTCGTTTTTAGGATTTGATGATTTATTCTTTGAAGATTTCGAAAAAGCAAATCAATTGATAAGACAAAAAGATTATTCAATCGTAGATAAGCAAACTCAAAAAGGAATAATTGAATTTCTCCTGAGAAGCAAAAAATTAAATTCAGTCCAGAAATCAGAGCTTAAAAAACTTTACAAAGACTTTGAATGAAAACTTACTTTATTCTCCTGCTTTCGAGTTTTCTTATTCCCTTTCTTTTTTCATTTGAAAGACAAATTTTTTTTATTAAGAATTTGAAATTTGTCTTCAAGTCTGTTTTTGTTGTCGCTATTCCATATTTAATCTGGGATGAAATTTTTACTTCAAACAAAATTTGGGGATTTTCTTCTGAGCATATAGTAGGATTTAAAATTTTGAATTTGCCCATTGAGGAAATTTTATTCTTTGTCGTTGTCCCTTATGTTATAATTTTTGTTTACGAGGTAATTAATTTTTACTTAAAAGATAAGGTAATTAATCTTCAGAAAAAGATATTCCTTTTTGCATCAATATTAAATTTTGTTCTTGCAATGATTTTAATTGATAAAACTTATACAGCAACTCAGTTAATAGTTACAAGTTTATTCTTTTTCTTTGCTTACTTTTTCGGCTGTAAAACTTTGGAGAGAAAAAATTTCTGGGTTTTGATTTTTATATCTTTTGTTCCTTTTTTTATAGTCAATTATTTCCTGACTTCTTTACCAGTTGTTTGGTACAATGAAAATAAAATTACAGGATTGCGAATTATTACAATCCCCATCGAAGATTTTTTGTACCATTTCACAATGACTTCATTTTACATTTTATCATATAACTACTTCAAACTGAAAAAATGAAAAAGCGAGTTGCAATTATTGGATCAGGTTTTGGCGGACTCTCAGCTGCAATTAATCTGGCTATAAAAGGATTTGATGTATCTATCTTTGAAAAAAATTCAGAATTAGGCGGAAAAGCAAGCGAATTAAGATCTGATGGATTTAGATTCGATACAGGTCCGACTTTAGTAACAATGCCATTTGTAATTGAAAAATTATTTGAAATAGCAGGTGAAAAACTTGAAAAGCACATCTCATTAAAGAAGAAAGATCTTATTTGTAAATATTTTTTTTCTGATGGTACGGTATTTAATGAATATTCTAACAAAGAAAAACTTTTTGATGAATTCGAAAAATTTACGGGGGAAAGCAAAAGCAAATTAAATCGATTCTTAAATTATTCTAAAAGAATTTATGACTTAACGGCTGATCTCTTCTTATTCAACCCATTTTTTAATTTGAATAATTTTTTTAGTCTGAAAGGATTAAGGACATTAATTAATCTTCCTAAAATTGATCCGTTTAGGACAATCCATCAGGCAAATATTTCGTTTTTCGATTCAAAAAATATTATACAATACTTCGATAGATATGCGACTTACAACGGATCAAATCCATTTAAAGCACCTGCTACTTTAAATATTATTCCTTATGTTGAACTTGAGCTTGGGGGGTATTATTCAGAAAATGGAGTTTATCGGCTTGTTGAAAAGTTATCTCATTTAGCTCGAAAGCTTGATGTTGATATATTCATTAATTCGGAAGTCAGAAAAATTTTAATCGATAAAAAAAGAGTCAAAGGATTAGAAATAAATGGAATCAAAGAAAATTATGATCTCGTAGTTTCAAATGCTGATTTGTTTTATACTTATCAAAATCTAATTGGTGATGTAAATCTTAAAGAACCAAAACGATACCTTAATCAAGAACTTTCAACTTCGGCTTTGATTTTTTATTTCGGTGTGAAAGGAAATTCAGATAATCTTGAAATGGATAATATTTTATTCTCCGAAAACTACGAAAAAGAGTTTACACAACTTTTTGTTGATAAAATTATTTCTGATGATCCAACAATTCATATTCACATTTCTTCAAAGAAAAATAGTTCAGACGCACCAGAAGGTTTTGAAAACTGGTACGTAATGATTAATGCACCTTCGACTAAAGAACTAAAGTTCGATCTAAGCCAGGTGAAAAAAATAATTCTGAAAAAAATTAAGAGAATGACCGGCCTTGATATTGAAAATCAAATTGTATTTGAAACTTGCCAGACGCCAGAAATTTTGGAAAACAGAACTTCTGGTTTATTTGGAAGTCTTTATGGTCCTTCTTCAAATAGTCGTTATTCTGCATTTCTTAGACAAAAAAATAAATCAAGTGTATATGAGGGATTATATTTTTGCGGTGGAACAGTTCATCCAGGCGGCGGAATTCCATTAACAATTTTATCTGGGAAAATTACAGCTGAATTAATTGAGCGTTATGAGAAATGATTGAGGCAAAGCACAATAAATTTCTGAGATATCTGTTTAATTTTTATATCAATAATCAATTCAAAAAATTTTTTAATAAGTTCTTTGTGGTTAGTGAATTGCCAAAGAAATTGAATAATAATTCATTGCTTGTCTTACCGAATCATTTTTCGTGGTGGGATGGTTTTTTCGTTGATTTGATTAATAGAAAGTTCTTCTCTGACTATAAAATTTATATGATGGTACTTGAGGAAACTATCAAAAGGTATTGGTTCTTTAATCACATTGGAGCTTTTTCAATTAATCAATCAAAACACAGGGATGTTATACAATCCTTCGAATTTGCAAAATACTTACTGAAGAAGAAAAAAAATTTCGTCGTTATTTTCCCACAGGGAGAATTACAATCTTATAGAACGAATGTGAATATAAAACCTGGAGTTTTTGAATTAATCTTGAAAGATTCTTACGAATTTGATCTTCTTTTTCTGGCGATGAAAATCCAATTTGAGAACGAGAAAAAACCGAATGTCTACTTTAAATTGAGTGATGTTAAGAGCTCAAAAGATTATTCATCCGACTATCAAAAATTAAAAAATGATTTTATTCAAAATTTAGTTGAACTTGAAAATCAACTGTTGATTTCACGGAAATTTGAAATAAAAGTGTAATGATTGATATTTTGTTTATTTTAATTCTAATTGCTCAAATAATTTTTTCATTTATTGTTTTCTATAATTTTTTATCGAACATCACGCTTAAAGATGATTTGAGTCAAAAATTCAATTTCGAAAAGCTTTCAATATTAATTCCGTTCAGAAATGAAGAAAAGAATGTTGAGGAATTCCTTAAAAGTCTTTTAATGCAAGATTTAGAAAATACTGAGATTATCTGTTTGAATGATAACTCAGAAGATAAAACCGGAGAGCTGCTTCAAAAATTTTCAGCAGATAAAAAAAACATTAAAGTAATTAACGGTGAACCGCTTCCAGATGGCTGGATTGGAAAAAATTGGGCTTGTCATCAACTCGCTGAAAATTCAATTGGCGACTACTTGATTTTTATTGATGCTGATGTACGACTAAATAAAAATGCGATTAAAGCTGCTTTTTTAAAAATGAACGATCTGAATGCATCTATGTTGTCTGTTTTTCCATCTCAGATTATGAAATCACTTTCTGAATTTTTAATAGTTCCTTCTATGAACTGGCTGCTTCTCACTTTTCTGCCATTAAAATTTGTATACAAGATTTCAAATCCGGCTTTTGTTGCGGCAAACGGTCAATTTATTATCATTAAACGAGATGCGTATTTCGCAATTGGAGGACACAAAAGTGTTAAAAACAAACCAGTTGAGGATATGGAACTTGCTCGTTTGCTGAAGAAGAATGGTTATAAGATTGTAACTTTACTCGGTGGTCATTTGATCTTTGCAAGAATGTACGAAAGTTTTAATGAGGCATTGAATGGATTTTCAAAAAATTTTTATCCTGGTTTTAGCACCTCTTATTTGAAATTTTCGTTTTTACTTGGAATGATTGCGCTTACATTTTTAGCTCCGTTTATTTTGATGTTTCTTTCGATCAAATATTTTTTAATTGTTGGAGCTATTCTCATACAAAAAATTCTTATTTCAAAAAAGTCAAATCAAAAAATTATACCAAATTTAATTCTTACTCCAATTCAATTATTTATTGTGATTTTTATTGGAATAAGATCAATGATTTTAAGTCATAAAGGTAAACTTGAATGGAAGGGCAGAAAATTAATCATAGGAAATTAACAATTATTTTTCTCGCGACTTTCTATATAGTTGGAATTGTAATTCATCAGTACACAAATTTTTCAAAACTTTTAAGTTTTCTTACACCATTATTTTTATTAGTCACATCGACGATTGTAATTTTTGAGGAAGTACCATCGAAAAGGTTTTTACTTTGGGTGATTGCAAGTTATATTTTTACTTTTTTAATAGAAGTTGCTGGAGTAAAAACAGGATTAATTTTTGGCCAATATCAATATGGTGAAAATCTTGGAATTAAAATTTTTGATGTTCCCTTGATAATTGGTTTGAATTGGGTTGTCCTTATTTTAGCAGCTGTTGGTTTTGTAGAAAATTTAAAGTGGTCAAGTTTTGTAAAATCTGCTTTTGTCGGACTTTTGATGTTTGTTTATGACATCTTGTTAGAAATTGTAGCTCCTAAGCTTAATTACTGGTTTTTCGATGGAGGAATTGCGCCACTACAAAATTATTTATCCTGGTTTATTATTTCTTTCAGTTTTGGATATTTATATTTTTATTTAAATATCAAAAGGTCACTTGTAATTGCCAGGTTCAATTTAATCTTCCAAATTATTTTCTTCTTGTTAATAGAAGTATTAAAATAATTTTATAAATATCTTTCTTCCAAAGTAGGCTAACACTCCATATCATTTCAATTAAAATCATACTCAAATCCAATCAAAAGGGTGAGCTTTAATTAAAAATTACTCACCCGCAAACAAGAAAATCTGTCAAACATTATTCTTCAACTGGCTAATATTAGACATCAACTTTCTGCATAACCTTTAAATTTTTGCTAATAATTAATGTTTTTTAGCTGGCATTTTGCTTGAGTTTATTTACTCAAATGTTATTTGATAATAATCGATAAAACAAAAAACAATGGAGGTTCATATGAAACGTTCAATTCTTCTTTCAGTTCTTTTAATCTTTGTTGCTTCTAATATTTATGCACAATCAAGTGCAAGCGCTACAGCAACTGTTTTAGCACAACTCAAAAAAGGACTTTCAATCTCATTAGTTGGCGGAAATCTTGATTTCGGTGAGATTATATTAAACGGAAGTCCACAAACTCCCAGCATTGCACCATCTGCTGGAGCGAATTTTAGAATTATTGGTCATCCAAATAAGAATGTAACTATTACATTTAACAATGTTACATTGAATAACAATGCTTGGGTCAGCAGCAATGGTGGAACAAACGGAACAATGGTATTCACACCATCAATTAAGCAAACAGGTTCAAGCAGTACATATGAGTCAGCTACTGATGTTGTAAGCGGAAATTCGATTCCGCTGGTAAATGTCTCAGGCGATGGCTATTTATATCTCTGGGTTGGTGGTTCTCTTTCAATTGCTGCAAACCAACCTCATGGAGATTATACAGGAACATTCAGTATTACAGTTGCTTACTAAAATAAAGTTCCTCTCGCAAAAAGCCCCATAACCCCAAGGGGCTTTTTATTTTTAAAATTCTTCAAGCTAATTGAGAAACTAAAAACGAAATAAGATTTTTTAGATGAGTATTTAAATTTTATATTCGCTTTATGAAAAGATTGAACTTAGGATGTGGTAATAAAATACTCGAAGGTTATATCAATTTGGATGTTATAGATTATGGTGGAAATTTAATTCACGATTTGAATTCATTCCCATATCCATTCGAAGACAATACATTCGATGAAATTTTAGCTAGTCATATATTGGAACATCTGCAAAATTTTAATAAAGTAATAACTGAACTCTATCGCATTTCAAAACCAAATGCTATAATAAATGTTTATGCACCTTTTTTTCTGAATACAAAATATTTTGGTGATCCAGATCACAAAATTCCATTTTCAATCAGAACATTTGATAACTACGAATACATAGAAAACAAGAAATTGAAATTTTATGAAAAATGGAAATTGAATCATCGTACGAATTATGAAACAGGTGCAAAATTCGAGATTCTGGAAAAACGTTTTAACGTATCTAATTTCGCACCTTTGAAGTGGCTAAACCCAATTGTGAATCTTGAGCCAGTCATTTATGAGCGGCTTTTTGCAGGTATACTTTCACCTGAAGAAGTCATCTTCAAACTGAGAGTCATAAAATAAATTTGCATAAGAGAGTCATCTTTATTATAATCTTTGAGATGTAAAAGTTCTTTTCAATGAGTGTGGATAAGTTGTGGAAAACGTTTCTCTGTGAAAAGTTTTCACACAATGTAAAAGACACAATAAAGTTTTCCACATCAGCCAGTGTTAATTTTGAATCTAATAAAGCCCTATTTTATTAAAATACAAAGACTTACATAGATTCTCTGATGTGGATAACTTGTGGATAAATTTTTCTTAAAGTAAAACTTTAAAAAAATCAACAAAGTGAAAAAAATAGGTTTTACTATGAGTGTGGATAACTTACAAAATCAAAAAATCCAATTAATAAGTGATAAAAAGAAATTTAATTACAAAAATTCTGAAAAAGCCAAGGAAATATGGAATAACTGCCTTGAAATAATAAAACAAAATATAAATGGATTGACTTTTAAAACCTGGTTTGAACCAATTGAACCCATAGATTTTGAAGGTGAAGAATTAACCATAAAATTACCAAATGATTTTTCATGGGATTACATTGAAGTAAACTTTAATGCTTTACTTAAAAAAGCTTTGCTTCACTCAATCGGAGAAAATGCAAAACTGAAATACATTTTCGATTCAGAAACAAGTCCTGATGAAACTCCCGAACAAAGATATATTAACTACTATAGAAGTCATTTAATTTCAAGTAAAAATTCCGGGTCAAATGGCAGTTCAAGTATAAATGTAAATGAACGAAAGGAACAAGAAGAAGTATTTGAAACAAACTTAAATGAAAAATTCACATTTGATAATTTCATCAAGGGTGAGGGTAATCAACTTGCCAGAGCTGCGGCTTACGCTGTTGCAAATTCTCCTGGTGGAACTTCGTTTAATCCATTGTTTATTTATGGCGGAGTTGGTCTGGGGAAAACACATTTAATTCAGGCAATTGGAAATTTTGTCGTTCAAAATAAAAAAGCCAGAAGAGTTTTATATACAACAGCTGAAAAATTTACGACTGAATTCGTTGAATCAATTAAAAAGGGTAATCCGAATGAATTTACAAGTTTTTATCGCAGTGTTGATATTTTAATTATTGATGATATTCAATTCTTCTCTGGTAAAGAATCAACTACCGACACATTCTTCCACATTTTTAACAGCCTTTATCAACTTGGTAAACAAATAGTTTTATCCTGTGATAAACCACCAAAAAGTTTATCTGGTCTGGATGAAAGATTAATCTCGCGTTTTCAATGGGGATTGTCAGTTGATATCCAGCCGCCAGATTTAGAAACAAGAATTGCAATTTTAATCAAAAAGAGCGAGTCTTATAATCTTGAAATTGATTTAAACATCATCGAATATATTGCGACTAACATAACAAATAATGTTAGAGAACTTGAAGGTGCGCTCATCAAATTGCTTGCAAAAGCTTCACTTGAAGGAAAAGACATTACATTAGAGCTGGCAAAAGAAGTGGTTAAATCCGTCGCAACAGAAAAAAGATCAACACTAACTCTTGATCAGATCCAAAAAATTGTAGCCGATTACTTCGGATTTTCACCAGATGTTTTAAGATCGAAAACCAAGAAAAAGGAATTTGTACAGGCGAGACAAATAGCAATGTATTTCTGTAAAAAATTTACAAATGCATCATTGAAAACAATTGGTTTAAATTTTGGAGGCAGAGATCATTCAACTGTTATACATGCAATTCAAACTGTGGAAGAATTGATGCGAGATGATTCATTTGTTGATATGTTGAGCGCAATCCAAAGAAGGATCGAATATAACTCATAAAGTATTTGGAAATTAATAAGGATCTGATCTGGCATTTAAAGCCAGATTTTTTTTTTCAATAGCAAATCAAATTACTCTACAACCAAGATAATCTTCACAAATTTTTTGCATTGCTATTCTAGTTGAGTTAAACGCCCAGTTGATTGAGCCACCTTTTAATCCTGCAGAAAGGTCACCAACCAGAAATAGTCCTGGAATGTTTGTTTCAAAATTATCTTTGAGAACAGGTTGTTCGCCATTAAATTCAATTCCAATTGCTTTAAGAAAGTTTTTGGGTGTTGTTCCGCCGAGTGCGTAAATAATATAATCAAAGATCATTGGAGGGTAATTGGCTTCTTTGAAGTATACTTCAGGTTTTCCGTTATTGTCTCTAACTTCAATGATATTCGATTCTCTTAAAATTTTGAGTTTGTTTAGTTTTTCAAGAGCCAAAATACTTTCTCGGTTTATGTCATTCATTCTTGTAAAATCTTTTCTTCGATAGCTCAAAGTAACTTCGTTGTCGTTCTGAACAAGGTATTGGCAATATTCGGAAGCTGAATCACCACCACCGACTACAAGAACTTTTGAATTCCGAATTTCTTTTTCAGTTACATCGAAGAAAATTTTATCTTTTAATGAGGCAGGTAATTTATAATCTGGTTTATTTGGTTTGCTGAGAATTCCAATCGCAACTACAACAATTCTGGAATTATATTTAGCTTTCTCAGTAAAAACAGTAAATGTATCATTTTCATTCTTTTCAATCCGATAGACAGCTTCATTATAATGAACTTGAAGATCATTATCTCGAATTGCTTTATCCAGATATGTTAAAGTTTCTTCTTTAGTTGAATCTGAGAGACACATAACGCCGAGACATTTCGCTTCCAATCCTTTGTAATTTGCACTTACAGGTTTTGAATCAGGATAAAATTTTTTGATGGTAAAAGAATGCACTTCCGCTTTTTCAAGTATTAAAATTTTATCTACTGGAACTCCTGCATGTTTGGCTTCAACCGCCATACTAATTCCCGCAGGTCCTGCACCTATGATTATTATGTCGTAGCTCATAATGTAAACCTTTAAAATCTGTTAGTTATATCAAACATTAAAAATTTAGATTTTTCATTATTTAGTTTTTGCTCAATTGTGAGTGAGAGAGATAAATTTCTAAAAATGTTTGCGTATAAACCCAGTTCTAAAAAACGATCTGTGAATAATCTTTGGGTGATATTTTGTCGAAACTCATAAAGTCGAAAATTTAGATTTACCATAAGATCATTAAAAATATTTTTAGAAAAATAACTTGAATAATTTGTACCTGTAACGAAAGGTGTTTGAATTCTATTAAAACCAAAACTTATGGAAGAATAAATTATAGGTAAATAATTAAATCCAATTGTACTTCCGTAATTATTAGATGCTTTTTGGTCACGAGATGTTTCTCTTGTTCCAAAGTGGAAGTTGACGAAAAATAAATTAAATGGTCTGATAAAAGCGGACAATCTAAGACCATGTCTGAGGACATTTTCAAAAAGTGTATCTATTGAATTTTTGAAACTCTCGAGATAATAAATGTTTTTCCTTGAATCATAGCTTATATTAAAGTTGATTTGTCGGATTGGTCTAATTGTAAGAAGAGCATTGATTGATGTTAAATTAAATTTTTTTGAAATCATCCCTTTATTTACAAGAAAGAAATCGAATTCAGTTGAAAAGAAGAAATATGTATTAGGTAATAAATCATTTCGATGCTGGAAATAGATAAATCGCCTATCGGATTTTAAATGATTCGTCTGTTCAATGAACGCAATTGAATTATCAATGGTTCTGGTGCCAAATGAATCAACCCTTGAAAAGAATAATCCACCCTGAAAGAGGTTAATATTAAACCAATAAGAAAAATAATCTGGTCTTGAGCCAAGGAATAATCCAGCCCTATTCTGATTAAATTTATAAGAGTACTGAATTCCATCAATCGAGCCGAGACTTATTATATTAGGATTTATACTTCTGCCAAATATTAAGTTATGATTTTCCCTAAAAGTATAATCAAATGAAAGTTCATAAATCTTGAGAAAGTTTTTAACATCCCTACTATTTAAAGTATTTGAACCTCTATTTGTTGTTACTATAAAATAGGAATTGAAATTTAGATTATTCGTAAAAATGTTTTCTACTGAAGAGTTAAGACTATAACGCAATCTGTTGGTAGAATTATAATTATTCAGATCACCATAACTCTGAATTGACATTCTAAGATTATAATTTTTGGTTGATTTCAACTTATTGTCTGTTGTCAAAATCCCGACGCTATCTATGCCAAAGTTCGATGTTGTATCAATCTTCTCAATATTTTCAAGCTGAACTGGTAAATTAATGAAAGCAAAGATAGTATCACCAATCTGAAGGTTATTAAGGGGTTTAGCTGCAATTGATGTAGAAGACTTGAATTTAACAATTGCTGCAATTGAACCTTTTAAATCATAAAGTGTATCGTCTATATATATTCCTTCGGTAGTACTAAATTTAATGTATTCAAATTGAGAAGATTTAAAAGTGATCACACCAAAAATTTTGCTTTTATCTTGAGCATCTAAGACAACGCATATCAAAAAAATCAAAATGATAAATTTTTTCATTTTAATTCCTTCTAAAGTTATCAATATGCATCAAATTATCACCATTAGGATGGCAGTTATAGCAAGCCTGAGAGTTGTAGACATAACCATTCACATTTCGATGTTTTTGATCCATCGTTGTTTTGTTGTGTTCGTGACAGGTAATGCAAGAGAATACAGCGAAATTACTTGGATTAGTATGACAGATGGAGCAATTAGCCCATTTGTTTTTGTGTTTACCCGAGAAGATAGGGAAATATTGTTGATCGTGATTGAAAGTAGAAGGGCTCCAACCATTTGTAGTATGACACATATCACATTGATGCGGGAATTGTAAACTCACATGATTGGGATTAGTAGTTCCATTAAAATCATTCATATGACATCCCTGACACTGGTTGGGAGTATTATTGTAATTTCCATTATGGCAGGAATTACAATTATTTCTTATTGAATTATGTTGACCTGTCAGAGGATAAAAATTATCGTGAATTGGGAATAGAGCTGGTTTCCAGTTTGGATTTGTTGTGTGACAATTTTCGCAGGTTGTTGGAAGATTAAGAGCAGTATGACTTGGATTTGTAGTTTGATTAAATTGATTTTGATGACAGCTGAAGCATTGAGTAGGAGTTCCAGTAGTTTGACCTTGATGACAATTTGAACAATTGGTTGAAGTGTGAGCACCAGTCAATGGGAAATTTGTATTAGAATGATTAAATGTAGAAGGTGTCCAGGCATTGGTATTATGGCAATTATTACATTGAGTATTTAATCCAATTTGTTGATGATTAGGATTTTGAGTTTGATTGAAGTCATCGATATGACAGGCCTGACATTCGGTTGGAGTATTATTAAAACCATTCTGATGACAGCTATTGCAACTTAAATTAGTATGAGCACCAGTCAATGGAAATTGAGTATTGTTGTGGTCAAAACTTGCCGGCTGCCATGCTTGAGTAGAATGACATTGATCACAATTAGTCGGGAAACCGAGTTGAGAGTGGTTAGGATTTGTAGTTTGATTATAATCATCTTGATGACAGCTTAGACATTGAGTAGAAGTTCCAGTAGTTTGACCTTGATGACAATTTGAACAATTAGTTGAAGTGTGAGCACCAGTCAATGGGAAATTTGTGTTAGAATGATTAAATGTAGAAGGTGTCCAGGCATTGGTATTATGGCAATTATTACATTGAGTATTTAATCCAATTTGTTGATGATTGGGATTTTGAGTTTGATTGAAGTCATCGATATGACAGGCTTGACATTCGGTTGGAGTATTATCAAAACCATTCTGATGACAGCTATTGCAACTTAAATTAGTATGAGCACCAGTCAATGGGAAATTGGTCATATCGTGATTAAAAGCTCCATCTTCACTACCATTTGGATGGCAGTTATAGCAAGCCTGAGAATTGTAGACATAACCATTCACATTTCGATGTTTTTGATCCATCGTTGTTTTGTTGTGTTCATGACAATTTATACAAGAAAATTCTGCATAATTATTTTGATTTGAATGACAATCTGCACAAGTGTTCCATTTCCCTTTATGTTTGCCTGAATAAATTGGAAAAAATTGATTATCATGATCGAATTGAGCATCTTTCCACGAAGTTATTTTGTGACAATTTTCACAATTAGTTGAAAAACCCACTTGTTGATGATTTGGATTTTGAGTTTGCTGGTAATTATCAAGATGGCAGCTGACACATTTAGTATCTAACCCCTGAAATGTTTGTTGATTATGGCAGGTATAACAATTTTTTATTTCATGACCACCAACAAGAGGGAAAAACGCGTGTGTAAAATTCCTTCCACCCCAGCCTTTGGATTCAAATGAATGACATTCTAAGCAATTTGTTGAGAAATTAGCGGATATGTGATCTGGATTTTTAGCTTGTTCAAAATCTTTTCTGTGGCAGGAATAACATTCGATACTCTTTTCTTCGAAAACCAATCTGTTTATTGATTGATGGTAGGATTGACAATTTACATTTTGGTGGATTCCTGTTAACGGGAAACGAGTTTGATTATGAATTTGTCGAATGTTTTTCACAATCCAGGTTTCTGAAGTATGACATCGTTGGCAATCTATTCCAAAAGTGTTCTGATGTACATCGTTATGACATGCTTTGCAGTCATTCTTAGCTTCTTCAAATTTCAAAGTTGAGTGACATTGGCGGCAATTAACCATTTTGTGCTGGCCCGTTAAACTAAAACCAGTTTGATCATGATTGAATTTCATTTCTGTAGATAGAATATTCCAAGATTGCTCTGAGTGACAATCATCGCATTGTAATTTTAAGTTACTTCCATGTGGAGAATTTTGTGCAAAACCTATTGTTAAAAATGTAATTAAGATAAGTGACAATCTGAACATCTTACCCTCCTTATTTTGAATAAAATGAAATTGTCACCATTATCCATCTCGACCTTTGGATGACATTTGATGCATTCTACCCTTTCGTGTGCCCCAGTAAGTTTAAAAGCAGTTTCATTATGGTTAAATAATCCTGGTTTCCAATTATCGAACGTATGACAATTTACACACTCTCCAGATGCATATTGTTTATTATGAAAGTCTTTATGGCAATCCAAACAATCTGACTTTAAGGATTTAAATAGATGAATTTTTTTATTTTGAAATTCTTTTATGTGACAACTTCTGCAATTTGTTTGAGCATGCTTTCCTGAAAGTGTAAACTTAGTTTGATTATGATCAAACTTTATAATAGACCATAAACCAGTATTGTGACAATTTTCGCAATTATTCTGCCCAGCAAATCGAGGAGATATTTCTTGATTATGAACATTGTTATGGCATCCGATACATTGGAATGAATTGAATTTGAATTTCCACTCATCATTTTTATAATGACAGCTTCGACATTCAATTGCAAGATGTGACCCAGTTAATACAAACTTTGTTCTCTGATGTTGTTCTAAAGTAAAATTTGATGGCGTAAATCCATTTTCTGAATGACAATCTTCGCAATCTCTGGGAGTATTTTTAATTGCGAATTGTCCTTTATGATAATCCTGATGACAATCAAGACATTTATTATGTTTAACTGGATCTGTTAATTTATTTTTATGGCATTCATTACATTGTACAAATTGATGCTTACCGTTTAAGGGGAAACCAGTTTTTGAGTGATCAAATCCTTGCTTTGGAACATTTTTGAAAGAGTTGTAATTATGGCATTTCAAACAATTATTCCCAAATTTGTTTTCATGAACATCTGTATGGCAATCAATACATTCAACTTTAGTTTTCGAAACAAACTTTAGAATAGTTGAATTTTCAGTCACACTTTTTTTATGACAGTCTATACAATTAACCTTTTTATGAGCGCCTATTAACTGGAATGAGGTTTTTGAATGGTCGAACTGAATATTTGATGAGAAGGAGAATGTATTATGACATTTTTCGCAATTTCTCCCGGCAGTTTGTTGATGAATATCTTGATGACAGGAAATACAGGTGTTAACTAATCCTAAGAAAGATTTTAATTTCTTCTTTAAAGATGGATCTTTTATAAATTTTTGATTGTGACATTCAGAACAATCAATTGATTTATGTTTCCCTGTTAATTCATATCCAGTTAGTCGATGATCAAACTTAGACTTATTGAATTGAATGATTTGAAAATTTCTGCCGTTATGTTCTGAATGGCAGGTCCAGCATTGTTTGCCTTTAACTTCTTTTGACGAATGGTAACCAGAATTTTTCTCTACCCGCGTTTTAATTTCTTTATGGCAATCTAAACATTTTCCGTTATCTAAACCTTCACCAATGGTATGACATTTCGTGCAGTTGCTCAATCCATCAAACTTAGCATGAAAGCTGCTCAATTCACCTGGAGAAATTTGAGCAAGAAGTATTTTGTTTAACACTAAACTAATTGCGACTAACTTTTTCATTTTTGTGTGATAGAATTACTTCACCAAATTTTTTGGTTATTTTAATTCCAATTTTCTCTAGAAATTGGTTGGGCAGTTCACCACCTATAAATACATACACTAAATCATTCGGAATTTTTAAAAATTCTGAATCATTAATTTTCAACTCAACAAAATCATCAAAAATTTCTTTAACCTGCGAATTAAAAATCACTCTAATCTTCTGTTTTGCGATTGCATCGTGAATTGCCTGAAAGTTTTTTTCTTTTAGTCTTGAAAATTTTTCACTACGATAGGATAGGGTTACATTGTTACCTTCATCGGCGAGAATTAAAGCTGATTCAATTGCTGAATCCCCACCTCCTACTACCAGGACATTTTTATTTTTAATTAATTCAGGGTCAAGAAGTTTATAGAAAACTTTTTGTTTTTCTTCACCGGGAACATTTAGTTTTCTTGGACTGCCTCTTCTCCCAATTGCCAGTAGAACTGATGCAGAAGTATAAATTTTATTATTTGTATAGACTTTAAAAACATTATCCTCCTTTTTTATATCTACAACTTTTTCATTTTCGTTTATCTTTATTGAGTACTTTTGAAATATATTATTCCAGAGTCTTAATAATTCATCTTTAGTTGTTTCGGTCAGTTTTATTTTTCCATAAAGGGGTAAATTCATTGGAGAGGTCATAATTATTTTTTGTCGTGGGAAGCTATAGACAGTGCCCCCAACAGTATCCTGTTCGAGTGTTAGATATTTTAAACCGTAACTTTTAGCAGCAAGCGTTGCCGAAATTCCTGCTGGACCTGCACCAACTATAATAACATCGTAATCTGCATTTGAATGATTACTTAATTTTTTTGAAATGTTATCAATTGCCTGTTTCCCTTGTTCGACAGCATTTTTTATTAATCCCATTCCGCCCAGTTCTCCTGCGATGAAAATCATTGGAATGTTTGTTTCAAATTCTGGTGATATATGAGGCAGTTCAACCCCTCTTTTTTCTGTTCCCATAACAAGAGATATAGCTTCAACTGGGCAAGCATGAAAACAGGCACCGTGTCCGACGCATCTCGATGCATTTATCGTTACTCCTTTACCATTTATTAATCCAAGTATATCTTTTTCTGGGCAAGCTTCAACACAGGCTCCTGTTCCAATACAGATGTCATAATTTATGACTGGATGAAGAGATACAGGTTCAAAAGTTCCAAGTTCTTTTGCCTTTTGAATTTTAGATAAGACATTTTTGTTTGAGCGCCTGACTTTGATCAAATAAATTAGAAGAACCACTCCAACTATCAAAAAAGTGAATAAGTAAAACAATCCTTCAAGCAAATTCTCTTCTGTCATTTTAATATTGCTAATAATTCTTTTGCTTTTTTTGCCTCCTCAGTTTGAGGGAAGCGGTTGATTACATCATTCCAGTATTTTTTTGCTTGTTCTTTTTCTCCCATTGAGGCATTAATTGAACCAAGATTAAAAATTGCACGATATTCATCAGGTTTCTTTTTAAGAATAAGTTTTGTTATTTCTTCAGCTTTCTTATAATTTTTCAAATTATAATAAGCGACTGTCAGATTAAATAAGGATTCGATCGATAACTTGTCTCGAAATTTTTCATAAATTTCAATTGCTTTGCTGTTATCGTGAGCGGCTAAATAAAAATCGGCAAGTTCCGTTGCACTTTCAAGATTATTTGGATTTCTCTTATACTTCATTTCAAGTTCGTGAAGTTTATTGCGAAATGTTTCAGATACATTTTCGCGAGAGGGTGGTGCATTTTGAAATATATTTCTATGAATTGAATCGTCTGGCATATTTTTATGAGGATTTTCCATCCTCATTCCCGAATTTGATATCGGTTTCTGAATTTGGTCGTTTTCTCTAACTATATAGACAACAAATAAAACAGAAATTAAAATTACCATTAAGTAAAAATATTTTATACTTACTTTCATTTTAGTCTCCTTAAAAAATCCACTTTGCTCCAAATAAAATTGCAACAATTATGTGAATGAACATCAGTATGAACATTGATAATGCAAATGGTAAATGAAAAATGTGCCAGTGTCGTAAAAGATTATCGAAGGCATTTAATAAATGTTCTTTTGTTCTTAATGCTAAAATCTGTTCGGAAATTTTTAATAGATATTTTTTGTCTTCAATAGGAATTCTTTGCTGATTTATATAAAACTTTAGTTCCTTTATCTTCTTTTTCCTGATGGAATTTTCTTTGAAAATTAATTTTAAAGAATCAGTTAATTTTTGTGTGGTGAATTCAGCTACATAGTTCTTATTTGATTTTTCATCTAATTCGACTAAAACATTAAGAACTTTTTCTTTTAAATCTGGTGACAGTTTATGAATTAAATCTGAAATATTATTTTCAATATCAGATTTTGAAAGATTTTCACCCTGAAGAGTTTTAGGTAACTGAACATAGATTACTCTTCCAACTATACCGCTTAAAACTACAATAACCATTGACCAGAAACCTATTGAAATAATGCCTCCAAACTTAAATGCAGTGTGAAAAAGCACAAGGATTGGTCCAACCGAGCACATAAAAATATGGAATTCGAGCCAGTGTTTCAGATATCCCAATTTGTTAATTTTTCTCCATCTTTTTCTAATCATATAGCTCAATACACCAATTATCATCATTAAGCTTCCAATAATTCCCAAACCATGACCTAATAATCCACTGGGTTTAAGAATTTGATGTTTCGCACTAAAAACCCTCTCTTCAATTGGTAGTTTGTAATAATCGAAACCATAGATGGACAAGAAGAAAAAACTAAATATCCCTGTAATAAAGTAAAAATATATTGTAAGTTTATGTAATGATCCCTTCATTCTTTAAAACGTAACTCTTAAGATAGATATTCTGTGTTTAATGTAATTGTTAATAACGTTAAAATCAATCAAGAAAATTGGAGATGGATATGTTAAGCCACTGACAAAAGTAAAATTTTAATTAAAATTTCAATTGTGAATTTGAAAGTGAAGAAGAGCTAATTTTTGAGTAATTAGAACTTAAAAATTTTTACTTCAAAAATTTCGAATCAAAATTAATAATTATTGAGAAAGAATTTTGATTAACCGTGTATTTAATATCTTGACTATTTGATACTTTGTGAAGTTTGGGAATAGTGTAACCAATAAGACTTCCAACAACAGCACCAGCAAGAATATCAGTGGGAAAGTGTTTGCCGGAGAAATATCTTAACAAACCAGTTGCTGAAGCGAGTGATAATGATCCAATCCAGACAAGTGTTTTCGCTTCCTCGTCTGAACTGAGCTCTGAGAAAACCGAAGAAAAGAAAACAGCAGAAGCAAAAGATGTTGATGTATGACCGGAGAAGAATGATTTTTTTGTATCGGAATCAAGTTTTTCTGAAATTTCAATTGAGTTATTATAAGCATAGGGTCTAAATCTTTGAAAAATATTTTTGGTAAGATTAGTTATTCCGTAGGTGAGAGTGAGTGTTTCAAGATACATTATTCCAATTTCAATTAAGTCATTTTTGGCTTCATTCATCACTAAAAAACTCGTGGGTAACAAAACTGATGTAATCAGTAAAACATCGCTTGCGAGGCTTAGATTTTTTGAGTAGTAATTAACAGCAGAACGATCAATGAAGTTGATATCATCTTTTTTCAACAATAAAATTTCTTGTGGAGTAATTGACAAATTTTTTTCAAGTAAAATGGAGCTGAGTAGTAAAACACTACCACTGCCAATTAGTATGCTTTCTTTTTCGATTGATGTTTGAAATTTCCCTTGAGCTGTAGCAGAACTTGAATAGAAAAGAAAATTTACAACCAAAAAACTTAAATAAACTTTGAAGTTTTTCATTTTTTTAACTCAATTTTATTTGAAAGTTAAATAAAATCTGAATTATTGAGATATGATTTTTAAGATTTCCAGTTTTGCATCTTTGTGATAAAATTTAAGAAATCAATATTTTGAACATAGAAAATTTGTTTTAAGGAGGTTTAAATGTCTGTAAATGAAATAGTCACGAGCGAAATTCAAAATAAGATTTGTACAATTAGCTTTTTTAATCCCAAAGGGAATTCTCTCACAACTTCACATTTACTCAGGTTAACAAAGGAATTTAATGATGTGAGTTACAATGAGAATATAAATGTTATAGTTCTCAAAAGTGAAGGTAATGGTGCATTTTGTGGCGGTGCTTCAATAGATGAATTGATGCGTTTTGATAGATTTGAAAAAGCTAAAGAGTTCTTTTTCGCATTTGGCAAATTATTACTTACAATGATTAGATGTACAAAACCAATCATTGCAAGAGTTCATGGGAAAATTGTGGGTGGTGGAATTGGTTTAGTGAGTGCTTGTGATTACGCAATTGCTAAAAGAGATGCTTCATTAAGATTAAGTGAACTCACGATTGGAATTGGACCTTTTGTAATAAGTCCATTTTTAATAAAGAAAATTGGTATAAGCGCTTTCACGCATTTAAGTTTAGATACTCAATGGCGAGATGCTGAGTGGGGTAAAATGTTCGGTTTATATTCAAAGGTAGTCCAGACTACCGAAGAGCTTGATAACGAAGTAAATAAATTAACAGCAGATCTTTCAATGTTCAGTTTAAAATCATTAGCTAAATTAAAAGAAATATTCTGGGAAAAAACTGATAATTGGGATCAACTCATTGATGAACGTGCTGAAATTAGTGCACGCTTAATCTTATCTGAAATTGCCAGCGGTAGGTTGCAAAAAATAATGGGGAAAAATGAGAGTTAAATTAATTTTTAGGACGAATATGAAATTTTTTTCAATTACTCTTTTTACTTTTTTCGTTTTTACTTTTTTAAGTTGTTCAAGACAAAAACAACCTTTGCCAGATGAAGTAAATTCACTAATGCTTGTTAAAACAATATCTGGAGAGGAAGCAAAGAATTATATTAATAAACTTCACTTCCAGCCTGTGACAGAAAATGAAAATCTGATCGGTTATTATGAAAATGAATCGGGCAGTGCAATTGTTTATGTGACTATTTATAAAAACGAGAAAGATGCCAGGAACGACTTTGTTAAAATGACTAAGAAAATTTCTCCGGAAAATTCTGTATTCATCTATCCACAGTTTTTTGAACACAAGGGCAATCAAATCTATAAATGTTTTGGAATGGGAATGACCCATTTTGTTTTTTCACTTAATGATAAACTATACTGGATTTCTGTGGATACTCACCTTTCAAAAAACTTTTTCAATGAGTTTTATAATAAAGTGAAGTAATTCAAATAGTCTTTTAAATATATGGACAGAATGTATTTTGTTGTAATTCTGAGGGCAGCTATTTTTTTACCCTCTTTATTTTTAATTGAATATTATTTTTTTAGAGTTTTACAAAGGGCACTTGTTGATTTAAGTATATTTAAGGATAAGCGAAAACTCCAGAGAATAATTTTATTTTTTCTAGTTTATGTAAATCTTTTTCCAGTTGCTCAATCACTTGCCGGTGTTTATTCGGCGATTTATCCTCAAACTGATTTTGAAATGCCAAAAAATTTTCTCGTCGACTATTTCTTTAGAGTGCCTTCCTGGTATGTAATTTTGATAATGGTTCAAATTATTCTTTTATTTTTACCAATTCATTTTATTTTCTTTGTCATAAAGAAAATTAGTCGTTTCAGGTATGATCAAATTAAGAAATATCTTTGGCGATATTTAGTTTTTCTTTCAATTTTCTTTGCTGCTTATGTTCCTCTAAGAGCTTACTATGATTATAAGAATGTTCGAGTTGATGAGAGGATTTATTACTTAAATACCTCTAAAAAAGATCTTAATGATTTTAAGATTGCTTTCTTTTCCGATATTCAATTTGATAGGTTTAACAAAACAGAGCGTGTGCAGAATTACATTAATAAAATAAATGATTTAAATGCAGATATAGTTCTTGCTGGCGGTGATTTTATCTCAGGTGATGATAGTAATTATATTCCAGTGGTTGCCTCACTTGCTGGAAAAATTAAATCAAATTATGGAGTGTACTCCGCTATAGGTGACCATGACTTTTCAGCTTTCAAGAAAATGTATTTTAAAAGTCTTGATTCGGTAAAGTCAGCCCTTAAAGCAAATAATGTTAATATGATAGATAATGGAAATTTGCTTCTTTATGTAAATGAGAGTCTTATAAAAATCACATTCTTATCAAATACTTACATTAAATCCTTCGATGAAAATGTTTTTGATAGCCTTGCCAGTTCAAATTTAGACGCTGATTTGAAAATTTTAGTTGCTCATCAACCTGACGAATTTGTTGCAAGAAAAGCTGCGAAATATGGTTACAATATTTATTTAGCTGGACATACCCATGGCGGGCAGGTGAATTTTATTTTTCCAATTAAAAAAATTACACCTGTTATGTTTGAGACAAAATTTATTTATGGTGATTTCTGGTTCGATGGTTTATTAATGATTGTAAATCGTGGACTTGGAATGTCCACGATGCCTATCAGATATCATTCAATCCCCGAGATTTCATTGATAAAAATCAAAACTCGGCAAGAATAAAATTGTTAGAAAAGATTGTATTGAAGAGTTAGAGCCAGGCCTAACTGAGTTTTTTGATCGCCTAATTTTTGAACTGAAGTAGTGAAGCCATAGTAAAGTTCGTTTTCAAGATAGTAGAGAAATGAAGTCTGAAATATATGATCAATTGAAATTTTTGATTGTTGGTATACTTTTTTGGAAACCAATCTATAGTTTGCAACAAAATTAATTCTATTGCTTAATTCATAAATAAAGTCAAGGTTTAGATTGGTTGTTACCTGTCGGAAAAACATAGAGTCCATTGGTGTAAAAGTTTCGAATGAACCATTGATCTGAAATCTCCATCCAAATGGATAACTATATCTGCCGGAAATGCTGAGATTTGGTGAGCCGACATTAGATTTATCAGATGTGCTTAAAACAAATTTTGAACCTACATTGATATCATAACCAAAGTATCTATTATTAACTTTTTCGTTAATATTAAATAAAACCTGACGCATTCTTAAAATACCAATTGCCCCAACATGATTACCGATTAATTTGCCTGAAGCTCTTATTTCATTCTCAATATCAAATAACCAGAAATTCTCATAGGTCTCACCATAAATATTTATGTATTCTGATTGTCTGTCAATTATGTTTGCAATTTTAATCATAGTTTCTTTTGGCAGATTATCTGTAATGATTTTTTCTCTTAACAAATGTTCCTCAATTCTAACAGCTTTAGCTAAGGCTGTTGCATCGATGTATCTCCCGTAACCAGCTCCGAGAGTAAGATTTGATGCAATTTGTTTGTAGTAATCTTGATGAGACATATCCAGACCAGCAAAAGCAAAGTAGTCCCTTTCATCCCAGATATATTTTCTGGCGCTTGTAGATATTTTTACTGAATGCTGATACTTGGCAAAGTTTTTACCTCCACTTAAATCAGCATCTAAAAACCATGCAAAGGGGAGTGAAGAATAGAATTGTCTATAAATTACTCCTGCTGCAGCTGCATTATTAATCACCGAATCACCAACTTGATTCCAGTTCCAGAAGCCGTTCATTCTCAAAAGTCTTGCTCGACTGATCGGAACCTGATAATCTTCAACTTTAACGTTTTGAGAGAAAAGTTCAGTTGAAAAAATCAAAAGAGCGATTAAACAAGTTGTAAATTTCAATTTCATTTTTAACCTATAAGTTTTGATGCAATATATAAAAGTTAATGAGCTAATTTGCATAGTCAAATGTAGTATTGAAAATTTTTAAAATTCAAGCATATAAAAAACAAAAAAGCCATCCGTTTTGGGGATGGCTTTTAATTTTGAAGTGGGTGAATGTTAATCTTCTACATTTGAGAGAAATCTTGCTCGATAAAATTCTCTATTTAATCTGGCAATGTTTGTAATTTTAATTTCTTTTGGACATTCAGCTTCGCAGGCACCGACATTTGAACAATTTCCAAATCCGAGTTCATCCATCTTTGCGACCATTTTTTGAACTCGAATTTCTCTCTCAGGGAGTCCTTGCGGCAGAAGAGCAAGATGAGAAACTTTTGCACTTACAAAAAGCATAGCTGACGCATTTGGACAGGCAGCAACACAGGCACCGCATCCAATACAGGCTGCCGCGTCCATTGCAAGCTCAGCATTTTCTTTTTTGACCGGGATAGTATTTGCTTCAGGTGCGCTTCCAGTATTAACTGAAATAAATCCGCCAGCTTGAATAATTTTATCGAAAGCTGATCTGTCAACAATTAAATCTTTGATAACTGGAAAAGCTTTTGCTCTAAATGGTTCGATATAAATTACATCGCCGTCTTTGAAATGCCGCATATGAAGCTGGCAGGTAGTAATTCCCTGAAGTGGTCCATGTGGTCTTCCGTTAATCACCATTCCACAAGTTCCACAAATTCCTTCACGGCAGTCGTGTTCATAAGCAATTGGTTCTTCTCCTTTTGCTTCGAGTTCTTCATTAACAATATCTAACATTTCAAGGAATGATGCATCGGGCGAAATGTTTTTCGCATAATAAGTGACAAATTCACCTTTTGCATCAGGTCCAGCCTGTCGCCAGACTTTCAAGGTCAAATTTAATTTTCCGCTGCTCATTACTTGTAACTCCTTGTGGATGGTTTGACATATTCGAATACAAGTGGTTCCTTGTGAAGCTCCCAATTACCAACATCTTTGAATTCCCATGCAGCAACATAGGCAAAGTTTTCATCATCACGCTTAGCTTCGCCATCTTCTGTTTGATATTCTTCTCTGAAATGTCCACCGCAAGATTCGTTTCTATGAAGTGCATCTATTGCCATTAATTCACCAAGTTCTAAGAAATCAGCTACACGCCCAGCTCTTTCAAGAGTTTGATTCAAATCCATATCATTTCCAGGGACTTTCACATTTCTCCAGAATTCTTCTCTTAAATCTCTAATCATTTGAATAGCTTTTTTCAATCCCTGTTCGTTTCGAGACATTCCAACATAATCCCACATAATCTTGCCGAGTTCCCTGTGAATATCATCGACTGTTCGTTTACCATTAATTGAGATTAATCGTTTAATTAAATCTCTTTGAGCTTTTTCTTCTTTTTCAAATTCTTCGTGATCTGTTTTCACTGGAATAAACTTTTGTGAAGCAAGGTAATCACCAATTGTATATGGTAAAATGAAATATCCATCCGCCAATCCTTGCATTAAGGCACTTGCACCTAAACGATTTGCACCGTGATCTGAGAAGTTTGCTTCACCAATTACATAAAGACCGGGAATTGTACTCATCAAATTATAATCAACCCATAAACCGCCCATAGTGTAATGTGGTGCAGGATAAATTTTCATTGGTACTTCATAGGGATTATCTCCAGTTATCATTTCGTACATCTGGAAAAGATTGCCATATCGTTCTTCAATTACTTTCTTGCCAAGTCTCTTAATTGCATCTGAAAAATCTAAATAAACTGCTTGACCAGTTTCACCAACGCCATAACCTTCATCGCACATTCTTTTTGCTGCTCGTGATGCGATATCTCTCGGAGTTAAATTACCATACGAAGGATACATTCTTTCCAGATAATAATCTCTCTCATCTTCTGGAATTTGATTAGGCGGTCGTTTATCTCCTTTTTTCTTTGGAACCCAAACGCGTCCGTCATTTCTTAAACTTTCGCTCATTAAAGTCAATTTGGATTGCTGTTCGTGATGGAGCGGGAGACTTGTTGGGTGAATTTGAGTGAAACAAGGATTTCCAAAGAATGCACCTTTTTTATGAGCACGCCAGATTGCAGTTGCATTACAATTCATTGCATTGGTAGAAAGATAAAACACTCTTGAATAACCACCAGTTGCCAGAACAACAGCATGACCTGCAAATCTTTCCATTTCACCAGTAACTAAATTTCTTGCAACAACTCCGCGAGCAAGTCCATCTATTACGACTAATCCGAGCATCTCTCGACGAGTGTAAAGTTTTATTCTTCCAAGACCAACCTGCCGACTCAAAGCGCTGTAAGCACCGAGAAGCAGCTGCTGACCGGTTTGACCTCTTGCATAGAAAGTTCTTGATAATTGTGCACCACCGAATGAACGATTGTCAAGTAATCCGCCATATTCTCTTGCAAAAGGAACACCCTGAGCAACGCATTGATCTATGATATTGTTACTAACTTCAGCAAGCCTATAGACATTTGCTTCCCGTGCTCGGTAATCTCCGCCTTTCAAAGTATCATAAAATAATCTGTAAATACTGTCATTGTCATTCGGATAATTTTTCGCAGCGTTAATTCCACCTTGAGCTGCAATACTATGAGCTCTTCGTGGTGAATCATGAAAAGTCAAAACAGTTACATTATAACCTAGTTCAGCCAATGACGCAGCAGCTGAGGCACCAGCTAATCCAGTTCCAACTACAATTATTTCATATTTTCTTTTGTTGGCGGGACTGACAAGTTTGAGATTAAATTTGTGATTAGTCCATTTTTCCTGAATTGGACCAGAAGGAATTTTAGATTCTAATGCCATAGTTAATTACCTCCATAAAAAAAGAAAAAATAAATTGGAAATGAAGCAAATCCGACTGACAAAAACAGAGCAATAAATCTACCAAGCCAGACAATAAATGGTGTATACTTTTTATGATTTAATCCAAGAGTTTGAAAGGCACTTTGAAAACCATGATGCAGATGTAAAAACAGAAAAACCATTGAAACCATATACAAAATCATATAAACCGGATCTTGAAAAGTTTTTACAACTATATCATAATCTGTAATATTCTCTGTTCTTGGTCCATATTTGAATTCATACCAGAAGTTTCTGAGGTGAATAATTAAAAATACAAGAATGATTAATGCAGAATAAATCATATTCCGGGATGTCCAGGTGGATTTTGGATCAGTAGCTTTAATGTAATATTTAACAGGACGAGCTTTTCTATTCTGCCACCAAAGTCTGAGTCCATCCCAGATATGAAAAGCAAATCCAAGTACAAGAATAATTTCAATTACACGGATAAAGTAAACAAGAGCTGTTTCATTTAAAGTATGGACATATCCATTGAAATAATCGGGACCAAAATAAAGAAAAGTATTTCCGAAAAGGTGAATGAATAGAAAGAGAATCAGAAAAAATCCGGTAAGAGCCATCAGTAGTTTCTTACCGACAGAATAATTAAAAGTCTTTAAAAACCAGCCCATTAAAAAATCTCCTTCCTTGTGTTTGAACCTTTGAGTGTGGAAAAATTATGGTGAGTATTATGGAATAGCTTCAAAAGTGTACAATTATTTTTCATCATTTTCGATTTCAAATTAGAAAAGATGTGATATAAAATCAATGAAAAGAAGAATTTGGGTTTACAGTAGAAGGTAATTTTATTAAAATAAATAATTTAAAGTTAGTCATGTATTCGATTTGATATTTGTTATAGCAATTAATATGATGATCTTTGGATTAGTATAAAACCTTTTATAGAAGTCATTAAAGGAATAGAATATCAACATCTTTTATTTTTTCAAAATCTCTATCCATTGTCACTAATTTCAGCTTATAAATCTTTGCAATACTGTACTGATAAGCATCATCAAAATCCAAATATTCATTTTTCTTAAGTTCTGCAATTTTGCCATAAAATTCTTTTGGCAACGAAAGAAGCCTTACATTAGAAATGACATCTCCAGCGAATCTTTCGAAAATGTCCTCTTTGTCATATCTGAATAGAATTACTCCTATTGAGTGCAAAGAAAAATCAGAAATATTCAAGTTATTGATGTTTTTATTTAAAAATGTTTTGCAGTTTTCTTTTTTAGATTGATTTGATAGAATTTCTAGAAATACATTAGTATCTATTAAAAACATTACCTTAACTCCGAAGCTTTATGTTGCAATTCAACGGAAGAATATTTTTCTTGTAATTCAGCTAAACCTCCTTCCCAGTCGAACTTAAATTTCTTTTCCAATTTATCCTTGATTTTATATTTATTTACGAGAAACTCTATGTAATCCAAGACTTCCCTTTGCAGATCTTCGGGGAGTTCTCGTATGATTAACTCCAATTCTTTTTCTCTCATAATTTTGTACCTCGTTTTTATGGTCATCTTAACTTTTCGAAAGCATTTTAAATGATTTATTTCTTTTTGTCAATCTCTTGTCTTCATTTTTCAAATCATCTTAATTTTTATGAATTGGTTTGAATAAGATCTGACTATGCATTTCAATTACTATTAAAACTATTATTTTTATTCTCATTCATGCATCATTAAAAATTTATCATACAAAGCTTTAATAAAAATGAAACTCGATGGATTTCATTAATGTATATAAGTATTGGGATTATGATCTTTATATTGATAATTCTAATTAATTTTAATACAAGTCTAAAGCAGAATTTGTTCGTATCTTTTTTATTGGTTCAAGATCAATCTGATGAATGTCAATATTTATTTTAAAAAAACGACTAAAAACTAAAACTTTTTATATGTAATTTTATTTAAAGAACTATGGAAAAATTCAAATTAGTCACAAACCTAAAACCGACTGGCGATCAACCTGAGGCAATTAGACAACTTGTCGAAGGAATAAAACGAGGTGAAAAATTCCAGACTCTTCTGGGTGTAACTGGAAGCGGAAAAACATTCACTATTTCTCATGTGATTGCTCAGGTCAATAAACCAACTCTGGTGCTGTCTCATAATAAAACCTTAGCAGCTCAACTTTACGGCGAGTTTAAATCTTTCTTCCCAGAAAATGCTGTCGAGTTCTTTATAAGTTATTACGATTACTATCAACCGGAGGCTTATGTAGTTGCAACTGACACATATATCGAAAAAGATTTTTCAATTAATGATGAGATTGATCGATTGAGGCTAAAAGCGACTACGGCTTTAATTGAAGGAAGGCGAGATGTAATAATTGTTGCATCTGTAAGTGCGATTTACGGAATTGGTGCACCGCACGAATATGCAAGCCAGGTTATTGTTCTAAAACAGGGAATGCGAATTAATCGAAAAGAATTACTTAAAAGGCTTGTCGATATCTTTTATACAAGAAATGATGTTGAGTTTACTCGCGGGACATTTAGAGTTCGGGGTGAGACGATTGATTTGATTCCGGCTTTTCTTGATGATCAAGCTGTTCGAATTGAGTTCTGGGGTGACGAGATTGAATCTTTGAAAATCATTGATCCATTAACGGGAAATGTTTTAGAGAAAATTAATTCTTATGTAATTTATCCAGCCAAGTATTTCGTCACGCCGAAAGATCAAATTAGAAAAGCAATAAAATCAATTGAGAAAGAGCTTGAACTGCGATTGCACGAATTAAGAAGTCAAGGGAAATTTTTGGAAGCTCAAAGACTTGAACAAAGGACGAAATTCGATATCGAGATGATGAAAGAACTTGGTTATTGTTCCGGTATAGAAAATTACAGTCGCCATCTTGATGGAAGACCGCCGGGTTCAAGACCATATACATTGTTTGACTATTTCCCTGAAGATTATCTTTTGATCATTGATGAGTCGCATGTGACAATACCGCAAATTAGAGGGATGTATAATGGCGATAGATCGAGAAAAGAAACACTCGTTGAGCATGGTTTTCGATTGCCTTCAGCACTTGATAATCGACCAATGAAATTCGAAGAATTTGAAGAAAAAATCAATCAAGTAATTTTTGTAAGTGCAACCCCCGGTGATTATGAACTTGAAAAATGTAAAGGTGTGGTAGTTGAACAGGTAATCAGACCAACTGGATTACTTGATCCGCCAATTTCTGTTCGACCAGTAAAAAATCAAATCGATGACTTGCTAAATGAAGTCAGAATAAGAGCCGCAAGAAAGGAAAGAGTTTTGGTTACAACTCTTACCAAAAAAATGGCTGAAGATTTAACAGATTATTTTGATAAGCTTGGCGTGAGAGTAAGATATATTCACTCGGATATTGATTCTCTTGAACGAGTTGAAATTTTGCGTGATCTGCGTCTCGGTGATTTTGATGTTTTGGTCGGTGTGAACCTTTTGAGAGAGGGACTTGATCTTCCTGAAGTTTCGCTCGTTGCTATTATTGATGCAGATAAAGAAGGATTTTTAAGAAGTGAAAAATCTCTGCTTCAGATTGCTGGGAGAACTGCACGAAATGTAAACGGACTTGTAATAATGTACGCTGATAAAATTACTGACTCAATGCGAAAAGTAATTGAAGAGACTGAACGAAGGAGGAAAAAACAAATCGAATACAACGAGAAGCACGGAATTACACCAAAGACAATTTATAAAACGACCGAAGAAATTCTATCTACAACTACTGTAGCTGATGTTAGAAAAGGTCGTGAAGATTATGGTAAAAGAAAAACAGGTTTTACAGTTGCACTTCAACCTATTATTAAACATTTGACCCCTGAACAGAAAAAAGAATTAATCGAACAACTGACTGTAGAAATGCACAATGCTGCAAAAGATCTTGAATTTGAAAGGGCAGCCGCAATTCGTGATGAAATTCAAAGATTAAAAGAGAGTTTGAAAATCAAAGAATAATTGAGCTGCAACTTTGTCCGAAAGAAAAATCTACAACGAAATCTTACAAAAACAATTAATCCTTCCCGAAAGGTGCGAAAGAATAATAAGTTTTAGTCCTGCAATTACTGAAGCACTATTTTTAATGGGACTTGAAGAATTTGTAAAGGGAGTTAGTGTTTACTGCGTTCATCCAGAAAAGGCGAGAGAAAAGATAATTGTTGGCTCTTATAATTCATTCAAAGAAAAGGTAATTGATGAAATTAATCCTGATATAATTTTTACTACTACAGGTTACCAACTTGAATTGATTAAAAATCTGAAAGAAAAATTTCCAATCTATCCATTAAGACTTCCACCATCTTTAGCAGAATTAATAGCTAATTGCGTTGAAGCTGGTTTAGCTGCAGGTTATTACAGTGAAGCAAGACAACTTGAAAAAATTTTGTTCGACGGATTGAATAATCTCAGATCGGTAAAGCAGTATAAAATTAAACGGCTCTATCTTGAAATTGATCTTGGCGGTCCAGTTTCTTTTGGTGCTTTCAGCTACATTACTGATGGAATTAATTTTGTCGGTGGTGAGAGTATATTTCAAAATGAATCTTGTGAGTGGTTAACTCCTGACGATAAAAAAGTATCTGAATTAAATCCCGATATCATCATTTATGAACCAAAGATGTTTTCCAGAGATCGGGATAGGAATGCAATAAAAGAAAAATTAATAAATCGATTTGGAGAAATTGATGCATTAAAGTTTGATAGACTTTTTATCACACCAGGAATTTATGATTTCTTTGCTCATCACGGACCGAGTTTTGTTCTTAAAACATTAAAATGGTTAAAAGAAATCTTAGATGAACTAAATCCAAATCTAATCAAAGCTTAATCTAACTTTAACAACAAATTGATTTTTGCAATAAGAAATTTTTCAATCAAAGCTTAGGATTTAAATTGAAGAGGATCTTGTCGTTAACAGATTTGCTCAGATCTCATCAATAATCGATCATTTCAGATAAACAATTTTGATTGTTCTGCTGAACTTTCCATAATTTAGCTTTAAGAAATAAATTCCCCCAGAAAGATTGAATTTTGATGGAGTAAATTTAATTTCATACTGACCTGCAGTCTTTGTTTCGTTAAGTAATTTTCCAACTTCCTGACCAAGCACATTAAAAATTTTTATTTCTACATTGCCATAAGTAACCTTCTCATTAACAGCTTCATCATAAAATTCTGGAAGATAAAATCGAAGGTAAGTGTAACTGGAAAATGGATTTGGAAAATTCTGATCGAACAATAATTCTTGGTTGGACGATGTAATGTTTGTGTCTTTTCGAGTAAGATTAATCAAATCAATTTTCCCATTCTGACAATATTGAAGTGCCCGTGATTTCAAATGTCCGCCATCAGTAAATTGAGTAGTCATATTTGGAATTCCTGCACCGAAGAGCAGTGAAATGATGCCCGATTTTGCAATATCAAATGGATGATCAAAAATATAATCGAGACGATTATCAGCATATTGGTTCACAATGTTTGGAAGCATTTCGTTTCCAATTGGAATTTGCCAAAGAACAATTTTCTTTTTTGTAAATATGGAAAGATAATTTGTGAACATTAAAACTCTTGAAAAGTTTGGCAGAGAAGTATTTTTCTTATCCCACCAGATTTCATCATAACCTGCATCTCGATCAGACCAATCCATAAAAATTAGATCGAAATCGGGACTTAATTTCATTAAAAAATCAGCTGTGTTTCTTGCAAGACTTTCAATGTCGAGAATTTTTTCTTCATTCTCTTTCAAACTTATAATATTTCCCCAGAGTGAAGCATGAAAGGCTATCATTCCTTTTTGCGGGCAATGTTCACGAACAATATCAATCATTCTCTGATGCATACCAGATAAATTGTTCGGATATCGCGTATCGTTTATGAAAGCTGGAATTTGTGATGGTTCTTTATTCTCTCTAATTGCTCTTTGTTGAAGATAGCCAAGCATATCAGGTTCAATATGAAAAATTACTTTTGAAGCCAGGCTTCGATTTGCTTCGTCACACATTTGAATAAAGCGGTTCCAGAATTCATTCATTAATGAAGAATTATTTATTGCACAATAAATTTTATCGTATTCATTTCCAGTGCATCCGAATTCATTTGGTGCAGTTTGAAACATATAAACTGGAATGACAGGAATATAACCGCGTCGATGAGCATCATCGCAAAATCTCTTAACAAATTCTCCATACCAGTTCCACCAACCCCAAGTGATATATTGATAACCTAAATCCCAGCAATCGTTTCCATTATTGGTTTGCCAGGAAAGATTTGATGTGGTAGTTCCTGTACCTATTGAAAGATACCTGGGCAATCCTAAGGGAATTTGAATTGAGTCAGATATTAAAACACCGACCCAGATTTCTTGAGATGCTCTTTTGCCTGATTTATCTTCGACAATAATATTGATGATCTTTTCACCATTTGAAGTATTCGATGGTATGGTAATTTCATTTCCAAAAATTCCATCGTTTTCTAAATAATCATTATGAGCTCCATCGTCGAAAAGTTGAAATTTTAATCCACTTAGTAACGAACTACAATCAACCTCAACGCTTTTGAGATCATTTAATCCATCTTCATCATTAATTCTTGCAGTGATTGAAATTTTATCTCCTGGATAGAAATTGTAACTGCTCAGATTCGTCTCTAAAATTTTTGGATTTCCAGAAATTGATGTGAGATAAATATCATCAATAAAAAATTCAGGTTGAGATTGACCTTTGTTTTCCTGAAATAAAATTGAGACGATATAAAAATTACTATCAAGAATATGTGTCAGCGGAATTTTTACCTCTTTCCATTTATTAGCTTCAATTTGAACATAATCAGTTGATGACTTTCCTTCTAAAAAATTTTTGCCGTCAGTTGAAACTTTAATCCAGAATGAATGTCCTCCACTGTTTCCTCCGTTGACCCAGAAAACAAGTGAATCGTAGCCCGATGTGTTTAGATTTGCCAGGAACAACACAAATCCCGAGTAAGCGTTTTGAAATTTTATCGAGATTGAATTTGATCCACTAAATTTTTGTGACTGATTTTTAAGATCAAATTGAGTGTTCCACGAGTGATTTGCATGCCAGTTCTTTTTTGCCAGTGAATCCGTGTAAATATAAAATGGTTGAGTAAGTGATTTTTGAATTGTTATAAATAGTAATAAAACCAGAATTTTTTTCATATCATCTTTAGACCAAGATTTTTTAATTTGAATTTGAATAAAATAATTTATGAATTCAAGATGATTGTAAAAACAGACCAGGAGACAATCCAGAATTATTTAACTGATGCATCAAATTTCAAAAGCAATGGATGTGAAGCAGTTTATATTCCTGAAAATATTGATGAACTTTCTGAATTGATTAAAAAGTTCAATAATGAAAAAATTCCTGTAACCATTTCGGGAGCGGGGACAGGACTTGTAGGCGGCAGAGTTCCTTCTGGTGGAGTGGTAGTTTCACTTGAAAAGTTTAATCAGATAATTTCTCTGGATGAAGACAAAAAATTAATCTCAGTTCAATCATTTGTTACATTAAATGAACTACAAAATTTCTTAAACGATTATAAGTTATTTTATCCGCCTGATCCAACTGAAAGAAATTGTTCAACTGGCGGAACTATTGCCACTAACGCATCAGGTGCAAGAACATTAAAATATGGATCAACAAGAAAATGGGTCAACGCAATTCTTCTAATTTTACCTGATGGTGAACTGTTTAGAATTCAGAGAAATGAAATTAAAGCTGATGGCTATGAATTTAATTTTTCAATCTCATCAGGGAAAAAATACAATTTCAGAATTCCTGAAATAGCAATTCCGAAAGTCAAAAATGCAGCTGGCTATTTTTTTGAAAAAGATATGGATTTAATTGATTTGTTCATCGGCTCCGAAGGGACACTCGGAATAATTGTCGAAACCGAATTGAAATTACTTATTCAACCCAATGATCTAATCTCGATGGTAATTTTCTTTGAGAGTTTTGATGATGCTTACAGATTTGTTGATATTTCAAGAAAAATAAATAAAGATGAAAAATATAACTTGATAAATCCACGAGCACTTGAATTTTTTGATGATCAAGCGTTGAAGTTTCTTGCTAAAAAATTTCCAAATGTAGATGGGAAAAAATTTGCAATCTGGTTTGAACAGGAAATTTATAATGAAAATAAAGATGAAATTATCTCACAACTCTCAGATTTAATTTTGGAGTGCAGCGGAAATATTGAAAATATCTGGTTTGCATTTAACGAGAAAGAAGTTAATGATATTCGTGAATTTCGGCATTCAATTTCAGCTCTTGTTAATGAATACATTTCAAGGAATGATCTGAAGAAAGTTGGAACAGACATAGCTGTGCCTTCAAATTATTTTAGAGAATTTTATTATTTCTGCTGCGAGAGTTGTAAATCTAATGCGATTGATTATGTCGGATATGGTCACATCGGAAATGACCACCTGCACTTTAATATGCTCCCGAAAGATAAAGCACAAAATGAACTTGCATTAAATCTCTATCGTGAATTTTGTAAAAAGGCTGTTCAACTTGGCGGGACAATTTCAGCTGAACATGGAATTGGAAAATTAAAAAGACAATTCTTTGAGCTTATGTATCCTGAGGATGTTTTGAGAAAAATGTTCGAAATCAAAAAAATATTTGATCCAAATTTGATTTTAAATCGTGGAAATATTTTCCCTGAAAGATTTTTCAAATGATGATTGGTGGTGATATAAATTTTTTAGTTGTAAAGTTTGACCAACTTATTGTTTATTACTTTGATAAATTCTGTGTGGTTTTAAATGGTAATAAATAAAATTAAAAGTCAATAAATTTTAAGTGAGCGATGAGCAAATACATTTATTATTGTTCAAACTGTGAAAAGGAATTCTCATCAAATTTTATTGAAGAAAATCTGATTTACCTTTGTCCAGATTGCGGAAAAGCCGATCGAAATAAACCTCTTGATGGAGTTTTGAGAATAGAATACGATTTTGATCAAATCAAAAAATCTGACTTGAAGCACAAACTTTTGAATTCTTTACCTGGCTCCATCTGGAATTTTCCAGAAATACTTCCTCTCGAGTTTGATGAAGCCAAGAATCTTTTTCCGGAAATTGATAAGAGCATCTTAAACTCATTAACACTTTCAACAAATCCTTTGATCAAATTAAATTTTGAAAACTTTAATCTTTATGCTTTTGATGATACTAGAAATCCAACTTTTTCTTATAAAGATCGAGCAAGCATATTAGTTGCGCTCAAAGCAATTCAACTTGGATTGAAAAAAATCTCAGCAGCTTCAACAGGTAATGCAGGTTCCTCGATTGCTGGAATTTGTGCACGACTTGGATTAGAAGCAAATATCTTTGTTCCAAAGACAATTCCTGAATCAAAAAGAATTCAAATTCAATCTTATGGTGCAAATCTTTTTATTGTCGATGGAACTTATGACGATGCATTCGATCTGTGTCTCGAAATTTCAGAAAAGAAAAAATGGTTTAACCGCAACACTGCTTATAATCCGTTAACTATCGAAGGGAAGAAATCAGCTGCTTATGATATTTTCATTTCGTTCAAGGGAGAAATTCCAGATAATATTTTCATACCTGCTGGTGATGGTGTAATCTTAGGCGGAATTTATAAGGGATTTTCTGAATTAAATAAACTTGGATTAATTGATAGATTACCAAAGTTAATTGCCGTTCAATCTTCAGGCAGCAATGCAATTGTGAGGTATTATCAGACACAAAAATTTGAATTTAAATCTGCGGAAACAGTTGCAGATAGTATTTGTGCTGCCGCTCCGAGAAATTTATTTATGGCTTATGAAGCAATAATTAATTCTCAAGGTTTTGCCATTGAAGTAAACGATACTGAAATCCTTGATGCACAGAAAGAGGTGATTCAAAAATTTGGAATTTTTGTTGAGCCATCGTCAGCAGCAGCTTTTGCCGGTTTCAAAAAATCAATTCGGGACGGAATGATTAATGACAATGAAAATTCTTTATTGATGTTTACAGGGAATGGATTAAAAGATCTGGATTCACTGAAAAAGTGGAATGAAGAAGTCAGACCAAAATCTTATCAACAATTACTTGAAGAATTAGATGCAAAATGATTTAAGCGCAGTTATTCTGGCTGCTGGTAAATCAGGACGAATCGGAAAACCAAAAGCATTTCTTGAATTTAATGAGAAACCATTTATTGTAAATATTTTAGAAAAACTTTTATTCTTCTCTGAGAAAATTGTAATTGTCTTTGGTTACGATGCTGAAAAGATGATTAAATTAATTTCAGATGAAAAAATTTACCGTGATAATCAAGAGAAGTTAATTCTTGAAGTCAATGAGATGTATGAAAAAGGAATGTTCAGTTCAATTCAATGTGGATTGAGACGAGTAAAAAATTCGAGCTTCGTATTGCTTCATCATATTGATCAGCCAGGACTGCCACAAAAATTTTATCCAGAATTTATTTCACAGATTGACGAAAAATTTGATTGGATACAACCTTCCTATCTCAGCAGATTAGGTCATCCAATTATCATTAACCAAAAAGTAATTAATTTAATTTTAACTGCACCTATTGAGTCAAATCTTAGATTTCTAAAAAATGGATATGAGTTTAATCAAAAAATCTGGGAGTGTTCTTACCCTGAAATTCATCAAGACATTGATACAATTGAAGATTATCAAAAACTTTCTAATGGGATTTGAACGATGAACATATTTGAAAAAATTTCTGAACTTGTAAAGCAAAACAAACCATTCGTTCTTACAACTGTTGTAAAGACTGAAGGATCAACACCTGGCAAACTCGGATTTAGAATGATAGTCGAAGATGAAAATAAAACTTTTGGAACAGTTGGCGGCGGCGAAATTGAAAGGGAAGTAATTTTTGAAGCGATGAGAAGAATGAAATCCAGAGAAAATGGAGTTGTCGAATATCTTCTTTCAGCTGATGCAATTAAAGAAAAAGAAGAAGCAAAAGTACTTAGTATGAGCTGCAGCGGTCGGTGCTGGATTTTGTACGAAGTATTTGGTGTGAAGCCAGTTGTTTATGTTTTTGGAGGTGGACATGTTGGTCAGGCATTGTTAAAACAACTAAGTCTTTTGAACTTTCATAAAATCTTAATTGATAACCGTCCTGAATTCGCAAACAAACAAACAAATCCTTATGCCGATGAAATTATTCTATCTGATTATTCTGAGTATGCTTATAGGTTTAATCCACCCGAAGATGCTTTTATTGTTATTATGACTCACGGACACAGTCACGATTTTGATGTAATAGAACAGATTTATGCTCGAAATTTAAAGGTAAGATATATCGGTGTGATTGCATCAAAAACCAAAGCTCAGAAATTAAAGAATCAAATCAAGGAAATTTTTGGTGAAGTTGATTTATCTAATTTGCATTCACCAATCGGGCTTGATATTGGAGGTGAGACACCGCAGGAGATCGCATTAAGTATAGCCGCCGAAATGCAAAAAATTTTATATGAGAAGAAAGCAGAAGTTTAGTCGGTTGTAATTATTTTATTGATAAAATTTTTCAACAATTCTACTTCAATTTTTCTATTGTATAAATCTTCTTGCTGTTATATTTTGTCTTATTCAGTAGGAATGAAAATTTTATGACATATAATCAAATTAAATTTTTACAAGAGTTTGAAGAGAAATTCCGGAATCTGTACATAAAAAGTTCCAGTGCTTACTGGGATGCTTCAATTAACGGAACGGAAGAAAATTGGAATGAAGTTACAAAGTATCAACTTGAGTTGATTAAACTTTTTAGAGATAAAAAATATTTTGAAGAGATAAAGCAGCTTTATTCAAAGATTGAGGATTTTGATCCGCTTACAAAAAGACAGATAAAAATTCTTTACAACGAATTTCTCCCAAATCAATACGACCTCAATAAACTTGAAGAGATAACAAATCTTCAGAATAAAATTGAAAATGTATTTGCAACTTTTAGGGCTAAATTTAATGGTAAAACTTTAACTGATAATGATGTAAATGAAATTTTAAAAAATGAACTTGATTCAAAAATTCTTCAAGAAGTCTGGGAAGCAAGTAAAGAAATTGGTGAGCTGATTGTTAATGATTTGAAAAACCTTGTCAAACTAAGAAACGAACAGGCAAGATCTCTTGGTTATAAAAATTACCACGAAATGAGCATTGTCCTTTCAGAGCTTGATGAAAATGAACTCGACGAAATTTTTTCCGAACTTGAATCCAGTACTAATGAGAAATTTTCTGAAATAAAAAGAAAGATTGACGCTGATCTTGCAAAAAGATACAATATTAAAGAAGATGATTTAGAAATCTGGCATTATCAGCAAAGATTTTTTCAAGAAGCACCGCCAATTTATCTTTTAAACTTCGATAAATTTTATGAAGGCAAAGATCTTGTCGAAATCACAAGAAAATATTTTACAAGCATTGGCCTCGAAATTGATGATTTGATTGAAAGAAGCGACTTATTCGAAAAGCCTGGCAAAAATCAACACGCATTTTGTATTAGCATTGATCGTTCTAAGGATGTAAGAGTTTTGTGCAATGTAAAATCAAATGTTGACTGGATGGGAACACTTCTTCACGAATACGGTCACGCCGTCTATGATAAGAACATTAATTTACACTTGCCTTTCATTCTGCGGGATGCGGCACATATTTTTGTTACTGAAGCGATTGCACAATTATTTGGTAAACTTTCAGTTCATCCAATCTGGATTAAAGAAATTTTTAAGCTTGCAAATAATAGTATAGATGAAATAAAAGATTCGGCAATTCAATTCACAAAAATGAATCAGGTAATCTTTGCTCGATGGGTTTTTGTAATGTATAGATTTGAAAAAGCTCTTTATGAAAATCCCGATCAGGACTTAAATTCACTCTGGTGGGACTTGCACCAAAAATATTTGTTAGTCAATAAACCGAAGAATAGAAATAAGCCCGATTGGACAACAAAGATTCACATTGCAACATCTCCAGTTTATTATCATAATTATCTTTTAGGCGAAGTTCTTTCTTCACAATTAAATAATTACATCCATAAAAACATTTTAAATTCAAATGATCTGTGGAATGATGTTATAATCAATAATAGAGAAGTTGGTGATTACCTGATAAAAAATCTTTTTAGATACGGCTCATCTTTACACTGGAAAGAGGTCATAAAAATCGCAACTGGTGAAGAACTAAATACAAATTATTACCTAAAGCAGTACATCAATTAAAGTTTATCAAAAAAAATTCTCGGTTATCTTTCCCACCAAAAATCTCTATAAACAGGTTTTCGACTTTTCTTCTTAAAAATGTTTACCGCAATCATTCCAAAAACAAATCCGCCGATATGAGCCCACCAGGCAACTCCGCCCGTTGCTGTTGTTTCAATTGCAAGAGCAAGCGTTCCTTGAAAAATTTGAGTAACAAACCAAAAACCGAGTACAATTAACGCCGGCAACTTTATAACATCCCAGAAGAACAAAATCGGAATGACTACAACAATTCTTGCCAGAGGATAAAGCATCAAATATGCGCCAAGAACACCTGAAATTGCACCACTTGCACCAATTGTTGGAATGTTTGATTCTGGATTTGTAATTATATGCGCACCAGCTGCAGCAAGTCCACAAAGAATGTAAAATAAAATATATCTAAAATGTCCCATTCTATCTTCAACATTATCACCAAAAATCCACAGATAAAGCATATTGCCAATCAAATGAAACCATCCACCATGCAAAAACATTGATGTGAAAAGAGGAATTATTTTTTCTTCGAGAGAAAATAAGATTACACTACCATCTTCTAATCGAACTCCAGAATAAAAATATTTAACCGGTATTACACCGAATGTTCGCACGAATGATTCTAAATGATCGCCAAGCGAAAGCTCGAAAAAGAAAACAATTACATTTAAAACAATTAGAGTTACATTAACAATAGGGTAACTACGTGATGGAATGTCGTCTTTAATTGGTATCATTTGTTTTCATCATTGGTTGTGAAAAATTTTTAGCAAAGTTAAGAAATGGAGCGGTAAATTTTTATCTAAAAATATTGTATCTACAAAATTCATTCTTTAATTTTAGAAAAATTGGAAGCATTCTATGTTTGCAAAAGTTTTTTCCGCTGCAACTTTTGGAATTGATGCACTCATTGTCGAAGTTGAAACGCACATAGAGAGTCAGATTCCTGGATTTGCAATTGTTGGTCTCCCCGATAATGCTGTGAAAGAAAGTCGTGAAAGAGTAATTGCCGCAATCAAAAACTCTGGTTATCAATTCCCAAATAAAAAAATTACAATTAACTTAGCACCGGCTGATATCAAAAAAGAAGGAAGCCTTTACGATTTGCCAATTGCTTTAAGCATTCTTCAAGCAAATGAATCGATTCAGCTTGATAACTTTCAAAACTATTTAATTCTCGGTGAACTTTCGCTCGATGGATATTTAAGACCAGTTCATGGTATTCTTCCAATTTGTATTAAAGCAAAACAATCGGGATTTAAAGGTGTAATTCTTCCAGAAAAAAATGCACTTGAAGCAAGTATCGTTGATGGCTTAGATGTCTATTCTGCAAATACATTAAACGAATGCATTGAAATATTAAGCGATATTGACTCACGGATTCCCATTAAGACAGATGTTCGTTCAATTTTTGAAAAAGCCACTGAATATCCAATCGATTTCTCTGAAGTAAAAGGACAGGAAAATGTAAAACGAGCGCTCGAAGTTGCTGCTGCAGGTGCGCATAATATTTTGATGATTGGACCTCCAGGTTCAGGTAAAACTATGTTAGCTCGACGACTTCCAACTATCCTTCCAGTTTTGACTTTTGAAGAAGCTCTTGAGACAACAAGGATTCACTCAGTAGCGGGACTTTTGAATCACGATAGTCCAATTATCACAAACCGTCCGTTCAGGAATCCACATCATACAACATCAGATGTTGCATTGATTGGTGGTGGTAGTTATCCAAAACCGGGCGAAGTTTCTTTTGCTCATAATGGCGTTCTATTTTTAGATGAATTGCCCGAGTTCAAAAAGAATGTTCTTGAAGTCTTGCGTCAACCGCTTGAGGATCGAAAAGTTACAATCAGCCGCTCTAAATTGACTTTAGAATTTCCATCAAATTTTATGTTGGTCGCTGCTATGAATCCCTGTCCTTGTGGTTATTATACCGATCCAACTAAAGAATGCACTTGTACTCTCCAGCAAATTCAAAAATATCTAGCAAAAATTTCTGGTCCACTTTTGGATAGAATAGATATTCACATTGAAGTACCAGCTGTAAAATTCAAAGAGTTGTTAGCAGCTCATCAAGGAGAAAGTTCGAAGGATATTCGAGAGAGAGTAACTCGTGCCCGTGAAATTCAACTAAAGAGATTTAAAGATTATCCCGGAATATATTCAAATGCGAGTATGAATAATAAACTTGTAAAGAAATTCTGTGTAATTGATTCGACGGGTGAAGAGTTATTAAAAAATGCAATAACAAAACTTGGACTTTCTGCAAGAGCTTATGATCGAATTTTAAAAGTCTCAAGAACAATTGCAGATCTTGAAGGAAGTAATAATATCCTTCCGCACCACATAGGCGAAGCTATTCAGTATCGCTCGCTTGATCGAAGTCATTGGGGTATAACTTAATAATAAATGATGCGTGACCTCTAAAATAAATAAGCGTAATTTTTTTGAATATAAGCCCATCGATTTTTTCGAATTAAATCTGTATAAATTTTTTGAGACTTTTATCCGCAATTTGAATCTAAATAATTAGAAATTTCTTGAAACCTTTTAATTTCCATTATAGTAAGAAGAGCGAAATTTGGGTAATTTCACATCACAAGCCCAAAAAAATTTCAAAAAGGAGGAAAAAAATCTATGAATTTTAACAAATTTACACTGAAATCTCAGGAGGCGATTGCTCAAGCTCAAGAGATTGCTCAAAATTATTCTAATCAACAGATTGAGCCTGTCCATCTTCTGGCTGCATTAATTCAATCAAGTGATGGGGTGGTGCTTCCAATTCTTCAAAAACTTGGTGCGAATGTTAATTATATAAAAATTAAGATTAACGAAGAATTGGAAAAACTGCCAAAAGTAACGGGCGCCTCAGTTGGAAATCAATATATCTCGCAAAGTCTTGCAAAAGTTTTCGATGAAGCTTTGAAAGAAGCAAACGCTTTGAAAGATGAATATATAAGCACAGAGCATCTCTTGATTGCAATTGCATCCGATCAATCAAATATTGCCAAGATTTTAAATGCTCAGGGTGTAACTAAGGAAAGTATTTTAAGAGTTTTAAAAGATATTCGTGGTACTCAGAGTGTTCGTTCTCAAAATCCTGAAGAAACTTATCAGGCTTTGAAAAAATATGGCCGCAATCTGAATGAACTTGCAAGAATGAACAAACTTGATCCGGTTATCGGAAGAGAAGATGAGATAAGAAGAGTTTTGCAAGTTCTTTCGAGAAGAACGAAAAATAATCCTGTATTAATTGGTGAACCTGGCGTTGGTAAAACCGCAATAGCTGAAGGACTTGCTCACCGAATTGTTCAAGGAGATGTTCCTGAGAATTTAAAGACAAAACAAATAGTTGCCCTTGATATGGGCGCCTTAATTGCAGGAACGCAATTTCGCGGACAATTCGAAGAAAGACTCAAAGCGGTTTTGAAAGAAGTTACAGAATCCAATGGCGAAATAATTTTATTCATTGATGAGATTCATACTCTTGTTGGAGCTGGTGCTGCGCAAGGCGCTGTTGATGCTGCAAACATATTGAAACCTGCACTTGCTCGTGGTGAATTACACTGCATAGGTGCAACAACTATTGATGAATACAGAAAACACATCGAAAAAGATCCAGCACTTGAAAGAAGATTTCAGCCCATTTTAATTGATGAACCAAGCGTTGAAGATACAATCTCAATCCTTCGTGGATTAAAAGAAAGATATGAAGTTCATCATGGTGTGCAGATAACAGATTCGGCTATTGTTGCAGCTGCTCAACTTTCATATCGTTACATTACCGATCGATTCTTGCCGGATAAAGCAATTGATCTTATTGATGAAGCTGCTTCAAAACTTAGAATTGAAATCGATTCGATGCCTGAAGAGCTTGATATACTTGATCGGAAAATCAAACAGCTTGAAATTGAACGAGAAGCTTTGAAGAGGGAAATTGATCTTGCTGGTTCTCATTCGGATGCAGCTACTAAAGAGCGTTTGGCTGATATTGAAAAAGAAATTGCCGATGCGAGAGAAGAGTTTAATGCTTTGAAAGCTCACTGGCAGAAAGAAAAAGATTTGATTAAAGCAATTCGTCAGATGAAAGAAGAAATTGAGAATTTGAAGCATCAGGCTGAAACTTATGAGCGAGAAGGTGATTACGCTAAAGTTGCTGAAATCAGATACGGAAAACTTTTAGCTATCGAAAAAGAACTTGATGCAAAAACAAAAGAACTTGCTGAAGTTCAAAAAGATAAGAAGATGCTAAAAGAACAGGTTGATGCTGAAGACATTGCAGAGATTGTTGCAAAATGGACAGGCATTCCGGTTCAAAGAATGCTTGAAAGTGAAAAGTCAAAACTCTTGCATCTTGAAGAGAGATTGCATCAAAGAGTTGTTGGTCAGGATGAAGCTGTTACTGCAGTTGCAAATGCAATAAGACGAGCAAGAGCCGGACTGCAGGATCAAAATCGTCCAATCGGTTCATTTATCTTTATTGGAACAACTGGAGTTGGTAAAACAGAACTGGCGAGAGCTTTGGCAGAATTTCTATTTAATGATGAACGAGCAATGATTAGAATTGATATGTCTGAGTATATGGAAAAACATTCTGTCAGCAGATTAATTGGTGCACCGCCGGGATATGTTGGATATGAAGAGGGTGGACAGTTAACGGAGGCTGTTCGTCGTAAACCTTATTCGGTTGTTCTGCTTGATGAGATTGAAAAAGCTCATCCCGAAGTTTTCAATGTTTTACTTCAAGTGCTTGATGAAGGTAGATTAACTGATAATAAAGGTAGAACGGTCAATTTCAGAAACACAATCATTATAATGACATCAAACATTGGCTCACATCTCATTCAAGATAAATTGCAATACCTGACAGATGAAAACCGTGACGAGATAATGGGTGAGTTAAGAATTCAACTTTCTAATTTATTAAGACAAACCATTCGTCCAGAGTTTTTGAACCGTATTGATGAAATAATTCTCTTCAAACCATTGACAAAATCTGAAATCCTTAAAATTGTCGAATTACAACTCGCTAATGTTGGTAAGATGCTTGCTGAAAAGAACATTACGCTTGAAGTTACCGATGAAGCAAAAGAATGGCTCGCTGAAGTCGGTTACGATGTGACCTTTGGTGCTCGACCATTGAAACGAGCAATCCAGAGATTGGTATTGAACCCGCTTGCTCAAGAAATTCTTAAAGGTTCAATTCAAGAAGGTGATAATGTTAGAATTGATTTAGGTGAACAGGGTAAACTTGTATTTACACCATATAAAGTCGAAGAAGTTGAATAAAGTTTATTCATAATTTTAGAAAAAGTCCTGCTGAATCTTTCTGCAGGGCTTTTTTGTTTTAAAATCAAAAATCAAGTCACTCTAACATTTTTTTAATCAAAGAGATTTAATTCATTAGTACAAAATCAAACACACTTAACTTCATAACTCAATCACGAATGTATGTTTATAAGAGTTTACTGTTCAAAACTCACATATATCAAGTCTGACCATTGGCTAACTTTCAAAATATTAAACTATATTCTTCTTAATTTTGTGTAGAAAAAAATAAAAAATGAGGATTAGTGATGAGCGGGTTAATTGAACAAATCAAAGAAAAAGCAAAACAAAGAAGAAAAACAATCGTTCTTCCTGAAGCTCATGATGAACGAGTCATTAAAGCAGCAGAGAAATTGCAGAAAGAAAATATCTGCTCTGTGATTCTTCTCGGTGATGAAAACAAAATCAGAGAAGATGCAAAAAATCTCAATGTTGACTTACAGGGTGTAAGGATTATCAATCCACTTAAATCCGATAAACTCACGGACTTCACTAACATTTATTTCAATCTGAGAAAAAACAAAGGCGTGGATTTTGAGAAAGCTAAAGAGACGATGAAAAATAATCTCTTTTTTGGCGCAATGATGGTTCGCGAAGGAATGGCAGATGGTTTTGTTGGCGGGTCTGCATCACCAACAGCTGATGTGCTGAGAGCGGGAATTCATTGTGTCGGAATGCCCGAAGGAATTTCAATTGTCTCTTCATTTTTCTTGATGGTTCTGCCTGAAAAAGTATATGCCTTTGCCGATTGTGCAGTTGTTCCAAATCCAAATGAAGAACAACTCGCTGATATTGCAATTTCAACTGCTGATAACTTCAGTAAGCTTGTCGGTGAAGAACCTTTAATTGCAATGCTTTCATTTTCAACCAAAGGCAGTGCTGAACACGAAATGGTCGATAAAGTAAGAAATGCAACACAAATTGTTAAGAAGAAAAGACCCGATTTAAAAGTCGATGGTGAACTTCAATTTGATGCTGCTATTGTAGAGAAAGTCGGTAAATCGAAAGCACCAGGGAGCGAAATTGCAGGTCGCGCAAATGTTTTGATCTTCCCTGATTTGAATGCGGGAAATATTGGATATAAAATTGCACAAAGACTAGGCGGTGCTGAAGCAATTGGTCCAATCGTACAAGGTTTACGAAAACCAATTTTCGATTTAAGTCGCGGCTGCAGTGTCGATGACATCGTAAACACAGCAGCAATTGCCTGTTTAATGGCTGATTAAGATTCAAGATATGAGTGAAAAAGGATATCCCATAAAAAGGATAAGTATAAAATCTAAAAGCTTTGTTAAAGAACAACAAAGCATTTTTGAAAAATACTTAGTCACTGAAAATTTAAATCCAAAGGTTTCTGTTTTCATCGGGGATGTGATGTCATCTTTGCGTCTCATTCCCGATGAGACTATTGATTGTATAATTACCTCACCTCCATACTGGAAACAAAGAGACTATAAACATTCTAAACAGTTAGGTCAGGAAAAAACTTATCAAGAATATATAGGAAATCTTGTTGAAGTTTTTAATCAGGTAAAAAGAGTATTAAAACCATTTGGGACTTTTTTCCTTAATGTTGGATATAAGTATCAGGACAAAGAATTACTTCTAATTCCCGAGCTACTTGCGATTGAACTTCAAAAAAGTGGTTGGGCATTAATTAATAAGATAATCTGGTACAAACCCAATGCAATGCCCTCTTCATTTGAAAGCAGATTAACCAATGTTTATGAACCAGTTTTTTTGTTTGTTAAGAAAGATTCTAAGCACAAGTATTATTTCTCTCTAGATGAAATTCGAATCTCTACAAATAATAAGAATGAGTTAAAAAATCCTTCGGAATATGTTGGTTATCCAGTCGAAAATTCCATAAAAAAGAATCAAAAGTTAAACGGGATAATAAAGAATATTTACAAAGATGCAGACGGGAATTTTTTAGCTGAAATTTTATGGGAGAATAAAGAAGTTTCGTTTGAGCTGCTCAATGATTTTAATCAAGAATCAAAAATTGAAATAAATCTTTACTGCCCCAAATGTGGATTTCAATCCAAGAACGAGTTTGACTTAGAATACCATAAAAATTGTGATGACTTTCCAATTCCATCACTCCCCGAAAAAATAAACTTAGATAAAATTACTTTAACACTTCAGCCATCTTTGTTTGATAATTCGCTTTCATTTCAATCAAGATCAAATTATAATGGTAAATTTAAATTGAGTCCAGAAAATCGGGGTGCCTCACCGGGTGCAAGAAAATCTTTATTTGGAGAATATTTTGTCATTCAAAGAAGATTTAAAGTTTATCAAAGTTTAATTGCTGATTATTTGAGATATTGGAGAGAAAAAAGAAAAATTACAATAAAAGAATTGGACAAAATCTTAGGCTATCGAGATACAGCAAGTCATTGGTTTAGAAAAGATAGTGGACATTGGGGCAAAGGAGGATCAATCCCTTCAATTGAAGATTGGTCGAGATTGAAAGAAATTCTACAATTTGATGATCGCTATGATCGATGGATTACAGAAACTCATCTGGTTCTTCAAACGGTTAAACCTCATCCTAAGGGCAAAAATCCAGGTGATGTCTGGCAAATTAAGTTACAGCCTTTTGCTGATGCTCACTTTGCTGTTTTCCCCGAAGAGTTAGTCAGGATGTGCATACTTGCTGGTTGTCCCCAAAATGGTATCGTGTTAGATCCATTTGCAGGTTCTGGCACTACAGGAAAAGTTGCTGAAGACTTGGGAAGAAGTTCAATTTTAATCGAGCTTGTTCCTGAATTTTTGGAAATAATTAAAAAGAGAGTAAAAAACATAGAGCAAATCATTTATGTTAAGTGATTTAGAACTAGAAAAAGTTGAATATGATTACTTCAAAATCATTAAATTTCACTTAACTCAAGATTTAACACATATCATTCAGGGGTTAAATTCTAGAATAGAAATACTAAACGACTGGTACAAACAATTTATCAAAACTGCTCGATCGGGTTATCAGGCATCTGATCTTGAAACTGGTGCTGAAAGAATTTTTCATCATTTCTTTGCTCCAATATTTAAGTTTCCTAATTCTTCACCTATTGGTTCCGATTTGATGTTTTGTGTACCAGATGCAATCATACATATTGATATTAAAACAGCCTTGTTAAGCAATCCTTCAGATTATAAAGGAAAGATTAATATATCTATTAATCAATCCTCGTACAGAGTGCATAATAAATTTAATCCTAATCTTCCTTTGTATTATCATCTCCAAGAAAAAGAAATTCCTTGTTTGACTTATATAATCCAAATTATTCATGAACATGCGAAACCAAACATTAAAGCGTTAGTTCTTGCTTCAATTCCAAATGGACAACTTTATCAAATTTATAAAACCTCGATTTTTAGGAGCGGGAAGGCAGGAATAAATAAATCAAAAGATTTTAGATTTAAATATTCTGAAGAACCAAGATTTATAATTTTATCAGAACATTCGAAAGAAAAAATTTATCGTGTTGAATTAGTTTATTTATCAAATGATTTAAATGTTGTTGATATTACAGCTAACAAAGAAATTCCAGTCTATCAGAAATTTTAGTTAATTCTTATGCATTTCCTTTCTAAACAGAAAGTCTGGGTTTTTGATGGGGCAATGGGGACGATGATCCAGAGTTTAGTTACTGATGAATATAAATGTCCTGAAGAATTAATTCTTTCCTATCCTGAAATAATTTTGAAAATTCATCAAGAATATGTCAAAGCCGGATCGGACATTATACAGACAAATACTTTTGGAGCAAATTATCTCAGACTTAAGAGATTTGGGCTCGAACAAAAAATATATGAGATAAATTCGAAAGCAGTTGAGCTTGCCAGAAGAGCAGCAGAAGGGAAAATTGTGGCTGCTTCAGTCGGTCCACTCGGTGAGTTGATTGAACCATTCGGTGAAATTTCAAAAGATGAAGCTTTCCAATCTTTTTATGAACAGGCAAAAGGTTTAAGTGAAGCTGACTTTATTAATATCGAAACAGTTCAATCTCTTGACGAAGCCGAGATAATTATTAGTGCAATTCGATCAAGATTGAGTCTGCCTATTTCAGTTACAGTTACATTTCAAAAAAATCCAAATGGATATTTTACAATGATGGGAGAAAGTATAGAGGATTTTGTGAATCGTGTTTCGAGTTGGGATGTGCAAATGATTGGAACAAACTGCGGAGAAGGTTTCAATCAATCTCTTGAAATAATTTGTGAAATGAAAAATCTCACAAACCTTCCTTTAATTGCAAAACCAAATGCCGGTATTCCACAATTGAAAAATGGCAGTGTGATTTATCCCGAAACTCCAGAATTTATTGAACCTTATGTAGAAAAATTTTTTAATAATTGTGTAAAAATTCTTGGAGGTTGCTGCGGAACTACTCCTGAACATATAAGAACGATTAAAAAAATAGCGAATAAAATTAATTATGATGGATGAATTGAAAGCATCAATCCTTGGCAAAATTTCTGAACTCGTGATTAATGGAAATTATAATTTAATGAGTGAGAATGTTGAAGAAGCTCTGAAATTAAACATCTCTCCAAAGGAAATTTTGGATAATGCACTTTTAAAAGGAATGGAAGTAGTTGGCATCAGGTTCAGAGATGGAATTATGTTTTTGCCTGAAGTTTTAATGTCTGCCAAAGCTTTTAAGACAGCAATGAATATGATCGAGCCTTTGCTTCTTCAAGAAACTAATTCAAGTAATTTGAAGGGAAAAATTTTGCTTGGTACAGTGAAAGGAGATATCCACGATATTGGAAAAAACTTAGTTGGAGTTATGTTGAAAGGTAATGGTTTTAATGTGGTTGATATTGGTGTTGATGCATCAACTGAAAAATTTATCGATGGGATTGAAAAAGAAAATCCTGATATAGTAGGTTTATCTGCGATGTTGACAACAACAATGTTAGCGATGCAAAAAACAGTTCAAGTTTTGAAAGAAAAATTTCAAAGTAAGCTTATAATTGTTGGCGGGGCACCAGTTTCACAAGATTTTGCAAATGAAATTGGTGCAGACGGTTATGCTAAAAATGCAATGGATGCTGTTGAATTGTGCAAAAATTTACTTGAACAGTTTAATAGCTGATTATTTAAATCTTCACAAAATTATCCAGTCTCTAATCAAAGTTTAATTCAAGAAAATCTTAAAACTTAATTTCTAATTTTCACCAAAGATTGTGACTTTAGGTGCTTTTGGTCCATCAAGCTTTTGGAGATTTTCTAAAGCATTTTCCTGTAATTCAAAAAATCTAAAACCGTAGAAAATAGGTTTAAGACCTAAAAGTTTTTTCTCATCCGGGTGGGGACTACCGTTATTACTTGCTCTTAATTGTTGATTGTATTTCAGAATTTCGGTATTCTTTTGAGCTATTATTTGATTTTCTTTCTCTCGCGTTTTGTTTAATTCGATTGAACGTTTCATATATTCGAGCAAAGGTTCCATTTTCACTTCAGGCTCAGTTGAATGAAAAAGATAAACTACACCATCAGAACCGACAGAGATTATTCCCACATGACCAACATAAACATCATCTGGAGTGTAGCCTCGAACAACATTCACGAAATCACCAGTTTTGAGATACTTTAATGCCTTAGGTACTTCTGATGCAGGAATATAGGACCAGCTTAATTCTTGAACTGGTATATCCTGACCAATTCCCCATTTCTTGAAAAAATTTGCACGATCAATTTTTGTAACGACGGATTTTGATTTTACACCAGGTAAACTGTCAGTTATATCTTTGATCAACCATGAATTGTTAACTGTCCAATCTGCTTCAGTGTAATGATTTCGAGTAAGTAATCCAATTACACCATTTTTATAACGAATCCTTTGAAGCATTGCAAAAAATTTTTTCCAGTTATTTGAAAGAGCCATTGCATAAACATGTTCGCTGAAAACAACGCAATCACTTTTATCAATTGAGTAAAGTGGCTGTGGATCATAGATCTCAAACGGAAATTCTCCCAATAGATAAATCTCATAATTCTGTCCTATAAATTTTCTTGCAAAGTGATTTACTCTTTTTCTCAAATCTGGCTCAAGTTCGTTAACAAATTTCAAGTAATCATCAATTTCTTCTGGCGTGAATTCATAGATTGGCTTCTCAATTAGTTCTTCTATTTCTTTGGAATCAATCCTTGTCTTTTTTAGAGCTTCTTTAACTTCATCAATCTCAAGTATCTTTTCAGCATCTGTGATGTTGTCGAGTTCAAACTCCTGTAAAGTGATTTCTTTTTTCTCTTCTGATTCCTTCTTTAATGGAATGGAACAAGAAACAAAAAGAATGGGCAGGAGAATTAAGAGAAAGTTTTTCATCTTTTTATCCCGATTTTATTTCTGGCTAATTCTAAGGGAATTTGATGTAAGGTAGATTCCATCTCCACGGTAAACATAAATATTATATTTACCAGGAGCTGAGAACATAATTTGGTGAGCAAATTTTTTCGACTTTGGATCGACTTCCTTGTAAATGGTCTTATCATAAATTTCTTTGCCTTTTGAATCAACTCGATAGATTTCGTAATAAACTTCATCAGTCCCTATTTCATAGCCAACATCAACAAGAAAATAAAGATATCCTCCTTTGCCTGAAATGGTGAAAGAATTTGTTGGAGTTATTGCGTTCCCTTCTTTATCAACTCCTTCACAGAAAAAAAGTGATTGCGCAAACAAATTATTAAGTAAGATTGAAGTTGAAATCAGTGATGCAAGCAGTAAAATCTTTTTCATAATCGACCTCATTAATTATTGTAATTTAGTTACCTTGAATAAAATTTAGAAATTGCGTCTCCCATTTTATTCAAAGATCAAGTTAATTTTTATTCTGAGCTTTTTACTTCTTGAAAATCACAAAGTTCTATTTTCACAGGGTAGAAAATTTTTCAACATATTTTTTTATATCAAACTTTCTTTCGAGACCTTTATCGTTCATATATCTGATTTTTCCAAAAATTTGTCTTTCAAACCATGGGCGGTCGTGGGTTCCAAAGCACCAAGAAATTCCAGCGTAACCATTTGGATCTCTTCCATCTAATTCATACTTATCGTTTAAGTAACAAGCGTAATCAAAGGCATCCTTAGGATGTTTTGTCCATTCGATTAATTTCTTCGCCCAGTACATACGCATATAATTGTGCATCTTACCGGTTTTTAATAGCTGGATTTGTGCCGCATTCCAATATGGATCGTGTGTTTTAGCAAATTCCAGTTCTTCAAGTGAGTAAATAAATTCGCGATTGTCGTTGATATGTTCTTCAAGGGTTTGTTTTGCCCAATCTGGTATTCCTTCATATTGATTATAATTTTGATTGTAAAAACAGAAATTCCTTGCAAGTTCTCGCCAGATTACGGCTTCATTAATAAATGTTTGAACATTTTCATCTTTAATATCATAATGTTTTAATATTTCCAGTAAAATTTGAAGAGTTGAAATTTGTCCAAAATGAATGTAAGGACTTAATTCAGATTGAAAATCTTGAGTTGGATCTGATCTTAATTCTTTATAACGAGGCAATTTCTTCTCAATAAAAATCTTTAAGAATTTCAAAGCATTATCATAACCGCCTTCATAATATTCTGAAACTGATTTAACCGATTTATCAATTTGAAGTTTTGAGATAAATTCGTTCGGTGTTTCGAAATCGAGACTTTCGAGTTCAATGAAATCACTCTTAAATTTTAAATCCTGATGAGAAACTGGCTCAAGAAATTGATCTAATAGTTTTAAAATTTTTGGTCTGATAGTCGCAGCATAAGGTTCTTTTTTCTGGGAGACCAATTCAATTGGTACTATCACATCAGTTTCAATTTCATAAATAGGGATATCAATTGAGTGAGCAACTTTTTCCCGCCAGTTTCTCTGAAGTTTTAAATAATTTCTATCAGTAACTAAAGCGGCTGCATTTTTAGAAATTTCAATTGAACCATTCACATAATCTGACTTACGAATGAAAAACTTAATCCTTCGCTCTTCAAAAATCTTCCTTAACTTTATTAAGCCTTCAATCATAAATGTGTAATAACGAAGATTGCTGAATTTATACTTATCGGTAAGATTATAAATTACGACCAACGGCTTTTTGTACTCATTTGAAAGCATTATGGCAAACTCGAGAGCGTGATTAAAATAAGCTCTCTGACTTGCTTCCATTACATAAGCGACATATTTGCCTGAACTATTTATTGACTTTGAGTTTACTTTCTTTATCCTTGCTTCCATAATTAATGATTTATTTTTTCATTTCAATTTAAATAAGTTTTTCAAGTTAATTCTCAAAAATTTATTGGGCTTAAAACTATATAAGACCTTGTAAAATGGATCAAAATATGTCAGTTTTTTATGACGATATCGTCAACATAGTCTTCGTTTAAACTAATCATTCTTTTCCTTATCTTTAGCCTAAGAATTTAACCTGAGGTAATTATGAAGGTGCCCGGTTATTTAAACAGAATACCAGCCATTTATATAATAATTTATTTAGTTATTTCTCTTTTGATAATTGGTTTGATTACTGATTATCTGATTAAGGATTATTACACTGTCAAAGAAGAGAAAATTAAAGAACTGAAAAATATTTCAACGGTTAAAGCTAACGAAATTTCAACATTTATAAATGAACAAGAATATAAATTATGGGAATTAGTAAACGCTGAGTTTTTTAATGAGAAAATTGCTGCTTTATTTCAGAATAAATTGAAATCTGATGATATCTTTAAATTTTTAAACCAGGTTAAATTAATTAAAAGTCTCGAGGATATAATTTTTATCAATCCTGAAGGTAAAATTCTTTTTAGTTTTCATATTCTGCCTTATGACATTGACTCGTTAACACTAAAGGTATTTTCAGATAAAGACTCACCAAAAGTTTTCATTGATTTATTTAAAGAAAAAACAACTGGAATTTTATATGCTTATCAATATCCAGTTTATGCAATCTTTAACTCAAACAAAAAATTGCTGGGATTTATCAGATTCCAGTACGATGCAATGAATACAATTATCCCAAGAATAGAATACTTAGAGCCTCAAAGCACAAGGGAAATTTTATTAGTCAAGAAGGAAGACAACTACATAATTTATTTAAGCTTCTTGCGAAAAGTTAGAATTCAACCATTTAGCTTGACGGAAAACATTGAAAACAATCAATGCTGGATCAATCTTCCTGAAAATGAAAACCTTTGTATTTATGATGGATTGGACTATGCCGGTGTTCCGGTAATAGCAGTCTTACAAAAAATTCCGAAAACCAATCTCTTATTAATTACAAAGGAAAATAAAGCGGAAATCTTTCAAGGTTTCAGGTCAAGATCATTCATTATAATTATTACATTAATTTTATCGCTTCTTTCTTTTGGAGGCTTTTTCTTGTTTATAATTTATAGAATTAATAAAAAACGAGCTCAGGAGGAATTAGAGAGAGAATTAGAGAGAGAACAGCAGAGGCAAGCCCTTCAAAAGGAATTTGAAATTGTATTTTCTCAGATAAATGACGTAATCTTTATTCTTAATTCTAAAGGTGAAATTGTAAAAGCCAACAAAGCTGTAAAAAAACTTTATGGGTACGAACCTGAAGAATTAATTGGTAAAACAATTGATTGTGTTTGTGTCGTCGATGAAATGAATGAATTATTTGAAAGATTTAAGAAAATTGAGGAATCAGAATTTTATATCTACGAATCAAAACATAGAAAAAAGGATGGAACTCTCTTTGACGTTGAAGTCAATGCAAAGGCGTATTATATAGGTAAATTGAAGTTTTTGGTCGGTTCGGTTAGAGATATAACGGAAAGAAAAAAATCCTTAATTGAACTTCAGAGAAAACTTGAAAACGAAAAACTTCTAACCGAATTAGCTTCCGAAATGATTCACCTGAATAATCAAAATTTTGATGATGAATTAGAAAAAATTATAAGAAATCTCGGTACTCATCTTAAAGTCGATCGAATTAGAATTTTTCTTAAAGATCAGGTCACTGGTTTTTATAACTGCGTTTTTGAATGGTGCAGGATGGGATTAGAATCATATAGAGATAGATTACAATTTTTAAACTTATCAGAGGAATTTCCATTTCTTTATAACATAATTTCTACTGGGAAATTATTTAAATGCAAAGACATTCAGCTTTTGCCAGCCGAAGCTGAAAAGGAAAAAACTGAATTAACAAAGCAAGGGATAAAATCAATTTTATGGGAGCCTTTATATTTCAAAGGTGAATTAAAAGGATTTTTAAGTTTTAGTTGTGTTGATCAATTGAAAGAATGGACTAATGAAGACGATACACTTATTAACATTTTTTCTGAGATTTTACTTAATGCTTTACAAAGAATTGAATTTGAAAAAGAAATTCTTGAAAGTGAACAAAAGTTCAGAAAACTTGTTGAGAATTCAAGTGATGTAACTTTGATAGTTACAAAAGACTTTAAAAATAAATATGTGAGCTATGCAACTGTAAATGTACTGGGGTACTCAGTAGATGAACGAGTTGGTCAAAATCCTCTCGAAATAATTCATCCCGATGACCTGGAGCTTGTCAAACAAACATTAGACTCACTCAAAAAAATTGGTGATAAAAAAACGATACAATTTAGAGCAAAACATAAACTCGGTCACTGGATATGGATTGAAGCAACTATTACAAACTTAATTGATGATCCTGTTATTAATGGTTATGTTGTAAATTATCACGACATAACCCCAACCTTAGAAGCCTATCAAAAACTTCAGGAGAGTGAAGAAAGATATCGAATACTTGCAGAAGAATCGGGAGATGTTCTCTACAAACTCAATTACTCCACAATGAAATATGAGTATATCAGCCCAGTCATAGTTAATTTAACTGGCTACACACCTGAAGAGATAAACAAGATTGGTTTTAGTCAAATTATTGAAGAAATTTATTTGATACTTAATCCAGAAAAATCAAAAGATGAGCTGATTATAGATAGAGTGAAAGGTGTAACTGGTGAGTACCTTGCTGATTATCTACTCAGAACTAAAAAAGGTGAACTAAAATGGGTTAGAGATCATTCATTCCCGTTTTATGATAAAGACGGAAAACTCGCCGGTTCAATTGGTATTCTTACTGATATTACTGAAATCAAAAAGAAAGAAGAAGAGATTTTAAAAAGAGAAAAGTTCCTCGATGCACTTGTACAAATTCAAAAATCCCTAATCTTCTTAAATGATTTAAAGGGATTTTATAATTATTTGGTCGAAAAACTTGGAAAACTAAGTGATGTCAGCAGATGTTATGTTTTTGAAAATTCATTAAGTGAAGATGGGAAATTACTAATGAGTCAAGTTGCTGAATGGTGTGCCGAAGGTATAACTCCTCAAATTGACAATCCAGAATTACAGAATCTTCCTTATGATATTTTAGGTTTTGATTTAATTGGTGAATTTAAAGAGAAAGGATACTGGGCAGCAATTGTTAGAGAGTTACCCGAACCAATAAAATCTATTTTAGCTGCTCAGGATATTAAGTCAATTCTTTTAATTCCAATTGTAATTCAAGATGATTTTTATGGATACATTGGTTTTGACGATTGTGAAAAGGAAAGAGAATGGAGCCAGATGGAAATTGACTTTCTAAATTCAGCTTTTGCGTCAATTGCTCTTGCAATTGAATCATTAAAACAAAAGCAGGAGATCATTCGTGCAAGAGATGAAGCATTGGAGGCAAACAGGCTGCGGAGTGGTTTCCTTTCAATCATCTCTCATGAAATTCGAACACCTTTGAATTCTATTCTTGGTTACACGGAAGTTTTGAAAGATTTATTTTATGATCCTGCAAATCCAGACTTACAGAAATATTTTGAAACAATTGAACGTGGTGGGAAGAGACTATTAAATACGATAAATCAATTAATTGAAATGTCAAAACTTGAAGCAGGATTACTTAAAACAAATATCCAGAATCTTGATTTGAAAAAATATATTATAGATACTGTCGATATGCTGAAAGTTCTTGCAGATGAAAAAAATTTGGAGCTTGTTGTAGATTTACCAGAATCAAACTTAATAGTTGAAGCTGATGATTATTGTCTGCACGGGATACTGGAAAATTTAATTTCAAATGCAATTAAATACAGTAATCAAGGTAAAATCTTAATTAAAGCTTTTGACAAAAAAGATTTTATTGAAATGATGGTAAAAGATGAAGGGATTGGAATCGCTGAAGAATATTTGAAGCATTTATTCAAACCATTCAGCCAGGAAGATGTATCTTATAAAAGAAAATTTGAGGGAACTGGTCTTGGACTTGCCATCACTAAAGGGTATGTCGAACTGATAGGCGGTGAAATAAAAGTTGAAAGCAAAAAAGGAGTTGGCTCGACATTCACTGTAAAATTTAGAAAAGCAAAGTTAGATTAGTTAAATAAAGAATTTCTGATTTTGTTGATTTATTTAACACACCTTCCTTCCCGTTAAAATAAAAACTACTCGTGGAGCGTGGGCTTCTGCCCACATAACCATGAGTGATTAACAGAATTTCTGAATTTTACAGATTAGAAAATTTTAGTCTAATAGACTGCGAATATTTACCAAAGGGTATTTCAATTTAACTTCTTGAAATTTTAAAAATTTATTTATTACACCTTTACTCTTTTAAGCTTCCTCCCAAAAGTCTCTGGCACAATTTATGACTAATATTTATTGCCCTTAAAAAATTTTGTTCATTTAAAAATCGTTTTTATTTCAAATGCTGAAAAATATCTGGTAGAATTATGGAACAAAAAATTACTGTTTTTACTGAAGAAAACCACAAAAATTCGGGAATTATTGCGGATTCTGTTGTATTTTGGACGTTCTCAGTTCCCGATCAAAAGCTGCTTTTTGTCTCTTCAAATATTGAGAAGTGGACAGGTTATAAATCAGAAGATTTCTATCTCAATCCGAAACTTTGGCTCAACTTGATACAAAATTATGAGACTACAACTCCATCAAGAAAAATTTCGGGTGATCAAATTGTTTTTGAGTCTCTTTATTCGATTAATTCAAAAAATTATGGAGAAGTAAAAGTCCAGGAAATATTAATTCCAATCTTAAATGAAAATGAAGAATTAATTCAAATCCAAGCATATTTAAAAATGAGAAAATCACAAGAAAACTTAATCGAAATAAAAGACGAAATTTTTATTCCCTACTTCGAAGCAGAATATTCAAATTCTCAATTAAAAATTTTGAAAGCCTCCAGACAATTTTTTGATTTAACGGAGCTCAGACTTCAGAATTCAAATCAATCAAGTGAAGCTTTTCAAAAATTTTTAAAACTACTTTTAGATAAAGTTTTTGACTTAAAGATTAACAATTATTCGAGATTCGAATATGAGCTAAATAATGATGATGGTGCAAGAATTTATCTTTTTGACTTAAATCTTATTGAAAAAGATAATGAGAAAATAAAATTTACTGGCGCAGGGATTGACATAACAGAATTAAAATTAAACGAGCTACGATTACAAAAACTAAATAACGATAAAAACAAACTATTAACTATAGTCTCACACGATCTGAAGGCACCATTTAATACAATTCTAAACTTCATCAATTTAATTAATGATGGCGTTGAAATTGACGAAGAGCAAAAGAAAGAATATTTAAAATACATTTATGATTCTGCTAAACAGCAAATAGAATTAATTCACGATCTTTTAGATTGGTCAAAAGTCGAAGCAGGATTACTCGAATTTTCTCCTAAGTGTTTAAAACTTCAATCAATTTTGAGCAACGTCATTTCAGGTTTTAGCGGGCAGATTTATCAGAAAGGAATTCAAGTTATCTTAGATTTTGATAAAGAAACAAAAGTTTTCTTTGATAAGAATTATCTGAAAATTGTTTTATCAAACATTATTTCAAATGCTGTTAAGTTCTCTCATAGAAATGGTAAAATAATAATCTCCGCTAAAGAGGAGAAGAATTTTACAACCATTCAAATAGAGGATTTCGGAATTGGTTTTTCAGAAAGATACTTAAGGCAGCTTACCGGCAATAGAAACTTTGACATTCAAATTGGAACAATGGGAGAAAAAGGAACTGGTTTCGGTTTGAGATTTTGTTATGATATAATTCAATCCAATCACGGTAAATTGATGATTGAAACTGAAAGTCAAAAGGGGACAAAAGTAATCATTAAACTTAGAAAACCTGCTGCTAAGGTAGTCTACTTTGATGATGAGACAAAATTATTAGAGATAAAAAATCAAATAACAAAGTTTCAACCTGAAATTTATTTTTATCTCTGTAAGGATTTATTTGATCTATTAAATTTCGTACGGGATAATTCACCTGAATTTATAATTCTTAATTTTGATTTGATTAAATCCTTCCAGAAATCCTTTATTGAAAAAATCCTTATCGAAATAAATAAAACAAGCAAATTAATCGTTCTTAGTTCTGAATTAAATGAAAACGAAGAATTAAATTTTGAGTTCAGAATTGACGCGGTAATTGATAGAAGCAGATCGAGATCATTCATATTACAATTCCTCAAATTACTGAGCCAGCAAATTCAAAATGGTAAGGAAATAAAAGATATCAAGATTAAACACTTATCATTATGAAACAATCTGGCTATAAATTTTCAGTAAAAAATTTGAAATTTTAACTGGCATTCAATTTGACAAAGATTTAATGTTATGAAAAACTTAAACATACATAAATTGATAAAAGAATTAGAAACTAAAATCTTTGAAGCTTTAATCGAACTTGAATTGAAGTCTTCAAAGGTTTTAGACAGGAAAAATCAAGAGTGTCATATTATCACCCTTAATAAACAAAAAATAAATCAACTAAGTAACTATTCCCTTCTAAGTTTTCCGCGCTCTCCTTTGTGCAGAAAAAATGCTGACGAAATAGAAGGTTCTCATTCGAGGACTTTCTATTTCAATACTGGTAAAAATCTTCTCTCTTTCCAAATTTTTGACTCACCTCTCTATCCTCTTAATTGAGTTTTTGGGACATTAAGTCCCTAAACCCCGGAACTGCAGCCTTCTACTCCCTTCCGCTGCAGTTCTCTTATCATTTTTCTCAATTTGGTTCAAATTATTTCCTTATTTTTCGATAATTTAGGGTAGAGTGTATCATTTTAAAATAGAAGATTTCAAATTTAGATGGATTTAATTACTAAAATCGTTTTCTGTATTCTTTTCATTCCTTTCTCTGTGATTTTATTTTATGAAATTATTCTATTTGCCTTAGCTTTATTCTTAGATGAGAAATCATCTCAATCTGAGAGGAAAAGAAAATTTTTAATTTTAATCCCAGCTTATCGAGAAGGGGAAATTTTAATTTATTCTTTAGATGCACTTGAAAAAATTATTTATCCCAAACATCTTTTCGATGTTGTACTGATAAATGATCAATGTGACGATAGAGTTATTTCGAAATTGAGAAATAAAATTAAAGTTCTTGATGTTTTATTATCATCTCATTCAAAAGCTGAATCACTTAAAGAAGCAATTGAACTTGCAAATGGTTATAATTTTGTTGTAATTCTTGACGCAGATAATATTGTTCATCCTGACTTCTTAATTGAACTGAATAACTCAATAACGAAAAGCACAAAAGTCATTCAAGGTTTGCGATTACCGAAAAACCTGAATTCGACTTTTGAAAAGATCGATGCAATAACAGACTATGTTTACAATCAACTTGATCGCCTGATTCCTTCAAAGTTAGGCTTATCAGGAACTTTAAGCGGTTCCGGTTTTGCAATTGAAACTAATCTATTTCGTGACTTAATACCATTGATTCAAACCAAAGGTGGATTTGATAAAATTCTTCAGTCGGAACTTTTACTTAGAAAAATTCCAGTTGAGATTTGCAGTAAAGCTATTATATATGATGAGAAGATAGGTTCATCAAAAAGTTATTTAAAACAAAGAACCCGCTGGCTTTATTATCATTTCTATAATTCAATAAAATATGGCTTAAAATTGTTGGTTAAAGGGATTTTGAATTTCAAATTCGATCAAATTCATATTGGATTAATAAGCCTCAGACCGCCATTGAATTTCATCTATTTCATATCTCTGATTTTAATAATTATTGGTTACTGGATTTGTTTACTTTGTTCAATTATCCTTTTTATTCTTTTGCTGATTTTTACACTAGTCCTTTCAAAAATATTGAAAGAAAACAAAGTCTTATCAGTCAAATTAATTTTATCACTTCCATTAATATTTATTAACCAGATTTTTTCTGTGATTAAATTTCGAGAAGCAAAAACTGATTCATTAAAAACAGAGCATCACAAATCAAGGTCCATTGAAGAAATCTTACAAAGTCAAAAGTCAAAAAGGAGAGATGAGTAGTTACAATATTTTATACATAATTAGACAGGCTGAATTTGGTGGCGGAGAAACTCACTTGAAGTATATTTTTGATTCAATTAGTAGGGTTCAATTCAAACCTGTTCTGGTTAGTTTAAGCTCGGGTTTTCTTAGTGAATATGTTCAATCAATAGGAATTAAGTTCTATCTTTTATCAAAAAAGAGAAAAGATTTTCTTTCAAATATTTTAAGAATCATAAAAATTATTCGAACTGAAAAAATAAATTTAATTCATGCTCACGGAACTAAAGGCGCCGCTCTGGCTTTACTTCCCTCTATACTTACTGGGAAAAAATTAATTTATACCGTACACTCCTGGTCTTTTCATTCTGAAATGAATTCGATTAAAAATTTTTTGCGAAAGTTGATCGAAAGAATTATTTGTGCTTTTGCTCATAAAGTAATTTTGGTTTCCCAGAGTGACTTTGAAAAAGGGGACTTTGTAAATCCATCTAAAAAGCTGTTAATTAAAAATGGAGTGGATACTTTCGAATTTTATCCAGATAAAAATTATAAACTTCGTTCAGAACTTGGTTTTAGCGATAATGATTTTGTCATTGGTTACTTTGCTCGACTCACACATCAGAAGAACCCGTTTTTTGTGATTGACTTAATTCAAACACTAAATAAGAATGATTCTGATAGTGGAAAATCATATAAGCTTTTAATAATCGGTGATGGGGACTTAAAAGAAAAAATCATAGACGAAATAGAAAAAAGAAATTTGAACAGCGTTGTAAAAATTTTAGAACCTTCTTTTGAAATTAAAAAATATTTACATGCAATTGATTGTTATGTTCTACCATCTTTCTGGGAGGGAATGCCTTATGGCGTTTTAGAGGCAATGTCTTGCGAAATTCCAGTTGTTGTTTCGAATATTCAAGTTATGAATGAAATTATCGAAAATGGAGTAAATGGCTTTTGTGAAAATTTAAATGTTGAAAACTTTGCAAGAAGAATAATTGAACTTTCAAGAGACGATAAGCTTCGTTCGAAAATTGGTGCTAATGCCAGAAGAACAATTGAAAAAAATTTTAATATTGATTTACAGATTCAAGAGCTTTACAAAATTTATGAGAAATTGAAGATCAATGACCGAAATTAAAAAATACTGGCTGCCAAATGGTGTTTACGCATTTCTGATTAACGCTGTCCTGTTTATTTCAGGGTTTGCAGGGTTTGTGTTGCTGGTGCGGTTTTATGATAAATCACAATTTGGTGCATGGGCATTATATCTTGCCGTGACTTCTTTTGCTGATGTTGCTCGAGCAGGCTTTGTTACAAATGCACTTGTAAGATATGCATCAACGCAGGAAACAAAAAGTGAATACTCAAAAGTTTTGAGTGCATCACTATTCCTGCACATTTTATTTACAATGATTTTAATGCTGCTTATTTACCTTATAGCGCCAATTGTTGGTAGAATCTGGTCAAGTTATGAGTTTTACAAATTGTTGATGTACTACCCAATATATGCATTCTGTCAGATTCCATTTCTTTACTTTTCTGCAATAGAACAAGCAAATCTCTCATTTAGAAATCAATATTACAGCAATTTGTTACGCAACACTCTTTTCATTGGGATGATAGCTTACATTGTGTTTTCAAAGTATAATTTTCCTGTTTATCATTTACCTTTCCTTCAATCTCTTGCTGTTATTATAGGTGGAGTTTATTTAATGATTGCAAATAGAAAGACTATACAGATCTCAAAAGAGATTGACTTGAAATGGCTTAAAAAATTAATCGATTTTGGGAAATATGTTTTCGGAAGCAATGTTGTTTCAATTCTTTTCACAAATATTGACCAAATTTTGCTTGGATATTTTTTCAATACAAAAGTTGTTGCCACATATAATACTGCAATGCGAATTGGAAATTTTTCAGATATCCCGATGACTTCGGTTGCGTCAGTTGTTTATCCAAAATCAGGACAAAGATTTCAAATTGTTGGCAACAAAGGTTTAAGGCACTTGTATGAAAGGTCTGTCGGGTCAATTCTTGCATTTGTAATTCCTGCTTTGATTGTACTTGAAATCTTTGCTGAACCAATAGTAAAATTTATCGCAACCGATGCCTATTTAGATACAATTCCGGCGGTTTACATTATTCTGCTTTTCAGCTTGTTCAAACCTTTTATAAAATATTTTGGGATTACAGTTGAATCGTTGGAGAAACCGCATTTCAATTTTAATTTAATGATAACTCTTTTATTGTTTAATTTGATTTTAGATTTGTTTTTAATACCAAAATATAGCCTTGTTGGAGCCGCCTTTGGCAGCTTGTTTTCACTTATAATAGGTATGATTATAAGTTTAGCGATATTAAAGAAATTACTTGATGTTAGAGTAAAAAGAATTTTTAAATATACATTCAGTTTTTATATTGAGGCGCTGGAGTTTATAATTTTCTTCAATGAGTATAAGGATTCTTTTGAAGAAAAAATTAAAAAAGAACACAGCGATGAAAACATTTGATTTAATAAAAATTCTAAACGAGGGAGTTAAAGATTACGATATGATTATTCTCACTGATAAGACCGGAAAAATCGAACTCTACAATAAAGTTTTATCTCAATTATGTAATTCGGCGAATAAAGATGAGATTTTGCTTCAGGATGTTAAAATTGATCAGTTATTTAAACCTGATAAAGGTGAGTTTAATACTGTTTTTAATTCGCTGGAAGAAAGTGCACAGTATAATGGAGTTTTGAATTTTACATTGAGCTATAACCAGCAAATTCCATTTGATGTGAAAGCTTACAAAGTAAACGGGGAGATAAATCAAAATTTTAGATATGTATTTCTCTTTAAGCTCAAAGAGATAACTGATATCGAAAAAGATCCACTTGAGCAAAAAAATTTCATTAAAGTTTTGGATAAATCTTCTTCATCAAAAGTCGATTTAATAACTTCTTATGAAGAACTAGAAAGATTGAAAGAGGATTTTCTATCAAGTGTTTCCCACGAATTAAGAACACCACTTGCTTCAATAATTGGTTTTGCTGAAACATTGAAAAATGATCCCGATTTACCAAGAGAAATTTACAAAGAATTTTTAGATATCATATTAAATGAAGGTAAAAGACTTGCCGCTACGATTAACGATTTGCTTGATGTATCTCAATTATATAGAGGAAATGCATCTCTTCAATTAAAAAATGTTGAGTTACAACAGATTCTAACCCGTGCTTATGAACAGTTCAAACCACTGGCTGCTGGTATTGAGTTTGGAATTCAATTACAGGAAAAACCAATTTTCATTCAAGCTGATGAAAACAAGCTGCAACAGGCAATAAACAATTTGATAAGTAACGCAATTAAATTCACCCCCAAAGGCGGAAAAGTGACAATCTCTCTTTACGAAACAAAAGATAATTACTTAGTTGAAGTCAGAGATACAGGTTATGGAATTCCAGAAAAAGATAAAGAAAAAATTTTTGACAGATTTTATCGAGTTGAAAGACCTGGTTTGGAAATACGAGGAGTGGGACTCGGTTTATCAATTACAAAAAAAATTCTGGACTTGCACGGTTACAAGCTCGAGTTTGAAAGTGAAATTAACAAAGGTTCAACATTCAAAATTTTAATCCCGAAGTGATTATGAAAAAAACTGTTTTATTAGTTGAAGACGAGAAACCAATTCAAGTTTTAATTACTCATCATCTTGGTAAACTCAATTACGATGTGGTTGTTAAAGAGACTGCTGAAGCTGCAATTGAGTATTTAAAGAAAAGTAACGCTCTTCCAGATTTAATAATAACCGATGTACTTTTACCTGGAATGAATGGAATTAATTTTTGTCGTCTTGTAAAGACTGATCCAAAAACACTCGATATACCAGTAATAATCTTATCATCTGTGGATTATGATTTTTACCGGCAGGGCGCTGAAGCTTCTAATGCGGATTATTTTATGACTAAACCTTTTCGAATTAAGGATTTTATTAACATCATCAATAAAATAATAACGGTATGATTATGGAAAAGAAATTAATTTTCTTAATTGATGATGAAGTTAATTTCACTCGTTTGATGGAACATTGGATTAAAGAAAGATGGAACTACAGATTAAAAATATTTAACTCAACAACTGACTACTTGAACTATGAGGGCGAAGATCCGGATTTAATTCTTCTTGACATTATGCTTCCAGGCGATTATAACGGCGTTGAATTGCTGAAAAAAATCAAATCGCAAAATTCTGATTTACCTGTGATTATGCTTTCAGCTCAAGGGAATGTTGATGTTGCAGTTGAAACAATAAAACTTGGAGCTTTCGATTATTTCTCCAAACCAGTTGATTTACAAAAGCTCGAGATTTCAATTCGAAATGCAATTAAAAATTATGAATTACAAAAACGAGTGAAGTCATTATTAGAAGAGCAAGAAAAGATTTATAAGTTTGATAATATCATTGCTATTGACGATAAAATGCAAGAAGTTTTCAAATTGATGAAAAAAGTTTTGAATACAAATGTAAATGTTTTGATATATGGTGAAAGTGGAACTGGTAAAGAGTTGATCGCACGAGCAATACACGCAAATAGTGATAGAAAAGACAAACCATTCGTCGTTGTTAACTGTGCATCAATTCCAAAGGATTTGCTTGAAAGTGAATTGTTTGGTCACGAAAAAGGTTCATTCACAGGCGCTTTTCAAAGAAAAATTGGGAAGTTTGAACTGGCTGATGGTGGAACAATCTTTTTAGACGAAATCGGTGAACTTGAATTGAGTCTTCAGGCTAAACTTCTAAGAGTAATTCAGGATAAAACTTTTGAAAGAGTTGGTGGAAACGAACCAATTACAACAACTGCTCGAATCATCTCGGCAACAAATAAAGACTTAAAAAAAGCTGTTGATGAAAAACTTTTTAGAGAAGATTTGTATTACCGACTTTCAACTTTCCCAATTCTTGTTCCTCCGCTTCGTGAAAGAAAAGGCGACATTGTAGTTCTTGCTGAACATTTTGTTAAGAAATTTTCTGAAGAAGCGAAAATTCAAACTCCATCAATTACAAAAGAAGTTATTGAAATTTTTCTAAGATATCCCTGGCCAGGAAATGTCCGTGAACTAGAAAATGTTTTGCAGCGAGCTGTTTTAATTTGTGATGATAATAAAATTAGAGTTAAAGACCTCCCATTATCTCTTCAAGCTTATCTTCCTGAAGCATTGACTGGAGAAGTCTCCACAAAAATTGTCAGTGAAAGTCATGAAATTATTCCACTTGAAAAAATCAAAGAGAATGCTCTGAGACATGCTTTGAAAGTGACAAGGGGAAATATTCAGGAGGCTGCAAAAAGATTACAAATTGGAAGAGCAACAATTTATAGAATGATGAAGGAATACAACATTAAACCCGAAAAAGAATGAATTTACTTGAATTAATTTTCTGGTTATCATTCTTCTTTATTTTTTATACTTTTATTGGTTATCCATTGCTGATGTATTTTTTATTTAGATTTGAAAGCATTCGCTATTTTATTCGTATTCCAGAAGATGCTGGTAAAGTTTTCATTAATCCAGAGTTAGGAGGCAAAATAATTTTCGATCAGCGCTTTTCAGCAAAGGAGTTTACTCCATTTGTTTCGATGATTATAGCAGCTTACAATGAAGAGAAATTTATCGAAGAGAAAATTAAAAATTGTCTGGAGCTAAATTATCCGTCAGAAAAAATTGAATTCCTTTTTGTGACAGACGGTTCTAATGATAAAACTCCTGAGATCGTTCAAAAATATTCTGAGACTTATCCTAATGTAAAATTATTTCATCAATCAGAAAGACAGGGAAAGTTGAAAGCAATTAATCGCGTGGTTCCCTATGCAAAAGGTGAAATTCTGGTTTTTTCGGATGCGAATTCATTCTATAATAAAGATGCCATCAGTTTTCTTGTTAGACATTTCCAATTTGAAAAAATAGGCTGCGTGGCTGGCGAGAAAAGAGTGATCTCTAAAGATGGAAAACTCGAAGCAGAAGGTCTATACTGGAAATATGAATCTTTCTTGAAAAAACTTGATTCTGAAATCTTTTCTATTGTTGGAGCTGCTGGTGAGATTTTCGCTATAAGAAAAGATTTATTTCTCGAATTGCCTGAAAATACAATCAACGAAGATTTTGTCATTACAATGAATATTGCAGCGAAGGGTTATCGAGTAGTTTATGAACCAAAAGCCTATGCCGTCGAAGAACCGACAAAATCAATCTTCGAGGAATTTAAAAGAAGAATACGAATTTCCACTGGAGGTTTACAGGCAATCTTTTTATTGAAAAATCTTTTTGATATAAGGAAATATAAATTTCTGACATTTCAATTTATTAGTCATAGAATTTTAAGATGGACTATTACTCCGCTTTCATTATTACTAATTTATATATCGAACTTACTGATATTCTTAAAGAGTGATTTAATTTTCTACAAAATAACTTTTTATTTTCAGACTGTATTTTATTGTTCAGCTTTAATTGGTTTTTTAGCTGAATTGGTTAAAATTAAAATTAACTTTTTTTATTTGATTTTTTCATTCATCTTAATGAATTTTGTTTCAGTCATAGCATTAATAACATATCCATTCAGAGCCAGAACAAACATCTGGCAAAAAGTCGAAAGGTAACAAAAACAAAATGAGGTGATTATGAATTTTGTTGAACAAAAAGTAGGTGATGTCCTTGTAATAGGAATAAATTTAGCAAGGGCTACTCTTCAGGAAGCAGATTCATTCAAACAATTACTTTTTAATGCAATCGAAAAAGGAGAGAGAAAAATTGTTGTTGATTTTTCTCAATCTGATTTTGTCGATTCTACATTTCTGGGGGCACTTGTTGTAAGTTTAAAGAGGATGACGCAAGCTGGCGGTGATATAAGACTTGTCGGTTTTCGTCCGGCAGTTCGATCGATGATGGAATTGACGAGAATGCATAAAGTTTTTGATTGTTATGAAACTGTTCAGGATGCAGTTAAAAGTTTTGGATAGTAATGAAATGTTTAATTTTAGGTGCAGGAATTGGTAAAAGATTACAGCCGCTTTCAAATGAAATTCCTGCACCAATGCTTCCAATACTCAATAAGCCTCTAATACTTTATATCTTAGAGCACATCAAAAATTTTGGAATAAACGAGATAAAAATATCTCTGTATCACTTACCTGAAGTGATTGACGCTTATCTTGGTGAAGGCGAAGAGCTTGATCTTAAAATTTCTTATTCGCTTGAAAAAGATTTATTGGGAACAGGTTATGCAGTCAAAAGAATCCCATCTTTTTTTGATGATACAATTCTTATTCACTATGGAAATGTTTTAAGCAACATTGATATAAATGAATTTTACCTATTTCATAAACAAAGAAAAAGCATCTTTACCTACGCAGTACTAGAGAACCGAATCGCAAAAGAGACTCCCGAAATACTTCTCGATCAAAAATCTCAGGTAATAAATTATAAATATCGAGAGAATGAAAGTCATTACCCATTCATACCTGCCGGTATATTTCTGGCTGAGAAAGAAATTCTTGACTTTATTCCCTCAAATAAAAAATATTCTCTCGAAGAAGAGCTTTTAAATGAAATAATCGAGAAAAAACTTCCCGTGTTTGCTTTTATCCACAAAGGAGATTACTACAAAATTCAATATCCGAAAGATTTACTTGAAATTAATCTTCAATTATTGAAATTTTTATCGGTTGCTGAAGGGAAATTAGTCTTTGGCTTTAAAGATGGGGTTAATAAAGAAGTTTTGAATTCGATCTCTTCCCCAATTTTTATTGGCGAAAATTCGGTAATCAATAAAAATGTCTCAATAAAAAATCCTGTTGTAATTGGTGATGATGTAATAGTTGATGAAGGTGCAACTCTATCCAATTCTTTAATCTTGAACAATACTTACATTGGTAAAAATTTAGAAATTGAAAATTCAATTGTTTTCAAAAATCTTTGCATCAATACAAGAAATGATTACGGTTTTTATGTAACAGACTCATTTATCCTGGCTCCAGTTGTAAAAGTTAAACTTGCTGATAAAATTAAAGAGATTTTGTTTAGGCTGATTGATATAATTTTATCTTCACTTGGATTAATTTTGCTTTCACCAATCTTACTCTTAATAGCTTTGGCAATTAAAATTGATTCAAAAGGTCCAGTATTCTTTAAATCAAAAAGAGTCCAGAAACCTCAATTAATTCAACAGAGTGATAAATGGTATCTTTACGAGCCTGAAAAGTCAGTTTATTATTATAAATTTAGAACAATGAGAGTAGACAATTTTAGTAAAGATGAATTTCGTAAAGAAAACATATATAACGAAGGACCTTATTTTAAATTAAAATCTGACCCAAGGGTAACAAGAGTCGGAAAATTTCTGAGAAAGACAAGCTTAGATGAGCTACCTTTATTATTTAATGTTTTGAAAGGTGATTTAAGTCTTGTAGGAGTTTGGGGACTTCCACCCGATGAAGCTCAAATTTTGCTTGAAACAGGAGTCACGAAGGAACTATATCAACTTAAAGATACAGCTCAAATAAGATTTAAAGGAAAGCTCGGACTTGCTGGTTACTGGCAATCAAGAGGAAGATCAGAACTCACGGCTGAAGAAAGGGCAATTCATGATGCAATTCAGGCTCTTGCGGATATTAAAGATGCAAAACTTAAATCAAGATTGGGAGATTATTCAAAAGCTAATTCACTTCGTGGTTATATTTCTTTAATTTTAGATACAATTAAATCGGTTATAAAAAGAAAAGGTGCTTATTGATGGAACAACCAAAACAAATTCTTGTCATAGATGATGATGCTGCAATGAGAAAATTAATCGGCTTTAATCTGAAGAAAGCTGGTTATGAAGTAATTGAAGCCGATGGACCAGGACAGGCATTTGAACATCTCGAAAAAACAACTCCTGATCTTGTTCTGTGTGATATTATGATGAGCGGAATGGATGGATTTACATTTTGCGAAAAGGTTAGAGCACAGGAAAAATACAAAGCTTTGCCTTTTATCTTTGTTTCTGCAAAAAGCTCACTTGCTGATAAGGAAAAAGCTGTTGCTCTCGGTGCTGATGATTACATAACCAAACCATTTATTCTTGATGAATTGCTTTTAAAGATAAGAGCTTTACTGAAAAGATCAGAAATTTACAAAGCTTATGGTGCAAAAAAAGTTATTGAAGAAATCACCCAAACCGCAAAGCCAAAGATTTTGATTGTTGATGATGATAAAGTTTTAACCAAGTTACTAGCCGCTGCTCTTGAAAAAAATGATTTCGAAGTAAAAGTTGCTCACAACGCCTTTGATGGATTTAACATTGCTAAGGAATTTAAACCTGATTTAATCCTATCGGACATATTAATGCCCGAAGCTGATGGATTTGAATTTAGAAATCTTTTAAGTGCTGATAAAGAATTGAAATCTATTCCATTTGTATTCCTTACTTCCAAGACAGAAGAGCAAGATATCTTAAAAGGTTATGAATATGGAGTTTATGATTATGTCCTTAAGACCGCTGGAATGAATGTGATTACAGCAAAAGTTAAAGCAATTGTAGAATCACTTCAAAAGGAAAGGAAAAAAGTTGTTGACGAAATTCAACATGCTGCCGAAACAATTAAATTAAAAGTTGTTCCAGACGCACCACCAAAATTAGATGGTTTTTTAATTGAACAATGGCATCAGACATATCAAGGAATTCCTGGCGGAGATTTTCTTGATTACATTAAACTTTCTTCTGATACTTATGCAATAGCATTTGGTGATGTAATGGGTAAAAAATGGGGTGCCTGGTATTTTGCATTTGCTTATGCAGGTTATATTAGAAGCGCAATTCGATTTGTGGCTCAATCGGGTGAAGAACATTCTCCAGCGAAAATTATGGAAAAGCTGAATCGAGCAATTTATCAGGATGCGAAAGTTTCTGAAATCTTTGCAACTCTTTCCCTTATCGTTATCAATGTTTTGAAAAATGAAATTAAATACACCGGCGCCGGTGATTTACCTTTGCTGGTTAAAAAAGCTAAAACAGGCGAAATTCTTAAAATTGAATCCGAAGGATTACTTCTCGGTTTTCTTGAAGATAGTGAATATGAAGATATTAATATTAAACTCGATTTAAATGATGAAATTGCAATTTTCACTGACGGAGTTGTAGAAGCAAAAAATGAAGATGGTGAGCAATTTGGACATACTCGAATTCAGGAAGTGTTCCAAAATTATGAAGGCGATTCATTTTTGCGGGCATTAAAAGAGAGACTTCTTCAATTCACAAATATGAAATTAGATGATGATACAACGGCTTTATGGATTAAGAGAATCAGTTAATTTTATGAAGGTAATCTAAGAAGATTATTAAAACCAGACACTGTTTATCCAATCAAAAAATTAAATCAATATCATTAGAAAATTAATGGTGTCGCTATGCCAAATTACTGGTTGTTTAAATCCGAACCGGATGTTTATTCTATTGATGATTTACAACGAGATAAAAAAACTTATTGGGATGGTGTTCGAAACTACGAAGCCAGAAATTATTTAAGAGATAAAGTTAAAGTTGGTGATTTAGTTTTGTTTTATCACAGCAATTGTGATGAACCGGGTGTTTACGGAATCTGTGAAATTGTCAAAGAAGGTTATCCTGATTTTACGCAGTTTGATCCATCCAATAAACATTTTGATCCAAAAGCAAAAGAAGACAAACCAATTTGGTATATGGTGGATGTTAAATTTGTAAAAAAGTTGAAGAAACCTGTTTTACTTGAAGATATAAAATCAAATCAAAAACTTAGCAAGATGCGACTCTTGCAGAAGGGAAATCGACTTTCTATCATTCCTTTAACTAAATCAGAATTTGAAGAAATTTTGAAGATGAGTGAGAAATAAAATTTTATTTAATCCATAACTTTTTTGGAGAGATAGGTTTTATTTCATAAATTTATTTCGAGTAAGGATGAACAAATTGAGGATAAAAAATAAATTATGGACTATCTGCAGTCGGCAGAGAAAGCAGCTCGAGAGGCTGGAAAGTATATTCTCTCAAATCTTGGCAAGGTCAAACAAATATCTTTCAAATCACTTCAATCAAATCTTGTTACCGAAGTAGACAAAAAATCTGAAGAAATAATAATCGAAACACTCGAAAAAGATTTCCCCGATTTCGACATCTTAGCGGAAGAAAGCGGAGCTTCTTCAACGAAGAATTCTGAATTTATGTGGGTAATTGATCCACTCGATGGAACGACAAATTTTGCACATGGCCTACCAATTTTTTCCGTTTCTATCGGCTTAATAAAAGGCAATGAAGTAATTGCTGGTGTTATTTACGATCCAACTCGAGATCAAATGTTTATAGCTGAAAAAGGTAAAGGTGCATTCCTTAATGGAAAGAAATTGTCTGTTTCAAAAACTAAAGATATTAAAAAGGCTTTGCTTGTAACCGGCTTCCCTTATAATGTTGAAGAAAATCCTGATCATTGTTTTGAAAGATTTGTGATTATGACCAAAAACAGTCGAGCAGTTAGAAGACTTGGCTCTGCTGCACTCGATTTCGCTTACGTTGCAGCTGGAATTTTTGATGGTTTCTGGGAGGTAAAATTAAATCCATGGGATATTGCCGCAGGACTATTACTTGTCAAAGAAGCTGGTGGGAAAGTAACCAATTTCAAAGGTGAAGAAAGTGATATCTTTAATCCACAGGTTTTAGCTTCGAATGGACACGTTCATAATATTATGATTGAACTTCTTGAAAAAGCTGAACAGGCAGAGTTTATTTTATGATAGAATTTCTCTATTCAATTGATGTTGCAGTTTTTCGTTTCATAAATTCAACTCTGGCAAATCCGTTAACTGACAAATTAATGCCTTTTATAACAGATGTTCGTAATTGGTATTTACTTTATATCTTTCTTTGGTTTCTGATTTTATTCAAAGGTGGTAGGTATCGAGTTGGGCTTGCAATTGGAATGATCTTGTTAGTTGTAGTTTCTGATCAGCTTAGCAGTGTTTTGTTGAAAAGTTTATTTGCAAGACCAAGACCTTGCAAAGTTCTTGAAAATGTTCATTTGCTAGTTGGGTGTACGGATTCGTATTCTTTTCCATCCTCGCATGCCGTGAACAATTTTGCTGCTGCGATGTTTTTCACTTACTTTTATAGACATTTGAAATGGATTTTATTTAGTGTTGCATCGGTGATGGCTCTGTCAAGAATTTTTGTTGGTGTTCATTATCCTTCAGATGTTTTAGGCGGTGCTTTAATAGGAATGGGAATTGGTTATCTAATGGCGGTGATTTATAATTTTATTCTGGTGAATATTTATTCTTTAAAAATCTTTGGTTTGAAATCGAATACTCCGAAAGGTGATTGAACAAATTTAGTTCTAAAGCTTAAGAATAATTCCATATCTCATCTCCACGAAATAATTTTTACTTTGTAGATTTCTCATATTCCTTTAGGATTGGGATGTCTTATTGACAATTTTTTTCTTGAGTACAACTTGATGCTAATCGTAATTTACTCCTTTAGAGTTTAAGAAATTATTCAAAGAAAATTCATCTTATCAAAAGCGATTTGGTCTTTTATCATTTCAATTTTGAAATCAAAACAAATCAAGACCCTTAGTCTTTTGAACATTTTATGGTTTTTTTCCTAGAACACTGAAGTGGTTTTAATTTGATTAACTTTTAATTTGTTTGATGTTTCTTGAATTCTTGTCAAAACCCAGTAAGGGTTTAATGTGAACAGATCCCAATTGTATTGGAGTAGGTGAATAAACAAAATCAAAGAACTTTGAAGTGATTCAATTTCAGAATTAAATAATTCTAAATTAAATACTTACAGACTGCCCGAACTTTGCTAACCAAGATTTTCAACAATCCACTTATGTAAGGGTATCATATCTTTCATAATTTTTTGAGAAAATTCAATTATATCTACATTCTTGAATTGCATTAAATCGTTTGTCTCGTACATCGCATAAAGTCCGCCGAATTTTGAAAGCTCTGCAAATGGATGATCTGGAGAAAAACCTGGTGGTAATTTTTTAAATTTTGTTTCCTCTATACTATACCCTTTTCGTCTTAAAGTTTGAATAATTTTATAGAGTTCAGAGTTTTTTGTTTGTTGCAATAGAACTTGTCTGTACCTTTTCAAAATCTCAGGAGGAAAAATGTAAAATCCCACTGCTACAAGAAAAGTATTTGGCTCCAAATGAAAATAGAAACCTGAACTTTCCAGTTTCTTTTTCTTTCCTTCCCAGAAATAAAGTCCGAGATTTGTTTTATATGGTTCTTTGTTTTGAGAAAATCTAACATCTCTATTTAATCTAAAAATTGATTTATTAATCTCTGGTTCGGCGATGATGTTAGGCAGATAGCTTTTCAAAAAGTCACCAATTTGAACTACACAAATTTTCGCCGGGAGTAAAAAATTTTTTTCGTACTCGTCCTTATGAGAATGAAACCACTCGCGATTATTGTTTCGTGAAAGTTTTTTAAGAAAGTCAATCGTGTTGAAAGGAAAGTTGAGTTGCTTCATAAGCTTTCTACTTCATCAGCTTTTGTTAAAATTTCTAAAGCTCTGTCAATTGCATTGTGAGTACCAAAAAGTACAAGCAAATCTCCGCATTGAATTTGAAAATCCCCAGATGGGTTAGGTATAAATTGATTGTTTCTGATTACAGAAATTACAGTAGCGTTTGTTCTGGCGCGTAGATTAATTTCTTTTAATGTTTTATTACAGACGGGATGATTATCATTTATCAAACAGGTATCTATTGTTCCCTGAGCAAGAATTTGATTTATCTGGTCAAAAGCATGTTCGGTAAAACGAACATCTCTAAACAAACCATAAGATTGAGTTCTCAATGTATTTGCCTGGGCTAAAATTACACTGTTTGGAATATGATATGATTTTAAGACTCGACTCAATATTTGAATCGATGTTTCGAATTCTTCGGGAATTACCTCGTCGGCTCCAAGTTTGACAAGTTCTTCAACATCTTTTACATATCTTGTTCGCACAATCAGATAAACATTCGGATTTAGATCTTTCACAAGCCTGACAATAATTCTTGTAGCCATTGAGTCTGAAATTGCAACAACTACAACTTTTGCGCTTCTGATATGAGTATATTCAAGGACCTCTCTTTTAGTCGCATCACCGTTTATAATTTTTTCACCTTCTTTCTTTGCATGCAAAACATTTTTGGGATTAGCTTCAACAATTACATATTGAATTCCTGTTTCTCTTAGAACTTTTGCAATATTCCTTCCATTCAAACCATAGCCAATAATTATCACGTGATTGTTAAGTTTTTCGATGTAATCCTCAATCTTTGCCTTTTCAAGATGCGGTATTTTTTTCGAGATATATGGAGATATTTTTAAAAGCAAAGGAGATAAAAACATTGTAATTAATGAAAGCGTGATAAATTCATTAGAAAAACTTTCCGTTAAAATGTTTGCTTCTTTTCCCTTTAAAACCAAAACAAAAGAAAATTCACCAATCTGAGATAAATAAAGACCTGTAAGAAATGCGATTCTAATTGGATATTTCTGTATGAGAATTATCAAAGCTATTATTATCATTTTGAAAGACATAACTGCGATCGTTAGAAAAATTAATTTAAATGGCTCATTAAGAATTAATTGTAAATTTAAAAGCAGTCCAAATGAAATAAAGAAGAATGAGGTGAAAACCTCCTTAAAAGGCACAATATCTCCAATAACCTGATGAGTGTAATCAGTTTCAGAAATAATTAATCCGGCAATAAATGCACCAATTGCAAACGAAAGTCCAAGATATTGAGTAACGAATGCGGTACCCAAACTCAGTACTATCACGCCAATGATAAAAACATCTCTCATCTGAATTTGAATTAAAAGATATAGAATATGGGGCATTAAAAATCTTGAGATGAAAAAAATTGCAACGATCAATATGAATGAGAATATTAATCTATAAATCGCATCTCCAAAAGAAGCATCTCCTGAGATACTTAAAATTGGAATTAAAAGCATCATTGGTAAGATCATTAAATCTTGAAATACAAGAATACCAGTTGCAAGTTTTCCGTGCGGAGTTTCAATTTCATCTCTATCGCTGAGCATTTTAAGTATTATTGCTGTACTTGAATGTGTAACCAAAAATCCTAAGAAAATTGATTGCTGAGCATTGAGACCAATTGTAATCCCAAAAATAAATCCAGCCAAAATTGTGATTATAACCTGTAAACTCCCGATAATTAAAATTTCCTTAAAGTTTTTAATGAAGCTATTAAAAGAAATCTCAATTCCAATTGTAAAGAGTAATAGTGCAATACCTATTTCAGCAAGCTGATTTATTCCTTGCGAGTCGGTTATGATCTTTAAGGCATTTGGACCAATTAATACACCCGTAACAATTAATCCAATAATTGACGGTAGATTTAATTTGTTAAAAAGGTAAACGATAGGAATTGCAAACGCAAGGACAATTAGAATATCTTTAAATAAGAAAATTTCGTTCATATCTTTGAGAAAAGTTTAATTAATTAATCTGGAGCTGCTATGAAAAAATTGTTTTTATTTTTTGTTCTTCTCTTCTTTATTCAAAATATCAATTTAATTAGTCAAAATAAAAGAATTTTCACTTCGGAAGATTTATGGCAGATGAAAAGACTTTCAAATCTTACCGTTTCGCCTGATGGGAAATATGGTTGTTTTGTTGTGACAGAGTATAATATTAAGGAGAACAAGGGTAATAGTGATCTTTGGTTAATCGATTTGAAAACATATCAGACAAAAAGGCTGACAACAAATTTGAATTCAGATAATTCGCCAGTCTGGCATCCTGATAGTCGAAAGATTGCTTTTATTTCAAAAAGAGAAGGTGACTATCCTCAACTTTATGAAATAGATATTGATGGAGGAGAAGCCCGCTTACTTTATGAGATGCCAATGGGAATTTCAAATCCTCAATATTCGAAAGATGGTAAGAGAATTTTCTTCGTCTCAAAAATTTTACCCGAATTTGAAAATGATCTTGACGGATTGAAGAAAGAATTAAAAGCACGCAAGGAGAAAAAAGTCTCAGCAAAAGTAACTGAAAATCGTTTCTACAGATATTGGGACAGCTGGTTAACAGATGGATTTGTTTCTCGAGTTTATGTTCTTGATCTTGAGACGAAAGAATTAAAAGACCTGATGAAGGGCTGGAATAAAATTTTTAATCTTGATGGTGGAATTTCTTTTTCAATTTCACCAGATGGGAAATGGTTAAGTTTTGTTGCAAACAGCACAGAACCACCTTATGATTCATTAAATGCTGATGTTTATCTATTAAACATTGATAAACCTGAAGAAGTAAAGAATATTACTCAGGATAACTTTCAGGATGATTCCGCTCCATATTTTTCTAAAGATGGTAAGTATCTTTTCTTCGGCAGTCAATTCGATCCAGATTACTCGGCTGATAATGTGAGATTAATGGTTTACAATCTCACAAATGGAATAACTAACAATCTAACTGAACAATATGACTTTTCTTTTTTTGGATTTACTCAAGGTGATGACTTAAATAAAATCTATATGCTCGCAGAGGATAGAGCTAAAATCTCTTTATTCGAATACGATCTTCTTAAAAATAAACTCGAAAAAATTTACACCGGCGGGTCAATTAATTCAGTAAACATTAAAAATCAAAAGGCGTATTTCCTTAAAAGTACGATCTCGGAACCGCAAGAAATTTTTGAATTTGATTTGAAGAGCAAAGCTTTGAAAAAGATTTCTAAATTTAATGACGAATTAATGAGTCAAATAAAATTTGGAAAAGTTGAAGAGCATTATTTCATTGGTGCAGAAGGTGATTCAGTCCAGTTATATCTTGTCTATCCTCCAGATTTCGATGCAACGAAAAAATATCCTCTTGTTCATTTAATTCATGGAGGTCCTCACGGTACATTTGGTGATGATTTTCATTACCGATGGAATGCCCAACTTTTCGCTGCACCTGGTTATGTTATCGCAATGGTCAATTTCCATGGTTCAACAAGCTTCGGAAAAAATTTTGGCAAATCAATAGTTGGTGCTCATGGCGATAAACCTTTTACTGACATAATGCTTTCAACAGATTTTTTGATAAGAAAATTTAATTTTATTGATTCTACAAAAATGGCTGCTGCCGGTGGAAGTTACGGAGGCTATCTTGTCAACTGGATCGCAGGTCATACCAACCGCTTTAAAGCACTAATCAGTCATGCCGGCGTTTATAATCTAATGGGACAATTTGCAAGTGATTTAACTTATGAACGAGTAAAAAATTATGATGGAGCTCCATGGCAAGGAAGATATGAAAACATCAATCGATGGAATCCAGCTTTCTTTGCTCATAATTTTCAAACTCCAATGCTGATTATTCACGGTGAAAAAGATTATAGAGTTGTTGTAACTCAAGGTCTTGAGATATATGGTGTTCTTAAAGGTAAAGGTATTCCAGCAAGATTAGTTTACTATCCTGATGAGAATCACTGGATCCTTCAACCACAAAATTCAATTTACTGGTATCAGGAAGTTCATAATTGGTTTAAAAAATATCTTGGTGAGTAAATATGAATTATAGAATTTTAGGTAAAACAAATTTAAAAGTAAGTGAGATTGGTTTTGGTGCCTGGGCAATTGGGGGGCCCGCAATGGCTGGAGATATTCCAATTGGCTGGGGAAAAACTGATGATAATGAATCAAGAAAAGCAATTTTAAAAGCAGTTGAAAGAGGAATTAACTTTTTTGATACTGCCGATTTTTACGGTCTTGGTCATAGTGAAGAATTGCTTGGCGAAGTTTTACATAACAGATGGAATGACATTATACTGGCTACAAAGGTTGGTCACGAATTACTCCCCGATGGCAGAATAAATCTTAATTATTCGAAAGATTACATTCTGAAAGCTTGTGAAAATAGTTTGAGAAGATTGAGAAAAGATGTCATTGATGTTTATCAACTTCATTCTGCAAAAGTTGAACATCTTGAAAAAGGTGAGTGCATCGAAGCGATGGAAATTTTAAGAGAACAGGGTAAAATTCGTTATTGGGGAATTTCATTGAATACCTTTAATCCGGCACCCGAGATTAAATTTTTAGCCGAACGAAATTTAGGGGACACTTTACAGATTGTTTTTAATGTTATAAATCAGATTGCAATGAAAGAAGTAATCCCGCTGGCAGTAAAGAAAAATTATGGAATAATCGCAAGGATGCCTCTTCAATTTGGTTTGCTGACAGGGAAGTTTAATGAGAATACAACTTTCAGCTCTGATGATCATCGTTCCTTCAGATTGAATAAATATCTGCTTAAAAGATCTATTGAAGCACTAAAACCTTATTTCGAACTTGTTACAAAGTATAATGTAGATCCTGCACTATTTGCTTTGAGTTTTGTTCTAAATCACAATGAAATTTCGACTGTAATTCCTGGAATACGGACTGAGGAACAAGCTTTAATGAATACGAGAGAAAAAATTCAAATAAACGAAACTGATTTAGAATTTTTACATGAATTGGGTGAGAAAGAATTTAGAGATTTAATAGATGAATTTGCAAAATATGCATAAATGATTTGTGGTTTAAAAATATATTTGTGTAAGTTTTAAATGACATAAAAATACGACAAATGACTAATTGTTAAGGTAGAGATGTTCTTTAGCTTGCGATCGAAAAATTTAAGGACACAAAATGAAAAAACAATTAACTAAAATATTAACTAATAATTCGGAGGGTCCTATGAGACTTCACTTTTTACTTTTTTCATTAATATTTTTTGTCACTTTTAATCTCTTGCAAGCTCAAACCTCTGATCTTGAGCAGACGCTTGCAAAGATTACTGGTGATGCAAGTAAAGCTTATGTTGCTCCTATTTCTTCTGCATTCGGGGCAAATTTGAATTCAGGTTGGGTTCACAGTGCACCAAAAGCGACAAAATTCAGCTTTGATTTAGAAGTTGGTTTTGTCGCTATGGCTACTCTATTCGGTTCAAGCAACCAGACATTCGCTTCGAGTGGTAGTTTTAGATTCAATTCAGCACAAGCTGAACAATTAATTCCACCGAATATTACCGGTTCAACGAGAACAAGCATAAAGAATGAAATTCTTTCTCGTGATTTCACTGTATCTATCTCGGGACCAACAATTGTTGGGAAGAAGACAGATTCAATTAAAGTTAAATTCCCTGGTGCTGTAATTCAAGGTCAAACACTTGGAGCAAAAGAACTTGTTCTTCCTGTTACTGGTTACCTTGAAGAATTACCAGCATTACCACTTGTTGTTCCTCAGGTTTCTCTTGGAACTGTGTTTGGAACTCAAGTGTCCTTGCGTTATTTACCTGAATTTGAAGTTAGTCCAGATTTGGGGAAATTCAAATATACCGGATTTGGAATCCAGCATAATCCAACAATGTGGCTACCTTTTTCACTGCCTGTGAATGTTTCAGTTGGATATTTTACACAATCACTTGAAGTAGGTAAAATCTTCAAAACATCGGCATCGATGTTTGGGGTATTTGCTTCCAAGAGATTTGGTCCCGGTGCATTGAATATTGAACCTTATGCAGGTTTCACTCTCGAAAGCTCATCAATAGATGTTGAATATGATGTGACTTATGATACTCCAACTGGTCCATCACCAGCAAAAATTAAATATTCACTTGAAGGAGAAAATTCAACGAGGATAACAATTGGAGCTACACTAAAGCTTTTACTTGTTGGTTTAAGTGTTGATTATAGCATTGCTAAATATAATACAGTTAGTGCATCCCTAAACATTAAAATTTAATCTCTCTCATAATCAAAGAGGCCTGCTTACTTTTAAGCAGGTCTCTTTTTTATTTTCCATCTCTTTGCCTAAGTTTTAAATCATTCTTATATTTGTATCCGTTCATTAATTATTTGAAACATTCTGGCGAGGTAGCTCAGTTGGTTAGAGCAGTGGAATCATAATCCACGTGTCGGGGGTTCGAATCCCTCCCTCGCTACAAATAAGAGGAGATAAAATGTTTACTTTCTTATTAATTGTATCCATATTTTTAGCGATATTGTTAATCATTGTTGTTTTAATGCAATCAAGTAAAGGTGGCGGTTTAGCTGGTACTTTTGGTGGGCCAGGTGAAATGGGCGCAATTTTCGGTGTCCGAAGAACAGCCGATTTTTTGATGAAAACAACTTGGGTTTTAGCTGTAACTTTAATGTTGCTTGCAATAGTTATAAACTTAGCTGCATTGCCTTCATCTTCGCAGGAAAAAATGAGAGAAAGCATTATTCAAAGAAAAGGAATGCAATCATTGCCTCAAAGACCTGCTTTACCTCCAACTCAATCTACCCAACCGCAGCAAAATAAGTAAATCGAGTTTATAAATTTATTTAAAAAACAAAAGGCTGTTTCGACTCTGAAACAGCCTTTTTAGTTTTAAATGTTTATTAATTTAATTTACCTTGTATGGAATTCCCCAGGTTGAACTTGAAACATTTCCTTCTACTGAAAAGATTGTCTCGTTTGTCACTGCATTAATTACAGAGTGAAATCTGCCAAATGGATGGGATACAAAAAGATTCCAATTACCCTGATAAACTTTTTCCCATTTATCGCCAATTTGAGTTGATGAAACAAGGGATAATTTTCTCTTTACACGATATATTTGTCCCGCAATCTTTCTGCCGTATGTAATGGTGACAAAATCTTCTTTTGGAGAATTACTTGTAAGATAAACTTTAAGAGTTACTTCATCGTTTTTATTTCGCATTATAAAATCTTTCATTGGATCTCCGACAAAGAAATAAGTATCCAAAGGTGAAGTTATAATTATAGGATCTCTACCGGGAATAATTGCTTCAATTTTTGTGATTTGAATATTTTTTAAAGAAGTCGAACCTTCGGGTAGGGAAATCGCCTGAATTTTCCAGCCTCGATTCCTGTCATTTCTTGAATTGGTTCTAATAAAAGTCACATTTCTCTTTACAGTTTCAACAAATGGTTTTGTTACAATCGTATCGGGTCTATAGGTTGTATCGCCTGGATTTATTTGAGTAAATTTTCCAGCTATAATTAAGTATCCTGTATATTTAGTAGTAACTGTGACTTTAGCAGAATCACCGATTACCTGTTTATCAAAAGTTTTTTCCATTTTAGTAATTCTTCTGCCCACCTTGATTGGATATAAATCGGTTTGGATCTTACCTAATTGAAATGCACTTGCATCACCATCGTCAAAGTTTTCATCGAAATTAGAAATTGATTCTTCGCTATCAATTAATGATGTAAGAACGGTGTCATCTAAATAGTCCGGTTCATTTACACTAGATTTACAGCTAATGATTAAGAATGGAATAAGTAATGCTGAAATAAAGATCAAAAGTTTTTTATTCATAAGTTCCTCCATCGTTTTTTTGATTTATTAGATTAACGAATATTTAAAAAGGTTTAATAAGAATCAGCGATCAGTGTAATTATTTTATCTTGTAATTCTCTCATTTTTGATTGATTACCTTTTCTAAAATTAAAATTTATTGCAAAGATCAATAAATCACCCGATTTAGAGACCACATAACCTGCGAGTGATGTAACGCCATTCAATGTCCCAGTTTTTCCTCTCAGTCTATCTGGCGGGAATAAATTACTAAATCTGTTGTGCAATGTTCCATCAGTTTGTGGAATTGAAAGAGAATTATAGAAATCATTAAAAACTGCAGGATTTAAATAGATTTGATGAAGAAGCTTCACCAAAGTATTGGTCGAGAATTGATTTTGTCGGGAAATACCAGAACCATCAACCATGCTAAAATTTGGTTCATAGATATTTAATGATTTTAAGTAAGTATTTATAGCTTGAGAAGCATCAAAGGGACTACCCTGTCCGCCTGCGTAATTTGCTCCAATTATTAAAAAAAGATGTTCAGCAAAGAAGTTATTGCTGTTTTTATTTATAGGTTTAAGAAATTCGGTAAGAGGAGTAGAAATAGTTGATATTCTATCTGAAAATTTTGGAACTTTTCCTTTTTTAATTTCACCCCAAAAACTTATTCCGTTCTCTCTCAAAAGTTTTGCTAAAAGATTTCCCACATAGTAGTCAGGTCTTTTGATATGTACTTTTAAGACGATTGATGAATTTTTTCTGATATTTCCAGTTATTGTTATTATTTCTTTATTATTTTCAAATTTTGATAAAGCGGAAAGACGGGTACGGGTATTAGTTGTTTTTGTCTTGTTTATTATTTCAAAGTAGTCTAATTCATCGAGCAGGGTCACATTTCCGCTTCGGCCAATTTTATTTGAACCATTAACTCTAAGAAAAATTGAATTCGAATTTACGGTAACAGAAGAAATAGGTGGAAGCGGAACAGATATATTTTCATCTTCAATCCATTCATTTCTATAGAAAGTCTCTTCAAAGAAAGAATCATCAATAATTATATTGCCAGTTACCGATTGAATGTTTGCTAGTTTAAGTTTGGTAATGAGATTTTTAAGATTCTCAGTTGTAATTGTAGGATCACCATAGCCTTTCAAAAAAAGATTCCCATTAATTATTCTATCACTCAAATCATTATCATCACAATACAGCTCGGTGTTAATTGAAAAATTAGGTCCAAGACTTAATAGAGCAACACCCGTAGTAAATAGTTTATTTGTAGATGCCGGGATTAAAGGTACCTCTGAATTAACCTTTATAATATAATCATTCTTTGAAGTCGAGAAGCAGGTCAAAGAATATTCCGAATTTTTAGGCAATGATTTTTTTAATAATTCTTTAACTTGAAACTCGATTGAGTTATCGTTGATTATAGGAAAGAAAATCAATAATAATAAATTGAAAAAATACATCGATTACATCCCATTTCGTTGCGTGCAAAATTAGTATTTGTTAAATTGAATTGAAAATGAAAGTAGCCTTAATTACTGGTGGAACTGGAAAGTTAGGGAGTGAAATTGCACTTCATTTAGCCAAAAAGAATTTTGAAGTTGCAATTACTTATCATCAATCACTCGATAGACTTGAGAAATTAAAAGAAAAGTTTTTAGTCGAAAGATTAAAGTTAACTTTCTACAAATGCGATTTTTCAACTGCAGAGAATATTAATGAATTGTTTTTATCCTTTAAAAAGAATTTCTCAAAACTTGATGTATTGATTAATTGCGCTGGTATCTTTGATAAAAATTTCTTTACCGAAACAACTCCGAAAGATTTTGATTTTTTTATAAATATCAATTTAAAATCGATTTATTTTTTGATTCAAAAATTCTCTGAATTGATGAGTGAAAACTCAGTAATAATAAATTTTTCATCGGTCGGAGGAATGATACCCTGGAAAGATAGAAGTCTTTATCACATTTCTAAAGCAGGGGTGATTGCACTGACTCGTTCACTTGCAATTGAACTTGCACCACGAATCAGGGTTGTTTCGATTGCGCCTGGATTTATTGAAATGGAAGGAGAGATTTCGGAGAAAATGCCAATCTCAAAGATTCCATTAAAAAGATACGGAGGAATAAAAAATATTATTTCAACAGTTGATTTCTTAATTCAAAACGATTACATCACTGGAGTAACAATTCCAGTTGACGGCGGAAGATCTTTAATTTAATGAGGAATTACAATGCCTGTTAAAGCTTACAAAAATCTTGATTTCTTAAATTCGCCAGATGCAAGAGTTATAAGAATAATTTCAGAATTTTTAGAACCACAGAGTCGGTTTAGTAGATTAAACATTAAAGATACTATTGTATTTTTTGGAAGTGCACGAATAGTAGATAGAAAAACCGCATTAAAAATGTATAATGAAGTCAAAAAATTAGATCCCAAAAAAGTTAAAGATTTTGCAGAGAGACTTAGAAAATCTCAAATCGCTCTTGATATGTCAAAATATTATGAAGATGCTGTTCAGCTTTCAAAAATGTTAACGGAATGGTCTTTATCACTTCCATCGGAGGGAAGGAGATTCGTTGTTTGCACTGGCGGTGGACCAGGAATTATGGAGGCTGCGAACAAAGGTGCAAAATTAGCAAAAGGTAAAAGTATTGGACTTAATATTTCAATTCCAACTGAACAATTTGTTAATAAGTACGTTGATGAAGAGCTAAGTTTTGAATTTCATTATTTCTTTATGAGAAAATTTTGGCTCGTTTATCTTGCAAAGGCGCTTGTAATTTTCCCAGGTGGTTTTGGCACACTCGATGAATTGATGGAGGTTTTGACACTTGTCCAGACGGGTAAAATATCAAAGAAGATAGCTGTGATAATTTACGGGAGTGATTATTGGAAGAAAGTTCTGAATTTTGATGTAATGGTAGAACATGGGTGTATCGATAAAAAAGACACACAAATCTTTACCTATTGCGATACACCCGAACAGGCTTTTGATCAATTAAAAAATTTTCTTACAAAAAATTATTTATAGGGAAAGGCAAATGGAAAAACTATTTTTCCATTTCTTCTTTCATAAGCTTTTGAAGCCTTCGAATTGCCTTTGCTGTTTTCATTTTTCTTCTAACAGAAGGCTTCAAATAAAAAGTTCGTTTTTTGTATTCTTTAAGAATACCCGCTCTTTCGTATTTCTTCTTAAATCTTTTTAATGCCTTATCTAAGCTTTCGTTTTCACCAATAATAATGCCGACCAAAAATTACCTCCGTTAATTTGGTTGTACTTGAAATTGTTCTAATAATTTTTTTGTTCCGTTTTTTTCAAACTCTACAACTATTGCTTTTATTCCTGACGAAGTGGTTTCTTTACCAGTGACTTTACCTACATCATCCCAATCTTTGTGATAAATAGAATCACCAATTTCATAAGAAGCAGTTGGATCGTAAATCTTGCAATCTTCAATTTTAATTGCAGAGAGATCAAGATTTTGAGATGATTTGATGTTTGAATCTACATCAAGCGCCATTGTGTGCTTACAGGTTTTGCATCGTGTCCATTTTCTTCTGTCGCCAGCAATAGCTATTTCACCAACGATTTCCATTTTTGTCATTTTGTTACAATAACTGCAAAATGCATCTACATGTTTTAATCTTGCCATTTTAAAACCCTAATTTTCTTCCTTTGTTGCTGTAATCACAAGTACTGGAACCTTCGAATACCTTATAACTTTTTCAGCTACACTTCCGAGCAATGTATGAAGTAATCCTGTTCTTCCATGCGTTGCAATCACAATCAAATCAATTCCGTTTTTGTTTGAATAATCAACAATTTCTTCAAAATCGTTTCCTTTTAATAAAACTTCTTTAACATTAACATCATTTGAAAATTTGCTCTTGAATTGATTTAATAAATTTCTTGTATCGTCTTCAAGCTTTTTAATAACCGATTCAGTTGTCATATCGAATGTTCGAATTAATGGAATTGGAGGATCTTTCTCCAAAACATGAACGAGATGGATTTCCGCTCCAAATTGCTTTGCAATTTCCTCAGCATATGGAAAAGCTTGAGCTGAAATCTCACTAAAGTCCGTTGGAACTAATACCTTTCTTATATTAAATTTTTTCATATTCAGGTTTTGCAATATAAAATTTTAATTTTTAAGATAAAAATCGGACATTTTGTGAAAATCGCTTAAAAATTCCTGATTCTATTTCACTTAGGCTCTAATTTTTTCTGCTAAAAATTTCTTCAATATTTTTGTGAACAAAGCTTTTATTAATAAATTGAAATACTTATGAAAGAATATGAAAAAGCTGGTGTAAGCATCTCCAGAGGAGATGAGTTTGTCAGGCGAATTAAGTCTTTAGTACGTTCGACTTTCTCCAAAGATAATCCAAATGCCAATAGAGTACTTTCGGATATTGGTCACTTCGGGGCTTTTTTTGATATAAATTTTAATGATTTAAAGAATCCAGTTCTTGTTTCGAGTGTTGATGGGGTTGGGACAAAACTTAAAGTCGCAATTTTGATGAATAAACACGATACAATTGGTCAGGATTTAGTCAATCATTGTGTAAACGATATTCTTTGTTCGGGGGCAAAACCATTATTCTTTCTGGATTATCTGGCTTTTGGGAAAATGAATATTGAGGTTGCCGAGCAAATTATGTCTGGATTGACTAAAGCTTGCCGTGAGAATGAATGTGCTTTAATTGGTGGTGAGACTGCAGAAATGCCGGATCTATACCAGGAAAACGATTATGATATTTCCGGAACAATTGTGGGAATAGTTGAAAGAGATAAAATTATTGATGGTAAAAAAATTTCTCCAGGTGATGTTTTAATCGGATTGAAGTCTTCAGGATTACATACCAATGGATATTCACTCGCTCGAAAAGTTTTGTTGAAAAAATTTAGAATTGATGATTTTGTCGATGAACTGGGTTGCACTCTGGGAGAAGAGCTTCTTAAAATTCATAGATCATATTTCAAGATTGTTTATCCATTGCTTGACAAGTTTCAAATCAAAGGACTTTCACACATTACAGGCGGGGGAATTATTGGGAATACCAGAAGAATAATTCCGGAAGGTTTATCGATTTGGATTGATTGGAATTCCTGGAGTGTTCCACCAATTTTTGAATTAATTCAGAAAACTGGAAATGTTTCCGACGAAGAAATGCGAGAAGTTTTTAATCTTGGGATTGGTATGGTTTTAATTGTTAATAAAATGGATGTTGAAAAGGTTCAAAATGAGTTGAAGAATTCAGGTGAACAAACTTTTATCATTGGTGAAATTAGATGAAGAAATTTCTTCTGCTTTCTATTTTCATCTTTTCAAATTTATTTGCACAAATTGTTTTTACAGGTTATGACAGACTGAATGAATCCGTTAAAGCATTTTACTTGAATCTTGAAAATGAACAACTAACAGAGCTTTCCTATGCAAATTCATATCTGCCGAGATGTTTAAATGGAAATCAAATTGTCTTAAATATTGGTAATTCGATTTTCAAAGTAGATAAATTCAGAGAGAGACAGGATTATTTTTTTGAAGGATATATGCCTGTAGTTTCAAGATCGGGCAAATTTGTTGCAGCTTACTCACAAAAGGGAATTATTGTAGCTGACTCAACCGGAAAAGTTTTATCAACTCTTGAGGTTGATTACTGGAGCAAAGTCACACCAATTTTCTCTTATGACGAAAAATCTATTTTTTATTACGATAAGAAAAGAGAAGCAACATTTAGATTTGATCTTGAAAAACAAACAAATACTTTATTTGCACACAATTTAATTCATCCAGTTTATTCACCTGATGGTGGAAAATTATTATTAAATATTGGCAAGACTGATTCAAACTTTAGAATTGGAATAGTTCAATCAGATTGGAGTGAAAATCTACCGATCAATTACATCACATCAGTTTATGAGAATGCAATTGTACCGATATGGTCTCCATCTGGAAGATATATTGCTTATATGACTTTGCTGACAAACAAGAAAATTGAGAATTCAGATCTTATTCCAGCTAATATTATTCTTTATGATACAAGAAATGGTTCAAAGCAAATCATTACCGATGATGCTGGATTTACTGAAGGTGCTTATCCGCAATTTTCTTTTAGTCCTGACGAAAAATATTTTTTCTATACTTCAATAAGAGACAATGGAACGGGAACAATCGTACAATTTGATCTTTCAAATTTTTCAAAGAAAATTTTAATTACTGATCCAGAGCTTGATGCTCGAATTCCACATTACTGCAATGAAAATCCTCAACACTAAGATTTAATTTTTATATGAAAAGAAATCTTTTGCTTCTACTTTTTCTTCAGCTCTTGTTCTTATCATGTTCTAAATCAAGTGAAGAATTAAAACTGGAGAGTGATAAACTTTTCAATCAAGCGATTGATTATTATGAGAGAGGATATTTGAATCAATCAGCTGACCTTTTTAAAGAAGTTGTAAATATCGAAACAAAACTCGGGGGAATTCAGCGGAGAGCAAATAGCTATATTTATCTTGGCTTGATTTATTATCAACTTTCAGATTTTTATCAGTCAATGGATTCCTACCAGAAAGCGTTACAAGATTTCCAATCGCTAAAAGATAAACGAAGTGAATTGCTTGTGCTGAATAATATTGCTGGAATTCACTCTTTACTGGGTGAGTATGAAAAAGCTTTGAATATATATTCAGATGTTGTTGGTAAGAGTTTGATTTTTGCTGACAAAGAATCTGAGGTTATTGCATCTTTAAATATTGGTGATGTATATCAAGAAATGTGGGATTTTGATGTTGCATTTGATTATTTCAATAAAGCTTTTGATGCTTATGAAATTCTTGGTGATTCGAAAGGGAAAATTTTTACTCTTAATAAAATAGGAGAACTCTTTATTGCATCTAAGAATTTTTCAAATGCAATAAAAAGTTTTGATATGGCTATTGAGATTCAGAATAAAAATGGAAATAATTATCTTAAGCAGGATATTTATAATAATATTGGCTTGATTTATTTTTATCAGAATCAAATTTCCAGAGCAAAGGAGTTTTTTGAAGCCGCTCTTAATATAAGTTCCGCCTCTGAAGCAAATCAATTAATCTTAATTGCAATCAGAAATAATTTGGGCGATTGTGATTTTCAATCAGGTTCTTATTCAAGAGCTATTGATAATTATAAAGAAGCTCTTGCTTTGAGCGAACAATCTTTTCTAAAATTTCTTTCCCCAATTTTGCAGCTCAAGTTAGCTATAAGCTATGAGAAATTATATTTCATTAATCATAATGACGCTGATAAAAAAAATGCAGAGCGTTTTTATCAATTTGCTATAAATCGATTTGAAGAAAATCGAGATGAAGAAAATTTAAACCGAGCCCTTTCTTCAATAGCTTCATTTTATGTTCGAATAGGTGAAAAGAATAAGGCAAAGAAATATTATGAAAAGCTTTATGAGCTCGCTATAAATATAAGTTTAAAACCCGATGAACATTTAAGACCATTTGCAATCAAACCTGATTTTGATTTTGCATTTCTTCAGGCGTTGATCGAAGAAGAAAAATTTGATCAAGCTTACAGGATAATCTATCTTAAAAAGGTCAAGGATTTGCTTGAATATTCTTTGCGTTTCCGTGATTTTAATTTTCTTGACAACACAAAAGAAACATTACAAAAATTCAAAAATGAAATTTTAGCTCTAAACAGTTATCAACAAATCTTGAGACAGGAACTTAGCCTTCCTTCTTCTCAACGAATTAAAGAAAAATATAACAAAGCTTCTAAGTTTTGTGATGAAAAATCTAAAAATGCAGAAGAATATCTTAAAAGACTTTCTGAAAAATTTATTTTTCTCAAACCATTAAAAGAGAAAAATTTCAAAGACTTAATTGAACCAGATGATAAAATTTTTGTGGAGTTTTATCCTGCAGGAGAAAATCTTATTTACTTTGTAATTGGGAAAAAAGGGATCCAGGCTAAAACATTAAAGGCAGATTTAACAAGTCTTAATTTCAATTCTAATATTATATTAAAAAACATAAACACTTTTTCAATCGACCAAGTCGTTAACTTCTCTCGAGATAACTTGAGCTGGTTAATTGACGATTTATTAAAGAGCATCGAACAAAATTTTACATCAGTAAAAGAAATTTCTTTTATGCTCAATGGTTCGGAACTTGATTTTGTACCTCATCTGATTTATTCGAAAAGATTAAATGATTTTTTAAGAGGTAAGTATTTTATCTCTTATTCATATCTCCCAATTTCAAAATCAAGTGCTGGTGATATTAAAAGTTTTGCAATTCTCAGGCAAAGTAGACTTGTCGATTTTGAAGATTTAAGAGGCAACGATAAAACTCAATTAGTCTCCAGAGAAAAATCTTTATCCGATAAATCAAAGCTTCGAGTTGGACTTAAAGATGAAAAAACTAATAAAATAAACAATGAAGATTTTGGTTTAAATAAACACTTTGATGCTGTTTTTGTTCACGATAGACTTTTTATCAACGAGACTTCACCTGAGTTGATTTATATTCAGTCTACTGCCAATGGTTCAAATTTAAAATCAAAAAGCTCAAAAAGAATATATCTAAAGGAAATTTTCCGACTAAGCCCAGGTTTAATTCTCTTAAAAAATTTTGATGTCGAAACAAAATCATCTTATTTAAATTTTTTAAGTTTATTTTCACTCTTAAAACCGGCAGTGATAATTTTCCCAATTACAAATACGGATCAGGAATTATCTGAAAACTTTTTGTATAATTACAAAGAGAGAGCGGAGAATAAAAACCTGAAAGAGGCATCGATAATATTCTGGAAAATGATTTCGGAAAATCAAAAAGAAAGTTTTAAAAATTCTCTTATTTGGATAAGCTTCAAAAATTAAGCAGGCGTTTAAGATGATAAAAAAATTTTTCATCCTATTTTTCTTCTTGATTGTTCTATTCATTGGCTGCGATCACGGAATTGCACCGAGAGTTGAACCACCGAGGACAGGATTTTCTGGCAAGATCATTTTCAAAAACAGTTGGCCCTCAGATATTTATCAAACAAGGGTTGTTGCATTTCGCGAAACTATAAGAACAGTCGCTGATTTCAATATTTTTAACATCGGTTTTATTAGCGACACAATTCCTTATGGCGTGAGCGAATTTATATATGAATCGGACAAAAATCCTTTAATCGAACCACAAGCTGGCACAGTGCTAAAATATATTGTTGTTGCTCAGTCGATTGTTCCAAATCCACTTCCAAGAAGAGAGGACTGGCGCGTTGCTGGAATTTATTTTGATCCAAATGATTCAACAAAATATGGTTCAGTTAAAATTGAAGAAGGAATATTCAAGAGAAATATAAACATTATCGTAGATTTCAATAATCCGCCCGTTCAACCACCACAATAGAGAGGTTATATGAAATCAAAATTTTTACTTTTTGTTTTTCTTTTAATCGCAATAAATCTACAGGGGCAGCAAAAAAGACAATTTGGAATTCTGGAAGGAAAAGTAATTGATGAAACAGGTCAGCCATTAATTGGTGCAAATATAAGAATTGAGAATACACTAATTGGCGCCGCTACAAATCGCAAAGGAATGTTCAGGATAATCCGTGTGCCCGTTGGCTTTCACAAAGTTAGATTCTCAATGGTAGGTTATGAACAAAAAATTATTGATGTGGAAATTAAACTTAATCAAACAACTTTTGTTGAAGTTCAATTGCAGCAAGTCGCAATTCAAACAAATGAGATATTTGTAACAGCAAGTAAGTATGAACAGAAATTGTCCGAAATTCCAATAAGTGTTAGTGCTTTGAGTTCGCAAGAACTTTCTCAAAGAAATATTAAGAGATTTGATGAAGCTTTGAGATTTGTCTCAGGAATTAATATGACATCTGACCAGATTAGCATTCGAGGTTCGAGCGGTTATACTCGTGGTGCTGGCAGTCGAGTTCTTCTTTTATTCGATGGAATACCGCTATACACTGGTGATACAGGTGATATCATCTGGCAATTGATTCCAATTCAAGAAATTGAAAGAGTTGAAGTTGTAAAATCAGCAGGTTCGGCACTTTATGGTTCACAAGCAATTGGCGGAGTGATTAATGTTGTTTCAAAAGATTTTTCTGGTACTCCTGTAACTTATTTTAAAACATTAGGTGGATTTTATGATAAGCCTTATTATAAAGAATGGAATTGGTCACCACGAACGAGATACTTCAACAATTTAACACTTTCACATACGAGAAAAATTGGTGATGTAGGATTAACGGTTTCAGCTTCCCGGTTTGAAGATGATTCTTATAAAATGAATGCTTTCACAAAGAGATATTCTTTATTTGTTAAATCGAAGTTTAATATTAATCCAACCAATAATATTTCATTTTTATTTCACGGTACAACTTATAAAAGTGGAAGTTATCTTTACTGGCAAGATTCACGAAACGCATTAATTCCGCCTGCTGGACAAATTGGTCAATGGGTAAAAACTTTGAGATACAATGTTCATCTGAATTATCAAAATCTTTACTCAGCCAATACACTTTTCAATTTTCGTAATAGCTGGTTTCACAACGATTGGTGGGATAATACAGAAGCAAACAATAGTTCAAAAAGTGAATACATAAGGAGTGAGCTATCCGTAAATTATTTCCCGAATGATATACATAAAATTGTTGCTGGCGTCGAAGGGAGTTATTCCGTTGTAAGTTCAAATATATTTTCAAATCCAACAGCTTTTGGTTTAGCTTTATTTGGACAGGATGAGTTCAGATTAATTCAGCAGTTGAAAATGACTACAGGTCTTCGAATTGATTATCAGAATGTTGAAAATACATTGAGCGAATTAAACTTTAATCCAAAGATTGCATTTAATTATGCATTGCAAGATAATTTTTATTTAAGAGCATCTGCTGGTAGAGGTTATCGTGCGCCCACACCTTCTGAATTGTTCAGCACCACTAATGTAAGTGGAATTAGAGTTGTCCCTAATCCAAACTTAAAGTCAGAATCCAGTTGGTCATTTGAAGCAGGAATGAATTACACAATTGAAGATCTTTACAAGTTTGATTTTGCTCTTTTTGATAATGAACTTTACAATTTTATTGAACCATCGATTGATCCATTAACAAGTTTTATTCAATTTAAAAATGTAACTCGAGCAAGAATTCTAGGTTATGAACTTAATTTTGCATCAGAATTCTTTAATAAAAGTTTATCAGTAAATTTAGGTTACACTTACCTTTGGGCGCGTGATTTGAAAAACAATATCTTTTTGAAATACAGACCCCGGCATTTGCTTTATGTATCTTCAAATTACAAGTATGATTTCGTTCAGCTTGGAATTGATTTTCGTTATTGGAACAGGCTTGAAACTATTGATGAAGATTTAATTAATCTTGGAATTGTAAAAGACGGTGATTTGAGGGATAAAGTTTTTTTAACGGACTTAAATCTTTCTTTTGATTTATTCCATTTCAAAATTCCTTTAAGAATATATTTCACTGTTAATAACCTTTTAAATTATAATTACATTGAGATGATAGGAAATCTTGGACCAATCAGATCATTCACAATATCGGTTGAGGGAATTTTGTAAAGTTTATTTGCCATTTGAAAATTGAAAATGATATTTGTTGAACTTAACTTAAAATTAAAGAAATCAAAAAGGAGGAAATATGATGCAAAATAAAATACTAATTTGTATGATATTTATCTCTATTACTTTATTTATGGGCTGTACAAGAGCAACATTCATGGCGATTGAAAGGCAAGGAGGTCTCGAAGAAAAGATCGTCAGTAAGGACATATTTTCTATTTTAAATCAGACTAATCCTAGATTACTTGATAAGGTTTTAGATAACTTAACATTACCTGAGAAATTGTACAGTTTAATTGGCAGGAATGATAGAATTCTAATACAAAGCCTAGAAAGGAATTATTATTCTGATAATGATTTGCAATTAGTTATTAATCGTGGGTTGATCTCAAAATTTTTGAACAGAAATATTCCTGTTTTAGAAAGGGATGAAAATATATTAATAACTGCATTGGTAGAAAATAACGAAAACTTGGGGCGTGATTGGAAAGCTTATAGTTTCAAGGCTATTGATACTCAATTCGTTTTTGAAAATAAAAATCCTTTACAAACTGCAACAAAAGTTTTTGCTTATAGAGTCTTAGAATTTGGTATTATTAATATACCAATTAATCAAGGGAATTTTATTCAAAGAGTTGGTTTTTTAGAATTGGAAATAAGACTAATTGATGTAAAAAGTTCACAAATTTTATTTATTGATCTGGTAAAATCAAATTATGTTGATAGAATATCAAATGAAGATTATAAAATAGTTAATGATTTGCATTATAAATTTATCTCTGATGCATTACCGCTTGTTCAAAGTGTTCAACCAAAAGATTTTATCTTAACAAATATGGAACAATCTTTTTATGAGGGAACTGGTTATTATAAATTAAGATTTAGAAGGGGAGATGTTGAAAGTCAAGTTAGAATAATTTATGAAAGTACAAATACTGAAGTGGCTTCGTTTGTTGTTCCTACTATAAATGAAAATTCTTCCTTTTTTGAATACGAACTCAAAATAGATCCTATTTCTGGAAAATTTAAAAAAGGAACATATGTAATTTATATTGATGGGAATTTGGTCTATAAATTTGATATTTAATTAATGAATTAAATTTTATATAAAATTGAAGTTATGTTAGTATAACATTAAAAAGTTTATTACAAACTTACAAGCCAAATTAAATCAGAGGAGAAACATATGAAATTAAAAATCATAACTCTAGTATTTTTCCTGGTAATATCGGTAGTTCTTCAAGCTCAACCTAAATGGACATATCGGTATAAAATTCAATTCCCCGAAAGCGATACAGCATTCGTTCGTCCATATCTTTGCTCAGTCGATGAAACCGGCAGACTTTATGTTATATCTTCAAAAATTGTTGATGTGAATGCACACAATGCAATCTGGTATGCTGATTCGACCGATCTTGTTATGAAAAAAATGATAGATTATGATTTAAATGGAGATTCAGATACTTTGACCGGCAATCTTTATATTCTTCGTGGAATTGCAACTCTGAAGCGAGATGTAATTATTAATGGAAGTGTACCTTTCACACGTTCGAAACCAAATACTGTTGCATCACAGTATTATTATACAAATGGCGATACAAACCTCGTTGAAAAATTTGGATTTTATCATACAGGTTCTGGTTATGGTACATATCTGAATGGATTAGCAGTATCTAAAGACTCGTTTGCATTTACGGGAATTTCTTATCAGACTTCAGTAAGATTATATAACTTTACGAAATCAATCACTTCACCTGCAAGAGGCTCTTATGTTCCGCCTGCAACTTATGGACAGGAACCAAGTGGACATGACGGAACTGGATTAAGCACAATTAGAGATGTTGCCGTTCTTCCTGATGGTGATTACAACAACACTGAAACTCCCTGGTACACTTCAAGAAATTCTAATCCACCAATTTCTGGTGGAATTGCTGTTTGGGTCGGAGGAACCCAATCAAGCCCAGGAACATATGCAGGTCAAAGAGTGATTGATCCTTATTCATATCTCTCATTTGATCGTTCGGTGCCTTACGGAATTACCGTTGACAAATTTCATCGATTGTGGGTTGCAGGAACAGATTCAACACGACGCTGGGTAAAGGCTTTTGAATTAACTGGTACTTTCGCAATTGATGTAGCCGAACTTCCTTCACAAAATAGTTCAACCAATCCAGATCCTGAAGGTGCACCGATGATTTCTCCTGCAGATGTCGCTTTAACGCCAGATGGCTTGACCGCTTATGTAACAGATCTAACTAATCGATGTGTCTATAAATTCCAGTATGGAGAATTTACGTCTGTTAGTGATAAATCTTTACCTGTTGATTTCAAACTTGAACAGAATTTCCCAAATCCATTCAATCCTTCAACATTAATTTCTTTTTCAATTCCACAGGCAATGGATGTGAAACTTATAGTTACAAACTCACTCGGTCAAAAAGTTGCAACTCTTGTTGATGAATTTTTACAAGCAGGGAAACATGTAAAGGTATTTAATGCTCAAAATCTTGTAAGCGGAGTTTATTACTACACATTAATTACAAGTAAAGGTTCTATTTCAAAGAAAATGATTTTAGCAAAATAAAAACACTTTAAAAACAATGATTAAGAAAATCTTCTTTGTCTTATTCATAGCTGCATCATTTTTAGCAGCTCAGGGTGGTAAGGGAAAAATTACCGGAAGAGTAGTAGATGACCGTACAAACGAGCCATTGGTTGGTGTGAATGTTTTTATTGAAGGAGCTTATATTGGTGCGACTACAGATGTTAATGGCAGATATTTGATTTTAAATGTCCAGCCTGGTAAATATTCCCTAACCGCAAGTATGATTGGATATGCTAAGGTTACAAAGAAAGATGTTGAAGTTTACATTGATAGAACAACAGAAGTCAATTTTAGATTAAAAGACATTTCCATTCAAATTCAGGATGTTGTTGTAGTTGCAGAGAAACCAAAAATAATCAAGGATCAAACTTCAACATCTTCTACTATTGATGATGAACAAATTAAAGTCGCAGCTATTGAAGGTATTAGAGGATTAATTGATCTAACTTCTAGCTTTATGAAAAATGCACAGGGTGATTATCAGGTTCGTGGTTCTGGTGCTTACGAAATTAATTTCCAAATTAATGGTGTAGAACAGATAAATGCCTCAACTTCGGCACCGGGTGCGTTTGCGACTAACAAAGCAAATAATTCCTGGAAATATGATGTAAACCCACTTGGCGTTCAGCAACTTCAAATGATCTCTGGTGGATTTTCTGCTGAATACGGCAATGCTCAAGCTGGTGTTGTTAAAGTTGTATTGAAAGAAGGATCACCAAGATTTAGTGGTGATGTACGAATCGAAATGCGTCCACCTGGTCAATATCACTGGGGACCTTACATTTATGATAAGAACAATTATGAATGGCGTAAGTGGGGCCCTCTTGAAAATTGGTTTAATTGGAAAGATTTAATAATCACAGAACTTAAACTGGACACTCGATATAAAGAACTTTATAATCAGGCAAAAGGTGGTGATCCTGTTGCTCAAGCAATGTGGGATTCTATTGTCACTCGTGAAATTACCTGGGCTCATAGTGTTTGGGTTAAGAATCATACTCCAAGTGAAGATAATCCTCTCGGTGTTTATGATTATCGAAACCGCTGGTATTCAAGAATATTATTTGGATTTGGTGGTCCTCTTGGTAAAGATCCTAATCTCTTAAAATTTTTCTTATCAGGTGAATACAGAAAAAGTCCAACTCGACTTCCTACCCCAGAACGAAATCAGATTTATCAGAATTATATTTTGAATATTACTTTTAGACCATATGAATCACATAAGATTAAATTTATGGGTGCATTTCAGAAGTATCGTGGCGGTATCTGGTCTGGTTCAGAAGATATAAGATGGTCGGGTCTTGCATTTACTCCACCTGGTGTATCAACAAAATATTATGTTACAGTTGATCCAGTTAGAACAGAACAGACTGTCAGTCAAAGTTTAAATTGGGTTTATACCATTAATCCAAAATCTTTTTTAGAAGCAACTATATCTCACCAACAAGAAACTTACATTCTTCCCTATGAATATCTTGCAGGTTACGGAGTTGAAGCTGATCGACTTGATAGTTTGAATGATCCAAGAGGCGTGGTTTTGAAAGATGGTGTCTGGTGGGAAAATAATTATTTCCGGCAGCCATTTAATTTTTCTACAAATTATTATCAGGATAATAGAACCAATCACTGGAGTTTCAGCTTTGATTATACTAATCAAATTATACCAACAAACTTGTTAAAAGCTGGATTGAGATTTTATTACTGGGATATGATTAACAATGGTGTTAATTCGAGTTTTCAGGCAAATACATACATCGTCAGATCGGGTTATGCTGAATATTACAGAGCTTATCCAATTGGGCTTGCTTTTTACATTCAAGATAAAATGGAATACGAAGGAATGATTGCCAATATCGGCGTGAGAGCAGAAGCATATAATTTTCAGGCAAGGGTTCCGGTTGACAAATTCAATGTGTTTTATCAAGGCGCGAGTGGACCAGGTGTAAGAGGAAATCCTCAAACTGAAGATTCAAAAACAAGATATATTATTCTGCCAAGACTTGGAATTTCTTTCCCGATTGGTGAAAACACAGCATTCCGAATCCAATACGGTCATTTTGCATCGATGCCAATTTTCTCTCAAGCGCTTTCACAGAGAACTCAGTCAGGTTGGATTGGTTTAGGAAATCCAAATCTGGAGCCGAAGAAAACGATTTCTTATGAATTTGGTTTACAACAGGTTATTGAAGAAAAACATCGTCTTGATGTTGCACTGTTTTATAATGATCGAGTTAGACAAATCGGACTTTTGAGAGTCGCTTCATTTACAGGAAGTCGTGATCGACCTGCCGGATTTACTGATGATAATATTCCGCTCTATTCTTATACGACTTTTGAAAATAATTCATTCGGTTCTTCGATTGGATTGGAAGTAATTTTTGAGAATGCAATTCGTGATAGATGGAATTACAGATTAAGCTATACATTATCTCAAACTACGGAAGGTAATTATGGACCAGAAATAATCTATCCGAATAATGCACGAAGTTATGAGACAAGAAATTTCACAGGTGAGTTTTTATCATCTTCAGATAGAACTCATAGTTTTCGTGGAATGATTCAATACAATGTTGAGGAAGGTGGTGGAATTTCAATTTTTGGTTTGAAACCATTTTCTAATTTTAATATTAGTTTGACTTACACTGCACAATCTGGAACTCCATTTACATATCGAACAACTTTTGATTTGAAAGATATTGTGAATAATAGACGATATCCGCTTGAATCAAGTTTTGATTTAAATGCACAAAAACAATTTGTTGTCTCGGGGACAAGATTTTTAATTGGATTAAGAGTGATGAATTTGTTTAATAATAAGTGGATAACGCCAATGGATACGCAGGATGATATTCGTAATTGGGTCGAAAAAGGAATTACGATGGATAATCCAGGATTGGATCCAAATAGATTAAGTTACATTGTTGCACCATTTCGAGCATATAGAAATATTCCAAGACAGGTTTTCTTTACGCTTGGTGTTGGATTTTAGTTTGGTTGAATTGTTCAAATTAAATTTTGATGTGAATTGAGTTATTAAAAATAATAGTTCGTTCTTTGAATGTTTGATTTTATAGGTCGCTCCTACGGAGCTTGATATTTTGGTTCGATGGGATGTTTCTACAAATAGGTCGCTCCTACGAAGCTATTTTTATAGAAATCATTTATCGGGCCGTGAATTAAGTCGCGTAGTGATGGTGTATTTGTAGCGAAAATGGTTGTCAGTTGAAAAGATAAGTCGCATAGTGACGGCCTATTTGTACAAAAATTAGTGAGTCGCCAAAAGAATTAAGTCGCGTAGCGCCGACCTATTTGTAGCGAAAAATAGTCGTCCGTTGAAAAGATAAGTCGCATAGCGACGGTCTATTTGTAGAAAGATTAATGAGCAGTCGAAAGAATGAAATCGCATAGCGATGGCCTATTTGTAGAAAGATTGATGAGCGGTCAAAAGAATGAAGTCGCGTAACAACGACCTATTTGTAGAAAGAATAATGAGCAGTCGAAAGAATGAAATCGCATAGCGATGGCCTATTTGTAGAAAGATTGATGAGCGGTCAAAAGAATGAAGTCGCGTAACAACGACCTATTTGTAGAAAGATTAATGAGCAGTCGAAAGAATGAAATCGCATAGCGATGGCCTTTTGTAGAAAGATTGATGAGCGGTCAAAAGAATGAAGTCGCGTAACAACGACCTATTTGTAGAAAGATTAATGAGCAGTCGAAAGAATGAAATCGCATAGCGATGGCCTATTTGTAGAAAGATTGAGAGCCGCCAAAAGAATGAAGTCGCGTAACGACGACCTATAATTAAAATATGACTAATAATTCAAAATCGAACAAATTCTTAAAAAAATTTTTTACATACGGAATGAATATGCAATTCATACACAATAAAAAAACTACTATTGTGACTTTAATAATATTATGTTTTCTCACTCAAATTCCTTTAATAGCTCAGGAAATTGAATCTCCTGCGCTGGTATTCAACCGTGGAATGTTGTGGAATAGCGTTTTCTTTGGGAAAATCGGGCCTAATTTCAGCAATTGGGGACGCAGGGGAATTGGACTCGATTGGCCCGGATTTGATGAAAGCTGGATAAGAGAAAACATTGGCGGACCTCCATCACATCTGGTTACTGGTGGTTTCTGGATTGGTGCGAAAAAATCAAAGGACTCAATTATCGCAGTTGAAGATTGGTCAATGTATGCATCTACTGTTTCCAATGAACCAGGTGCGAAATATATCGTCACAAAACATAAGCATCTTTTTAAAAATGGAGAAAATTACTGGCTTCAAAAAGATCCATCGCAGGGTGAAGAGGTAATCGAGACAATTTGGGAATATAATATCAATTACACTAAAACAGATGATATTGAACGACAACTTCCCGTTCGTGTTAGCCGAAAAGCTCACCAATGGTCAGGTTCAAAACGAGATGAAAATTATATCATCTATGAATACATAATTAAAAATATCACAGACGAGATCAAAGCAAAAGATCCAACCAGAATTAGTTACGATACTCTTTATGGTGTCCACATTCTCCTTTGTTATGCTCTGCATATCAATTCAAGATCCTGGAATGTTTTATTCCCAACTTTAACAGCTGGTGCAAGAAACAGCTGGTTCTTTTATGACCCTGCAAGAAAAATGATCTGGGGGCGAGCAGGTGATTATCTCGAAACTCCAGCTAACGAAGAATTTGGTCTTTCATATACGCAAGGTCCAATTGTAAATGGTAAACCTACAGGTGAATATCTTGCGCCCGGATTTGTTGGATTGCGTTTGCTTTATTCTTCACCTGATACATTCAAACAAGCAACACGAGTTGCAAAATACGGCTGGTCAGCAGCGAGTAATTCGATCGATCTTTCTGGTCCTTTTACAAATATTGGTACACTCGAAGCCAGATATAAAGTTTTGCAAGACCCAGCAAATGCAGCAAGTTTCCTTCAAAATCCTGCTGATACAGTTTTTATGCGCCGAAATAGAATGTGGTCGTTAATGTCTTTAGGTCCATGGACAATTCCTCCAGGTGACTCAATTGTAATTGCAATTGCAGAAATTGTTGATGGAGTGGATTACAAAATTGCAATTGATACAACTTACAAAGCATCTTACATTGGAACTCAAGGTTCAAGAATTTTCCAATCAACCGCTGATAAAGCAAAATTCACTTACGATCAATACAGGAACCCAACAACAGGTCAATTAACAGGTAATGGATTAAATCATCCAGATCCGCCGGCAGCACCAAAATTTACTGTTGATTACTATAGAGAACGTGAAAAATTCGTCGCTAACGTTCTTGAATGGGGAGATGAAGCTGAACAAATTCCAGATCCAGATGATGGATTATTCGATTTAGCTGGTTATAAAATTTACCGAAGCTGGTATTTACCAATTGGTCCGTGGGATTCAGTTGGTGTTGTTTATAAAGGCGATCCAAAAAATTATGACCCTGTAAAAAGAAAATACACTTTTATTGATTCAACTGTACAAATTGGAACGAATTACTATTACTCAATTACTTCATTTGATACAGGAAGAGCATTCTGGAATATCAATCCCTCAGCCAGATTTCCAGAAACAAATTCAAATAGAGTTCCACCACTCGAATCTTCGATTTTTGCAAATCGAACTATTTATCCATTTAAATCAACAATACCGGCATTTAATCGACTTGACGAAGTTTTAGTTGTACCAAATCCATTTATTATTGGTGCAGGATTTTCTCAGCCTGGTGCTGGAGATGAAATTCAATTTGTCAATATTCCTAACCCTTGCACGATTAGAATTTATACACTTCGCGGTGATCTTGTAAAAACAATTGAAGTCAAAGAAGGCACAGGTGCAATTGTTGGCTGGAATCAAGTAACAGATTATGGGCAGTTTGTTGAAAGTGGTGTTTATCTCTATCACATAGATGCACCGGGAATTGGAAAGAAAATCGGAAAATTTGCAATTGTCAGGTAATAAACATGAATGAAAAAATTCTTTATCGTAAAGTAACTTCAATTCAGTTTAATTTTATTCTAATTTTATTTTTCATTTTCACTTTACTCTCAGAAAGTTATTCTCAGACATTTCGAAAAACTGCAACAGCAGGATTTGTTTTTCTTGAAGTTCCTGTCAACGCTCGAACCACAGGACTTGGTGATGCAGGAATTACTCTCCCTGATTTAAATTCTGATGGAATTTTCGTCAATCCTGCAATTTGTGGCTTTACAAACAAAGCCCATAATTTTTCTTTCTTCTACTCACCTTATTTTGCCGAGATTAAACAATATGCTGCGAGTTATTCTTATAACTCAAATTTTGGAGTTTTCTCAATTGGTGCATTGATGTTCGATTATGGTTCAATGCCGAAAACCCAAAAAGTAGCAGGCCAGAGAGTTTATGAGACAATTGGAAATTTCAACTCTAATGCTCTTGCCTTTGCACTTTCTTATTCGAAAATGTTGACGGATAAATTTTCTTTTGGGATTTCTCTTAAATATGTCAATGAAAAAATTGATATTTATAATGCAAATAATTTCGTTCTTGATGGTGGAGTTTTTTATTACACAGGGCTGAAAAGCTTGAGAATTGGAGCTGTAATTCAAAACTTTGGGACAGATGCAAAATTCATAAATGACCCGTTTAAGATGCCAGCTGTTTTGAAACTCGGTGCCGCAGTTGAAATTATTGGTGATTATAGTTCTGACTATCGTTTGACTTCAATTGTTGAAGCGATACACCCAAACGATGGTGATGAACGATTAAATACTGGATTAGAAATCTCCTGGAAAAATATGTTCTCAATTCGTGGTGGATATAAATTTTTCTACGATGAAGAAACTTACTCATTTGGTTTCGGAATAAATGGTGAACCAATCATTCCTATTTCATTTGATTTTTCAATCTCTAACTATGGAAGACTTGGAAATATTCTCAGATTAACTTTGCAGGCTGGAATTTTATGAACAACAAAAAAACTTCATCTCTAATTTTAATCTTATTATTCACTCAATATTCAATTGCTCAGTTCAAACTTTCTTCAATTTCATTTTACACAGATTATTCCTATCCGCTAAAGAAGAGATTATTGGTTACAAAAATTGATGCAGTTGGAGGCGGAGCGGAAATTTCGTTTTCAATCCATAAAAATATCGAATTAAGTTTTTCGGGAGGCTATAGTCTTTTTTCTCTTCAGCAGGATAGTGCAATTCAACAATGGAACTGGAGGTTTTACACGGAAAGATACGCTGGTATTATCAGAGATAATTTAAGAGCAGACTCAACCCTTGCAGCATATTTGAATCCAATTCAGAAAATGGATCTTGTACCTTTTCAAGTTTCATTAAAAGGGAATTTTCAACCGATTAAGAATATTTACATAAAACCACAGATTGGCGCAGGAGTATATTTTTATACAAGAAGATTATATCTCGAAGAAACCTGGCGAAAGAGATTTGATGAAGCTAATTATACATTTGAATATAGTTACAGAAATTTTGCAACTAATAAATATGGAAATCCAATTGGTGTATTTGGCTCAATTGAATTCGACTATCAACCATCAGAAATTTTTTCTGTTGGAACATCTTTTGGTTACAACTATTTCATCAAAACAATTGGCAAAATGGGTTTTGATCAATTCCCAATCGATGACTACTTCAACTTTAAAATTTATCTAACATTTTTATACTGAGATGAAATATGATTAAAAAAACTTTTCTGTTATCGCTCATATTTTTCATTTCGATTAATTTAATTGCTCAGGAGAAAATTTACTTTGCAGGACTGAGCGGTTCTTATCTAATTCCTGTGGGCTCATTAAGTTACCGCTTCAAACCTGATGGCGGAGTTTCTTTATTTGCGGGCTACAAATCAAGTGAAAGTTGGGAGTGGTTCGGTAAGTTTGAATACATCAGTTTTATGAAAGAGAACCGAGATAATTTGAAAATTAAACGGAATGTAAATCTCGGTGGAACAGAAGAAACTTTAATTTTTGATTTACCAAAACTTGAAACCGACTTAAAAATTTTCGGCATTTCAGCAAATGCAAATGCTAACATTTTAGATCTCAATTTTTTCAAGAGTGATTTGACATTTGGATTTGGAATTTATCGATGGGAAAGCGGAAGGAGTGGCTACTTTGATACTTTAAGAGTTGATAGATCTGGAATTACTTATGATGCCGTTATTCTAAAGGTGCCTCCTCTTAAGCAACTTGATTGGAGCGGTGGGTTTAATGTTGGTTTAAATATTTCTACAAAAATTATTGAACCTCTCTGGTTTGAATTCAACGCAAACTACAAAGCAGTTATCGGAGAACTATGGGCAACTCTGGATCTCGACCTTGAAAATGTGAGTGTCTTTCAGATGTATGAATTAAGAGCGGGAATAAGAGCTCGTTTCTGAAAGACATTTTAGCATCAAAACAAAAATTGATTTATATCATGATCTCTAGATTTAAAAAAAATCTCGAACTAAAAACGTTTATCCTGATATTCCTTCTCCTTACTAACATAAGTTGTTTTTCCCAGAGTGAAGCAATACGGGGCGTCTGGCTAACGAATGTTGATAGTGATGTTTTAACTTCTAAGTCAAAAATTATTGAAGCAGTAAATTTTCTTGATGAACTCGGCTTTAATACCATTTTTGTTGTTGTATGGAACAAAGGAATGACCCAATATAATTCTAAAATAATGAAAGATTTTACAGGTTTAGAACTGGACACATTGCTGAAAGATTTTGATCCGCTACCAGTTTTGATTGATGAAGCTCACAAAAGAAATATGAAGGTGATTGCTTGGTTTGAATTTGGATTTGCAAGTTCATACAAACAAAATGGCGGAAAGATTTTAAAATTAAAACCTCACTGGAAAGCAATTGATGTTAACGGAAATTTAGTTTCGAAAAATGGTTTTGAGTGGATGAATGGTTTTCATCCTGAAGTTCAAAATTTTATTCTTTCATTAATTAAAGAAGTTGTGACTAATTATAAAGTTGATGGAATTCAGGGCGATGACAGATTACCAGCAATGCCTGTCGAAAGTGGCTACGATGATTACACAATTAATCTTTATAAATCGGAACACAATGGTCAAGAGCCGCCAAAAGATTTTCGTGATTCGTTGTGGGTTGATTGGCGTGCAAAGAGATTAAATCTTTTTATGAAAAAAATTTATGATGAAGTAAAATCAATTAATCCGAATTTGATTGTTTCAATGGCTCCGAGCATTTATCCCTGGAGCAAGGAAGAATATTTACAAGATTGGCCTGAGTGGTTGAAGTCTAAAAATGTGGATTTGATTTGTCCTCAATTATACAGATATAAGATAGAAGATTATCAAAAACTTTTAGTTGATATCGTTGAAAATCAAATCGATAAACAAGATTTGAGAAAATTTTATCCTGGTATTTTGCTCAAGGTTGGAAGTTATTATGCCTCACCTGAATTAATAAAAAATAAAGTTCAGCTCAATAGAGAATACGGAATTAATGGAGAAGTTTTTTTCTTTTATGAAGGATTGAAAAAATATCCAGAGTTATTTAGAGAAATCTACAAAGAAAAAGTAAAGTTTCCTGATTTTGGTAATTAAAAAATCTAAGTAAGTATAAAATGAACAATAAAATAAAAATTCTAATCTGGATTCATATAATTATCATAAGTTTCAACTTAGAACTTCACTCACAGGTTCAAGAATTAAGAGGTACCTGGATCACAAATGTCGATAGTTATGTTCTTTTTAACGATCGATCAATTGCTGAAGCAATGGACTATTTAGCTTCAATAGGAATAAACACTGTTTTTGTTTGTACATGGAACAAGGGCTACACTTTGTATCCAAGTAAAGTTATGAATGAACGATTCGGAATCCCAATCTGGCAAACATTTGCGGGAAGGGATCCATTGGAAAAAGTCATAATAGAAGCTCATCGCAATGGAATAGAAGTAATTGCCTGGTTTGAGTATGGGCTTTCGCCATGGTATGCTCAAAATGCAAATGATAGCGGTCACATCATAAAAAAATATCCGCATTGGGCATCACTTGATCGAACAGGAAAATTTGCAACTCGTGAAAGTCAATTCCCGCAGTTCATCTGGATGTCGGGAATAAATCCTGAAGTCCAGGATTTTATGATTTCTCTTTTTACGGAAGTAATAGATAAATATGATGTTGACGGTGTTCAAGCTGATGACAGATTACCCGCAATGGCAATTGAAGGTGGTTATGATTCTGTGACAGTCTCAATTTATAAAGCTGAAAACAATGGTGCCTCGCCACCTTATGATTTTCAAAACTCTCAATGGAAAAGATGGAGAGCAAATAAGCTTAATCAATTCTTCAAAAGACTTTATGATTCAGTGAAAGTTCGTGGAGATTATTTAATTGTATCATCCACACCGAGTGTTTATCCATGGGGATACGAAAATTATCTTCAAGATTCAAAAACTTGGGTTGATTCTGGTTATTGCGATACATTTATGCCTCAGCTGTATCGATATGATTTTTCATCATACTTATATGAATTAAATCTTGCTTTGAGTTATGTTCCATTATCAAAAAGACATATTTTCTTTCCTGCTGCTTTAATGAAAATTGGAAGTTGGTTGATTTCTCCCTCATATTTATTTAATGTTCTTCAAGCTAATAGACAGAGAAATGTTAAGGGAGAATCCTGGTTTTTTTATGAGGGCTTAAGAGCAAACAATAACTTTTTAGGCGATACATTAAAATCAACTTATTATTCTCAGCAAGCTCAATTACCATACAGACAGGGACAAATCTGGCGCCCAAAAGGGATTATGAATGATGATACTTCAAATACTACAATTAAAGTCGGAAAGTGGAATTCATTCCCCGCAGGTGGTCATTCGAGCGGTTTTTCAATGACAAACGATACTTCTTATGCATCAATTGAATACTTTGTCGATGTCCCTTATGATGCTTATTATCATCTGTATGTTTATATAGTAACAAACACAGTTAATACGACAAGAGCAAGATATACTGTTTATCATCAAAATGATTCATCGTTATTTTATGTTAATCAGATGACTACTGCGAATGCCGGCTGGTATAAACTTGGTGATTTTTATCTTACAAAAGGAAATAAGAGAATTCTTAAACTTGATAATTATGGAATTGAACCTGGAAAATATATTACTTCAGATGCTGTGCTTTTACTGCTTAATAGAAAACTCTCACCTGATTTAATTATTACAGCGGTTGAAGAGAAGTCATTCACGAATTCTGATAGAGAAGAAAATAAAAGTCTGGTTTCAGTCTATCCAAATCCATTTAATTCCAAAACAAAAATTCGATTTATTGTTAGAGAAAATAATCAGTTTGTTTCGCTTAAAATTTTTGATTTCACAGGCAGGGAGTTAGTAAGATTAATCAATGAAAATGTAAAGTCAGGTGAATACGAAATTGATTTTGATGCGGGCAAATTTGGTCTTTCATCCGGAGTTTATTTTGGGAATTTAATGATAGGTAATAAAAGCAGGTCATTTAAATTTCTCTACTTAAAGTGAGCTTTTTTGAGATTTATGATAAAACTATTTTTGTATAAGAAATAAATCAAATAAAAACAAAGGAGAGCGTCCTATGAGACGAACAATACTTACAATATTAACTGTTCTTTTGTGCGTTAGTCTTGCACAAACTCAATCTTTTCGCTACTCAACTATCTGGGAAAAATCCCAAGCCACAGGAACTATGCCAAGTTATATTGGCACAAGTCATACTGAACGAGGTTCTGCTTACGGTGTAGTAGATGGGCAGGAAAAATTATTTTTAGTTTCAAGATTGGGAACAACAAAAGTGTTGGTACTTGATCCTGCAACGGGAGATAGTTTAGGCGTCCTTGATATTACAGGTGTCTCTGGAGGTACATTTATTCTTAATGATGTCGAAGTTTCAGCTGATGGGAAAATTTTTGCATGCAATCTTACAACAGGAACCAATACTACCTCTTTTAAGGTGTACCGTTGGGATAATTTAACAGCTGCACCAGTAAATGTAATTGATTTTACAACTACAACGGGCTACCGTTTAGGAGATAAAATTACAGTGGTTGGAAGCACAGCAGATAATTCAATCACAATATGGGCAGCTGCTGCTTCTCAAAATAAAATATTCCGTTTCAATACAACCGATAACGGAAATACTTTCACTGCAACTGAAATTACTTTGAGTGATGGTGCACAGGGAACAGTTCCAACTGTTGCACCAAAAGGAACAGGAGCTGTTGGATTTTATTTAAATTCTGCTGGCAGAAATGTAAAAGAATATGATGCAAGTGGAAATCTTTTAGCAACTCTTCCTGGTGAAGTCGTTGCAACTGGAAGTACCGCTATGGATTATGTTGAATATGGGGCCAAGAAATATCTCGCAGTTTTTAATTATGGAACTGGCAATGAAAATATCAGACTTGTTGATGTAGCTGATGGATTAGCAAACGGAAAATTGGTTTTTGTAACTTCATCACTCGGTACAAATGCAAATACAAACGGTACAGGTGATGTTGACTTCAAAAATAATGGTGACGGAACATTTGATCTATTTGTCTTAGGTACAAATAATGGAATTGCTCGTTATAGAACAAAACTTTATGCAAATGTTACATTTAATGTAAATATGAAAGTTAAGACTGCAAAAGGTCTTTTCAATCCTGCTGAAGATTCATTGGTAGTTAGAGGAACATTCAATAATTGGAGTGGAAATGCTGATCTTTTGCTCGATAGTGATGGTGATACTGTTTATACAATTACAAAAGGATACTTAATTGCAGGTGATACAACAGAATTTAAATTCGTGATCCTAAAAGATAATCAAGAAATATGGGAAAGTATTTCTAATAGAGTAGTTGTATTCCCAGAAGGAAATGTGACTTATGATTTCTATTTTGATAATGACTCAGTAATTACAGCTCAAGCTCAGGTCACATTCAATATCAACATGCGTGTAGCAATTCTGAAAGGTAAATTCACTCCATCAAGTGATTTGGTTGTAATTCGCGGCAGTTTCAACGGGTGGAGTGGAAATGCTGATCAATTAAGCGATCCAGATGGTGACTCAGTCTACTCAATTACAAAGACATTCAATGTTGGTGATAATCTTGAATTCAAGTTTGTCATTGTAAGAGGTGGACAGGATTTCTGGGAAGATCAAATTCCAAACAGAACTTACACAGTTCAGGCAGGAACAAATGTTTATGATGGCGGCTACTTCAATAATGACAGTGTGTATGTTCCACAATTTCCAATTCAGTTTACCTTCTCCTGCAATATGGAATTAGAGCGATTAAGCGGAAGATTTAATCCAGCCACAGACACAGTTTCCGTAAATGGAACATTCAATGGCTGGACATCGAAGGCATGGATACTTACACCAAATCCATTAAATCCAGATTTGTATGAAGGAACCTGGACAATTAATGCAGGAGTAGGTGAGAGCATTGAATTTAAGTTCTGGTATACACCGAATAACTGGGAAAGCCGACCAAACAGAGTATATACATTTACACAGGATGATATCAATGCAGGAGCGGTGTTTTACAGTGGTTCATTTAACGATGCAAGCTTGGCGACTGTATTAAATCAGCCTGCAACGATTAAGTTTACAGTTAATACCAATGGAGCGATATCGATAATCAATGGACAGCCATTCCCAGTAGTTAATACAGTACACATAGCAGGAAGTGCATTGCCATTGCAATGGCCACAGGGTGGATGGCCCAATAGTGATTCGACAGTAATGATAAGATTGTATGATGATGGGACAAATGGAGATTTGGTAGCAGGCGATAAGATATTCTCGAGAGATATTACATTCCCGCAATACACAATATTGAGAGTTGAGTACAAATATTCAATCAACTTTGGAGATGCTGCAAATAATGGTGGAGGAAATGATAATGAAGCTGGCTTTGCACAAAATCACATTTTGAATATGACGAGATTTATGACAGGAGCGACAACGGTTGATACATTTGGAAGGATGGGAGATTCATATTTGACAAACATTACAGGAGTTAATGATCAGTCAGTTACAAAGCCGACGACATATTCATTATCACAGAACTATCCAAATCCATTCAACCCATCGACAAGGATTAAATTCACACTTCCAGAGATGACAAGAGTCACATTGAAAGTTTACAATGTACTTGGTCAGGAAGTAGCGACAATACTTGAGAACAAGGAATTGCCGGCAGGTTCTTATGATTATGAATTTAATGCTGGTAATTTGACAAGTGGAACCTATATTTATCGATTAGTTGCTGGCAATTTTGTTCAGACGAAGAAGATGGTTTTGATGAAGTAAAGCAAGTTTGATAATCAACGAAAAAGCCCTCTGATTTTCAGAGGGCTTTTTTGTTTTAAATGTATTATTGCTTTACAGATTTAATAATTAGATGATTTTCAAATTTTTGTTTTAATTTTTAAATAAATTTTCAACAACTGCATAAAGCTATTCATTATTATTTCCTTCATTAAATTCTTTTAATTCAATTTTATCATTAAGATTATCAGCATCAGTTTTTGTCAAGAAGAATTTATAATTATTTTTTTTATAACTATTGATTCTCTTTAATATCCTTCACAAATAATTCTTAATGGTTTAATGAAACTTCCACAAACTTAGAGTTTTGTCTATGATTAAGAACATAAAAATCAATTTTTAATTATTATTATCATCATTTGAAATTTTTTGATGAAAATATTAAAATCACAACAAGAATTTTAATAGGAGGAGTTATGAAAACCAAATTATTTGCATTCCTTTTTTTGTTTAGTAATATCTTAATAAGTCAAAATTTTGACAATCTTCTTATCAACGATTTAATACTTGATAATGAAAAAATTTTTGTTATAGGAAGTAATTACGACAACTCTCTTCAAGTTGTAAAAGTTGATATTAATACAAATCAACAAACCATTATCTTTAAAAAAAATTATATACCTGATACAGTTGTTGTTGTCGGCTATAAAACACTATTATCTGGTGATACTTTAATAATTCCTTATATACTTATTACAAACAAGCAAGAAGATTTTATATTGCATTTACATAAAGATGGTACCGTTATCAAAAATAATCGAATGCCATTTCCAATTGGTTTATTCAAATATTTAAATAAACCAATTTTAATCACCTATAATACCACCTTAAAAATTTATAGTTATCCCGAATTAACTCTTTTAAAAAGTTTCCCTGATATAAATGTAGATATAACTACCCTAGATCCCAATTCTGACTTTAACAAGATGATCATATACGACGACGGCAAACTAAATTCAAGAATTATTGTGATAAATAATTTTAATGATTCTTTAAAAATTTTTAAATTTAGCAACCAAGATTTTAGATTAAGAGGCTATTATGAAAATGGAAAAATATTTGTAGCTTCTTCAATCTTTCCCAATGATACTGTTTATGTAAATTTATATCTCATTGACTCTACTTTTTCCATATTGAAAAAGAAAGAAAAAATTATGAAAGGATTTGTTAGAGCTGTATTAAAGATTAATTTATATTACGTTTTAGTAAATGATCCTGTGACTAATTTTAGTTATATTTTAACTCTTAATGAAAATCTCGAAGAAGTAACTAGCAGAATCAAAATAGCAGGATCTGGGCACGTAATGACTAATAATAATTCACATATTTTCGTTGCAGTAAACAAACCGAGAAACCTTTATTCTTTTATTCAAAGAATTACTTTTTTTACTAATGTAGAAGAAGATAAAGCTAAAAACATTTTTCAGCTTTATCAAAATTATCCTAATCCATTTAACTTATCGACAAGGATTAAATTTACACTGCCAGAAATGACAAAAGTTACCTTAAAAGTTTATAATATTCTTGGTCAGGAAGTAGCGACAATACTTGAAAATAAAGAATTGCCATTAGGTTCTTATGATTATGAATTTAATGCTGATAATTTAGCAAGTGGAACCTATATTTATCGACTAGTTGCTGGCAATTTTGTTCAGACGAAGAAGATGATTTTGATGAAGTAAAGTGATTTGATGATCAACGAAAAAGCCCTCTGATTTTCAGAGGGCTTTTTTGTTTTAAATGGTAATGCAAAATAAACTTGAAGAAGTATTAATTGAATAACAATGAATTCCAATTGAAAAAAGAAAAAGAAAAAAAGAAACCTGTAATGGCTCAATGTGATTAATATACAATTACATTGGGGTAAGGGTACATTTATAACAATCCTAAAAATGTCTGAAACGAATAACCAATGAACTCACCAATGGATGTGGATAATAAATTAAAAAATAAAAACCCGCAGGGGTTTAATGTGAATAGTCCCCAATCGCATTGGGGGTAAATGAGAACCGCAAAACTAAGAACCCCAAAGGGGTTCAATTATAACAGAAATTGTTTTAAACGATTAAAAATATTCCATTCCATATCAATCATCAAAAAAATAAATTCTCACATTCAACCCCTTCAGGGTTGAATTTTTTATTGATATTATTTCCCCGAGTGCAACTCGGGGTTAATCATATTCAACTCCTTCGGAGTTGAGAAAATTATTCAAAATATGAGTTCGGTTTAATTTCCGCGAATAAAAAATCAAATCAAGCATGTATGAAATTCTTATAGAAAAATCAATTTTACATAAAATAACAAAATACCGAATGGGTGAAATTATTATACATAAAATTGCAAGCCAAAAAACAAAATCCTGAAAGGATGAAATTATTATAGATAAAATTGAAAGCACAACAAAAGACAAAATCCCGAAGGGATGACATTATGTCTAACATAATGAAAGAAAAAATTTCAGATAAATGGAATTTAATGTTCTTATAATGTCACTCCTTTGGAGTTTTAATTTTTTTCATATAAATTTCGTTCTATAATAATTTCACCACTTCGTGGTTAATTATTTAGCAATTGATTACAATAAAGAGGATAATAATAGAAGCCAAATAGCAAATTTAATTGAGTAGAATTTTATTCTTGTAGATTAAAATTCGCTCATTTTATCTGCCAATCAGAAAAACTAAATCCAGAATGGATGATATTATTATAGAAAAACAATTAAACATAAAACAACAAAATCCTGAAAGGATGAAATTATCTTCCACAAACTCAGGGTAAAATTCCGCTGTCATACTGAGTTCATCGAAGTATGACAGAGAGTAAACGCACATTTTCAGAAGTTACAGTCATCCTTCGACAAGCTCAGGATGACATTTCCTTTGACAGGCTCAGGATGACAATCCCTGTGACAAAATCTCAGGGCGACAAATCACTGTCAGGTTAAGCAAGATCGAAGCCTGACAAAAGAAATAAACAAAAAACATTAATTAACTTTTTTCTTCCCAGATTTGACAGAGATTAACAATTACATCAACTGCTTTTTGCATATCCTGTACTGAGATCCATTCCAATCTTGAATGAAATGCATGTTCACCCGCAAAAATATTTGGACAGGGCAATCCCATATAAGAAAGTCTTGAACCGTCTGTTCCGCCGCGAATAATATTTAACTTAGGTTTTATCCCGGCTCTTTCAACAGCCTCGAGTGCATATTGAACAACCTGTGGATGCTTATCAAGAACATATCTCATATTTCGATAAGATTCTTGAACTTCAAACTTAAAACTTGCCTTAGGATATTTCGAGACGATTTCTTCTGCAAGAGCTTTAAGAAAGGCTTCTTTTTCTTTTAGTCCTGCTTCTTCAAAATCTCGAATTAGAATTTTAATAGTTGTTACATCAACTCCTCCGTTTACAACATAAGGATGGACATAACCTTCTCTTCCTTCCGTTGTCTCGGGTGAAAGAGAATCTTTTGGAAGTGCATCTATAAAATCAGCAGCAATTTTTATTGCATTGACCAATTTATTTTTTGCATAACCAGGATGACAATTAAAACCTTGAATTGTTAGAATTACTGTGTCCGCACAGAATGTTTCGTTTTCTATTTCACCAAGTGACTCCCCATCAACTGTATAAGCGTATTTAGCACCAAATCTATCCAGTCTGATTTTTTCTGTTCCACGTCCTACTTCTTCATCAGGAGTAAAACAAACTTTGATAGGTCCATGTTTGATTTCAGGATGTTGTATTAAGTAACGCATTGCATCAACAATTTCTGCAAGTCCAGCTTTGTTGTCGGCACCGAGTAGTGTGGTTCCATCAGCAGTGATTATGTCGTTGCCGATTTGTTCTTTTAAATCTGGATGTTCTTCTGGATCAATTACTTGAGTCGGATCTGCAGGCAAAACGATTTTTCCGCCGTCATAGTTTTTATGAATAATTGGATTTACATTTGCTCCGCTTACTTCAGGGGATGTATCCATATGAGCTAAAAATCCAATCGGAGGTACATCTTTGTCTGAATTTGAGGGAAGTTCAGCGTAAACATAACCGAACTCATCGAGTTCAACATTTTGCATTCCAATTTCTTTTAATTCGTCGGCAAGAATTTGACCTAAAATTTTTTGTTTTTCTGTTGATGGAAATGTCGTTGATTCCTCAGATGATTGAGTATCGTATTTTACATATCTGAGAAATCGTTCAACAACTGTGTAATCTTTATTAGCTGTCATTTTATCCTCTTTTTTGTTTTTAATTGAAAGCAAATTATCAAGTGGAAATGTTTTATCAAAGATGCGCGCAGATTAAAGAACGATGCTTTATTACATGATTTTATCTTTCAATTGAAGTATACTGAATTAAAGAGGAAAATTAATTAAACACAGATACGCAAAGAACGCAAAGTTTCGCAAAGATTAGATATTCTAATTTTAGAAAGAAGTTGTATTTATCACTTAAAAAAATCCTGAAAGAATGGAATTATTATAAAAATGAAGATGCAACAAAAAAGTTAAAATCCCGAAGGGATGAAATTTTTGAGAAAAGAACGAACGAATAAATTAAAACGCAGAGCCGCAAAGAACACAAAGGTTCGCAGAGATTAGATATGTTAATTTTAGCAAGAAGTTATATCTATCACTCAAAAAATCCTGAAAGGATGAAATTATTATAGGAATAAAGATGCAACCAAAAAATTAAAATCCCGAAGGGATGACATTTTTGAGAAAAGAACGAACGAATAAATTAAAACGCAGAGCCGCAAAGAACACAAAAGTTCGCAGAGATTAGATATGTTAATTTTGGAAAGAAGTTATATCTATCACTCAAAAAATCCTGAAAGGATGAAATTATTATAGAAATGAAGATGCAACAAAAAAGTTAAAATCCTGAAGGAATGACAATTTTTAGAAAAGAACGAACGAATAAATTAAAACGCAGAGCCGCAAAGATTACAAAGAATCAAACCGAAAATTATTAATTACCATTCATCAAAATATTTTATTTATATTTTTGTAAAAATTTTAAGAATGTATGTTAAAGATTGAACGGGATAAACTTCCATCATTAAAATTTATAAAAGGAGTTGGTGAAGCTCGGGAAAAAATTTTAAATGCTTTAGGCATTCATACAATTGAAGATTTATTATTCTATTTCCCTTATCGATATTATGATAGAACAACTGTCATTCCCATTGTTCAAGCATACAGATTAATCCACTCCGGTTCGGAAGAAGAGGTAACTTTTGTCGGTAAAATAAAATCCATCAATAAAATTCAAACATCAAAAAGGCAGATACTACAGATCATCTTGAGCGACGGCTCGGCAAACCTAAAAATAATTTTCTTCGAAGGGATTCATCTTTTTCAAAAAATTTTTTCTGTCGGACTTGTTGTCGCTTTCTCTGGCAAAGTTCAATCGGGTTTGGATGGAGAACCAGTTCTTTACCATCCTACTTTTGATATAATTAAAGATGAAGAAGATTTTGATTTTCAGAATACCGGAAGAATTGTACCGCAGTATTCTTTGAGAGGAATTTCACAGGCAAAAGCAAATGCTTTTGGTTCTCATACTTTGAGGAAGATAATTCAGAATGCTTTAAGCAATTATTTGGCTCTGATCACAGAAACTTTGCCAGATTATATTTTAAGAAAATTTAATTTAATGAGTCTCATAAGAGCAGTTAAAAATCTTCATAATCCTGAAAATTTTGATCTCTTAAATAAGGCCCGCTATCGAATGAAATTTGAAGAGATCTTTTATTACCAGATGATTGCAGCAATAAATCGAAAAGCTCTTAAACAGCTTGATGAATCAATTAAATTCACAAAAGTAGGGGAGAATGCTCGTTACTTCATTGAGAAGAAATTACCTTTTGAATTAACTGAAGATCAGAAAAAAGTTATTAGAGAAATTTATAATGATTTTAAGAGTGGTTATCCAATGAACCGATTGCTTCAAGGTGATGTGGGAAGTGGTAAAACTCTTGTTGCATTAATTACCGCACTCATTGCAGTTGATAATGGTTTTCAAGTTGCAATTATGGCTCCAACAGAAATTCTTGCATTTCAGCATTACAATTATTTCACCAATCTGCTTAAAGACTTGCCGATTACAATAGGACTTCTTACCAGCAGCACTCCAAATTCCATCAGAAAAAAATATTCAAAGATGATTGAAAACGGTGAATTACAAATATTAATCGGAACTCATGCTTTAATTGAAGATAATGTGCAATTTCAAAATCTTGGTTATGTGATTATTGATGAGCAGCATCGCTTTGGTGTGGTTCAAAGAGCAAAGCTCAAAATGAAAGGTCGAAACCCACACTTACTTGTGATGACAGCCACACCAATTCCAAGAACTTTAGCTCTTACAATTTATTCGGATCTGGATGTTTCAATAATTAAAACAATGCCTAAAAACAGGAAGCCAATTAAAACTCATGTTATTACTCCAGATAAAAAACCAAGTCTTTATGATTTTATCCGGAAAGAAATTGCAAAAGGTAATCAAGCCTACATTATTTATCCGTTAATTGAGGAATCGGAAAAAATAGATCTGGAAGATGTGATTTCTAATTTTCAAAAGTTGAAGAACGAAATATTCAAAGAATTTAATGTTGGGATGATTCACGGAAAGCTGCCGTCTGAAGAAAAAGAGGATATAATGAATAGATTTAATGCTGGTGAAATTCAGATTTTAGTTGCGACATCGGTAATTGAAGTTGGAATTGATAATCCAAACGCGACGATTATGGTAATTGAAGAGGCACAGAGATTTGGTCTTTCACAGCTTCATCAGTTAAGAGGGAGAGTCGGGAGAAGCGATAAACAATCGTATTGTATTTTAATCTCTGAAATTGAAGTTGACGATGTCAGAACAAAAACTTTATTCGATTTAAATAATCAAACCAGTATTGCGAGAGAAAGACTCAAAGCGATGAAAAAATATTCAGATGGATTTAAGATTGCAGAGATTGATTTTAAGCTTCGTGGACCTGGAGATATTTTCGGAACCAAACAGAGCGGTATACCAGAATTTAAATTTGTAGATATCTTTTCAGATCAAGAATTAATAGAAAGAGTTCGAGACTTTACTTTTAGTTTGATAGAAGAAGATCCTGATCTTGCAAAGCCAGAACATTTAATTATCAAAGAAGTCATAAAGAAGAAATATTCAGCAAGAGAGTTTTTATCCACAATTGCGTAAGAAGTTTAATACCTGTTCAATTAAAAAATTCAAATACTTAATAAACCACTCTTATTAGTTTTTAATTAGATTCATTTGATAGCTTAAAGTGTAAGCAAACTTTTATTAATACCTTTTCCTAAAAGTTTTTTATCACTTCTCGTTAATATTTTTCAGAATATTTAATATATCTCGCTCGAGGGTTTCAGTTGGTGTCTCGATGATTCTACCAATTTCAGAATCGTTTTTATAAAAAATGAAGGTAGGAACTCTTTCAATTACAAATTGATCTATGTCGAAACCTTCTGCTTTTTTCTTCCTGTCAACACAATAAAGCTCCAAATTTTTGTAATCGAAATTCAATTCATCAAGGATTTTATAAAATCTTGGTACCTCTCTTCTGCTGTCACTGCACCAGGTTCCCATCACGCAAACAATTTTAATTGAATCAAGATCAATTAATTTTATTACTGAATCTTCAGGAGTGTAATAGTCATATTCTGCTTCGAACCACCAGGAGAAAGAAGTGTCTTTTGTTAAATTTTCTCTCGAGCATAAACCAATCAGCATCGGTTTGCTAGATTTTTCGTCTGTTATGATAGAAAATGATGATGAACTTTTATCCTGTGCATTTAAGCTAATAACTAATTGGAAAAGAAAACTTAAAACAATGAAAAATTTGAAAATGATTTTCATTTTTTATCACCTCTGTTTTGTTCTCTGATGTCAATTCCCCACATTAATTTTTCTCTCAATGTTTGGAAATAATCTTTATTTTTTCTTTTGAAGAGTTTCAAGACTTTGTCTGACTTTCTGATGATCATTTTAACAGGTGGTTTGATTTTAAAAGTTTGTTGACCATCTCTGTTAATCATCACAGTTTCATAAAAAGATTTTGCTTCAATTTTTATTTCAGAACTTGCTGGTATTACAATGGGACGAACGGTTAAAGTATGCGGACAGATTGGACTCAAGACAAAAGAATCCAATTCAGGTAAAAGGATTGGACCTCCGGCTGAAAGTGAATAACCGGTTGAACCTGTAGGCGTTGAAATTATCAATCCATCTGAGCGGTAAGTAGTCAGAAATTTACCATCAACCCATGTATCAATTTCAATAATTCTTGACCAGCCACCTTTTTCAATTACAAAATCATTAACGGCTATAAACTTTTCTGATTTATGACCAACGATTTTTCCTTCCAGAAGAATTCGTGTTTCAATCTCAAAATCATTTTTTTCGTATTCATCAAGTACATTCATTAGATCATGGTAATTTATGTCAGCTAGAAATCCGAGTTTGCCAAAATTTACACCTACAAGAATTGCATCCGAAGCAATTGCATATTGAGCAGAATAAAGCATTGTTCCATCACCGCCGAAGGAAAGGAGCAAATCAATATTTCCAGCAAATTTTTTTTCGTCGAGTGATTTTACAGATTTAAGCAATTTGTTCTTTTCGAGTTCAGATTTTACGAAGTTAAAAGTTGAACTGCTGAGAATAATTTTTCTATCTCGATGTTTAGAATTTTCTTTCAGGAATTCAACTAAAAAATTAGAAATGTCGTATTTGGTTGTGTTTGCAATTATGCCAATTCTCAAGTCTTAGCCTCTTCTTTCTTGTCCTGTTTTTCTTTGCGATCTTTTTCAAGTTCGTCAACATAATTTAATTTCAAGTCTTTGCTGATTTGAGTTAATAATCGATCTTCTTCATCAGATAAATTGCCCTTTGTTTTAGCTTTGATCATATCAAGCATATCAATTGCGAGTTTTGCTGCTTCGAGGTCTCGTTCAATTTTTTGTGTAATTGGATTTGGGAGTTTGCCAAGACCGATCCAGGCTGATGTTTGAAATTGTAAAATCAATTGAAAGAACAGCTGATCGTGAAGGTTTTTATCCTGATCTGCCATATCTTTCCTCCGTTTTTTATTTAATAAAATATAAAAAGACTAATCTTTCATCAATTTCTGGATTGTTAAACTTAACCCAACAGTAAACCAGAGCATCGTAGCTATTTCATGATCTCCAAAGTTGTATTCAAAAAGTCCGCTCGTACAAATTCCAATAAACGCTGCTAAAAGTCCTTTAGCAAGAACATTGTAAAAGTTTTTGTTCTGAGAGAGTTTTATTGTTTCGATGTGTATGAAGAAAATTTTTATTAAAAGGAGAATGAAAATTATAAAGCCGAAAATTCCGAGTGTGGCTAAGATATGAGTGTAATTATTGTGAAGATGCCCGTATGTATATTTGTCAAAAGGTTCACGATATTTTTTATACATCTCATTGAAATCAATATTCCCAACTCCAAAGATTGGATAATTTGAAAAAATTCTAAAAGCAACTTTAATTTGATTCATTCTTTCAATATTGGATGGATGATAAGGATCATAAATTGAACTTAATCTGCTTCGATAAAAGTAAGTCGCAATCCACTTATCGTTCTGTCTAATTAGTCCCGAAATTTTTTCGGTGAACTTGTGAAGTTCAAAAACATTTCCATGAATGTTTATCAGATAAATTTTGCCGCCGAAATCAGTAAATATTATATCATCACCATAAAATCTAATTATATTAGCTAAAACCTTTGTCTGAATTCCTCGAATTACTTTTGGCTTTGAAGGATTGCTGATATCGTAAATTTTTATTCCTTTGGTTCCGTCACCAATTGCAAGTAAATTACCGTCAATATGTAAAGAAGCAGGAACGCTTTCCGTTTTAATTTCATCAATCAATCTGATGTTTGAAATATCTGAAATATCAAAGACTAAAAACTTTTTATCGTCAATTAAAGCATACAGGTAGTTGTCTTTAGCCTCAAAACCGATGAACACTATTTTTGATTTACCATTTGAAAGTGAAAAAGATGTTACATAAACGGGCTTTGCCGGATTTGAAACATCGATCACTTCAAAACCATATTCACCCTCTGACATAAAGATATAATTCTTGTGAACCAAAATAGAGCGTACAACATTCTGAGGAATAATTGATGAAATAATCTGAATTGAGTCATCTTCAGGATTTAAAATTAAAACTCTCGAATCAAGCAGCAGTGCAAAAAGTAATGTGTCGCGTGTAGCTATTGCTCTTGCTGGTGAAGGTGTGTGTAATTGCCCTTTAAATATGAAAGTGGTGTCCAGCATTTTCCATCTTGTAATTCCCGCTTCATAGTCAGCTACAAAAAATTCTCCCTTTAGTGTATCAAGACCATTTGCTCTGCCTTTTGAATTGAGAACATTGAGTTGTTCTAAAGATTTTTTTGAAGGATTTATTTTGAAACTTGCAATTTGACTTGTTGTCTGAGTTAATGAGAAAAATACTCCGACTAAAACAGCAATTGCACCAACAAATACCCATCTTTTATGAAGCAAAAACAAAACAACAACACCCGCAATTGTTCCGAGCCATGCTGCTCTTGTATAACTTGAAATTAATGATGCAGTTGAAATCAGTATTGCAATAATTAAAATTATTTTGTAACGAAGCTTATTGTCTTTGAGAAACAAAAATCCAACAAGAATAATTGTCACAATGCTCATCAATCCACCGGCTGTCATCACATATTGAAATATGGAAGGACCCTTCAGTTCTTTTGAATATAATTGATAGATATAATATTGATAGGCAAAGAAAAGATAAACAGCCATCCCTAACACAGCAAAGATCAAAAACGCATAAACAATTCTTTTAAATCTTTTTTCATTCCTCAAATAATAAATTGGCATATAAACAACAGGAAGAAGGATTGCCCTCTTAAAAGTATTATGAAAAGCTTGAGCTGAATTTTGAGAAAGGATTGCTGAAATTACTTCAGACAAAATCAAAAGAATGAAAAAAACTTCGAGACCTGTTGATTGCTTTTCAAATTTTTTTTGAACCAGAAAACGAGTTAATAAAATTAGTAACGCGCCAAAATATCCGATTTGATTCACAAATATTGAGGTAGTAAGACTTGCTGCAAATATGAAGAGAAAAACAAAACCCGCTCTATCTAAAATTTCAATTGTTCTTTCTGAATTTGATTTCATTCCTGAACCTCATTAAAGCGAAATTGAAGTGAATAAAGTCGGTAATAAAGTCCATCTGTATCCTGAATTAATTCTGCGTGAGTTCCCATCTGGACAATTTTACCTTCATCAATTACGATTACTTTGCTGGCGTTTCTAACAGTGCTTAATCTGTGAGCAATTACAAATGTTGTTCTGTCTTTCATCAGATTTTCAATTGCACCTTGAACTAAAATTTCAGATTCGCTATCGAGTGCTGAAGTTGCTTCGTCTAAAATCATAATGGGTGGATTTTTCAAAAGAGCTCGTGCAATTGAAATTCTCTGTCGCTGACCACCGGAAAGTTTCAAACCTCTTTCACCAATAATTGTATCGTATCCCTGCGGAAGGTCCATTATAAAATCGTGTGCATTAGCTGCTTTTGCTGCGTTAACAATTTCTTCAAATTCCGCATCTTCCATACCATAACTGATGTTGTTTTTAATTGTATCGTTAAAAAGGATTGGATCTTGAGTAACTATTCCAATGTGATTTCTTAATGATTTTAAATCGTAATCTCGGATATCAACTCCATCAATGTAAATAGCTCCTTCGGTTACATCGTAAAATCTTGGAATTAGATCGACAAGAGTTGTTTTGCCGGCGCCGCTTGGCCCGACGAGCGCAGCAATTTCTCCTCTTTTGACTTCAAATGAGATATCTTTCAAAATGTACCTGTGACTTATATCATAATGAAAAGAAACTTTATCGAAAACAATTTTATCATTAAATGAGATGAATGGAATAGCGTTCGGTTTATTTTTAATTGTAATTGGTTCATCAATAATTTCAAAAACTCTCGATGCTGCTGCTGTAGATTCCTGAATTCGATTTGCTACATTGCTTAATTCTTTAATTGGCGGCATTATTTGAAAGATGATAAATAAAAATCCAAGAAACTCGCTTGCCTTTAATGTGTGAGATTCAAGAACCTGAATTCCGCCATACCAGATTATCAAAACACCGGCAAGGATACTGAAAAATTCAGTAACAGGCGGCGCGATATTTCTTATCCGAGTAATTCGTAAAATGATTTTGAAGAAATGATTAGTTAATGCAAAGAAATTTTCGTCTTCTTTTGCTTCCATATTGAAAGCTTTAACGATTTTAGTGCCGTAAATTTTTTCCTGGAGGAAAGATGTCAAATCAGCCATTTTACCCTGAAGCGTATAACTCTGCTTATAAAGTTTAACGCCGAGCCAGCTGATAATTGCAAGAGAAAAAGGCATCACAACAAGAGAAAGCAAAGTTAACTGCCAGCTGATAGCAAGTGCGAGTAAAAGAAAAACAATCACAAGCAAAGGATCTTTAGTAAGAGTTACAAAACTCGCTGAAATGCCTGTGTTAATCATCGTGATGTCGTTTGTAATTCTGGAAATGAGATTACCGATTCTTTCATTCGTGAAATACTTAAGTGAAAGTTTATTGAGATGAGAAAAAGTCTCATTTCTTAAATCACGAATAAAGCCCTGTTCAATGTAAGCCATCAAATAAGACTGAACATAACCGAATAGCCCTTTCAGAAAAAATGTTATAAGGATTAAACCACAAATTCTTAAAAGTGATTCTCTTTTTGATGGTCGATCAATAAATGAGTAAAGATTTTCAGATAAATTTCGTTTAATGCCTGAGAGGAAACCGCCGCTCTTAGCCTGCGTCTCTATTTTCTGACTGAGTTCAGCAGTGGGAGAAAGATTTTGTTCAGCTTTTAATTCAGTTTGAAAAAGTGTTTCAAGTAAAGGAATGGTTAAATAAATTGAAAGTCCGCTGAAAACGGTAAAGAAGACAGAAGTTATAAGAACACCAATCAGATGACGCCAGTAAGGTTTTAGATAACTTAAAATTCTGAAATAAACTTTCCTGCGGTTTAGAGTTTCATTGTCCATTATTCTTTTGAAAATTCATTGATTATCATTCAAAAATACTTAAATGAGCAGTTAAATATAAATGGAAAAGAGAATAATAAGATGTTGAAGTTTATACATTTTAGATAAAACCAATTGATTAAAATTCATTTTTTTACTAAATATGCAAAGAGCAACTGAACGGGAAAGTAATCGATAAGTAAAAATCATAAGAAAAATGTTTGTTTAATTAATAATTAAATTTTTTGCGCTCTATGTGCTTACTTTATTTATTAATTAACAAAACATTAAACATAAACAAAAAGTGGGGTTAAATATGGCATATCAAAACATCTCAGCTGAATTAAAGGATAATGAGAAGCAGGAAATTTTGGATTTAATACATCAGATTGAATCCAAATTACCATTTCTCATTAACCTAACATCAGATGAAAGGCATAGTTTGCCTAAGATGGGGGATAAGACTGTTGCTTTTGTTGATAAAGCAATAGAATTAGCCCAGCAAAATCCTGCTCTTGTACCTCCCTATGTTAATTTAGATGAACTTGCACGAGATTTTGAATTAGCAAATAAATTAAGAGATATAGTGAATGCAATTACTGTTCTATATGAAAAAATTTCCGATACTTACTTAGCAGTTGGAAGCGAAGCCTATGTAGCCGCACTTGCCTTTTACAATAGTGCTAAAGCGGCAGCAAAACTTAATGTTCCAGGAACTGATGTAATTGTTAATGAATTAGGTAAAAGATTTGTAAAGAAGACAAATTCACAAGAAAAACCTCAAAGTCAACAATAAACTTATTTGATATAAACTTTTATACCTGCCAGTTATTTACTGGCAGGTTATTTTTTTTAAAGAGATTTATATTTGCATAACATTCTTTAATGGTGATATATTAAGAAAGCATTTAAACTTATTATTGAAATTAGTTCTTTAAAGTAGGTGCCAAAATGATAAAACTTTTAGATGAATTAAAAAATGTTCTTTGCCAGAGAGAAGATTTAATAATTGATAACTCAATTGCAAAAAACAAAATAATTGAGTTAGCTCTTAAAGATGACAGTGATTTAATAAAATTATTACTGACAAATGATTTAATAAAAAATCATTTCTTCTTAGATGTTGATGGGGTTTTAATATTCTTAAAAGATAAATTCATTAAGTTTATATCTACAAAAGCATTCCTGCCTGATTCTTATACAGCTTTTAAAAATAAGATTGGTTTAATAGATGAGAAGGGGGAATTTATAAGCGAAAAGAAGGAGGTAGTTTTATCCTGGCCTTATAAGGATTGTGTTTTAGAAGGTGGAATGACAAAAGAAGATCAAAAGAGAGATGAAATTTTCTGGAACGAAATTTTAGCCCCAGATGAAATCAGCCGTTTGCTTGACCCGAAGGTCTTTACAAACGCAAAGAGAATTAATGAAAAAGGTGAGCACAAATTTGATGGATTTAAAACTGATGAAAAAGGAGATATTAAAGATAACTTGATTATTAAAGGCAACAATCTTTTAGTCCTTCATTCCCTTAAAAAGCGCTTTGCTGGAAAAGTAAAATTGATTTACATTGATCCACCATTCAATACAGGGAATGACAGTTTTAACTATAATGATAGATTCAACCATTCTTCTTGGTTAACATTTATGAAAAATAGACTTGAGATAGCCAGGAATATGCTATCAACGGATGGTAACATTTTTATTCATATTGACATTAATGAATCACACTATCTTAAAACGTTGTGTGATGAGATTTTTGATCGTAATAATTTTGTTGAAGAGATAATATGGTCATATGGCTCACCCTCGGGTGGCCGAGCAGCAGGCGCTAAACCGGTAAATATTCATAATTATATACTCCATTACGCAAAAAATTACAAAAATAGAAAGCAGAATAAGGTATTTACTCCTTATTCAGAAAAGTATATTGAGGATTGGTTTAAATTTACCGATAAAGACGGTCGGCGTTATCAACGTCGCATGCGAGGAAGAGATGAAAAGGGAAATATAATTTGGGAAAAACAGTATCTTGATGAAAGCAAAGGAGTACCGCTTACAACTGTATGGGATGATATAAAACAAGTTTATGCTGATCCACGTGCATACAAAGAAAACCAAGCTAAGTATACTGAACTGATACGTGAATTTTCTGGTCAAAAACCAGAAGCTCTGATAAAAAGAATTTTAGATATGGCATCAGACGAAGGTGATTTGGTTTTAGATTTTTTTGCCGGTACCGGAACTACAGGAGCAGTGGCTCACAAAACCAAAAGACAGTTTATTTTAGTAGAGCAAATGGATGAACAAGTAGATATTTTAATAAAGCGATTAAAGAAAACTATTGCCGGCGATCAGGCCGGAATTTCAAGAGAGGTTAATTGGCAGGGCGGAGGTGATTTCGTCTATTTAGAACTAATGAAATGGAATGAAAACTTTGCTGATGAAATTAAAAAAGCAAAAACGAAAGAAGAGTTAAAAAAATTATGGGAGATAATGAAAGAAAAAGCATTCTTGAGTTATAAAGTTGATATAAAAGCAATAGACGAACACGCAAAAGATTTTGATGATTTATCCATTGAAGACCAAAAGAGATTTTTGTATGAATGTTTAGATAAAAATCACTGGTATGTAAACTATACTGAAATTGATGATGAAACTTATCAAGTGTCGGAAGAGGATAAAAAGTTAAATAGGGAGTTTTATGGGGGATAATATGGGTAACGAATTACATTTACCCTGGAATAACGATACACTTGAGCAGTTGCTTCTTAAAATTATTAAAATAGGTGAAACAACTAAGGTTGATTTTAAAAAAACATTAAATCTTGAAACTTATGATCAAAAAGCAGAATTATTGAAAGATATTTCTGCTTTAGCAAATACATATGACGAAAATTACTTTGATTATGGGTTTATTATTTTGGGGGTAGAACAAAATCAATTTATCGGTGTAAATTTTCAACAAAAAGTTGATAATTTACAGTCTCAAATTGATGATCTTATAAAAACTTATATTGCGCCCTTTATAAAGACACATGTTTTAACATTTACTAATGATAATAAAATATTGGGAGTAATTGTAGTTCCACCGACAAGGAATGCACCACATGTTTTTATTAGAGACATTGGTAATAAACATCGTGGTGATATTTATGTTCGCAGAGGAACTATAACAGAAAAAGCTTTACCAGAGGATTTCGCTCTATTCTTTAGACATCATCTTGAAGAATATACCTACACAATGCGACAGGAAATAAAAGATATTCAGTTAAATATTGAGAAAATAAAAAAAGATTTATTTGATATAAAAAGTAGTAGAATTTCAGGGACGGTTGAAGAAAATACTGATAAAGCCGATGAGTCATTAGAAAGAAAAAGTAAACCGCACAGACAAAAATCTACTTCCTTAATACAAGAAATTGAAAAAACTTTTGCTTCCGAAGAAGATCCTATAAAATATGGCTTAATAAAAGAGGCAAAAAAAATACAGTCTTTTCTTGAGACTAATTTTATCCCATGGGATCTTCAGGTTCCGTCAAAAGAGGGAGGCAAGAAACTTTTTTCTACTATTGAAAAAGAAGCAGAAACATACTGGATTGCGTTATCAAAAATTCTTATAAGAGATGATAAAGGTAAATACGATGAGGCGATAATTCAATCATTAGGCTATCTTGCTCGTTATTATGAACCGCCATCTGGTATAACATTTACCCATTTAGGACAAAACATTCGTTATTATCCCTTAGTTGTAAGTTTATACATCATTTTTATTATTGGTGCATTTAAAAAGAAATTATCACTATTAAAAGCAATATCTAATATTGAATTAATGAGTCGGTCAGTTTATAGTGAACCTCTTTCTATTGCTTATTCTCTGTTTTTTATACGTATTGCTGGGGATATATTTCAAACACAACACGAAAATTATCCTAACTCTCGGTGGTGCGAACCAGTAGCTAGTTATATAAAAATCTTAATTGATCAAAAAGTTTATATTGATGATTACATCTGGGATAAAGATGCAAATTTTTATATTGGCGAGTTTCTCTTAAGTCTTTTACCTTTAGATATAATAGACCAAAATACCAGCAAACAAATTAATCGTATGCCTTCATCTGGCCTTTATATTTATACCAGTTCTGCTATACCTTCTATTCGTCGATTTTTGAGGAATGAACGTAGTTGGATCGAAAAAATTTTTAATCGTCCATTTGGTGATATTCTAAAAGATTTTGATGAAACGGCAATAAAAAATACAAATATATTATGTACTGCTGCCGGGTTCGTTTCAGGTGCTTTTAAGAGTGCTTTCCCAGAAATGAGAGAATTAAAGAACTAAAAATAATCAAATGATGATATATAATATTTTAATTCAATTAAAAAATTTTTTTATCTAGATTATTTTGGACTAAGCTAAAGATGCGTTTTTAAGCTATATTTAAAGCGACTTTAACGAGATGTTAAATGTTATATTTACAAAATGTTAAATGTTTTATGATATATATGTAAAAAAAATCTATAAAATAAAGGATTTTTTTAACAAGGTGTTAAATCTTATAAATTATGCATGCAAATTTTAGACATATTGATTTACGTTTAATAGATCCGCCTTTTGGTTCCAATCTTAATACTTTAATCTTAGAACTGGATTATTTACGCAGAAAACCTTTAGGTGGGACAACTCATCCAGGTATTTTTTCCCAATTAAAAGAAATTTTTCATACTCTGGAAAGTATTGGTTCTGCGCGCATTGAGGGAAACAGAACAACCATTGCCGAGTATGTGGAAAGAAAAATAGAAGGCAGGAAGACTAAGGAAGAAAAATTTTTAGAGATTGAAAATAATGAAAATGCCCTCGATTTTATTGAGAAGAACATTGAGAATAGTGAAATAAATCGTTTATTTCTTAGTGAACTTCATAAAATAATTACTCAAAATCTAACTCCTCCTCCGCAGGGAGAAGGGAGTAGAAATCCGGGTGATTACAGAAAGAATAATGTAACTATTGCTCACTCTTCTCATCTGCCACCAGATGCGTCAACAGTACCAGCTTATATGGATGAACTTTTTGATTTTATTAACAGACAGGATCCTCCTCAATATGATCTATTGAAGGTTGCGCTTGCTCACCATCGTTTTGCCTGGATACATCCCTTTGATAATGGTAATGGACGCGTTGTCCGCTTATTAACTTATGCAATGTTAATTAAATACGGATTTAAGGTAAATATAGGCGGGAGAATTATTAACCCCACAGCAGTCTTTTGCAGTGATAGAGAAAAATATTATCATTTTTTATCTATAGCTGATCAAGGGGATGATAAAAGTCTTCTAAACTGGTGCGAGTATGTATTAAGCGGCTTGAAAAAAGAGATTAATAAAATTGACAGACTTTTAGATTATAACTATTTAAATCAAAAAATTTTATTGCCTGCATTGGATTTTGCATTGGAAAGAAAATATATCACAGAAAATGAGTATAAAGTTTTATTAGTCGCAGCAAAAAAACAAGTAATACAGGCTGGAGATTTAAAATCCCTTTTTCCGAATAAATTACCAGCTGAAATTTCAAGAATTATTAGAAGATTAAGAGAAAAAAGAATGCTTCAACCTGAAAACAGAAATACCAGAAAATATATATTGAAATTTGAAAATAATTTTTTGTTACGTGGAATAATAGAAATGTTAGACAAAGAAAATTTCTTACCAATTCCTATTAATGAATAACTATGCTTTACGAAACTTTTAATTCATTAAAAGAAGCGCATGGACAGGATTATTTTACATCACGGGTTGGTGATGAGATAGTTCAGAATCTCAATCCAAGGTTTGAGTTGCGTGAGTATCAGAAAGAAGCCATTGGCAGGTTTGATTTTTATATAACTGAATATCGGCAAAGGAGATTGCCTTCTCATCTTCTATTTCATATGGCTACAGGTTCTGGTAAAACTCTTATTATGGCTGCAAATATTTTGCAACTTTATAAGAGGGGATATCGAAATTTTATATTTTTTGTTAATAGTGTAAATATCATTGAGAAAACACGGGATAATTTCTTAAATCCTTTATCAGAAAAGTATCTTTTTGCTCCCAAAATCAAGTTTGGTGAAAAAGAAGTTCTTATAAAAGAGGTTCAAAATTTTGAGGGTGTTAATTCAGATAACATAAATATAATTTTTACTACAATTCAGGGATTGCATACCAGGCTAAATCAACCAAGAGAGAATGTTTTAACCGAAGAAGATTTTGAAGGAAAAGATATTGTCTTAATTTCAGATGAAGCACATCATTTGCAAACATTAACCAGAAACAATAAAAATGAAAAGGAAATTGAAAAAAGCTGGGAATACACAGTTTTAAAAAGAATATTTGAAAAAAATCGAAAAAATATCTTATTAGAGTTTACTGCTACTGTTGATTTAAATAACCCTGATATCAGAAATAAATATCAGGATAAGCTTATATTTCAATACGATTTAAAACAATTCAGACTGGACAAGTATTCAAAAGAGATAGAAGTTCTTCAAGCATCTTTAGAGCCAATTGATAGGGCTTTACAGGCAGTTATTTTGAGTCAGTATCGCAGAAAAATTGCTGAAAAGCATAAGATACTCTTGAAACCTGTTATTCTTTTTAAATCAAAGAGTATTAAAGAATCAAAAGAGAATTATGAAAAATTCTTAACTAAGATTAAAAATCTTTCCTTAAAAGATATTGAAAAGATAAAATCAAGGTCATCTGGAACTGATCTGGGAAAGGCGTTTGAATATTTTGATAAAGAAAAAATAACACTTGATAATTTAATTAATGAATTAAAGATAGATTTCTCTGAAGAAAAGATTATGCTTTTGGATTCTGAGAATATTGATGAAGAGAAACAATTAAAACTTAATTCCCTTGAAAATCCAAACAATGAAATAAGAGCTATTTTTGCGGTCAATATGCTTAACGAAGGCTGGGATGTATTGAATTTATTCGATATTGTCAGATTGTATGATACACGGGACGGCAAAACTTTAAGAGATGGTACATATATTCCAGGCTCGACGACAATGAGCGAAGCACAATTAATAGGAAGAGGGGCAAGGTATTTCCCATTTGTTATACAAAATAATGATGATATGTATCGAAGAAAATTTGATGATGATCTTGATAATGAATTGAGAATAATTGAAACTTTACATTATCATTGTAAACATAATCCAAAATACATTTTTGAAATAAAGCAGACACTCACACAAATTGGAATTTTGCCTGAAAAGACATTTCAATATGACTTATTTGTTAAACCAGAAATAAAAAATAAAAATATTTGGAAAAGGGGATATATTTTTCAAAACGAAAGGCAAAAGAGGGATCGATCTGAAATTTTTAGTTTAAATGATATTCATATTAAAAATGAATATTATTACGAATTCCCCACTGGTCAAATTGAAGAAAGTTTTTTGTTCGATGAACAAAATGTTATTAAATCAAAAACTAATGTAACCGAAATTTATCTTAATTTTCTTGATCTTGGTATAAATTTAATAAGAGCAGGAATGGATTATCTTGAATTTTATCGTTTCAATAATCTTAAAAGATATTTCCCAAATATTAATTCGATTAATGATTTTATTTTAGATAATAACTATCTGTCAGGAATAAAGGTTAAGATTAAAGGTCCAGATTTTAGAATTAATGAATTAACACAAAAAGATAAACTAAATATAGTTTTGTATGTTTTGACAAGTATTTCGGAAAAACTCATTACAACTGATTCAGAGTATAGAGGAACGAAAGAATTTAAACCATACGAAATAAGTAAAGTCTTCTTTGATAGAAAAGTAAAGTATGATGTTTCAAATGCAGGTGGAATTAATCTTATTAGTTTCAATTATGATTGGTTTGCACAGACAAGTTTTTATGGTACATCCGAAGAAAGAAATTTTCTTGAATTTATATCAAGATTTATAAAAGAGTTAAAAAAGAAATATAAAGAAGTATTTTTATTTAGAAATGAAAGGTATGTTAAGATATATAATTTTGATGATGGATCAGCTTTTGAACCCGATTTTATTTTATTTCTCGTAGAGAAACAAAAATCCTCCAGAGGTTCAAAGAAGCGATATAAGTCAACAAAGAATGAGCGAATAATTAGTTACCAAATTTTTATTGAACCAAAAGGAGATCTATTTTTAGATGCAAATGGTACATTTGAACATTCGAAAGAAGGTTGGAAGGAAAAATTCCTATTAAGACTTGAAAATGAAGCTGAAATATTTTTAGAATTTCAAAATTCAGAATACAAACTTTTAGGCTTACCTTTTTATAATCAACAACTTGAAGAAAGATTTCGGGAATTTTTTGAACAAAAATTATTGAGTCGATAACCCATTAAAAACGATATTTTTTATCTTTAATAGTAAATTTCTATCTCTTTCAATTAACTTTATCTCTTTTTCACTCAAAATTGTCTCTTTTAACCTCATTGATGACTCTTTTCCAATAAACGATGGCTCTTTTTCACTTAACGATGCTTCTTTTTCACTCAACGATGGCTCTTTTTCAGTCAACGATGGCTCTTTTTCAGTCAACGATGGGTCTTTTAGAACCAACGATGGGTCTTTTTCATTCAAAATTGGCTCTTTTTTACTCAACGATGGGTCTTTTAGAACCAACGATAGGTCTTTTTCATTCAAAATTGGCTCTTTTTTACTCAACGATGGGTCTTTTAGAACCAACGATGGGTCTTTTTCATTCAAAATTGGCTCTTTTTCACTCAACGATGGGTCTTTAAGAACCGACGATGGGTCTTTTTCACTCAAAATTGGCTCTTTTTCACTCAACGATGGGTCTTTAAGAACCAACGATGGGTCTTTTTCATTCAAAATTGGCTCTTTTAGACCCAACGATGGCTCTTTTTCACTAAAAACCGTTAATTTTTTGTTCAAAAAAAGCTTTTTTCAGCGAGTTTTTTGGGTTTCCAGAATAAATAATTGTGCTTTAATCTTAAATTATGAAACAAAAGAGTTAATAAATTCCTACTAATTATCCAATAATTAATTTCATATCATTTTTTTTTGATTATTTTTTCCTCAATTTTTAATTCCAGAATGTTTAATATTTCTACATAACCTACTTGAATTTTTCAACACCCCTAAACATTGAAAAATCAAACAATTATAATTTTTTTAGCTTAGTATGTGATTAAAATTTCAACATTCCTTTATACAAATACAATTTTAGGTTTTCCCTTTTGTCTCTATATCTATTTGTAATTTAAGGAGTTACGCTCATAATTCATCTCAGCGTTTTTCTGGCATTGCGTTTGACCTTATATAATAGAAATAGTTGAATTAGAAACTAAAAAATTGAGAGGTTAAAAATGGTTGCATTATTTGTCTTATTAACTTTCGTTCTTATCATTTCAATAAACTTAATTGTCACGAAAGTTCGTGAAAAACGAATTTCGGTCTTTGAGGAAACTCAACCAGAGCCGGTCACTGGAACCGTATTTTCAAAAGAATCCATCTATGTCCCTCAGGGATTATATTATTCCAGAGGACACACCTGGCTCAATTTTTCTGAAGATGGTAAAATTAAACTCGGTATAGATGATTTTATCAACAAAGTATTAAAGCCAGGTAAAATATCTCCACTTAAAGCCGACGGCGATAAAATTTCGAAAGGCGAGCCGATCTTTGAAGTCTTTGCCAATGGAAGGAAAGTGAAAATTTATTCTCCTGTTGACGGCATTATTACTTCGCTAAATAAATCAATCCTCGAAAATACTCAGCTGCTTAGAGAAAATCCTTATCGAGAGAATTGGTTAATTGAAATTGAACCAGCTGATGTAAAGGAAATTCTGCCATCATTTAAGATTGGTAGAGAAGTTGTCAACTGGATGAAAGAGGAAGTAAACCGTTTCAAAGATTTGCTTGCCCATCTATCACCTAAACCATCGCTCGTCGGTGCAACACTTTATGATGGTGGAAATATCGTTGAAGGTGTTCTTAGAATGCTTGATGACAGCAGTCTTTCAAAATTCGAAGAAGAATTTCTGAAATTATCCTGAAAAACCTGAGGTAGAAAGATGAAAAGAAAAGCATTTCTGATTGATATAACCGAATGTGTCGGCTGCGGGGCTTGTTATGAAGCCTGCAAAGAACAAAACAATCTTCCTCAAACTTCTGATGACCCTTTAAGGGATTCGCTCTCTGATAAAACATATACAATTGTTGAACAGCGAGGCGATTTCTTCGTGAGAAGAATGTGTCAGCATTGTGAAGATCCAACCTGCGTTTCTGTTTGTCCTGTTGGTGCATTTACAAAGACTGAAGTTGGTGCAGTTCTTTACGATGAATCTAAATGTCTTGGATGCCGCTATTGTATGCAAGCCTGTCCATTCCAGATTCCGAGATATGAATGGGGCAGCGTGAAACCGAGAGTGCAAAAATGCATTATGTGTTATGACCGAGTTAAGAATGGAGAACTGCCAGCCTGTGCGGAAGCCTGTCCAACTGGTGCAACCTTATTCGGTGATAGAGATGAGATGATTGAGATTGCAAAACAGAGACTCGCTGAAAATCCGGAAAAGTATTATCAGCATATTTATGGGCTTGAAGAAGTCGGCGGCACATCGGTTTTATATATTTCACCAGTACCATTCGAAGAACTCGGTTTCAATACAAAGTTATTGAAGACAGCTCTTCCAAATTTCACTCACGAAGCTTTAGCGAAGATTCCAACACTGGTAACAGTCGGCGGTGTATTATTGACAGGTTTCTATTGGTTAACTAATCGAAAGAATGAAATTGCACGAGAAAAATTTGAGGAAAAGAAAAAACAAAACTTACGAGGTGAGGAATGAATCCAGCAATTGAAAGACTTCTCAAACCAACATTCTGGAAAGTTGTTGGAACTGTAATTTTTGTTCTTGGACTATATACGATCTATTTGAGATTTACAGGCGGACTTGCAGCAGTAACTAATTTAAATGATCATTTCCCCTGGGGATTGTGGATTGGTTTTGATATTCTTTGTGGAGTTGGAATGGCTGCCGGTGGTTTTACGCTTTGTGCAATTGTCTACATCTTTAATATCAAAAAATTTAAACCAATCATTCGTCCAACTATATTAACTGCTTTTCTCGGATATTTACTTGTAATATTAGCTCTTCTGATAGATCTTGGAAGACCCTGGGCAATATGGCATGCAATAATTATGTGGAACCCAAGATCGGTTATGTTTGAAGTTGCCTGGTGTGTGATGCTTTATACTACTGTTCTTTTTCTTGAATTCAGTCCTGTTATACTTGAAAGATTTAAAGTTGAAAAGCTATTAAAAATAATTCGAGGAATAACAATCCCGCTTGTAATTCTGGGAATTTTACTTTCCACTCTTCATCAATCTTCACTTGGAGCTTTGTATTTAATTGTTCCGAGTAAAATGCATCCATTATGGTATTCAACAAATCTTCCATGGTTTTTCTATTTGAGTGCGATAGGTGTTGGCTGTGCGATGATAATTTTTGAATCATATCTCAGCGCCAAAGCATTTAAGAAAAATCTTGAATTTGATCTGGTCTCCGATGTTGGAAGATGGATTGTGGTTGTAATGAGTGCATATTTAACATGGAGATTTATGGATTTACTTTTGAATGATAAACTTAATCTTTTGTTTGTAAATTCTATTGAAACATATCTCTTCTGGCTTGAGATAATTATTGGTGCAATTATTCCAATAATTTTGCTTGCTCAACCAAGAATAAGATTAAATCGTGTGGGACTATTCGTATCTGCGTGTTTTGTAATTGGTGGATTTTTACTGAATAGATTGAATGTGAGTGTGACATCTCTTCAAGCATCATCGGGAGTTTCTTATTTCCCATCGGTGTATGAAATTATAATAACATTATTCCTTGTAACCTTAGGAGTAACTATCTTTAATCTTGCAGTCCAATATCTGCCTGTTTATGAAAAAACAAAAGAAACAATTCCAATTGAATTCGAAGTTATTTCTGACGATGAACTAAAGACAGAACCAGCAACAAAATGAGTTTAAAAATGATTTCTCAAAAATGTATCTGGATGGAATGTGGTTATGTCGAGTACAAACTATGCGATAGGAATTTTGACTGCGAGAACTGTCCATTTGATAAATCAATTAAGGCTGAAAGAGGAAACCGCTTTATCTCAGATTCAATAAAAAACAAAAGGGATATCAGCGAAATAAAAATTACACCAAATCATTTATGGTTTTATAAGAATGGCAATGTTTTCACTTTCGGGCTTGATAACTTTGCTCAGAAATTTTTTAATTCTGGCTGTTCGATTCACTTGCCTTTACTAAATTCAAGACTTTTTTCTGGTAAGACTATTCTATGGATTATTGGATCATTTGGTGCAATTGGGTTTCACTCACCGGTCAATGGTTCAGTTTTATGGATTAATGAATCGATTAAAGATAATCCATCTTTGTTTTTTGAAGCTGATCCTTTTTCAATTGAACTTATAAAGGTTGAAAGCGATGACGATAAAATTGAAGGCAAAATTTATGATTTTAATGATTACAAAGATTTAGTTTATCAGGATAATCTTCTGGCTCGTGAATTCTTATTAAAAAGATTTACAATTTCTGGTGATGGAATTTCTACGCTTCCTGATGGTGGCGATTTAAAAATGGATTACTTAAAAACATTGTCCAATCAGGATTTTATTCAACTTTTAAAACTATTATTCAACAAAAAAATATAGGGAGAAACTGTTATGAAAAAACTTCTGATATTAGCACTCTCAATAATTATATGTTCTTCTTACAATCTCTTTGCTCAGAATAAATATGTTGGTGTAAAAACCTGTATGGCCTGTCATAAAGGCGAGAAGGGAAAGATGGTTTACGAGAACTGGTTGAAGACAAAACATGCTCAAGCTTACAAAACACTCGAAACACAAAAATCAAAAGACATTGCAAAGAAGATGAACTTAAAATCTGATCCAACTGAAGCACCAGAATGTTTAAAATGTCATGCAACAGGTTATTTCCCTGGTGAACAGACAATGTCTACAAATAAAAAAGAAGATGGCGTAACCTGTGAAGCCTGTCACGGACCAGGCTCTGCTTACAAGAACAAACACGGAAAAGAAAAAACTGAAGAAGGTAAAAAACTCGGTTTAGTAATAGGTACTGACGACGAAAAGATTTGTAAAAAATGTCATAACCCTGAAAGTCCAACCTTCGCTGGATTTAATTACAAAAAAGACTGGGAAAAAGTTAAACACTAAAAATTTTTTGAATGTAAGCTTAGTTTCAAATTAGTTGATTAATTTCTTTAAAATATTATGGTTTTCTCGATACAGTTCTTTAGAGATTTAATTTTAATTAGAAGTTTATCCGAGAGGTTTTTTATTTAAGGGTTAGGTGACTGTATCGAGAGAACCTTTAATTAAAATTCCCGCAGATAAAAAGTTGAATTTAAGTTCAGTAATAAAAGTAGAAAAAAAATAAATTCAGAATAGAATTAATAAATCAGACTGAATAAATCCTATCTCCGATAAAATAGTTATTAATTGTTAATTGTAACTTCTTCCCATTCTCTTTAAGTTTACAGTGAGGAGAGGAAAATGTGATGGAAGAAAAAAATAATTTCGAACAGGTGAATTCATCTCAGGGCAAGTCAGAAAATTCAAGGAAAACTTGTTTCTGCAAGACCTTAGCTTTTAAGTTATTTATAAGCCTTATCTTTTTATTCATTATAATCTTTTTTATTACAACTGTAATTCTCATCGATCAAAACAAAAAGCAGATTTTTGAAATAGTAGAGAAAAATATCATACGAACTGGTGATATTATAAAACGCTCGACAAGATACTCAATGCTTTTAAACCGAAGAGAAGATGTGTATCAAATAATCAAAACAATAGGGAATGAAGAGGAAGTCGCTGGAATAAAAATCTACAATAAACTCGGAATTGTCTCTTTTGCACACATTGATACTTTGATTAATCGAAAAGTTGATATGAATTCAGAAGAATGCTCGCCCTGTCATTCTATCAATAATCCCAAACTTTACATTACAACCGATGAAAGAATAAGAATATTTCAAAACGAAAAAGGCGAAAGAATCATTGGATTAATTATTCCTATCGAAAATGAACCTGATTGCTGGAATAGTTCCTGTCACGCCCACAATGAACAGCAAAGAATTCTTGGTGTGATCGATGTTCAAATGTCCCTGAACTCAGTTGATAAAATCATTCAAAAAAATAAAAGCAGCCTTATCTTTTATTCTATTTTAATTACAATGATTGTTTCCATTTTTAGTGGAATTTTTATCTGGTTAATGGTTCATTTAAGAGTTAAAAATTTAATAAGAGGCACAAAAGAACTTGCTAAAGGTAATTACAACTTCCGAATAAATTTAAAATCGAATGATGAGCTTGGTGAATTGTCAAAAGATTTCAACTATATGGCTGAAAATTTAAAGAAAGCTCTCGAAGAGATTAAAGCTTTGAATGAAAATCTTAATATCAAAGTAAAAGAGAAAACTCATCAGCTCAAAGAAATTTATAATCATGTTAATCAAATTGAAAGAATTGCATCGCTCGGAAAACTTTCCGCCACGGTTGCTCACGAACTAAATAACCCGCTCGAAGGAATTTTAACTTATTCGAAACTGATTATAAAAAAACTAAACAACAATGTAACGGACGAAGAAAAGAAAAAAATTATTCAGTATTTAGAATTAATTGCAGCTGAATCAGAAAGATGCGGGAATATTGTTAAAAACCTGCTTCTCTTTTCGAGATCAGGTGAAACTAAAGTCGCTCAAAATGATCTGATTAACATTATTGAAAGAGGTTTAATGCTTATAAATCATCACCTCCAGCTTAATAACATTCATCTGATAAAAGACTTTTGCTGCAATTATCTTGAATTCGAATGTGATAAAAATCAAATACAGCAAGCAATCCTGGCAATTTTAATTAATGCTATTGAAGCAATGCCGGAGGGTGGAACATTAACAGTAAAAGTTACTTGTGATGGAAGCTTGGTATTCATTCAAATTACTGATACAGGAGTTGGAATCCCCAAAGAAAATCTAGATAAAATTTTTGAACCATTTTTTTCGACAAAACCGGGTGGAAAAGGAACTGGTCTCGGATTATCAGTTGTCTATGGTATTGTTAAACAACACAACGGAAAAATTGAAATTCAAAGTGAGGTTAATAAAGGCACTACAGTTACTCTCATTTTTCCTAAAAAAGCAGTTGCAGAAATGGGATGAGGTAAAATTATGAATAATTCAGATGTAAAAATTTTAATTGTTGATGATGAACAAATTGTCAGAGAATCTCTCACTCACTGGTTTGAAGAAGATGGTTATCAGGTAAGCTCTGCTGCCGATGCGTTCGATGTGTTGAAAGATCTTCATCCAGGCAAGTATGATATTATGCTGGTCGATATTAAGATGCCAAAGATGAGTGGATTGGAACTGCTTGAAAAAGTTAAAGAAATTGATCCCGATTGCATTGTAATAATTATCACTGCCTATGCTTCAGTACCTTCTGCAGTTCAAGCTTTGAAGAATGGCGCTTTTGATTATGTAACCAAACCAATTGATCCAGATGAACTATCGCACCTGATAAAAAATGCAATCAAACAAAAAAAGTTGAAAGAGGAGAATGTTGCACTTAAAGCAAGCATTGATGAAATGTTCAGTTTTGAAGGATTGATTGGTGAAAGTCCCGAGATGAAAAAAGTTTTCGAATTGATAAAAATTGTTGCACCACAGGATACAACTGTTATGATTCGAGGAGAAAGCGGAACAGGGAAAGAATTAATTGCTCGTGCAATTCATATGAATTCACCAAGGAGGTATTATCCCATAATTCCGGTTAATTGCGGTGCATTTACAGAGACACTTCTTGAAAGCGAACTTTTTGGACACGAGAAGGGAGCTTTTACAGGTGCTCAATACCGCAGAAAAGGTAAAATTGAAATGGCAAACGGTGGGACACTTTTTCTGGATGAAGTCGGAAGTGTCTCTCAAAAAATGCAGGTAGAATTACTTCGTGTACTTGAAACAAAACAATTCACTCGTGTTGGTGGAACTGAGATTGTAAAAGTAGATTTCCGATTAATCTCTGCAACAAACGAAAATCTTGAAAGACTTGTTGAAGAAGGAAAATTTAGAGAGGATTTGTATTACCGTTTGAATGTTTTTACAATTTATGTCCCGCCGCTCAGGGAGAGAAGAAGTGATATACCTGTCCTTGCAAATTATTTTGTTCAGAAATTTGCCCGACAGATGAATAAACCAATCTTGAAAATTTCAGATGAAGCGATGGAAATACTTTTGAATCATTCCTGGCCTGGAAATGTTCGTGAACTTGAAAACGCAATTGAAAGAGCAATGGTAGTTGGAAAACCACCTGAAATAAAACCTTCCGATTTGCCTTTCCACTTAGAAAAAGTTAATTCGTTTGAGAGTGATTCCCTTGAAGAGGTAGAGAAAAAACACATCCAGAGAGTGCTGAGTAAATATGACTGGAATATCTCAAAAGCGGCTCAAGCATTAAACATTGATCGAGTAACCCTGTACAATAAAATCAAAAAGTATGGCTTACAGAAAAATTAATTTATGGATCAAGCCGCTCTAATTTTATTAAATTTTAATGCTGTCTCACTTTACGATAAAATTACAAATAACCTTAAACAACATTTCAACTTAAATTCAAGAACAATTATCCCGGATATTGATTTAAGAAAATTTTATTCAGAAGAACGTGATCAATATTATTCGACAAAGTTAATTGAGTATGCACTCTTAAATTATTCAGAATTTAAGAAGATTTTAATGATTACCGACTTCGACCTTTATGTTCCAGTCTTGACATTTGTTTTTGGTGAGGCTCAATTAAATGGAAAAGCGGCTATTGTATCAGCACACAGACTCTATCCTGAATTCTATGGTTTACCACCTAATGATGAGCTGTTTATATCAAGATTGATAAAAGAAATAAATCACGAACTTGGGCATACCTATGGTTTGCGTCACTGCTTCAATTTCGAATGCGTAATGCATTCTTCGTCAAATGTTGATGAAATCGATATAAAGTCTGAAAACTTTTGTAATAAATGTTTGGAAAAACTTAATCTCTTTTGAGTGGATCATCCCGAAGCTTTGCGTTCTTTGTATCTTCGCGTTTTAATTCATTTTCAACATTCATTCTTCAATAATATCATCCCTTCGAAATTTTAATTTTTTGGTTGTATTTTCATTCCTATAATAATTTCATCCCTTCGGGATTTTATTTTTTTTGTTGCATTTTCATTTCTATAATAATTTCATCCTTTCAGGATTTTTTGAGTGATAGATATAACTTCTTTCCAAAATTAACATATCTAATCTTTGCGAACCTTTGCGTTCTCTGCGTCTTTGCGTTTGAAAGAATTTTAGACTTTAATTCTTCAAAAATTTCATCCCTTCGGAATTTTAATTTTTTGGTTGCATTTTCATTTCTATAATAATTTCATCCTTTCAGGATTTTTTTTGAGTGATAAATAAAATTTCTTTCTAAACTAAAAAACTAATCTTTGCGAAACTTTGCGTTCTTTCCGTCTTTGCGTTTGAAAGAATTTTTGACTTTACTTTTTCAATAATGTCATCCCTTCGGGATTTTAATTTTTTTTGTTGCATTTTCATTTCTATAATAATTTCATCCCTTCGGGATTTTAATCTATTTATTGCTTCTTCATTTCTATAATAATTTCTTCCTTTCAGGATTAGACTTTTTGGGGATAAATTTTTTTCAAAAACTAAATCAAATGATCTTTGCGAAACCTTGTGTTCTTTGCGTCTCTGCGTTTGAAGAATCATTTACACTATAATCCACTCAATTCTTTATTTTAGAAAAAAAGGAGTTTAAAAATGGAAATAAATTTACTTGCAGTTCTTGTATGTTCAATCTTCACTTTCATTTTAGGCGGATTATGGTATTCAAAACTTTTATTTGCTAATCTGTTTATGAAAAATATAAACAAGACCGAAGAAGAACTAAAAAAAGGTGGAGTTGGTCTTACATTTATTTATGAGTTTATTGCAATTTTAGTAACTAACTATGTTCTTGCTGCCGTTATCCTTTTTGTTGGTGCCGCCGATTTCTGGAGAGGATTTCAAATTGGAATTATACTCTGGATTGGATTTGTTGCAATGACTCATCTTTCAACGGTTACTTTTGAAAAAAGAAATTTCAATCTCTATTTAATTCAAATCACCTATCGTTTAATTGCGATTTCAATTTCAGCAGGAATACTTGCAGTCTGGAAATAAAAACAGGAGATTAATAATGCGAAAGTTTATCATTTTTTACTTAATCATTTCTATTAATTTAATTTTTGCTCAAAGCAAGCGGGCGTTAGAAATTGATGATATGTTTAAGATTAAAAGAATTTCACAAACGACATTATCGCCTGATGACCGTTACATTGCTTTTGTTGTGACATCATTCAGTATGGAAGAGAATAAAGGGACAAGTGATATCTGGATTCTTGATTTAAAAACTGGTGAACAAAAAAATCTAACAAACTCACCATATTCAGAAAGTTCACCTGTATGGTTTCCTGACTCAAAAACTCTAGCATTTGTCTCGATGAAAACTGGTACACCACAGATTTTCAAAATGAATGTTGAAACTCAATCAGAGCCAGAACAATTAACAAATCTTTCAACAGGAGCAACTGGTCCAGTTGTTTCAATTGATGGCAAAAAAATACTTTTTGTTTCTGAAGTCTATCCAGATTGTCTTAATGATGATTGTAACAAAGAAAAAGAAGAGGCAAAAGAGAAAAGTAAAGTTAAAGCCAGAATAATTACGGAATTAATGTATCGTCACTGGGATTCCTGGAGAGATGAAAAACGAAGTCATCTCTTCTTGCTTGATCTACAGACTAAAGAAATAAAAGATATCACTGAAGGCAGTCAATACGATTGTCCGCCAATCGCGCTTGGTGGAAAACTTGACTATGTGTTTTCACCAGATGGAAAAGAAATTTGTTATGTAACCAATACAGATAAGATGTTGGCAATTTCAACTAATAACGATTTGTGGATCTCAACCCTTGATGGTAAGGTGAAACGAAAAATAACAACAAACAGAGGAAATGATAATCAACCAGTTTATTCTCCAAACGGAAAATTTATTGCATATAGACAGATGGCAAGACCAGGATTTGAAGCTGACAGACAAACATTAATGCTTTATGATCGTGAGAAAAATACAATTACAAATCTCACTGAAAATTTTGATCGTTCAGTTGAAGAAGTTTTATGGCTTCCCAATTCAAAGGAAATAATTTTCACGGCTGATAATCAGGGCAGAAGAGTTATTTATCACCTCGATATTTCTACAAAGAAAATTACAACACTTTACGATAAACATTGGAATACCGATTTAAATCTTTCAAGCGATGGCAGTTTCTTAGTCTTCAATCAAAGCTCTGTTACTCGACCAGTTGATATTTTCAAATTTGATTTAAAGAAAAAGCAATTAACCCAGCTCACTAAATTAAATGATGAATTATTATCTCAAATCGAAATGATGCCTCTTGAAGAATTCTGGTCAAAAGGCGCTGATGGTGTGATGGTGCATAGTTTAATGATTAAGCCTCCATTTTTTGATCCAAACAAAAAATATCCGATGGTGTTTTTAGTTCATGGTGGTCCTCAGGGTGCCTGGGAAGATTTATGGCATTACAGATGGAATCCAGAACTATATGCATCACGCGGTTATGTTGTTGTGATGCCAAATCCGAGAGGAAGTACGGGTTATGGTCAAAAATTTACTGATGAAATAAGCGGCGATTGGGGCGGAAAAGTTTATAAGGATTTAATGAATGCCTATGACTATGCAATTAAGAATTTCAAATTCATTGATCCGGAAAAAACAGTTGCTGCTGGAGCATCCTATGGCGGTTATATGATGAACTGGATTGCCACTCAAACAAACCGCTTCAAAGCAATTGTCACTCACGCTGGAGTTTTCAACACAGAAAGTATGTATGGAACAACTGAAGAATTATGGTTCCCTGAGTGGGAATTTAAAGGAACGCCATGGACTAATAGAAAGCTATATCAGAAATATTCGCCGCATATGTATGTTGATAAAATAAAAACGCCAATGCTTGTTACTCATGGAGCTTATGATTTTCGCGTACCAGAATCACAAGCCTTTGAGTTGTTTACATCATTGCAGAGACTTGGTGTTCCGTCCAGATTTGTTTATTTCCCGGATGAAACACACTTTGTTGCAAAACCGCAAAACTTCAAATTATGGATGACGGAAATTTTCAATTGGTTTGAAAAATGGTTGAAGTGATTTGGTAAATGTTCAAATTATTTTCAAAAGATATTTGATTTTTTAGTTGGTAAAAAAAGTCTTTAGTTGAAGCAGACTCAGAATGAAAATTAATTTTTTAAATGTCTTTTTTAGGTCTTCATTATTCCCTAAAAGACCAAAAATCAAAGTTCGAGAATGGTGAATTCAAATTGTTTCCCATTTTAGATTGAAATGAAAGTTTTGAATGGTAAAGATTATGAGAAATTCAATTATCATCGTTTTGATTCTTTTTATAACAATTTTAGAAGTTCATTCATCTGATAAACCCAAACTTCTATGGTTTGATGCGACTGCAAATTTTGAAAGGTTGAGTTACCCAGATTCAATTCAATTTTATTTAAAGAAAGCAAAGGAAACGGGATTCACTGATGTTGTGCTTGATTTAAAACCAATCACAGGTGAAGTTTTATATCAATCAGAATTTGCTCTGCAAATGAATGAGTGGAATGGTTTCTATCGTAATAGTCAATTTGATTTTCCAGCCTATTTTATTTCTGAAGCGAAGAAACTTGGATTAAATGTTTATGCATCAATTAATGTTTTTGTGGCTGGACATAATTTTTTTGATCGCGGGCTTGTCTATCAGGATAAGTCGCACTGGCAATCAATTAATTACACTGATTCTGGTTTTATTCCAATCACTCAATTAAAGCATAAATATTCAGCAATGACAAATCCAGTTCATCCAGAAGTTCAAGAGCATGAGTTGAAAATCATTTCAGAGTTAGTCACAAAGTATCCTCAATTTGATGGAATTATTTTAGATCGAGTTCGTTACGATGGAATTGAAGCAGACTTCAGCGATCTCTCAAAAGAACAGTTTGAGAAATACATAAATCAAAAAATCGAGAATTACCCTGACGATATTTATAGATGGTCTAAAAACGAAAAAGGTGAAAAATTTCGTGTTGAAGGAAAACTTTATAAAAAATGGCTTGAATGGAGAGCATCTGTAATCTATAATTTTATGACTAAAGCAAGAGAAGTCGTAAAACAAATAAATCCCGAAATGAAATTTGGAGTTTACACTGGAGCATGGTATCCAGTTTATTATGAAGTTGGTGTAAACTGGGCAAGCAAAAAATATGATCCTTCAAAAGAATTTGATTGGGCTACTGCTGATTATAAAAATTATGGCTATGCTGAACTTCTGGATATTTATACAACCGGATGTTATTTCTTTGAAGTTACAAAAGAGGAAGTTGAAAAGTTGAATGAAGAACTCATTAAGAGAAATGAAGCAGGGATGGGGAAGACAAAAGATTTCTGGTATTCAGTAGAAGGTTCAGCTGAGATTGCGAAAAAAGTAATTATGAATGTTGTGCCCGTAATCGGTGGACTTTATGTTGAACAATACAAAAATCACCCTGAACAATTCAAACGAGCAATTAAAATGTGTCTCAATAAAACTGATGGACTGATGATTTTTGATTTGGTGCATATTGTAAATTATGGCTGGTGGAATATCTTAGAGAATGCGATGAAAAACTGATTAAGAGTAAATTTTATCGATATAGAACTTTCACACTTTTTAATTTACACTTCATTTTGGCTCCTCAAAGATTAAAAATTTTTAATCTTAATTTAATTCTATTTTAATCTTGCAAATCTATTTTAGTGGTGTAGTTAGTTGAATTAAATGAATGTTCATTAACAAAAACCAAAAACAAAATGAGGAGACTCAAAAATGTTAAAACACATCTCAATTCTCGCAGCAATCTTAGTGATTGCATTTTCGTTAAACTCTGTCGTCCTTGCTCAGCAAGAGGGCCAAAAACAAGTTAAAGCACCAAAGACTGAGGTTAAAAAAGAGGTAAGTAAAGTTCCAGCTCAATCCAAAGTAACTGTTGAGGAAAAAGCCACAGCCACAAAGAAAGCTGAAGTTAAGAAAACCGAAACTGAAGCCACCCAAAAGGAAGAAATGAAAAAGGCTGAGAAAGAAAAGGCTCCCGAAGTTAAGAAGATGGAGAAAACAAAAGTTAAATCAGGAACTAAAGAATCTTCAACCAATCCTAAGAAATAATCTTTTTCAGAAAATGAGTGCCTCCTATTAATTCGAAGATTGTCATTCCAGGTTTTCTGGAATGACAATCTTTTCTTAAAAAAAATTCACTAATTTTAACCAGATTTAAATCCTTAAATATTAGTTGAAATTCAAAATATTTACCTTATAGAATGAGAATACTTCTTGTTGAAGACGAAAAGAAAGTTGCTTCATTTATTAAAAAAGGACTTGAAGAAGAATATTATACTGTTGATGTTGCGTATGATGGAAAAGAAGGCAGTAAACTTGCCCTTTCTGAAGAGTATGATTTGATAATTTTAGATTTAATGCTTCCCTATAAAGATGGAATCAATATTTTAAAAGAGATACGCGATGCAAAGCTTTCGGTACCTGTGTTAATTTTAACAGCGAAAGGATCAGTTCAAGATAAAGTAACCGGTCTCGATTCTGGCGCGGACGATTATTTGGCTAAACCATTTTCTTTCGATGAGTTACTTGCAAGAATAAGAGCACTTCTAAGAAGATATTCAACAGAAAAATCTATCTTACTAAAAGCTGATGATTTAAAGATGGATTTACAATCTCGAAAAGTTTTTAGAGGGAATAAAGAAATTCAATTAACTTCAAAAGAATTTTCTATCCTCGAATATCTATTAAGAAATAAAAATCGTATCGTGACAAGGACAAAGTTAATAGAACATATTTATGAATATAATTTTGATCCGGAAACAAATTTAATTGATGTTTACATTAATAAACTTCGAAACAAAATTGATAAAGGATTTGATAAACAACTAATACACACAATTCGCGGCGCGGGTTATATACTAAAAGATGATTAAATCATTACAGCAAAAAATTAAGGACTATTTCCGAAGCACTAGGTTTCAAACAACTCTCTGGTATTCCATAATACTTTTGTTTTTTGAAATTATTTTGGGTGCAATCATTTATATATATGTGAACAATTCGATGAGAAAAGAACTCGACCATTCATTAATAAAGCAAGCTGAAACAATTTATAATTTTGTCCAAAAAAGCGATATAAATTTAGCTGACTTTGAAGCAGATTCAATTTATGCATCACCTGATGAGTTAGTTTATGACTTAATTTTCGAAGCATTAGCATATAATCCTAAAAATACTTTTGTACAGATTAAGGTTAAAGACAAAATAGTTTTTAAAACGGCAAATCTTGTATCGACAACTTTCAATTTTAAAGATCAAAAGGAAGGACTTGAGCTTTTTGATTATAATGATCCAAACCTTTCCGATTACCTTATAAGAGTTGTTAATTTCAAAAAGAAAGAATATAACATTACAGTTGCGTATCCACTTGATTTGATATATTCTACACTAAATAATTTGTTGCAGCTTTACATTTTAATTTTTCCATTTTCATTGATAATCTCATTTGTTGTGGGTGCATTTCTTTCTTTTAGGGCTTTAGCTAGAATTGATAAAATAATTAATCGTACTGAAGAAATAGACGCATATAATCTGAATGCTTATCTCGAAGGTGAAGATGCTTCCGATGAATATGGAAGGTTAGTCAGAACTCTTAATAATATGTTGAAAAGAATAAAAAGCTCAATTGAGTATATGAATTATTTCACCGTGAGCGCATCACATGAACTTAAGACTCCGCTAACAATCCTTCGTGGAGAATTAGAACTTGCTTTAAAATCAACGAAGTCGAATGAAGAGTACCTTGAAATAATTAAAAGCAGTTATGAAGAAACTATGAGATTGATAAATATCATCGATCGATTATTCTTGATCACAAAGCTTGATAACTCAATTATTAATCTTAATATTTCTCCAATTGATCTAACGAATTTGCTAAACCGCGTCGTAAACGATTTTTCTTTTCTACTAAGAGAAAAGAAAATAAAAGTTAAATATAATTTAGACACTAATGATGACTTGTTTATAAACGCTGATGGTGAATTATTAAAACAATTATTTATTAATCTACTTGATAATGCAATTAAATATTCTTATCCAGAGACCGAAATTGTGATTAACTGCAAAAAAACTCCAGAAAACAAAGTAAGATTTGAGATTATTAATCAGAGCGAACACATCCCGGAAGATGTTCTCCCGCATCTATTTGAAAGGTTTTATCGTGTTGAATCGTCAAGAAATAGAGGACTTGGCGGGATTGGTCTTGGTTTATCCATTGTAAAGCAAATTGTTGATCTTCATAAATTTTCAATCAATTTAAAGAGCGAAAAGGAAGGTTATTTTATAGTTTCGATTATAATGTAACCTATGATTTTGATTGAGCATTGCATCGAGTCACACTACTTTAGTTAAATCGATTCTAATCATTAGTTTAAAATTGAGTTCTCCTTAGGCTGTATTTGAATATGACGATTTATTTCAATCGATAAATGTGAAATTGAGAGTACGAAAATAAAAATCAAAGAGTCAGGTCCTGTAATTAACAGTAAACGAGAAAAAACTCAAAAAACATAAAGTCTTTTTTAAATAGATATATTGAGAAGGTTTTGCAAAAAGTTTTTAGAGATGTTTCGATTCCAATTGCACATTTGACCTGCGGCATTAAAAAAAATGATTAAAGGTACATGATAATTTATAGCTTTAAAATCATAACAGAATATTATAATCAGATAAACTGCAATTAAGTTTAAAAATCTTTTATTTGATTCCACCTTCAAAAATTCCTTTTTCAAAATACTTGCTTAAAAATACAGTTAGCAAAATAGATGGAAGCATTGCCAGAAGTGAACCACTTGCAATTAATCTGAAATTATCAACAAAAGTACCGGTCATATAACTTAATCCAACTTGAAGAGTGTAATTTTCTTGAGACCTTAAGATTATTAATGGAAAAAGAAAATCGCTCCATGTTGATATGAAGACAAGCAATGCTAAAGAAATTAATGTAGGCTTTGCCATCGGTAATAAAATTTTCCAGTAAACTTTGAAAAGACTGCAGCCATCAACAATTGCAGCGTCAATAAATTCATTCGGTATGGAAATAAAAGCCTGCCGCATCATAAAAATTGAAAAACCACTAACAAGTGAAGGAAGAATTATTCCCACAAGTGAGTCAATCAATCTTAAGTTTAGAAGAATTAAATAATTTGGAATTAAAATCATCTCTTGCGGAATTATTAAAGAAACAATCACGATAAACATTAAAATTTTTTTAAATCTGAAATTAAATCTGGCAAGAATAAATCCAGTTAAAGAACCTAAGAAGAGATTTCCTATAACAACAAAAAGTGTGACAATAAATGAGTTTATGTAATATCTTCCAAAAGGAATGGCTGTCCATATCTCTTTAAAATTATTTAGCGTAAATTTTTGGGGAATTAATTTTGGGGGAATTATGAAAATTTCTTCAGAACCTTTAAATGAAGTTGAAACTAACCATAGAAAAGGAAAGACCGAAATGAAAATAAATAAAATTAATATGGTATATGTGAGCGCAGCTTTGAAAAATTTCATCTTTCTCTTTCTATTAGTTTTAGATTTAGATAAGAAAATCCGAGTGTGATGACAAATACAACTATTCCAATAGTTGAGCCGTAACTTAAATCAAATCTTTCAAAAGCTTGATGATAGAGGTAATAAACCATTGTTTTGTGACTGAGCGGTGCACCAGGAATCAAAATGTAAATTTCAGTGAAGAGTTTTATTGCCGCAGAACCGGATAAAACAAAAACGAGAGTTAGAGTTGGTTTTAATTGTGGTAAAACGATGAAAAACATCCTTCTGAAGAACCCAGCTCCGTCTAAAATTGCTGCTTCTTCGATGTCTTTAGAAATTGACATTAATCCTGCAAAGAAAATAATTAAGTAATAACCGAATCCTCTCCAGATAGTTAATATCATTATACTAAAAATATTTTCCGGATAAGAAGTCAACCAGTTAACTTTGGTATTGAAGAATGAAGAAATTACATAGTTTAAAAATCCAGAATCCTCATTAAAAATATACCGCCACATAATTCCTGAGATAATGACTGGCGTTACAACAGGCAAAAAATAAATCGTCTTAAAAAAGTTTTGTCCTCTTTGTAAATCCTTAATTAATACAGCAAGAGTAAGTGATATAAGTGCAAGAACAGGAGTGACCAGTAAATAAATAAATGAATTGATTAGTGCAGAGTAGAAATATTTATCGTAAAAGAGTCTTAGAAAATTTTTTAATCCTACAAATTCAGATTTTCCGAAAAAGTTAATTTTGAACAGGCTGATTGAAAATGCTAATAAAGTCGGTAGTGATGAAAAAAGGAAAATAAAAACAAAAGTGGGGAGCAAAAATAGAACAAGTGAACTTTTTGATGCGAGTTTCATAATGCTATAATAATGAAAGAAAAGAAGAAATTAATATTAAAAAGAAAAAGGATCACCCAGAGAAAAGCTCTGAATGATCCTTTTTATTAGGGGAATAGAACTATTATTTCAGCAAGACCATCTTTTTCGTTTCAACAAATTCAGAACCAGTTTTTAAGTTCTTTGCACTAATACGATAGAAGTAAATTCCCGAACTGACTTTCTTGCCAAAAGTATCAGTTCCATTCCATTCGATTGAATGATATCCAGCTTCCTTCTGATCATTAATCAATTTCTTTACGAGCTTTCCATTAACATCATAAATTGAAACTTCAACCTGTGATCTTGCCGGCAAATCAAATCTAATTATTGTGTTAGGATTGAATGGATTAGGATAATTTTGATGCAAGAAATATCTAACAGGTAAATTTGAAATTGAATATACATCTTCCACTTTTGTTACAAAGTTTGTGTCTGCGCAATATCTTAAAGATCTAATTAAAAGAGTATCGCAATTTGCATCACTTACCATTTCCAATCCAATTCCAAAGAAAACCGTTTTCCATTTTTTAAGTGAATTCTCACTTCTGACTGCACCAATTTTTACAGTATCAGCTGTTCCAGTTCCATAATAGTATACTTTAAATGTTTTACCATAAGCGTTTTCTGTTAATTCAAGTTGATCTTTACCTGAACCAGCCATTGGAATACTTAAACCATTTCCAATATAATCACCTGCAAAACCCCGTGCACTGAATGCAGAATTATTTGTAACAAATTTTACTCCAATATATTTCGTTAAAAGTTCATCAGTTGTGTCGGAAAATTCCGCAATATTTTTTCCAGCTAAAATTAATTTACTTCCAGATTCAAGCTGCTGGATTAAAAGATTTCTTTCTTGCTGCGAAAGATTTGATGATGAAGCACCACCAGCAACCCATAAAAATGTTAACGGTTTTGAAAATGAATTAATCAAATCATTCGAGGGTAATCCACCTTTTGCCTGAACATCCCAGCTTGAGTAAGCTACTCCCAATCTTTCAAGAGAATTGATGTATTTGTTTTTGTTAGTCGTAACAGAATCATTCAAAACAACAAAGATTGATGTCGGTTTGAGCAAGAAATTAGTAGTTAATCCAGATCCGCCAATATAAATGCTGTCAATTACAATCGTTTTTTGAAATGGTGGATCTAAGCTAATTGTCATCTTGTAATATTCTTCACCGAAGACATTGAATGCGAAATTACCATCAGAAGAAGTGGTGTAGCTCCCAACATTTACATTATCTAAAACACTTTCTAATTTAATCGTACCTTGTACTCCCTGATTTGTATTCTGATTTATCAGAGTTCCATTAAAAGTAACCTGAGGTTTTTGACTAAGCATTGCGTCGAAGTTCAATACTTCAGTTGAACCAATTCCTCCCGGTGGATTAAAGTTAATTACTGCCGAATCGGGATAGTAACCAAATTTTTCAACCTTAACTTTAAAGTTCTGATGCATTACAGCTGTTACATATTGACCAGTTGAATCAATAACCAATTCATTTACAGGAACCCCTGGTTTACTCCATCGATTTGTATAAGGTTGTTCGACTTTCCCAATTGTCGAACCGTAAGTTCCAATTAACTTAACCTTTGCACCAACAAGCGGTAAACTTGTTGAAGCGTCTAATATAGTCCCCTGCAATACCCATACTGGATATAGCGAAATTGCGCCCATTGCATCATCAAGTGTAAGATGCCGTTTCGAGGTATCACCTCGAGAATATGCATACCACATAACAGCATTCTGATTCAATGGTCCGCATCCGTTAGAACCTGATGTTGGTGATGGGGGTTGACCTGCGTGATTTAATCCAAGATGATGTCCAAACTCATGAGTAATTACAGATCTTAAATCCATCTTGTTTGGTTCACCGTTGATGCCGGGTGTAAAATCACGGCCATTCCAGATCAAATCAGAACCTACGGCTTGATAGCCACCGACATTCGTTGTAAATGTTGAAGAGAATGCAATTACATTAGGATCGCTAAAATTAACACCCTGCATATCAAAATAAACTAAGTTAACTCCATCGTTAGCTACTTGAGAGACATTTGTATTTGCACCTCTCTGAAAGACAAAGTAACAGGCTTCAATGTTTGTCCATTCATTGGCTCCTGCTTCGATTGCTGGAATAAATTCTGCTGGTGTTGATGTATGTAATTGATATACAAATGGTAATCTATTTGGGAAGTAAATTCTATAATCCCCATTTGAATTAGTGATTAAACAAAATCCCAGAAATCCGAAAAGGCTTAAAGCAAGTACAGTTGATAAAATATACTTTTTCATCTCACCCTCCTACTTCTGAGCTAAATTTTTTACTGACTGAATAAATGTATTTAACTCAAAACGATTCTCAAGTCTCGATACATCAGTTATCAATCGTTTTGTTGCTGGATCAACAAGACCAACATTATTCAAACTATTCACTGCGAATTTTTTACCATTCTCTTCGTAAACCTGGAAATGACCAAGAACAATTGAATGAATCCAGTACGCTCCTTTCCAATCTCGCAGGAAAAGAACAACTTCCTTCCCGATCTCAAGTTTTGGTGTTCCGTCAACCACCTGGGAAATGTAACCAACAGTTCCACCCAATTGTTTTACAACAATTTTTTGTGATCTGTAATCACCTTTGATTAACTCCTTAATCTCAATTGTTGTGTAAGTATAGATTGACTTATCCTCCCAGACTGAGTAGGATGATAGAACTTTTCCGTAAACAATTATTTGGGATTCTTTGGTCATTCTTTCTAGTCCGATATATTCAACTGTCAGTGCCTTTATTTGATGGACTGACAAAAAGACCAGGCTCATGAAAATTAAAAAGATGTATCTTTTCATATTGATCACCTCATTATTAGTTTTAATTATGTGTTTTTGTTTTTTATTATAAATAAACAATTAGAAAAAATCTATTTTTATTAATCCTAAAAGTTCTGGAATTTTTTCTGAAAACAAAACTTTTTTGAAAATAAGTTTCTTTATGATAAAGCTTAATTTTATTTTTGTTATGAAAAATTTTGAAATAATATGAAAACTTTCAAACTAATCCTTCCACTTGTGATCTTTTTTCTTCAGACTAAATTTTTATTCCCACAATCAGCCCTTGAAATTGTCAATAAAGCTCAGGATTTACTTTATGCAAAGAGCAGTTATGTCGAGATGACAATGACAATTGTGAAACCTAACTGGCAAAGAAAACTCGGTATGAAAGTGTGGGCACTCGAACCTGACTATGCAATGATTTACATCACCGAACCAGCAAGAGACAAGGGAACCGTGACCTTAAAGAGAAAAAATGAAATATGGAATTATCTACCATCCGTTCAAAAAATAATTAAAATACCGCCTTCAATGATGAATCAATCGTGGATGGGTTCTGATTTTACCAATGATGATTTAGTTAGATCTTCTTCATATAAAGATGATTATACTCACAATTTAATTGGCAGTGAGAAAATTGGAGAATATGATTGCTATAAAATTGAATCAATTCCAAAACCAAATGCTGGAATCGTCTGGAGCAAAGTAATCTCATACATTTCTAAAAATGGGTTTATGCAATTAAAATCAGAATTTTATGACGAAGATGGAAAATTGATTAAAAATTTTAATGGCAGTGAAATCAAAAAAGTGGGTGGCAGAACAATCCCAACCAGATGGGAAATGATTCCACTTGATAAACCAGGTAATAAAACAATAATTGAATATCAGAAAATCGAGTTTAATATCAACATCAAAGAATCTTTCTTCTCACAGCAAAATATGACTCGTGTAAGATGAAATTATATTTAAAACTTGCCTGGCGAAATATCTGGCGAAATAAAAGACGAACCATTATCGCCGCATCTTCAATCTTCTTTGCAATTTTACTTGCCATCTTTACAAGATCATTGCAGCACGGAAGCTACGACTACATGATTGATAGTGCTGTTAGATTGTACACAGGCTACCTTCAAATTCATGGCAAAGGTTACTGGGAAGAAAGAACCTTAGAAAAATCAATTGAGGCTAATGAAGAGTTTATCAATAAAATTGAAAAGACAAAGTTTGTGGAAATTGCAGTTCCCAGATTAGAAAATTTTATGCTTATTTCTTCGAATAATATTACGAAGGTTGCTTCTGTAATTGGAATTGATCCTGAAAAAGAAAATCAAATGACCAGGCTCAAAGAAAAATTGGTCGCGGGTCGTTATTTGAATGATTACGATGAAGGAATTCTTATCTCCGAAGGACTTGCTCGATTGCTTAATGTGCAAACTGGTGACAGTGTAATTTTATACGGGCAGGGGATTTATGGAATAACCGCTGCAGTTATCTCTCCAATCATTGGGATTGTAAAGTTTGCTTTGCCCGATTTGAATAATTCTTTTGTTTACTTGCCGATTAGATTTGGTCAGAATTTGTTTTCAATGGAAAATAAAATTACCACCATATCTGTGATGCTGAATAATCCTAAAAAGATTGATGAAGTTGAAATTGAATTGAAAAAACTTGCAAACAATGAATCTGAAATTATGCGATGGGAAGATATGATGCCCGAACTTGTTCAGGGTATTCAACTTGACAGCGTAAGTGGAATGATTATGCTTTTAATTCTTTACCTTGTGATTGCCTTTGGAATTTTAGGGACTGTTATGATGATGACCGCAGAAAGAACGAAAGAATTCGGCATCTTAATTTCCATTGGAGTGAAAAAATCTAAACTAATTTTGATTACCACAATAGAGTCTGTTTCTATTGCTTTGATTGGCGGACTTTTGGGTGTTTTGTTCTCTATACCTGTTGTCTATTATTTCCATAATAATCCAATCAGATTTACTGGTGAACTTGAAGAAATAAGTTTAAAATTTGGAGTTGAGCCTATCCTGCCATTAAGCATTGATCCAGGAATATTTGTCGCTCAGGCTTTCATTGTATTTTTTATTGCATTATTGAGTTCAATTTATCCATTGAATTTTATTAGAAAATTAAAACCAGTTGAGGCTATGAGATTGTGAATGTTAGCTAAACTTGCGTGGAAAAATATCTGGCGAAATAAAAAAAGAAGTTTGATCATAATTCTTTCAGCTTTGTTTGGAATTTGGGGCGGTGTTCTCTCAAATGGAATTTTTGTTGGAATGTGGGAGACTACTATTGAAGCTGCAATTAATCGTGAACTATCACACATTCAAATTCATCATCCTAATTTTAGAGATGAAAAATTAATTACTCAGTTTATTTCAAATCCTGATGATGTTGAAAGAATTTTGAAAAGCAATTCCCTCATTAAAGCTTATTCATCACGTACAATTTTAGAAGGAATGGCTTCCTCGCCAAATTCAGTTAGCGGAGTTAAAATTATCGCTATCGAACCAGAAGAGGAGAAACAGATCACTTCAATTTATCAGAAATTGATTGAAGGAGAATATTTTTCAAAAAATGATTACGAAATTTTAGTTGGCCAAAAATTAGCTGAGCGGCTCAAGCTTAAATTAAACTCAAAAGTTGTTTTATCATTTCAGGGACTTGATAATAATCTCATCGCCTCTGCATTTCGAGTGGTGGGAATTTTCAAAACTGAATCAAAAATTTTCGATGAAACAAACGTTTTTATCAAGCGAAATGATTTATTGCCAATTTTAGGGACTTCACCACCAATTCATGAGTTTGCAATTCGTGTAATATCAGCTGAGTTAATTGACAGTACTGCAAACCTTATTAAGTCCAGAGTCAATAACTTAAAAGTTGAAACCTGGAAGGAACTTGCACCAGAACTAAGTTTAACTTCTGGATTTCTTTATATGGAATTAAACATTTTTATGGGAATTATTTTATTCGCGCTCCTCTTCGGAATTTCCAATACGATGATGATGTCTGTCTTTGAAAGAATAAGAGAATTTGGAGTATTGATGGCAATTGGAATGAAAAGGCTCAGATTGTTCTTGTTAATCATTCTTGAATCAATCTTTTTACTTTTTAGTGGTGGTTTGATAGGAACATTACTTGGTTTCATATCAATTGAACTTCTCTCGAAGAATGGAATTGATCTTTCAATTTTCGCTGAGGGAATGGCAGCTTATGGTATGTCAGCAATTCTTTATCCCGCATTACCTTTTCATATGTATATCTCTTTGTTTGTAATGATGATGATCACAGCAGTTATTGCTTCAATTTCTCCAGCTCTCAAAGCAATAAGATTAAAACCAGCGGAAGCAATTAGAACTTATATGTAAACTTTTGGAGATAGAATGGCTCTGATTAAAATTATTGATCTGAACAAGGTTTACGATACAACAAAAGTATCAGTTCAAGCATTGAAAGATATCAACCTCGAAATTGAGAAAGGGGAATTTACGGCAATTGTTGGCCCTTCGGGTTCAGGTAAAACAACTTTGCTCAATATGATAGGCGGACTTGATTCTCCAACGAGCGGTAAAGTTTTTATCAATGATATTGATATATCCAGATTTAAACCAGATGAATTAATTGATTTCAGATTACGAAACATTGGATTTGTTTTTCAGTCTTTTAATCTCATTCCTGTTTTGACTGCAAAAGAAAATGTCGAATTCATTATGCTGCTGCAGGGTGTGCCAAAAGAAGAAAGAGAAAAAAGAACAATCGAATTATTAAATGCTGTTGGACTTGGTGATAAATTAGATGCTCGACCTTATGAACTTAGCGGCGGGCAGCAACAACGAGTCGCAGTAGCTCGTGCAATCGCATCTCATCCCTCATTCGTGTTAGCAGATGAACCTACCGCAAATCTTGATTCAACTGCAGCTGAAGGGCTTCTGAACATAATGGAAGAATTAAATCAAAAACTTCAAATGACTTTTATCTTTGCAACTCACGATAACAAAGTTATTAGAAGAGTCAAACGAGTTATCACTCTTGAAGATGGAAAGATAAAATCAGATGTCCGGCAAAATTAATTTTCTGATTTTTTTCATAACCTTTATATCACATTTGACTTTTGCACAAGAACTGGAAATTGGCGGTTATTCGAAATATCTCTTCAGTTTAAGTAAGTTCAAAGGGATTGATGAAAACCTGATTGATCATACAATTCATTCTCGTTTGAATCTCAAATATTATTTTAATGATGAATTCACAGTTTCAGCTGGAGTAAGAGATAAAATTCTCATCGGCAAATCAATCGAAAAATATCCAGCGATGGTTGATGGATTTACTCGAAAAGAATATTATTTCGATCTTGATGATTATTTATGGAAGAAGAAAAATTCAATCAATTTTATTGAAGTTGATCGTTTTTGGCTGGATTGGAACCTTAAAAATTTTCAAATCAGTCTTGGAAGACAGAGGATTGCCTGGGGAACAAGCTGGGTCTGGAATATTACTGATATTTTTAATCCGCTTTCGATTTTGGATTTTGACTATGAAGAAAGACCAGCTGTTGATGCATTAAGATTTCAATTTTTTCCATCAACTACTTCTAAAGTTGATATGGCAGCCAAACTTTCAGAAGAAAAGAATAATTCTTCAATTGCATTGCAATTGTTTCTGAATAAATATGAATACGATTTTTATGTAATGTTTGGTTATCACTTACAAAGATATTTTGCTGGGTTTAGCTGGTCAGGCGATATCTCAGGTGCTGGTTTTCGTGGTGAAATTTTTTTAACGGATTCACCAGATAAAATGAAATTTGATTTTCCAAATTCGTTTTCAGATGAAAAGAAAAAGCAGCTTAGCTTTGTTCTCTCCTTAGATTATACATTTGAAAATTCTTTCTACATTCATTCTGAACTTCTTTACAATAACATTGGAAAAACAAAAAGCATCGGAATTTATGCCCTCGATGCTTTGAAAATTGGACTTCTATCACCATCAAAATTAAATTTATTTTATCAAGCCGGTTATAATTTATCTGCACTATCTCGAATTGATCTGATTGCACTTCATAATCCCTATGACCAATCATTCGTCTTACTTCCAACTTTTTCATATTCACTTTTAGAAAATCTTGACCTTTCAGTTGTGTCATTATACTTTAATGGAAGAGACTTTGCTGAATATTCACCGACTGGCTTTATGTTTTTTTCTCGATTGAAATATTCATTTTAATTTTTCAACACAATTATTTTTCACTTCCTATTCTATGACTTACCTGCTCAATTCATTTAGATTATTTTTGTGATATGAAAAATAGCAAACCAAAAGTCATAATTATTGGCGGTGGATTTGGTGGACTTGCCGCTGCAAAAAAGCTAAAAAATAAACCAGTTGATGTGATATTAATCGATAAAACCAATCATCATCTTTTTCAGCCTTTATTGTATCAGGTTGCAACTGCTGGTTTATCGCCTGCTTACATTGCTTTCCCATTAAGAAGCATTTTTAGAAAATCAAAAAATGTTCGTGTGATTCTGGGTGAAGTAAAAAGAATAGATCGAAAAGAAAAGAAAGTTTATTTGAATGGTGAAAATTATTCTTATGATTTTCTGATTGTTGCTGTGGGCGCAAAACATCACTATTTCGGTAAAGATGAATGGGAGAAGATTGCACCTGGATTAAAAACTCTTCAAGATGCAATTAACATCAGAGAAAAGATTTTACTCGCATTTGAAAAAGCTGAAAGAATAAATGACCCTGAGGAGCAACAGAAATATCTTAATTTTATTGTCGTTGGTGGTGGACCTACTGGAGTAGAAATGGCTGGAGCAATTGCAGAGATTGCAAGAAAAACTTTGATTGAAGATTTCAAGAAAATTGATCCAACAAAAGCTAAAGTTTATTTAGTTGAGGCGCTTGACAGAGTTCTGCCAACTTATCCGCCGAAACTTTCACAAAAGGCAAAGGAAGATTTAGAGAAACTTGGAGTAAAAGTTTTATTAAATACAAAAGTTACTGACATTAATAACGATTGCGTGAAGTTAAATGGAAAAGAAATTAAGGCAGCAACAATTATCTGGGCAGCTGGAAATAAAGCAAATCCATTAGTTCAGCAACTCAATTGTGAGCTAGATAGAATGGGTCGTGCAATTGTTTCACCATATTTGCATTTAAAGGATGATGAAAGCGTTTTTGTAATTGGTGATGCAGCTGCAGTTTATGATGAGAAAGGAAATACATTGCCTGGAGTTTCTCCTGTTGCAATTACTGAAGGAAGATATGTTGCGAAATTTATTCTGAGAAAATTAAAGAACAAAAGTTCTAAACCTTACAAATATTTTAATAAAGGAAGTCTTGCAACAATTGGAAAAGCAAAAGCAGTCGCAGATTTTGGATGGTTACGATTTAGTGGATTCTTCGCCTGGCTTTTGTGGGTTTTCGTTCACATCTTCTTCTTAATTGGATTTAAAAATCGATTTATTGTGATGATAGAATGGATTTTTGCATACTTTACATATCAAAAAAGTGCACGATTGATTGTTGGTGAAAAGAAAATAATTGATGAATAATTCTTTTAATTCGTTTGAAAGATTTTTAAAACAAAAAATCCTGAGATTGTTAATCTCAATCTCAGGATTAGAAAAATTTAACTCTGGCTTTAGTTTTTAATTACGCTTGTAACTTTCTCGGCTGCATCTTTGAGTGAAGTTGCAACAAGGAAATTTAGTCCAGAATTTTTTAATAACTCGGCAGCTTCTTCAGCATTTGTTCCTTCAAGTCGAATTACAATTGGAACATTGACATTAACTTTTTTGGAAGCTTCAATCACACCTTGAGCAACTCGATCGCAACGAACAATTCCACCAAAAATATTGATTAAGATCGCTTTAACATTCGGATCACTGAGAATAATTCTAAATCCATTTTCAACGGTTTCAGCACTTGCACCACCACCAACATCTAAAAAGTTTGCTGGCTCACCACCTGCGAGCTTAATGATATCCATCGTTGCCATTGCAAGTCCTGCACCGTTAACCATACACCCAACATTTCCATCGAGCTTAATGTAATTTAAATTGTATTTCGATGCTTCAATTTCAAGAGGTGCTTCTTCATTTAAATCTCTTAATTCAACTATCTCAGGATGACGATATAACGCATTGTCATCAAAATTCATTTTTGCATCGAGTGCAAGGACTCTCCCTTCTTTAGTTACGACCAGAGGATTAATCTCGGCAAGTGATGCGTCGGTTTCTTCGTAGGCTTTGTAAAGTCCAAGTAAAAACTTAACAGCGTTTTTAAATTTTTCACCTTCAAGTCCGAGACCGAATGCTAATTTTCTTGCCTGAAATTGTTGAAGACCAATTGAAGGTTCAACATATTCTTTCAAAATTTTTTCTGGTGTTTCAGCAGCAACTTTTTCGATCTCAACTCCGCCTTCTGTTGAAACCATTACCACATTTTTAGAAGTACTTCGGTCTAATGTAATTCCAACATATAATTCTTTTTCAATATTCATTCCTTCTTCAATCAAAACTTTTTGAACAATTCTTCCCTCTGGTCCTGTTTGATGAGTAACGAGACGCATTCCAATCATTTGCTTGGTCAATTCATAGACTTCATCAAGAGATCGGGCAAGTTTAACGCCGCCACCTTTACCTCTTCCACCTGCATGAATTTGCGCTTTCACTACCCAGAGGTCACCACCAATTTCTTTAGCAACTTCAACTGCTTCTTCAGGTGAAAAAGCAACTTTGCCTTTTGGAACTTCTACATTAAATTTTCTAAGAATTTCTTTCGCTTGATATTCATGTATTTTCATTTAAATCCTCTTCGTTATTTGAACTTTAATGAATAAACTTTCATCATTGGTATTTCAGTTTTTGATTAAAAATTTTTACTGAAGAAAAAACACAAAAATGGGTTGTCATACATTATTCAGTATGACAACCACTGAATAAAATTAATTAATCTTTTCACTCATTACTTTTGCTTGTAAGAAGAGCAATAAATAATCTCTTCCACCAGCTTTGGAATCGGTTCCACTCATATTAAAGCCACCGAATGGATGACCACCAACTAAAGCACCAGTGCATTTTCTGTTGAAATATAAGTTGCCAACAAAGAATTCTTCTTTTGCTTTTTGAATTTTCTTCTTGTTCTTTGTATAAACAGAACCAGTTAAGCCATATTCAGTATTATTTGCAATAGCTAATGCATCATCAAAATCTTTTGCTTTAATTACTGCAAGCACTGGACCAAAAATTTCTTCCTGTGAAATTCTTGCCATTGGATCCACATCTATGAAAACTGTTGGCTCGATGTAAAAACCATCGCCTTCTATTTTATTTCCACCGCATAGAAGTTTTCCTTCGTTCTTTCCAATTTCAATATAACTTAATATTGAAAGTTGAGCTCTCTCATTAATGACTGGTCCCATAAAATAATTTTCTTTTGCTGGACCGACTTTGATTTGTTCAACTCTTTCTTTCAACATCTCAACAAATTTATCATAGACTTTCTCATCAACAATTGCTCTTGAACAAGCTGAACATTTTTGACCTTGAAATCCGTAAGCCGAAACAACAACTCCCTCAACTGCAGCCTTTAGGTCGGCTTCGCTGTCTACGATAATTGAATCTTTACCACCCATTTCGGCAATTACTCTCTTAATCCAGATTTGTCCTGGTTGATGTTTAGCTGCAAGTTCATTTATGTGAAGTCCAACATCTTTTGAACCGGTGAAGGCAATAAACCTTGTTTTTGGATGAGCGACTAATGTATCACCGACTTCACCACCTGATCCAGGCACGAAGTTTAAAACACCTTTTGGCAGTCCAGCTTTCTCCATAATTTCAGTGAATAGATAACCCATCATTGGCGAGTCGCTTGATGGTTTTAGAACGACTGTATTTCCAGTTACAATCGAAGCTGATGTCATTCCAACTAAAATTGCGAATGGGAAATTCCATGGTGGAATTACAACGCCAACTCCAAGAGGTAAGTAAACTAACTCATTGATTTCACCTTTCACTTTTGTGAGAGGTTGTTTCTGAGCATAGCGCAGCATTTCACGACCGTAGAATTCAAGGAAATCGATTGCTTCACATGTATCGGCATCAGCTTCAAGCCAGTTCTTGCCGACTTCAGAAATCATCCAAGCGTTAATTTCAAATCTTCTTCTGCGAATTATATCAGCTGCACGGAAAAGAACTTTGGCTCTTTTTTCAGCTGGGACTCTCTTCCATTTCTCAAAAGCTTCGGTTGCAACCATTATTGCCTTTTCAGCAAGTTCTTTGTTTGCTTTTGAGAAATATCCAATAACTTGATTTTTGAAAGATGGATTGATGGAAGGAAATTTGGATTCGGTGAAAATTCTTTCACCATTAATAATAAGCGGATATTCTTTGCCAAAGTTTTTTTCTACTTCGGCTAAAGCTCTTTGGAGTCTGTTAACATTTTTTTTGTCTGAAAAATCGAGGTAGGTTTCGTTAGTAAATTTTGGTCGAGCCATATTTATTCCCTTTTTAATTTGTTTTTCATTTACACAAAATTAAGAAAGGAAGGACTAAGAAACTAAGACTGGATTTTGAGTAATTTTTATAAAATTTGAGTGATCTTACTATAAAGATTAATCAAATTTTGTTAATTGCGGGATAAATGTGAAAACAATGAGTATATTCTTTTGTATTAGCTCCTCGAAAATCCCAGCTATCATCTAAGCGCTTTATTTTTTTAGAATAAACTACTTCACTTTCTTTAACTTTTTTTACCCTTGTCCTATTTACCTTATCTTTCTTCGAATTCGTCACTTTAGATTTATTAGTTGATTTACTATTTATTTTGCTGTTTTTCTTTTGATTCTTCATTCGTTTAAAAACACAAGAATCAGTTAGTTATTAAGAGTACTTTTGTTAAAGCTGTATATGTCTTATTTCTATAATTAAAAACAATTTCATCGTTTGGAGAAACTGATTCTTTGCCCAGGAAAGCATCGATTGCATTAAATACGAGATCAAAATTTCTTTTTAATTCCCAACTTTTTTCTGGATTATTTTGATCAAATAAAACTACAAATAGTCTATTATCAGCACCAAATCTTTGCTCTCCTTGATTTTCATACATCCATTTAGCTAAGTCAATGGGAGTGTTAATTGCATTTAACGGATTATAACCCTTTGGAAGGTAGGTTATTTTCAAATCAAATGGTTGCCCATCAAAAAAAATATCAATGCCTTTTATGTTTTTTATAGTTGGAATTACTTTTGGATGCTGACTTATGTGTTCTTCAATTAGCACGGTTGTCCAGTGGTTAAACCAAGTACATATTACATAGTTTGTAACCTCATTATGAAGTTTTGAAGTTACCTCATTAATTAAATCATTGTAGCGAACAAATTTCCTTACGAATTCAATTTGTATCTTTTGATCTAACTGACCTTGAACAACACCCCAGTTAAAAGATTTAACATTTAATAACTCCCGTTTTAGGTCGTTATCAGAAATAATTTGCTTACGTTTTTGAACTTTCTCATTATATTTTTGTTTGATAAACTGATCAATTTTAGTTTCATCTGGATTGCTGTTTAAAATACTGGCAATAATCTTGGATGAAGTTCCAGCATTAGAAATATTTAAATTCTTAGCAAGTATCTTTAAATGTAATGATGGAATACTTTTTAATTTTAAGTTTAATACTTCTTTTTTACTATATAGAGGCATTAAATTATTTCCTATTTTTTCTTAAATAAAAAGATATATTCATGCTTAAAAACATAAAATCCACCAACTAAAGCCCTATATCTCCATAGTTCTTTTTGACTTCTTTTACCTCTTGTCTCTTCGAAGTTTTTTACTATTATACTTTTTAAACTATAACTTCTCTTTAAGACTTCCTGCATACAATAAAATCCTAAAGGTATCCATTCACCCTTTGAGTATTTGTCACCGATAACCAAGACGAGATATCTACCTCGCTCTAAATAAGAAGTGGTGTTATCAATTACTTCACCGAACATTTCTAAAAATTTATCAACGCTAATAGCATTAGAGAGATCATTTTCTTGATTTGAAAATTTGATAATATCATGATAAGGAGGATGCATTATTATAAGTTGAAACTGTTTTATTCCATATTTATTAAGAATTCTTTTAATGTCTATTGTTCTTGAATCACCAATTATTACGTCAGTGATAATATTATATCTGTTTTCCTCTTTATTAATTAATTCTTGAGATCTTTTCGCGACTTCAGGGTTTAATTCAATTCCAATTCCATTTCTACCAAGTCTTTTACATTCAATTAAGGTTGTTCCACTACCAACGAATGTATCTAAAACCCAATCGCCTTTTTTAGTATATCTTATCATCATTTGATGCGGGATTTGAGGAATGAAATTACCCCAGTACCAACCATTATGAACTCCAGACGAATCTCTTTTATCTAATATCCAAAGACTGTCAGTAATAATATTGTCATATTCTTTCCATCTAAGAAGATTTATATCATTTATTTTACTGGTTTTAACTTTTTGAATCCCTTCTCTTAATCTGTTTATATAATATTTTGCTCTCTCTAAAGTTTGTGATTCCAAAATTTGATTTAAATCTGAAATAAGGATGTCTTTGCGAATTGATATTGTATCGCCATTCGTATCAATATTTAAAAGTCCTTCCTCATCTTTTCTAAAGTGAGTAATAATATTAATTATAAAAAAAATTTTATTTCTTATAATATCAATTTGATTCGCTTCTAAAATTTCTGACAAAATTTCTATAAACTTATCTTTATTTAATATTACCCTTACATTCTTTTTTGAATTCACATCATTATCAAAAAATAAATTGTCTGCATCAAATGACGCCATATAAAATCTCCTTGTTTCTTTGAAAAACTCCACTCAAAATTATAAACATTTTTCAATCATTTCTTTAATTTTTTTTGAACAAATATAAACTTAAAAAACCTGAATGATTTATAGGACTATTTATCTCGATTTTGGTTCTTTCAGATTTTATTTTCTTGAACAAATATAAAAGCTCAAGTCTTCTGTTTTTTCTTCTTCGCTGCAGGGAATAAAACATTGTTTAAAATTAATCTGTAGCCCGGTGAATTTTTGTAAAGAGATAAATCCGTCGGAGGATCACCGACTTGATGCTGATAATCTTCAGGATCGTGCCCGCCTAAAAAACAAAATGTTCCTCGACCATAATCACCACGAATATATTTTACTTGATCAGTCCCTTCTCTTTTCCCCATAATCGTTACATTCTTTTTAATCAATCTTTCGCGAAAAGCTGTGGTCTGACCGAGAAATCCTCGAATTACATTAACATGATTCTGCGTCAGCATTGTGGGAACAGGATCGTATTTAGCAGAGAATTCAAAGAGTGTGAAGTAATCGTTTTCAAAATTTCCAATCTCAGCAGGTTGAATATCGATATCGGAATACTCGTAAACATAAGGATTCATTTCAAGTTTAAAATCGGTAAATGCAAGTGTTTGTGAGTAATCGAGTTTCTTTTGAGCATCAGGGTCTGGCGGATCACCATCATACATTCGATCGCATATGTCAACATTCTTTGCAGCAAGTGCAATGTCATAGGAATCTGTAGCCGAACACATTGCAAAAAGAAATCCGCCATTTGCAACATAATTTTTTATGGTAAACGCAACATCTCTCATCATTTCACTGACTTTCTTATATCCATTCTTCTTCGCATTGTTTTCATACAGAGCTTGCTGCTCAATGTACCATTGGGCATTCGCAAAACTTGCATAAAATTTTCCATACTGACCTGTGAAATCTTCATGATGTAAATGTAACCAATCATATTTAGCCAAATCGCCGCGCAAGACTTCATCGTTCCAGATTTTATCGTATGGAATTTCGGCATAATCAAGCGCAAGAGTTACTGCATCATCCCACGGATTGAAACCTGGTGGAACATATACTGCAATCTTTGGTTCTTTCTCAAGTCGCACAACATCCATATTGTTGTTCTCATCTTGAACTTCAGCCAGAATTTGAGATGCAACGGAACCACTTATTTGCTCAAATTTAACTCCACGTATTCTACAAACGCTTGCTACCTCATCGGAGAAATCCATCATAAATGAACCACCTCGATAATTCAAAAGCCAATCAACAACCATTCCTTTTGTTAAGGCATAATATGCAATTCCATAAGCTTTAAGGTGGTCAGTCTGTTTTAAATCCATCGGGATTAGAATTTTACCCTGCGCAGCTAACAGGGAATAAAGCATCAATATTAAAGAGATTATTCTTTTGATCATGTCAATTTCGTTTCGATTGTTAATTAAAATTTTGTCGATCTAAAAAAAGTTCACTTCTCAGAGCATTTTGCAAATTGAAAGATAAGCTTCAGAATAAATCATTAAGTTTAATTCAAAAATTAAATTCAAGTTTGGATAATTAAACCCTCAAGTGATTTTACGCTCATTAAAAATTAAAAGAATAAAGTTAGTAAAAAATTGTGGTTGATATTTTTTGAATTCTAATTTTCAATTAAATCAATTTGATTTTAAAATTTTTTGAAAATGACTCCGTATTAATCACACATAAATCCGAGATTATTTGAATTTATTCGCTGCTCGACTGTGCTTTTGCTTCTTTGGTTTTAGATTTATAAATATAAATTGGTTCAGCATGATTTAAGACAGTCTCTCTGGTAATTATACATTTCTCGAGATTTTTTCTCGAAGGAAGATGATACATTATATCGAGCATAAAATCTTCAACAATTGATCTTAAAGCACGAGCGCCTGTTTTTCTTTCAATTGCTTTTTCAACTATTGCATCTAAAGCCTCTTCTTCAAACTCTAATTCTACATTTTCAAGCTGGAATAATTTTTTGAATTGTTTCAAGATTGCGTTTTTAGGTTCAGTTAAAATTTTCTTCAATGCATCTTTATTTAATGAGTGAAGCGGTGCAATTATGGGTAATCTTCCAATCAATTCTGGAATAAATCCAAATTTTAAAAGATCATCTGGTTGAATTTGCTCAAGCAATTCATCGGTAGAAACATCTCTTGAACCTCGGATTTCAGCTCCGAAACCTACTTTACTTTTATTAGTTCGTGCTGCGATGATTTTTTCAATTCCTTCAAATGCACCACCGCAAATGAAAAGTATGTTTTTAGTATTTATATAAATCAGTGATTGTTCAGGATGTTTTCTACCGCCTCTGGGCGGAACTCCTGCAACTGTTCCTTCAAGAATTTTCAGCAATGCTTGTTGAACTCCTTCACCTGAAACATCCCTTGTAATTGATGGATTTTCAGATTTGCGGGCAATTTTATCAATTTCATCAATGTATACGATTCCTTTTTGGGCTCTTTCGACATTATAATCTGCAGCTTGAAGAAGACGGACCAGAACGGTCTCCACATCATCGCCGACATATCCTGCTTCGGTAATTGTTGTTGCATCAGCCATTGCAAAAGGTACATCCAGGATTTTTGCAAGCGTTTGAGCAAGTAAAGTTTTACCAACACCAGTTGGTCCGACTAGCAAAATATTGCTCTTTTCAATTTCGACATCATCAAAATCATATAAAGTGGATGATGAGTTAATTCTTTTATAGTGATTGTAAACAGCAACCGCCAGAATTTTTTTTGCTTTTTCCTGTCCTATTACAAATTGATCAAGTGTTGATTTAATTAATTCGGGAGTTAATATTGCATCTTTTCTAATTTGAGGCGAAAGTGTTTCTAAATTATTTTTCAATATTTGAACTGCGCTTCCAACGCACAGATCACAAATGTAAACATCTTTACCAGCTATTATTCCACCGACTTCAGTTGCATCTCTACCACAAAATGAACATTTAATTTGTTTATAATTTCTTTTATCTGCCATTTCTTCTCCATTAAAGATTTTCTGATTGGATTCTTTTAATTAATTCTCTTACTTCTGATACAAAAATAGAATCAGGAAATTCTGTAAGCAATTTGTTGAAAGTTTGTTCAGCTCGCATCTTGTCTTTTAAGCCATAAAGATACACCTGGCCAATTCTCATTAAGGCTCGATCGGAATAAATTGTTTTTTCCTTCAATTCATAAAGATAATTTAATTGAGCCAGGGCGTTTGAAAAATCATTGGTTGTGATATAAAGTTCAGCTAATGTAAGTCTCAATTTGTTTTGAAATATAGAATAATCATCATCAAGTTTTAGTGAATTTATTTTTCGAATTGCTTCCTGATATTTTTTACTATCAATCAGCTTTTGAATCTCAAGATAAAGTTTTAGTTGGTTTGGATTGTTTTCCTGTTCGGTGATTATCATTAAGAATTCAATTGCATCGTTTGCAACATCGTTTGTATTTGTTCTTTTAATTATATTCAAAACTGATTTAGCTGAATCATAAAGACTTTTTGCAATTAAAATTTCTGCAATTTGAAATTGAGCAGAATATCTTTCTGTTTCACTTGCTCGTGAAAATGTTCTGACTTTTTCATATTGCTCAATGGCTTTGTCATTATTTCCTTCCAGATATTCGATATCACCAAGAAGTAATAAACCTCTGGCATAAAAATCAGTCAGGACATAATCATTAACTAATCTTTGAAGTAGTTGTTTAGCTTTTGAAAAATTCTGGTAATGTTCTTTATAGAAAAGAGCAGTTTTATAGATAGCTTCTGCTACGAGGTTTGGCAAAGTGTAATTTGACAAAATGATATTATAGTATTGGATAGATTCTTTAAGATTTCTATTGTTTGTATCGGCTGAAGGTTTGTAAGTTTTCCAGAATAAATCAGGTGAGTTCATTTCGTTTTCGAATAATTTTTCATATGATCTGGCAAGGCCAATTACCGACATTGCTTCCAGATCTTTTTTCTCTTTATAATTTTTTAAAATAAACTCGTAACCTTTGACAGCTTCTTCAATTACACCTTCCTGATAAGCACGATTAGAAAAATCTAAAATTTCATACCCATTGGCATTGGTTAGTTTTTCAATTTCAATTGTAAGATCGAAAGCTTTTTTGAAATCTCTATTTTGAAAATAAAGCCAGGTCAAAATTTTTAGTATTGGGAAACTTCTTCGGTCAAAATTTTTTTCAAAGATTTCGATTGAGGTTTTGAGGGCAACAGGATTGGTGATCATTTGAGCAAGTTTATTTTGAACAAAAGTGATTTGTTGTGGTTGCTTCTTGAGTAATTCGATCATTTCAGTGCAGGCTTTGGGGTAATTCATTAAGATAGAATTAATGTTTATCAAGTCGATTATGAACATCTCATTGTCTGATATTCGAGACTTACCTTCTTCGAGGACATAATTAGCATAATCAAACATCCTGTTTTGAATTAAAACATTTGAGATAAACTTATAACTCATTGGATTTTTTGGATCACGGCGAATTCCTTCACGGATATAATAATCTACCGAATCTTTAATACCTTTTCTTTCATAAAGTACTGCTATTTCGGCATAGGTATTAAAATCATTTGGATTTGCATTTAATCTTTTTTTTAATAGTTCAATAGCTTCGTCATACCTTTTTAATTGCGTCAGCATTCTATAGTAAGCGTCGTAAAATTGGAATTGTGAGGGAAATTGAAAATAAAGTTCACGATAAAGTTCAAATGCTTTGTCATAATTCCCAAGACTCTCATAACTTTGTGCAAGTCTGAACTTGTTCCAATCGTCTTGAGTTTGTGAATAAAGATTGGTTGTAATTAAAGCTAAAATTAAGATTAATATTTTTTTCGAATTCATTTCACCACGAAAATATTTTTGACAATTTAGTCACTTTAATCATTCAGAACAATAAAAAGTTTCGTTAGAGAAATAGGTTTAGGTACAGGATTTAAATTGAAATCTTTGTTGAATTATGATTTTTAATGATTGAAGTTAATGGTTTATTGATGAGAAAATTTTTATTGCATTTACAAATCAAATTGAAGAATAATTTTCTGTATGGAAAAAATTTTAAGTTAATGTTAGTTTGCAATGCGGAAAATTGTTTTTGCCCCCGTAGCTCAGCTGGATAGAGCACCGGCCTCCGGAGCCGGACGCACAGGTTCGAGTCCTGTCGGGGGTACAGTTTTTCTTTGAATTTTAAATAAGAGAGTAAATTGATGGAGAACAAAATGAAAGTATCTAAAGAATTTCATTGGGAAATGGCTCATCGTTTGCCTTTTCATTCAGGAAGATGTAGAAATCTACATGGACATTCTTACAAAGCTTTAGTCCAGTTCGAAGGCGAGTTGAATCAAAATGGAATGTTAATTGATTTCTACGATATTTTTAGTATTGTAAATCCAATTATAGATGAGATGGACCATTCGATAATTTGTGATATAAATGATAAGGAGTTAATTGAAATTGCTCAAAAAATTAATGAACGAATTGTGATTATTGATAAACCAACAACCGCTGAAAATATTTCAATTTATATTGCAGAAAATATTTTGAAATCTAAATTACCTGAAAATTTAGTGTCAGTTACTGTCATGGTTTATGAAACTTCTGATGCTTTTGCTGAATATTCAGTAAGAATTAAATAAATTCTGGAGTGAATTGCTTATGTCTGACAAAGGAGTAAATTCAAACAAAAAACTTGCTGTGGTTCTTGCAAGTGGTGGAATGGATAGTTGCGTAACTACTGCAATAGCAGCTCAGGATTATGAGCTCGCAATGCTTCATTTAAATTATGGCCAAAGAACCGAGAAAAGAGAACTTAAAGCTTTCAATGATCTGGCTGATTATTTTAAAGCAAAATATAGACTCGTACTTGATACAGATTTCTTCAGAAAAATCGGTGGCTCATCACTAACTGATCAGAACATTGAAGTAAGTCAGGCAAACTTAAATTCAACCGAAATTCCATCTTCCTATGTGCCTTTCCGAAATGCAAACATTTTGGCTATGGCAGTTGCCTGGGCAGAAGTCATTGGAGCCGAAAAAATTTTTATCGGTGCAGTTGAGGAAGATTCGTCTGGATATCCTGATTGCAGAAAAATTTTTTATGAAAAATTTAATGAATTAATTAAAGTTGGAACCAAACCTACAACAAACATAACAATTGAAACCCCGATCATCTCAATGAAAAAATATGAAATCGTGAAAAAGGGGATTGAACTTAATGCACCATTTCATCTGACATGGAGTTGTTATAAAGATGAAGATTTAGCCTGCGGAGTTTGTGACAGCTGTGCATTGAGATTGCGAGGGTTTCAATTGGCTGGTGTTGAAGATCCAATTCCTTATAGAGTAAAACCAAAATATATTTGAGGTGATTATGAACGAGAAATATAAAATTCTTGAAACATTTGATAATCAATATCCCGATCGTGATTATTTAATTACTCATGTTCAACCTGAATTTACTTCTGTGTGTCCTAAAACAGGCAATCCAGATTTTGGAAAAATTACAATTGAATACATACCAGATAAGAAATGTGTCGAGTTGAAATCTTTGAAATATTACTTCAATTCATTTCGTAATGATGGAATTTTTTACGAAAGCGTTGTCAATTTTATTTTAGATGATCTGGTAAAAGTTTTACAACCAAGATATATGAAAGTCACTGGTGAGTTTAACCCAAGAGGCGGAATGTATTCCATAGTAGTTGCTGAATATCCTTATAAGAAATCTCAATAAGTCTTATTGCGATGATTAAAACTCTAACATTATATATTGGCGGTGTGATTGTATTTTTGCTTGGAATGATTGCTTATGGAATTTTTCTTGATTTGAGAAAATCCAGTTTAGATGAATTACTAATAGAGAGGAAAATTACAAAGATCGAAAAACCGAAGCTTGTAATTAATAGAATTGATTACAAGCTTCATTTTTATGTTGATACAATTTTAATTAAGACTTATAACATTGCTCTGGGTGGAAATCCAAAATATTCGAAACAAAGCCGTGAAGATCGATACACTCCAGTTGGAGATTATTTTATTTGCTCAAAGAAAATTACGACAGGTCTTGGCAAAGTTCTAATTCTCAATTATCCTTCACTTGAAGATGCAGTAAGAGGATTGAGAGATGGTTTAATCTCGGAAAAAGAATTTCAACTCATTCAGGAAAGTTATTACAAGAAAGAATGCCCGCCAATGGATACAAAACTCGGCGGCTATGTAAAAATTCATGGTAATGGAAAATTCGATTTTATATTGAGAAATCTTCCATTTGTTTTCAACTGGACAGATGGTTCAATTGCAGTAAATAATTCAGAAATTGAGGAATTATATGAATCTTGCCCGATTGGTACTCCTGTTTACATTTATTAATCTCCTGGTTTTTGTTTCATGTTCTAAAAAAACCGAGGAAAAACCTGAGACACCTTTGGTTATTGATACAATTACAATTAAAAAGATTAACTCCGTTGCTTTTTCCGATTCTGTTTTAGATAGGAAAGTTTTAATTGCCTATTACGATGACTCTCTAAAATCTATTAATGGAATTTTTGTTGAACCAAATTATGGCGTTGGTTTTTTTATTCTAAATCCTTTCGATTCAATAAACACAATTACATTTAAGTCTCAAGTTTTAGATGGAATTCTTGAAGGTTCTGAAGTAGATACAATAAAATTAGAAGGAAATAAAAAATTACTTTATTACAACAGTGGATCAGCATTTATTGGTTCAAGCAATTTAGAGGTTTATCAGTATCTTTTTTCACCTGAAGAAAGGGTTATTTATTCTTCGTATACTTCGTTGGTTGAAAATGGAATAGTAGAAATGACTTATTCACAAAATCTGAAAGATAAATCAAAGTCATACATCGTCGATTTCTTCAAAAATCAAATTCAAAAAAATTTTATAGATGATCTTGCAGAAAGAAAAATTAAATTAAAATATGAGTAAAAACATTTTTTTAACTGGTTTCCCTGGATTTATTGCTTCACGCTTGATCCCTAAAATTCTTCAAAACAGGGAGGAGAGCAGAGCTTATTTACTTGTTCAGAAAAAATTTTTTGATACTGCAAACAAACAAATTCAAAAACTTGAAACTGAATTTAATTTTCTTAGAAACAGATTGATACCCGTTGAAGGAGATCTAACCTTACCTGAATTGGGTATTGATAAAACAAAAATTGATACTAATTCGATTTCAGAGATTTTTAATTTAGCCGCAGTTTATGACTTGAGAGTTTCAAAAGATCTTGCCTATAAAGTAAATGTGAATGGAACTGAAAATATTGTTTCATTTGCAAGTCAACTGCCGCATCTTAAAAAATTTCATCATATAAGCACCTGCTATGTTGCTGGCTGGCACAAAGGTGAATTCACCGAAGATGATTTTGACAAAGGTCAATCTTTCAAAAATTATTATGAAGAGACGAAGTTTTTATCAGAAAAAATCATTCGAGAAAATAAAGATAAGATTCCATTTGTAATTTATAGACCTTCAATTGTCATTGGGGATTCAAAGACAGGTGAAACAAATAAATTTGATGGCCCTTATCCAGTCATTTTTTTGATTGATAAACTTCCGAGAACTTTTGTGATGACTCAAATCGGAACAGGTGCTAATCCTGTAAATCTAATTTCAGTCGATTATGTTGTCGAAAGTATCGCTGCTTTATCTCAGTTGAATGATGTTTATCAGACTTATCATCTCTGCGATCCCGAACCTCTAAATCAAATTCAACTTATAAAATTATTCTCACAAACATTGAATAAAAAATTGCTGACGATTAAAGTAAATAAAGATTTTGTGAGAGCTTTGATGAAAGTCAGATTTATTTCAAATCTTACCGGTTTGTATCCAGAAATGATTGACTATTTTGACCATAATTTAATTCTTAAATGCGATAAAACCCTTCAAGCTTTGAGACAATACAATTTATCCCCGCCAAAACTTGAGAACTATATCGATAGGATTATTGATTTTGCTTTGAAAAATCGAGATGTTGTTTCTAAGAAAGGTCTTTGGTAAAAATGAAATTTTTATCTGGGATCCTTTTGATAATTCTTGTTGAAATCTCTTTTGCTCAGGATTATGAGCTATCAAATATAAAGTTTGAAGGTAATAAAAATTTTTCAAGTGGTGTATTAAAAGAAATATTGATTTCTCAAGAAACTCCCTTCTGGTTCTGGAAATTTTTAAATCGTTATGTGAAAAGTCTTGGCAAACCACCAATCTATTTCGATTCGCTCAACATTAATGAGGATATAAGACGAATTGAAAGGTTTTATCGTGATAACGGTTTTTTTGATTGCTCCGTATCGGCTCGTTATCAATTAAATGATAAAAACAAAAAAGCCGAATTAATCTTTCAAATCGATGAAGGTGAGAGATCAAGGATTAGCAGTTATAGATATTACGGGATTGATTCGGCAAAAATTGGCAGCTGGCTTTACCTGAAAATTTTAAAAGAAAAGAAAATTGAAGAAGGAAATTTTTTCCAGCGTGAAAAAATTGAAAACGATGCATCTCGAATAGTCTCTGAACTCAGAAATTTTGGATTTATGCTTGCTGATAGAGACAGAATTGTTGCAACTATTGATTCAGTTAAAAAAACAGTTGATGTGGAAATTACTTTTAAGCCGAATCGATATTTCACAGTTAGTGAAGTTAGAGTAGAGAAAAGCGGTATTGCAAAAGATAATGTCGAAGATGAGTTTATTTATAAACTGGTTGGAATTAAATCGGGGGAGAAATATAGTCATTCCAAAAATCTTGAAGGTCAGCTAAGACTTTACAGGACAGGTTTATTTACATCTTCGCTTGTTTCCGGTGTTGTTGCCGAAACAACTCACTCAACAGTACCTATTAATATCAGTGTCGATGTTGGAAAGATGAATGAACTTGGTCCAGAAATTATTGTTAATAATCAGACTAACAGATTTAATGTTGGACTTGGACTGAACTACACACGTAAAAACTTTTTTGGGAATGCGAGAAAGCTCACAATTGAGGGGACAGTTGTAACTCAAGATATTTTTAATATCAATTATAAAAATGTTTTTGGTAAAAACGGATTAAAAGATACAACATTGCTCGGATTGGTTGGAATAAATTTAAGCATCGAACAACCTTATTTATTTTATAAAGATATCAAAGGTAAACTTGAATTTTTTGCTTCGGCTGAGCAGCAGAAATTTTATCGATATTATACAGCTGGTTCAAAACTTTCTTTCCTTTTTGAATTGCCTAAATTTGTAATGTTTAATAATTACAGTTTTTACCTCGGATACGAGTCAGAAAATATCAGTTTCAAACCGCAGCTTCCTTTCGATTATATCAAAGGTATTTTAATAAATTCTGGTTTTCCAATTTCACCTGAAGATACAACTGAATCAATGATCAAAAGTGAAAGCGAATCATTTCTCGATCATTCCAACACCATTCTTGGTGTGGACTTATTCGCCAATCATGCAAATGATATTTTTTATCCGACCAGCGGTTATAATCTTCAGCTTTCGCTTGAGTACACAGGACTCCTGCCATACCTGAAAAATCTTTTGAGTGAGAAAAAAGATCGAAACATTCAATATTATAAAACTTTGGTTGGAGTGAATGTTTATACCAATCCATTTAAACCAAGTCGTGGCGCTGTAGCTTATAAATTAAGATTAGGTTACATCCAGAAAATTGAAGGTGAAAAATCTATTTCTCAAAATAAACTCTACTACGCTGGTGGAAGTAACTCTGTTAGAGGATGGCGGGCAAGAGGACTTGGTCCAACATTTAGCTTTGTAGATGATCAAGGAAAATTAATCACCATCAGCGAAATTGGCGGAAGAGTTTTACTTGAAGGTTCTATTGAAAGCAGAAATATTTTATTCGGCGATTTTGGATCGGCTCTGTTTTTTGATTTTGGCAATAGCTGGAGAGATTTGAAATCGGTCTCATTAAAAACTACAGCCTTAACTTTTGGTTTCGGTTTTAGATATTACACATCGTTTGCACCAATCAGAATTGATATTGGTACACAACTTTATGACCCATATTCTTATAGATTTATTTTCAAACGAGTTTTTCTGGATGCAATTCAATTTCATCTTGGTATTGGTGAGGCTTTCTAGTTTTATACAACTTTTATAGATCATCTTTCAAAATAGTTGAACAAAAATTTGTTTTATTCGTTGAGGATGGAAAATTCATTAAAAATCATTTCAAAAAAAATTCAAACTTTAATGGACATCGATGAAAAATTTTAAAATCATAATTGGTATTCTGATTGTCTTTATTCTCTTTATCTTTTTTTCTTTTTTCTTTGTCAATCGTATCATCAAGAAATCTTTCCCTGAAACTAAAGGAGAAATTGATTTAAAAGGACTGAAGTCAGAAGTTAAAATCTATCGCGATGATTTTGGAATACCATATATTGAAGCTGAGAATGAAGACGATCTCTTTTTTGCTCTTGGCTTCGTTCATGCTCAGGATAGGTTATTTCAGATGGATATCACTCGTCGTGCTGGAATGGGCAGACTTGCAGAAGTTTTAGGTTCAAACGCTCTCGAATTTGACTTAATGTTCAGAACAACAGGATTTAATGAAATAGCTAAAAAATTATTTGAAAATGCTTCTACTGAAAGTAAAAGAATTTGTAAATCTTATACCGATGGAATAAACGCTTTTATAGATTATGCATCTGGTAATTTTTCAATTGAATTCGACTTATTGAATTACCAGCCTGAGAAGTGGGAACCGTATCAGGTTTATTTGATTGCTCGACTAACTGCCTGGGAATTAAATCTTGGCTGGTGGGTTGATGTTGTTTACGCTCAGTTACAAAACAAACTTCCACCTGAAAAATTATCTCAACTAATACCAGATTATCCTGAAAATGCACCAACAATAATCTCGACGAAATCAAATACTGATCATAAAAATTCACCACAACAAAATTCTCAATTAGGAAAAAATATTTTATCCAAAGAACTTGTTGATTTGTTAAATCAATTTTATTTGAATAACATCAAAGCAAGACAATTTTTAGGTATGAATGAAACTTATTCGGGAAGTAATTCCTGGGTTGTATCAGGAAAACTTTCTGAATCAGGTAAACCAATTCTTGCCAACGATCCTCATTTGATGTATTCAGTTCCATCGAAATGGTATATAGTTTCGCTCAACTCACCAACTTTGAAAGTTGCGGGAGTTACAATTCCTGGTTCTCCTTCAGTTGTGATTGGAAAAAACGACAGAATCGCATGGGGATTAACAAATTTGATGTTAGATGACTGCGATTTGTATATAGAAAAACTTGATTCCACGGGAACGAAATATTTCTTCAATAATGAGTGGAAAGATTTAAAAATCAAAGTCGATACAATTAAAATTAAAGACTCATCAGATTTTATCTTTGAAATTAAATCGACACATCGAGGTCCTTTAATCCAATTTGCTAATAAATTTTTGAAGGAATCGAAATTCAATCAATCCATTTCAATGAAATGGAGTGGATTTGAAATAAGTGATGAACTTCTGACTTTTTATAAGATCAACAAAGCCCGAAGCTATAAAGAATTTAGAGAAGCACTCAGGACATTTAATTGTCCCGCTCAAAACTTTTTATGTGCTGATATTGATGGAAATATTTTTTATAAAGCTGGCGGTAAAATTCCAATAAGGAATTATTCAAATTTTCTTTCCCCACTTGATGGGACAATGCCAATCAACGATTGGAATTCATATCTAAATTTTGATTTGCAGCCAGAAATTCTAAATCCTGAAAATGGTTACATCGCAACAAATAATAACCCGCCAACAGGTGAATTCAAGAAAATAATTGGTAATCTCTGGGAACCTCACTCAAGAGCTGAAAGAATTAATCAATTATTGAAAAGCAAAAACAAATTTGATACGGAAGATTTCAAAAAATTTCAGATGGATGTTAATTCTCCATTTGCAAAAGATATTTCATTTCAAATAGTGAAAGCTTTTGAAAATGTTAATATCAAGAATAAAAATTTGAAACAGGCAGTTGGTTTATTTAAAAATTGGGATGGTGAGCTCAGAAAATTTGATCCGCTTTCACTTGTCTATAATGTTTTTCTCATCAATTTGATGAAAAACACTTTCAGAGATGAAATGGGGGATGAACTTTACAAACAATTCCTGTTCGTAGGCAATGTACCTTTGCGAGTCATCTATCAGCTAATTAATAATAATTATCCAGACTCTATTTCTGTATTTGATGATTTGAGCACAAGTAAACTCGAAACAAAAGATGAAATCATTCGAAATTCCTTGGCTCAGACAATCGAAGAGCTTGAAAAAAGTTTAGGTCAAAATTTTAATGAATGGAGTTGGGGGAATATACATCAGGTAAGATTTAAGCATTTATTCAGTGGACAAAATAAGCTCATTGATAAATTAATCGATATTGGTCCCTATCCAATTGGTGGTGACCAAACGACTTTATTAAATACAAGTTTCAAATACTATGAGCCTTATGAAAATTATCTCGGTCCTTCAATGCGTCAGATTGTTGATTTGTCCAGAATTGACAGTTCATTGATAATTATCACAAGCGGACAATCGGGGCATATTGGTCACAGAAATTACAAAGATCAAAGTTTGATGTGGTTAAGCGGCGACTATATAAATTTTGTGACTGATAAAAGTAAATTTTCAAAGTATGAGACTTTGATTCTGAAACCTGTAAGTCCAAATTAAATTCAGAAATCTGGAATCTTATATATTATTGTCTCAGTATTTTCTTCGGAATAAGAATTTCTTATAAGTTTTAACCAATTGAATTATTAACAAATTGTCTAATTGAACATCTTAAACATTATCTTTAACATTGTATTTAATTAATCAAAGAAAAAGGTGGAAAAATGAAATATCCTGCTAATGAGATTGAACTTAAATGGCAAAAATACTGGGAAGAAAAACAGATCTATAAAACAGATTTGAATAATACAGAAAAAAAACTTTATTCACTTGTAATGTTTATTTATCCAAGTGGAGCAAAACTTCACATCGGACACTGGTACAATTATGGTCCAGCAGATTCATGGACACGATTGAAGAAACTTCAGGGTTATAATACTTTCGAACCAATGGGATACGATGCCTTTGGTTTGCCTGCCGAGAATTATGCAATTAAAACTGGAATTCATCCTCAGGACAGCACATTACAAAATATTGAAGATATTCGAAGGCAATTGAAAAGAATTGGCGCAATGTATGATTGGGATAAAGAGTTGATGACCTGCGTGCCTGAATATTATAAATGGAATCAATGGCTGTTTCTTAAACTTTACGAGAAAGGACTTGCATATCGAAAAAATGCACCCGTAAACTGGTGTGAATCCTGTCAAACTGTTCTTGCAAATGAACAGGTGAAAGCTGATGGAACCTGTGAAAGATGCGACAATCCAGTCGTAAAGAAATTCTTGACTCAATGGTTCTTTAAGATCACTGCTTACGCTGAAGAGCTTTTGCAGGATCTGGATAAAATTGATTGGCCTGAAAAAACTAAGACAATGCAAATTAACTGGATCGGAAAAAGCGAAGGAGTTGAAATTGATTTTATTGCTGAAGAGACAGGAGATAAAATCACAGTTTTTACAACAAGACCTGATACACTTTTTGGCGTAACTTATGTAGTTCTTGCTCCTGAACATCCTCTCGTGGAGAAACTCACAAAACCAGAGTTTAAGAAAGAAGTTCAGGCATATATCGATAAAGTGAAATATGAAACTGAAATAGAAAGACTTTCAACCGTAAAAGAAAAAACAGGAGTCCCGCTTGGTTCTTATGCAATCAATCCAATTAACGGAGAAAAAGTCCCAATCTGGATTGCTGATTACGTTCTTGTAACTTATGGAACTGGTGCAGTTATGGCTGTCCCAGCTCATGATGAAAGAGATTTTGAATTTGCAAAGAAATTCAATCTCCCGATTAAAAAAGTAATTCTTCAACCAGGAACTAAGGAAGGAGATGAGTTAGTTGCAGCTTATGTTGAACCAGGTTTGATGATAAATTCTGGCGAATTCACTGGATTGAATTCTGAAGAAGGTATAAAGAGAATTTCTGATTATATAGAACAAAAAGGGCTTGGAAAGAAAAAAGTTAATTACAGATTAAGAGATTGGTTGATTTCTCGTCAACGATACTGGGGAACACCTATTCCAATAATTCATTGTCCTGTTTGTGGCGAAGTTCCTGTACCCGAAAAAGATTTGCCAGTTGTTTTGCCTTATGATGTGGATTTCAAACCAACAGGTGAGTCTCCATTACTTCGTCATGAAAAATTTATGAATGTAAAATGTCCAAAGTGCGGAGCTGATGCTAAAAGAGATCCTGATACAATGGATACATTCGTCGATTCATCCTGGTATCATTTGCGTTATTTAAATCCAAAGATTGAGAATGCGATGTTCGATGTAGAACTTGCGAATAAATGGATGCCGGTTGATAGTTACATTGGAGGAGCCGAGCATGCGACAATGCACCTTCTTTATGCAAGATTTATTCATAAATTTTTAAGAGATCTTGGTTTATTGAAATGCGATGAACCTTATTACAAACTTCGACATCAGGGAACAATTACGAATATGGGTGCAAAGATGTCGAAGTCAAGAGGAAATGTTGTTAATCCCGATGTGTTCGTTGAAAAATATGGCTCAGATGTTTTTCGAATGTATTTGATGTTTATGGGCCCTTACGATATGGGCGGTGATTGGAGCGACCAAGGAATAGTTGGAGTGAACAGATTTGTAAATCGTATTTACGAACTTTATCAAAAATTCTCTCCCGTATTAAAAGACCATAGAACTCTCAATCAAATTGATTTCTCCAAATTAAACGGTGATGAGAAATTTATTTATAAAAGAATTAATCTCGGTCTGAAAAAAGTCATTGAAGATATTGATACTCTTCATTTCAACACAGCGATTGCATTTTTAATGGAATTATTAAATGACTTTTCTAAGCTGAATTCAATTCAGAACAAAGATTTGATTTATTATACTCTCGAAAGATTTGCATTTATGATTGCTCCACTTGCACCACATCTGGGTGAAGAATGCTGGTCATTACTTGGCAAGGAAAAAAGTATATTTGAAGAACCTGTCTGGTTCGACTACGATCCAGCTGCTTTGGTTCAAGAAACTTTTACTTTAGCAGTTCAGGTAAATGGAAAATTAAGAGCAGCTATTGATTTCGAAATTGATACTCCAGAAGAGGAGATTAAAGCAAGATCAAAAGAAGATCCGAGAGTGAAAAAATTTATTGATGGGAAAGAAATTGTTCGTGAAATTTATGTGAAGAATAAAATCCTGAACATTGTTGTCAAATGAAATTTTCTTTGAGGAAACTTTACAATCTATGCGTGGTTGCGATTACTAAAACTACGGAAGTATTGACTCGAAAAGTTTATAAATTAAATGAAATTAATAATAAAAAAGAGGTTTTGAATGTTAGACCTGAAATTTATTCGCGAAAATCCTGAGCTCGTAAGACAGGCAATAAAGAATAAAAATGAAAAAGACAATCTAGACCAATTACTTCAACTCGATTCAAAAAGGAGAGAATTGTTAAAACAAGTTGAAGATCTAAAGTCACAAAAAAACAAAGCATCTGATGAAGTTGCCAGACTTAAAAGAGAAGGGAAAGATGCCAGTGAGATAATTCAGAAAATGAAATCTGTTTCCGACGAAATCACAAATCTTGATAAACAACTCTCAGAAATCGAAAAGCAAATTGATCAAATACTTTTATTCATTCCCAACATTCCACATTCATCTGTACCTGTTGGAACAGATTCAACTCAAAATGTAGAAGTAAGACGCTGGGCACCAGAAGGTTATTCGTATGAATTAGAAAATGGGAATTATCTTGATCATCTTGCTCTCGGAAAGAAATTAGGCATACTTGATTTTGAAAGAGGAGCAAAAATATCTGGCAGCGGTTTCCCTGTTTATGTTGGTAAAGGTGCGACACTTGAGAGAGCATTGATAAACTTTATGCTCAATTATCATATTGAAAAGCATGGTTATAAAGAAATTTTTCCGCCATTTCTTGTCAATCGTGCATCGATGATTGGAACTGGTCAAATTCCAAAACTTGAAGAAGATATGTACCATTGCGAAGAGGATGATTTGTTCCCAATTCCAACTGCCGAAGTTCCAATTACAAATTTTTACCGTGATGAAATTTTAAAAGAAGATGATTTACCAATAAAATTTGTCGGCTATTCTGCCTGCTTTAGACGAGAAGCTGGATCTTATGGCAAAGACACAAAAGGATTTTTAAGAGTTCATCAATTTAATAAAGTTGAAATGGTAAAGTTCGTTAAACCGGAAGATTCTTATGATGAACTTGAAAAACTTGTAAACGATGCCGAAGACATTTTGAAAGAATTAAAAATCCCATATCGAGTTATGCTTTTGTGTACTGGTGACTTGAGTTTTTCAGCAGCAAAATGTTACGATATTGAAGTCTGGGCTCCAGTCGAAAAGAAATATCTTGAAGCTTCTTCCTGCAGTAACTTTGAAAGTTTTCAGGCCCGAAGAGCAAATATCAGATTTAGAAGAAAAGAGGGTGGTAAACCAGAGTTCGTTCATACATTAAACGGAAGTGGACTTGCAACTTCACGATTGATGGTGGCTATTATGGAAAATTATCAAACACCTGAAGGTAAATTAATTGTGCCTAAGGTATTGCAGAAGTATACAGGTTTTGAAATTATTGATTGAAAATAAATTCACTTAATTTAAGTTTGAAAAGCTTTGAATCTGGCTGAATATTGATTGTTAAAATCACAAAAAATATTTTTGATTAGTAAACAAGTTATTATCAAAAATCATTAACAACAAAAAAGTGAGGGCAATATGAAAAAACTTTATTTTATAATTCTCTTACTTTTCTTTTCGTCAGTTGTTAATGCACAATTAAAATATGGAGTAAAAGGCGGATTTAATTTCGCCTCTTTTGGTGGTTCTGACGCACAAAACATTAAAAGTCAGACTCGATTCCAATTCGGCGGATTTGTTAATTATTCATTGCCATTTCTCTTTGGTTTTCAAGCTGAAGCTCTTTATTCAATGAAAGGTGCTCAGCAAAAAGTAACTGATAACTATGGAAATAATTGGACCTTATCATACAATGTTGATTATCTCGAAATTCCAGTTCTTGTACAGTTTAATATCCCTCTTGCTGTCCCAGTTCCTTTAACTCCTTATCTTGAAGTCGGTCCATCTCTGGGAGTAACATTATCAGCAAAAGAAAAGGCTGAAACGCAAGGTTTCAGTCAGGAAAGTGATATTAAAAATGATTTGACAAGTACAGATTTCGGTCTTGCTTTAGGTTTTGGACTTAATGTTTTAAAAACTTTCGGCGTTAACCTGCGCTATACTTTTGGATTTAATACAATTGATAATACATCGGATCCAGATGATATAAAAAATAGTGTTGTCGCTCTGACTTTGAGTTATAGCTTTTAATTGATTATCTAAAAAGTTTGAAATAAGTCAGTTAGAGACACTATCTCTAACTGACTTTTTTATTTTAAATCCACTTTGATTAAAAAAGTTAATGAAACTAGATACTTTAAAACCAATTCTTCCAATGCTTACAATTCATTTCGAGTTAAAAACTTTCTCTTAAAATTCTTTCAAGCTCCATCCAGAATCATTTTTTGTTTTGCTTCTCAAAACTAATTCTCTATTATCAATCAAAATTATATTTTGAAGAAAAAGGAGTGCAGAATGAAATACTTTTACATATTTCTATTAGTGAGTTTTACATCTCTTTTTGCGAATGATTTTAATCAGAAAGTTTCTTATAAAATTGATGCAGAGTTAATTCCAGAAAGCAAAATCTTAAAAGTAAAATCTTTAATGACTTATCAAAATAACTCACCTGATGAATTAAAAGAAATTTATGTTCACATCTACTGGAATTTGTATTCAAAGAACAGTTATGCCCGTAAGCTCGCCGAATCTCAAAAAGATTATTATTCACAAACAACAAAAGATGTAGAAATCAAAAAAGTTGTTTTGATGCAAAATGGAAAAGAGAAATTGAATGATTACGAACTTGATAATACCGTGATGCGAATTCCATTAGTTAATCCATTAAAATCTGGTGAAACATTAAATCTTGAAATTGAACTCGAAGAGGAAGTTCCGCCTGAAGGCTTAAGAATGGGATATTACAAAAGATATTTTTCAATTGCTCACTGGTTTCCATCAGTTTGTGCTTATGACAAATTTGGCTGGCACAAAGATCAGTATCTTGGTACAGGTGAATTTTATGAAGAGATCTCTGACTTCGAGGTCAATATAACTTTACCAGAAACTTTTCTGATTTTTTCCACAGGAGTTGTTCAAAATTCCGATGAAGTTTATTCTAAGGAAATTTTAGAAAGATTAGCTCAAGCAAAAAATTCTTCTCAACCGGTTCGCATATTTAATCCGCCAGATAAGATTGAAACGAATGATATAGAACTCAAGACTTGGAAAATTAAAGCTGAAAATGTTAGAACTTTTGCATTCACCGCGTATGAAGATTATCTGTGGGATGCGGCTTCAACAGGTAGTGTTTTAGTTCATACCGTTTACCCAAAATCGCTTGAATATTTTTATAAAGAAGAAGGAATGAAAGCTGCGCTTCACGCAATTAAATTTTATTCAGAAAAAATTGGACCTTATGTTTATCCTCAAATGTTTGTAACTGTGGGTGGATCAACTGGAGGAATGGAGTATCCAGGAATTGTCTTTATGGGGCGTGGACAGATCGGCGGAATTATGTCTAAAAATACTGCTTCAGTTATTATTCATGAGATTGGTCACAATTGGTTTCCTATGATGCTCAACTCCAATGAAGTTGAATATGCTTTTCAGGATGAAGGATTTAATACATTCTTTACTACTCTTGCAATGGAAGAACTTTATGGCAGAGAGAAAAATAGATTTCAACTTGATGGATCGTTAGAAAAGTTGATAAGCAACTCTGATATAAGAACCGAAGATTATGCCGAAGTTATATCTTATCAAATGACAGGCTATTCTGAACCAATTATGACTCACTCAGATCGTTATGAACAGACTTTTGCATATTTCCCAAATTCATATTCAAGAACTTCGATGAATTTGTTTATGCTTCAATATGTGATGGGCGATGATGCTTTTAATGAATTGTGGAGAGAATATTACATCCATTTTTTGTTCAAGAAAATTTATCCTGAAGATTTTTTCAATTTAGCGGAGGAGATTTATCAGAAATATCATGGAAGAAAGTCACTTCGATGGTTTTTTGATCAATGGTTCTATAAGAATTACAAACTTGATCTCGCACTTGTCAAATGTAAGTATGAAATTAAAGACGGAAAATTTTTAACAACAATCGGAATTGTGAATAAAGAACAGGCTGTAATGCCCTGTGATGTTGTAATCGAACTTGAAAATGGTTCAAAAGTTACTTTATGGTTAGATGTTGACGATTTCACAAAAGGAAGCAAATATGCTTCAAAGTCAATTTTACTCGATGCAAAACCTATAAGAGCTGAAATTAATCCTGATAAACGCCTGCTTGATATAAATCGATTAAATAACTCTTCAGGTTTTTTGCCTGAAATTCAATTTGGACTAAAACCAATCATGGAATTGAATCAATTTCCTTTTGATTATAGAATTTATTTCTATCCTACTCTCTGGTTTAATAACATTGATAAACTTAAAATTGGTGCCGGACTTGAAGGTAAATATCTTCAGGATCAAAAATATTTTGATATAAATTTTTCAACAGGAATAGGATTGAAAAAGTATTCTTTGGCAGGTGAAATAACTTTGGGCGATAGATTAAGTTTTTTAGGTCCACTTGCCTATGGTTCAATCAAGTATTTCAATCTCGAAGGAAGAAGAGGATTGAAGGTAAAAGTCGATAAAGAATTTGCTAAATACTACAATCGAAATCCAAAGTTTGATGTTTCTATCTCGGCAAACTACTTTGATGCTTTTGATGATAGATACTTTGAAAGTGAAAAATTTGATTGGGTTAAATATAATGTTTCTCCTTCGCTCTATTACAAAGAAGTGTATCTTCAAAGAAAATATTTATATCTCGATCTAAACTTCACTTACAAGAATAACTGGCAATATTTTAGAACTAAATTTGATCTTAATTACAAAAGCGGACTCGTGAGACAATATGTTTATAAATATTTAGATTTAAGTTCGTTCTGGCCACTACCTCCGAACGAGTATGATTTGGAGAAAAGGTATCTTCAATTTCAAAAGTTAAGTGTTAGCTTTTTACAGGAATTCAGACCAGAAAATTTTTTCACATCAATTAAATTAAGACAATATGTAGGTGTAACGCCTAATAAACTTCCAAAAGCAACAGAATTTTATCTGGCTACTGTTGATCCAATTGAAGAATTTGATTTGCCATTTTACCGAACTTATGGATTTATTTCGAGGAATTTCAGACAGAATCATTCTGTTCCAAACGGCGGTGGTTTTATGCGAGGTTACTATAAGAACAATTTGTCGGATGATTTGATTACAGTTCTCAACACAGAGATTAATTTTGGTAAAACTTTTTCTTATCTCGGTACTTTTGGAAAAATAATCAGTTTGCTGAATCCTTCGTTCTTCTTTGATTATGGAAATGTTTGGGCAAATCAGATGGAATTTAATTTCAAAGCTTTTAAATATGACTGGGGTCTCAGTTTCTCTTTAATTCCACAACTTGAACCAGCCGTTGAGCAAGCACTAAACAGAATTAATCCATTTAGTAGAACCGGGATTCAGGATGTGCGATTTGATTTTCCGCTTTATGTGAGTCATCCACCAGCTGGTGAGAATAAATTTCAATTCAGATGGTTGATTGGATTTAGAAGTGAGCTTTGATAAAAGTTTCCCTGAAGAAATTGAAAAAGTAAAATGAGTTGGTTTGAAAAAGTTGAACATTAATATGAAAACTTTAATTGTTTCTAAAATATTTTTGTGAGCAACTGCCTTTTAATATTATGTAGTCGTTGTGTTTATTATTTTTACGAATAAGATTTGAATTGAAAAGATTAATTCAATTAACTGAAAAAATTTAATCATTAAAAAAACCTAAAAGGATCAAATGAATAAATTAGCACTTGCACTCGGTGGAGGTGGAGCAAGGGGACTTGCACACATTGGCGTTCTCAAAGTTTTTGAAGAACAGAAGATAAAAATTGAAGCCATTTCTGGTTGTAGTATGGGAGCAATTGTTGGCGGGTTATATGCTTATTTCGGTAATGCAAAAGCCGTTGAAGAATTTGTATTTGATACAATCTCAAGCGAAAAGTATAAAGAGCTTGGAATCGATAAATTAAGCAATAGGAAGGATTCCAGCTTTAGATACCTTGAACAGTTCTTTGATTTTATTGGAACGAGTATTCAGATTTTAAAAGCAATAAATCGAAATTCTTATTTTGATGAAGAACTAACTGAAGAAGTTTTTGATTTCATTCCCGATGTTGATATCGAAACTCTGAAAATAAAATTTTTTGCAGTGGCGACAGATTTAATCTCTGGACAGGAGATTGTTTTTTCAAATGGCAGTTTGAGAAAGGCGCTTAAAGCAAGTGCAGCTATTCCTGGAATTTTTCCGCCAGTCAAATATCGCGGTTATTATTTGGTTGATGGAAGTGTGACCGACCTTGTACCAGTTACGATACTGAAAAATTCAGGCTATGAAAAAATTTTGGCAATTGATGTTGTGAAAAGTCTTGAAAATCCAGAACCTCCAAAAAATATAATTGAAGTTCTTTATCGGGTTGAAAGTATCTCTTCCTATCAACTTTCCGCATTGCAACTTAAAGATGCTGACTTTTTGATTTATCCCGATGTTAGAGAGTATGATTGGTCTGATTTTCGGTTTGCTAATGAGATAATAAAACAAGGTGAAATTGCCGCAAAATCAATTCTGAATGAAATAAAGAAACTTTATAATGCAAATATTTTCTTTTTCCGTTTAAGAAAACTATTGGATCGAATTAAAAACAAATGAACTATCCATTAATCGTTGCTCATCGCGGCTACCCATCGAAAGCTATTGAGAATACAATTGAATCGTTTCAAATCGCATTTGAAAATGGAGCTGATTTTGTCGAAGGTGATTTCTGGTTAAGTGCTGATGATGAAATTATTTGTATTCATGATGAGGATTTGGTTAGAGTGACAGATAAAGAGTCCTCACTTAATGTTAAAAGTTCAAATCTGGCTGCGATAAAAGCTGTAAATTATCTTGAAAAAAATTTTGACCAGAAATTGATTTTACCAACTTTAGAGGAAGTTCTTTTAAACATTCCATCGGGTAAAGGTTTGTTTATTGAAATCAAGGATACCCTTTTGAAATTTGTGGATGTCTTAAAATCAAAAATCGAAAAATTAAATTTCCCTGCTGAAAGGTTAAGGATCATCTCTTATCATTCGCATATTTTAAAGTATTCGAAATCGATTTTACCTGAGATTAAAACATATTTAATCTTTGATTGGTTTTTGACAAGAGAAAAATGTAAAAATAAAGTTGTCTTTACGAGATTTTTACAAATGCTGAATGAAATTACTTGCAATGGAATTGATTTGTGTTTCTCTCAAAGCATTAATATGGAATTTGTGAGTAAGGTGAAACAAGCGGGTTTTGAAATCGGAATTTATGATGTTAATGATGAGAAACAATTACAAAAAGTTATTGATCTAAATGTAAATTTTATTACGACAGATTTCCCCGATCTTGCTTATGGAATTTTATACAAGTCCAAACAATCTGAAATTTGAAATTGTAAATGACAGATTTTAGTTGAGGCTCGCGGTTTTAAAAAAGATAATTCGTTCATAAGAAAATTTTAGAATTAAGTGAATAACCTCTAATTGCATTCGGTAATTTAGTTCAAAAAAGATTATACAACCCCGAAGGATTTAAATGTGATTCGCCCCGAATTACATTCGAGGTTAAGAATAATAAATAAATCATTCAACCTTGAAGGGGTTGAATGTGAATATCTTCGATTAGCGTTCGAGTTTTTGAATGATTAGAAATTTCTTCAACCCTGAAAGGGTTGAATATGATTAGCCCCGAATTGCATTCGGGGTTAAGAATAAGAAATAAATCATTCAACCCTGAAGGGGTTGAATGTGAATAATCGCTCATAGTCTAATTAAGTTTTACTTTTATTCAATCGATTAATGGCTAATTAAATTAAAACATCTTCTAATTATCTCTAACGAACTGAGATTAATAATTTCTGATCAATAAAACAGGTTCTATTAATATTTCCCCTTTGAATGAAAAAATTGAAAACTTCTTTAAACGACTTAAATCGTTTTGAAATGGAATAAAATATTTAATCTAAATTAAAATGAGATTCAGATTTATCTCAATTAAAATAAATTACCACTTACTCTTAAACCACGCCGCTTCATCAAAGTAAGGTTTGGTTAACTCTTCTAACTCTCTCATCTGTTTTTCACTTAGCGGTTTGAAATTTTTCGCAATTCGGACATTCTCTTCAAGTTCATTTAATGTTGAAATGCCAACGATTATCGTGCTTACTGGAAGAGTTAAAACATATTCCATCGCTTGCTTCATTGAAGTAATCCCGCCTTCACGGAAGATTCTGCCTCGAGCAGGAATCTTCATCCCTATGATTCCAAGATTCTTTTGAACAGCAAAGGGGAGCAAATTGTCAATGAATGATTTATTGTGTCTATCGGCAGCATTGAGAGCCATTAAAATACAGTCAAAGTCATACTCATCGATACCTTTCTTCAAAACCCATGGATCGTAATGACCGGTAATTCCTAAATATCTTACAACACCGCTGCGTCTTGCTTCTTCAAGAGCTTTGATTGCACCATCGGAAGCAAAAATTTTCTTTAAGTCATCCTCAGTTCTGACATTATGAAGCTGCCATAAATCAATTCTATCGGTTTGAAGTTGTTTAAGACTTTTTTCCAGCATTTGCATTGATCCATCATAAGAACGATTGTGAGTTTTCGTTGCGAGGAATACTTCATTCCTTCTGTCTTTCATAACTTTACCAATGTATGTCTCACTGATTCCTTGTCCATATGCTGCCGCTGTATCAATGTAATTTACTCCAAGATCAATCGCTCGATTTATAATTTTGATGGACTCTTTTTCAGTGCCAGCTTGCTCTAAAGTTGCCTGTCCACCTAAAGAAAAAATTCCAACCTGATAACCAGTTTTGCCCAAAACTCTTTTAGGCATCTTTGTATCTTTTGCAGCTAATTCGGGAATAAGTTTCCCGGATTTTGTTAAGAAGTAGGTTCCAGCGGCTGCAATTGTAACCTTAATAAAATTTCTTCTTGAAAATTTCATTTGAGTTTCTCCTGTTTTTTCAGAGATATATTTGAAAAGTTATACCGAAACAACCTTTATTAAATTTGAAACTGATTTTTGTTTGGTTTTCAAACTTCCAACAAAAAGAAGCAAGTCATTCTTCTTAACAATTTTATTCTTAAGGAATAAATTAATTGAACTTTCGATTACCTTTTCAAAGTCTGAAATGTCTTCTAAAACTATTGCTTCAATTCCACGATAAAATTTTAATGACTTCATCGTTTTCACACTGTTTGTGATAGCAATTATTGGAGCCAATGGAAAATATTTAGCAAGAACAACTGCAGTAAATCCCGAGTATGTAATCGGAACAATCGCTTTCGATTTCAAATCGTTAGCTAACTGGCAGGATGCGAAAGCAATTGATTGAATGTGAGCTTCATCTGTTTCGATATAATCGTAGTTTAAATTATAGTTTGTTTTAATTTTTTCGGCGCGTTTAATAAGTCGAGACATAGTTTGTACAACACGAACAGGATTTTTACCAATAGAAGTTTCGGCAGTAAGAAGAACTGCATCGGTTCCATCAAGGACTACATTGGCAACATCAGAAGCTTCGGCTCGGGTTGGTATTGGATTGTTAATCATACTATCTAACATTTGAGTCGCTGTAATTACAAGTTTTCTTGATTCAATGCTTCTCCTTATAATAAATTTTTGAACTGGCGGAACTTCTTCAGGACCGAGTTCAACACCCAAATCACCACGAGCGACCATCAAACCATCAGAAACTTTTAGAATCGATTCAAAATTTTTTACTCCCTGTTTTAATTCAATCTTTGCGATTATTGGGATATCAGCTTTTTTTCTTTTTAAATAATTTTTTAGATCGAGAATATCTTGTTCGGATCGAACAAAAGACAGAGCCAAGTAATCAAGTTTATGTTCAATTGAAAAATCAACCCATCGTTTATCGATTGAAGTGAGAGAAGGAGTTTTAAGATTTGTATCAGGAACATTAACACCTTTTCTTTCTTTCAGAATTCCGCCTTCAATAACTTTACATTGAACATAGTTACTTAGCTTTTTTATAACTCTTAATTTTATCAATCCATCATCAATTAAAATTTTTTCACCAATCTTTAATTCTTTTGAGAGAGATCTATATGAAGTTGAAAATCCATTCTCATCACCTAAAATTTCTTTGTCAAGAATATTAATAATTTGACCTTCCTTTAAATCAATCTCGCCGCCTTTCAAATTTCCTACACGAATCTTTGGACCCTGAAGATCTCCAAGTATTGCTATATCTTGCCCAATTTTTTTTGCCTCATCTCTTATGGTTTTAACGAACTCACCAAAAGTTTTTACATCACCATGGGAAAAATTAAGTCTTATTCCATCAACTCCGGCTTTTATCATTCCGCGAATAATTTTCGGATCGCTTGAAGCTGGACCAATTGTTGCGATAATTTTTGTTTTTTCACCTTGAAATATTTTTAACATTTCAATCTTCCCTATTAATTAAATCTCTCGAGCTATTTTTTACTAATCACGAACCCAACTTTTTTAGTTCGTTTGCCTCTTTCTTTTTTATTCAATTCAACTGAGATTTCATAAAGTTCTTTCAGACGATTATAAACTAATTCATAAACCGTGTTCTTCTCCCACTTGCCATTTACTAATTTACCAGCTTTCACACCTGTTAGAATTTCAATCCCTTCGTCAATTGTATCGATAGCCCATATATTAAATTTGCCTTTCTTGACTGCTTCTACAACTTCATCTTTTAATAACAAATCTTTTAAGTTTCTTTTTGGAATGATTACACCCTGAGAACCATCGAGACCTTTGATTTTGCAAATTTTGAAGAAGCCTTCAATTTTTTCGTTCACACCGCCAATTGGTTGAATTACTCCTTTTTGATTTACTGAACCAGTTACAGCAATTCCCTGTTTGATTGGAATTCCACTCAGAGCTGAGAGCAAGGCATAGATTTCTGTTGATGAAGCACTATCTCCATCAACTCCCGAATATGATTGTTCAAAACAAATGCTTGCAGAAAATGAGAGAGGAAAGTCCTGACCAAATTTTTCTCTTAATAGACCGGAAATAACTAAAACACCTTTATCATAAATTTTACCCGAAAGTCTTGCCTCTCTTTCTATGTTTACAATGCCTGCGTTGCCAGCTGAAACAGCAACTGTAATTTTTGACGGTTTACCAAATGTGTAATCGTTTATAGAATAAACTGCCAAGCCATTAATTTCACCAACTTTTTCTCCAGAAATATCAATTATGATCTTACCATCTTTGATCATTTCATTAATTTTTTCTTCAATCATATCGTGACGATAGATATAATTTTCATAAGCAATTTTTACATGATCGCCGGTGACAATATCAGCACCAGAATCTTTTGCCCAGAAGTTTGCTTCACGAACAATATCAGCAACAACAGAAAATCTAGCAGTTAATTTATCTTTTGATCCAGCGTATCGAGCAGAAAATTCTGCTAACCTTGCAATCGCAGATCGATCAAAGTGAAGTAAATTTTCTTCCTGACACAATTTCCTGACAAGCCCGGCTAAGTCGTTTAGTGCCTTCGGTGTGTTTTTCATTTCATAATCAAAATCAGCACGAACTTTGAATATCTTCTTAAAATCTTCTTCGTACTCACTTAAGAGGTAATAAATCTCATCACTTCCAATAAAAATTACTTTTGTATTAATTTCGATTGGCTCCGGCTTTATATTGGTTGTATACAGAAGATATTGGCCTAAGTAATCTTGAATTTCAAGTTTTCTATACATTAAAACTCTTTTCAAAGCTTTCCAGACTCCTGGTTCTGTTAACGCATCGAAAGCATTTAAAACAAGATATCCTCCGTTAGCTCTTAATATTGAACCAGCTTTAATATTCATAAAATCAGAATACCAGGCACCACCGCCTTCATAAACTCTTTCAATAGTTCCAAAAAGATTTGTATAAGTTGGAGTTGTTTCTATAATAACTGGACATTCTTTAGTCGTTGAATTGTCTAAAATCACATTGACTCGATAAATTCTGAACGGATCTCGAATTTCTTCGAGTGCTGGTGGAAGTGGAGGTTGTGGTTGAGGCTGTTGCTGTTGTTCTGTTCTTCCAGCTTCTTTAAAATCATCCAGATTGTTTAGAATAGATTCTTTTACTTCGTCAAGATACTGATGAACCTTTGGATAGTTAAACTTTTCTTTCATATCAGTAATTACACCGGTCACAAGATTGTTAACCGCTTCTTGTTCAAGCTTTAACAATTTTTCCTGATATTCTCTTGAAAGCTGTAAACCTTTTTTGAAAAGTTCTTGTAATTGAACAGTGTATTCCTGGTACTTTTGGTAAACTCTTTCTGCCTCTTCCGGACTGATAACATTATTATTTACAAATTCGGCTACCTGTTGGATTGGAACAGGTTTACCATTAATTATTGGAAAAATTTCCGGACGGTAAAATTGACCCATCTGAACCTGACCGAGTGAGAAATTGTCTTTTTTGATTTCGTTTTCAAATTCGAGCATTAATTTTTTTTCTTCTTCAGCATAATTTTCCATTATATTTTTTCTTTTCGCTGCATAAGCTTCATCTTCAAGAACGACAGGAATTTTTTCAATAAGAAAATCAATCATTGAATCCATCGCGTTAGCAAACATTTGTGCAACACCAACCGGAAAGACAAGCAGTCTTGGCATATCAGGATTTGAGAAATTATTCACATATGCATAATCATTTAGGACAGGGCAATTTGGACTGATTCGTTCTAAAATTTTTTGAATTGTCGTTGCCTTTCCAGTTCCTGAAAGTCCTGTGACAAAAATGTTATATCCAGGTGAGTAAAGATCAACTCCAAGTCGAAGGGCTTTTAATGCCCTTTCCTGTCCAATGATTCCTTCGATCGGTTCAAGATTCTTGGTTGATTCAAATTCAAAAATTGATGGATCACAGGTCCAGGTAAGTTCAGATGGTGGTAATGGATTATATTTGGGAGCTGCTTTTAATTTCTTTGCCATGAAACATTCACCTTTTTTTGAAAATTACATAAAATGATATTTAGTTAAAAGATTATATTTTTAAGTGATAATGATTATAAATTAAATTTCATACCCGAAAATGAAATTGATTACAAAAAATGTTCACATAAAATTTTATGGAAGTTTAAAGGACTTTTTGCCTCAAAAGTTTAAGAAAGTAATTAATCATCAATTTATAGATGTAACATCAGTAAAAGATCTAATCGAAGGAATTAATGTTCCGCATACAGAAGTTGATATAATTCTGGTTAATGGTAAATCAGTTAATTTTGATTACATGATAAACGATGGTGATGAGATTAAAGTATATCCACCAGATAATAAATTAAAATCAAAAAATTTGAGACACCTTTACAAGCGCATTAGAGGAAAACCAAAATTTATTTGTGATGTTAATCTCGGAGGGCTCGCAAAAAATCTTAGAAAACTTGGACTTGATATTTTTTACTCTAACTCGATATCTGATGATGAGATTGTAAAAATTTCTATTCAATCGAAAAGAATAGTTTTAACAAAAGATATAGGAATTTTGAAACGAAAAGATGTTCAATACGGTTACTATGTTCGCAATGTTGATCCTCAAAAACAGACGATAGAAGTTTTAAAAGTTTTCTCTGTCGGTAAATACATTGAACCATTTTCAAGGTGCCTTGAGTGTGGGACAAAACTTAAAAGAATTTCAAGAGAAAAGGCAAAATCGAAATTGCCCGATCATTTTTTTGAGAAACAAATGAAATTTTATCATTGTCCTACTTGCGATAAAATTTACTGGCAGGGATCACACTTTGAAAGGATGAGTAGCCAGATAAATAAATTCCTCAGGGCGATAAAGTAGAATTTTTCTCTCCAAACCGAAATTTCTTATAAGATTTTTCGGTTGAAACCGAAATTTCTTATAAAATTTTGCGGTTCAAACCGAAATTTTTTAAATTTTGAAAAATCTTCACAGTAAAATGATAAAAAGACAAATTTATGATCAAATAAAAGCAAAGCTTTTTAAACAAAAAGCAATAATAATTAGCGGGGCAAGGCAAGTTGGTAAAACCACACTACTTAGAATGTTTATGGATGAATTCAAAAATGAGGCTTTATATCTTAATTGTGATGAATTTGATGTTAGAGAAATTCTAAGAGATGCAAACTCCTCAAAATTAAAATCAATCTTTGGTGAAAAGAAATTAATACTCATTGATGAAGCTCAAAGAGTTGAAAACATTGGGCTGACGATTAAAATAATTGTTGATAACTTATCGCAATATCAGGTGATTGCAACGAGTTCTTCTGCAATTGGTTTGATAGAAGAGGTAAGTGAACCATTAACAGGACGAAAATATGATTTTGTTTTATTCCCTATTTCATGGAAAGAATATGTTAATCATATAGGTTATTTGGAAGCTAATCGTGATCTTGAAAATCGGTTGATTTATGGAATGTATCCAGAAATAATTATGAAAAAAGATGAGCAGAGAGAATTAATTAAAAGCATTACTCAGAGTTATTTATTTAAAGATATTTTTACATACAAAGATTTAAAGAAACCTGAAATTCTGGAAAAACTTGTTAAAGCATTGGCATTACAAATTGGTAATCTTGTCTCGTATTATGAAATTTCTCAGCTTTTGAAAGTTGATGCAGAAACTATTCAAAGATATATAGAGATTCTTGAAAAGTCGTTTGTAATTTTCCGTCTTCCATCTTTTCAGAAGAATATGAGAAATGAATTAAGTAAATCGAGGAAAATCTATTTTTATGATCTGGGAGTTCGAAACGCTGTTATAAATAATTTCCTTCCAATTAATCGTCGGACAGATTTTGGAGCGATGTGGGAAAACTTCTTAATCGTTGAAAGGATGAAAAACAATTTTAATTCAAATATTACATTTAATGCTTTCTTCTGGAGAACTCATCAAAAACAGGAAATTGATTATATCGAAGAACAAGAAGGGGAATTGGTGGCTTTTGAATTTTCATTTACTCCAAATCCTAAGAAAAAAATACCAAAAACCTTTAAAGAGAATTATCCCGATGCTAAAACCTTAATAGTTGATAAATCAAACTTCGATATATTTCTGGATATAAGATAAAAATTGAAAATTATCACCCACTTCCCATCTATTGGAAATTAACCTTAAATAATCTTATTTTCACTTTGTAAAAGAAAGGAGAGAATTATGGCAGAAGTTTTACACATCCATCCCAAAAATCCACAAATGCGCTTCATCAATAGAGCAGTTGAAATTTTAAGGAATGGAGGGGTTATAATTTATCCAACCGATACAGTTTATGGACTTGGATGTGATATCTTTCAAAAAAAAGCAATTGAAAGAATTTATCAGATCAAGCCGTTTTTGAAGGACAAACCTTTAAGTTTTATATGCGCTGATCTAAAAGATATTGCGAACTATGCAAAAGTATCTACTCAAGTATATCGCTTCTTAAAATATGCTTTTCCAGGACCATACACTTTCATTCTTCCTGCAGCAAGAGAAGTTCCAAAAAAATTATGGAGTAAAAGAAAAACTGTCGGAATTCGTGTCCCCGACAATTTGATCGCTCAATCTTTAGCAAAAGAACTTGGTCATCCTATTGTTAGCACTAGTGTAACTGATGAAAATGGTGAAATCTTAAATGATGAAGAATCAATAGTAAAGCATTACGGTAAACTTGTTGATTTGATTTTGTATTCAGGTCCACTTTCCACTCTGCCTTCGACAATAATTGATTTCAGCGGCGAAGAACCAGAAATTGTTCGAGAGGGTGCAGGAGAAATAGATTTTCTGGAGATACGAGAGGAATAATCTGAAGCAATTTTTTCAGTAGCTAAAAGTCAAAGAAGGCACAATTTTGTGCCTTCTTTTTTGCAATTTTGCACTGATTAAAAAATTAATTATGAGGATACAGAGTTTACTAAAAGTTTTAGATTAGTTAAATCAAATTATGAAAAGAAAGAAAGTTTTGTTTGTTGTTTATAATTTTCCGCCGGCTGCAGGTGCAGCGACACAAAGAGTTTTAAAGTTTCTGAAATATTTGAATAAATATTATTTTCAAACTTTTGTATTGACAGTTGATAAAGTTGATTATCCTGATCTTGATTTTACTTTAATTGAAAAAATCCCACCGGAAACAAAAGTAATTAAAACAAGATATTGGACACCATTTGGAATTTATCGAAAAATAACAGGACGAAAATCTGATGAAAAGATTCCAGTCGCATTTATTAAGGATAATCATAAATCAATAACAGAGAGAATATCTGTTTTTTTAAGATTGAATGTTTTTCTTCCTGATGCAAAGATTGGATGGCTGCCTTTTGCGGTAAGAGCGGGAACTCAACTAATTAAAAATGAAGGTATTGATGTCATTATAAGTTCTGGTCCGCCGCATACAACGCATTTAATTGCAAAGTCATTAAAACGCAAAACAAAGATTAAATGGATCGCTGACTTTCGAGATCCCTGGACTGATATCGATTACTACTCAGGTATGAAAAGAACAAAAATTGCTGAGTGGATTGATTCAAAACTTGAAAGAAGCGTTTTAAAAAATGCTGATTTTGTAGTCGCAGCAAGTGAAGGTTATCTGGATATTATTAAGTCTAAAGGAATAAAAAATAACTACGAAGTTCTAACAAATGGGTTTGACCCCGATGATTTCCAGAATATTGAACAAAAATCAACATCAAAATTTATTATCACTTATACTGGTAATATGCCCTCAACACGAAATCCTGAAAAATTGTGGATTGCCCTCGAAGAACTTGTAGAAGAAAATTTAGAATTTGCTAACAATTTTGAATTTCACTTTGCGGGAGTGATGGATGATGAAATAAGACAGAAAATTAAATCAATGAAATTCTTTAAGAACTTTATTGATCATGGTTATCTTAATCATAAAAATGTTCTTGAGCTGACTTTCAATTCTCATCTTTTGATAATGATTGTGAATCGAGTTGCAACAAGCAATGAAATTCTGCCGGGGAAGATATTTGAGTACATCGCTTCAGGGAATTTCATTTTAGTGATTGGACCAGAAAGTGGAGTTTCAGCCAGACTGATACATTATGTTAAACAGGGCAATGCGGTTGATTATGAAGAAAAGGATAAAATGAAAAGTTTGATTATCGAATTATTCAATAAATGGAAGCAGAATGATCTGAAAAAAATCGATTCACCACAAAAGTATGAATTTACAAGAGAAAGAATTACACAGAAATTAATTCAAATAATTAATTCAATTACTTGAGTGAAAATAATTGGTGAGCTCACTAATTATATTTGTCTTTGAAAATCAATTTTTTGGAGAAAAAGTTTATGGCTAAACAGAAGAAACAAGTTCGAAAAGAAAATAAAGAGAATTTCTTTATCAATTTTAATCTCAACAGAATAATTCCAGAAAAATATCAGGATTATGTTTTAATAATTATTCCACTGGTTCTGCTTTACATTTTCTTTGGAGATGTCTTTTTCGGGAATTTGACTTTCATCTCAGGTGATATTACTACTTCTATGGCGATGAAAAATTATCTGGCTTATGCAAGAGAAGTTGGAACTCAACCGTTGTGGGATCCTTATATTTTTATGGGAATGCCGGCTTACATAACTTCAATAGATTTAAGAGCGTTCGATTTAATCCTTTACATTCTCCATTTTATCGAATCTATCTTTCGAGCAATTACAAATGAACAATCTGCTGGACCAACTTTTTATTTTTATATTCTTGCAGTCACCACTTATGCATTTCTCCGATACAAAAAAATTGATAGATTAACTTCACTCTTTGCAAGCATTGGGGTTACTTTCTCAACAGGAATGATAATTTTTATCCCAATTGGACATAATACTAAGATGATCACTCTTTGTATGATTCCATTTCTTTTCCTGGCTCTGGAAAGACTTCAGTATAAGATCACACTTTTCGATTTTCTATTTTTAATCGTTGTTCTCCATATACAACTATTATCAGCTCACATTCAAGAAATTTTTTATTCATACTTCGCAGTGTTGATTTATTTCGTTTATTTTATGATTAGACATCTAATCAATAAACATTCAAAAACAGCTTTTAATCTTTTAAAGGTTGGAATTATTCTTATCTTCGCAACTTTGTTTGCTGCCGGGATGTCTATCGACCAGTACTGGGCAATTTATGAATATAATCCAACTTCAATTCGTGGAACATCGAGCATTCTTGAGCAAGTGAATCCTTCAGCAAAAAAGACAACCGGCGGACTTGATTATGAATACGCAACCAACTGGTCTTTCAGTCCTGGTGAAATGTTAACCTGGATTATGCCGTCGTTTTATGGATATGGTAATTCGACTTATCAAGGTGAGCTCTCACAAAATCAACCAGTCGATGTGAACACATATTGGGGTCAGATGCCTTTTGTTGATGTTCCACAGTATATGGGAATTTTAATTTTTGTTTTTGGACTTCTGGGAATTTACTTTAACCGGAAAAATCCTTTTGTTCAATTCCTCGCGATATTGGTCATAATTTCTGTTTTGATTTCATTCGGAAGGACTTTCCCAATTGTTTATGATTTGATGTTTTACTATTTCCCATACTTCAACAAGTTTCGTGTGCCGAGTATGATTTTGAATCTCGTGCAGATTTCTTTTCCAATCCTTGCAGCATTTGGAGTTTACTCGATTTATAAATTCAAGCAAGGGGAAGAGAAAATCAATACATCGATAATAAATTATTTTCTTTATTTCTTTGCCGGACTTTTCGTGATATTTATTGTTTTCAATTCACCGATTAAAGATTGGTATATTGGACTGTTGCGAGATAGTCAGAAAGTTCATCCTCAACTTTATGATTATACTTTCAATATGTTTTATGAAGATTCATTAATTGCTTTTGCTGTCGCAATAGCTGGTCTTGGTTTGACTTTATTTTATCTTAAAGGAAATCTTAATTATCAAGTTCTGGTATTGGCTCTTGTAATTTTGACTGTGTTTGATCTGTTTAGAATTAGTTCGAGAGGAATGAGAAAATATGACGAGATGCAATTGCAAAAAGAATTTGAGACTCCAGAATGGGTGAAAGCTATAAAAAGAGATACATCAGTTTACAGAATTTTGAATTTGAAGAATGACGGTTCACTTGGAGCAATAAATCATCATTCTAATTATCATGTGACTTTTTTACTTCAAGATTTTTATGGATACAGCGGAGCAAAACCGAGAGCTTATCAGGATCTTATTGATGTTGTTGGATTACCAAATCCAACTCTCTGGCGAATGTTTAATGTAAAGTACATTATTACCGAAAAACCAATTCCAAGTCCATATTTTGAAGTTATTTATCAGGATGAGTCTACGACTGTTCATCTAAACAAACTTGCACTTCCAAGAGCATATTTTGTGAACAGATTTGAAAAAATGCCTCCCCTCGATTTCTTAAATAAAATAAAAGACAATGAAATCGAGCCAGCCGAAGTTGTTCAATTCTCTCCAGATACAAAGTTGGATTTTGAAAAGATTGATCCACCTGACTCAACTGCTTTTGTGAATATCACAAAATATGTTTTTGAAAATATTGAAATGGATGTAAATGCTTCTGGAAATAATTTGCTCTTTCTTGGAGATACATATTACAACATTGGCTGGAAAGCTTTAATAGATGGAAAAGAGACAAAGATTTACAGAGCAAATCACAACGGAAGAGCCATACTTGTTCCACCTGGAAGGCATAAAATTGAATTTCGTTACGAACCTTTGAGTTATTATCTCGGGAAAAATATTTCTCTTGGATTAAACGCGATTGTATTAGTCCTACTGGCGATAACAGGATATTTAAATTTTAGAAAGAATAAAGTAGACACATCTTCGAAATGAAAGAGACTTATTCAAAACTTCTTGATTATTTAAAGAAGAGAAATATTAAGAACGTTCTATTAATTGCATTTGAAGATTCAGAAATCATCAAGTTAGTTCAAAAGAATTTTAATTTTAATCTAAAGATTTTATCTAAATCAGATTTTGTTGGTTCTGATCTTTCAACGATTTCGAAAAAAATAAGAGAAAAGAGATACGATCTTGTCATAATCTCAAATGTTAATAGTCAGGTCAATAGATCGAGAACATCACTTAAGACACTTGCTTTAATTTCTAAATCCGCCAGTCAGTTCATTCTATTTGATGAAGAAGATTTTGCAGTCACAAATAAATTTGGACTTTTTTTTGATTTATTTCCGAAGCTTCTGTTGGGTTTAGTTTATGCAATTGTAATTTTAATTAAAACATATTTTTCATTTTATGTTTATTATCCTTTAGTGATTAAGAAAAAAAGCAAATTCAAAACAGGCAACAAGACAATTCTTTTTTTACGAACTGATCTTGCAGGTAAAATTTTTGCTGGTGGTTCTGTAACCCACATTAAGGGATTTATCAATGGAGCAAAGCAGTTAGGCTTCGATACAATTTATGCTGGAGATTTCCCTTTAATAGATCATCATCTTTCAATCTTAATAAAACCAAATCTGTTGCTTGATTTTTTTGATGAGTTTCAATTGATGGACTATCATTTCCGGGTTATTAAAAAATTAAAGAAGTGTTTTAATGATAATAATATCGGTTTAATTTATCAGAGGCATTCCATATTTAATGCGAGCGGTGTAATTCTTTCCTATTATTTAAATGTGCCCTTAATTTTAGAAGTTAATAATTCCGAGGTATGGGCAAAGAAAAACTGGAGCAGGCTCGTATTTGAAAAACTTGCGAACAAAATTGAAAAGTTCGCTCTCAAAAATGCAGATGTAATCGGAGTAGTAAGTGAAGTTACAAAAGCTCAGATAAAACACCTGTGTAATGATGAAAATAAAATTGTAATTAATCCCAATGGAGTTGACCCAATAAAATTCTCACCAGAAATTGATGGCAACCAAATCAGAAAAGAATTAAATCTCGAAAATTTTTTTGTTGTGGGATTTATCGGGACATTTACTCGCTGGCATGGAGTGGAAACTCTTTTTGATGCAGCTGTAAAAGTAATTGAGAAAAATGGCAGAATAAAATTTCTGTTAATTGGAGATGGAAACTTAAAAGTAAATCTCGAGCTTAAAACCCATCAACTGGGTTTAGATGACAAAATCATTTTTACTGGATTAATCCCGCATGATAAAGCTCCTGAATATCTTGCTGCCTGTGATGTGCTGGTTTCTCCTCATCTCGGTTTTGAAGACGGAACAAGATTTTTTGGTTCCCCGACAAAACTTTTTGAATATATGGCAATGGGCAAACCAATTATTGCAAGTGATCTTGAACAAATTGGTAAAATTATCATCGATGGTGAGAATGGCTTGAAATTTAAACCAGGTGATGTAGAAAAATTAACTGAGTTAATTTTAAAGCTGTACGATGACGAATTTCTACGAACAAAATTGGGTAAAAAAGCTCGTGAAGATGTAATTAAGAATTACACCTGGAAACAAAACGCTTATCGTGTGCTTTCGAAAGTCTTTGATCAATTATCAATTTCATGAAAAGTTTCACAATAAGGTTTTTCTCCTTTCATAAAAGTCTAAAAGGTTTTTCCAACAAAAATTTCAAAAAAGCATTAGGTAAGAATTAAACTATCAAAACATTAATGAGAGAGAACAATTCATTACCTTAGTTTCAAATAAGTCTGGATAATTTTCCAATTACCTCTTTAAGGTTAAAAATTGAAGATAAAAACACATTTATTTGTTTAGAAAAACCTTAAAATTTGCTAAAAAAGCCATTTCTGGCTTAAAAATTACCAGTTTTGAGTAAAAAAGAGCCATCAATGGGTCTAAAAGAGACATCGTTGAGTGAATTAGAGCCATCGATGAGTGATAAAGAGCCATCGTTGAATGAAAAAGAGGCAATTTTGACTGAAAAAGAGCCATCGATGAGTGAAAAAGACCCATCGTTGGGTGGAAAAGAGCCATCGTTTAATAAAAAAGAACCATCTTTGAGTTATAAAGCGCAACTGATGGGTCTTTTAATAGAAAAGATTAACGAGTAGTTGAATTCAATATTGTTTCAATATTCTTTTGCCCTGTTACAATTTCACCTTCTAATCTAAATTTATAAAGCTCAACAATTCCTTATTTAATTAAAGTAAATTTTTTGACCAAACTCTTATTGTTACTCTCAAGTCTGTAAAAATAAACTCCTGATGATAAATTAGAACCATCAAATTTTACTCGGTATATCTCTCCAGCTTTTAATTCTGAATTAACAAGCGTCACTATCTCTCGTCCAAGTATATCATACACTTTTAAAGTTACAGGATCATCTTGTTCAATTGTAAATGATATTGTTGTGCTTGGATTTGATGGATTCGGATAATTCTGATACAGGATTAATTCTTTTGGAACTTTAAGGTCGACTTCAATCTCGTTCGAGTATGAAAATGTTCCATCAATATCTATCTGTTTTAATCGATATTTAAATCTTCCACCTGAGACAGAATTATCTATGAAGGAATAATCTTTTGGTGAATTTGAATTTCCATTACCTTTCACAAGACCAATCTTTTCCCACTTCTCTATGAAGCCAGAGGCTTCAATCACTTTTCTTTCGATTTCAAATCCATAATTATTTATTTCTGTAGCTGTTGACCATTGCAGCATTACATTTTGTCCATTTGTTAATGATGCAGTAAAAGATGTTAGAGTTACTGGCAACGGATCTTCTGGATTTGTTAGACCGACAAAATAATCACAAGGTAAATTATTGAGAGCAGCTGAGAACCCTCCTCCAGCATATATTTTTGCATTGACATTTGAAATGGCTAGTGAATAAACCCAATCGTTTAAGTTTGGATTCCAGGTCGTAGCTTGTCCTGTAGATGGATTAAGAGAAGCTATACAATTTCTTGATTGTCCTCCAATAATTCCAAAACCCCCACCTACATAAACCGATGAACCTGAAACTGCAATTGCAACAACATAAGAACTTGCATTTGGATTCCAGCTTGTGGCTTTCCCAGTATTCTCATCAATGGCTGCAATATAATTTCGTGTAGAGTCACCAATATTTGTAAACAGACCGCCAGCATAGACTGTTGAACCATTGAGAGCAATTGCACGAACCCAATTGTTTGAATTTGGATTCCATCCCTTGACCTTACTTGTAACTTTGTCAATTGCTGCGATATAATTTCTTATTGAATCACCAATAGTTGTAAAATTGCCCCCCGCATAAACTGTAGAATCTGAAACCGCAAGAGTTGTAACATAATTATTTGCATCAGCTTTCCATTCGGTCGCTTTACCAGTTGTTGAATTGAGTGCCGCAATGTACCGCCTGATAGAATCGCCTATTGAAATAAAATAGCCGGCTGCATAGACCGTAGAACCAGAAACAGCTAATGCACGCACAAAATCAGAAGCATCTGGATTCCAGCTTGTGGCTTGTCCAGATGGATTAATCGCTGCAATATAATTTCGAGCAGAATCACCAATATTCGTGAACGAACCACCAACGTATACAGTAGTCCCCGAAACTGCAAGTGCACGAACAACATCGTTTGCATTTGGATTCCAACTCGTAGCTTCTCCTGTACTAGCATCTAATTCTGCAATATACATTCTAGTTTTCCCGCCAACACTTCTAAAATATCCACCAGCATATACAGTAGAACCTGACACTGCAATAGCATTAACCCAACTATATGCATAAGGATTCCAACTTGTTGCAGTTCCAGTAGACACATTAATGGCCGCAATATTATTCCTGTGCTCTCCTCCAATACTCGTAAAAAATCCACCGACATACGCTATTGAACCGGATACAACAATTGTATTCACACTTCCATTTGCGTTTGGATTCCAGCTAGTGGCATTTCCTGTAATCGCATCAAGAGCCGCAATATAATTTCTTGAAGAACCCCCGATATTCTCAAACTCACCGCCAGCATATATTGTCGAACCAGAGACCGCAATTGTTTTAACTCTATAATCTGCACTTGGATTCCAACCAGTCACATTTCCGGTGGTTGCATCGATAGCTGCGATTTTATTTCTTGGTTGTCCACCCATATAAGTAAAATCACCTCCAGCATACACAACCGAACCTGATACAGCAAGAGTACGAACAATATCATTTGCATTTGGATTCCAACTAGTGGCTTTTCCTGTGGATAAATCAATTGCAGCAATATTATTTCTTATTGAGTCTCCAATTATCCAAAAGCTCCCACCTGTATAAAGTAATGAACCAGATACAATAATTGTATACACACTCCCACCAATGTAAGGATTCCAGCTTGTCACATTTCCTGTGGATGCATCAAGCTCTGCAATACCTGATCTTGTTGAATCCCCCAAATGATAAAAATTTCCACCCACATAAATCTTTGAACCCGATACAGCAATTGCCAAAACATTACCATCTGCATTAGGATCGAAACTGACGTCGACTGTCTTATCTGATTTTATATGAGCAATCCTATTTCTTGCAATACCACCTACATATGTAAACTCACCACCAATATACCAACCGCCCGAACCGTCTGGCACTACTGCCCAAATTCTACCATTTACTTTCGGCATTGATACATCAGGTTTCCCTGTTGTGATATCGATTGTTGCACCATAACCTGTGTTTGGTCCAACGTATGTGAAATCACCACCTATATAAATTGAACTTCCATCAAAGCTTGGTTGTATTGCGTAAACTGGACCATTTGTTATCCATAAGTTTTCCTGTATCTCCTGTGCAAGAAGGGGTTGATTGGTTATAAAGATCAAGCTTGTTAAAAAATAATTTAATATCAACACAATTAATATTTTGAATAGTAATTCTTTAATCATTTTGACCTCCATAAAATGAATTTATTTAATTGACTTTTTCTGGTTTTGTATTATCCATTGATTTTAATTTTGTTAATTCTAAAATCTATTTATTCGATTTATCATTTCTGTCATCTTACTTGATAAATAACATTTTATTTGCCTTGACATACTTACCTACTGTGAGTTTATAGAAATAAACACCACTTGTTAACTGATACTGGTCTGTGGATGACTGAAATTCAACCTCGTATATTCCTGCCGGTTTATATTCATCAATTAATGTATAAATTTCGTTTCCTAAAATATCAAAGACTTTTAGGGTATGTCTGCCGCTTACTGGTGATTGCCATTTAATTTTTGTTCTCGGATTGAATGGATTAGGAAAATTCTGGTAAAGTATAAACTCATCGGGGATTAAATTACTTTCCTTCACTTCTGTCTGTGAGTCTTGAAGTTTCCATACATGAATTAAATTATCACCTTCTTGTAAAGCATCTGCTTCTACTGCATAAAGAATTTTGTTAAAGGGATCGAATGATGCGCTTTTAATAATCTTTGACCTTCCATAAAAAATTAAAGTATCCAATCGTAGAGCAGCATAAGGTTGAGGTTCATAGCTATTAATTGATCCGGAAGCGACAGCAGCAAGTTGAACTGGATCGTAAAGAATTATCATAGGAGTATAATGATTCGCTCTATGTCCTTTGCCATCGGGATCAGTTGGATAAAAATCCGGGAATGGAATATTGAACTCAATCCAGGATAATGGAGTACTTTCGCCCTGAAATCCATACCAATGATCGCCGAGTCCCTTCCTGCCAATAATCATTACCGCTGATTTATTATTTATTGAAAGCCAATCAGCTCCTTTCCAGTCATCAGCAAGATTGTAATTAAGAATTGAATTTGGATATGTTGTATCTGTTGCATTATAAACTGAACCATATTCAAGTAATTTTGAAAAATTCAGCTCAGTAAAAATTGGTGGAGGATTACCTAAATTCCAAGGAGAAATTGCATACAATGTAGGACCTAAACCACTTATTCCACCTTGTCTGGCTCTGCCAATAATTAACGCTCTCCCTGAAGTGAAGCTGTCTGCCCAGATTTGTGGAACTGAAAAAATATAATCATTTAATGCTGGATCGTAAGGAGGACTATTGCTCAACCCAATATACCAGGGACCTCCATAGGAATTTGTATCTGCTAAATTTGAAGGATTGCACCAACAGAGCGATGCCGATTTTGATTCTCCAAGTTGAAAATGATATCCCCAGGAGTGATAAAGTTTCGGGGAAGGCTGTAATCCACGTGGTGAAAGATACGCTAACCCCAGTCTCCAAACATCTACATCGGTCCAATTATTTATGCTATTCGGTCTTATATTAGTAAATGGTTGAAGATTTATTGCTGTGTTTAACTCGTCTGGATTATGTGTTGTTGATATAATCGGTGCGGGAATATTTATTTCTGCCACATAACAGAATGCAGGTTGATCAATATTATTAGAAAATAAAGAACCGGGATATCCATCAATTGAGCCGCTACCACTCTGACCTCCATCTCCTTGTGGATTGTATGCTAATGCATCACCGCCAAATTCCCACCCACTTGGAAATTTGAATGCACCTAAATAGATAAAATCAGTTGGTCTTATTAAATCGTTTCTACCTTGAAATGGCAGTGTTGTAATAGTAACAGGGTCAGATTTTTGACTTTCATTTCTAATTTGATCTAAAGCTGTTATTGTAAAGGTATATTGCTTGGAAGGTTCTAAAAAAGATACAGTAAATGAATTTGTACGTGAATAACCTTCAATCTTGTTATCTAAATAAATGAAATAATCGGTCACGCCAACATTATCAACACCTATATCCCAGTTTAGCTTAACTCGAGAATCAGATAATAATTGATAGGTAAGATTTGTTGGTTTTTGAGGGGGCAGCGTATCGGCATCTGTCATTAATTCAATCTTATCACAAATCAAATATTGTTTTAGCTCATTTTGTTCGCCCCATTCTATGTGAAGATTAATATTAACGAGAGAATGGTTCCCAGCAGCCGCGTTTATTCCTGTTCTGAATATATTAAAAACTGATTTAGCAGAAGATAAAGGTTCAATTGTTATCATTGCCCTTCTAAAATTTGTAAAGTCACGCATTGTAAACCAGGTTCCTGTAATTCCTGTATCTGGTTCATCTGGATCATTAAAACTTATTCTTGGAATAAATCTTATTTCTGGTTTGATGTGTTGTACCATGTGACTACAATTCTTTCTCCATAACGAAAATTTCTACGCGATCCACTAATACCTCGATAATCTGAGAATTCACTACAATTGGAATTAGTCTGAAGCCCTGCGGGACCTAAATTTGAATACACTTGATTGGAACTTTTTAAGACCACATTCCATCCTTCTAAGCCGTAGATGTTTTCTGATGGAGAGGATCCATAATCAACAAGAATAACACTCTGAGCCAATGATGTTCTACCTGCCAGAGTGAAAATTGAAAAAGTCAAAGTAAAAACATACAATAAAAAAGTTGATTTTAATGTATAATGTTTCATATTAATCACCTCCATTATGAAGCAATTACAATTACAGTTATTATGGTTATCGTTATTAAGATTAAAACAAGTAACTGTTCTGATTTTCTAGTTATCTCCACAAGATTAATCCTGATAAATAAAATTGTAATTATTAGAAATACTCCTAATATCCATGAGATACCACTCTGAAAAACTATGGCTAAAACGAAAATGATTATTAGACATAAAATTCCTACTAAATATGTTAGCAATCCTTTTTCCTATTTTTTTGCAAAAATAAATTGGTGAAATTGGATGATGCATTTAAATGGACGACAAAAACTTAAAAAGTAAAGAACTAAAACAGAACTGGTATTTTAGTTCATACTTTTGTCGTTTTTCTTCATAAATTCAGAGGGAGATATTCCAAAATGTTTGTGGAATTGTTTGGAAAAATAGGAAGGATTTGAAAAACCGAATTCATAAGCCGCATCAGTGACATTACCGATTTTCTTTGAAAGATAATCTGCAGCAAGATTTAGCTTTATTATTGTAATAAAATTAGTAGGCGTACAATTTAGTTCTTCTCTTACTAATCTCTGAAAAGTTCTCAATGAGATACCAATATTTTTCGCAACTTCTTCGGAAGTAACTTGTTTGTCTTTATTTAATATTATAAAATCTTTAGCTTTTTGTAATATTTTTTGATTGAATGAAAGCTCTTTGTCGTAAACTCCAGTTGAAAAAATAAATGAACTTTGTAATATCTCGTCTTTTCGAGGCAGTCTTCTTAATTTATTGAACTTTATTAATAAGATTATTATAAATACAAGAGAAATAAGAAGTGTAATTGTATAAAGAATTAACCATTTTGAACTTAATCTTTGGTTTATTTCTTCTAAAAATCCTGGTTCACCAACAAGTTGACCATTTTTCCAATACTGGGGATAGCCGAAATCACTATACCCCGACCAACTAAATGGCCAGGTGTTAGTAGATGCATAATCATTTATAATTGCTTGGTTCAATGGAAAATCTACATCATTACAGCAGAGATCAAATTTCATTTTCATGCCGGTTTTTGGTTCAATACCTAAGGATGTGAAAGGAATAACAACTTCGATAACATAATATTCATCAATGTCGGTTGAATCATTTATTGTCCCATAAACTTTAGAAAAATTTTTAATTAGAATATTCTGACCGTAGTCTTTTGGTACCGCAAAAGTATCTGATTGAAAAAATTTTCTTTCACCACGAAAAATATCAACATTATTTAGTAGATCAATTATAAATTGATAATCATTAATATCCATTCTATTCTTGCTGTCATTTTTAGAATCAATATAAATTTCTATTCCATCATTAAAGTGATGATGGGGCTTATTAGTTTCATTAATTGCTTGAGCATTAAGATGTTTATCATAGACAACAAATGCAAAACATAAATTAGTATAGTTCCAGAACCACTTAATATAAACTCTGTTTTTTGAAAGTGGTGTCTTTATTAGTGAGAAATCAAAATTGGCTGGATAGACTTTTGAAATGTTTATTCCTGGAGGGGAGTGTAAAGATTTTAGTGTATCTTCAAAAAAGAAATCAAATTTTTTATCCCATTCATCTAAAATTCCATCTAATTTCACTTCAATGTTTTTATATGGAATTTCAATAAATGAAGGATCCTGCTGTGTAAAACATAATGAAGGTATTAGAATAGTAAAAAATATTAGACTGATAATAAATCTCATCATTATTTTAAATAATTTTCCTTGATGAGACAAATTAATTTATAAATTTCGTCCAACTCTTAAATAAAGTGGTTGATCAAAAGTAAAAACTCAACCATCACTACTTTAGAAAATAGAATCATAAGAATTGTTTCTGGTGAATTATAAATCGCATAATGAAATAGATATTTTCACCGACTTTCGTTAAAGACAAATAGTAATTTTCTTACACTATATACGCAAGTTTTATTTTTCACCTAAATCTTAGCTTCTATCAGTTTTTAATGCACCCTTTTAAATTTTTAACAAATTAAATTTATGTAATTAAAATTTTTAATGTGTAATTACTAATAAATATTTTAATTGTCAACAAGAGAATTTAGTAAAGTATCCTTTTTATAGTCTAATCATCAAAAACATTCTAATATCTTTAGCTATTAATAATTACATACTCTACTTTTTTGATTTCACTCATTTCATCTTAAGTAATCAAAAAACTGAATGTTAACTTAGTTTTTCAAGAAAATTTAAAAGTTCAATTGTTTAAGTTTCAACCAAGTTTTAATCCATCTCTTATCCAAATTTTTCACTCTTACTCCAGTCCAGCTGAATGAATTGCATTGAATAAAAATTTAAAGGTTCCAAATGTTTGGTGTCTGTTTTGAACTTTGAAGCCAAGTAAAATTACATTTCCTTTTTTCTGTTTCACATTGACAATCGCAGCACGATTGTAGAGGTAATCTTCCCCAAGTAAGAAACCGGATTTGAAAATATCTTTTGTTGGATATCGGGCAACTATGCTTCTATCAAATTGTCCGAATGGTGTTGAAGTTGCAAAAGCTATGCTTTGACTAACATAACCGATTACTTCATCTTCAAAACCATAACCGATGGGATTTTTGTTGTCAACTAAAATTCTAAGAAGCGAACCAGGACAGAAAAACTCATCACTCTTTATATTTTTCAAAACATTTGTAACTCTTAATCCTAAATCTTCAATAGCAAAGTTACACGCTTCACCAATCGTTATAACACAACCTCCATCTTTCTCAACGAATGTTTTTAGGTTTTCTACTCCAACTCTGCCAATTCCGCTATCATATTCTGGCGGTTTAGGCCGATTAAATCGAGCCATCTCACCAGTGAATCTCCCTTCTTTAATTAAATCACCGCTCATATCTGGAATTATTATTACATCGAACCGATCTTTGAGTCTTTTTTGTTTGAAGTCTTTGTTTTCCATAGTTACAAAATCAAATTCAAAATTTTCTAAGAGCAATCTTGTCCAGCCTTCATCCATATTTGCAGTATAAGGTTTGTAAAGACCAACACGAACTTTTTTTAGTTGCTTCATTTTATTCTGATCAATGTTTTCAATTGCATCAATGGTGAGATGTAAATCCTCGGCAGTTTTTTTCGCAAGCGAAATTGACTTTGCATCAATTGGAAAAACGACGGAACCTTCACGATAAGTTTTATCATTTGCTTGAATTGATTCGATTAACCAGTAAACAGGAATTTTTTCTTTTTGAAGTTTATTAATTAAAGTTGAATTAACATTTGGTCCAGCTTGAGCGATAAAATATTTCCCATTTATACCAGTAACTTTGCCTACAGGATAATTTGGAGAAGAAAGTAATTTAGTTTCTAAATTAAATGGTTCATTGATTGTGTAAAATTTAACTCCCATCAGGTATGGTAAAGTCCAACCAGCAACATCATAAGGCTGAATTGGAGATTCTTTTTTAGATTTTCTTAAATCGGGATAAAATTGTTCTTCAAATAAATCCTTAACATAACGACCATTTGGTTGAGCTAAATAAATTACATAACTATTAGCAGGATAAATTACATTATCGATCTTAAATTCTTTGTCAATGAAATGAACTTCAACACCACCAAACTGAAGAACATCAATCATTTTCGAAACTGTTACAGGGTCATTTTGATCTCTTGGAATAATGAAGGCAAATGGATTTCCCTTCAAACCTTTTTCAACCGCGTCTTTGCCCATTAAGTAAAAATCATAAAGAATATCTTCTTTGAATTGCGAAGCAATTTCAATCAGACTGTAAGTTAGAGCAAGTTCATAATTAACAATATCTCTTAATCTCCACCAGCCTCCTCGCCAGGGATTTGGATAATTTGTTCTGATATCATAAGTCGTAATTTCTGGGGTAGCTTTAATCTCTGAAGGATCAATGTAAACCGGGCTTGCAATGTTGCAGCTTGCCATTTCTGAGAGAAGTGAGATTTGATTATGCCATAAACCGCAATCACTTGCAGGTCCTTGCCACCAGGCTTCAAAGATTGCTTGATCAATAATTCCATTATAGCCTTGTTTTTCAAGTTCAAGTGCGGTAATTCCACCAATTACTTTCTGCCATCTCCACAAAAATGGATGAACATTCGGATTGATAGGATCTTTGTAAGGAACTAAAAATAATCTTGCACCATTACTGCCCATTTGATGTTCATCGAGCCAGATTTGAGGAATCCATTTTCTGTATGCGATTTCAATTACATTTCTTGTTTCAGGAAGATTAAACATAAACCAGTCGCGGTTGTTATCGTGTCCCGCGTAAACATGATATAACCAGGGCATTGGACTTCCTTCATATTCGGTTCCTAAATATTTATTGTACCAGTCAACAACCATATCCAAACCGTCAGGGTTAATTGAAGGCATTAGTAGAAAGATTACATCGTTTAGTGCTTTGTTGGTTTTTTCTGATGCAGTTTTGGTTATGAGTTTATAAGCAAGTTCCATTGACATCTGAGCCGATGCAATTTCAGTTGAGTGAATATTGCAAGTTACGAGGACAACAATTTTACCTTCTTTTGCTAAAAGTCTGGCATCTTCATCAGTTAATTTTCTTGGATCGGCAAGTTTGCGTGAAATTTCTCTAAACTTTTCAAGATTTTTAATATTTTCTTCCGTGCTTATGATTGCCATAAACATATCCCGCTTTTGAACTGTCTTACCGATCTCTTCATAGACAATCATATTTGAATTTTCAGCGAGATGTTTGAAATATTTTTGTATTGTTTCATAGTTAGCGACTTTATAATCTGCCCCGACTTGAAATCCCAGAAATTCCTCTGGTGATTTTAGTTGTGAATATGAGGTTTGAAAGAAAAAAAGAGTGATAAGAAGTAAAAATTTTTTCATAAGTCACCTCGATTTAAGTTTTAAAATTTACCAGACTTTTAATTGTAAATTCATTATAAGCCGAGATATTCAATTATTTGATCAGCACATTTTTCAAGTGATGTAGTTGAAGAGTTAACTTTAAAGTCTGAATATTCTTCATAAAGAGGAATTCGGCGATTGTAAGTGACAGTTAGATCATCCTCTACATCTAAGGTAGGATTTAGCTTTGGTCTATCAGGATCATTGAGAATTCTTTGCTTAATATCTTTTAATGATGCCTGAACATAAATTATGTAACCGTTTTTTTTGAGATTATCAATGTTGGTGGGATTTTCTACTACACCTCCGCCGGTATCAATAATTGAATTCTCTACATCTGCAAGTTGTTCAATAATTTGAGTTTCCAATTCGCGGAAATATTGCCAGCCTTTTTCGGCAACAATTTCTCTGATGCGTTTACCTTCTTTTTCTTCAATCATCTTATCGATACTAAAAAGCTGCATATTTAATTTTTCTGATAAAATTTTTGCAAGGGCTGTTTTGCCAGCACCGCGAAATCCGATTAGAACAATATTCATAGTTTGTAACTTACTCTCATTTTGTTGAACTCTTTCCAGAAATTTGGGAATGATTTTTTTACACACTCAGGATTTTTGATTTGTATTTCAGGAATTTTCAGCTGAGCAATTGCAAAAGACATTGCAATTCGATGATCATTATAAGTTTTGATTACAGCAGGTTTATAGTTTTTGATTGGATTAATTTCTAAAAAATCGTCACCAGTTCTGACAATCGCTCCAAGCTTTGATAACTCATTTGCAAGTGCTTGAATTCGATCAGATTCTTTGTATCTCAAATTTTCAATATTTCTTATTAAAGTTTTGCCTTCTGCAAATAGTGAGACAACTGCAAGAGCTGGAACTGAATCAGGTGCATCGTTCATATCAACTGAGATTCCTTTTAATTTTTTCCCAGAAAGCCTAACAAAGTTTTTTCCCCATTCAACTTTACAACCCATTTTCTGTAATACGTGAATAAATTTAATATCAGCTTGTGTGGATTTTTTATTAAGTCCATTTACTTTTATACTTTTTCTTAAAACTGCTGCAGAACCTAAAAAATATGTAGCTGATGATGCATCGCTTTCAATAATAATTTTTGCTGATTTCAGTTTCAAGTTTTCTTTGAGATAAAACCTTTGGAAATTTTCGTGATAGATTTTTGTGCCGAAGTCTTTCAATGTTTGAATTGTCATTTTTACATAAGGCAGTGAAGGAAGAACTCCTTCAAGATTAATTATAAAATCTTTTCCCAAAACAGGCATAATTAACAAAAGAGCAGAAAGAAATTGGCTGCTTTTTTTTGCATTTATTTTGATTTGTGTTGACTTAAAACTGCCTCCATAAATTTTAACTGGAGGATAACCATTGTTCGATTCAACTTTTACATCAAGTTGCTTTAGAGCATCAACAAGATCACCGATTGGTCTTTCCAACATTCTTTTTGAACCAGTGAGAATTACTTCGCCATCATTGAAGATTGAAAGGGCAGTTAAAAATCGGAAGGTTGTTCCTGCATTTCCACAAAAGAGTGTAACTTTCTTTTTATTGAATTTTGCACCGGTTCCGTGAACAATTAATTCATTTTCTTTTTCTTCAAATTTTACACCGAGCTTTTTTAAGGCTCTAATCATGTAAATAGTATCTTCGCAAACAGCGTGGTTTTTGATGATCGAGATCCCATCTGTCAGAGCGGCTAAAATTAATGCTCGATTAGTGTGACTTTTAGACGGCGGGGGAGTGAAAACAAACATATCCTAAAACTGCTTTTCGTAATTCTCCAAAACAAACTTTTTTACTTTTCTCAATGAAATACTTTTACCTGTAAAAATTTTGAATTGATGAATAGCCTGATTAATAAAAAATTCGAATCCATTTATTGTTTTTATTTTATTTGTTTTGCACATAGCTAATAATCTGGATTCTTTGAAATTCAGATCAAGATCAACGACTAATTTTGGTTTTTTAATACTGGTGATCTTTTTGAAAAGATTTAAGAGAAATAGATTATTGCCAGGAGTTGTGTTTATTAAAACATCAAAATCTATATCAAACTTTTTTCGTGGATTAATTGCTGTAACTTCCATTTCGTTTGCCAGATTCTCTGCTCGATTAAATGTTCGGTTAACAACAAAAATTTCGTTTTTAAATTTCTTTAATGTATAAATTACAGTTCTTGCTGATCCGCCGGCACCAATTACCAAAATCTTTGAGTTCTGTAAAAGCTTTTCTTTTTTAACAATCTCTTTAAATCCGAGATAATCTGTATTAAATAAAATTGGTTTAGACTCTTTGAAGATAGCCGTGTTTGCTGAACCGATTTCTTTTATAATCTTTGACGAAATGTTTGGAATATTTAAGATTTCTTCTTTATATGGAATTGTAATGCTCAGTCCTCGAATGTAAGTTTTGAAATAATGTATGAATTCATCTAAATCGGTTATTGGGAAATTAAGATAAATTGCATTTGAGCCTGTAAGATTGAAACCAAAATTATGAAACAACCAGCTTTTACTTTGTTTTAATGGATTCCCAATAATTCCATAAATCCTTGTGGAAGGATAAAGCTGTCTTATCTTAAAAATTTTATTCAAGTTTTCAAGAGGAATCTGTCCTTCAGCGGTTTGTTTATTTGAATTGAAGGATACATAAAAAAAGCTCGAACCATTTTTGTAAGCTAAAAATCTGCCTGCTTTCCCATATTCACCCATACAGTGTGAGATCAATCGAATATTTTTTCTGTCTGCAATTTCAAGCAATTTTAGAATGAAATAGTTGTCGATGACAGAATTTGCAAATGTAACAATCTTGTAGTAATCAGCCGAGATTTTTCTCATATAATCAAAAATTTGAATCAAATACTTGAGCTTTGGAGTTTTCTCGTAATTGTGATAGGAGAGAATAAATTTAGTGTTTATAATTTCCTTTTTGAGTTTGTTAATGAATGATTTTCCTAAATTTATATCGACATCAATGAATTCAACATTTTGTTTTAGGGCAATACGATATTTTTTCGATGCGTCTTTAATTTTTGAGTAAGAGAATTGATTAATGCGATAAGTAAAAATTTTTGGAAGTGATTTATCGGATAAAATTTTATTCAATTCTTTTTCATTTAATTTCTCACCACGAACCTCGATCAAGTCAGCTTTGTGCTCGAGACCATATTTCAATGCTTTTCTAAATTCACGATAAGTTTTTGGCTGGTAAGATAAGACTATCATAAATTAATGATTATAAGCAAGTTCAACTAATTCTTCTTTGACAATAACATTGTAATCGCACTTTCCAATTTTGCTCAATAAAGAAAAAGTAATTTGATTATTTACTCTTTTTTTATCGTAGCTCATTTTCTCAAAAACTTTTTCGAAATTATACTTTCTTCTTTCGTATTTATCGAGCTTTAATTTATCGACAATATATTGAATTCTAAATAAATCTACTTCACTTAATCCATTTACAAGGAATGAAAGATAACTCTCAACAATAATTCCTTCCACAACTGCAAATCCGTGTTTTAGTTTGTAACCGCTTAGAGATTCAATTGCGTGTCCAATAGTATGACCGAAGTTTAAAATTTTTCTTAAGTTTTTTTCGTCAGGATCTTTCTTCACGACATTTACTTTTACTTTTATTGATTCTTCTATTAATCTTTTTATGACTTTTTCGTCTCTCAACATCAATTTGTCAAGATTATTTTCAAGGAATTCGAATCCCTCTTTTGAGGCAATTAGCATTGATTTTAAAATCTCGGCTACTCCATTGAAAAACTCTTCATCGGGCAGAGTTTTAAGAAATTCTATATCGACAAGAACCAAAGAAGGATGATGAAATGTACCAATTAAATTTTTTGAGTGCTTAGTATTGATTCCTGTTTTACCACCAATTGCACTATCAACCTGTGCAATTACTGAAGTTGGAACCTGAACATATCTTATTCCTCTTAAAATTATCGAAGCTAAAAATCCAGTTATATCTCCAACTACTCCACCGCCAATTGCAACAAGAACTGTTTCTCTCGATGGTTTAAGACTTATGATTTCATTTTCAAGTTCATCACGAACTTTCTGTGATTTGCTTTCTTCTCCTGCGGGAATTTTAAGGATGTGGAAATTATTTGAATTAACGATTAATTCAGCATTAATCTTTCGCTCGTAAAATTGAAAAACATTTTCATCGGTGATGATAATAATTTTATCTGGATGCAAATTCTTTTCAATAAAGTTTTTCAGGTTATTAAAAATTCCCTTACCTGTTCGAATTTCGTAAGAAAAGTTTTTTCTGATTTTGATTGGGAGAGTGATATTCATAAACTACAATTTTCTTCCGACTGCTTCAGCAACCTTTTTAGCTCGATTTATTAGATCATTAAATTGTTCGAGGCGAATTGCCTGCTCTGAATCTGAGTAAGCAAGTTCCGGAGTGTGATGAACTTCAATCATTAATCCATCTGCACCAGCTGCTATTGCCGCAAGACTGACGGGAATTATCAAATCTCTTTTACCAGTTGCATGACTTGGATCGACAATTACAGGCAGATGACTTCTTTGCTTGATTGCAGGAACAATGCTTATATCTAAAGTATTTCTTGTGTAATCAGAAAAAGTTCGAATTCCTCTTTCGCAGAGAATTACATTTTTATTTCCGCCCATTAAAATGTATTCAGCACTGAATAAAAATTCTTTTAATGTTGCAGAGAAATTACGCTTGAGCAGAACAGGTTTATCAGATTCTCCAACAGCTTTTAACAAATTGATATTGTGCATATTCCTTGCACCAATTTGAAGGATATCAACAACTTTCTCAAATGCAGGTAAATCGTGGTGATCTAAAATTTCTGAAATTATCAACAATCCAGTCTCTTCTTTTAATTCTCTTAAAAGTTCAAGCCCTTGATATCCCAAGCCTTGAAATGAGTAAGGACTCGTTCTAAACTTAAAAGCTCCCGCACGAATTATTCTGACGCCCGAATTTTTCAAATGTAATGCAATCTTAAAAAGTTGTTCTTTTGATTCTATTGAGCAAGGTCCAGCAATCATTACCAATTCGTTACCGCCGATTAAAACATCGCCAACTTTGATTTTTGTCTCTAAATTGTTGATGTTTTTATAAACAAGTTTGTAATCTTCGTTTACAGTAACAACATATTCTACTTTTGGAAGAGCTTTGAACAATTCTGAATTAATATCATAACTTGGCTGAGTAAGTATAACTGTGTTGTTTTCATTTTTAAGAATTGAGAACTCTAGTCCTAGTTTTTGAATGATCATCAAAACATTTTCAATCTCATTATGCTGAGCATCTTTAGTCATAACAATAATCATATCGTTTACCTATTTAATTTCAATTACTTTTATATTTGTAAAGTTAATTGATTAAAAAATTAATCAATTCATTTTAGATTTTTCGAAAATTATTAAGATTAAATTCAAAATTAAAGACAGGTTAATATGGAGAAAAAAATTTTACGAGTTGGTCACAGTCCTGATCCTGATGACGCATTTATGTTTTATGGATTAGCTTTCGACTATGTTCAAATTGATGATTATGAGATCGAACATATTCTTGAAGATATTCAATCACTAAATGTTCGAGCTATGAAAGGTGAGCTGGAAGTAACCGCTATTTCAGCTCATGTTTATCCGTATGTTCAGGATAAATATTACATTATGAGAACTGGTGCAAGTATGGGGATTGGTTATGGACCAATATTAATTAGTAAAGAAAATTATTCACTTCAGGATTTGAAAAATAAAAAAATAGCTCATCCTGGTGATTATACAACAGCTACCTTGCTTGCGAAAATTTATCTTGAAGATTTTTTGCCGGTTGCAATGCCATTTGATGAAATTATGAATGCTGTGGGAAATGGTGAGGTTGATGCTGGTGTAGTTATTCATGAAGGACAAATTACTTATGAACAGCTTGGTTTTAAGAAAATTTTAGATTTCGGTGAATTATGGCAGAAAGAAACTAATTTACCTCTTCCACTTGGACTTGATGTAGTTCGAAAAGATCTTGGACTTGAAATGGCTAAAAAGATTTCCCAAAAACTTAGAGAGTCAATTGAGTACGGATATAAAAATTTAAATGATGCCGTCAATTACGCACTTAGATTTGGCAGAGGTTTGAGTTTTGAACTTGGTGAGAAGTTTATAAGAATGTATGTGAATGAACTTACAATTGATATGGGACAAGATGGAGAAAAAGCTCTGCAATTACTTTTCTATAAAGCTTATCAGAAAAAATTAATTCCCGAAAAAGTTGAAGTGTTTCTTGTTTAGAACTTTCAATCTTTTTGCTGAATTTTTATATCAACCAAAAATATCAACAAACCAAATGGAGAGTAAAATGAATAAGAGAAACTCTATCAATCTTCTTCTGATTCTTTTTGTCTCAATATCCATTCTCGCTGGTTGTTCAAGTTCAAAAGATGCTTTATATCAAAAACAACCTGGTTATGAGAATGTGAAAGCTGGCACTTATGATAATGGTAAGATGTGGACATTCGATTTCCCGCCAATTAAATATTTCGAGAGTCAATATAATTTCAGTCCATCACAGGAATGGTTCGATAACGCAAGACTTGCTGCTTTGAGATTGCCGGGATGTTCTGCATCGTTCGTATCTGAAGATGGACTTGTGATGACAAATCATCACTGCGTAAGGGGCGCTCTTGATCAGGTTAATAGAGAAGGGGAAAATCTTCCTGAGAATGGTTTCTTTGCTCAAACTCTCGAAGAGGAAAGAAAAGTCCCAAATCTTTACATTGATCAGCTGATGTTAATTGAAGATGTAACTGATCAAGTTAAGGCAGCATTTGAATCAGGAAAAACTGATGAAGAAAAAGTCCAAAAGAGACAAGAAAAGATTCGAGAGCTTGAAAAAGAATATTCAAATAAAACTGGTTTAATCTGCAATGTTGTTACTTTCTTTAATGGCGGTAAATATTCAATGTACGGATATAAAAGGTATACTGATGTTCGTTTAGTTTTTGCTCCAGAGACTCAAGTCGCTTATTACGGTGGTGACTATGACAATTTCACTTATCCAAGATACGATGTCGATTTTGCTTTCTATCGAGTTTATGAAAATGGAAAGCCACTCAAAACAAAAAATTATTTCAAATGGAACAAAGAAGGTGTGAAAGAAGGCGAATTGATTTTTGTGATTGGTAACCCAGGAAGAACAAACAGACTTTATACAATCTCACAATTAAATTTCTTAAGGGATTATGCATATCCTTTTCAACTTGATCTATTAAAAGGTCTGGTTGACATTTATTCTAACTACTTGCAAAAACATCCTGATAAGAAATTACAATATCAATCAATGCTTTTTGGTTTTTCAAATTCACTTAAGGCAATCACTGGCTATCATGGTGGATTGAAAGATCCTTACTTAATGTCAAAGAAAATTGATTTCGAACAAAATTTCAGAAATACAATTAATTCAAATCCAGAATTGAAAAAGAAATATGGAAATATCTGGGATGAACTTGCTGAGTTTCAAAAAGAAAAAGCAAAATACATTCGAAAAGTTAATGCATTGAATTTAAGAGCGCGATCGGGAAAATCTTTGTATTTTCAAGTTGCTTCTGATCTAGTTGAGTTTGCTGAACAAGTAAAACTTCCAGATGAGAAAAGAGGAGCGAGATTTAAAGACTCTGTTCTGGCAAACACAAAAGCAAGATTTCTTCCCAAAGATATTGATCTCGAAATCCAACTTGCAATGCTTGCATTCCAGTTAGATGATTTGAAAAAAGCATTTGGAAATGAACTCAAAGCATTAAACGATTTACTTGCAGGTCAATCTCCACAAGATGCAGCAAATCGTCTTAACAATTCAACGATTGTTTTCAATAAAGACGAAGTCAATCGTTTGCTTGATAATCCTGATGAAATTCTTAAATCAAATGATCCGTTTATAAAATTTGTTCTCGATACAAAGAAATTAGCCGATGATTTGACAAAGAAATATCAAGACATTCAGCAAAAAGAGCAGGCAAAGGTTCAGCTGCTCGGAAATGCAATTTATGATGTTTATGGAACTTCACTTCCGCCAGATGCAACATTTACATTGAGAATTTCTGACGGTGTTGTAAAAGGTTATGAGTATAACGGAACAATTGCTCCACCGATTACAACTTATTATGGAATGTATGATAGATATTATTCATTCAAAGGCTATCAAGATTGGGATTTGCCAGAGAGATGGAAAAATCCACCAGCTGAATTTGATTTATCCACACCATTAAACTTTGTTTCAACTGCTGATATTATTGGCGGAAACTCTGGAAGCCCGCTTGTTAATAAAAATCTTGAAGTCGTTGGACTTGCATTCGATGGAAACATTGAAAGCTTGCCAGGTAATTTCATTTTTGATGATACAAAGAATAGAACAGTTGCTGTTCACACTGCAGGAATTACAGAAGCACTTGAAGATATTTACAAAGCGACAAGAATTGTAAAAGAATTACTTAATGGTAAGATTGTAGAATAGTCATTTCGAAGTTTAAAACTTAAAAGGTCATCCGAGGTTTTCCTCAGATGACCTTTTTTATTTATAAAAAATTTTGAAAAATTTTTAGAGTGGAATCAACTCACTTACTTCATCAGAATCATTTTCCTTGATAAAATTTTATTCCCTGTTTCAAGAGAATAGATATAAACTCCACTTGATAAATTATTCGCTTCAAGTCTGACTATATGATTGCCAGCTTCGAGTTCATTATTAAGAATTGTTTTCACCAATTCACCCAGAGAATTGTAAAGTTGAATTCTAACATTGGATTTTGATGGAAGATAGAAACTAATATTAGTCGTTGCATTAAATGGATTTGGATAATTCTGATATAGCGCAAAATCTTTTGGATTTAATTCATTATCCAGCGGAGTTGAAGTTGTGCCCATAAACCAGTTATAAACTTTGGCGAATAATTGATTTCTTTTAATTGTCGAAAGACTATCATTTATACTTTCAAATCCAAATCCGAGATAAAATAATTTTGCACCTGATTGATAAGTTTTCCATCCGCCAGTTGCATCACTGCCGTCTGTTTTAAAGGCAAGGGAAACATTAAAATCGCCGCGACTTTCAATTATATCTATACTTGTTTCATTTGCTGCGCCTTCTGTTCCATTAATTCTAAGTTGAGAGATATCTTTTCCAAACAAATCTCCTGATTTGCCATAAATCTTATTTGCAAAGATCGATGCATTTTTAATGTAGTTAATACCAAGATAATTGTGTAAGAAATCTTGATTAGCGGTATTGAGATATTCCGCAAAATTCTGTCCGCTGATAAACAATCTTCCGCCGTTGTTTAAGAATGTCTTTAATGAATCAATAAATGAATTTTCAAACAAAGTATCTTTATTTTTTCCAGTATATACAATCATAATATCTCTGCCGTAAAAGTATCTGGGCGTGTCGTTTTCTACAAATTCAAATTTTTTGTTTAGAGAATTCAAGGCATCAAAGTAATATGAACTTAATGCTGGTTTCTCTGCTCTGGAGTAGATAAGAATTTTAGGAATTCCAATTAAAACTTTGATACTGTCGGAAAATTGATTCCCGCCTGAAACTACATTGTATTTGAGATAAATGTATCGACTTTCAAAATTTGGTGAGACGAGTAATAAACTATCCAGAGAAATATTGACTTCTTCAAGACCGTTAAGAGAAATAGTTTTGGAGTTATTTAGAAATTGCAAGTCATTCGCATCGGCAAAAAGAGTGATTTGAGTTGAGTTTGAAGAAATTTGTTCGACATTTTTAAGTTTTAATGTTGCCGTAGCCAATTCTCCAGGTTCAAGTCGACCGTTTTTAATTGGTGATGCTTCCAAAAGCGATACATCTTTTGCAATTACATAAGGTTGAGTACCAATATCAAGAGTTGCAATCATATCAAGTCCACTAACTCGAATATTTCTAACAGACACATAAGTTGCTTGATTGTTGTAATCGTTACTGTTTGGATTTGAAGCAGCATCGAAGCGAGTGTTGTTTGTTGAGCCTGGGTAAGGGTCACCTGCATCGCCGCGATTTCTGCCGCGATTTAAGTCCCACAATCCATCAGCTTGAACTAATCCAACTTTATAATGATTTTCATCACGATTATTGGTTTTTGCATCATCAACATGATAAATCAATAAGCCGCCGATGTAAAGATTTTTATCAAAGCCAATTTTTTGTCTATTTTCAACCAAGAAATATTCTTGACCAATTGGTCCCATTCTCCACATTCTATAAGCAATTGGGTTTTGTTCAACATTTGGAATTACCATATTTGGATTATATCCGCCAATATCAATCACATTAATCCAGCCAAGTTGTTTTTTACACCAAACGCTCATATGAACAGGTATCTCAGGCGTATTTCCGTTTCCACCCCAGCTTCCGCCCGCCATTAAACACCAATTACCCAATCCTTCTGAAGAATTGTCTGTATCATATAAATCAGGCAGACCAAAAATGTGACCAAATTCATGTGTAAAAACACCAATTTCTACTAAATCACCTATTTGATTATTATTTCCTTCAAGCTCTGGCTGAATTGCATAATCACCATCAATTAAAACATATTTCCCTGAAACAGAATCAATATCATTTGTGCGATATGGCTGCCCATTAGTTAGCATTCTGAAATTCCAGCGATGAGACCAGATATTTTGAGCACCTGCTTCAGCTCCTGCGCCTGTATGAACAACTGCAACAAACCCAATTCTAGGATTACCTTGATTGTCGTAATATTGAATAAATTTAGAAAAGTCCAATGTTGAGTCGGCAGCTTTAATTAAATCTAGAGTAAATCTTGGACCACCATTGGCAGAAAGTCCATTATCACTGCCAACATAGGAAGCCATTGTACCAGGAACTTGGTACCAATTTGTACAATAACCTGAGAAATAAAGCTGTTGATAAGAAATTTCTCGGTAATAATCCGTGATTGTTCCAGTTGGATTTGGTCCATCAAAAAGTTTTTGTTGAAATTGCTCCCTTGAGTATCTCGGATTTGAATCAGCATATCTGCCGAGTAAAGTTAGAGCAAAAACAGTATCGGAAACTAAAGCAGATTTGGGAAGAAGTCCAGCATTTACTTTTTCTCTAAGAATTCTTCTCTCTTCAAACTTTTTCGCGTAATACCCTTCACTATAACTCTTTTGAACTTCTTCAAAAAATCTCTTCACATGATCTGGCATTTTTAAGCCCGGTTTAGGTGATTCGACTGCTAAAAGATAAGAAGTGAAAAGAAAGAACAGAAAAATTTTTGTGAAATGTTTCATTATGAGTTCTCCATTTGTTTTTGATTAGCTTTTACCATTAAGTATTTTTGAAATATGAAAATTACATTAGCAAGTATAAATCCTACAATTGGTTATCTAAAATTTAACTTTCAAAAAATTTTATTAAATATCAAGCAAGCAGAAGATGCAGGTTCAGATCTGGTAATTTTTCCTGAGCTTGCATTAATTGGTTATCCGCCGCTTGATTTGCTTGATAAAAAATCATTTGTGGATGAAGTAATTTCTTATCATGAGAAAATCGCTGAACATTCAAAAAACATTGTTGTAATTTTTGGCAGCGTCACTCGATTTGAAGATGAAATCGGGACAAATCTTTTTAATTCTGCTGTTGTTTGTATTGATGGAAAAATTAAATCAATTCATAAAAAATCACTTCTGCCTAATTACGATGTGTTTGATGAAGTAAGATATTTTGAACCATCGAAAGATATTCACTTGCTTGAATACAAAGGGGAAAAGTTTGGAATAACAATTTGCGAAGATGCCTGGAATGATAAAGATTTCTGGATGCACAGATTGTATGAATTTGATCCTGTGGAAGAAAATGTAAGATTAGGTGCTGATTTTATTATCAACATATCCGCAAGTCCATTCAGCATTGGAAAAGAAAAAATTCGAACGGAAATGTTTTCTCAAATTGCTAGAAAACATAAAAAGACAGTTCTATATGTAAATCAAGTTGGTGCAAATACTGATTTAATTTTTGACGGCGGTGCAAAAGTCTTTGATAGAAACGGCAATTTAATTCTTGCATCTAATCGTTTTGAAGAAAGTTCTGTTCTTTTCGATACTGAAATTGAATATGAACCAATTCATTATAATTTCACTTCTGATGCAGAAGAAATTTATAATGCTTTAATTTTGGGAATCAAAGACTATTGTAATAAGACAGGTTTTCAGAAAGTGGTTTTGGGGTTAAGTGGTGGAATTGATTCAGCACTTGTAGCGGTTCTTGCAACAGAAGCTCTCGGACCTGAAAATGTTTTGTGTGTTATGATGCCTTCACAATATTCTTCGGAAGGAAGTATTACTCACTCGCAAAAGTTAATTCAAAATATTGGTGTAAAGAGTACAATTATCCCGATTCAAAATTTGTTTGAAGAATTCAAAAAAAGTCTTAAAAAAGAATTTGATGATTTGCCTGAGGATATTACAGAAGAAAATTTACAATCAAGAATTCGCGGTGTTTTATTAATGGCTTTGTCAAATAAATTTGGTTATTTACTTCTTGCAACTGGTAATAAGTCCGAGCTCGCAACAGGTTATGCAACTCTTTATGGTGATATGTGCGGCGGACTTGCACCAATTTCGGATGTTTACAAGACAAGAGTTTATGAAATTGCTCACTTTATAAATCGTGACAGAGAAATTATTCCAATTGAAATTATAAACAAAGTTCCTTCTGCCGAGCTTCGACCAAATCAAACTGATCAGGATACTTTACCTCCTTACGATGTTCTTGATAAAATTCTTTACTTATACATTGAAGAGGCAAAAGAAGAAGATGAGATTGTTGAAGCAGGTTTTGATCGAGAGCTCGTGAGAAGGGTTTTAAAAATGGTCGATCACGCAGAGTATAAAAGAAAACAAGCAGCTCCAGGACTAAAAGTGACCAACAAGGCATTTGGTCCTGGAAGAAGATTTCCAATAGTTCAGAGGTGGAGATGAAAAAAATAATTTATTTAATTGTTTCGCTTTTACTAACAACTTCAGTTTACTCACAAAAAGTATTAACCATTGAAGCAAGCAAAAGTCACACAAAAATTAAATCGGGTGAAAATCTTTACTTGATACTCAAAGTTAAGATTGATCCTGAATGGCATATTAACTCAAATAAGCCAAATGAAGATTATTTAATCCCAAGTGATGTTTCAATTAATTCCGCTGAAGGTTTTTTAATCTCACAGAAAATTTTCCCGAAAGCAAAGGAACTTAAATTTGATTTTTCCGATGTTCCTGTTTCAGTGTTCGAAGGAGAATTTGAAATTCCACTGATTATCCGAATTCCCGAGAATTTGAAAGAAGGAAATTACAAATTTGAAATTGAGTTTTCTTATCAAGCCTGTAATAATCAAACCTGTCTGCCGCCGGATAAAGAAAAAGTTTTAGTTGAAATTGGTGTAGTCTCCAATTCTTCTCAAGAAGCGAAAAATTCAAATTTCAACTTTGCAGCATTTGAAAAGAAAGCTGAAGATAAAAAAGAAAGTTCTTTGTTTGATGAAGGAAATCTTTTACTTTCATTTATATTGGTTTTTTTAGGTGGACTTGCACTTAACTTGACACCTTGTGTATATCCTTTAATCCCCATTACACTTGGTTATTTTGGAGGACAAAGCGAAAGTAAAACATCCAGATTGTTTGCTCTTGCTCTTGTCTATGTAACTGGAATGGCAATTACATACTCTATCATTGGAGTCGTTACAGCTTTAAGTGGAAGTTTGTTTGGTTCTTTACTTCAAAATCCATTTGTATTAATTGGAATTGCTTTGGTGTTGGTTGCTTTATCGTTGAGTATGTTTGGTTTATATGAATTTCAATTGCCAGCATCGTGGATGGCTAAATTTGGTGAAGCTCGTTCAGGATATTTTGGTTCTTTATTTATGGGATTAACGATGGGAATTGTTGCAGCCCCTTGCATTGGACCTTTTGTTGTTGGATTGCTTACATTCGTTGGTGCAAAGGGTGATCCATTATTTGGTTTCTTTATTTTCTTTGTTTTAGCACTCGGGCTCGGCTTCCCTTACATTTTCCTTGCTGTATTTTCAGGAAAGATTAAATCACTGCCAAGAAGCGGCGAATGGATGATCTCTGTAAAGAAAATTTTTGGATTTGTATTGATTGGAATGGCAATTTATTTCTTGCTTCCACTTTTGCCTGAAACTTTCAGAGGATACATTCTTCCATCTTTTATGATCTTAAGTTCAGTTTATCTTCTTGTATTTGATAAAACAGGGAATAATCTTAAAACATTTTCTTACATTAAAAGTGCAATTCTTGTGGTGATTGCTCTAATTGGTTTATGGCTCTTAATTCCATCTGAAAAAGAATCTATTGAATGGGAGAAAGTCAGGGTCGAACAAATTAATTTAGGAAACGGACAGCCAGTTATAATTGATTTTTATGCTGATTGGTGTGTACCATGCAAAGAGCTTGATGCAATGACTTTTACAGATAAAAATGTAATTGAAGAAGCAAAAAGATTTAGACGATACAAAGTTGATTTAACTTCGACTGGAAGCGAACAAACTCAACTTGCAATGAAGAAATATTCTATTGTTGGTGTTCCCACTGTAATTTTATTTGATTCAAATGGCAACGAAGCAAAAAGAATTACTTCTTTTGTAAATGCTGAAGAATTCTTAAAAATTATGAAAGAAATAGAGTGAAAAATTTTTACATGGAAAGAACTTACATTGAAAATACTTTATAATCTCGTTAGCTTTGTAAATGAAAAATGAAAGATTAGAGGAAAAATGGAAAAGGAAATAAAAGAAATAACTCACGTAACCATTCGCTTTGCCGGTGATTCAGGCGATGGAATGCAATTAACCGGAAATATCTTCGGAGATACAACTGCTCTTGTCGGTAACGATTTAAGTACGCTACCAGATTATCCGTCAGAGATTAGAGCACCAGCTGGAACTCTTTATGGTGTTAGTGGATTTCAGCTGCATTTTGGTTCGCAGGAAATTTACACACCAGGTGATCAACCAGATGTTTTGGTTGCAATGAATCCTGCAGCATTGAAAGTCAATCTAAAGGATTTGTATCCTGGTGCAATAATTATTGTTAATAGTGATGCTTTTGATCAGAAAAATCTTCAACTTGCTCATTTCGAATCTAATCCGCTTGAAGACGGGTCATTATCACAATATCAGGTAATTTCAGTCCCCATCACCACATTGACATTAAATGCTTTAGAGGGTATGGGTCTTTCTATGAAAGAAATGACCCGTTGTAAAAACTTTTTTACACTTGGCTTAACTTATTGGATGTTTGATAGACCTCTTGAACCTACAATAAAATGGATTCACGAAAAGTTTGCTAAAAATCCAAAGATTGCTGAAGCAAATGAGAAAGCTCTAAAAGCTGGTTATTACTTCGGCGATACAGCTGAGATTTTCACAATGAGATTTTCGATAAAACCTGCTAAGCTTGAGCCAGGAGTTTATCGAAATATAATGGGTAATGAAGCTCTTGCACTTGGTTTTGTCGCTGCATCTAAAAAAGCTGGTATTCCACTCTTTCAAGGTTCTTATCCAATTACACCAGCCAGTGAGATTCTTCATGAGTTGAGTGCCTTAAGAAATTATGATGTTATAACATTCCAAGCCGAAGATGAGATCGCAGGAATTTGTACAGCAATTGGTGCTTCATTTGCTGGTGGATTAGGAATTACAACAACAAGTGGTCCGGGATTTTCATTGAAGAGTGAAGCAATGGGACTTGCCGTGATGGCTGAGTTACCACTTGTGATCTGTGATATTCAAAGAGCTGGTCCGAGTACAGGAATGCCAACAAAAACTGAACAGGGCGATTTACTTCAAGCAATGTTTGGAAGAAATGGAGAAGCACCTATTCCAATAATTGCTGCTAAGAGTCCTGCCGATTGCTTTAATGCAGCTTACGAAGCTTCTCGAATTGCTATTAAATATATGACACCTGTAATTGTAATGTCGGAAGGTTACATTGCTCAGGGCTCAGAACCATGGAAAATTCCTGATCCCGACACACTGCCGGCAATTGAAGTTAAATTTGCTAAACCAGAAGAATATCAAGAACAAAAATTTCAGCCTTATCTTCGCAATGAATTAAATGTTCGCCCATGGGCAATTCCAGGAACTCCAGGACTTGAGCATAGAATTGGTGGACTTGAAAAGAGACACATTACTGGTGAAGTTACAAGTGATCCACAGAACCATGAATTTATGGTTAAGTTAAGACAAGAAAAGATTGATAAAATTGCAGATGATATTCCTTTGCAGGATGTTTATGGAGATCCTGAAGGTGATTTGTTAGTTCTCGGATGGGGTGGAACATTTGGCGCAATTCGTGACGCGGTTAATCGTGTTCGTGAAAAAGGTTATAAAGTCTCTCAAGCTCATTTGTTCTATTTAAATCCAATGCCCAAAAATCTTGGTGAGATTTTACATAACTTCAAAAAAGTATTGATACCGGAACTTAATCTTGGTCAACTCGCGTTTGTCATTAGAGCTAAGTATTTAGTTCCAGTTTATCAGCTGAATAAGATTCAAGGTCTTCCGTTTAGATCTTCTGAAATTGAAAAGAAAATTTATGAATTGTTAGGAGTAAATTAATATGACAACAATAGCTCCAGAAGTAAAATATACACCGAAAGATTTTCAATCCGATCAGGATGTTAGATGGTGCCCGGGTTGTGGTGATTACAGTATTTTAGCTCAAGTTCAAAGAACTCTTCCGTTATTGAATATCAAAAAAGAAGACTATGTATTCGTTTCTGGAATTGGATGTTCAAGCCGTTTCCCTTATTATGTTGATCTCTATGGGTTCCACGGAATTCACGGAAGAGCTCCAGCAATTGCAACAGGAATCAAATTAGTTAATCCTAAATTGTCTGTCTGGGTTGCAACAGGTGATGGTGATTTACTCTCTATCGGTGGAAATCATTTTATTCATGCTTGCAGAAAAAATATTGATCTCAAAATTCTTCTTTTCAATAATAGAATTTATGGACTAACAAAAGGTCAATATTCACCAACATCTGAATTAAATAAGGTAACAAAGAGCTCGCCTTACGGAACAGTTGATTATCCTTTTAATCCTGTTGCTCTTGCAATTGGAACTGAAGCTACATTTGTTGCTCGTTCAATGGATAGAGATCCAAAACATTTACAAGAAATGATTTTAAGAGCTGGTCAACACAAAGGTCTTGCATTTATTGAAATATATCAGAACTGCAATATTTTCAATGATGGTGCATTCTTACATCTAACAGAAAAAGAATATAAACCTGAAAATGTCGTTTATTTAAAGCATGGTGAACCGTTGATTTTTGGTAAAGAAAATGACAAAGGAATTCGTATGGACGGAATGACGCCCGTTGTTGTCTCTTTGAAAGATGGTAAATGGTCAAAAGATGATTTGCTTGTCCATGATGAATTTAATCCCGATCCAGCTTATGCATCAATGCTTGCTCATATGAATGAAAAACCAGGTTTGCCAACTCCAGTTGGTGTGTTCCGTCAAATTTATAAACCAACCTATGATGAGATGCTGCATGATCAGATAAAGAAAGTTAAAGAGAAAAAAGGCGAAGGTGATTTACGAAAATTGTTCTTTAATGCAACAACATGGGAAATTAAGTAAACAATTTTGGTGTAATTGATATCAAGATTGAAAGTCACCCTTTGTGGTGACTTTTTTATTTTAGTTCAGTTGCTTAATTGAATTTGAAGGCAACCCTACAACTTCTAAAAATTCAAGAACGCATACTTATCTTTTCAACTTAATTTTATAAATTAGAAAACAATTAGAAATTCAAACAGGAATAAAAATGATAGATTATAACAGAATAATTGAAATTTTAAAATCAAATAATAGTTTTGTTATAACAACTCATGTAAATCCCGATGGTGATGCAATCGGAAGTGAACTTGCCCTTGCATACTTTTTACAAAAACTTGGGAAAAAAGTCTGGATAATAAATCATAGTCCAACACCAGAAAATTTCGTCTTTCTTGATGAAGAGAATCTAATTCAAAAATATGATGCAAAGCTTGATGACTATATTTTAAATGCCGATGTTTTGCTGGCGGTTGATTTTAACTCTCTTGGTCGTGCACGTTCTATGATGCAAGTTCTAGAGAAAAGTAAAGCTTATAAAGTCATAATTGATCATCATCGCAATCCACAAAATTTTGTGAATGAAATTTTCTACGATGTTGATGAACCTGCAACAGGCAATATTATTTACAAAATAATCAAAACTTATAATCCAGATTTGATTGATAAAAAAACTGCGGATGCACTTTACGCCGCAATTATGACAGATACTGGCTCGTTTCGATTTGAAAGAATTACACCTGAGTTGCATTTGATTGTCGCTGATTTAATCTCTCGAGGAGCTAATCCTTCATACATTTATAATAAGATTTATAATGAAATGAGTATTGAAAAACTAAAACTGCTTGGCAAGGCAATTACAAATATCAACCTGGAAGCTGATGGGAAAATTGCATTTATGATTTTAGATCGACAATTAATTGAAAAATATGTTAAGACAGAAGAAGAATTCGATGTTGACGGCTTTGTGAATTATTGTTTAAGTTTAAAGTCAGTTATAGTTGGACTCTTATTTTTTGAATTGAAAAATGGTGTGAAAGTGAGTTTGAGGAGCAAAGAAAAATTCCCTGTAAACTTACTTGCAGAAAAATTTGGCGGCGGCGGACACTTGAATGCAGCAGGTATTCGTCTTGATGGAATGAAGCTGGATGAGGTTTTACCAAAAGTCATTCAACAAGCAATTGAAGATTTAAAACAATATGAAGGAGAATTACAATGATTAAATTTGAAACTTTATCAACAAAAGGGAAAAAATTATTCTCCCGCTTCGAAACAATTGAAAGTTTTTCGCTCTTTTCTTTTTCAGAAAAAGAATCAATTGAAGAAACATTGACAAAATTTTCAACGCTCACAAATGAAAAGTTGCCAAAAAAACTTCAATCAATAATTGAAAGCACGGACGAAAATCCTTTTCAGTTTAATCTGAAAGATGGAAGGTTAGTTATTCTTCAAAAGGTTTGCGAAAGAAAAAAATTGAACTCCGATACTTTTCGAAGGGCTTCTGCAAGTCTTGCTAAGAAATTATCTTCTTTGAAAGTCACTGAGACTTTAGTCATTCCAGTTGATTTAAGTGATGAAGAGATTACACAAAACTTTAAAACTCATGATTATTACATTCAGACTTATCTTGAGGGCTTTAAATTAGGAGCTTACAAATATCAAGATTATCTGCAAAAGAAAAACAAATCTGAGATATCCATTAAAATTTATTATCCCGAAATAAGCGAAGACAGACTAAAAGAAATTTACACAAACACTGAAACCTTGATGAAATATGTTTATCTCGCAAGAGACCTTCAAAATAAACCTTCAAATGAATTGACACCGAAAAAATTTGTTGAAATTGTTAAAGAGTTCACCAGAACAAATAGAAATGTGAAATTAAAAGTTTTTGATTTTGAACAGATAAAGAAAATGAAAATGGGTGGACTTGAAGCTGTAGGCAAAGGCAGCGATAATCCACCATACTTTTTAATTCTTGAATATAATGGAAACTCACAGTCAAAAGATAAAACTGTTCTTGTTGGTAAAGGAATTACTTTTGATTCTGGAGGAATTAGTTTAAAACCTGCTTCTGGAATGTGGGAGATGAAAGGAGATATGTCAGGCGCTGCTGCTGTTGTTTCATCGATCTTTGCTGCAGCTGAATTGAATTTAAAGACAAATTTAATTGGACTAGTCCCGCTTGCTGAGAATATGCCGTCAGGCAAATCAATGAAACCTGGTGATATAATTAAAACCGCATCTGGTAAAACTATTGAAATAGATAATACTGACGCTGAAGGCAGATTAATCCTTGCCGATGCGCTTGAGTATGCTTCGAAATTTAAACCAAAAGTCGTAATCGATTTGGCAACATTAACTGGTGCCTGCGTAGTTGCTTTGGGACAATTCGCTGCTGGTTTGTTCACTCGTTCAGATGAGCTTGCGTGCAAATTGACAGAAGCTGGAAATTTAACTTCAGAAAAAGTGTGGCGGCTTCCATTATGGGATGATTATCATTCATTGATTAAAAGTAATTATGCAGATGTGAAAAATGTCGGCGGCAGATGGGCTGGTGCAATTACGGCTGCTTGTTTCCTTGAAAAATTTGTTGACCAGAATTATCAATGGGCTCATCTGGATATTGCCGGACCTGCATTTCAGGATGATACTATTCCATACAACTCTAAAACTATGACAGGTTATGGCGTAAGATTATTAATTGAATATTTGAAACAGAATTAGCAAAAAAATGAAGGTAGAGAAGATTTGAAAGGTTTTATTTACATAAAATTACTTCTTTTATCTCTGAGCCTATTTTAGTTAATGCTTCACCAACGTTTAGGTTGTTTACAATTTTTAAATAATATCTTGCTTGCTCTAATGAAAGTCCAAATTTTTGTTGAAGGAATTTTATTGATGAAGGGTTACAATTTAATATAAATACAAATTCTAATAATTCTAAGAAATTAAAGTCAGTATAATCAAAATCGTCAGGAGATTGCGAAAGCAATATAACAGATGCACCCTTCGACCTTATTTCTCTTATTATATTTTCAAGGGTTCTAACTCTATTTTTGTTCTTTAAAAAGTGATGAGCCTCGTCAATAACTATAATAATCTTTAATTCTCTAGAGCTAGTATATTTGTCTTCGTAGGCATCGTCTAAATTTAATAGTTCTTTATATAATTCTTCTAAGACCAAATAAACTACTAATTCTTTTAAAGCCGGTAATTTATGGATATCAATAATTAAAGTTTTGTCGATTAATGAGTCCCAGTGATTTGCTTCTCTTGAAGCAAATAAATTGTGTTCAACCAAAGGTCTTAGAATTGAAGTTAATGTATCTACTTTACTAGATATTTTTTCTAATTCTTCTTTGACTGTTAAAAAGTCAGGAAATGGATTTTCTTGATGCATTAATTTTTCGTAGGATTGTACAATAGCATTATATAGATTTTGCTCTTGTACTGTACCGATTGTTGCTTCTACTTCTTTAAAAAGATTAACTATCCTTTCAGCTGTAAATTTTATTTCTTTATAATTATTGTTTTTTAATTTAAATACATTAATAGGTAATGGTTGATCGATAATATCAAAAACAAGAGAATTTGTTTGTTTGACAAAATTTTCATCATTCGAAATATCACCTTTAGCATAATCAAAAATTATAAAGTTAGTTTTGAAATTAGTACTTTTTCTAATTTCTGTGAGTAAATATTTAACAAAAAATGTCTTACCGCTACCAGGTTTGCCTATTATGCCAACATAATTATTGGGGTGTTCTATAAAATTATTAAAATTAATATAAATGGGTTGATTAATCTTCTTGTCTACTCCAACCCTAAGTTTAATTAAATCTTTAAAACCGTGATAAGTTGGACTCTCTGAACTTTTAATTTTTGATTGAGCTTTTTTAGAATAACTCCTAATTAAGTATGCTAAATAATCAAATCCATCTAAATTTTCTGATAAATCCTGATGAATGATATATAAACCATGCTCAATATGTTTAACTAATAGATAAATATACTCATCATCATCTAATAATTTATTATAATACTGATTTAATAATGACTTTATTAATAATCCATTTTTTTGGACAAAAGTATCTATATCAATTTCTTTTCTCTTACCGGTTTTATTAGCTTCTTTGATTTCATCGGAATTATCCACTAAAAATTTTTGACCCGTTTGAAGAGATCTAGCAAAAGCTATTCTTAAAGTCCATAAATCATCTTCATTTTCTAACTTTAATTTTATTTTTACTTTATACATTAAATCTGTTGCTTGTGGATTTAATTTTAATCTTTTGCTCATATACTATTCAAAATATCCTTCCTTAATTTGAGATCTAGTGCTTATTCTTTCTATATAAAACTTTTTTGAAATACATTCTTTTATTACTTCCAATTCTTTATTTACTATTTCAGTATTTGTAGATAGTAGAATTACTTGATGGCTAGCATTGGGAAAATAGAATCTTGAAATATTTTCTCGGTGGTATGTGTCAAGTCTGCCTAAAGGAGTATCTATAACAATAGGAAGTTCTCTGTCTGCAATTCTAGTTAATGAATAAATTAAAGATATCGCTAAAATTTCTTTTTCTCCTGCTGATAATTTTGTTTTATCTATAAGATTATTGTTTTTATCATAAAGTTCAATTGTAAAATCTGTATTTGGATTAATAATGATTTTTTTTATTTGATCTTTTTTAATAGCAAGTTTATTCCACATTTCAAGAGTATAATTTTGTAATTGACTTATTTTGGTTATTCTAAGTTCAATTATATAATCTTCAATTGTATGTTTTAGTCTTTTACAGTACTCAATCTGATCTTTCATTTTAGATGTATTTTCAACTTTATTTTCATATTCAGATAATTTTCTTCTTTTAGTTTCAACTTCTTTTTTAAGTTTTAGATTTTCAGTGCTTAAGCTATTTTTTTGCTCAATTAAGATATCTTTCTCTTTTTTTAGAGCCCCTTTTTCTTCTAATAGTTTTTTTATCTCATCGTCATTTGTATTTATTCTATTAGATTTAATTTTTTTTAGCTGATTTTCTAAAAAGTAAAAGTCATTTATGTTTTTCTGGAAATTTTCTACAAAATCATCATTGTATATTTCATTGATTTGTTGTTCAATAACCATTGATTCAGATTTTGACAAATCATGTAAAATTAAAATATTTTCTTGTTGCGTTTCTAATAATTCATTTTTTAATATATTTATTAAAATATTCTTATACTTAATCTTTAAATCTTCCTGTATTTGATTAAATCTTTCAATTTCCTTGATAAATTTATCAGCAATAATTTCAATTTTATTCTTATTCTTTTCATTAATAATAATATTGTCTTTAAATTTATCCTCTTTTTTCAACTGTTCAAGAATTTCTAAACATAAATCGATATTTAATACAAATGGTAACTTTTCCTTAAGGTCACGAAAAATTTTTTCTTCTAGACTAGCTTTCTTTTGTAAATATTCTTCTTTTGTTTTTTCATATTCTTCAATCGAAGAATAATTAATGTTAGATATTCTTTTTGTTTCACTATCAATCCTTTCAATGTCTAAATCTATTTGATTTATTTGTTGATCTATTTCATCAATTTTTTCTTGATTAAGAGTTATAATTCTTTCAAGTTTTTCTATTTCACTCTCTATTTCTAAAATCTTTTCTTTTAATTCTGAATTTTCCTCATATTCTTTTGCTATTTTTCTTCTTGTTATATCTAAGTCTTCCTGAAGTTTACGAAAAAGTGATATTCCTAAAACTTTTTCTAATGATTCTGCAAATTCCCTATCTTCATCTTTAACAAAATCTTGAATTTTTTCTCCATCAAAAAAGAAAAACTGTGATATATCGTAAGGTATTAATTCCTCGATAAAATCATCCCAATTTTCCTTTGTATAAAATTCAAACGGTTCTTTTACATTATTTATTAATAAAGATATTTCTAAATTTTCATCAAATTGGGAGTTGTTGTTGAATATCCAAGTTCTATTTACAGCAATAGATTGTTTAACCCCACTTATTTCAATGTCTTTTAGTTCTATTTCAATAGACATTCGGGGGCGAAGACTATTTTTCTTTGCTTCCCTATTTAATACAGATGAAATATAATTTTGATAATCCTCTCTTTTCGCCCCTTTAGATGGCCATAAGTTTTTATTTTTCTGACCATAAAGACATAATAATATTGCTTCAAAAATAGTTGTTTTACCAGCTCCGTTTAATCCGCCAATCAAAATGATATTTTTCTTATCACTCAAATCTTTTGCTAAATCGTTAATTACAATTGTGCCTTCAAAACATTTAAAGTTTGTAATTGAAATTTTATTAATAAACATTTCTAAGTATTAGAATTATTGATGAACTTGCTTATTTTACTTTGCATATCTTTATGAATTGATGATCTTCTTAAAAATGTCAAATGTTTTTTTTCTAACTCCATTAATTCCTTTATGTGTTCAATCTTAACACTATGTTTTTCACATATTCTTTCTAAAATTTTTTCCTCCTCATGAAGTTTTTCTTCTTTAAATTTATTTTCCCCCATTAATTTTTCTCCTTTAATTTTATAATAAATATTAGCAACTGAATATTTATAATTCCCATCAAATCTCCATTGAGCTTCGATTGCCGAAATCTCAGTACGTGAAATTAAATTTAACCCTGTTTCTAACTCTATTTTTAATAATTTCTCAAGGATTTCTTTTCTTGTTTCAAAATTAAATGGCCCAAGGCCATCTTGACCATTTCTTCTCGTTTTATCTCGTCTGTTAGGTTCATTTCTTATAGTTTTTAACCATGTTCTGAATTCATACAATGGAAGCATCCAATCTTCACCGTTTTTAATCAAATTGTACATGGATTTATCTTCTTCAATAACTGTACAAACCCAGCATCCAAATCTTGAATTACCACAACTAGGTGTTGTATCATCTATAACTAATGGACAATCCATTATGTCAGATGCATTTCGATATAAATTTAATAACTTTTCATTATCAACCCCCCATGGGTTTTTATTATTTATTAAATAAGCCCAAACTTCTTGAGTAGATAAATCAGCGATTGGACTAAAAACAAATGCATTACCAAGTGAATGCTTTCTAAGGCGCATTCCAAATATTTCATATTTTTTCATAGTTTTATTTCTATTCGCTGATTCAGATTTCCGAGTTCCCAGAACTATGATTACTTTACCATTTTTATTAATTTCTTGCTTTATATATTCATTGGTAGGATTAATTTTCATTTTTTCTGTACACCATCTAAACCATCGAGTTGGTGATGGATAACCCTTCCCTATAAGATTTAACCAAAAAGTATCAATTAATTTTGGTGTGACTTTAGCTACGTTAAATAATTGTGGATTATGTGCATATAATGAGTTTTTACCTGCAATTTCAATAAATTTTAATTGTTCATCAATAAAATTAGAGATATTAGGATTCTCTACCAAAGTATCATTTGCTAAAACATGAATTTCTTTATTCCTTTTGGTAATTTCTAATTCTTTTATTGCATTAAATATTAATTGCAAAACAACAGTACTATCCTTGCCCCCTGAAAAACCAATTATCCAAGGAAAGTTATCTTCTAAATACTGTTCTTTTATTTCTCGAATTATTTTTGTAATCTTTTTATTCAAAACTTCAAAAAACTCTGTGGTTTCATTTATTAATTTTTTATCTAGCATAGTTTCTCTAATTATTTAATTATAAAAGAATAAAGTCACAGAATTAATTAATTCTGTGACTAAAATATATCATTTCTAATAATTAATTAAAAGTATTTTTAAATTTATACCAATCCTTGATCAATCATTGCATCTGCGACTTTCAAAAATCCAGCTATGTTTGCACCAGCAACATAATCACCCGGAACACCAAATCTTTCTGCAGTTGCCAGACAGGTATCGTGAATCTTTTTCATAATTTGTTGCAGTCTTGCATCAACTTCTTCTTGTGGCCAGGGCAGTCTCATACTGTTTTGAGTCATTTCAAGTCCCGAAACTGCAACTCCGCCAGCGTTTGATGCTTTACCTGGTGCATAAAGAATTCCTGCATTTTTAAATACATGATAACCTTCAATTGTTGTCGGCATATTTGCACCTTCACAAACGCAGATGCAGCCATTCTTTACTAATTCTTTTGCATCTTCTTCGTGGATTTCGTTTTGGGTAGCGCAGGGCAGAGCAATATCAACTTTTACACCCCACGGTTTTTTATTTGGATAAAATGGAACTTTAAATTCATCTGCATAATCTTTAACGACATCACGGCCGCTTGCTCGCATCTTTAACATAAAATCAATTTTCTCACCTTTAACGCCGTCTTCATCATAAATAAATCCATCTGGACCAGAAAGAGTTACTACTTTCGCTCCAAGTTCTGTTGCTTTCTTAACTGCACCCCAGGCAACATTTCCGAAGCCAGAGACCGCAACTCTCTTACCTTCTAATGTTTCACCTCTTGTCTTTAACATTTCTTGAGTGAAGTAGACAACACCATACCCAGTAGCCTCGGGTCTAATCAAAGAACCGCCCCAATTGATTCCTTTACCTGTCAAAACTCCTGTAAATTCATTTTTAATTCTTTTGTATTGACCAAATAGATAACCAATTTCGCGGGCACCAACTCCAATATCTCCAGCTGGAACATCTGTATCGGGACCAATATGACGGAAAAGTTCTGTCATAAAGCTCTGACAGAATCTCATTATTTCGTGATCGCTTTTTCCTTTAGGATCAAAATCACTTCCGCCTTTTCCTCCGCCCATTGGTAATGTTGTTAAGCTGTTTTTGAATACTTGCTCAAATGCTAAAAATTTTAGAATGCCAAGATTTACTGATGGATGGAAGCGTAATCCGCCTTTGTATGGTCCAATTGCTGAGTTCATTTCCACTCTAAAGCCGCGATTGATGTGAAACTGACCTCTATCATCCTGCCAAGGAACTCTAAAAATTATGACCCGTTCTGGTTCTACCATTCTTTCAAGAATTCGATTGGCTTCATATTCTGGATGCCTTTCAAGTACAGGTGTCAATGTCTCTAAAACTTCCTGAACCGCTTGATGAAATTCCGGTTCGTTTGGATTTTTGGCTTTAACTTCAGCTAAAACTCTTTGTGCGTATTCAGTCATAAGATTCCTCGTTGATTTGTTTTAGTTGGTTTGATTTAATCTGGGAAAATTTTAGTTGTGGTGAACTAAGAGATGAGTTAAGATTTGTTATTTTTTTGAAAAAATTAATTTCAATCATCCTTTACAAAATTAGCAAAAGGTTAAGTCTTGCTCAATTGAGTTTATTAGCTGTTTAGCAACGATTGGTTTCTCCAGCTTAAGATATTTCTTTTAAAAATTAGCCTTAAATCGCATTCGTTCATTAATTACAAGTCAACAAACTTTACTTAGAGAGAAACAAGTAAAAGTGGTTCCGCTTCAAATTTTTTAAAATTAAAGACGATTTTTCAAATTACATCGATTAAAAAACTCTTTTAATTTTCTGGTAATGGCAAATTCAATTGATTATTTTTGTTTCGTATTAAATCAATTTTAATGAACTCAAAAATTCTGGTTTGGTTATGGTAAAACTTATTCCCAAAATTTATATCCGAAAAGATTTAAAAGACTTACTTCTGGACGAAAATGTAAAGGTTTTAGATGATGGAAGTATTTCAATTCCCGATAACTTCACATCAAGACTCCTTTCACTTAAAGTCAAGGAAGTTTATGGAAAAAATATCATGCCAGCGAGATTATACTCGCTCGCTTTACTCAATTCAATTTTTGATTATGTAATTGAAAAATATGATTCACAGGAAAATCCCAACTCGATTAGTGCAGCACTTGAAGAAGTACAGAAAAATTTTAAGACCGAAGATTTTGAAAACTTTATAGGTTATTTTAATTCAATCTTTCCTGATAAGAAGATTTTGCTGAAAGAAATCTCAATTTCTCAATTCATAGAAGCACTAAGTCAGAATAATGATTTCAAAAAAACGCATACAAAAAATCAGATATTAATTTATCTTTCAAACTTAAATCCTGCTGTTGACGATATAAAATTTCTCTTTGATCACTCTGAGATAAAAGAAAAAACTATTTATGAAAAGTCAAACCAAATACTTGAAGAATTTTTCAGAAAACAAAAACCTCTCGAAAAAGTCAATAAACCTTTGCTTGATTTTCTAAAAGAACCAATCAAGTTCAATCCTTACGATCTTGAAGCACAGCTGCAATTTATAAAAGAACATTGGGCACCAATTCTACCAGAAGAATTTCTTATTCTAATTCTGAAAAGCATCGATTTTATAAAAGAGGATTCTAAAATTTTTCAATTTGGATTTGGCGGTCCAGGAGAAACAAAAGTTCCAACATTCTCAATTGAAGAATTATTGGGTTTTGGAGATAAGTTTTCAGGATTGTTAATTCCATTAAATCCACCAGAAATAGAAAAATTTACACCCGATATTGATTGGATGCCTAAAGTCGTTTTACTCGCTAAAAGCACTTATGTATGGCTGTATCAATTGTCAAAAAAATATAATCGAGAAATTAAAAGATTAGACCAAATTCCTGATGAAGAACTTGATTTGATTGCTTCATATAATTTCAATGCATTATGGTTGATAGGAATCTGGGAAAGAAGTTCCGCTTCGAGAAAAATTAAAGTCCTTGCAGGAAATCCAGAAGCTTTGGCATCGGCTTATTCAATTTATGATTATGTCATAGCTCAAGATCTTGGCGGTGAAGAAGCTTATCAGATTTTGAATCAAAAATGTTTAAGCAGAGGAATTCGACTTGCCTGTGATATCGTTCCAAATCATATGGGAATTTATTCAAAATGGATAATTGAGCATACAGATTATTTCATTCAAACTGATAAAAGCCCATTTCCTTCTTATTCTTTTACTGGTCCAGATTTGAGTGATCATCCAGATTATCAAATTCGAATCGAGGATAAATACTGGACAAGGCAGGATGCAGCTGTTGTTTTTCAGTTGATCGAAAATAAAACAGGAAGGGTAAGATACATTTATCACGGCAATGATGGGACAAGTATGCCCTGGAACGATACTGCTCAATTAAATTTGCTTTTACCTGAAGTTCGTGAAGCACTTTACCAATTAATTCTTGATGTAAGTAAAAAATTTTCTATCATTCGTCTTGATGCAGCAATGACTTTGACACAAAAACATTATCAAAGATTATGGTTTCCTGTACCTGGAACAGGCGGATCAATTCCTTCTCGTTCCGACTTTTCGATGACAACAGATGAATTCTTAAAACATTATCCCAAAGAATTCTGGCGTGAAGTGGTCGATAGAATTAATATTGACAAACCCGATACATTACTTTTAGCCGAGGCTTTCTGGTTAATGGAAGGTTATTTTGTCAGAACTCTTGGAATGCATCGTGTTTACAACAGCGCCTTTATGAATATGCTTAAGAATGAAGAAAATTATAAGTATAGAAAACTCGTAACAAATACTCTTGAATTTAATCCTGAGATATTAAAACGATATGTTAATTTTCTAAGCAATCCCGATGAAGAAACAGCTATAAATCAATTTGGTGATGGAGATAAATATTTTGGTTGTGCTGTGATGATGGTAACAATGCCCGGACTTCCAATGTTTACTCATGGTCAGATTGAAGGATTAAGAGAAAAATATGGTCATGAGTATTCAAAAGCTTATTACGATGAAAAACCGAACGAATATTTAATTGAAAGACATAAACGAGAAATCTTCCCCTTAATGAAGAAAAGATATTTGTTCAGTCAGGTCGAAAATTTTGAATTTTATGATTTTAAAAGTTTCGATGGCAGAGTAATAGAAGATGTTTTTGCCTATTCAAATCGATCGGGGAATGAGAGAGCGCTGGTTTTTTATAATAATTGTTTTAATACTTATGAGGGATACATTGACATAAGTTGTTCAAAAAATTATGGTTCAAGTGAAGATGTGTCGCAAAAAAAACTTGCAAGAAAAAATCTCGGTGAAGCTCTCGGTCTAATAAATTCGCATAAACATTTTTATATTTTTAGAGAAGCAAGAACAAATCTTGAATTTTTAAGAAGAGGCAGTGATTTCTTTGAAAACAAATTCCAACTTAAAATAAAAGGTTATGAATATTTTGTTTTTATGGATTTCGTTGAAGTTTACGACTCAACAGGCGAACTTAATGAACTTTACTATGCATTAAACTATAATGGCGTTCCTTCAATTCAAAAAGAGTTGATGTCTTTAAGATCAAATAAAATCGCACTTGAACTTACAGATCTATTCAATAGAAAAAAATTTGAAATCGTCCTAAAAGAATTTGAAAACGAAGAGACAATTCAATCATTTTTGGGAGATTTAAGAAATATAAATCGTGCTTCATCAAGTCTTAAGCTTGATCACACCAGTTTTGAAATTAATTTTATTATAGAACTCAGAACGATTATAGAATTATTAAGAAATCTTAATAAGCTGGAAAAAAGAAAAGCTAAGCCCAAATGGTTAGTAAATTTACTTGAAACTGGTTTGGCTTATGATAGAATTAAAGATTGGCTGTATCTATATTTTGTGGCTTTAATAATTAATTTGATTCAAAAAAGCTCGAATCTCGATAAAGCCTTTTTACAAATTCTTATTGATGCACTCAAAAAGATGATTTCAGAAAAATCGGAAATTCAAAACAAAATTGACTTGCTTTCAATCATAATTCTTAGAAGCGAAAATTTTGAAATCATAGATTCAAAAAATTCAGGCTTCCAAAAATTAATTTTCAATGAATTAAAATCTCTACTTAATGAAGAAAGAGTTAAAGAATTTCTTGGATTGAATAAATATCAGAACGAAGTTTATTTCAGGAAGGAAAGTTTTGAAGAGTTAATCTACCATCTAAATTTAATTTATCTTCTGGCAAAAATAAGGTATCATCAAAAATCCAGGATATCAAAAAAATCAAGCTTAAGGATTACAGAATTTATCAAAGAAATTAAGGAAATGAGTGCGGTTGGGAAAAAACTTGCAGAACTTTCAAATAAGTGCAATTACAAGTTCAATGCTTTGGTTGAAAAACTTACCTTTTTAACAGACACGACTAATTGATAAAACTTTAATATTTATCTAATTTTGAAAAAATTAACAAAACAATGGAGAAATCAATGAATAGATATTTCATTTTAGTTTTCGCAACACTTTTTATGTGGTTGACATTCAGTGCCTATCAATGTGCCTCAACCGAAATCACAAGCGCCCGTCTTTATATTCAACAGAAAAACTACGATAAAGCTGAGGAAGTTTTGAAGAAAGAAGTCACAAAAAATCCTCAAAGTGAAGAAGGCTGGTATCTTACTGGTTTCGTAAAACATGAAAAGAGAGATTATAAAGGGATGCTTGAGGCATTTAATCAGGCATTAAAAATTGGAAAGAAGTATGAGAGAGAAATCAATCAACTGCTTAAAGCAAGCTGGGCTGAAAACTTTAATGATGGAGTAAATTACTTCAATGCAGCCAATAGAAGCCAAAGTCCCGATACAGTAAAAATCTTGCGACAAAAAGCGATTAACGCATTTGAAACTGCAATTATGATGCAGCCAGATAGTAACGATACATATCGAAATCTTGTATTTGTTTATTTAAGCGCGGGTGATCTTGAAGGTTCATTAGAACCAACAAAAAGATGGGTTGACAAAGTAAAATCATTGGAAAGTTATCAGTTTATTACTGAACTCTACTACACAAAAGCTGAACAGCAATGGAATAAGTATTTAACTTCAAAAAATCCTGAAGATTCCGTTAAAGCAATTGAGTTATATCAAACTACTGAAAAGTATGCAACAGAAGGCTTGGATAAATATAAAAATGATGGAACACTAAATTCATTCTTGTTTAATACTTATATTTCACTCGGCAAAAAAGATCTTGCTCTTTCAAAAGCAAAAGCGGCAGTTGAAGCTAACCCAAATGATAAATTCGCTAACTATAATGCCGGCACTATGCTTCTTGAAGCTAAGGAATATGAAGAAGCTGTAAAATATTTCAAAAAAGCTCTGGAAATTGATCCCAATTATGAAAATGCAATTTATAACATAGCTGCTTGTTACATTAATTGGGGAATTCAGGTCAGAGAAAAAGAGGAAGAGACTAACTCAACTGAAAGAACTTATAAGAAATATTTTGAAAACGCCAAAACATATCTTGAAAAATTAGTTGAGCTTGCACCTAATGATTACAAGACCTGGGAAAGGCTCGGTCAGGTTTATGCTGTTTTAGGAATGAAAGAGAAAGCAGAAGCAGCATTTAATAAGGCAGATGAACTTAGAAAATAAAAGGTGAGATAATGAGTGAAATTAATCAACAGCCGCCACAGCAATTGAGCATTGAACTTGGTGAGAAGGAAGCTGAAGGAATTTATTCAAATCTCGCAATCATTACTCATTCACCTTCTGAATTTATTATAGATTTCACACGAGTAATGCCTGGAGTTCCCAAAGCAAAAGTTTATGCTCGAATTATTACGAATCCACAGCATGCAAAAATGTTTTTGATGGCTTTGAAAGAGAACATTGAAAAATATGAAAAGAAGTATGGTGTAATTAAAATAGAACCGCAACAGTCGGGTGGAACTTTTGGATTTACTCCTCCTGTTAAAGACGATAAAGTTAATTAATCGAAAGGGGGGAATTTCCTCCCTTTCAATATATGGTTAAATTTTGCCAAATTAAGTTTGTTCGGTTGGAGAGAGTTGTGTGGTTAACTTGATAAAAATAAAATTTTATAGTAAACGGGAAAATTCTTTAATTAATGAAAATACTGATCGAGATAATAAAAAGAATTTTGACCCTAGCGGTCATTATTTTAGCTTTACCAATTTTACTTCTTCTCTCATTCCTTTCATTTCTTGATACAGGTAAATTCCCAATTTTCGTTCAAGAGCGAGGATTAACATTAAATAAATACAGATTTAAACTTTTTAAAATCAGAACAATCAGAAATTTCCCACCAAAACACTTTGTAAAATCTGAATCTATATTGAAAAAAAGAGATTTGATTAATTATGTAAGTTCATACGGAAGTTTTTTAAGAAAAACTGGTTTAGATGAACTGCCTCAATTATTCAACATCCTATTAGGACAAATGAATTTCTTCGGACCTCGTGCATTAAGCATTGATGATCTTCAATTAATCAAAAAGAATTTTCCTGAGCTTTATGAAAGAAGAGAAAAAATAAATTCAAAACCTGGATTACTCGGTTTGTGGCAGGTGAATAAGGACATTCAATGCTCAATTCCTCACTTAATTGAACTCGATGAAGAATTCGATCGCACCAATTCGCTTAAAATGAAATTTAAAATTTTATCAAGAGCAATTGTAATAATTCTTTTTGGATATCATATTGATTCAATTGTCAATGGTGATCGACTTAAAGTATATCCACTGATTATTTACGCAACAATAATTTCAAGTCTGCTGCTGATTTTCTTTGTTATTATAAAAATAGGAGGTTGAAAATTGGGCATTTCACAAACCATTCACTCAATTAAAAATAATATAATACAGGTATCAAATAATACTTTTATAACAAGTGTAGAATTACCAGAAAATTATTGGAGCTTAACCTTGAGTCAAAAAGAAATAAGAAATGTAGAGGAAAGTGATTTAGATAGTGAAATGCAAAATTCTAATCAAAACAATTTATATTTTTTTAGTTTGGATAATCCAGTTTCTAGAAAAAGCGAAGCAAAGGATAATTTTTTGCGACCAAGAAGTGATTGGGACATTAAACAGGGAGATTACATTGTAAAACCGAAAAAAATAAAACGAAAACTTATCAAAAAACAGGAATTAAAAAGTTTTATATCTGGGTTTTGGTACATAATTTTTTCACTATTCGTTACCTACATCATAATGAATTTTTTGACTAAAATAGATTAAGCGGCTCTCACACAAGCTTGAGCTTATGTGCGAAAAGACCTTCACAAACTTTAATTGATATTCTTTAATTAAATATTTAACTTTAATTAGAAATAAAAAATAATAGTGAGGGTCGCCATGAAAAAATTAGTTTTATCCTTCCTGATACTTTTTGCTTTAAGTTATATCTCGAAAGCCCAGACTCAAGATACAATCACTGTAAGATTATACGTTGTTCAGGGCTTACAGAATATTATTGAAGTTGCAAGTGGAACAGTAGTAGAAGGACAGGAATACATAATTCCAGCCGCAACTCTAAGTCCTCCATTTAATTCTTACCAATATTATTATGATGCGATTGTAGGTTCAAAATTTTACATTGAGGACGGGGGTATCGATCATAATATATTAATAAGAATTTTATTGGAATTTCCACCTCAAATTCCATGGATAATTGATGGAAAGCGTGTCTGGTTTTTCGCAACTTTTGAGGTTGATGGAGTGGTTGGACAGGATTTCTATTTCCTGAATGATAAAGCAGCTGTACTTGAGATACCAAGAACTCCTACGTTTGATCAAATGATTCAGCAACTTGGTTTTACTCCAGGTTCACATTGGTTGTTTACTTATTACAAACAGGGTGTTGGATTTGTAAATCTGGATATTTCTACAATAAATCAAAATGATAAAGTAATTTGTAAGTTAAGACATTTTTCAGAAGTTGCTGGAAGTACTCAATCTGAATTAAGTGTTGATGAATTTGTTTCGAATGTAGTTCCATCGGTATTTGAATTAAAGCAGAACTATCCAAATCCATTTAATCCAACTACCACCATCGAATATTCAGTTCCGCAGAAGAGTTATATTAAACTGAATGTTTATAATTTATTGGGCAAGAAAGTCGCAACTTTGGTTGATGGTATTAGAGAGAAGGGATTATATCGTTATCATTTCGATGCTTCAAATCTACCTGGTGGAGTTTATTTTTATAGACTTGAGACTGAACAAACTGTCTTAACGAAAAAAATGGTTTTGATTAAGTAATTAGTTTTGTATTCTTAAAGTAAATTAAGGTACGATTGAAAGGAAAATATTTTTATGAAGAAATTATTTATAACTTTCGTTGTAATTCTTCCCTTTACCATTATCGCTTGTATTGACCAGATTAAAGAACCAGTAATGCCGAGCTGGGATGTTGAGCTCAATTTACCAATTGGTTCAAAGAAATTTACAATTGAAGATATTGCAAAAAGACAGGAACAAATTGAAATTAGCCCAGCTCGGACTTTAAAATTTTTAACCGATCCAGTCGAAGCCGATACTTCTCTTTCTTTTCTTTTTAGTAATACATTTGATATGCAGGCAGATACTTCTTTCCCCGTGATTGGGACATCTATTCAATTTAATATGATTGCAGGAAGAGACTCCGTTAGAATGGATAGCGCAGAAATTCAGGATGGTGAAGTTAAATATAGGATGAAAAACAACAATTCTTTCCCTGTCTCAGTTAGTTTTACTTTTCCGGGATTTACTAGAGTAACTGGCGGAACAATTGACACTTTCAAAATTCAAGCTGATCTTGCTGCAAATCAATCCGTTGAAGTTACAACACCGATTTCCAATTACAAATACAAGCAGCCGCCAAATCAACCATTTGGTTCTACAAGACCGGGCGTTTGGATAATTGGTAAATTATCATCATCAGTTATTGGATTTGGACAAACTGTCGAAATTAATTTTCAACTGGAAAATTTAAAGTTCAGAAGTTTTTCGGGCAGAGTTAAACCTTTCGATCTTGGTTCAAGAGCTCAGCAACTTGAGAACGCTTTGAGTGGTGAACTTAAAGATTTCATTAAAGCTGTAACTTTTAATCAAGCTTTTCTTAAGCTTACAACTTCTACAACATTTCGAGGTTTTGATGTTTTATTGAAAGATTTACAAATCGTTGGAAGATACAAAGATGGATCTCCACCTGTTTATTTGCTCTTCGATGGAAGCAACAGCAAAAATATTTTAATTCCAGCAGGACAAACTCAAACCGAAATACTTTCTACTTTAAATACAAACATTAATCAATTTATTAAAGCCACACCTGATTCTATTGAAGTAAAAGCAAAGTTGATTATGAATCCTGAATACAAACAGGGCTCGGTTAATACAGCTGATAAAATTTCATTTAAGGCAGAATTTGAAGCTTATTCGCAAATGAAAGTTGAAAATGCAGTTGTAACAGATACTTCCGAATTAGATTGGGACCAAGAAACAAAGGATAAAATTAGTCAAAGCAATGAAGCAAGTCTAAATATTGAGTTTTCAAATGCTTTGCCTTTTGATATTCAATTCGTTGGATATTTTATGGACAGGAACAAGAACAAGCTCTTTTACTTTACAAGACAGCTTGGAACAGGTGCAGCAAACGATACAGTGATTAATCTCCAAAGTGCAGCTGTAAACACATATGGTGAAGTCTCTGCACCAACGAAATCAACAATTAATATTACTTTGAATAAGACAGATTTTGAAAAATTTAAGAATGCAGCGTATATGGTTCAAAGATTTCGAATAAATTCTGCACAGAATCAATCCGTTATTCTCAAAGCGGATGATTATGTAAACGTTAAAGTTTTTGGAAGAATTAACTACAGAGTGAAAGAACAATAGGTGGTTTTAAAATGAAAAAAATAATCTTTTTATCTATTCTGATTTTTATTTCTCACACGATTTTTGCTCAGTCTTCAGGTTCTTTTGGTTATACTGATGCTAAAAGTGCTGGACTAGCTCTAACTTATGCTTCAAATGCTCTGGGTGTAGATGCGATTGGAATAAATCCAGCAAATCTTGCATTAAATGATATTTCAAAATTTTCAATGAAGACACTTTTCCCGCTTCCTCCGATTTCACTTAGTCTAACGACTCCGCTTTCAGTTGAAAAATACAATTACTTTTTCGGAGGAGTGGATGATGGAACTGGAAATACTGTCGGAAGATACCTGACGCAATCAGATAAAGATGAATTAAATCAACTTCTGGGCGAAAGCGATTTAGTCTTTAATACACAAATCAATTATCTATCTTTTGCAATTAATGTAAATGAAAAAGTAGGTGGATTCGGTTTCGCTTTTGTGGATCGAATGGGAAGTAATCTTCGTCTTTCCAAGGTTTTTACAGATTTAATTTTTTCAGGTCTTTATCCAATGAAAATTTATTCTTTCAGCGATATGGATATAAAGCTTAGTTATACAAGGGAAATATCTTTGAGCTATGGCAGAAAAATTCTGGAATTTGATAATAAATTTATTCAAAGTCTTTATGGTGGAGTAGCAATTAAATTTGTTAGAGGTTATTATTACTTGAACACTGCAAAAAATAATTCTTATTTCAAGCTTGATAATGATAATGTAATTCGCGGGAAATGGGACTATGAGATTTATCACGCTCTATCACCATCATTTGCAAAAAATTATGGAAAGGATAGTATCGTCTCGGTAGATAATTATTCTTTTTCACCTTTCCCTGATCCAGCTGGAAGCGGAACCGGATTTGATCTCGGTTTAACAGCAATCTTAAATAATCAAATGCGCGTTTCTCTTGCGATAACTGATATTGGAAGTATAACCTGGGATCAAAATCAAGCAATTATTAAAGGCAGTGGTGATTTTACTTTTGAAGGTTATTCAACAAAAGAACAGATTGATTCACTTAAAGATAAGTTCAAACAGGTTACATCAGATTTAAGAACATCATTTACAACAAGTTTACCAACAGCTTTACGACTTGGAGTTTCCTACAGATTGGATCAAGCTCCGTTTATCAATAAATTTCCAGGTCGAATGCTCATAAGTTTTGATTACAATCAAGGTTTTAATAATGAAATAGGTAATACAACAAAACCGAGATTTTCTCTTGGAATAGATTGGAAGCCTGGAAATTGGATACCAACACTACGAACTGGTATCTCGCTTGGAGGGAAATTCGGTTTTCGCTGGGGATTTGGATTAGGAATTATGGCTGGTCCGTTTGATTTTAATTTTGCAACCTCCAATTTTGAGTCTATTTTAAGTCAGAACACTGCAACAAAACTTAATCTATTTTTTGATACGAAATGGAGATTTTAAAATTTAATAAGAGGTTTCTATTATTAGCGATTAATCTTTCCTTAATATTTATTGCTTGCTCAGAGAAAGCAAAGGATATATTTAACCCAACTTTTCAAAATCAGATTGAGTTTAGTTTATCCGATAAAATTTACAAAATGGAAGAGGTTGTTAAAAGACAATCTCAAATTAAAGTTGATTCAGGTAAATATTTACTTAAATTTTCTACTGATGAAATAAGAAAAGATACGACAATAGATGCTTTTAATGCCGATTTCTTTGAAATGGATGTCGATACAATGTTTTATGTTTTAATAAGCGATACAATTGACACTCAGATGATTATTAGAAGAGATTCAGTAGGTGTTCAGGAAGCTGATTTAGCTTCGGGATATCTTCAACTTAGATTTATTAATTATACAAATAAGCCTGCCTTCTTTGAATTAACACTACCAGGTTTCACAAAGACTACCGGGCAAACTATTGATACATTAAAAATTGGTGGACTAATATCAGCTAATACAACTGAAAATTTTGAAAGGGATTTGAGCGGTTTTCAATACAAACAACCAGCAAATCAACCTTTTGGAACAACAAGGCCGGGGTTCTGGCTTAAAGGTAAAATATTTTTGCAAGGCGGTACTTTTGGTGATAGTGTCAGAGTTTATTCTCATGTACAGGATATCAAATTCAATCGAATAAAAGGTAGATTTAAACCTTTTTCTCTGGGAGTTAAAGATCAAACTTTGAAAAATGCATTAAGCTCAGATATTTCGGAGTTTATTTCAAAAGTAACTTTTGATTCGATTCGAGTGAAGATGGTTGGAATGACAACTTTAAATTTCCCAGTCAGACTCACTGATTTTAGAGTGAAAGGAATTTTTTCTTCTGGCAAACCGCCAATCTCTCTCAAATTTGGAAATAGAGATTATCTTGATACGACAATTTTCAGTAATGGTCAGATTGTATTGAACTTTGATAATACCAATACTAATATAAACACATTTCTTTCAGCGGTCCCAGACTCAATTAATATTAGTAGTGTAATGATTCTGAATCCAAATTATGAAAGCGGGGAAGTCTATGCTAATGATTCAATCTCTTTTTCATTCCAGGTAGATGCGTGGTCAAGATTTGCAGTGAATCAAGCTGAGTGGACAGATACTTTTGATATCGATATAAGCAATGATGCGCGAGAAAAAATGAAAAAAGCGGAAGAAGGCAGAATTGTGATTTACTCTACCAATGAGGTTCCTTTTGAAACAAATCTTGTTGGTCTTGTTACGGACTCGCTTTTTAATCCGCTTTTTTATTTAACCAAAGATGAAGTTACGCATAATGATACGATGGTGACTTTAAATGGTGCAATTACAAATCCTCAAGGGGAAGTAATTTCACCAGCCTATCAAACAGTAGTTATAAATTTATCGAAAGATGAAATTGAAAAACTTAGTCGAGGATATAAATTATTGCAACGTTTTTCTCTGTCTACAACGGAGGGCAGAATTGCAGAAGTAAGTGCAAAATCCAAAATGTCTCTAAGAATTTCGGGAAGAATAAAAATTCAATTAACAAGCGATGATTTCTAAAATCAGATTTTTAATTGTAATCTTATTCACTTTTTTAATTTTTGGTTGTATTGAAAAAATTAAATCCCCAGTGATGCCTATTTGGGATATATCCTATCATATTCCAGTTGTAAACAGGACTGAGACGGTAATTGATCGGATTAAAGGTGAGAAAGGAATTTTTGTTGATTCAACACAAAATCTTGTATTGAAATTTGATTCTTCTGATGTAGAAACAAAATCATTAGATGAAATTTTTTCTGACAATATCAAGTACGATGATGAATTTTCTATCTATCCACAAAATGTTGACACTTTAATATTTGAATCATTTGTGTATGATGACTCAGTTTCGCTTGATGAATTTCATCTTTACAAAGGCACCTTAAAATATAAGGTCGAGAATAGACTAGATAAAAAAGTTAATCTCAATATTACAATACCTGGTTTTACAAAAACTGTTTCTGGCTCAATCGACACTTTAAAGTTTGAAATGGTCGTTAATCCGAAAAGTTCGAATGAGAAAACGATCGATTTGAAAAATTATCATTATAAATTTATTCAAAGTCCGTTGGGTGGATCAAACTATGGATTTTATATCAAAGGCTATGCAAAAATTGACGCTGGTTATTCGGGAGACTCAATAAAAACCAGAGTTCAAATTGATAATCTCGGCTTTAATTATCTCAAGGGAAAGGTTAAACCTTACAAAGATACAATTAAACCCAAAACAGAATATCTCGATATAGATCAGGATGTAAAAGATATTCTGCCTAAAATTCAAATCTATGGAGCAAAAATTATTTTAACTCCAAATACTACAACACGTAATCTTGAAGTTCGACTGAAAAATTTTCAAGTTATTGGGACATTCAAAACTTCATCACAGAAAAAATATCTAAAAATTAAAAATCAATCTGTCATCGATACAATAATTTCACTTGATCAGCCATCAATTGAATTTAATATTGATGACATTGCAATTAACGAATTTTTAAGTCCGCAGGTACCTGATTCAATCTCTTACAGCGGAGAAATTATTGTCAACCCAAATTATAAAACGATTGATATCAATTTACCAGATTCTATAAAATTTGATGTGAGAATGGTTGGTTATTCAATTTTTAGAATTGATAATGCAAGCAGAATTGATACAGTAGATATCGATCTAAAAGATGAGGATAAAGATCAATTAGATAAAATTAAAGGTGCAAGCCTTGTGCTTGATATCGATAATGGATTACCCATCGGTTTTAAGTTAACTGGATACTTACTTGACTCGCTTAATAATAAGTTGCTTTATTTTACAAGAGAAAAAGGGACAGGAGAAATTTCAGATACAGTTTTTTCAATTACTCCCGCTTTAATCGATAACGAAGGAAAGGTTATTCAATCAGTTTCTCAAAAGAAAGTTCTCTCATTAAATAAAGATGAAATTGAGAAGCTTAAGAAGATGAAGAAAGCAGTCATCAATGTGCTTGTCTCAACTACGAATGGTCAGAGGGTTATGCTTCGTGCAAGTGATAAAATTAGATTGAAATTAACTTCAAGTTTGAGTTACAGAGTTGGTGAATAATTTTTACTTTCTCACTCTTACAATATTTACAATTGCAAAAATTGAAAATACAATATTTGCGAACCACGCTGTAAGAATTGGATTCATCAATCCATTTTTCCCAAAAGATTGACTTATTTTCATAAATGCGAGATAAATAAAAGTAAAGAACAAGTTCATTCCAAATTGAAAAGCTACCGTTCCGCTTCTTTTATCAGCTGAAAAAGGTAATCCGAAAAGAATTACTATTAAATTAGCAAACGCAAATGCAATTAAGGAATGAAAATCAATCTCGAGTTTTGTAGTATCATTTCCGCTTCTTCTTTGAGCGTCTATAACCTGTCTGATTTCAGTCAAAGTCATTTCTTCGATTCTTTTTTGCTTAATTAAGATGTCCTCAGGCCTGAACTGTAAATTATTAAATTCAAGGTTAGTGTGATAAACAATCTTATTTGTTGTATCTGAGGTAAAATGGTTTTCAATTACATCAATTCCAATCCATTTTTGTTTTGTTGAATCCCATTGCAGTTTTTCGCATTTATATCTTCTAATCAGTCGAGTTGGATTGTTATCATCCGTTAAAACAATTCCTGCTCTTGAGATGATCTGTGAAGATTGATCATAAAAACCAATGTTTACAAATCTGTTTTCTCCATCTTGAAAAAAGATATTTGCCCCTATGTAAGTCAGGTTCTTCTTCATGTATTTTTGTTCGATTTCCAATTTTTTGGCATTTGATTGCGGCACTACCCAGCCAGAGAAATAAATTGCAAAGAGCGAGATTACGAAACCGATTACTATAAATGGATACATAAATCTGTAAAGACTTATCCCGCTGGCTTTAATTGCAGTTAATTCATTGAAGTTGTTTAATTTACCAACTGTGAATAAGCAGGCAAGCAGTATAGACACAGGTAAAATCAAACGAATTATTTCAGGTAAGAAATAAAAATAATAAGCAATGATTATATTTTGAGGGACTTGCTGATCGATGAAGTCATCAAGGTTTTCCATTAGATCAACGATAACAAAGATCAATACAAAGGTCATTACACCGAACAAGATAGATAGAATAAATTGTCGAAGTAAATAATTATCTAAAATTTTCACTTTCATTGATAAACATTCTCTTCAGTTGGCGGGAAGAATGACTTTGGTAAGTATTTTTTCAGGAATGAAAAGTCAATCATAATTTGTTCTTTGTTCATTCTGTAAGTCAGGAAAATCCCAAGTGCTCCAATAATAAAATTTGCCATCCACATTCCTAAAAAAGGATTTAAGAGGCGTCTATCTGCTAATTTTTCACCTCCAATTAAACAAATCCAATAAACTAAAAAGAAAAATAAACTTATACTTGCAGCAACACCAAAACTTCCTTTTCTTGTTAAAACACCAAGAGGCGCACCAACAAGAACGAAAACAATACAAGCGAAGGGAATAGCGTATTTCTTATGAATCTCAACTTCATATTTATAAATTTCTGACTCAAAATATTCTATTCTGCTGTCAAAGTTCATTACATTAGTTAAGAATGATCTTGCAGAATTCAAAGCAAAATAGTTTGGATTTCGAGATGGAGAAGCAGTAGCAGGATTTGATGTCGTTTCAAAGTCTCCAAAAATATTTTGATTAAAACTTTTGATATTGGTTCTAAATTCATTAATCACTTCAGTTTTCAATACACTTAGACTATCAACAATTTTTTGCATATCTCCAGCACTGAGTTCACGATCCCCTCTCGGAAGTCCAGGACCGCTCTGTTCAAATGTGAATTGAGATGCATCGAGGGCAATTTTGTGTTTTCTGAAGTAAATTCTTCTGTAAGATTGATTTGTCCCACTCACTTCTTGATGAATAACGCCGTCCTCCATATCGAACAGCATTTTTTTGTTGTCGGGAGTGAAATAAATGTTAGCTTTTTTAGCCGTAATGATATTTATATTAAATGGATTAGTGTAATCATAAATCAGAACATCGTAAATCTCATTAGTAGTTTTACTCACTCTCCTTGCCATAATTGAATAATTTGGAATTTGATTTGAAAATACATTTGCTTCGAGTTTCAAGGTTGGTTTAGTTCTGCTTATATCATACATCAAAGTTTTTGCTTTGTAATTTGTCTCAGGAAGCACTGCATTGTTAAACCAGATAAGAAAAACACAAAGTAAAGTTCCAACAATAAATGCTGGAACCATTAATCGAATAAGACTTACACCGGAAGATTTTAAGATTGTAAATTCATTATCCTGGGTTAGTGAGCCATAAGCCATTAATACCATTCCGAGAGCACCCATTGGAATTGCAAGCACGAGCATCCAGGCAAGATTGTAAACAATTAATTTAATAATAATGTCTGCACTAAGTCCCTTACCAATTAGATTGTCAGCTGTTTTCATCAAAAACTGTAACAGGAAAACAAACATTATTGTAAATGACCCAAATGCAAATGGGCCAATCAACTTTCTAATTATGTAACGATCTATAATCATAATTCAAAATAAAGAATGATTGATAATCTCACAAAGAAAGAATATATAGAATATAAAAAATTAGCCAGAATGTTCTGGCTAATTTATGTCGGTTGAGATAGTTTGGTAAAGTTAATGAACACTATCTTCCTGTTTTATCAGGTATCGTTTAATTTTTTGTGTTGTGGTTTTCTCGAATTCTTGTTCTTGAATTCTAATCACACGAACTTGTTTGTAGATTGGAAGTTCTTTGTTTAATTCTCTTACTTCCTTGTTTAGAATTTCTTCAATTAGTTCCTTTGTAACTTCTTTACCAGTTTTCTGTGAATATTCAATGAATTCTTCTGCGTTTGGAACAAGAATGGCTCCAATTGTCTCGTCACCATTAATATCTTTTGCAGCGTAGACAACACATTCAAGAATAAAAGGACTTCGTTTCAAATGATCTTCAATTTCTTCAGGGAAAATATTTTTCCCGGTTTTCGTTACGATCACATTCTTTTTCCTTCCAGTGATGTGTAAAAATCCGTCTTTATCGAAGTAACCATAATCACCAGTGTAGAACCAGCCGTCTTTCAGAACTTCTTCAGTTGCTTTTGGATTTTTATAATAACCGAGCATTACATTTGGACCTTTTGCAACAACTTCACCTCTGCCTTCTTCGTCTGGATTTTCTATTCTAATTTGAACTGAAGGAAGGGGAAGTCCGGCAGCATCATCTTTAAATTTTCGAAGTCTATTTAAAGCTAAAATCGGTGAGGTTTCTGTCAAACCATATCCTTGAATAAAATTAAATCCAAAGCTTCTCATTCCTTTGGCAACTTCTGGATTTGGAGCCGCACCTCCTACAATAAAGATCCTTATTGAGCCGCCAAACTTTTTATGAATTTCTTTGAAGATTTTTTTCCTCAATCCTTCAATTCCAAAATTTTCAATCAAGGAGACAGCAGTCTTTAAAGTAGGGACTAAAATTGATTTTAGTTTATCTTCCTCAATTGCTTTTGTGATTCTTTTATAAACTTTTTCATAGAGCAATGGAACACCAAGTAAAATTGTTGCTTTAACTTTTTGAATATCTTCAACAACAGTTTTCAGAGATCTTGCGTAGTGTACCGAACAACCTGCAGAGACAGGACAGAGGAATCCACAAGTGCATTCATAAGTATGATGAATTGGTAAAACTGATAAAAATCTATCTTCGGGATAAAGTTCTACCATTGATCGCATATCAATAATATTTGAACAAATATTGTATTGTGAAAGCATTACACCTTTAGCGCTGCCCATCGTACCTGATGTAAAAATTAAGGCAGACATTTCTTTTGGATTGATAGGCGGGAAGTCATCTTTACCCTCTTCAAATTTTTGCTTTTGAATTAATTCCATCATCGAAAGAATGCCTTCGCTTTCTTCCTCTAAATCCATATCTATGTAAAAGTCAAGTCCTTTGATAGTTTTCTTATACTCTAAAAAGATCTCTCTATAATTTTCTGAGAATATAACAGCTTTCGCATCTGATTGATGTAAGATAGTTAATATTTCATTTTCTTTTAGATTTCGGTCAATTGGAACAACTACATAATTAAAAGTAGTAATTGCCAGGTAAGAAATTCCCCATTGAACTCGATTCTCACCAATTAACGCAATATGAGTTCTTTCTTTTAATCCAAGCTTGCGAAGAGCTTTACCAAATCTGATTACATATTCGTAAAGTTCTCGGTAAGTAACTCTGTTTATCGGGGTATTGTTTAAATCTTCTAAAGCGATTTTATTTTGAAATTTTGTGAAGGATTGCTTTAACATTTCCTGAAAGGATTCAAATTTTTGAACGGGATAAAGAGGATAGTCTTCGAGTAGATTTTTCATTTTTTGATCTCCCTATAATTTTTTGGTGGGCTGCTTTTGATTTGTCTTTTTATTTATCAACTCTCTTTCACCTTCAAGCTTTGTGGGCGCAGTAGGATTCGAACCTACGACCTTACGCGTGTGAAGCGTACGCTCTGGACCAACTGAGCTATGCGCCCTTATTTTCAAATTTTCAAAAACCGTTTGCAATTTAATTATTTGAGCAATTTTTATAAATCTCTTATATCAAAGAACAAAAAGCCGGTAGTAGATTAATTTTATGAATTCGGAAAAAGTAGTTGAAAGCCCCGAGTCTGTTTTCCACCAGGTTTCTTTCGTAATTCCAAGCTCCGCCGGTATCGTCGCAATTTCTACACCTGAATTTTCAAAAGCTTTCTCAAATGCAAGTTTACTTCTATATGAATGATAAGATTCACTTATTAAGATTATTCTTTTGTATCCTTTTGATTTTAAATGTTGAAAAACCTGACTTGCAAGATTTAATGTAATAGGATCTTTTGGCTCGATAGGAATTTTTTTGAAAAGTGATGTATCGGGTGAATATTCATAGATATATAAATTGATAATTTTATCGATATACTTTGGAACTTCACCTCCCGCATAAAATTTACCTGGTTCATATTTGAAATGGGTTATGTAAATGTCTTTGACCAATTTTTTTTGAAAAAGTGAATCAGCAATTCTGATCATTGTGGATTGTGGTTTTGTCCAGCATTCAATGACTACCGCATCATATTGACCTTGAATTTTATCTTCGGCAACTAAAATACTATGAAAAGACTGAAGTAACCAGTTTCCAGCAAGAAAATAAATCAATCCAACTATAAAAATTACAGTAAAAATTCTTCCTGCACAGGATTTAGGAACTATTCTCATTTCAAATTCCGTTTATTTGCAAGATAAATCAGTTGTTGGAAACTTGAAATCTCAAACTAAGTTTAATCATTCAAGTTTGATAAAACATTTAAGGTTAACTAAATTGTATAACAAAATGAGGATTGAAAGATGAATACAATAAAAACAGTTTTCTTGATGACTTTGATGATGATGCTCTTTCTTCTTGTAGGTGGACTACTTGGAGGAAGAGACGGGCTTGTTATCGCATTTATATTTTCACTTGGAATGAACTTTTTTTCTTACTGGTTCTCGGATAAAATCGTCCTTGCAATGTATGGTGCAAAAGAGATAACAGAAAGAGAAGCTCCGCAATTATATCGATTGGTAAGAAAACTTACACAAAATGCCGGCTTACCAATGCCAAAAGTATATGTTATTGATAATCCAAATCCGAATGCTTTTGCAACTGGCAGAAATCCACAAAATGCTGCAGTTGCTGTGACAACTGGAATTTTAAGAATTCTAAATGACGATGAACTTGAAGGTGTACTTGCCCACGAATTAGCTCACATTAAACATCGGGATATTTTGCTTGCAACCATAGTCGCTACTTTTGTCGGTACAATTACTTTTATTTCAAGAATGGCAGGCTGGACAATGATGTTTGCTGGTGGAAATAGGGATAGAGAAGATAGTGGAAATGTTATTGCCTCACTTGTCCTGTTAATTGTTGCACCAATTGCAGCTGTAATATTGCAACTTGCAATAAGCAGAGCAAGAGAATTTATGGCAGATGAAGGTGGAGCAAGAATTTCGGGGAAACCATTGTCTTTAGCTTCTGCTTTAAGTAAACTCGAACAGGCAGCCCAAATGGTTCCAATGCAGAATGCAAACCCTTCAACTGCACATTTATTTATAGTTAATCCTTTGAGAGGTGGAGGAATTGCAAAATTATTCTCAACTCATCCACCGATTGAAGAAAGAATTAAACGTCTGCAATTAATTGCTCAGGGTCGAATTTAATTTATTAGCTTAATGAAGATTTATTTTTTGTTAATATTCTTTTTGTTGAAAAATTTTGTCTTTGCTCAGGTTAATGATGATTTTCAAGTCCTGAACCGGCTTATTGAAAAATCTCTGATCCCGGTTCAGGATTTTTTTATTGCTGATTCAATAAAAAGTGCGAAAGTACAAATCTATTCATCTGAGCCAAAATTAAATGATTTAATTAGATTTCATCTGTTGAAAAATATTGATGAACAACCTAATTCGATTTATTCAATGGAGGTTTTAGTAAATAAGTACGAAGTTGTTCTACCAGAAGTTGTTTCTTATCCATTATTTGGTGAAGAGAAAATACAAAGAAAAAGCAGTCTTGATGTATCTTATCTTATTTCTAAAAATGGAGTAAAGATTAAGAATTTTAATTTTAGCGAGACCATTACCGATACACTAACAATTTCTCAGATTTCTGATGAAATATCACCAAAATCGTTAAAACTGCCTCAGGTACCGTTTTATAGAAAAATTATTGAGCCGGCTATAATTTCGACAGCAACGGGAATTATTGTGTATCTTTTCTTTATAACGAGAAGCAAGTAAACTTAGTTTTTAACTCGAATTAAATTTAAATTTGTATAATGAAAACGATTAAAATTTTATTAATTATTTTACTAACTCAAATCTTAATAAGTTGTTCAGGTTCAAAGGACTTATCTTCACTGAGTTCAGAGGAAAGATTTCTTCTTGCAAAGCAAAAATTCGATAAGAAGGATTATCTGGAAGCAATCTCTGATTTTGAAAGCATTATAATTCAATACTCTGGAACGGGAATAGTGGATGATGCGCAATACTATCTTGCTTACTCCTATTTCAAGAGAGAAGAATTCATTAAGTCAGCGTATGAATTCAGTAAGTTGATAAGAGATTATCCGACAAGCGAGTATGTGAAAGATGCTCAGTTTATGCTGGCAGAATCTTATTATAATCTTTCACCTCACTACTCACTCGATCAACGATTTACTGAAAAAGCGATTGAAGAATATCAAGCTTTTATTGATTTCTTTCCAGATGATCCAAGAAAATCAATAGCTGAGCAAAAGATAAGAGAACTTAACGATAAACTTGCTAAGAAAATCTTCGAAACCGCTGAACAATATCGTCGGATGAAATACATAAAATCGGCGATGATTTATTATGATCTTTTGCTTGAGAAATATCCGGATAGTAAGTATTCATCTCAAGCACTTTACACAAAAATTAAATTGTTAGTTGAAAGGTCGCGAAACAAAGAAGCTCTGGATGAAGCTAAAAGATATCTTCAGAGATTTCCAAACGGAGAGTATGCAAAAGAAATTCAAAAAATAATAAGTGAGCTTCAAAAAGGTTGAATATGAAAGAGATCATCGAAGAGGGTAGACCTTTTAAATATGTTTCCGAGTCTGAAACAATAATGACAGAGCTTGTTCTGCCAAACGATACAAATCAGCTTGGAAATTTGCTCGGTGGTCGCTTGATGCATTGGATTGATATTTGTGCTGCAACTGCAGCTGCAAGACATTCTAATAAAGTATGTGTAACTGCCTCTGTTGATAAAATTGATTTTCATCATCCAATAAAGCTTGGTGAACTTGTAATTTTGAAAGCCTCAGTCAATCGAGTCTTTAATACCTCGATGGAAGTTGGCGTTAAAGTTTATGCTGAAAATATAAAAACAGGTGAAATCAAACACACAAATTCTGCTTATCTGACTTTTGTCAGTCTTGATGAAAATGGTAAACCATGCCTTGCACCTCTTGTTAAACCTGTAACAGATGACCAAAAACGAAGATATGAACAGGCTCTCATTCGTAGAGGATACAGAATCGAACAGGCAAAAAAGAAGTAGATTACTGTTCTTGATCAGCCTTTCGATATTGTTGATCCCATTAAATGCTCTACCTCAAATTGAAAGAAATTTTGAAAAATTTTCTTTAAATGGATTTGGCAGATATATTTTCATAGACGATAAATTAAAACTCGTTTCGATTCTAACTTATGATTTTGATGGTGACGGAATAATAGATATTGGCGGACTCGATGAAAGCGGGAAAAACTTTTTCGTTTATTATGGCAAGGGGTCGAATGAATTTTCAACACCTGTTAAATACTCTCTTTCAAAAAGTTATTCTGGATTTTTGGTTAAAAAATTGAGAATTGATGGAAGGACAAATTTAATTTTATACTCAAGATTAGAAGGACAGATAAGTATCTATTCTTTTTATGGTAGAAATATCTCTCGTTCTGCAAATATTACAGTCGATTGTTGTTTTTTTAATGTTGACGCAGTTAACCTGGATAACACACCTGAATTAGAATTGGTAATCTACGGCTCTAATTTTAGGGGATTGGGAATTTTGTCATTTAGAAATTTTTACAATTACACATACAAAAAAATCGGCGAAGATATTTTTAAGAATTTGTTGGCGATTAATCTAAACGCAGATAATAAAATTGATTTTGTCGGATATAATCCGATCTCACGAGAACTTATTTTACTTCGAAATAATTCTTTATTTAATTATTCAAGATTTGTCTATAAAAAATTTGATATTCAAATTGATGAAATCCTTGAAGGAAATTTCGATGATGATTTTTTGAGTGATGTTGCACTAATCTCAAATCAATCTAAAAATTTATTTATACTCTACGGAAATGGAATTGGAAGTTATTCTAACCAAAATAGTTATAGATTGATTTCAAATTACTCCTCAACAATTGTTTTTGATTACAATCGTGATCTTATTGATGAATTTGTAGTTTACGATAAATTCAGTAAAAAATTAATCCTAAAAAGTCTGGGTGATAATAATAATTTAAAATCTCTTCCTTTAATTGAAATAGAAAACTTGTATTCAATGAATATTTACAGAACAACTACCACAAAGGGAGTTGTAGTTTCATCAAGTCAGGGTTTATTCTTAATTGTCCAATCGAATCTAAATTTTAAATCACAAAAGTTCGCTGTTTCCTCAAATCCTGTTGATTTGCAGACTTTTCGTGCCTCAAACGAGCTATATCCAAAGATAATCTTCATCGATAGAGAAAATTTGAAGTTAAATATCTTAAATCGAAATGAATTTAACTCCCCGCAAGATTTATATTCTATACCTATCAGTTATAAGTATGAGAGATTAAAAATACTTTATGAAAGTGATAATGAACTTCATATAGTTTGTTATAAACCGATGATTTATAACTTTGACTATTTTGTTATCAAACTTAATGAGGGTAAATATTTTAGGGAAATTATCACGGTTGGCGGGTTAATAAAAGAAATTAATCCTGAACCATCTCAAACCGTAAAATTTTTATTAAACATAATTGTCCAGAATAAGAATGAATTGCGGGTTATTGTTTTAAAACCATTTGATGTGAATAAAATTCTTTTGAATGAGAAATTAATTTCTCTGGATTTTCTTGATTTTGCTTATGATTATCAAAACAGATCGTTATTTACAATCAATCGTGATGGAAGTAATATTACTCTGAAAAAAATAAATTTTGATCAAAGTTTCAGGAATTCAGAAATTAGAGATATAATGAAAATAAAAGATGAGAATTACTTCTCAGCTTCACTTTCAGTTTGCGAAAATTTTAAAAATGAAAGATTTCTATATTTAAATCTTTCTAACCAGAATCAGAGCAAGATTTTAATAATAAATGCTGAAAAGCATTCTCAAAATTTTGTAATTGAAAAAGTTTTGATTGAAGATAAAAGTAGTTGTAAATGTAAAGAACGAATGAATTACTCGATTAAGGATTTCACTTATTTTAATTCAATCTCAAAAGATATTGAGGTTATACAATTTAGTGGAAGAGGCAAACCTGTAAATCTGCCTGTGAAGAGTTTACCGCTTTACAGCAGTTATGCAATTGATTATTCGCTCAAGAGAAGAGCTGAGATTGTTTATATTTCAAATTATTCAATAATAAATATTGAACAGATTAACTTATGAAGATGATTTTAGCTGTTGCGACTTTATTGTTCAATTGGAACTTAATGGCTCACAATCATTTAGATGAACAATTTATTCCTTCTGACTCAAATTACATTGCCTATTTGAGAATTAAAGGATTATTAGGCGAAGAATACAACTCTTACATAACTGATCATAAATGCGGATTCCATTTAATTAATTCTGTAAAATCAAACATTGATAAATTTACACCCGATAAAAGGGAAAAGATACAATCAGTAATGCAAAGACCAGTCAAACAAACATTCATTATCTCACCGAGCGGAAAATTCAAAATTCATTTTGATACAACTGGTATTCACGCTGTTCAGTATTCTGTGACGGAAATTGCCAAAGCAATTGATTCGGTTTATAATTTTGAAGTACTTTATATGGGTTTCCCCCCGGCTCCAGCAGATAACGGTGTGGGCGGAGATAATAGATATGATATTTATATTCACAACATTAGTCCATTATACGGTTATACTGAATTTGAAAATTCAATTGGCGCTGATAGATACACATCATTTATGGTGATTGATAATTCCTATCACGAAAGTGATTATTACACAAAAGGAATCGATGCAGCAAGGGTAACTCTTGCTCACGAGTATCATCACGCAATTCAAATTGGAAATTACCGTTACGCTAATAATGATGTGTGGTTTTACGAATTAACTTCGACCTCGATGGAAGAGTTTGTCTTTGATTCTATAAATGATTACTACGCATATATGCCAACTTTCTTCAGTCGTCCAGATAAAATCTTTACAGGTTTTGATGGTTACTCGCAGGCTGTTTGGAATATTTATCTTCATAAGATTTTTGATTATGACTTCACAATTTTTGTTCGTCAATGGGAATTGATGCGAGTTTATCCAGCTTTGGAGTGTGTTCGAAAGTCGATTGAGGAAAGAGGAAAATCTTTCAAAAGTGTGTTTTCGCAATTTTATCTTTATAATTATTACACTGGTTACAGATCAATTCCGAATAAGTATTATGAGGAGGGTTCGAATTATCCGCTCGTTAGATTTAATTACTCAATTCAGTTCATTCAACCAGGCAGGACAATTAATGGAAATTCTCAGGCTTGTGCGGCAAATTATTATGTCATCGTAGATTCAATTTTGAAATTACCTTTTCAGCCTGATACAATAGTCGTAATTTTGGTAAATGTAAATGTAGACTCGGCTCTTAATTGGTCAGGACTTTCGCGATTATTTAATTATACTTTGAGAATTTCAAGCTCTCAATCAGATCAAAACTTTAAAAAAATATCGACAAATTTATTCACAAAGTTTGAAGTAACTGATCCAGCAAATTGGAATGATATTTACATTGTAAATGATACAACATCTGCGACCGTGATAAAAGAAGCAGCAAGTTATGCTTTCCCAATGCCGGCAAATCTGAATAAACATCGTTTCATTAATATTCCTGTACCGAAAGATTGGACTGGTGAACTTGATCTTTACATATATTCAGCAGGGATGAATTTAATTTATAATTCAAAAAAAATTCCTCAACTGTTTGATGATCGTTTGGTTGTTCAATGGAATGGGATTAACAATTCGAATGAAAAAACATCTTCAGGTGTATATTTTTATTTTTTAATTAATGGTGAAAATCAATCACTTGGAAAAATCTTAATAATCAATGAATAAAGTTGAATTAAGAGTCAAAGAGCTTAAAAAGACTTTTAATAATCGTCTTGTATTTAATAAACTAAATTTTGAATTAGATTCAGGCGATAAGTTAGTTGTAACTGGAAGAAATGGTTCCGGGAAATCTACACTTATCAAAATTCTTGCAGGTGTACTGACTGAGTCGGGTGGAAAAATTGAATACTTAATAAATGATAAAAAAATTGATCGAGAGAATTTTTATCAAATTGTTGGACTTGTTTCACCTTATCTTGTAGTTTATGAAGAATTTACAGCTTTTGAAAATTTGAGCTTGTTCTCAAAGATCAGAGGATTAAAAACTTCTGACGAAGAAATTAATGAGATACTAAACAGAGTGGGACTTTTTGAAAGAAGAAATGATCTTGTCAGAACATATTCATCGGGAATGAAGCAAAGGATTAAATATGCTTCGGCAATTTTGCACAATCCTCTGGTGCTTTTACTCGATGAACCAACTTCAAATCTTGATATTGAAGGTAAAAATTTTGTTGATGAATTAGTCTCTAATTTCAGAAAAGACGGAATTGTTATTGTTGCAACAAATGAAACTCAAGACTTTAAATACGGTGAAAAGATTATAAACTTAGATGAGTACAAAAATCTCAATACTAGAATATGAAAAAAGTGTTTTATATTTTTTATAAAGACTTCTCATCTGAATTAAGAATGCGTTTTGCCATAAATGCGTTGATTATGTTTGTTGTAGTTGCAGTTAGTACGATCTTATTTGCAATTGGCAGCGAACGAGCACCTCAAAATGTTTATGCGGGAATGTTTTGGGTTGTTGTTTTCTTCTCGGCAATGTCAGGGCTTTCTCGCGCTTTTGTATCTGAAGAGGAAAGAGGAACAAATTTGATTCTTTCTTTAATCGCAAGTCCAATAACTATCTTCCTTGGAAAATTTTTCTTTAATCTTATTTTGATCTTTTTCATTAATTCAATCATTGCATTTTTGTATCTAACATTGTTTCAAGACTTTATAATTCAAAACTGGAACAGCTTTTTACTTGCTTTCATTTTGGGGAATATTGGAATTGCAGGTTCTTCCACAATAATTGCAGCTATTATTTCAAAAGCAAATGTTAAAGGAACACTTTATCCTGTTCTGGCATTTCCTGTATTGCTTCCTTTGGTTTTAATGTTAATTGAAATAACAAAATCTTCAATGGAAGGAAATCCAATAGGCGAAGTTAACGCAGAGTTTATGGTTCTCATTTCGTACGATGTTGTGATGCTTACAGCTTCGATACTGGTTTTTGACATAATTTGGAGGGATTAAATCTTTCATTGATTAAATTAATCATTACAAATATTTTTGGAGTGTATATGAAAAACATTTGGAAAATTTTATTATTTATATTGATGACAATTGTACTCTTTGCAGGCATTGTTCCACCTATTGTCGATCATCCAAAATCTTTTTTTGAATTTCCATTAATTCCAGGACTTGAAGATAAAGCTAAGATTATTTTCTTCCATGTTCCGACTGCCTGGCTAACAGTCCTGGCTTATTTAGTTGCAATGTATTATGGAATTCGATACCTCCGGAAAAAAGAAATTTATGATGATATGAAATCTGTCTCAGCAGCAGCACTGGGACTGCTTTTTTGTATTCTGGCGACGGTTACAGGTTCTGTATGGGCTAAATTCAATTGGGGTTCATTCTGGCACTGGGACCCGAGAGAGACAAGTATTTTTATTTTGTTATTAATTTATGGTGCTTATTTCGCGCTTAGAAGCGCTCTTGAAGGAGAAGAGAAGCGGGCAAGACTTTCAGCTATATATTCGATATTGGCATTTTTAACAACACCATTTTTTATTTTTATTATGCCAAGATTGATGATTGGTCTTCACCCAGGTGCACTTGAACTTGATCCAGCTACAGGTCAGGTAAAAGCAAGTGCAAATCCTGTGATTAAATTTCAAATGGCTCCAAATATGAGAATTGTTTTCTTTATGTCTTTAATTGCATTTACGATTTTATTTTTCTGGCTCTGGAATTTGACACATAGAATTCTAAAAATTGAACACAAAACCCAACAAGAAAATTAAGGAGAAGAACAGTGGAAAGTTTGTATGATTTCTTAAATCAAAACTCAATTTATATCGTAATGTTGATTGTTTTACTTGTCTGGATCGGAATTTTTCTTTTTGTTTATAAGCTTGATAAAAAAGTCAAAAAATTAGAGGAGAGAGTAAATCTATGAAAGCAAGACATTATATTGGCGGTGCAATTATTCTGGTCTTTTTAGGTTTATTATTTTACAATTTCACTCGAACTAATATTGAATATGAAAGTGATTTTACAAAGGTAATGCAAAGCGGAAAAGTGTGTAAAGCAACTGGTGTATGGGTCAAGGAAAAATCTTTTCAAGAGAATATTCAGGATAGAACTTTTATCTTTTATTTGAGAGATGCAAAGAATAACGAAATGAAGGTTGTGTATAAAGGCACAAAGCCAAATAATTTCGAAATCGCTACAAATGTTGTTGTAACAGGTAAATATGAAAATGGATATTTTCAAGCAACCGATGTTTTAACTAAGTGTCCATCTAAATACGAAGGTCAGAATATAAATACAAGTGGTTCTTAATAACAGGAGAAAGTTATGATTGGAAATATTTTAATAACAATTGCTTTTATTGGTGCGGTGTTTTCTGGTTTGATGTATTTTTTGAATTATCGCGGCTACCAGAATACTTTGAATTTTGCGAGAATAGCCTTTCATACAATGGCTACTTCAACAATTCTTGCAAGTGTCTTCTTGTTATATCTAATTCTCACACACCAATTTCAATATAAATATGTATATAGTTACAGCGACACTTCGCTTCCATTAGGGCTTTTAATTTCAACCTTTTATGCGGGACAGGAAGGAAGTTTTCTTCTCTGGGCATTATGGATGGCGATTATTGGAGTAATTCTTCAGCAATACACTGCCGTTCGAGGAGATCTTGAACCGAGAGTAATGGCAGTTTATTCACTTGTTCAATCGTTCTTACTTTTAATGATTACTCCAATGGTGAAAAATCCTTTTGCCTTGATTTATTCAGAACCTTTTATGGCTACTGCCAACACAATAAATTCTCAATTACTGAAATTACCTATACTTGCTGATTATATTTTTTCTGATAAAGCAACAGGTCAACTCTATGTAAAAATAGACCAGTCACTGGTTTCAGCCTTGCAAAGTGCAGGAATTAGCTTGAGAGAATTCATTATTAATGGGCGAGGCTTAAATCCATTATTGCAAAATTTCTGGATGCAAATTCATCCGCCTGTTTTGTTTATTGGCTTTGCTTCGATGAGTGTTCCATTTGCATTTGCATTTGCTGCTTTAATCAAGAATGATTATAAAGAGTGGATTAAACAATCATTTCCATGGATTCTTTTTGCTTCTATGGTTCTTGGATTAGGAATTATGCTTGGCGGTTATTGGGCTTATGGTGTTTTAGGTTGGGGTGGTTACTGGGCATGGGATCCTGTTGAAAATTCTTCTTTAATTCCATGGATAGTCTCAGTAGCGGCTATTCACACAATGCTTGTTCAAAAGAAAACAGCTAATGAGAATAGTATTGGCGCATTTGCTAAAACAAATCTGGTTTTAGTAATCCTTTCATTTGTTTTGGTATTGTATTCTACATTCTTAACAAGAAGCGGTGTTTTGGGTGATGCTTCTGTTCATAGTTTTGTCGATCCAGGTTATTTTGCTTACCTACTATTATTAATCTTTATGGGAACATTTATCGCACTTGGTGCGGGATTATTAATTTATCGATGGAAATATCTCCAACAAATTACACCTCCTCAAAATAAATTACTTTCACGAGAATTTGCATTATTTACAGGTTCGGTTGTTTTAGGTGCTTCTGCACTTGTGACTTTTCTTGGAACCTCAGCTCCGATATTAGGGAAATCTGTTCAGGTTGAATTTTATAATAAGATGAATCTTCCTCTTGGAATTATAATTGGATTGATTAATGGACTGAGTCTTTTAATTAAATGGAAAGAAACTGAAGGTAAAGAACTTCTAAGAAAATCAACCTTCTCGTTAGTTTCATCAATTATATTGACCATTATTATGTTTATCGCTGGTGTGAAAGATTTTAATATGATATTATTTGCTTTTGCATCAGCTTTCGCATTTTTTGTTAATGCTGAGATTGCATATAAAATCATTCGTAGAAACTTAGAAAAGGCAGGTGCTTATATTGCGCATATGGGATTGGCTCTTTTATTCATTGGAGTAATTGCCTCTTCAAAATATGACAAATCAATTGATGTTAATCTTGTGAAAAACGAACCAGCAGATGTCTTTGGATATAAAATGATTTTTACAGGTTATTCTCCAACAGAAGATGGAAAATATGCATTCAAAATTTTGATCGAAAAAGATGGAAAGCAATATGAAGCAGCACCAATAATGTATTACAGTGAATTTAATCAAGGAATAATGCGAAATCCAGATATTGTTCCTTTTGTAACCAAAGATATTTACATATCTCCTCTATCTTATGATGATGGTACTTCGTCATCTAGTTCTGAGGGAACGACTTTACAAATTAAAAAAGGGGAAAAAGTTAAATATGGAGAATCTGAGATAGAATTCGTCTCATTTAATTTTCCTCAGGATGCGATGCAAAAAATGATGGCTGGTGGTGATTTCGAGATTGGTGTAAAATTGATCGTTAGAAATTACGGTTCGAAATATGAAATAGAACCGAAATATGGAATTCGAAATGGTGAACGAATTGATGAACCAACAAGAATTAAAGATGCTAATATCCAAATTTCTGTCCAATCAATAAGCGCTAATGAAGGAGCTGTAAGTTTAACTGTTGGGCCTTATTCAAGTGAAACAAAAACAAGTGAAGTTAAAAGAGAAGTACTAGCAGTTACAGCAAGCATTAAACCTTTTGTCGGTCTTGTCTGGTTAGGAACGGTTGTAATTGTCCTAGGTTTCTTTATTGCTATGGTCAGAAGAACAAAAGAATCCAGGGTGTAATAATTAATCAAATTTTTAATGATAGTTTTAGGTTAAGTCACCTTGATAAATTTTTCAAGGTGACTTAATTTTTTTTAAAAATTTTTTCTAATTAGAAATGTCATACCATAAAATTTCTACCACTGAAAATTCCAACAATTCATTGTTATCCAAACCAAGGATAGTTTTAAGCCGATGCATTAACATTGAGCCAACAAGGTATAATGGCGGAATTGTAAGAAGTTTATTTGTTGAGGAATTGGGAAAGTATGTTGAATTCATAACAGTTTGTCCCGAAGTTGATATAGGAATGTCAGTTCCAAGACCAACTGTCTTACTTGCAAAAATTGGCGGTAAAATTCGAATGATTGAGCCAACATCTATGAAAGATTACACTGATGAAATGGAAAATTTCTCAAAAAGATTCTTGGAGAATTTAAAGGAAGTTGATGGTTTTTTATTAAAAGCTAAATCACCGAGCTGTGGTGTTAAAGATGCTAAACTCTACAAAGATGATTTAAAAAACTCACTTGGTAAAACAAATGGAATCTTTGCTGATTTTGCAATTAATTACTTCCCAAATTTACCAGTAGAAGATGAAGGAAGACTTCAGGATTTTTGGATCAGGCAGGAATTCTTAACGAAAATTTTCGCATTTGCCGACATAAGAAGATTAAAACGAACCGCTAAATCAATAAAAGATTTAATAAAATATCATCAGGATTATAAATACTTGTTAATGCTTTACTCTTCTGCAAATCAAAAGAAAATGGGCAGATTAATTGCAAATTGGGATGAATTTGGTCTAGATGTAACCTTAAATGAATATGAAAAAATCTTTAGAGAAACTTTTACAAAAAAACAATCAATACTAAAACATATAAATGTTTTGCAGCACATTTATGGTCATTATTCGGATTTTATTAAACCGAAGGAACAAAGATATTTTAATTATCTCTTGAATAAACTGAAGAATGACAGACAATATCTCAAAGTTGTTTTAGAATTTACTCGTAACTTAGTTTATAGATTTGAAGATCAATATCTATCAACTCAGAAATATCTGCATCCCTACCCGGAAGCACTCGAAGATGTTCTATAACACAAAATAAAAAGCCAGACAATGTCTGGCTTTTTTAATTTTTGAAATAACAAAAGATGGAAAATCAGGACTTGGATTTAATGTACTTTTCAGGATTATCTTTAAATTTTTTCATACATTTTTTACAGCAGAAATAGTAAGTCTCGCCTTTATATTCCATTTTTAATTCAGGGTCAGCCTCTTCACCTGTAACTACGCAGACGAGCTTTTCTGAATCTTTCAGTTTTGTTTGTGTTTCAGTTTTAGTTGTTTTGACAGCTTCTTTCTTTGATTGTTTATCCTGAAACACATTTGAAGAAAAAGCTTGATTAAAATTTCCTGCAAGGAAAATCAGCATCAAAACTGAAGAGATTATTAATTGAACCTTGTTGAATGATGTAATTTTCATTTGTTTACTCCTATGATTTAGTTATTGATTAAATTACATCATTCTAACAAAGTGAATTTGAATAAAAGTTTCTACTTAACAAGTTTTGAAATTGCTTTGAATTCATCTGACCTGCATTCTTCGAGCAATTCGAATAGAACAGATTCGGTTGAAGTGATAATTGCTCCTTCGTTACTAAACCTCATTAGTGCTGCATTGTAATCTGCTTCTTTTCGAGAGGAAATTGCATCGACCGGAACATTTACTTGAAAACCATTGGCGAGTAGGTCCAGAACTGTTTGCATTACACATACATGTGACTCAATTCCACAAACAACAATTTGATCTAACTTTTTCTCCCTTAATTGATAAAAAAGGTTTTCGGCGCCATAACAACTGAAAGTAAGTTTTTGAATTGCCTCGTGTGGTTGAAGGTTGTGAAGAATTAATTCAGTAGTTGGTCCTAAACCTTTGGGATATTGTTCGGTGTAAAAAATTGGAAGTTTGAGAATCTTAAATCCATTGATAAGCTTATTTATATTTTCAACTAATTGTTCGTGATTACGCATCACTTTTAGAATTCTCTCTTGTACATCAATAATAAGTAAAGCGGTTCTGGACTTGTTTAGAATTTTTGGATTTCTAATCATCTCGCCTCCAATTAAAATTTTGTAAGTGATGTTTTGAAATAAATATTTATATCATTTTAAATAAGGGCTAAAATCGAATTCGATTTTTTCTTCGCAGTAAAATGGTTCTCCATATTGTTTCCCGATCTGAAACCCATAAAATTCAGCTCGTGCTTTTAAGTAGTTCAAAAATTCAGGTCTCGAAATAAAGGTTTCGGGTTCTTTTGATTGGGGATTATAAAATTGACTTGAATAAGCAAGTACCGCTTCCATCTTTAAATCAAAATAGGGAGAAATATCATAAATAAATGTTGGTTCAAAAGGATAAGTTTGCATAAAATAAAATATTTTATTTGGTCGAAATGGTTGGAAAGAATTTTTTGTTTGATATTTCTTTAATCCAGCAAAGAAACAAGCTTCTTTAATTAATTGAGCTGAATTTTCATGATCTGGATGACGATCAATAAAATGTGGAGCAAAAACTATTTTGGGTCTGAATTTTCTGATTACATCAACAACTTTTGAAATTGAATTTTTATCGAGTTGAATTTCACCATCTTTTAATTTCAAATTTTCACGATAATGAATTCCTAAAATTTTGCTGGCTTTTTCTGTTTCTTTTTTTCTTATTTCGAGTGTTCCTCTTGAACTTAATTCACCTTGACTCAAATCAATTATCCCAACCTTAAAACCTTTTTCAACTAATGAAATGATTGTTCCGCCCATTGAAAGTTCAACATCATCTGGATGAGCGCCGAAAGCAAGAATGTCAAGTCTGATTTGTTTCATTTTGTTTCCCATTTTTATTGCAAGTTAAAAAATCCATTAAAATGTTAATTGCTTCGAGCATTTTGGATTTAGTTTCAGGATGGAGTTCTGTGCCAAATTTGAAATCAATGACCGGGATTTTAAGAAGATAAGCGTCTTGCTTTTTATTAAATAATTTTTCGGCAAAACCTAAAATTACTTCTGGTGATAAAAAATGAAATGTGCTTAAATCGGTATAGTCATTTTTATTTTCAATCTTTATTAACTCAACTTTATTTTTTTCATCTATTGATGCATCAATAAATATCACCTGATCATAGTTCGAAATTTTCTCGCTTAATTCCGGAAGTAATTGATGAGAGGTGTAAATTTCAGTTTCCTGTAATTCATACTTTCCTAATTCTTTAGCAAGATGAATGGCAACTCCATCATCTGAACGAATTTCATTCCCAATACAGATTAATAATGTCTTTTTCTTCATCTTAGAATGACTAATAATTCCTGTTCAAAATATAAATAAAGTTAATTATAAATAATCCAGGTTCTAATAATGACTGAATGATTTTTAAAAGATTTCAAATTGAAGTAAAGAGCAAAGTGAATATTTAAAAAAACAAGTCAGCCCTTGAAGGCTGACTAAAGATTTTCATAAAAAATTGATGAGGATTTAATTTCTAACTTTTTCAGATATCACATTACCATTTTTGTCAATTAATTGAATTTTAATCGGCATTGAACCAAATGCATGAGTAGAGCAACTCAAGCAAGGATCGTATGCGCGAATTCCAGCTTCTATTTTATTAAGTAATGGTTCAGGAATATCAAAACCATGAATAAAATTTCTTGCTATTTGCAAGATGGTTCTATTCATAGCCAGGTTATTCTGACCAGTAGCAATGATTAAATTGACAAATGTAATCAAACCATCATCATCAACTTTATAATGATGGAATAAAATCCCACGAGGAGCTTCACTGCAACCAACCGCTTCTGATCTATTCACACCAGCACGAGCTTTTAATTTGCTTGATTTTAAATCAGGATCGTCTATCATCATAAAAATTTTTTCGATACTTGCAATAATTTCAATCAATCTTGCATAATGATAAAAGAATGCAGAATTAACCGAACCAGAACCAAATTTCCTAAATGCAATTAATTCTTTATCTGCGATTTCAGTGCCAATTTCTTTGCAAATATTTAAGCGAGCCAGTGGACCAACTCTATAAATGCCCGCTGGATAACCGAGAGGTTTATAATATGGGAACTTTAGATAAGACCATTCTTCCACAGCCTCGCCGATAAAATCTTGATAATTATTTGGGTCTAAATTGTCTGCTATTATATTACCCATACTATCAACAATTCTTATCAAGCCATCGTAATGTTCCCAATTTCCTTCTTTATCAACCAAACCCATATAATATGTTAAGAAGTTACCAAACGTGTAAAATTCACTTTCGAAACTTTTAATTTTCGATTTGAAAAGCTTTAAAGCACTTTTAGCAATTTCAAGCGCTTCAGGTAATCGTGATTTGATGTAATTAATTGAATCTTGTGTAAGGCTGCTTCTTACGCCACCAGCAATTGACCAGGAAGGATGAATCTTTTTTCCACCTAAGATTTCGATAATTTCCTGACCGAATTGTCTTAATCGAATTCCATTCCTTGCCAATTCAGGATTTTCTTTAATTAAGCCAAAAATATTTCTTTTTTCTTTTGGTGTATCCCATCCAAGAATTAGATCAGGTGAACTCAAGTGGAAAAAGCTTAATGCGTGTGATTGTATAATTTGTGCAAGATTCATTAGTCTTCGTAATTTTTCTGCTGGTGCAGGAATATCAACAGAAAGAATGTTATCGCAAGCTTTTGATGAAGCCAAAATATGACTGACAGGACATATACCACATATTCTTGCTGTTAAACTGGGCATTTCTCTAAATGGTCTACCAATGCAAAATTGTTCGAAACCTCTAAACTCATTCACATGAAATCTTGCATCTACCACTTCACCTAAATCATCAAGATAAAGTGAAATTTTTGCGTGACCTTCAACTCTTGTAACAGGTTCAATGATAATTTGCTTTTTCATAAAACATTTACCACTAGTTTATTCCTCGAAATATTTTTATCCATTCTTTAAAAATTGACCTTGAAGCTCGGGAACTTCGTTATTAATTAATTTTTCAAGAAGAAATTTAATTCTTGCTGCATCAGGTGGACAACCAGGTAAGAAGTAGTCAATTTTTACTATCTCATGCAAAGGTCTTACTCTGTCGAGTAATTTTGAGATTGAGTTGTAATCAAATTCAGAGATGTTGTTAAGGTTTACCAACTTTTTGTAGCTAAGTTCTAAAGATTTATCTGCCTTTCCATGTAAATTTCTTAAAGCAGTAACATTACCATTCAAAGCGCAATCACCAAAAGATACAAGCGTTTTAGTTTTTTTTCTTATTTCTTTTAAGAAATGATAATTTTCTTCATTTGCAACTGCTCCTTCAATCAAACATAGATCAACACCATCTGGATAATCTTTATTATCCATAAAGGGACTAAAAACCAATTCAACTTTTTCAGACAAGTCGATTAACCATTCATCTAAGTCTAAAAAAGACATATGGCAACCGGAGCAACCTGCAAGCCAGACTGTAGCGAATTTTATCTTATCCATTGTTTCTTTACCCTCGCCTGAATTATAAATTCGAGATGACTTTTATCTTTCTGAAGCTCGGCTACTGAGACACCTCGCTTAAACAACGCACCAGTTGGACAAACAAGCACGCATTTACCACAAGATGTACAACTTTCCGATTCACCCCAGGGCTGGTTCATATCTGTTATTACTATTGCATTTGCGCCTCTGTTTGCAACATCCCAGGTATGAGCTCCTTCTATTTCGTCACAGACTCTAACACATCTTGTACAGAGAATACATCGATTATGATCTATTCCGAATAACTCATGAGAGATATCAACAGGTAAATTGGGAAATCTAAAATCGAATCTTACATGGTCAACACCTAAAGTCATAGCTAAATTTTGAAGCTCGCAATTCCCATTTGCAACACAAACTGAACATTGATGATTTCTTTCTGATAACAACAGCTCAATAATGAGCTTACGATACTCTTTTAATTTTTCACTATTGGACCTTACTTCCATACCTTCAGATACTTTTGTGGTGCAAGCAGGTTGAAGTTTTGATGAATTAGAAACTTCAACAAGACATAAACGACATGCACCTACGTTGGTTAGACCCGGGAAATGGCAAAGTGTTGGGATAAAAATTCCGGCATCTCTAGCTGCTTCAAGAATAGTTTGGCCTTCTTTAGCGCTTATGACTTTTCCGTCAATAGAAAAAGTTTTTACAGACATTTTTTACCTCTAAATATCTTCTTTTAAGAGACTTAAATATTCGTCTTCGAAATTCATAATTGTACTTAAAACAGGATTTGGTGCTGATTGACCTAATCCACATAGACTGGTTTCTTTTACCATTTTGCAAAGTAATTTCAATTTTTCGAAATCGTATTGAGTAGCTTCACCATTTAATATCTTGGATAAAATATTATGGATTTCATACGTTCCGGCTCTGCAAGGAATACATTTACCACACGACTCATCTTTACTGAACTCCATAAAGAACTTAGCAACTTCGACCATGTTTGTATTTTCATCCATTACAATCATTCCACCAGAGCCCATCATTGAACCAAGTTCTATTAATGATTCGTAATCAACTGGTGTATCAAGTTTACTTGCTGGAATGCATCCGCCTGAAGGACCACCAGTTTGGATAGCTTTTATCTTGCCTTTGTTTGGTACACCTCCACCGATTTCTTCAACAATTTCTCTTAAAGTCGTTCCCATTGGTACTTCAATCAAACCTGTCCTTGCAATTTTACCAGCTAAAGCAAAAACTTTGGTTCCCTTTGAATTTTCAGTTCCAATTTTTGAAAACCATTCACTTCCATTTCTGATAATTGGAACAACATTAGCAAAAGTTTCGACATTATTAATTAAAGTTGGATATCCCCACAATCCATATTCAGCAGGGTAGGGTGGTCGTGGATAAGGAGTCCCTCTCTTACCTTCAATTGATTGCATTAAAGCTGTCTCTTCACCGCAAACAAAAGCACCGGCACCAATTCTTAAATCAATTTTGAAGTCAAAATTTGCTTCAAAAATCTGGCTACCGAGTAAGCCATATTTCTTTGCTTGACGAATTGCTGTTTGTAGTCTACTAATTGCAAGAGGATATTCTCCACGGATATAAATGTAACCCTGCTGAGCACCAACAGCATAAGCTGCAATAGTCATCCCTTCAATTATTTTGTGTGGATCGCTTTCAAGAACACTTCTATCCATAAATGCACCCGGATCTCCTTCATCAGCGTTACAAACAACAAATTTTTTTTCTGCTACCGATTTTGCAACTAATGACCATTTTAGTCCAGTTGGATAACCAGCACCTCCGCGTCCTCTTAAACCACTTTTGGTAATTTCCTCGATTACTTCTTGAGGTGTCATCTCATGAAGAACTTGATAAAGAGTAATATATCCGCCGTTGGCTATATAAGATTCGATACTTTCAGGATCGATTTTACCAGAATTTTCTAAAACTATGTGCATCTGTTTTTTGTAAAATGGATCATCTGGTGAAATCTTTTCAATTCTGCATTTTTCGCCTTTTAAATCTTTGAGGATTTCTTCAACATTATCTAAGGAAACATTACAATAAAATTCACCGCTTTGAGAATTTCTAAGTAAAGGACCTTTGCTGCATAATCCTAAACACCCAACGCCTATAACATCAACCTTATCGGCTAAATTTTGATTTCTTAAAATTTCAGTTAGCTTATCTTTAATTGATTGAGAATTAGAAGAAACACAGCTTGCAGCAACACAGCAGTGTATTTCCAGTGGCTTCTTTTTTCTTCTCTCTTTTTCAGAGATTTCTAATAATTCTGCAAGATCCATATTATAACCATTCCTTTAATTTTTTTATGACAGTTTCTTTTGTTTGATAGGCAGCAACTTGATTATCATAGATTATGGCTGGTGCACTGCCACAGGTTCCAATACATCTTGCAGTTGCAATTGAAACCTTGCCGTCTGGAGTAGTTTCACCAGCCTTTATGTTCAGGAATTTTTCCATTTCAGAAAGAAGTTCAGCTGCACCTTTCACATAACAAGCAGTCCCCATACAAACTATGCAGGTATGTTCTCCTTTAGGCTTTAGAGAAAAGAAATTATAAAATGTTGCAACACCATAAACTTTACTCGGGGGAAGTTTAAGTTCTCTTGTTATATATTCAAGTGTTTCTCTGCTTAAGTATCCAAATAGCTCTTGAGCTGTATGAAGAATTTCAATCAAAGCATCGGGTTGGTAAAGATTTTTCTTTAATGCGGCGTTTAAAAATTTTAATCGATTGTCAGTTTGTTCGGTAGATTTTGTTTTGTTTTTAACTGCAGGTTCCATATGAATTCCAGATTTGTCAGAGATTTGAGGTTAATATATTAAAAGTGTTTTTTAATAATAATATCCAAAATTTTCTCTGAAGCTTCTTTAACCTTTTGAGAAATTTCTTGACCAAAAGAAAAATTACTTGAAAAAATTAAGTAAAGATATAATTCCTTTGGTAGAATATTTAATTGTTTAGCTAATCTTAATGCACTTAATAAACTAAAAGCATGAGATGAAAATAGGTTTATCTCGGAGAAATCTAAATCATCTGTAACTTTTATCTCTTTTATTCGCCCAATATCTTCAGGATTTTCTGAAATGGCAGCGTCAATAATGATGAGTTTATCGTAATTCTGAAAGTAGTTTAATAAATCAGTACCATTTCCATCACTTTCAATTATATCAAAATCCGGATAGAGTTCTTTTAATTTGCGGGCTACGATAAGACCCACTGCATCATCAGATCTGAATTCATTACCAATCCCTATAATTTTTTGCCGCATAAAACAATTTTATTTCATTCTTGAATAAATTCGATTTTCAAAAAGTGAGTTGCACAGGAAATGCAGGGGTCGTAATTACGAATTGCCTGTTCTAATTTCCATTGTAATTCATTTTTGGGGAGATTGATGTATTTATTTACAAATTCGTAAAGATCGCGTTCAATTTGTTTTTGATTTTGAGATGTTGGAGGAACAATTTTAGCGGATTGTATCAAACCATCTGGACCAACTTTATATCTATGATACAAAATTCCTCTCGGCGCTTCCGTGCAGCCGTAGCCAATACCTCCAGGCATTTCAAAGTCAATATAGGGTTTTGTATTCCAATCCATATTATCAATAATTCTGATTGCTTCATCGCAAGCGTAGACAGTTTCAACTGCCCTTGCAATTATGCTCTTAAATGGATTTGTAACCGGCGGAAGGAAGCCAACTTCTTTTGAAATTTCCTGAGCAAGCGGAGAGAGTTTATCAAAGTTTAAATTAAATCTTGCAAGAGGTCCTACAAAGTATGGTTCACCTTTTTTATTAACCGAATGCAATGCATTTGAATGAGCAATGTGTTCTTCGAAGAAATTGTTTTCATATTCTGAAATATCAATATCAAGTCCTTTGTTTGAAACAAGTCTTCCTTCATTAAATGGATATTCATCAGGATGTCGAAGAGCGACAAACTCGTAATCAAAATCAAAATCTGGGAAAGGAAGAGAAGCAGCCCACCGCACTGTTTCTAAAGCAGCATCTCGTGCCCACTTCAGTCGTTCCAGTAAGAGGAGGAATTCATTTTTTGACGGGATGCTGTAGAAACCACCTACCCGCACATTTATTGGATGAATTTCTCTTCCTCCCAGAAGATTTACAATATCATTTCCAATTTTCTTAAGTTCAAGAGCTTTCTTAACTACATCGGGATGATCTTTAGCAATTTGTAGTGCATCTTCATAACCGAGAAAGTCTGGAGCGTGAAGCAAATAAATATGAAGTACATGACTTTCTATCCACTCACCACAATAGATTAATCTTCTTAAATCTCGAATAGGTCCTTCTATCTTAACTCCTGCGATTCTTTCCATTGCATGAACTGAACTCATTTGATATGCAATTGGGCAGATTCCACAAATTCTTGCAGTAATGTCAGGAGCTTCGGTGTAATGCCTTCCAATTAGAAATGCTTCGAAAAATCTTGGCGGTTCAAAAATTTTAAATTTTAAATCTTTTATCTTATTGCCTTTTATGTTTACAACTAGTGAACCTTCGCCTTCAACACGGGCAAGGTAATCAACTTTAATTGTTTTACTTTTCATATGCTTCACTCTCCTTGCGGAATGCATCTGAGTATGCGTTAAAACCTCTAAAGGTTCTTACAATATCGTAATTTGATAACCCCATTTCTTCAAATTGATTAGAAAGAGAAGAGGTATTTGATCCTTCTTTTGGTCCATAACATCCAAAACATCCACGATTATATGTTGGGCATAAAGCATTGCAGCCAGCATGAGTGACAGGGCCCAAGCAAACTTTACCTTCGGCTACCATTACACAGGTTATTCCTTTTCGTTTGCATTCAATACAAACACTTGTGTTTGGAATATTTGGCTTTCGATTATTAATAAATGCATTTAAGACTTCAAGTAATTGATATTTGTTTATTGGACATCCACGCAATTCATAATCAACATAGACATGGTAAGAAATGGGAGTAGAATTTTGAAGTGTTGAGATAAATTTTGGATTTGCGTAAACAATATTTATAAATTCTCGAACATCCTTAAAATTTCTAAGTGCCTGAATTCCTCCGGCAGTTGCACAGGCTCCAATTGTTATTAATACTTTTGATTGCCTTCTTATTTTGTGAATTCTTTCAGCATCATGTGGAGTTGTTATTGACCCTTCGACAAGTGAAATATCATATGGACCTGATTGTATTGCTCTTGATGCTTCGGGGAAATTTGCAATTTCCACAATCTCGGCTACTTGAAGTAATTCATCTTCGCAATCGAGAAGGCTTAGTTGACACCCATCACAAGATGCAAATTTCCATACTGCTAATTTGGGTTTTTTGTTTTTTGTTGCTGCCATAATTATATCTCTCTTTTTCCAAAAAGATGTTCGATTTCTTTGTAATTAAAAACGGGACCATCTTTGCAAACGAATTCTGTACCATATTGGCAATGGCCGCAGAAACCAACACCGCATTTCATATTTCTTTCCATCGAAACATAAATATTTTCTTTTGAGAGTCCTCTTTTAATGAGCTCAACTATTGTGTATCTCATCATAATTTCAGGACCACAAATCATTGCAATTGTATTTAATGGATCAAATGGAGCTCGGGGGATTAAAGTCGTTACAACTCCCACATTTCCTGTCCAATTTTTTACTGCACGATCGACGGTTACAATTATATCAATATCCAGTCGTGATCTTAATTTTTCTAATTCTTTTCGATAAAGTATATCCTGTGGAGTTCTTGCGCCGTAGAGTAGAATTATTCTTCCATAATATTCACGATTTGAAAGAAGGTGATAGATCACTGGTCTTAATGGAGCCAATCCAATACCACCAGCGACTAAAAGAACATCATTACCAATTGCTTCTTTGACAGGCCAGGGCTTACCAAATGGACCTCGAATACCAACAATATCATCTTTTTTTAACTTAGCCATTTGCTTGGTAACTGTTCCAACTGCTCTGGTTGTGTGAACAAGAATTCCACTCTTATTTGGATCGCCGCTTATTGAAATTGGAATTTCACCAACTCCAAAAATGTAAATCATATTAAATTGACCAGGCTCAAAACTAAATCCATTTCGGCTCTCAAGAGATTTTAATTCAATCGTAAATGTATAGTGCGTTTCTTTTATAAATCTCTGAACTTTATAAGTTGATGGAAACATTACCTGCATAGCTTTTCCTTTCCCAGAACATTTTTACAAATTATTTTCTACCATAGAGATCGAGTAACTGTAGTCTCATTGCATTGATTCGTTGTTCAAAAACATTGGCAACACGTTTCATAAGTTCATAACCTAGTCTAGGATCACTTTCACATTTGTTTCTGAGGCAGGTAGCATCTAATTCAATCACCCTTGTAAGTTCTACTGCTCTTGCATCAAATCTCCACTGGTAAGGAGGAACCATCCAGGACCATCCGATTATATCACCTTCACCAAGGGTTTGAATTATTATTGAACCGACCTCTGGTGAATAAATTTCAATTGCAACTTTGCCTGAACGAATTATATAAAAATTGTTTGCTTCATCATTTTCTTTAAAGAGATATTTACCTGGCTCGAACACAGCATTTTTTGCACAGCCAACTATTAAACTGATGTGTTCGGATGGTAATCCTTCTACAAAAGGATGTTGAACAAGAATTTTTTCAAGTGATTCCATTTAGATTTCCTCCCTTGAAGTAGTTTGATATTGTGAGCTTTTAATAAATTTTGTTGCTTCTTCTGTTATGTCAATTCCTACTGGACACCAGGTAATGCATCTTCCGCAACCAACGCATCCAGAGGTGCCAAATTGTTCGTGCCAGGATGCAAGTTTATGAGTTAACCATTGTCTGTATCGACTTCCAATTGAAACTCGAACACTTCCCCCGTGAATGTAAGAATATTCTAACGTGAAACAGGAATCCCACTTCTGTATTCTTTCGGCCTTTGTTTTTTGGAGATCTGTGTAGTCTTCAACAGTCATGCAGAAACAGGTTGGACAAACCATTGTGCAATTTCCACAAGCCAGACATCTTTTAGCAATTTCATCCCAGATAGGATTTTCAAGATTTTTTAATAAAGTTTCCTTTAAATTATATGTTTCGAGATGTTTATTAATTTGAGAGATTGTTTTTTGAATGACTTGATTTTTCTTTTGTAAATCAGATTCAATTGCTTCTTTCGTGTTTAATTCATTAACGATTTCAGAACCTTTTTCACTATTTGTTTCAATTAAGAAGTAGTGCTCTTTATCGTTTATAATTTCTGTTAATAAAATATCATATCCAGATTTGACTTCCGGACCAGTTCCCATCGAAGTACAAAAACAATTGCCTTCTGCTTTAGAGCAATTAACTGCAACTATCAAAGAATTCTTTCTTAAATTTTTATATCTGTTATTTTGAAATTCACCCCCAAAGAAAACTCTATCCTGAATTTCAATTGAATTAATTTCACAGGACCTAACACCTATAAAGGCATATTTCGATTCATTTGTTTCAGCTTTTTCGATTTCGAGCTTATTGTTTTTATAATAAGCTGTAAAAATTTTTTGTACTGGAGGATATAGAAATTTTTTCCAGGATTGAGGTCCAACAACATAATTAAAGAATGCACCATTGTTTGATTTTTCCAGACGATAATAACCAGGCTTTTGTGTGTCGGTATAACCAATTGGTAATTCATTCGCTGAATTAATTTCAGAATAAATAATAGCCCCATTTTGAATGGTTGGACCTACGGTTGTATAACCTTTTTCTTTTAGTTTATTAAGAAGGTTATCAAATTCATAAATGTCAATTATTTTCATATCTAACCTTTATTAGGTTTTTTACTTATTGAGCAATGTATATGCCAGATATTAAACTATAAAATTTCGATTAAAATATAATTTGAGAAATTTTATTTCTCAAATTTGAAATTTTTTAACATTAAATTTTTTAGATATGAATTCTACTTGTTAATTATAAATATTAAAGAAAAATGTAATAAACAGAATTAAATTTTTTGGACTGATAAGCTCCTTCGGTAAAGTCCACAATAAAATATTAGATTGTTTAAAGCTTCTTCTAATTCATAACTTTAATCGCAAAAATTGAAAAACTTTTTTTGAAACTAACATTTAATATTTGCATCCAATTAATAAAAAAAGGATCAATATGTTTGAAATGGAAATTGTTTTTTCAGGTAACAAAAAAGTAGATGCAATTTTTAACGGGCAGGTGATTAGAACCGATCAACCTATTCAAGCTGGTGGAGATGGAACGGCTCCAGCCCCATTTGATTTATTTCTTGCCTCGATTGGAACCTGTGCTGGAATTTATGTTTTAGGATTTTGCCAGGCACGTGGTATACCGACAGATGGAATAAAACTCATTCAAAAAATGAATTATAATTTTCAAAAGAGACTTTTTGATAAAATTGAAGTTGAGATCAAGCTACCTCCCGATTTCCCCGAAAAATATAAAGCAGCTGTAATTAATGCTGCTGAAAATTGCGCTGTCAAGAAGCATCTTCTTAATCCACCAGAATTAATTGTCAAGGCAGTTTAAACCTTATCAGTTCTCTCCTATAGTTAAGTGGTTTGTAGATTTCTACAAGCCACTTCTTTTTTTTAATTTGTTTACAAAAAGGAATCTAAAATGACAATACTTATTAAGAACGGATTAATTATTTCTCCGCCTGATGAATTTATCGGTGATGTGTTTATTGAAAATGATAAAATTGCTTCAGTTGGTGAGCATATTTTCAAAACAGCTGATAGAGTAATTGATGCAAAAGGAAAATTTGTAATCCCCGGCGGAATTGATGTTCATACTCATCTTGATATGCCTTATGTTGATGATATTAAATCGAGAGATGATTTTTATACTGGTACGGTTGCCGCTGCATTTGGAGGAACTACAAGTATTATTGATTTTCCTACACAATCTAAGGGTGAAAAACTTAAAGATACATTCCAAAAATGGCAGGAAAAAGCTAAAGATAAAGCAGTTATTGATTATTCTTTTCATATGATAATAACTGATCTTTCAGTTCTTGATGATTCTGATTTTAAGTTTTTGGTAGAAAATGGGATCACGAGTATTAAAATTTTTACTGCTTATCCAGATAGATTAATGTTAGATGATGGAGAAATTTTTGAAATAATGAAAATTGCAAAGAAATATAATTTGCTTGTAATGGTCCATGCAGAAAATGGAATTATAATCGATAAACTGGTAGCATTTGCTCTTTCAATGGGTTATAAGTCTCCGAAGTATCATGCACTCTCAAGACCGCCAATCCTTGAAGCCGAGGCAATTAATAGAGTAATAACTTATGCGACTTTACTCGATATTCCAATTTACATTGTTCATGTTTCTTCATTCGAAGGAATGAAAGTAATAATGCAGGCAAGGGAAAGAAAAAGTGATGTGTTGGGTGAGACTTGTCCTCAATATCTTTACCTGAGTATTGATGATATATCGAAAGGAAATGATGATGATTATAAGTTTGTTTTTACTCCGCCAGTAAGGGAAAAATGGAATCAAGAATTATTATGGAATGGATTAAGTCAGAATGTACTGCAAATATTATCAACTGATCATTGCCCATTTAATTTATCGGACAGGATGATTGGTAAAGATGATTTTACAAAAATCCCAAATGGTGGAGCTGTAATTGAACATCGCCTGGAGTTATCTTTTAAAGGTGTTAAACAAAATAGAATTAATTTAAGAAGATGGGTAGAGATCAATTCCACAAATCCAGCAAAAATTTTTGGGATGTATCCGAATAAAGGAGCTATAAAAGTTGGAAGTGATGCAGATATAGTTATCTGGGATCCAGAATTTACAAAGACAATTTCTGTTTCAAATCATCATATGAATATTGATTATTCTATGTTTGAAGGTATTGAAGCTGCAGGAAAAGCAGAAATAGTGATTTCTAAAGGGGAAATTATCATTGAAGGCGATAAGTTTATTGGAAAAGCTGGAAATGGAAAGTTTATAAAAAGAAAAAGCTTTGATAAACAATTACTTTAAGCTTTATTTTCTATTAACATTTAATAAAATATTTTTCATTATCCGGCATTGCTTTACATTTTTATTACTTTTCATTATGTTCAAGTGGAGGTTCTATGGAATTCTTAATACTCATTTCGATCGTTATTGTCTCTTACTGGATTGCCTCTAAACTTTTCAAACCTGGTAAGCCCGACCCATTCCGCAATTATGATAATGACTAATCCATTTTAATCTTCTTCCATTTAGCAATCCTCAATCGCATCTCATTTAATTCCCTTACCTTTATCAAATAATACCAATTAAAACACAACTGCAAATCTAAATTTATAATTACCTCATATCTAGAAATATCGCCATCAGAGAGTCTGAATACTATTGGATCTATTCCGACCTGCACAGGTTCATAAAATGAAACTCTCAAATTAGTTAAATCTTCAAGCTCTATAATGACTCGATCATTCTCATCATTTAAGTCTGGGAAGAGTTGGTCGTATTTTTCATCAAACTACTTTTTCTGGAAAAAAATCCTTGATTATCATATTGACTTCTTCAAAATCATCTTCATTTATATCACATCTTATCCTCACTCTATCATATTCAATATTAACATCTCTAATTTTTATGTATGATCCATCGACAAAATACGTTTCGATTTCCTTGATTAAACCCTTGATAATATTTTCATTATTGACATTCTGAGTTGACTCTGCATAAAAATTAAAACTCATTTTGCCTAAAAGAATTCTATTATCCTTACCTACTTGAATAAACTAAATGATTAATTTGATTATTGAGTTCAAGAAAAAAGTTTATTGAAACAGAAAAAAATTAAAACTCTTGATTGTTTAAAAAAATTTTATAACTTGCATTTGCGATGAAACAAAAAATCTTTTTTACAAAAATTTTAAGAACTAATCTTTCCTTCTGGAATTCTCTCACCTGGTGGCCTCGCCTTGAGGCCTAAAAACTCACCTTTGCGCTAAGCGCATCTCGACATATTTTTTTCAAAAAACTAATTAACCAATAACAATTAATCTGGAGGATTTTATGGAATCAAAAAAATTTCTTTTAAATGAATCTGATATTCCAAAATTTTATTACAACATTCTTGCTGATTTGCCCGAACCTTTACCACCTGTACTTCATCCAGGAACAAAACAACCAATTACACCTGATGATTTAAAACCTCTTTTCCCTATGGAATTGATTAAGCAAGAAGTTAGTAGTGAAAGATATATCGAAATTCCCAAAGAAGTAGTTGATGTTTACAAAATTTGGAGACCAACTCCTTTGATTAGAGCATATAATCTGGAAAAGTTCTTAGATACGCCTGCAAGAATTTATTATAAATACGAAGGTACGAGTCCAACTGGAAGTCACAAACCAAATACCGCTGTGGCTCAAGTTTTTTATAATAAATTAGAGGGGATAAAAAAGTTAACAACAGAAACCGGTGCAGGTCAGTGGGGTTCCGCTTTGTCTTTTGCCGGCTCATTGTTTGGTGTGGAAGTAAAAGTCTTTATGGTTAAAGTGAGTTATCATCAAAAACCGTATAGAAAAATTATGATGGAAAGCTTTGGTGCAAAAGTAATTCCAAGTCCCAGTACAGAAACGAATTCAGGGAAGAAAATATTAAGTGAAAATCCTGATCATCCGGGTAGTCTTGGAGTTGCAATAAGTGAGGCAGTAGAAGTTGCAGCTTTAAATTCAGATACTAATTATTCCCTGGGAAGTGTTTTAAATCATGTGATGCTTCATCAATCAATAATTGGACTTGAAGCAATGAAACAATTTGAATTGGCAAATGATGAACCTGATATTTTAATTGGTTGTGTTGGCGGTGGAAGTAATTTTGCTGGCTTTACTTTTCCATTCATTGGAAAAATGTTAAGAGAAAATAAAAATTATAAAGTTATAGCAGTTGAACCTGCTGCATGCCCAAGTCTAACGCTTGGAAAATACACTTATGATTTTGGTGATACAGCTCACTTAACTCCTTTGATCAAAATGCATACGCTTGGTAGTACATTTATTCCACCAAAAATTCATGCGGGCGGATTGAGATATCACGGTATGGCTCCAACGGTGAGTTTCCTGAAAGAAAAAAATTTAATTGAAGCGAGAGCAGTTGAACAAAATGAATGTTTTGAAGCAGGTTTGATTTTTGCTAAAACTGAAGGGATAATTCCTGCACCCGAATCGACACACGCTGTTAGAGTAGCGATTGATGAGGCATTAAAGTGCAAAGAAACTGGTGAGAAAAAAGTCATTGCATTTAATTTGAGTGGTCATGGAAACTTTGATCTTCAGGCATATGATGATTATTTATCAAATAGATTATCAAATAATAAACTTGATTATAAACAGATCGAAATGAGCATAGCAGAAGTTCCTGTAGTTTAATCTGTTTTTCTTATCAAGAAAATTCATAAACTTTATTTGTCATAAAAGTTCTTAGCCCTGTAAGTTAAAATCTTACAGGGCTGTTTAAATTTATTGTTAATGAAAACACCTTAAAGATATTCGATTTATGAGAACTCAATTTTAGCTGATAGAGTAATTACAAGGACTTTACAGCGAATTCGAAGCTTATCTTAGGACTATTTGTAGAATTGGATTTGACATCTTAGAGATGAAAAAACGCATAGAAATTCAACCACTAATTTTCAAAAGATTGATTTTATATAAATAAAGAATCAAGATTTGTAATAATTGGAATTTTGAGAGTTTGAATTTTTCGTAATTGCAGATTTTAAACTTGTGAGATGTTAATTTGATTAGATAAAAAAATTTTTGTAAACTTGCATCGCTTTTGAAATCGAATAAGCAATTACGTTAGATTGAAAAGATTGGGGTCGTAGTTCAGTTGGTTAGAACGCCTGCCTGTCACGCAGGAGGTCGCGAGTTCGAGTCTCGTCGGCCCCGCTTCCTAAAGCCCTGTAAAACAATAATTTACAGGGCTTTTTAGTTTTAAAGAAAAATAGAATAAATATTTTATAAACATTCCTAATGTCTTACACTCTGAATGCGGCTGAGTAAAAAGATGGGCTCGCATCGAAAAAAATGGGTCCCATCATAAGGGAGTTACATCAAGGACTGGGTTGGAGGTAGAGGGAGGGGAGTGCAATAAACTTATCTTAATAGGTAGTTGCAAAAAAATTAAAAGTGAAGATGATATGGTTCTTAATTGTTGCCATTAAACAGGAAAGAACTGAAGTAAGATAAATTAAAGGTAAAAGCTATATTTCTTTTGCTTTTTTAATTTTAGTAAGTACTATTGTGCATTATAATGAGTTTTTTTTTTGGATGGGTATTAGATCACATATCTTTAATGATTATATGTTTACATTTATTATAATGAAATTTTAAGACATTAAAATGCTTTAATTTAAAGTCCAGACAATGTCAATCACCCGATTTATCTCTTTTTTGTAAGATTTCTCCAAATCACGGAGGTTGTCTATCACCTTCCTCGCGGCTTCAGTTTTGTCGACGATGCGCTGCTAGACTTCAAGGGGGTGGAACTATTTTATTTCACTCCATATTTATTTTTTCTTTTTTCAAATGCAGCTTTACCCCCTTCTAATATCCTGCATACATTTTCAATAATATCTTTGTTTTCAAGAGAACCAGAAAAATATGACAAACATTCATCTTCATTATTTGCTACAATGACCTGTTCTGAATCTGCTGTTACAACGAGATTAGCATTATGAGTCGATATTATAATCTGCCTATATTTTTTAAGCTCTTTAATTAAATCAACAAGTTCTTTTGTAATAAATTCATTATCCAAATCATCCTCGGGTTGATCAAAAATAAGTGGAGAAGAAAAAGCATTTGTAGCTAATTGAAGTAAAAGATACAGAGTTCCTCTTTGGCCAACGGACAGCTGGTCAAGTGTTTTATCCATAAATTTTATCTCAGGAATTACATATAGATAATCTTTTCTCTCTTTTAAATTAAAGAATAACTCGTCTAATGGTTTCTTTGTTGTTTTTTCTTTTTCACCTTCAATATATTCTGATAATTCATTTTTAATAAATTCCCAATAATTATCTAATTTTTCTATTCCAAGGTTTTCTGATAAATTTTTATGTGTTCTGAGATCTAAGTATTCTTTTAATTTTTCGTCGAACTTATTAATATCAAAGTAAATTTCACCCTCAAAAGTTATACCTTTATCTTTTAGTAGTTTTTCTATAATTTTTCTTTGTTGTTCGTCTGAGAACTTTTCTAAAAGATTCTTCCATGCCTTTTCAATTTCATTTTTTTGTCTATTATATTCATTCTTCAATCTTTCACCCAGCTCGTTTCTTTTCTTTATTTTTTCTCTTAATAGTTCCTCCTGCTTTTCAATCTCTCTTAATTTAGACTTAGCTTCTTGAATGTCTTTCTGATATTTTTCGGCATTGCTTAATAGAGTTTCTAAGTCACCTTTGTAACCTTGTTTTTCGAATTCTTTTTTAATTTTAGAATTTTCTTGTTGCTTCTGTTGTAAAATCTCGTTTAACTTATTTTGCATTTTTTCTATTGCATCAAGTTGTTCATTAAATTCAATAAGTGGTATGTATATATCTTTTATATCATTTTGTATTTTAGAATTAATATTACTTATAGTTTCGTTTGTGTTTGTCTGATATTTTTCTAAACTATCTTTTAATTCGTTTAATTCAGATAAAACATTTTTGTAATCGCTAATTTTTTTAATGTTTAATGTGTAAGATTCTAATTTTTGCCTATTTTCTTTTGTAGTTATAGTTTCCAATAATTTTTCTGCGTTTTCTTTTTTTGTTTTATTAAATTCTTTGCTGTTTATCATTTCACCTTTTTCATTTTCATATTTAAACCAATCTTTAAGTTTTTTAATACTATCTAATAGTTGTATTATTTCCATATCTAATCTTTTATCAAATTCCAAATCTTCAATTTTTAATAATTTTTTTATTTCGCTTGATAGAATTCTAAAATCGGAGATGTTTTTTAGCTTACCTTGTTCAATAAAGATAAAATCCAAATTTCCTTTATTTTGTGAGTCAAAAGTTATTATTTCTGGCGTAGGGGTGTTATTTTTTTGCCACTCTATTAAAAATTTCTCTGAATCACTAAACTTAACAGTTTTATCTTCTTTCTGATAAGCAAGAATTTTTTTATTAAAAGTATTTGCAATGTAGTTTAAAAGCAAACTTTTCCCTGTTCCCCTTCCCCCAATGATAGTCACCAAATTCTTATTTAATGGTATCTCATTTTTATCAAACTTAACTTTTTCATCTTGGAATATTTCTATAGTATCTGTAATAGTAATTTTTGAAAAAGTCGGCTTGTCAAAATTAAATTCTGGATTATTTTCTTGAATCATAACCCTTTCTTCCGGTTCATAAATTATTTGCCTTAATCCTTCAAAAGTGGGATCAGCTTTAATCCAGGTAAATTCTTTTCCGAACTTACTATTTATGTCATCAAAACTATGACAATCCGAGCCTTTCAATACTGCTTTGGGAGGTAAGTTATATTTATCACGATCTCCAACTTTATTTAGATAAAAATCCACATTATCATTATTTCCAAAAAATGCTTGGCATATTTTATCAATTTCTTTTGCATATTCAGCACCTCTCCCATCATTTGGACCAGGTCTTAGTGAGCCATATCCATTGGAAACTCCTATAATCAAATACTGGTCAATCGTAAAACTTCTTTCTAGCTGCTTTTTTAAGTCTTTTATTCTCACCATAGCCTTTTCATAACCAACCTCTCTCAAGTCGTTAGATGTACAAAACTTGTTTGTCAGATCAGTATCATCTGTTGAAACTAATTCTAATCTAATTAAAAATTGTTCCAACTTATCTTTATCAATTTCATTAGAAAAAATTACATGTATTTGAATATGTTCATCACTTCTGTTTTTTGAATCAATTCTAAATTCAATGTTTGGGAAGAATACTTTTTTTGAGTCTGGATATTTCCCTTTGAACTTTTCTATAAAAATAAAGTAATTATCAAAAGAGAAATAATCTGTTATACCAAAAACTGAAACGTCAGATGCTTCTATCTTTTCACAAAAAATATCCCAGATATTAATATCAGAGCCATACTTGTTATTGAGTTTTGTAAATGGCGTATGCAGATGTAGATCCCATTTACGCCATTCTGAACCTTTTGGATAATTGCTCATATGTTTACCTCCTTATATAATTTGTTATATTTTATACCCCCCCACACTCTATCAATCACTTTTTTAATTTTTTCTTTGTAGATTTTGATCATTTCCTTCAGGCTGTCGATTACCTTCCGCTCGGATTCGATTTTATCGACTATACGGCTCTGGACTTCAAGGGGCGGAAGGGGAATTTGAAGATTGACCATGTAATTAAAATTAACCCTTGGTAATTGCGCACCACCTAATCCTTGTAAAACCTGCTTATTAAAATTTTTTGATCTTAGAAAGCAATCAAGATATTCTGGTTTAATATTTTTTTTAGTTCTAAAAACATAAATATCTGTGGAACAGATACCAGAAAATTTTGTTAAATGAACTTTATTTAAATTAGGCCTAAGTTTTCCATATAAAATATCTTTTTCTTGGAATACATTTTTGGTGCTTTTTATATTCTCATATTGAGCTACAATGGAACCTATTAAATTCCCAGTATTTGATTCAATATGTTCTAATCCAATATATTTCACTTCTCCTTTTAAATTGTTTGGTTCAATTGTATCTGAAATCTTCTCACACACTTCCCCCAGCTTAACCATTGGCCAGCCATTGGCGAGTTCTTCCTGCTTCTCAGGGTGCTGGGCAAGGTAGGCTTTGAGTTCTTCTTCAAGGTAGGTTTCGACATCGGGCTTCCATGCGTCTATCACCTGCTTGCAGCCATCGATTATCTTCTGGTAGCCCTCTATCTCTGCCACGATCTCTTGCTGCACTTCAAGTGGCGGAAGGGGGATTTGAATTTCAAGAAAATCTGAAGCTGGTATATCTCTTCTACGACTTACTGTACCTCTCATTCTAGATTTATAGATTTCCCGTGCTTGTTTAGAACGGAATATTATTTCCAAATAGGGAATGAAGATGTTAGCTTGCTCTTTTAACTTCCAAATATCATATGCAGGACTTACAGCAGCTACTTTATATTTTGTTTGAAAACCAAGTACTCCTTCATCAATGGGGAAGCCTACTACTAATTCATCTTTATATACTTTTTTATAGTTTTCAATATTTTTACTTGCTATACGCTTTTTAAATTTTTCATCTTGATCGATTAGTCCTCTATACATTGTTATTGACATGATTGGTAATTCTTCTTCACCAACACGATCTTTTCCAGATAATTCTAAAACCTCCCCCAACCGTACCATTGGCCATTTCTGGTGTTTGCGTCTTTCTACCACGCGGTATCTATCGCCGGTGAGGTTGTATTCGCCGTTTTCGGCAAGTTTTTCTTTTTTCACCAGCAGGGCAGAACAGGGTTTTTCTTCGGCATTAAATTCATCTACTTTGCCATTTCTTACTTTATCAATGTATTCACGAATAACCTGCAGGGCATCGGGCAGATCGTTTTTGTCAATTGGGCGGCGCTGGGCACCAAGGTCAAAGCCATCGTTTTCAATTTTTACAAACAAAATGCTATCGGTCTTTTTAGCAAGTTCTTTGTCCATTATAAGGATAGAAGTTTTCACCCCAGAATATGGATTAAAAACACCAGCAGGCAGGGAGACAACAGCTATAAGAAAATTTTCTACAAGCATCTTGCGAAGCTGTTTATAGGCTCTGGCACTCTGGAAAACAATGCCTTCAGGCACAATCACTGCAGCTCTCCCCGTGGGGGTAAGATGTTCGGCAATGTAATCTACAAAAAGAACTTCACTGCGATTACTCTGTACACTGAACCTTTTATGCGGTTTGATACCTCCCTTTGGTGTCATAAATGGAGGATTGGCAAGAATAACATCAGCATATTCGTTCCACCTCTCTTCATTTGTCAATGTATCATATTCATAAATTTGAGGGTTTACAAATCCATGCAGATACATATTGACAAGCGAAATTCTTACCAAATCTGGAGAAATATCATATCCTTTAAAGTTGGTGAGTAGTTTTTTCTTTTCTTCTGTAGTAAGCAAATTTCCTATTCCATTGCCATTTCTGGAACGAAATTTTTCAGAAGTATTTTCGCGCATAATGTATTTGTATGAGGAAATTAAAAAACCAGCCGTTCCACATGCAGGGTCAAGGATAAGTTCATTTTTCTTTGGGCTGATAATTTCTACCATAAAATCAATGATATGACGCGGTGTGCGAAATTGTCCGGCATCACCCTGACTTCCAAGAACCGAAAGCAGATATTCAAAAGCATCTCCAAGTCTCTCGGAATGGTCATATGTGAATTCGTTAATTGTTTTCAAAAAGAGCTTGAGGATTTCGGGATCGCGATAGGGCAGATAAGCATTTTTAAAAATGTTTCGGAAAAGCTCGGGCAGGTTTGGGTTCTGGCTCATACGTGCAATGGCTTCTGCATACAAATTGAGCATTTCATGACCACCAAGGCGAGGGTTAAATATATTGCTCCAGCTGTATTTTTCGAAATCACCCGTGAAAAATGTCCGTTTACCGCCCATTTCAACTGCCTCTCTATCCATATCCTCCATAAATTTGTAAATCAGTGCGATGGTAATCTGTTCCACCTGACTTTTAGGGTCAGGTAATTTCCCAACAAGTATATCACGGGCAGTGTCTATTCTTCTTCTGGTTTCAGCGTCGAGCATGGCTTCTCCTCTTGAATAACTTCACTTTTTTCATCACATCTAAAAAATATGTCGAACTTTTCGTTTTTTTTCGACATATCAAACAGAACATGTCGAAATTTTGCATTATTTTCGACATGTTAACTCTTCGATAACGATATTTCTGAAGTTAAATCAAAGTTTGCAAATAACCGGAACAAAGGATCGTTAATAAAATAGTTGTTTTTCCCTATTTTTTCTTTCTTAAGCAGTCCACCTTTTGCTAATTTATCCAGATAACTCGCTGCAGTTTGTCGATGAATATTCAAATCCTTATGCAAATATTCAATCTTTGTATACGGATGTTTAAAAAGGTTATTGAGTAAATCCTGAGAATAGAATTTATACTTACTTCTGATTGTATGTTTATATTCCTTCATTAGTTTTGATATTTCGTTGATAAGATAAATTGTACCTTTCGATGTAATTTCTATACCTTTAAGCATATATAAAATCCAATCTTCCCAATTCCCTTTATCTCTTACTTCCTGAAGCAAGCGATAATAATCAGCTTTCGTTTTAATGATGTAACTACTTAAGTAAAGTATTGGTAAATCAAGCAAACCTTTCTGGACAAGATAAAGAATATTAATTATTCTTCCTGTTCTTCCGTTGCCATCGTAGAAGGGGTGTATTGATTCAAACTGATAATGAATTATTGCCATTTTAATTAAAGGATCGACTGGATGAAGGTTGTCATTATTTATGTATTGTTCGAGATTCTGCATGAGTTGGACAATTGTATCATAATCCTGAGGGGGAACATATATAGTTTCACCAGTGGATGTATTTTTAAGTTCTGTTCCAGGAAGCTTCCTATATCCTGCGTTGTTAGAAACTATAATTTCCTGGATACTTAAGATGATACTACTAGTAAGAAGTTGTTTATTTTTTAGAGCATCGTACCCCATTTTCAAAGCTTTAGCGTAGTTTTGAACTTCTTTTGCATTGGGATTTGATATAAAATTTTCAAATAGATTTTCTTTATAGATTTCTTCGTGCGTTGTAATAATATTTTCAATGGCAGAGCTATCCTTTGCTTCAAGTAACGGCAGTGTATTTATCAGGATAGCTTCATTTGGAATTGTTTTTGAAATCCCTTTCAACTCTGCCAGATAACGATGTGCCTGAGAAAGTTGTTTGAGTATCGCTCTAGTCTCAACATCAATAGTTGGTGGTAACGTATTTAGTTTACTCATTTTTTTGTATTCTTTATGCAACAAATTTATTTAGTGAAACAAAATCCTTTATATATTCTGGAATAGCTTTACGAAGTTCTGGGGATAATCGCTTGAATGCTTCACCATATGGCGAAAGATTTAAGAGAGCGAAATTACCGCTCTCTATAATGTTTCTGAATTCATCATCGAGTATATAGGCTTTAAATACTGTTTTTGCGTATTCAAAATATTCTTCTTTTGGAAGGTATCGACTGTCAAATTTATCAAACTCTTCTTCAAGGAGTTCATCTCGAGTTTTGAAGTAAGGAATTATGCCAAGAATTTTTTCAATGATTTCTCTTAATGAAATTCTGCGATCAATATTAATTGATTTTCGTAACTTTTCGAGTGTAAAATATTCTTCGGGTTTATTGAGAATATATTTTTCAAGATATGTGATCAATTCATCCCATCTTTCGGCTGCTGCTAATTCTTTTATTGTTGGATGTTCAAGCACCTTTTGTTCAAATTTTTGAAAATACATACGGTCGATTTTCATTCCATCAGAGCCAATGACGGTTTCTTTAATTAATACAATTTGATCAGGCTGAGTATTTTTATAGTATTCTATTTGAGGACTGTTAATATCGCCGCCTGTACCTGTACCGCTTGGTGAACTTTTGGGTAATTCTAAAATTTCATCGTAATTAAATTTTTCTTCGAAGTATTCACAGTTTGCAAAGAAATCAAAAATCTTGAATTTATCTTTTATCTTTTCGCCTAAATCGTTTTTGACCTTTAGATCAGTAATATCATTAGAAAAATTATATTTTCTGGTACCTCTGCCTTTAATTTGGATGAATTCTGTAGCTGAGAATATAGGCCTCATCAAGCAAAGGTTAAGAATATCCGGGCAATCATATCCTGTTGTCATCATCGCAACTGTTACGCATACTCTGGTTTTGCTTGTTTTGTAATAAGGTAAGAAATTACCATAACCGGAAAGGTTATTATTGGCAAAGTTAATAGAAAATTGTTGTGCATCTGGAATGCTTGAAGTTACCTGAACAGCAAAATCTGATTGATATTTTCCGGGGAACATTTTATCCGCTAATTCATTAAGGATTTGAGTTATTTTGGCAGCATGGTTTTGTGAGACGCAGTAAACTATTGTTTTACCGATTTCGTTGCTTACTGGATCTCTAAGAGCATTTTTCAGGAAAACTTCACAGAATGATTTATTAGTATTTTCAGAAAAGAATTTCTTTTCAAAATCTTTGTGAACAAATATTTCTTCAATCGTTTCACCATCCTCGGTCTGCATAATAACAGCGTAACCTTCATCAGAAAGTAATTGAGTTGTTATTTCCGTTCGAGCATCTGCTACAACCGGGTTTACCAGAAACCCATCTTTTACACCATCAATAAGTGAGTATCTAAAAGTTGGTTCTCCATCTTCACAACCAAATGTTTTGTAAGTATCAAGAAGTAGTCTTCTTTCCAGTTGTCGAGGATCATTTTCACCAAGTTTTGTTATATCAATGTTCTTTAAATAATTTTTCGGTGTAGCAGTAAGACCGAGTTTAAATCCAATAAAATACTCGAAAACTGCCCGACTATTACCTCCTATGCTTCTATGTGCTTCGTCAGAAATCACCAGATCAAAATCATCAGGAGAGAATGATCTTTTGTATCTGTTTTTTGAAAGGAATGTTTGAATAGTTGAGACAACAATTTCGGCTTTTCTCCAATCATCACGATTTTCTTTATAAATCACTGTTGTATAATCATTTTTAAGATATTCTCGGAAAGCCTTAAATGCCTGTTCTTCAAGTTCAAGACGATCCACCAGGAATAAAACTCGACGTGCATTCCCGGTTCTTAAAAATAATTTAATCACAGCAGCTGAAACTAGAGTTTTGCCTGTACCTGTTGCCATTTCAAAAAGGAAACGATCTTTCCCCTCATTAACCGCTTTCTGAATAGATTTGATTGCGAGTAATTGATACTTTCTTAGAAATCGTAATTTATTATCCTCTATGAAACGTTTGCGTGTAGTTTCGTTAATATATGATGGATCATTCTTGTAATCGGGCTTTTGTGTCAGAACTATATAATCATCATTGACAATTTCATTAGCTAAACGATTTCTATCAGGCTTAAAAGTTTCATATCCTTTTATTGCTTTTAATGATGGAATTTTACTTATGATATGAGGATTTCCTCTTTCCAGATCCCAGAGATAATGAATATTCCCATTAGAAAGAATTACAAAGCGACAATTTTGTGATAGAGCATATCTTCGAGCTTGTTCTTTACCAAATAGCGGATTTTTATCTTCGGACTTTGCTTCCAAAACAGCCAGTGGAAAACCGTTTTCATCAAGAAGTAAAAAGTCAATATATCCATTCTTTGTTTGTTCGAAATTTTCACCCAATTCATTTAGAGTTTCTACAGTAATTTTTGTCCTGTTTTCTAGAAGGATATTTGCTTTGCCTTCTTCATTGTCAAAAAATCGCCAACCTGCCTCTTCGAGTAACCTATTGATTTTAATTCTTGCTCTGGCTTCTTTTTCAGGCATAAATTTTTAATCTAGAGGTAATTAAATATTCATATAGATTTTATTATGCAAATAAAAATGTCTAATAAGTTTTTTGAATATCTTTGAGTTCTTTAAACCATAAATTAAATGTCATCGGAATTACTCAGGGAAACATGTTACATTAAGAAATTGAATGCACCTCATACATCATTTTACAGGCAACTTAAAAAAAATTAAGATACTCTTCAATTACGGATTGCAGAAGGAAACTTAGAAACACTAAACAATATGAGATAATAGCTTTTTTATCTGGTAAAATGTAAAGGAGAATTATTACAGGTAGGAAATTAGAAGCGGCGAGAGTTTATGAAGGGAATGTATGATTTATTTAGTGTTTTGATTATCAATACAGGGCAGGGGATTTAAAAAAGATAATTGACTACAAGTGATTTCTTTTTTTATAGAAAAAATTTATATTAGCCCCAGAATTTTTAACTATTAGTTCCTTCAAAATCTGGTACTAACTATCAAGACAGGGGGAGAGATCCGCTCGATGAACCCTGACCAACCTGTCCCGCCAGGGATAAGGTGGTAAAGCGGAATTGGGATTATCCCAAGACGATAGGAGTTGTCCAGTACAATTCCCTGTTAAATAGTTAGTGATTACTTTTTAATGTAAAATGAGCTTATGTTTTTGTTTCAATATAAAATTGAAAAAGCTCGAGTATAAGTTTTATTTTTAATTCTTTTGGGTAATCACTAATTCCGCATACATTCCAATCGAGTGAAAAATTTCCCCCTGAACAAATAAACAAAAATCAAAAAAATAGGAGGATCAACTATGATTAATTCAGAAAATCCAATTAAAATGATTCATCCAAAAGATGAATTAGGAAGATACGATTTTGATAGTTTTATCTTCAAGGATTTTGGAATTAAAGGTCTCGAAAAATTTGAGACCTTTTTCATCCATGCTTTAATTCTTAAAAAACCAATTCTAACGATTGATGTACTTGAAAAGAATATAAACCCTATTGTTTATGCTCTGGCTCATACTTTTAATTTGAGTTATATCATTTACGAAGATTACATTCAAAAATGGTGGCCAACCCTACAGGATGATCAATTATTTGAAGCAAATCAAAGGAAAGTGATAGAAGCCCTTCTTAGTCATGATCTTGTTTGTTTCAAAAATGCATCGAAATATGAAAAGTTTATAATGAAATTTCTAAAAATCTATAATGAATTGAGCGATAAATTTAAGGATACGAACAAGCTAATCTGGTTTAACAGTCCAAGTGTAATTAAAAATCCTTTCATTAATGATTATATTTATTTCTTTATAAAACCTCCAGAAATAACAGTTGATGAATGTGAAAGTTTACTTGATTGCTTGAAAAGATATCCCAAGCATCTTAATTATCTGATCGAATACATTAGAATTATGAATAAGGGATACAATGATATTGATCCTGAACTTCAAAATTTATGTGAAAAAGCTGGTGAGATTATCATAAGAGAGGTTTCAAATTTTCTTCCATACGAACAGGCCATTGATGAATTGACCAAACAAAAACTAATTGATTTAACTAAGTTACTTTTCTTTACCAGTAACAGGTTCGACCTACAGGGTATATATTATATTATCTATCACGCTTTAACATTTGAGCAACGTAAGAAAATTCAAAAGGCTAGTGATTTTGGCGATAGATTTAGCAAAGTTGAAAATGAATTAAAATCACTTGTGGAAAAACATGAGATTAAACTTTATGCTTCTGAAGTTTACTACGAAAGACAGTTTGTAAAAAAGTTTAATTTACTTTCGTATTGGTACAGCAGAGATTATTTACTTAATGATTACATTAAGTTATTCATAGAAAAAACTGAGGAATTAAGAATAAGAGATTTAAAACCTAATTCTCAATCAATATATTATCCTAAAGACTACAATCTCAATGAGTTAGAACTATACGTAGTAAATTTAATTTTTCTAATTTACATCTTCCCATTAATTATTAGAGATGTTTTACCTACAGAGCAGAATTTGTTAATTCAGGTTGCGAAAATTTTAGTGAGGTTCTATGATGTTGAGACAAACCGACTTGGTGCACATCATTCCAGGTATACTGATTTAGTTAATAAGGAAATTGTAAATGATTTTATTGTAAGTCACTTACTGGGAATAATTCTGTGTTTTTTTAATAGAGATCTGGGCATCCCAATTTTTGAATTTGTTTATGGAGAAGTAAAAGGATTATTCAAATATTTTAATTCAAATAAACTACTAAAAACAAAATTTAAGGAGGAAATATGTACTATTTAGTAAGGTATCATGCATCGTATTTTTCATATTATTATAGTAATTCATTCAAACGAATTCTGACTGCTGGTTTTAAGTTTGAAAGTGAAGAACCAACTAAGGTTATTTCTAGGTTTCTGTCAGATTTTAATTTAGAATCCATTGACCAATTAAGAGGGTTGATTGACTGTCCAACCAAAAAATATTTTGTTCACTCAATTTATTGGAACGATTATAAAGACTATATTGAGAATTGTGTTAACAAAGTAAAATGTTTTCCTGAATTTCAGGAGATGATATTCTATAAATCAGATTTAAATACTCAAAAAATTTTGAAGCATGCTTTTATACTTACTCATTGTTTCACTGATGATAGAGGATATGGTATATACGATCCAGATGCAAATGCTGAATTTTCTGACATAAGTCTCAATAGAATTGTAATGCTTTTTGATCCAGTGAATTTTTATAATTATCCATATTATGATTAACAATAAATGTAAAGAGTAAAATTTTTTTGGTAATTGTTCGATTAATTTGATTTCATGTGTGAAGTTCAATGGTTTGCTGATATTTTTGAAACAAGCATTAGGAAAACACTATAAAGTCGTCTGTAAGATTGAATAGATAAAAAATTCCTCCCCTGAATGAAATTGAAGAAGGTCAGGGGAGGAATAATATTTTTGGATAAAGAATGAAAATTAGTTGTAAAACTTAAAAATGAAACGTGTAATACTTACCAGATTAATGAAAGATTTATCGGCTTATGATTTTGGTTTATTTTTTCCCCTCATCCTCTGGATCATCGTGTATTCCTAAAAGTCTTCTGCGAAGGCTCTTTTTGATAGCTTCCCAGTCTCCGTAACCATCTTTAAAAGCTTCTAATACCTGCCCCAAAACAATAAGTAACGCCACTAAAAAAGCCGTCCACCACATTTTGTTTTACCCTTCTTTTAATTCAAAAATCAAATTCAATTTACAAAGGTTCGATTAATTTTTCGTATTCATCATTAACTTCAAGTTTATTCTATTAAAAAAAGAAAATCATGGAAACAAATTTTTTGGTAAGAAAGCAAGTTTATTATGGTGGGAATTTCTCTGGTATTTCGTTAACGAATAAAAAATTATTTAAATAGCAAAATGAGACAATGAGCTTTCAAAATATCGAGTTTAGTTTATATCAAATATTTTTCGTGAACCGGGTTCACAAAACCAATAACACCTCAAATTTTTCTGAACTTCGGTATTGTTCGACTATGAATGTTGTTTAAGTTTCTGGATTTAGATTAAAAAGCTATTTAGTTCTTTTTGTTGGTTTGATAATTTAAGAACAAATAAAAGTGAAACACTACGGCTGGCAGAGGACTGTCTTAGGAAAAGTCTTAAAGAATGTTATTTTCTTTTTTTTATGTTTCTTATCGTTTTCTTTAAACTCTGATTTTAGATCAGAGAGCAATTCTTTTATTGCCCTTAGAGCTATGAATATCATAAATAAAATAAATACAGTGTTGATAGTTTTATCTCCTGATGTATTCGAATGTTAAGTTTCAATTCTAATCAAGTTCCGCTAATGCAAAAAACTTTAAATCGATAAACTAGATCAAAATTTGATTTGTCGGGATAGGTTCGAAGCTGGAAGCTTCGACTACATTTGTCTCAATTCCACTCGAGTTCTACGTGCGATTAGGAAATTTCAATCAATCAGCGAGAACTAATCTTGATTTGTGGAGATACATTCGAAGCTGGAAGCTTCGACTACGATTGTCTCAATTCCACTCGAGTTCCATGTGTGATTAAAAAATTTCAATAAATCAGCTAGAATTATTCTTGATTTGTCGGGACAAATGCGAAGCTGGAAGCTTCGATTACGGTTGTCTCAATTCCACTCGAGTTCCGCTAACGATTAAAAAATTCAATCAATCAGCGGAACGAGATCCCGACCTGTCGGGATATGGTTCGATTATGCTTCGTCAAGCTCAGCATAAACTCGATCATAATTCTAACCCACCTTAATCATTTAACTAAATGTAAAATCAAAACTTGTTCTCAATTCCACACGAGTTCCATGTGTGATTAAAAAATTTTAATAAATCAGCTAGAATTAATCTTGATTTGTCGGGACAAATGCGAAGCTGGAAGCTTCGGCTACATTTGTCTCAATTCCACTCGAGTTCCGCTAACAAAAAAAATTTCAATCAATCAGCGGAACGAGATCCCGACCTGTCGGGATATGGTTCGATTACAACTTATTAAAGTCCAGGTAGTACCTGGCGTTTCAGTTCAAAAGTTTCAATTCCACTATGGTTCGATTACAACGGAAAGATTATTTATTGGAAAAAGCTTTTGAGTGCGTGTCTCAATTCCACTATGGTTCGATTACAACCGTTTTCGTGATCAAACTGTAATAGAAATTTGGAAACCAGGTCTCAATTCCACTATGGTTCGATTACAACGTAAAGAGGAGAACATCGACGTCAGCGTCGACGTAGAGTCTCAATTCCACTATGGTTCGATTACAACTGGTCGTATTTTTACTTGAGGGTAAGGAAATCGATGAATCAAGTCTCAATTCCACTATGGTTCGATTACAACAAATCAATGTCCTAATTGTTTCAATTTAAGAGAATCGCAGTCTCAATTCCACTATGGTTCGATTACAACCAAACACATTAATAACTAATATTTAAGGAGAAGAAAGTCTCAATTCCACTATGGTTCGATTACAACTCGTTAAAAATCGTTCTTATTATAAACGTTGTTTCATGTCTCAATTCCACTATGGTTCGATTACAACTGATATAGTTGACGACGATGTAAAGAAATTAATTACAAGGTCTCAATTCCACTATGGTTCGATTACAACTTCGATCCCAAGCTCGGCAAATATGTCGTAGCAGTCAGTCTCAATTCCACTATGGTTCGATTACAACTGGCGAGCTTGATATATTTTATAAAGACAATATGGTAGTCTCAATTCCACTATGGTTCGATTACAACTATTGAAGAATTGGCGGCATTCGCGACCAAGTGGCTGGTCTCAATTCCACTATGGTTCGATTACAACAGGTTTATTTTCTGCAATTATAATTTATTTTTGCAGAAATGTCAAGCATTTTTTCTCCGAACCTCATTTTCTTTAAAAACCCTAGGGGGTTCGGGAAAGAAATTTCTTGAAAAATTTTAAAAAATCGCAACTTTGCTCCCTTCACTCATCAACTGTCTAATTATTTGCACGGGGGTTCGGGAAAATGCTGTCAGATATTGCTTACAAGTGAATAATATATACATTTTTTTGTTCATTATTATTTAAGATTAACTGCTAAAATTTTATTGTTAATTGATTTATCTCTGATTAGAATTATAAAAATTTTAGTATTATTATTTAATGATAAATTTGGGGCGATATTTTTATTCGTTTGCTGTGAGAACTTTGAATATAAGTTGGGAATATAAGTCGGCAGATTTTCTGAGCTGGTAAATGTTGTTTTTTCCTATTTTGTCTTGATCTGGAAAGCTTTTAGAGTGTTCTTTTTTTGTTATTCCTAATTCCTTCAAAATTAGATCATCTCTCATATTTTGCAGTTCAAGAAGGATTGCTTTACAGAAAAGCAGTTCTTTTCTGTAGATTGGATTTCCATTTCTAATCAAATTATCAATTTGGTTTTCTGCTTTTTTAAATTCTTTACAAGAGAGATACGCATAGATTAATGTAATATTAATGTATTGGTCCAATCGATTTTTCTGGTTCAAGTCTTCCAGAAGTTTTATAGCCATATCAGCTTTACCTTCAAAAATGAGTGTCTGAGCCAGTAAATTTTGAATATAGAAATCTTTTTCTTTTGGATTAGTTTTCTTTAGTCGAAGAGAATTTAGAAAGAATTTTTTTGCAATTTTAAGATTGTTAATATCATTAGTGAGAAGGAATAACTCAAAATAAATTTTTCCAAGTTGATAAGATTGTAATCGAGGACTGATAAACTTTGTTGTTTTAAGAGAGTCTTCATATTCAATTACTTTGATTACATCGGCTTCTTCTTCCGGCGGTATAAATTTTTTATTAACCCATCGAATAAATTTTTCTAAATATTCAAGAGCTTTTTTGTGATTACGAATTTTATGATCAAACCCGATAATTTCATTCTCACTTACTGATTTAATAGAGGGAAATAACAAGTTTATGATTTTAGTTAGCTTTTCAGTTTTGCAACTGAGGTTATTTTGGTAAATGGATGCAAGATTGTAGAGAGTTTTTAAATAAGTATTAAAGTAAGGTTTCTTAAAGTCATCTGGGAGATTTTGGTTTTCATAGATGTTAATCACTCTTTCGAATGAATGCGTTCCCTCGGTAATTAATAATTTTCTGTCTTTGAATTTATCTGGTATTTTGTTTTTTGAATATGAGAATGAAATAATTTGGGGGAGAATGATTCCCAAAATGTATCCTTTCCTGTAATGATCATTAATTCTATTAAAATCCAGTTCGATTGCGTTTTCTAAATTATCAATAGCTTTTTGAACTTCTTCAAAAAAATTACCATCACGACGTCCACCGGGGAGGATTAATTCATTGAGATTTTGATAATGGAAATAGGCTTTACTGGAATAATATGATGGATTATGAGGGTCAAGTTCAATTAAACGATCATAAATTTTTTCGCAATTAACTCTATAATATTGTTTTTGATTTAGAAAATTTTTTCTTTTTTCTGGGTCGGGAAATTGTTTTTTAAGATTGATTGAACATTCGGATAATCGGCTAAGAGCAAATCCAAGTTTATTAAGGATTTGAGGGTTTGACCATATTTCAATTTCTTCAATTTTATCAAAAGGCTCGAAAAGTTTTGCTAAGTTTTCCCATTGAGAATCTCTTTCAAATATTTTTATTTGAGTTAAAAGTTTTTCATTTTTTAACAGATTTAGGAATTTAGTTTTTTCTACAATAGTGAAGTAAGGAGTAATTTCATTTGAACTAATATTAAATTCATTTCTTAAATAAGTTCTTAGAATTTCTTTTATTAGCGAAGAGGAAAATTCGGTTGATTTGTGGAAGTCAAATTCAATATAAATGTATTTAGAGGTTATTTTTAGTTTTTGGATATTAATCTGAATTGAGTTTGGTTCAGGATTTTCTTTTTTGGCAGAGTATTTAAAGAATATAATTCCTTCTTTTATTTGTTCCGATTTAAATTCTTTAGGAAAGAATTTTTGAAAATAGGCTGTGTACTCTTGACCGTAGGTTATTTTTCTTTTTTCGGTTATGTTTATATCGGATGTGGAAATTAAAATTATATTTTCCATCTTGTTCAAAAGAATTTTGTTATTTCGTTCTTTTCAATTCCAACAACTTTTTTGCCAATATGTTTTTGCTCTTCAGCATGATAGAAAATGATTGAATCTTGATCTTTTTTGATAACTCCTAAAAGTTCATTAACAAGTGCATGGAATTGTTTTGAATTCAGCTCGCCTTCGAAGGCGGAATTTTGAACCCAATTCATATATTTTCTAAAAATTTTTAGAACTTTGGGCAGTCTTTTTTCATCTGCTATATCATACACGGCTATGTAGAACACTTTATTTTCCGGGATTATAAATTTCATTTTTGTATTAATTCTTTTAATGCCTCGTTCATATAAGAGTTAAGGTTTAATAATTTTTCCAATTGTCTGAGTTTACAGGTTTGTGTGTGAAAATTAAAGGACGAAATAAATCTGACTTCAGTAATTTCAAAAATTGTTTTAACCGATTGAGACAAAAATTGTAGTAAGAGGCGGTGTCTATATTTAGTAATATGATAACTTAAATTTTGCTGGAATATACAGTAATCAGAATTGAACATTTTGATTCAATTTTTTATCGAACTGCCAAATGCGTAACAATTAAAGTTTCATATCCAGAGATTAACTTGCCCGATAAGGTTCGTAGGATTTAAGTTTTCCTGTCATATAGTTAATAAGGTTAAAGCATTCCATTCTAATTAAGGAACGATAAGAGATTCTTCTATTTAATCGTTTATGAGTAATAACTGTGCTTAATCTTCTTTCAAATTCCTCTATAAATTTCTGTTTTGCATTTTCTTTTAGTAGATAAAATTCATTTTTGACTTTAAAATCTTTTTCACTAATCATTTTTAGATTAATCATTTTGAAAATTACTTTGTCGGTAATAATTGGCTTAAAGATTTCTGAAATATCATAAGCTAATGAGTGTTTTTTATCGCCGGCTTCGTGAATAAATCCAATATATGGGTTGAGCCGTGTCCTGTATATTTCCGAAATACAAACAGCATAGAGGAGTGAATTGCCAAAAGAGATTAAAGAATTAACAATTCCAATTGGTGGATTTTTGATTCTTTTTTCAAATTCAAATTTTTGTTTGAATATGTTTGTCCAGCATTGGTAATAAATATTTCTAATGTTACCTTCAATTCCTCTTAGTTCATCAATAGAACTTGCGATCCTGATTAGATCAAGCAAAGAATTTATGCTGATAATTTCATCTTCAAGTTCAATTCCCTCGTAAAGATATGTATTAAGGTTATCTAAAATATTCCTTGCAGCTGCTTCGAGAATATTTTTTGCAATGTATAAACGTTTTTGATAATCAAAATAAAAACTTGACTGAACTAAGATTATTGAACCATCAGCTTCACTATCAGCTGGGATAAAACTTCCAACATAATTACCATAGTAATTAAAAATATGAAGTGGTATGGAGTAATAACTTAAGCATTTTAAGAACTGAGAATTGAATCTAACCTCTCCGAATGAATAAAAAGCTTCAATTGTTTCAGCTGGTAAATATTTTGGATCTCCATCTCCTTCATATTTAGGTGAAGGGAGGATAACTCTTTCTCTTTCATCTTCATAAATATCAATTTCATGAACTGCCTCAACATCAGAAATTTTTTCAATTTTAAAAGTATTGTTCTTTCTGCTCAGGATTGAATTTGAAAATATGTAAATATTATTTTTCATAGACTGATCCTAATATTTATTAGTGCATTTTTGATTTGCTTATCGCACTTTGCTAAAATTTCTTCAATTGATTTATTTGTCGTATCGATGACGCAGATATTATTTTGTATCAAATATTCGTTTTGGACTTCATCGAGCAAATTCTGATCATCTTCGATGAATATATCTGTAGTAAGACATTTCTTTCTTCTGTTTTTAATTCGCTCCAGTCTTGTTTTACGATCAGCAGTAAAAACAATATTTAGAAATGGTTCAGGTGGAAAAGGAGAGCTGCAAATTAAATTTTGATATTCTTCGATTAGATTTAATTTTTTGAAAAGGACTTTGTGATAAATGCGTGTTGATAAGATGTAACGATCAACTAAAAATATTTGATGCGAGTTGTCATTAATTATGTAAGAATAAACTTCCCATACTGAACTTAGATAATAAAAAAATCTTGATGAAGGATATTGATTGAATCTTACTTCGTAGAAATTTTTAACATCAGCTGCGTCTTCAAATGGACATTTTATGTAAAAATAATTGTTTAGATCAGCAAGCTTTGTTGCTAAAGTAGTCTTACCTACACCATCAACACCTTCAAAAGCTATGATGATTTTATTAGAAGATTTGTTCAATTTTAATCTCCTTATTATTTAAGAACACAATATCACCAGCTTTTTTATTGAAAAGCTTTTGACCTAATGGTGAACTTAGACTAATCAGATTAAAACTTTCTCCATCAATATTGATTGGTTCAGAAGATAAGTAACCGATTACGAAGTATTTTTTCTCGGGTGTGATTATGATTGAACCGAGCTTAACTTCGTTGTGTAATTCTAATTTCATGAGATTTAATTGTGTTAGTTGTTGATTTAATTGAATTAATTTTTTAGCGTAAGCACCAGCTTTGTATTGAGCTTCTTCTTTGAAAGTATCGTAACGGGATTCCATCGCACCTTTATGTGAATTAGCTTCTTCTTGAGCTTCGTCCATTGCTTTTTTTGTATGGTAGACTTCTTCCTGAAGAATTCTTTTACATTCGTCTATGAGTTTCTTTTTTATTAAGATTTTATCGTTCATATTAAATTTTTCCTCCTAATTTTAATTTCTCGACTAAATCTTCTTTTGAATTGTTTGAGAAGAAAAAGACATTATCTTCTCTTACTCCACAAGGTTTAATATACCATGGTGTAATTCTTATTGAATTCCAGCAGCTTTCAAGACATTTATTTCTAACCGGACACACATTACAAGCTTCTGGTCTATTGGTGAGACTTTCGGGTAATTTAATGGAGATTTTAAAGCTTTCCTTTAGAGAAAAAACAAGTCTGTTATTATCAATACTTTTATCTATGATTTGATCGGATAATTTTGATGCGATTAAATCTGCAAAACTATTTACAACATCTTCAGGGTCTTCTGCTTCAAGACGATGAAAGAATTTAAGATTAATTTTTTTTGAGAATGCGAAGGATAAAATCTTATCGATGTTCTCAATGATCTCATCATCAATGATAATGTTTAATTCCATCTGGTTTCGATTGACTTCGTCGAGCTCGCAAATCATGTTAAACCATTTTGTATCAAGATAGGCGATATGATGTAAAGAAAGGTTTATAAATGTATTCCCCATATTTAAGAACTCATCTCTAACATCTTTCAAGTATGAACCATTAGTCGTGAGTGCAATTGGCAAGTCAGGGAAATTCTTGCGGAGCTGCTCAACTTCAGACAAAAATCTTTCCTTACCTATCATTAAAGGTTCAGCATGTCCTGAAATATGTATTTTTTGGAAATGATTGTTTGTTTCTCCAATAGAATTATATATTAGTCTAATTGCATCAGTGAAAGACAGCATGAAATTTTCGTCGAAATCTGTTGATACATCAAAGTAGTCTTTATGACAATTGAAGCACTTGAGATTGCACTTAGAATTTTTACCGTTAAGAGCTGAAAAGTTTAATCGAAAATTTTTTTTGATTGTGTCTTGCATTTTGAATACTTCCCTTTTTTCTTGCCATTTTAATATGAGTGGCATTGCGTTGATTTTTCCAATTTAAGGTGGATTAAAGATATTGGAAGGAAAGGTTGTGGTTAACTTTGTTCAATAAGAGTTAGGAAGGGAAATTGGCGGTAATGTAATTTTAGATTTTATTGGTTTAGTAAATTTGTAGATAGTTTCTTAAAAAGCATAATGATGGATTTATTGAAACTCAAACCGGTAAATAATGTAATTGAAATTTACTTTTTTATTTCAATTGAAGAACCAAGTGAGTAATTAGAATATTTTTCGTATACAACTATATATTTACCAGTATTTATATAATGAACGGCTACAAGATTGGATTTATTTATAAAATATTTCATCATTGCGGGGACAAACCAGGTAGGCTTAAAATTATCAAGCAGAAAGTAACGATTACTCATTTTATCATATTTATTTAGAATATTTTTTAATGGTGTATCAATGTATTTTAATATTTCAGGTTGTAAATCGGATGAATAATTAAAATTAAGGCTGATTTTTACTGCTTTCTCACCGCTTTCAAGTTCAACCACTTCGTCTTTGAAAGAGATTTTACCAAAAAAATCTTTGGTGTTCAGCAACTCTTTGAAATTTGGGAAAAATACTTTGATGCCTTCTTCTAAATCAGAGACATACTCAATATTAATTTGAGGATACTTCTTTTCGAGCTGTAATTTTTTGCAATCTGCCGGCAAAACAATCTTTTTAATTTCAGGATATTCTTCAATTGCTGCTTCAATTTTTTCTTCAGCTCCATCAATAAAAGTGATCTTTAAATTTTCGTCTACATTTCCTGAACAAGCAATTGATATGTCAATTTTTTCATTGATTAGTGCAGAGAAGATTGCAACGCAAAGAGGATATTCGAGTGAGTTGCCGTAAAGGTTTAAATCTGATAAAGGTTCATTCAAAGGATTTAGAAATTTAAGTTCAAATTTTTTAATTAAATCGGGATAGAAATACGCTTCATCGAGATTTTTCTGGATTAATTTAGCAACATATCCGAAACAGTTTAGAAAATTATCTTTAAACGCAGTGGCTGAACCAAAAAATTTTAGATTATCAGAATTGGAAGTGTCGTCATAACCAACTTTGAGAATTAAGCAAATACTATCGTGCCCATCTTCAGAGACAAAGAGGGAATAAGTTTTACCAACTTCACTTGTCAATGGTGTGAATTCCATATCCTGCCGATTCACTAATTGATTGATTTTTTTCATCAAATCGGGATGGATTCTCTTTGCATAATCGGATGCGATAAGATCATTTAATTTATTCTTAAGAAGATAAATATGATCTGGCGTTAATAATCTCTTTATATCACGATTCAGAAAGAAAATATCGTTCATCAGTGAGCTATAATCTTAAATTTTATGTTTACAACTTTGTAATTATAAATAAAACCAATTTCGCATCCTGTAGTAAAGTCTATAATTAGGTCCATCGGGAATTTGAAAGGTATTCTTGCTAAATTATTAATAACAGGAATTTCTTCTATCATTACTGCAGCTTTACTTTCCAGATTAATGATATAGAAATCTTTAATTCCTTTAATTTTAACGTCATCAAGGAAAACTAATTCAAGATAAATATCCTCACCGTAAGCGTTTATATAAATTTGAAATTCAAGACCGTCATATAATTTGAGAGGTTCAACGGGCATTTGTTTTCTTAGCTCAAAATATTTTGCTGCAAAACGAACCTTTTCTTTATCAACCTTTAAATCATCGTAGCTTAGAACCTTCACATCATAATTTCTAAAGATTTTTTTGCGATAATCTTGATAATTAATTTCTCTTAAATCTTTGAAGTTTAATTCTTCGAATTCTTTAATGTCTACATCTCTAGTTGTCTTAACAGAAGGTTTTGTTAATTGCCTTCCAAAAATCCTATTTAGAGTACCATCCCGATCATGAAATATTATGAAATTATCTTCGTCTATTTCGACTGTCTTTTCTGTTAACCTTCGTTGTTCTCTTAAAGCTGCCTTTTCAAAATACTTAACCGATAGAGAATAAAAGACGGTTTTCGTAAACTCTATCTCATGAGATTCGGGCAATAGTTCTACAATACCTTCATCTCTTAAAACTATATCTTGAAGCTTATTCAAAATATCACGCACTTTATCATTCCAGATTTCAAATTCTTCATTCCAGTAAATTTTAGATAACTCATCTTCCAAACCGCCGCGCTTAATGGTATTGTTGTCAACAAGCGAGTAATCGTGGTGATCAGCTCTGATTACAGCTTCAAAGTTATGCGAAGACATTTCTCCTATAAAATATTCAAGCCAATCAGTAAACAGATTTGTTGCTAGATGAATGTGGGCGACCACTCCAAATTCTTTGAATGAAATTACATCTTCACTTATTAATAAGTCATACGGCTGTGAAAAGTGAGTTAAACGACTGAGAGGAATAACTCTAACATCTTTCCCGGTTACAGATCCTTCTGGTTCCTTGACAATAACAAAGAATAGTTCTTCAAGCAATTTTTTTTCATAAGATTTAACAGGCAGCTTATCCAAATTGAGCTTATAGATATTGCCTCTTGAGAACTTAATCTTCTTTGAATTCACATTTTTAATCAAATTTAACCAGGTATTCAGCTGTCTTTCACCAAATTCGAATTGATCAATTTTCCGCAATTTATCTTCTTTAGATTTCACATATTCGTACAGTTGTTTTAATTCTTCATTAATTTCAATTTCTTTTTTAAGTTTTTTGGATTTTTCTTCATCTAATTTCCCGAGCACAAAATCCACAACATCCTCGTATCTAAACTTAAGTTTATTATTCTCGCTCATAGCTTAGTCTCCTAACTGATAATTATTCAGAATCATTTTCAGAAATTTCATCAAAAACATCTTTTAATGTCCAGAGAATTTTATTTAAAAGTTGATTTAAGAAATCGAAGTGATTTATAAGATTTTGATCAAGCAGTGAAATAGTTTTCAAAAATCCCTCTGGAGTATATTGATAATTATTATTGATCTGGATTTGAATTGTCGTTGGTGAAGTGTAGCTGAGAAGAGATGCAATATCTTGAAATGTCTTTTCTTCAAAGTATCTATAATAAATTGATTTTAATATCACTCTGCCAGACTTAGAATTAGTTAATTCAAACAATTTTTCTCTATACTTTTCGCAGATTGAATTAATAATATTGACCTGTTCAGGTGTATTTATCATATCATTTTCTTCTTCTAGTATATGATCTTCATCATCGTTTTCATCTTGATCAGGATTTTCTTTATCAATGTAAATAACATTTAAACATAATTTGATTTTCAATAGATCAATTAACACTGTAAATTCAATAGAACCAACAATGTTCAAAAAATCGAGAATAACTTCTTTAATGAGCTGTTTCTTCTTTTCCGACCATTTTTCTTCTTTGTTAATTTCTGTAAAATCATAAGCATAAAATCTGTTTAATACATCATCTCTGTTCCATCGGTTTGAATTAATATCAAATCCATCAACATAATAAAACTTTCCATTATTATATGAGTGGATAATGCCGTCATTTTCCAATTCTCTGAGAATATTTTTAAGGTTTGTTATGAGTTTTTGAGTTTCTTTATCGTTGATATCTCTATGTTTAATTGAGTTTAAGACGATCGTTTTTAAGAATGCTTCTGGATTATCAATCGGATTATCATTTTTCAAATGGATATTAATACTAAGAATTACGTTTGAAATCAGATCAGATAGATCTTCGAGATCGGGTAAAGAAATGTTAGTTAAAATAATTTGCTTTATTTTGTTTGTTAGTTGATTTAATTGAGATTGAGTGAGAGAATTATTTTTGATTGCTTCAAATATCTCGTTTAAGCTCAAGTGTGTCCTCAAAAATTTATTTTATTAAGTTTTTCTAAAAGCTCTTTTTGTTTTTCGTAAGAGAGTTTACCTTTTCTTTTGCTTAAAGTTTTGAACTTATACCATCCGCGATATCTCAACAAAATTACAGAATCCTGAACAACATCTTCCTTATATCTTTCTAAGAATACGACCTCCCTTAAATTTCTATTATAAATTTTTGAAGACATTGGAACCCATTCAGTTTCAAAATTAGTCTCCTTTGATGGAGAGTTTATAACAACTCCAGGTCTAATTTTTATTGTAGAGTAATTATCTTTTTCATGGAAACCTCTAATCTTTGAATCATCAATTGTGTGAATTGAGCCAAAGACCTGAGACTTCATTAATTCAACTTCATCCCGAGAAAAAATATTTTCATAACTATAAAACTCTTTTCTTTTACGTCTGATTTTTTCGAAGACAGGATCGTCTTCGCTAAATCGTTTGCTGCTCATATTTATTTGTTCAATTTTTTATTAAAAATAAAGTTTTATCCTTTAATTCTAAAGCGTATTTGATTGGAAAATCAAGGGCTGTTTGACTCTTATATTTATGATAAAAACTAAATTCACAAAATCAAAGAGTGAGAAATAAGAAAATTTATTAAAGAAAAATAGCAGGTAATTATTATGAAAAAATTATTATACCTTCCAATAATTATTCTTACCTTCCTGATTACTTGTAATTCAAATCCCTCTCAAGAAAAGGAGCCTAAATATCTTTGGCAATATCTAACCACCACTCTCTGGTACGATGTTTATTATGATTATAAGTCGATTGGGATATATGATAATGAAATTGTTCTTTTTTTGAAATATGTTCCACTGGAGTCAGCAAAAGATAAAGTTATCTCAATGAGAAAAAGAGCTAATGTTGATGACCCAGACTTGGTGAAGAAATATGAAAATTTTGCTTATTCGATTCAGATACACTTCTGGGATTGTGAAAATAAGCTAAATGCAATCTGGGCATTCGAAGATTATGATAAGGATGATAATTTAATAACTTATCTTTATACTGAATTAGATTCACTTGTATACTTTAATGTTGAAGGTGATTTGTATGGTGAAACTATGCTCAAGGCAATTTGTAAATTAAAAGCTGAAGAAGAAAACAGAAGAAAAAGCAAGGACAAATAATACAATTTGAAAGGTCGATTATTGAATAACTTTATAAATCAGTTTAATTAATAAACCGACGAGATTAGAACAATTTAAGCTGGTTTAATTTCTAATACATTTATAACTTTAATTGATAATTCCTGAGCACGTTTCAGGAATGCTGCTGATTGCTTGTTGGCGGTTACAAAAATTCCTTTACCAAAGGTTCCGCTTGTAATATTTCGTAGAGTTTCGATTTGATAAAGGTCAAATTGATTATCTTTCTTTCCGCTCTTGCAGGAGTAAAGTATCAATCTGTAATCTTTAAGTTCTATTACATCAATTTCGTTTTCAACACCTTTTTCGTTAATTAATTTTACACCAAGTTTTAATTGCGAATTTTTGTTTTTGCTTAATAAATAATATGTGTAATATTCAAGCCAGTCGCCGCTCTTAAAATCTGAGTGAGAGATGAAAAATATTTCTTTGTTACTGGTACCGTATTCAATGAAAAATCCTTTTAAGTCTCTTGTAATTTTAATCCTCTTATCATGATTAAATTCAGTAAACTTTGGAATTTCCATGTGAATTTTCTGTCTAACCTTTTTATACATATTTACAAACGAAGCCATAAGATTATTTTTCTCAATGAAATTGAAAAAGTTAAAATATTCATCAAAGTTTATATTTTTCTCATCAATAATTTTATAACCGTAAGAACTTAAATAGTCTTCAATTGTGAGCTCAGCATTTAAATCTTCAATGTGATAAGATGGATGGATAGTAATAAGCTTTTTATGTTCAGTATCGCAATAAACTATTCTTCTATTGAATTCAGCGAATGCATCTCGTGCAGCTAAAGCCATTAATTTTGTACCGCCGGTGAGATTTAGTATTACATCGTTTCCATATTTTTTTAATTCTTCTTTTACAACTTCTCTAAATGCTTTATAATCATAAGCGTCAAGATTATCTCTTCTGTAGACTTTTATATTTTTTTGAACAAACAGTCTTTCCAGATTATTTGCACATTGTTTTTCTTCTAAAGTTGAAAGCAATAAGACATTCTTAGGTTTAAGCATAAATACAGGCAGGACATTTGCCATTGCCTGCCTTGAAACAAGACAAAACATTGTTGTCATATTAATATTCCCTGAACCGAACGAAATTAAAAGTGACTATCTTTTTACCGTCTTTTTCTTCTACGATTCTATCTGTAGTTGAGACAATTACTTTGATTTTTTTCTTCTTCAAGAGATTTACCAGATGATAGACGAAAGTAAATTCACCCATAAGATGGACTGCATTGTTTTTATCTTTGGATTGTTTCAGTGCATCAAGAATAATTTTTAAATATTTCTCTGCTTTTCGTTTCACTTGATTTGTTGATGCTTTTGGAGAAATATAGGGGAAGGGGATATCGTAAATTGATTTATATTTTTTCAAAGCGGTTTCAATCTGTTTTTTAGTCCATTTAATTTGGGGGTGATTAGAAAGGTTTATGAGCATAGGGAAGCTATCTTAAAAAATTATTATTTAAAATATCCATATCCAACAGCGGTTTTTGCTCCTACGCCTTTTTGAGTCAATGCTTCTAAAAGAAATTTTTTACCTAAGTCAAAATAATGTCCTTGAATATTGTCAATTTTACCTAAATTATTTTCCGTTTCTTTTATCCCGATGATAAATTGAAAACTTGTATTTTCAACTGTAACAAAGAATATTGGATTGGGGTTATAATAATCAGCTGGAGGTTTAGTATTTGTTTTATCGGAATAATATGGTTGATAATGAGGATTCATAACATCAACCTTTAATTTGGGTGTTTCAATAGGATAAGCATCGAAAAAAACAAGTGCACCTTGATATTCTTTATTCAGGATGCTTTCCTTGGGACAACCAAATAAATGGCAAAAAGTTTCGCTTTGATAAGCTTTTTCTTCATCTTTATTGAAATATTCTAATATAACCCAGCTACGCACTACTCCTTTAATCGATTGGCCAGGAATATATGGGAAACCATAGACCGGATGTAGATTTATTGAGGTTTCGTAGACTGATTCTGAACCGAGGCCAAGAGTTAATCGCCAATCAATTATAAGTTTTTTTACATAATTTATAGTTGGAAATAATTTTTTCGCTGCCTCAGAAATTTCTTTACAAAGATTGTTAAAATTTATTGAAGGAAAATTAAAATTTTCGACATCATTAAATATTATTTTCCCTTTATCTGTTTTAAAGAAGAGGAATTTATCCCCATCAAATCTTGCGAATTTGTGAAATTTTAACGCAAAATTTGATACTTGATTTCGATTAATTTTTTCCAAAGTCTCTTTTGGAACTAAAGAATCTGACATACTAATCTCCTTCTATTAATCCATCGGCAAAACGTTTTAACCAAGAAAGGAATGATAAAACTTCTGAAGTAATTTTTCTATATTCTACAGAAGAGATTTGAGAAATCGCAAACACCAATTCATCAAATGATCTTACTTTATCTGAATTAATCATATTTCGATAATTTAACCAATTATAAATGTCTCTACCAATTGAATTCCAGAATTTCCCTTCTTCTTTGCTCCTTTTTGAATACATAAATGCAAATGCAGCACCTAGTCCATTGGTCTTTATAAGCATTGGTAACTTCTTAACATAACTTTTATATTCTTTTCCCAATACAGAAGCATTTCTAGCACAATTAAAAGCGAATTCTATTTTTATTTGATCTGTTGTTCTTAGAAATGACATCTCATTTTCCTCCTTTATCGTTATTTTGGTTTATTTCATTAATTTTAATTATACCCTTACCAATTGTAGCGTTACCCCCTAGTTGCATTACTTCTGGAAGGTTTTTCACAAAAAATTCCATTACAAGTTCTTCTTCTTTTTTCCCATTTTGGTTAAAAATACCTTTTTTCTTTTCCTCTTTTTGAAAAATGGGGGTACTGAAAACTAAAAAATACATTATTGTTTCTGGTGGAAGATATTCTTCGTTAAACAATGCACCCTGCGCTACCGTACCTGTTAGATTATCAATCTTAGTTCTAGTAATTATTTCAGTAAATTGATTTACAAAATCTCTAAAATCATCATCATTTAAAACTACTACACGTTCTTTTAATTCATTCATTTCTCTAAATTTTGATAATATAGGATCAATATTTAAATTTTGTTGTTCGTTAAATCTGTATTCTTCTAAAACAACTGATGTATTGTTTATGGATATTTTGTTATTAGCGTAAGTAATACATTGCCCGATATCGACACTTGGAATATTTAATCTGAAATCTTTGTAACAAAGCTTCAGATCCTCAACGTATCTATTTAATACATATGGACAGGTTATCCAAGCGAAGATACCTTTTGCTGATCTTACTGGGAAAAATAAAATGCGAGCATCAGAAAAAGCAAGAGCTCCTGAAAATTCGGAATCCTCTTCAAATTCCTTTTTTATTAGTTCGTCAAGATTATCTTCATCATATCCAAATAGTAATTGAATTGAATAATCGAAACTCAATTTTAAACGTTTTTTATCATTGATATTCTCAAATCCAATTTTAGAAGAATCGTTCTTTGATATTATTTCTAAGAACTCAACTTTTTGTTGTTCTAGTTTATTTTCAAAAGCTTCTCTTATAGCTCCTTTAAGCGAAGAGCTCTCAACTTTTGGGAATGATGTATGTTTTTCCCTTTGAATGGGTAAATCCACCATTCCTAAATCATTACCACTTCCACAGTGGAGTGATGAAATTGTACGAAAATAAAATGGTTTTGCAATTCTAAACATTTTTCACCTCAATTTTAGTCTTTAAAGATTTCTGGATTATATCGTCTTTGGAGAAACTTCTTTTAATAAACTCTTTTGCTAATTCTTCGCTTTGAAAAGTTTTATAAATATATATTTTTCTATGACTCTCAAAGTAATAAATTCTATTAGGGTTATCTCCATCGTCGTAAACAAAATGCTCACCTTTTTGTTCTGTTTTGTTTTTTCTAATAATATCATTATGAAATTTTGTCGCCAATATTCTTTTAACATTTGGTTGGTTTTCGATTTCCTCTAACACTTCACGGGGTGCATAAAAAGTAAAAAATTTAGATTGATAATGTCTCCAATAAATCAAACCTAGTGGGTCAAGACTTAACAAAGAAGTTCCATCGTTCTCTATTTCATAAAGCAAATCAGAGGGAAAATCATCAAATAGATTATTCTCCTTAATGTATTTATCTTTGGGTTTTTCCACGCTTTCAGAAAGTTCAAGGAAAACCTCATAGTATTTTTCAAACAAATTATAATCAATTGTAATGGGGGACTGGGGAATATTTATTAAAAATTCACTCTCCTCAAAAATATAATATAATGGTACCTTATTAATCTGACCCCAAATAGTCAAGTAAGGTATAACACCTTTGAACCCACCAGTTATATTAAGTATTTTATCGGCATAAAACCCTCCACAGATTGCCTCTAATTTGTAAATTAATTGTGATAGGCCTTCATTAACAAATTTTTGATCGAAGGGTATAAGATTTTTTATATAATCAATCTTTACCTCAACTACGAAGTTTGGATATTTTGTATTTCTGTCGGTTAATATTTCTGAATAAATTTCGGCAGCTAAATTTGATAATATTGAATCGGAACATATAAAAGTAATTATAATCTGCTCTTCTTTGAATTTCAGAAATAATTTTTCTAAGCTTTTTAATTCAGCTGAATCTCTTTTATTTTGTGCAAACGGTAATACCAACTCTTTTATTTTTCTTTTCTCATCATAAAAATTCTTACCACTATTATTACTATAAGTTTCTTTCTCAAGTAAATCATAATAGGATTTAATATTGTTATTAAACTTAAGATAATTTGTAAATAAACTTGTGCCTACTGTTGTAATTATATTTTTCATTTTATTCTCCCTATTAGACAGATGCCATATCCTTCTTTTGAATTGAAATCTGAAATAGATTTACCGTTTAATAAATTATAAATTTCAGAAAATCTACATGATTTTGATTTTAATAAGTAAATAGAGCCACTAGGGACGGCTTTTCTCATTACTTTGGGCACTTTTTTTGCCATATCGAAACCGCCAATTAAAATTGGTTTACCAATTGAGGCAGATACTAATTCAATCTCAAGTTCTCTTAATAATGGATGATCATTAAAATCTGGTTTCCAACCATACTTAAAGAATGCTGGGGTTAATAAATAAAGTAAAAATTCCTTATCGGTTATACTATTAAGTTCATCCGTTGAAAAAAATTCATATTTATTTTCTATATTCGAATATTTGGCTGGTTTATTTTCGGCACCTAGTCTTAGTAAACCAAAATTAGAAAGTTTTAAACCTTCAAATTCTACTATTAGAGAAAATGTATTCATTTGTTTACCAAATTCTTTTTTTTCCGAAAGTCTTTTTAATCCAAGTCGGTATAATTTGCCTTCACTTGATGAACGTGTTAAATTCTCTCTACCAATACCAACTTTAGGTTCTGAAATTACAAAATCTGAGATTCTAGAATATGGAAAATTATTTCTTTCCCCATTTAAGTAACGTTTCAGAGAACTTTGAAATATTATACCATCATCAATCGATTCAACCTCTTCATTAGTAATCATACATAGTAGTTTTAATATTCTTGAATTAGAATTTAAATTACTTAAAACATTATTATCTACAACCTGTAATCTTTGAGCAAATTTTTCTTTTTTGTTTTTTATTCGAACACAATCTTTGGGAATAGGGAAATAAAAGTCATTACCTAAAGAAAAATAAATTGATTTAATAATTAAATTTTTTGTAGGATCGTTTTCTGAATTTGCAAGTTTAAATTCAGCAGGGTGCTCGCTAAAATAAGCAGATCTTAAAGCTCCAAATATTACTGAGGGTGGAGGTGGAAAAATACCATCTGCCCAAGTTTCTTCTCCCATAGAAAATGGTTTCCCATCTTTAAAAAATAATGTATCAATTGCTTCAATTTTAATTTTCATTTTTTACTCCATTAAGGTGTCTACTTATAAATTCAGCTATAAATAATGCTGATATAAGATTTTCCAAATTCAGTTTTTCATATAAAGAAATTATACATCCCATAGTATTATGAATTTTTTCTAATTTTCTCTTTATAAATTGCTCTTTACTTTCATTTATTTTTCTTTGAGGCTTGAATGAACGAATTAATAATCTTTCTAATTCTGTCTTTAGAATTTCTGATCGTAACGTAAGTCCATAAAATTCTTTTGATAGTTGATTAATAAATGAATTCGAGAATATTTCGTGGGATAAATCATAAGTGATATTTGCTAAAGTATCTATATTTTCTGTTCCATTCATTCCCCATTTTAGAATGGCTTTATTTATTTCTCCAGAATGTTTCATAACAGCAATAGCAAAAGCATTTTTGTCGTCGTCAATGTCTTTAGCCTCTTTTTCAAGTTTACGTGCCCAAGATAAAACTTCTGATAAAGGCCATTTATAATGTGCTATTATAATACCCGCCGAGAAAGTTAAATTTTTGTTTTCATTTTTAAATTCTGAAATACCATTATTGATAATATCATCGAATTTAATTCTTAATTCCCTTAAAACATCAAAGAGATAATTTAAATTGATAAAAGCTAAAAAATCTTCACCACCCGCATATACTACTTTACCTTTTTCTTCAGTGACAATATTTCGAGTTTCATATGCGAATTCGTTAAGTAATTGTGTCAATTTTTTATGAAAATCCAACAAATTAACATCTTCTCTTAAATTTGAACCCGAGAGCCACTTACCCATACTATCACCATCAAACATTACAACAGAATAATACGGAGTAATTTTGAGATTTTCTTCTTTGGCAATTTTCTTTAATTGAGCTTGAATTGGTTTAGCCTCTTCTAAAAGTTTTACTTGTATATTTTGTTTTTTAAAGTAAGCTTTCTTTAGGTTTTCTTCATATAATAATTGATAATCAAAGTAATCATCGAAAATATTTTTCATATAGTCTATTTGTTTTTTAGTTTTTTCATTACTGTCAAGATGCTTTAATGCAATATGTGCTGTTGAAGGAAACTCCTCAATTAAATAAAATCTTTTTGTAAAGCAAACCGCACAAAGTCCCTCGCTGGAATCAAAAGGATAATTTACTTCAATTATTGAATTATTAAAATCTTCTATTGTGATTTTTTCTTGTGTACTTAAAAGTTTCCAATTGGGTTTTAATTGAAATTTTGATTTATTGCCCTTTTGGCAAAATATCATATTACGTTCACCACAGATAGAGCATTTCCTTCCTGTTTCTTCAACTTGTTCAAATTCTCTAACATTTTTGATTGCTCCAAGAAGTGATTCAATTTCTTTATATCGTTTTTTATATTGTTCATCTGAAAAGGGTAATGCAACCCAATGTATTAATAAATGATTTTTTATCTGGTTATAAAAATTTGCGGGTAATTTTTCTTTATAGATTTTAGCTTCTTTGACAGCATTAATTGAAAATTCTTCAAATTTTTTTAATATTTGGTTCTTAAATTTATGCCCCAAATTTTTAACATCTTGGTCATCATTCCCTTCTAAAATTGCAATGAACCTATTGGGATAAGATTTTTCTTTGTCATTAGTCTGCTTATCAAAAAAAGGGAAGATTATTTCCTTTGGATTGATCTGACTTATTGCGAATTCAATCAAATCAGAGAGAATTCTACTGCTGTTATATAAATCTCTAGTTTTTCTCGCTTGAGCAATAAATGATTGAACCGGACTGATTGTGAATAGGAATAAGTAATTATTCATATTTTAACCTCAATGATATTAGGAAATTCACTAAGAAAGCTATGAATAATTTCATTTGACGGTACATTGACCCAAATTGGTCTTTTATTATTATTTGAAGTATCTTTTATTATTATTTTATCCCCCTTAGGAAGTAGTTCACGTTCAAAAAATACAATCATTGGATAATAATTAATTGTATTATTTTTTACAGCTAAGACTTTAAAAATTAATGGTGATGCACAACGTTCGCGTTCTTTTTTCATATGACCTTCAATCGTAACAGATTTGTTATTTAATGATCTATATCTATAATTTATTGGTAAACCAAAAGCTGCTTTTTCTATAGTATCAAAATTATTACCAGAAATTAAATAATTTTTTATGTTAGAATAATCAGGTTCTCTTCTTGACCTAAATTCTTTATATTGATTTCCCATAATTTGTAAACATTCTTCAGCGGAAGTTTCAGGATCAGAAATAAATACTTTAAAAGAAGATAAATTAGAATATGTATTATTTTTCAAATTATTTGAATTTTTTATAGTTATTTGACTTACAACTGTTTTTATGAATTCAACAAGCTCCATATTGTTTTCAATATCAATTAAGAGCTTTAAACTTGGAACTATTTTATTATCATCTAATATTTTTGTTATTATGAAATTTCCTCCACCTCGTCTTGATCTTGAGCCCAATGCTCCAAAGATTGATAAAATATAAAAAGAATTAGCAGCTTCTACTAGAACTTCTTTCTGATATGAACTTATTTCAATGGAGAAAAAAATCTTAGAGAAATAGGGACGTTGATTATCTTTTTGCATAAAAGTAGAGTATAATAAATAAGCCATTCCTTGGTATTCTTTTCGAATACTATTATTTTTTGAATCCCATATTTTATTTCTTAACGATGCTTCAAGTTTATAATTGTTCACTGAAACTTTTAAGTTAAATTTACTTCTTCCTTCATTTTCCCCGCTTCCACCAAAAATTGCAGCCTCTCTATTCTTTAATTCATGCAATTGTAAATGTGCATTTGTTGCTCTCCACCAAAAACGCATAGCGCCTTTTATACTAGGAGGTCTTAATTCAGGTGTTTTTCCATCAACTCCTGCTAAAAACATAGGGGTAATGGTTTCACATTCAAAAGTAATTTTATACATAAATAGTACCTATTTTGGTTTTTCTCTTTATTTCAAACAGATATAATTATAAATTCTTTAATATTAATTTTATACATTAATGTTTTTCTAATTGCTTGGTATTCTGAATATTAAAAATTTTTTCTTTTAATTGATCATATGTCTTTCCATTCACCTCCACAAAACCAAAGCCCATTGAATTTTTGCTTCCGAAACCACATTCGTAGCCGACTTTAATTAATTCTGGGTTTGTTCTGATCTTGAAATCACACATTATCCCTTTTATTTTACTTTCATTCTTAGAACCTTCAGCAATTGTTATAAGTTTTGATACAACTCCTTTTTTCTTTTCGATATATTCCTTATCAAATTCAAAGTAAAAATCATCAACTTTAATATCCTGTTTATAAATGAGTCTATATTTTCTTACCAGATTTTGTAATAGATTTTCTTCAATGCCTGGATCATTTATTCTTAGATAGTAAGGACTTAATCTTCCATTCCTTAATACAAGAGTTGAAAGAACCAGCGGAGAGAGCAGTCGGAAATTCATTTCGTTAGTTATTTCTGGATCAGGGATTAATTCGACATGCTTAATCACAAATCGACTAACATACTGCTTGTGTACGATGTGAACTTTTTGCTTTTCAAAAGTTCCAATGACAAAATTTTTTATAAATGACTCGACAAGCGGTGAGGAGATATAAAGGTCTATAAATGGTGAAAGAAGTTCAAAATGATTGCCTTCCAATCGATTGTTGTTTAAGATTTGATACTTTCTAAGTTTAACAGCAAAAGTGAAAAGCTTGAAATTCTTATTTTCAATTTTGTAACCATTGTTGTGTAGAAATTCAGAGAATTCGGGTGAGCCAAATTTTAAGAGGAGATATATCGCAGCGGAAAATTGATAATTATAGTTGATTGGAATTACCGCTGGTTTCGATACACACTGCAATGTAAGTTTTAGTCTCATATAATATATAGAGTTTATTAACTTTCATTTTTCCAAAATGCAGTTGGTGTATCGTGTCGTGATAATATTAATCGTTTAGCTAAGCATTAACATTTTTTCAAACAATTAACACTGTGCGAAACTTAAACAAGGATTGAAAGATTTACAAGCATTTTGATGTAGGAAATTACTTACTAAAAATATTTTATTCGAATAAAAGGGTGGAGAGAAAAATTATAATTCACGCAAATTGTTCGTGGAATATGTTTAGAGATTTTATTCTTCAATTTCAAAATGCGATTTTATCTTTTCTAAAAATGGACTCATTGAATTGTTTTTCGTAATAAAGAATAGTCTTTTCTTTGCTCTTGTCATAGCAACGTAGAGGATTCTCGCATCTTCATTTGAATTATTAGAATTTTGGTATCGAAAAACATCTCTGTTACATTCAGGAATAATCACATTTGTAAATTCTAAACCTTTAGCTCTATGAATTGTGGAGATCACTACTTTTTCATCGCCTATGACGAGATCAGGTTCTTTTAATGTCTCGTAAAGTGGAACATGTTTTCTTAAGTTTTTCTCTAGAGTATTTTCTTGACACTTTAAAGACAAATGTCTAAACAATTTTTTAAGATTAACTCCGTCTTCATCTTTAATATCATATTTGTAATTCGTTACCAGATAAATTAAAAATTCAGAGATAATATCAACTATGTTTTTAGAAGTATTAAAATAGAATTTTACTTTTGACCATAATGGATAAAATCCATTAATAAAATTCCTTAAAATTTTTTGATTATCTGTAAAAATTTTTTCCTGAACTTGAATTTTATCCTTAAGGTAGATAGATAAATATTTAACTAATTCAAATGTAGCGATTACATCATCATAAGCATTGTGAGTATTTTGAGCTTTAAGATTGAACTCTTCGATTAATGATGCAAGACTATATGATTTAAGGGTTGGAAAAATTCTTCTTGTAATAGTTATTGTATCAAAGGAAGCGGTAAATTTATTTTCATTAATAGCTATTCCATTTCTTCTACAATTTTCAATAAGCATTCTTAAATCAAAGGGAAGATTATGGGCTAAGATAACAGCGTCGTTTATAAAATCTAAGAATTCTGCCAAAACCTTTTTAGGATCTTCACCATTTTGATTTAAATAATCATTTGTAATTCCATGAATTTTACACTTTTTGATAAATCTTTGTTTGTCTTTAAATAACGATTAAACTCTCTTTTCCTTTGACCTTTTTCTATTTCTATTGCCGCAATTTGAATAATGTCATCAATTTCGGGATTTTTTCCTGTTGTTTCTGTATCGAATAAAATAATTTTATTGTTTTTAAGTATATCATTAAAAAGTTTTAATTCTAATTCAAAAAAATTTTCTTTTAGAAAATCTGTGGGATATAGTCCAGAGTTATAAAGTTTATTCACAAAATTTCTGGCTTCTTTAAAAGTGTTAATTTTTCCAAAATGTTTTAAAATTCTTGCCCAGTTTAGTCTTGAATAATCATCAATCAAACAATTCAAAAAAGCCATCACATCTTTTATTACGGCAGTTCTAAATAAATCAAAATGTGAAACTTTGAAATGATCTATACTTTGCTGATTTAATAGCCTGCTAAAATTTTTTACACTATTGTTAGTTCTTACCAGAATTGCTGTTTGAGATCTTTCTTCCTTTATTAAATCATTAATCAATTCACTGATTGTTTTATCCAGAAGAGATGGGTCAGCTACTTTAAATATTTTTAATGTTCCAGGTGGTTTTGACTGCGACTGAAAAGAAACTGGTTCCTGGTTCCATTGTGGGTTAAGATAATTCCTTGCAAAATCATTGTAAACTTTAAGCAGATAGGAAGGTGATCTAAAATTCAGACTTAATGTGTGAATCTGAAAACTCTTTTTAATATCCTCAATGTTACTTAAATCGGCTCCCAGGAATGAAAAAATTGATTGCTCAGGATCCCCGAAGTAAACTAAGTGACAATCGGGTGCAGAAATTAATCTTATAATTTCAAAATGAAGAGCATTTAAATCCTGAATCTCGTCAACTTGAATCCATGAGTATTTCTGAAATTTGATCCTGTTATCTTTGATCAGATGAAGGTAAGTCAAAGTTAAAAGATCGTCAAAATCAAGAAAGAGATTTTCCTCTTTTATTTTTTCATAATCCGAACAGATTTTTTTAATAAGTTGATCTCCAAACATGTAATAAAGTATATCTTTAGGCTTTAGAACTAAATTTTGTGGAAAGCCGAATTTTGTTTGTTTTAGATAAGAGTTTAATCGTATTAAATCATCTATGCGAGCATCAGGAGATATAGAATTTAGTCTTATATTATTTTCTTCTAAGATTTCTTTAATTAAAAGTGAGGAATCTTCTTCGTCAAGTAGAATTGTCGCATTTGGTATGAGTTTGTTTTTATTGAGAAAGTTAAGGCAAAATCTGTGAATATTTCCGATGAAAACTTTACAATCAGGGGAGTATCTTTCAACTCTTTCCTTCATTGCTTTTGCAGCACGATTTGTAAAAGTAAGACAAACCATCTCTTCGGGATTGATTCCATTTTCTATTGCAAAAAGAATTCTATGCGAAAGTAATTCTGTTTTCCCAGTCCCGGGAGGTGCCAGAACTAAGTGCTTCCCCTTTGCCAGATGAACAATGTTAATTTGTTCCTGTGATAAATTAATTTGATTATCCAATGTAAAACCAAATAGTAATTTGTAACTTTTGAAATATAAATTTATTTGCCTTCAAATTCCCAATAATCTATCATTCTAAAATTAGAAAGTTTTGCTTGAAAATTTCTAAATCTTTTATAAGTTAGAACTAAAATTAAGGTTATGAAATGAGAGTGAATAAAGATTTCAAGGTAAAAGCTCAATATGGAAGTCGATTTAGAGAATTTCAGAATTTGATGAAGATTAAGATACGGGATATTTTACTTGTCTCGAGTTTGTATGACTATTATTTGTTTGAAGAAGATGGAAGACTTTATGAACAAATTCGCGAGGAATACAGAGCTTTAAATTTAAGTCACGCACCTGAAATTACTCATGTAACCACTGCACACGAAGCTTTTGAATTTTTAAGTGATCAGAAGAAAAGATTTGATCTGGTTATCACAACATTACACATCGAAGATATGTCAGTAATTAAGTTTGTTCAAAATTTAAAATCACAATGTCCAAACTTACCAGTTATTTTACTTGCTTATGATAATCGTGAACTAAAAGAGATATCGAAGACTTATGACCTTTCGATTTTTGAAAAAGTTTTTATCTGGCAGGGGGATTATCGATTACTCATTGCAATTATAAAATATCTTGAAGACAAACTGAATGTTGAAAACGATACGAAAACGGTTGGAGTTCAATCAATCATTCTTGTTGAAGATAATGTAAAGTTTTACTCGAGTTATCTGCCAATTATTTACACAGAAATTTTCACTCAATCACAACGATTAATTTCAGAAGGCTTAAATATTTCTCATAAATATCTAAGGATGCGGGCAAGACCAAAAATTTTGCTTTGCTCAACTTATGAAGAAGCATGGGATTATTTCACCAAATATCAAGAATATATTCTTGGAGTTATTTCCGATATTAATTTTAGAAGAAACGGGGAAAAGGATCCTGAAGCTGGTTTGAAGTTAGCAGCTGAAATTAAAAGGCAGCAATCCGATATTCCAATACTTCTTCAATCAAGCAATATTGAATTTGCCGAAAAGGCTCGTGCTGTTCAGGCGTTTTTTATTCAAAAAGGTTCACCGACTTTGTTAAAGCAGGTTCGAGATTTTATTAAAGATAATCTTGGTTTTGGTGATTTTATTTTTAGAACTCTAGATGGAAGAGAAGTTGCAAGAGCTCGTAACTTAATCGAGCTCGAGGAAGTTTTGAAAACAGTTCCAGAAGAAAGTATCATCTATCATGCATCGAGAAATCATTTCTCAAACTGGTTAAAAGCACGGACTGAATTCTGGTTAGCCCATAAATTAAGACCAAGAAGGGTCAGTGACTATCCAACCATTGAAGCACTACGACAGGATTTAATCAATTCTATTCGTGAATATCGTGAGATGAGATTGAGAGGAATAGTCAGTGAGTTTGATAAAAATACTTTTGATATTAATCACAGCTTTGCACGAATTGGTTCTGGTTCACTTGGCGGGAAAGCGAGAGGATTAGGGTTTCTTAATAGTTTAATTGTCAACTATGGAATTAGAGATCAGTTTGAAAAAGTTACGATTTATGTCCCTTCAGGAGTTGTACTTGCAACGGATATTTTTGATCAATTTATTAATGATAATGAGCTCTTCAATTTTGCGCTTCAGTGTGAAGATGATAATTTGATAAAAGAGAGATTCTTCAATGCTCAATATTTCCCTCAAGAAGTTGTCAATAAATTGAGAGACTTTCTTGAATTAGTTAAAACTCCGCTTGCAATTCGGTCTTCGAGTCTTTTAGAAGATTCACAATTTCAGCCTCTTGCAGGAGTTTATGCAACTGTAATGATACCAAATAATAATCCTGACATTGAAATTAGATTAAAAGAATTACTTGATGCAATTAAACTTGTCTACGCTTCGATGTTTTTCCAGCACAGTAAAAATTATATGAAAGCAACAGCCTATCGACTTGAAGAAGAAAAAATGGCAGTGGTCATTCAAAGAGTAGTCGGGTGTGAGCGTAATGGAAGATTTTATCCAGATTTTTCGGGAGTTGCCAAATCTTATAATTTTTATCCTCTGCCGCCGCAAAAAACAACCGATGGGATTGCTCAGGTTGCTTTGGGTCTCGGCAAAATTGTTGTTGAGGGTGGAAACACAGTTAAATTCTGCCCAAAATATCCTAAACATTTAATTCAATTTTATTCAACGAAAGAAACTGTTCGAACTTCCCAGCAATATTTTTATGCAATCGATTTGAATGAAGAATTTCGTTCTGTAAAACACTCACCAGAAGAGTTTGTTAAATCATTTGATCTTTCAATTGCCGAAATTGATGGAACGCTTTACCTTCTTGGTTCGACTTATTCCCCAGAAAACGATGCAATCTACGATGGAATTTCCCGAAGCGGAACCCGAATTGTTACTTTTGCACCAATACTTAAGCATTCAGTTTTTCCATTACCAGAAATTCTTGATTTACTTTTGGAAATCTGCTCATGGGCACTTGGTGCGCCAGTCGAAATTGAATTTGCATGTAATTTGAGCTCAAACAATTGTCCGAGAGAGTTTGCTTTGTTGCAGATGAGACCATTTATAGTAAGTCATGAAATGGAAGAAGTTGAATTTGAAATTAATGATACTGAAAATTTTGTTTGTTATTCACCTCAAGTTTTAGGCAATGGAATTTATAGAGACTTGAAAGATGTGGTTGTTGTAGATATAAATAAATATGATCGTGGTAAAAGTCGGGAAGTTGTTTCAGAAATTGAATACTTCAATAAAAAACTATTAAAAGAAAATCGTCATTATATTTTGATTGGAGTGGGAAGATGGGGAAGTTTAGATCCCTGGCTTGGGATACCAGTCACCTGGGATCAAATTGGAATGGCTTCAATCATTGTTGAAGCAAGTTTTAAAGATTTGCACATAACTCCATCGCAGGGTTCACATTTCTTTCAAAATATTACTTCATTTAGAATCGGTTATTTCACAATTGATCCTTATCACAATATAGGTTTTATTGATTGGGACTGGCTGCTTTCCATTCCACCAGCAGAGGAATTAAGTTTTTGCAGGCATTTAAGATTTGAAAATGAATTAATTGTCAAAATTAATGGTCATAAGACAAGTGGAGTTATTTACAAACCAGATGCAGTAATTTCCAATCATAATTGATTACATTTCTCTATATTGAGTTTGTTATGCAGTTTATTCTTCTGATATTAAAACGATTTTTATCAATTCAAAGAAGATCAAAATTTATTTCCACAATTACTTTAATATCCATATTGGGTGTAATGATAGGAGTTATAGTCTTGGATATTGCACTTTCTGTATTAAATGGTTTTGAGAGAGAAATTGAAAATAAATTAGTCGGATTTAATCTTCATATTGATTTAGGAACGATGGAAGGGCAACTTGTTAGCTTTAATGAAAGTGAAATTGCTGAGATAAAGAAAATTGTTGGAAATGATTTAGCGGGTATTTCACCTTATGCTGGTCAACTTGCTCTTGTTCGGAGTAGAAAATTCAAAGAAGGTGTATTTATTAAAGGAATTTTACCTGAGTATGATTACACTGATTTAAGAAATAATATTATTGAAGGTGAATATCGAATTTCGAATGATAAAAATTATCCAACAATTCTTATTGGAAAAAAATTAGCCAGAAAGATTGGAGTTAAGCTTAATGATACAATCACTGCATTTTCACTACATAGTTTTGTATTGCCAATTGATCCTGAACATATTAGTGTGAAAAAATTTGTTGTTTCTGGAATTTATGAATCGGGTATGTCTGAATATGATGATGTTAATACTTTTGTTCATCTTAATTCAGCTCAAGAATTATTCGGATTTGATGATAAAATATCAGGTTACGAAATAAAATTAAAGAATCCTCAACTTGCTGATTATTACAGCTTTACACTTTCAGCCAAACTTGGTTATCCCTACCAGGCAAAATCTATCTATCAGACTTATAGAAACATTTTTAACTGGATTGAACTTCAGAAAAAACCAATTCCAGTTGTGCTTGCCTTTATTACAATAGTTGCAATCTTCAATATAATTTCAACTCTTCTAATCCATGTGATGGATAAAACAAATTCAATTGGAATTTTGAAAACACTCGGTGCAACTTCAAAACAAATAAAGACTATATTTCTTTTAAATGGTGTATTTATTGGATTTATCGGAACTGCTGCTGGGAATATCATTGCTTTAATCCTTCTTCATCTTCAATTAAACTTTAATATCATCAAAATTCCTGAAGGAATTTATTTTCTCGATAAAGTTCCAATATCAATTGAAGCTGAAAGTTTTTTGATAGTTTCGCTCTTGAGCATAATTATTTCGATTTTGTTTTCATTCCTTCCAGCAAGATTTGCGGCTAAAATTGATATCATTAAATCAATTCGGTTTTCATAAGAGAAATGAAATTAGAAAGATTTATTGCATTTAGATATTTGAAATCGAGACATAAAGTAAATTTTATCACAATAATTTCATTGCTTTCAATTCTTGGAATTACAGTTGGCGTTGCTGCATTAATAGTTGTCCTTTCAGTATTTAATGGATTTGCAAGTATTGTAACTGACATTCTGGTCAATTTTGATCCACATTTAAAAATTGAATCAAATGTTGCCGAAGGGTTTAATCCAGATAAAGCTCTTGAGAATTACTTAGAGCAAAACAAAAAAGTTGAATCATTTTCACCATTTGTTTATGGTAAGTCAGTCATTTATTCAAAAAGAGTAATTCGAATAATTAATCTTTATGGAATCAGTGAAGAAAAAAATCTTGAACTTTCGGGACTTAAAACTCATATCATATCAGGCAGTTACGATCTAAAAACAGAAAATTTACCAAAGGCATTGATAGGATTTAGTCTTGCAAATAGATTACAGGTTTCGATTGGTGATACTATTGTAATTGTCAGCCCTGAAGGATTGGAAGGATATCTTGCTGGAGTATCTGCTCCAATGAATCAAACTTTTGTAATAAGTGGAATTTATAACTCGCACAATGTCGATATTGATGCTTATAATGTTTATGTATCACTGCCATTTGCTCAAAGATTGCTTGGTTATGGTCAAAAAATCTTGGGATATGAAATTCGATTGAAAAATATTCACGAGACAAATTACCTTAAAAGAGAAATTGAAAAAAATTTTTCCGATATAACTTACTCTGTAAAAACCTGGTTTGATCTCCATAAAGATCTTTATTCAGTTATGCTGATTGAAAGATGGAGTGCTTATATCATTTTAAGTTTGATAATTGCTGTTGCAACATTTTCGATTTTTTCTTCTCTGATGATGACTGTTATAGAAAAAAGAAGGGATATTGGTGTCTTGAAAGCAATGGGACTTTCTGATAGAAGCCTTCTTAAAATTTTTCTTCTTGAAGGAATCTTAATTGGTATAATTGGTTCGATTTTGGGAGTTATACTTGGACTTTTAATCTGTTTCCTTCAAATCAAATATAAACTCTATGCACTTGATCCAAATGTTTATATCATTGATGCATTGCCTGTAAAGATTCAAATTCTTGATATTGTGTTGATTGTTTTAATGGCAATTTTTCTTTCAACAATTGCTGGATATTTCCCCGCAAAAAGAGCAGCAAAACAAAATCCACTTGAAGCAATTAGATGGGAATAAAATGAATTTAAATTCTGATAATCAAAAAGTTTTAATTAATGCAATTGAAATTAAAAAATCTTATGTGATTGAGAACAAAAATAGGCTAGAAGTTTTAAAGGGAATTTCACTTGAAATTTATGAGAATGAGATTTTAGAAATTGTAGGTGCATCGGGTGCTGGGAAAAGTACACTACTTCACATTTTAGGAACAATTGATAAACCCGACGAAGGAAAAATTTATTTTTATGGACAGGATTTGCTTTTAATGAAAGATGAAGAACTTTCACAGTTTCGAAATCAAAACATTGGTTTTGTTTTTCAATTTCATCATTTGCTTCCTGAATTTACTGCACTTGAAAATGTAATTATTCCTATGATGATCAATAGAAAAAGTTTTGACGAAGCTAAACCTAGAGCAATTGAATTGCTTGAATATGTTGGACTTGGGGAACGATTAAATCACAAGCCTTCGGAATTATCTGGAGGTGAACTGCAAAGAGTTGCAATCGCAAGAGCTTTAGCTAATAATCCGAAAGTCATTTTTGCCGATGAACCTACAGGGAATCTTGATACTCAAAATAGTCAGAATATTATTCAATTAATTCAAAATCTTAACAGAGAATTAGGTCAAACTTTTGTGATTGTAACTCACAATCCAGAAATGGTTGGTATTGCTCATCGTGTAATGGAAATAAAAGATGGAATGTTGAGCAGGAAATTAATTTGAGTTGTAAGGTCTAAAAGAGTTATTAGAATTTTAGAATAATAATTCTTCCAAAAAAATCTGTGAGTAAATTTACGCTGGCTATTGGACTTAAATTTTGATTAAAATGAAAAAGCGTTGCCATATGAGCAACGCTTTTTCTTATGGTTACTTCAATATTTGAATTTTGATTAATATTTACTCTCTTTCACAACAAACTTGCTGTAAAGTAATAATCCAATGATTGTTGCGACACCAATCAAACTGAATACAATCCATAATGTTTGTGGATCTTTTAGATTATCTACAAAATGAACATAAAGGTTTGCGCCAAGAACTCCACCAATAAGTGAACCTAAAACTCCATACAGAAATGCATAGCCGAGGTAAGTTGCTTTTTTATCTTCAGGTGCAATCAATCCAACATAACTGATGAATTTAGGATGAGCTGTCATCTCACCAATTGAAAACATTATTATTCCAGTCATAAATACCCAGATATCTGTTGAAATTGCTAGAATTGCCATTCCAATTGTTCCAAGAGAAATTCCTGTTATCATAGTTGGGAGAGCTTTCTTGTTTTTTACGATGTTCGAAACAATCATCTGAAGTAAAATAATCGTTCCTGCATTTATAACTGTCACATGTTCAACATCAAATCTCCAGTTCAAATTAATTCCAAAAATTCCTAGGAAAGAATTCACTACATTATTTAAAGAAGTTGCATCAACATAATCTTTTACATACCAGAGTACTGAATCGAACATTTGGAAATACAGTATCCAGAAACCAGAATAAATTACGATAAGGGATACAAATCGAAAATCTTTTAGAACTAAAATCATTTCTTTAAATACTTGGATTAAAGATTTAGTGCTTGCTGGTCTGGGTGGCTCTTTGTAAAATAAAATTGTTGGAATAAGCATTCCCGCAGTAAACACAGCTGACGCAATCATAACTGTATGCCAGCCGAAAGTTGCTTTTAAGTATGGGACAAGAATTAAAGGAAATAAAAAAGCTCCAAAGTTGATTGACCAGTAATAGATACCAAATGCAAGTGTACTGTTCTTTTCATTTGTAATTCGAGCGATAGTCCCCGAGATCATAGGTTTGAATGCACCTGCACCGATTCCCATAATTATTAAACTCGCAAATACAAGAACATAGTCTTTAAATTGACTGGTTAGAAAATAACCAAGCCCTAAGAATGTAAATGCAAATATTAAAGTTTTCTTATAACCGAAACGATCGCCAATTGCGCCAGCAACGATTGGTAAAATATAGAGTAACGGTTGAATAGTGCTTTTAATAACTCCAACACTTTCTTTTGAAAAGAACAATTGATCAGTAAAGTAAACTGAAAGAATACTCATCATTCCGTAGTAAGATCCTCTCTCAAAAAATTCGAACATTATTACGAGCCAGAATTGTGAAGAAAATTGAGTAAAGAAGTTTTTAATTTTTAGAAACATAAATCGCTCCGATTTTTTGAGTGATAATAATTTTCAAGATAATTAAAAAATTAGAGTGCTTGAAAACTCGAAAAAGATCTTTTTAGACCTTTGGTCAGCAGAATAATTAAACTGATAACTAAAAATGGGATTGTGTTTAATAGGTGAGTTAAAACAGCATAAGCAAGACTAATTTTAACATCGAAGCCTAAAAACATAGTTAGAACGCTTTTACAAAATGCGTGATAAGAACCAGTAGAACCAGGAATTGGAATCATAATACCAAATGTGGTTATACTCATTATTATTAATCCCGATGAAATATCCACAGGAATAATTTTGTGCATATTCAGAGCAAGGAGACCAAAATAAGATCCAACAGCATAAGTAAACCATAAAACTGGCGAAAGCAGAAATGTTAACCAATAATTCTTTCTTGTTTTTATACTATTGAAACCATCTATTACTTTTGAAGTGATTTCTGTTGCTCTGGAAAATCTATTCAATCCTAATATGTCTAAAAATTTTTCAATCCATAAAACGATCTTTGATTGGAATTTCACAACAAGATAAAGTAAGATGAAGGCAACAACTAAAATTAACATTCCAAAATAGAGAGCATTAAAAATCCACGGATATTCTTTGCTCAAACTTTCGCCGAATAACCAAACTGAAACTAAAAGTGAGACAAGAAGGAAAATTAAATCATAAACTCGCTCAACTATTATTGTTCCGAGAGCAGAACTTCTTGATATTTTTTCAGATGAACCAAGATAAAGTGACCTTGCAATTTCACCAAGTCTCGGGAAAACGACATTTACTCCATAACCAATGATAGTCGCCTCAAACAAATTTTTAAGTTTTACATCTTCTTTGAAGGATACAAGCATATATTTCCATCTAAGAGCTCTTAAAAAAGTGCCCAGAAAAATTATTAGAATAAAAACCGTCAGGTAAAAATAGTTTATGTTTGAAAGCTCATCTGCAACTTCACTAACTGAGACACCACGAAAAGTGTAAATTAAAAGTCCTATTCCAACTCCAAGAGATACGAAGTATAAAAGAATTTCTTTTAGATTTATTGATCTGAATTGAAATTTTTCCGATTTATCTGAGGTCAACAACTTTTACTCCCGATGGAATTTTGAATTTTATTAAATCGTCTTTGAGCTTTTGATTAGAATTAAAACTTAAAATAGAAAAATAGTAGATATTGCCAGCCCAGTCTTCAACCTGAATTTTTTGTATGATTTTTTCCTGAGAAATCCAGAGATACATCAACTTGAACTCTGGATTTGATGAGGCAGGTAACAAACGAAACTTAAAAACATTTTTATTGCCTAATTTTTCTTCTCCTAAAAATTCACTTTTAAAATTCTGTGGGAAGTTTGTTAACAGGTTCTCAGCAGAAAAGAAGTTTTCTTCAAACTTTGTAATTACAACTCGCTTTGCCTTCTTCGAATAATTATAGATTGTTTCACCATCGGATATAATTAATTGTCCATCGATTTCCAGTCGATATCTATTTTTGTTCAAGAAGTATAATTTACCTTTAGAAATTTGCCCACCTTTAATTACAGGAGATGAAATTTCTTTTGTGAATTCGATTACAAAATCTTCTAATTTTTTGTAATGCTGTTGAACATCCTTTAAAAATTTATCTGGATTAAACTTATCGTTTTGTGATGCTAAAACGATGTTAGTAATAATGAATATAACAGTAATAAAAAATGTTTCTCTGAAAATTCTATTCAGTTTCATTTCGCTCACTTTTAATTTCAAAAGGTATTTAATACAAATTTAGAAAAGATAATTTGAATAAATTTCACGATGATTTTAAATACAACCTTATCAAATGTTTCCATAATTTTTTATTTAGGCTTAGAAACAAATGGGAAGATTATAAAAAAGCCCTGCATTTAGTGCAGGGCATTAGGGAATAAATCCAAATAATAATTAAAAATTATACGAGCTTGTACGAGGAATATCATAAGAATCGAATATTTCATCTAATTGTTCTTGTGTTTCAACTAAAACTAATCTATTCTTGTTGCCATCTAAGGGTCCTACCACTCCAATAGTTTCAAGTTCATCCATTATTCGGGCTGCTCTTGCATAACCAAGTTTTAGTTTTCTTTGCAAAAATGTAACCGAAGCAATTTTATTTCTAAGTACTAAAATAGCTGCGTCATATATCAGTGGATCATAATCTCCTATTGCTTCACGGTTACCACGATTATTGTTAGTTACCGATGGAAGAAGGTAAGGACTTGAAAATCCTTCCTGTTTTTCTATGAAATCTAAAACTCGATTAATTTCCTGTTCCGTGATGTATGAATTTTGAACGCGTATCATATTGTCGTTATTGTTGTAAATCATATCACCGCTGCCGAGAAGTTGTTCAGCTCCGGTTTGATCAAGAATTGTTAAAGAATCTGCCCTTGAAGAAACTTTGTAAGCAATTCTGGCTGGGAAATTTGCTTTAATATTTCCGCGAATTACATTTACAGACGGTCTTTGCGTTGCAAAGATAAGATGAATTCCCGCAGCTCTTGACATCTGTGCAAGTCGTGCAATTGAATCTTCGATTTGTTTACCTGCAGTGATCATAAGATCAGCGAATTCATCAACAATTACGACTATATATGGAAGTGGATGGAATTCAACTCCATCTTTTTCTTTGATTTTCCCAGAAGCAAGTTTATCATTGAACTCTTTAATATTTCTCACATCCAATTTGCTTAGCCAATCGTATCTCAAATCCATTTCGGCCTCTAATGATTTTAAGACTGTCACAGCATTTTCAGGATTTGTGATTATTTCTTCCTTAATGTCAGGACATACAGCCAGATAATGTTTTTTTAGTTTCTTATACATTGCAAGTTCGATTCTCTTTGGATCAATTAAAACAAATTTGACTTTAGCTGGATGTAATTTGAAAAGAAAACTGTTAATGATTGTATTGATACCAACACTTTTACCTGAACCAGTTGCACCTGCAATTAACAGATGGGGCATTGATGTTAAATCTTCGATAAAGATATCACCATCGGCAGTTTTGCCCATTGCAAGAGGTAATGGATAATTTATTGTTTGATATTTTTCCGAACCAAAAATACTTGAAGCTCGAACAATTTCTGGACTGTCATTCGGTATTTCGACACCAATTGTACCTCGTCCGGGCATTGGGGCAATCAATCGAATTCCTTTTGCTTTTAATGCTAACGCAAGATCATCCTTCAACGCTGTTATCATATTTACTTTCACATTTGGAGAAGGTACAACTTCGTACAGAGTTACAACGGGACCAGGTGTGACTTTTATTTCTTGAATATCGACTTTAAAGATTTGAAGTTTCTTCTTAATCATTTCTGCTTTTTGGGTAAGCTCGCTTTGCCTTACGCCATGAACAGTAACCGGCGTCTCTAATAAATCAAGTGGGGGCAAATCAAATTGTAAACTTTCATCCCATGGTTGAATACCAGAGACTGGTTCTGATTTAATATCAGTTTCGGTTTTTTCATCCTCCGTTTCTTTTTTCTTTTCTGTTAATTTGGGTTGTTTTTGGTTATCAGCTTTAGCGGGACTTGCATCTGGAATTACAAGTTTATCTTTTACTATCTCGATTTTAGTCTCTTTCGGTTCTTCAGAATTTTCTGGGAGAGGAGTTTCTTTTTTCTTATTGACCTTAACAATCGTTTTTTCTTCGCCTTTAGTTTTTATCAGTGTGCTTTTGATTTTGAACCATATAAACTTGAAAAATTGACTAATACCTAAGATTATATTTCCAAGTAATTCTTTCAGGTCAATATTCAATAAAATTGTAGAGAGGATTAGTATCATAATAAAAATTAAGATTAACCCTCCAGCTGAACCAATCAATCTAATTAATAAAGAACCAAGGAGTGCACCAACTGATCCATAAAGCTCTTTGTTTTGTGATACTATATCCAGATTGTTTGCTAGAATTCCGACCATTGATGAAAATAAAATCCCAATGGATGCAATGACGATTGAATAAAAAAGTGATTGTCTAAAGTTATTTATACCGAATAAAATTAATATGCCCCAATAAAATAGAATGATTACAAATGCAAAAGAAAAATATCCAAATAAATCATTTATGAAAAAATTAGCGAGTATTGCACCAATTAGTCCAATCCAATTTTTTATTTTTGACGCACTCTGAGATATATCAGAGTTTCTATCTACAAGTGAAAAGAAATCTGCAGGTTTTAAATTTTGAATATAAGTATAATCACTTCGGCTATATGAAAAAATGCTGAATGAAATAATAATTGCCAAAGATAGAAGGCAAAGAGCCAAGATAGATTTCTTAATACCATAAGGTATTAAAAAGTCATCTGAGTTAATTGAGGTTTCGTTAATTTTTTTCCGTCTTCTCATAGCAAACCTATAAAATTATTAGAGTAACTTGCATTAATGTTATACTTATCAATCTGAGAGATAAAATCGATATCAGCTTCAAAGCCATTTTGTATTAGTATCTGACCGTGGTCAGTCTCTTTGAGAAATTTTCTCAAATCATTTTTATATTTTTCATAAATAACTAATGAAGTTAAACCTGCATCATTCACCTCCAAATTAGTTTGTAAATCGTTTAATTTTGATAAGAGTAATCCAGCAGCAATTGCATCAGATGCATCATAAAATCCATTGCGGCCTGAACAAATGATAAACCACTCATCTCCTAAATTGAGCATTTCTTGAACGACTGCTGAAAGATTCAAGGTAGAATAAATCAAGACATTTTGTGAATGTTTTAATAAGCTGAAAACTTTTGTTCCATTGGTTGTAGTTAAAATAATTTTTTTGTCTTTCACTTTTTCGTTGGTGAATTCTAAGGGAGAATTTCCGAGATCAAATCCTTCAATAATTTTTGTGTTTTTTTCTCCACAGAGTAAATAAGTAGATCGCTCAAAATTTTTTGCAATTTTAACTGCTTCTTCTACAGATGAAGTCGGGATGATATTTTTTGCACCATTTGCTAATGCAGTTATAATTGTTGAAGTAGCTCTCAGTAAGTCAACAACAATTACATTTTTTTGGAAGAAATAATCTTCCATTTTTTCATTTATCAAAAAAATTACTTCTACTTTCATCTTTGAATAAAAGGAATAGTTGTTAGTTTAGCCTTTAATCTTTTACCTCTGATATCGATTTCAAAAATATCCTGTTCGGAAATTGAATTGACTTCAAAATATCCTAATCCAATCGGTTTATTTAGAGTGGGTGACTGAGACCCGCTGGTTACGAATCCAATTTGCTTATCATTAAAATAGATTGGATTTCCATGCCTTGGAATGCCTCGTTCGATAAGTTCAAAACCTTTCAATTGTCGTTTAATTCCTTCTTGTTTGATTTTAAGCAGTGCATCTTTCCCGATGAAAAATTCTTTATCAAGTTTTGTAATCCAGCCAAGTCCCGCTTCAAGTGGATTGGTGGTTTCGTCGATATCATTTCCATAGAGGCAATATCCCATTTCAAGTCTTAGACTATCACGAGCACCAAGGCCGCAGCATTTGATGTCGAACTGTTTACCAGACTCTAATATCGCATTCCAGATTTTTACGGCAGTTTTTTCATCACCTTCGAAATAAATTTCGTAACCGAGTTCTCCAGTATAACCTGTACGTGAAATTATTGCTTTCGTGTCTAAAATTTTTCCTTCTTTGAAAGTATAATATTTTAATTCAAGAATATCGAAGTCAATTAATGGTTTTAATGTTTCTGCAGATTTGGGTCCTTGCACAGCAATTAGAGTTATATCGTCGCTTGTATCCAGTAGTTCGACTTGCAGATTATTAACATTCTTTTTCATCCATTCGAAATCTTTATCCTTGTTGGATGCATTCACTACCAGCATAAATCCATCTTCTAATTTGTAAACAAGGAGATCGTCAACAATGCCGCCGTTCTCATAACACATCGCTGAATACTGAGCTTTGCCAGGTTTTAGTTTGGATGCATCGTTAGTTGTGATTTTTTGAACGAAGTTAAGAGCATCATTACCTTTGATAAAAATTTCTCCCATATGAGACACATCGAATATTCCAACACTATTTCTTACAGCCATGTGTTCGTCAACAATTGAGGTGTAATAGACTGGCATTTCAAAGCCGGCAAATTCGACGAGTTTTGCGTTTAATTTTTTGTGTATCGAATTTAACTTTGTATATTTCATTGAATTCCTTTCTGCTTAGAGCTGAAGGAGAAAGGCAAAAGTGCGGTAACCTTTCTCCTTCGTTTCGTCTTGACCACAGATTTTCAGCTCCAAGCTTAAATTTTTAAAATTTTAATTGTTTGATTTTCAATGATTTACTGAGTTTATATTAAGTAAAATATTAAACAGGTGCAAGTGGAAGTTTTAATTTAATTTTGCGATTTTCTCATTAAGTCTAGAAATGTATCAACTAAAATTGAGGTTCGTTATGAAACAATACATTTTATTTGCAACTCTTGCTGGCGTTCTTTGGGGAATTGGTGGTTATTTTGAAAAAGCTGGGCTGAGAGAAATGGGAATGCCTCCAATTGCGGGAATAACTATAAGAACCCTTGTAGCTCTTCTTATTCTTGGTTTGATTTCAATTCCTTCTTGGAGTTTGATCCAGAATCCATCAAACTATAAAGCATGGTTGATGATCATTATCGGTGGTGGAATTGTTGCTGGAAGTTTTGGTATGTGGAGTTTTTATACTGCACTTGCAAAAAGTGAAAATCTCGGTGTGACTTTAGCAATTGCATTTGCAATGTCTCCTGTTGCTGGAACTCTCTTAGGTTTAATTAAAGGAACACAAGAGATAAACTGGAAGATTGCATTCGGAATTTTGTTCATTGTGATTGGGATTATTCTTGTTCAACTTTCACATAAGCCGCAAACTTGATTGATAACCTGCTTTGTGCTTAATTAAAATGCTAATAATTTATTTTCAATTAAGTTTATCATTAATTATTTTAATCAAAAAGTAAGAGAGTTATGGGAATCAGATTTTACAATACATTGACTAAAAAGATAGAAGAATTTATTCCTCTCGAACCGGGTAAAGTAAAAATTTATATGTGTGGACCGACTGTTTATGATTATTTCCATATCGGGAACGCTCGGTCATTTGTGATGATTGACATTATTAGAAGATATTTTATCTATAAAGGTTATGAAGTTAAGTTTGTAATGAATTTAACCGACATCGATGATAAAATTATAAATAAAGCCTTAAGTGAAGGTGTGACTGCGCAGGAAATTGCGTCTAAATATTCCCAAGCTTTTTTTGAGGATATAAAAAAATTAAAGATTAAGCCTGCTGATGTATATCCAAAGGCTACTGAAAATATTCAATATATTATTGAACTAACACAAAAATTAATTGAAAAAGGTTTTGCTTACCAGATTGATGGAGATGTTTATTACGATGTAACAAAATTCTCTGAGTATGGAAAACTTTCAGGAAAGAATCTTGATGAACTTATAAGCGGTGCCAGGGTTGATGTGAACGAACAAAAGAAAAATCCAGCTGACTTTGCGTTATGGAAATCGGCAAAACCCGGTGAACCATACTGGGATAGTCCCTGGGGCAAAGGAAGACCAGGATGGCATATTGAATGTTCAGTTATGTCGATGCGTAACCTGGGAGAAACATTTGATATACATGCCGGTGGAAACGATTTAATTTTCCCACATCATGAAAATGAAATTGCTCAGAGTGAAGCGGCAACCGGAAAACCTTTTGCTAGATATTGGATTCATTTCGGCTTTTTAAATATTGATAATCAAAAGATGTCGAAATCGCTTGGTAATTTCTTTACCGCCAGAGAAATTCTCGAAAAATATTCACCCGAAGCATTAAGATTGCTTTATTCACAGACAATTTATTCTGCACCTTTGAACTTTTCACTCGATTTACTCTCGAATACAGAGAATGCGGTTAAAAGGTTAGAAAATTCACTCCACCTTGTTCGAACTGCTCAATTAGTTGAAAGTCAGGAAGATTTTGATGTAACCCGATACTATCAAGCTTTTGAAGAAGCAATGGACGATAATTTTAATTCACCTGAAGCTGTTGCAGTAATTTTTGACTTTGTTAAGGAAGTTAATTCTTTTATTGCGGAAAAAAATGGATTGTCTTTGTCGAATAAAGAGAAAATTTTATCTGTTTTCAAAAATCTTGCTCAGGATATTTTTGGAATAATTGATCTCGAAAAAGGAGCAAAATTGGATAACAAATTAATTGATGATTTAATGAAAATAATTATTGATATAAGATCACAACTTCGAGCAGAAAAGCGTTTCGATTTATCCGATAAAATTCGTGATGAACTTAAAAAACTGGGAATTGAACTCGAAGACAAAAAAGGAATCACAACATACAAGTTCAATAAATAAGGGATTTAAGAAATGAAAAATTTATCCCGCAGAAAATTTATTTTATCATCAACCATACTTGGTATCGGATTCAAATTTCTAAATCCAGAAAAATTATTTTCCAGAAATTACTCCTCTCAAGGCGAGGGAACAAGGCCTGTGGTAATTTCAACTTGGGATCGAGATAGAAAACCAAATTTAAAGGCTTGGGAAATCCTTGAGAACGGTGGGAATTCACTTGATGCTGTTGAACAGGGTGTAAGAGTTGCCGAAGACGATCCTGAAAATAACAGCGTTGGTTATGGTGGACTTCCTGATGAAAACGGAATTGTAACCTTAGATGCCTGTATAATGGATTGGCGTGGAAGAGCAGGTGCAGTTGCATATCTTCAAAATATTAAAAACCCAATTTCAGTAGCTCGACTTGTAATGGAAAAAACTAAACATGTGATGCTTGCTGGCGAAGGCGCTAAAAAATTTGCATTAGCGTATGGATTCAAAGAAGAAAATCTTCTTACCGAAAAATCTCGCGAAGCCTGGATTAAATGGAAAGAGAGTATGAGTAAAGATGATAATTGGACTGGCAATGAAACTCACGATACAATCACTATGCTTGCAATTGATAAATATGGAAACATTTCAGGTGCTTGCACAACAAGTGGTTTAAGATGGAAAATTCATGGCAGAGTTGGCGATTCACCAATTGTTGGTGCAGGTTTATATGTAGATAATGAAGTAGGTGCTGCAGGTGCAACCGGAGTAGGTGAAACAATAATGAGAACTGTTGGTTCGTTTTTGGTTGTAGAAAAAATGAGAGAAGGAATGTCTCCTCAGGAAGCCTGTGAATATGTTGTTAGAAGATTAATTGAAAAAAATAAAAATATTATGAAAGAACCTTATCAAGCTGCCTTTATTGCTTTGAATAAGAAGGGTGAGATAGGTGCTTATTCTGTGATAAAAGGATTTGATTTTGTCGTATCTAAAAATGGTAAAACAGAAGGTTATAAATCTAAATTTGAACTTGATAATTGATAAAGAGAATTTATGAAATTTTTAATCAAATGGATTTTAAACTCTTTAGGAGATTTATTCTTATGAAAATGAAATTCATAAAATTTTTCCTTTTACTCGTAATCGTTAATTCACAAATTTTACTTGCTCAAGGTAGTGCGGGAACGAAATCGGACATTGAACCACGGTATTTAGTTGATATGAATACAGCAGGCATTCTTCAAAAAGGAATGTTTGCAATTACAACAGAGCAATTACCAAATGGGGTTTTCATATTAAAAATGGATGTTGGAATTTTTAACCAATTTAATTTCGGGATTTCGTATGGTGCAGCAAATTTTGTTGGTAAAGGTGAGATGAAATTCTATAAATATCCTGGCGTAAACGTAAGATTTAGATTGTTCGATGAAGAACCTTCTTTTCCGGCAATTCTACTTGGTTTTGATTCTCAAGGCAAAGGAGAATTTATTGATTCAATCAGAAGATTTGAAGTTAAATCTCCTGGATTTTACTTAGTTGCAAGCAAGAATTTTAATTTTATGGGATTACTCAGTTTGCATGGAGGATTGAATTACAGTCTGGAAACTTCTGATCAGGATAAAAATTTGAATTTAATGGTTGGTGTTGAAAAAACTGTCGGTCAGCAAATTTCAATTGTAGCTGAATATGATTTTGGACTAAACGATGATGAAAATAAAGTCGGTCGTGGTCGCGGTTACTTAAATGCAGGAATTCGCTGGTCAATTGGAAAAGGTCTCACACTCGGGTTTGACTTCAGAAATCTTGCTAATAATCGAATTACTGATACTTTTGGAGGCGATAGAGCTTTCAGACTTGAATTTGCTGCAATGATTTTTTAATCGCTTTTTGATGTATAATTTCATAAACGAAGAATTTATTTTATTAGACAAAGTTATTGCCCTGTATTCTTTCTTAAATCTTAAAAATTTTTGGATTTTGAAGAATTTTGATCTTGGAACTTATTGGTATTAACCTTGATTAAATTAATTGATTAATAAAGTGTCTGGAGGTTGATATGAAAATTAAAAATTTATATTTCTGGGTTTTTATAATTATCGGGGCTTTCTTTCTAAGTGGCTGCTATACTCAACTTAAACTTGAAGACGATGACTATGCTTATAAAAAAGAAAGGAAACGAGTTATTATTGAAAAAAGAGTAGAAGAGCGTGATGGTGAGAGTGTTGAAACCACCGACACTACCTATGAATCAACTGATGATTATGGATATGAAGAAGATGAAGACCACTATTATTATCCAAGGCATCGAAGATCTTATAAATTTTATCATCCAGGAATAACAATTGTTGTTGGTGGTGCTGTTTATTATGATCCATGGTATTTTGATTATTTCTATTATCCTTACACAATTTGCCGAACTTATTATTTGCCATGGTGGTATGGTTACTATTCTTGCTATCGAGTCTGGTATGGATTTGCTTACTATGATCCGTTCTACAATCCATTTTATGCACCGCCATATTGGTGGTATGATCCTTATTGGTACGGAGGATATTATCCGCCCATAGTTCAATATAGAAAGAATGATTATACAAGATTAAGAGATCAAGATGGAGGGCGAAGTGGTTTAGTTCGAACTGGGAATTGGGGTAGAGATCTAAACATTCAAGTTGCATCTGAAAGAACTAAGATGCGTGATATTGAAGGAAGTTCAATAAGGACTAATACTGGAAGAGAAAGAGATACACGAATAGATACTGATTTGAAAGTTCCAACAACTCGAGATAGAGGTGCAACAATAGATCGGGATACGAGAACAACTCCAAGAACTCAAGAAAAACCTAACACACGAAAAGAAAATGTGAGAGATCGTGATAACAACCGAAATTCTCCACCTTCAATTGATAGAAGTAAAACTCCAACTCGGACTCCAGATAGAACTCCCGATACTCGCCGAGAACGAATTGATGAGCGTCCAAAAAATTCTCCTGATCGAAACGAAACTCCATCATCAAGAAGATTTGATTCTTACATTCCAAACTTAGAACAGAAGGTTATTATTGAAAGAAATACTGATTATCGAAATAATGATTTACCATCAAAAAAGAATGATGATTCGAATTTGAGAAATTACAGGAATGAAAGAATTCGAATTGAGTATGAAATTCCCAGACGAGAATATACTCCAAGATTCGAGGAAAGACGAACAGAACAAACTCGTTCAAACGATTCAAATAGTGATGAGAATGTAAGAAATTCTTCACGCATTAGAAATGAAGTTCCGAGTTATAATTTACCTCGAAGAACCGAAACACCACGATACGAACCGCCAAGATTTGATCCTCCAAGCAGAACTTATCCACCTTCGTTTACGCCATCACCTCAAACTCCACCACCATCCAGAACTCCATCAACATCTGGAGATAGGGGAAGAGACAGATGAAGAAATTAACACTTTTCGGATTGATATTTTTAATTTCAATTGGACTATTTGGTTGTTATACAATTTTATCTCATCCAGTTGTAAAAAACGAGAATTCTTATCATCAAGTTAAATTCTATAACGATTGTTCATCCTGTCATTCTAATTCTGACTTGGTAAATTATGGTTATTCATATCTTGAAAGATATCCTTCAAACAACTTAGTTGAACCTTATCCGCTTTATGTAACGCCGTATTATGTTCAACCTTGGTGGATGGATATTCGAATTCCTGTTGTTGAATCGGAAATTTCCAGAAGAAATGATGAAACAAGATTACGAAATTTAGATGGCGGCAGGACATCAGCACCTTCGGAATTTTCAATTCCATCAAGAAATTCGGGATCAAACTCAGGTTCAGGCAGCAGTTCAAATGCAACGACAGGAAATTCTACAAATTCTTCTAATGAACGAAATACAAGAGATCGTGACTCAGACACTCCAAAATCCAGAAACAATTCAGGTGAGAGGAAAAAATGAAATCTAAGATTTTAGTTTTTGTTCTGTTTATAACTTCAATTTTATCTGCACAAAATTTTAACGATGCACTAAGATTAAGTTTTCAACCTTATGGAATTGGTGCAAGAGCTCTTGGTATGGGTGGTGCTTTCATCGGCGTGAGCGATGATTATACCGCAACAGCTTACAATCCAGCAGGCTTATTCCAGTTGAAGAGAATGGAATTTCATGGTGGAATTAACTATTTATCTTACGATAACAACACAACATTTTTTGGCAATCAATCGACTTTTAATACAAGTTCGGTGAAATTAACAGACCTCGGTTTTGTATTTCCATTTCCAGTTATCAGAGGCAGTCTTGTTTTTGCGTTTGGGTTTAATCGTTCAAATAATTTTAATGACGCACTCGCATTCGAAGGATTTAACAATACAAATACCTCAATGATACAGGCTCTGCTCGGCAGAGGAGATGTATCTTATTTGCTTTATCTGACCGATTCGACAGGAGATTACACGCCAATTAATGGAAGGTTATATCAATCTGGATCAATTTTGAGCAGCGGCTCTGAAAATAATTGGGTCTTTAGCGGTGCAATTGAAGTTGCAAAGAATCTTTCTATTGGTGCAACAATTGGTATTGTAAGCGGTGAGTTCGAAAGAAATCGTGATTATTCAGAGGAAGATGTTAACAATATCTATCACTCTGGAATTAGAACCGATCCTGTTGATCCAAGAACTGCAGATTTTGAATTGTTTAGATTACAAGAAACGTTGAAGTGGGAGTTAACTGGTTTTGCCGCAAAACTCGGTTTGATGTACCGAGTGAGTGATATGATGAGATTTGGAACAACAATAAAATTCCCAACCATTTACACAATCAAAGAACATTATCTTGTTGATGGGTATTCGAGGTTTGGGACAGGATTTTCTGCTGATATTGATCCACCACTTGAAAGTAAAATTGAATATGATATCTGGTCACCATTTGAGTTTGGTGTCGGCTTTTCTGTTTCAAAGTTTGGTTTGACAATTAGTGGAGATATGAATTTAATTGATTATACTCAAATGGAATTCAAAGGTCTTTCTCCATCGAAAACCGCAAGAAATAATAGAGATATAAAACAATTGTTTAAGAGTGTGATGGATTATAATCTTGGTGCAGAATATAACATTCTTCAAAGTGGCTTGAGATTAAGAGCAGGTTATTTCGTCAAAAATTCACCATTCAAAGATGATCCATCCGATTTCAATCGAAAATATCTAACTTTGGGAATTGGCTACATTACTCCTGAAGGATTTTCGTTAGATCTTGCTTATGTGAGAGGAACCTGGAAAAATATTGGCGATAACTATGATAGCGGAGTCTCAAGAACCTATCAATCATTGAAAACAACTGACATAGTTTTTACTACAAGTTTTAGATTTTAATCGATTTGCGACCCTCCAGACAAATTAAAGTCAGTCTGCGATTGCATCAAAGACTGACTTTTTATTTATTAAATTTTCTATCAAAAAAACTTTTAATTAAAATTTTTTTACTAATTTGTTAATTATGAAAGGAATAGTTTGCAGGATAGAAAGTAAGGACTATTATGTCCTTTACAATGACAAAGAAATAAGATGCTCGCTTCGAGGAAAATTAAAACTTGAAGCAGAATGGAAAAAAGAAAAACTTCTTTATACTGATTTGATTGTTGTTGGTGACTATGTAGATTTTGAACTCAATGAAGATGGAACAGGTGTAATTGAAAAAATTCCCGAACGACGAAATTATCTTTCAAGAAAAGCACCTTACATTAAAGGTGTCTCTGAAAAAGGGAAAAGATTTGAACAGATTATAGCTGCAAACATTGATTATACTTTTTGTGTTGTCTCAGTTGATAAACCCAAATTCAATAATCGAGTTCTCGACAGAATGCTTGTAACTGCTGAAAGTTGTGAGACAACTCCAATTATTGTGATCAATAAATATGATTTACTGAAAAAAAAGAAAAGAGATTATTGGTATGAATTGTACACTACTCTCGGTTATAAAGTGATTAGGACTTCTGTTATTACAGGTCAGGGTATTGATGAAATTAAAGAAGTAATTAATGGTAAAACTTCAGTATTTATCGGTCATTCGGGCGTTGGAAAGTCATCAATATTGAATCAGCTTGATCCCCGTATAAATCAAAAAGTCGGCGAAGTTTCGGAAGCATGGAATAAGGGTCGACATACAACAGTCACTGCACAACTTTTCAAATTAAATGAAAATACTTTTGTTATAGATACACCAGGTGTTAGAGAAATTGAACCTTACGGATTAACAAGGGAAGATATAACTCATTACTTTAAAGAAATTTCAATAGTCGCTCGAAATTGTAAATTTAATACCTGCACCCACACTCACGAACCAGATTGTGCAGTGAAAAAAGCAGTTGAAGAAGAAATTATTCCTTACGAAAGATATGAAAGTTATCTAAGATTAGTTGAAACTCTTGATGAAGAAAAGTTTTGATTGAAAGCTGAAGTTTTATAAGGAACTCCTGGTTAAGATAAATTCAGCCATAGACTCAATTATTTGATATACAACTTTATCTGGCACACCATCAAAATGTTTTGACTGAAATCTCATATCGCATTGATCGTTCACATAATCAATCACAATAAATTTTTGTTCTTTAGTTAATGCAATTTCTGTTGAGAAGAAATCAAGATTTGTGATTTCATTAATTTTTCTGACAATATTATCCATTTCACCAAGTTTATATTTTATAAAATCTTCTTCTGTAATTTCAGAATAGATGTGAGTAAGATCGTTCCACCAGCAATGGATTATTTTACCAAAAGCGTAAAAACTTCTGAACCAGAATCTTTTACCATCAATTTCAACTGGTTCAATTTTTTCCTGGAGAAGATATTTATCATCTTCCAGATGCTGGCGGGCTTTCAAAACATCAGCAAGGGTTTCGGCTCCTTTTACAACTCCAGTTCCTCCACCTGTTGTGTTTGCTGGTTTAATGATGAAAGGTCTGCCAAGTTTTGCAAGTTGCTCAAGTGAAAGTTCAATATCTTTTTTCTCTTTATAAGGAGAAATGATTATAGTGTAAGGTGTATTAATCCCTTTTGTAATAAATTCGAGATGCATTGTAGCTTTATCAATCGCAAATTGAACATTCGAATATTGATTGATAATGTAAGTTTTATTTTCCTGCATCAATTTAGCGAGCGGTTCAAATTCTTCAGCCACATCAGATGCACGATCTAAATAAAATTTTGCATTTATTTCTTTGTTAGAAATTTTCTGAATAATCTCATTGACATTTTCATAGATAATTTTAAGGGTGGTTAAATTTTTCTCTTCAAAAATTTTGATTATAGCTTCTACAAACTCTTCGTCATATTCCCAGGTATAAGCAATTGCAAGATCAAACTTTTCCATTTTGTTTTAATTTTTTTGCAAGTTAAAAAATAAAACGAAATTGAATTTCCATAGAATTAATAAAATTTGAATTCGTAAATTTGAACAAGATAACCTCGAACAAATTAACGGTGAAAAATAATCGATGAAGAAATTTATCCTTTTGATTTCGATCTTAGCAATTGGCTGCAGTGCTTCAAAAAAAATCGATAAACAAGAAGTTTCACAAAAAGAAAAATCAATTACCCAAAACATAGTAACCATCAAAAACCTTCAGGCTAAACAGCATTTTATTCAGGGCTTAACTTACGCTTTGCAGGAATTACCAGAAAAAGCTGTACTTGAGTTTCAAGAAGCTTTAATTTTTGAGGACAATCCGAATATCAACTTTGCACTTGCACTTCAATTATATAGATTAAATAAGCTTGATCTATCCTTAAAGTATCTTGATAAAATTTTGGCTTTGCCTGATTCTCAAATTCATCCTGACTTTTTGCTTGTTTCGGCTCAAATTTATTTAACCAAACAAGACTTACAAAAGGCGACTCAAATACTTGAACGAATGATAAAAATTGATTCATCCAATATCGATGCCTTATATAACTTTGCTCAATTGATTGAATCGAAAGATAGAAATCGTGCAAAAAAAATCTATGAAAAAATTTTAGATCTCCAGCCGGAAAACAGAATTGTACTTGAAAATCTGCTTAGCATTTATTACGAAGAAAAAGATTTAGAAAAATCAGAAGAGCTTTTAAAGAAAATAATTTATAATGAGCCATCTGATGTTGAATTACGAATGAGATTAATATCTCTCTATCGTGAGATGAATAAAGACAATGAAGCAAAAAAACTTCTGGAAGACACAGCAGAAAGATTTCCCGATGAACCACTTGCCCGGTTACAATTGATTGAAGTTTTAATTGACGAAAAAAAATATGATGACGCAATTAAAACGATAGATGAAACTTTAAGTCAGAGCGAAAATGATAAGGAATTAAAAATTTCAATTTTTGACTTCGTCACTTTAAAGGCGATAAAAGATTCAGTTTTAAGAGATTATCTTAATGATTACTTCGACAAAAGAATTGCGAAGAAAGATTCAATTTCGAATGTTTATCAATATGTATTGAAGAGTATTAAGAGCAAGGATTATGGTCAAGAAAAAACTTTAGTTAATTTGAACGATGAAATAAACAGAGATGTAATTAAAAAATTTGGTATTCAATTTTTCTATGATGGTTTAAGTGAGCAGTCAATTAATTTATTGAAAAGTGTTTATGATTATTATGAAGACGAGTTTGATGTAAATGTTATCTTAGGACAGGCACATCTATCGATTGAAGACTATAATAGCGCAGTTCACTATTTACAAAAATCAGTTGATATTAATTCACAAAATCCAGATTTACTGATCGCTTTAAGTTTTGCACTTGGAAAATTAAAGAAATATGATGAGGCAATTGCGTATTCAGAACAAGCGCTTTATCTTGATAATAAAAATCATAATGCACTTGTGAATCTCGGATTACTTTTAGATGATGCTGGATATTTTGAGAAAAGTGATTCAATTTATGAAGAAGCATTAAAGTACTATCCCGATGATCCAACTTTATTAAACAATTACGCTTACAGTCTTGCAAAACGTAAAGTTAATCTTGAAAAAGCATTGATAATGTCAAAAAAATCTCTTGAGAAGGACTCGCTTGTAGACTCCTATCTTGATACACTCGGCTGGATATACTTTCAAATGGGCGAAATTAAGGAAGCCGAAAAGTATATCAAACTTGCTATTGATCAGGGTTCACCGAGTGCAGAAATACTTGAACATATGGGTGATGTTTATCTAAAGTTGAATCAAAAAGAAGAAGCAAAAGAATACTATCGAATGGCTTTAAAGATGAATCCTGATAATCAAATCCTGCAACAAAAGTTAAAAGATATTGAATGAAAGTTTTCAAAATACTTATCAATCTTATTGTATCGAGTTTGTTTTTTGTTTCGTGTACTGCTTCAAAAAAAGTTGGAAATAATGAAGTCACTTTTGAAGAAATTCTGGAGATAAATAAATCAAATTTCGAAAAGATAGTTTCATACTCGGCAAGTGGGAAAATTGAATTGAAACTTAAAAGTCTTAGGACAGATCTTCAATTCTTAATTTCGACAATAAAACCTAATCAGGTGCTAATTGATTTGTATGGATTTTTTGGAATTGATGTTGGGACTATTTATCTCAACAACGATTCAATTTTCATTTATAATGCTTTGAATGAACAAATGATACTTACAAGTTTTTCTTCTACAAAATTTAAAGAGTTAAATTCACTTGGATTGGATAAAAATTTCTTTTATGCTTTGATTTATGCCTTTATTGATCAAGAACAATTACCAGCAGATTCATCTACATTAAATAATAAAGAGGATAAATTTGAGTTGATAAAGTTTTTTAAGGATAAAAGAGTAGAGTTTGTGTACGATAAATTTTCAAAGGGATTAAATCAAATTAAAGTATTCGATGAACTTGGTGAACCAATGTTTGAAGTTAATTTTAGAAGTACCAAAGATTACGACAGCATTGTTTTTCCAACTAAAATTGAATTCATCAACTTAAAGTCAAGTGAAAGTATATCTTTATCATTTAAAGAAATTAAATTTAATCAAGAAAGTGAAATTGATTTTCAGTTACCAGAAAATGTTGAGATTTTAAAATGGTGAATATCCTTAGGATAATATTTTTCATTAGCTTTTTATTTTTATTTGCTTATTCACAAAAGTCATCCGAAATTCAGACTAAGCGTGAAGAATTAAATCGCATACGAAAAGAAATTGAGCAACTTGATAAAAAATTAAAGGAAACTATTTCAAAAGAAAAACAAAATCTAAATATAATTGATGAGTATGATAAACAGGTCAGGCTAATCCAAAACTTGATACAAAAATTATCTGAAGAAGAAAAAAGATTGAATGATGAAATTAAAATTCGTGAGAATGAGCTCTTAAATGCGGAGAAAGAGTTAAACGCACTTCGGAGTGAATATGAACTTAATATAGTCAATCTCTATAAATTTGGAAGAAAAAATCCTTTTGAGTTATTACTCACAAGTAAGTCAGTTAATCAAGCTCTTGTTCGTTATAAGTACCTTGAAAAGTTTACAGAAGATAGAAAAAGACGAATTGAGTTAATTAATAACAAATCCAAAGAAGTAGCTGAAGAGAGATCCAAGTTAATTACTGTCTTAAATGATAAAGAAAGATTGAGGAAAGAAAAATCTATCGAAGAAAATCAACTTCAAAATAAAATTAAGGAAAAAAGAAATCTCATTAGTGAATTAAGAAAAAACAAAGAAGTTTATTTGAAAGATCTGGAACGAAAAAAGCAATCAGCTCAAAAAATTGCTGCGTTAATTGATCAATTGATTGAACAAAAACGACGGGAAGAAATCGCCGCAAGAGAACGTGAACTCGAAAGAAAGAAAAAAAGGGAACAGGAATTAAAAGAAAAAAGATCATCAATTAAAGCTCCTGATTATACAAAAAAAGAAACGACAGTTGATACAAGAGAAGAAGATTCATTTTTCAATTTGCCGCAGTTTTCATCATTCTCCAAGATGAAAGGTAATCTGCCCTGGCCAGTGAATGGCAGAATCGTAAATAAATTTGGTGAACAGCGAAATCCGTATTTAAATACAGTTACATTAAATTTTGGAATTGATATAGCAACGCCTTATGGTTCTCCAGTTCGTTCAATTGCCGATGGGAAAGTATCAATAATTCACTGGCTGCCTGGCTATGGAAATATTATCATTATATCTCATTCTGAAAACTACAGAACAATTTACGCATATTTATCAGAGGTTTTGGTAAACGAAGGGGATATTGTAAAGCGTGGTGATATAATTGCAAAAAGTGGTGAAAGTTTGACTGGCGAAATGCTTCATTTAGAAATCTGGAAAGAAAGAGAAAAACAAAATCCCGAACATTGGCTGGCAAGAAGGTGAGGGAGATTTGTAAGATCATAAAAGATTATTGGGCTTCTGGTAAATACATTTTCATTTTCAATATAATTGAAAGATTAACTTTTTTTGCTTTTTATATTTCAATTGCAAGATATGTCGAACAGGGAATTTATGGATTTATTGTATCTGTATTTTCACTTACGAATATTATTGCAACTATATTTGATTTTGGTATACCATTTTATGTTCAAAGGGAAAGTGCAACTACTGAAAATACTAAGTTGGTTTTATCATATTCATTATTTATTAAAGTTATTTCAGTTATTGTTTTTTTACCCCTACCTTTTATTTATTTTATTACTAATCTTAATTATTGGAGTATAATTTTACTTATTTCTTTGATCAATTTTTTCTTGCCAGTAAATCAAGTGTTAATTTCCTATCTAAATGGTAAATATTTATTTAATGAAAATTATCAGTCGATATTGTTGGCTCGCATTCCTTATTTGCTGTTTTTAATTTTTGCAACACTTTTAAAAATTGACTTTCATTTTTCATTAATCACAATTCTTCTTTCGTTATTAATTCAAAATAAATTATTAATTCAAAAATCTGGTTTTAGTTATGTCTATTTTATAAAGTATAAGATAGATTTTAATTCAATAAAAAATATAATTAAAAGATCACTGCCTTTTGGTTTGGGGGTTGTTTTTACTATGATTTATGATCGTATTGATGTTTTATTAATTCAGAAATTTTTATCAAATGAGGCAGTTGCTATTTATTCTGCAGCTTACTCTTTATATCGAAATTCTTCGATTTTATCGGGAATTATTCTAATAAAGGCCTACACTGATAGTTCAAAATATTTTATTATTAAAAGAAAAATGGATCAGAAATTTTTATTAGATAACTTTAAAATACTTTTTTTATTATCGATTGTTTTGGTTTTGTGCTTTAATTTATTTAGCGAAATGTTAATTCGTATTTTTTTTACATCTAAATTTATTGAATCTGCTAAGATTTTGGGGGCTATTTCTTTTGCTCTTCCGTTTTTATTTTTAAATAACCTAACTGGAGTTACATTAAATTCTATGCACAAAGAAAAGATTACTATGTTCTCAACTTTTTTTGGTATGATTGTTAATATAAGCTTGAATATCTATCTTATACCGAAAGTAGGGATAATTGGTGCAGTAGTTTCGACGATATTGACGGAAATGTCAATCTTAATTTTTCAATTAATTTATTTATTAACCTTAAATAAAAGATATACTTTTAATGAATGAGAAAAAGCAAATTCTTTTAGTTGGTCGATTTAATCCTTCTGATACATTAACAGGTCCAGAAAAATATGGAAAGAGATTACTTGAATTTTTGAGCGAAAGAAATTATGATGTGGTCTTTTTAGATTTTTTCTTTAAAGACAAAAATGTGAACATATGGAAAAGATTATTCGGGGAACAAATAGTTAACGAAAGGCCTTTGGTTATCAAGTATGGAATTTTTAGAATAATTCTGTTTTTCTTCAAAACTAAGCCTTCTATTGTTCATATAATAAATCTTGAAAGTTTTCAATTTGTCATATTTTTCTTGAAATATTTTATAAATTTTAGATTATTAACAACATTTCATGGATTATTAAAAAAAGAAATAGAAGGTTCTTTTTATAAGCGTAAATTTAATGTAAAACTTAAAATCAAAATTTTAGAGTCACTGGCATTAAAATTAAGTGATAAATTAATATTTGTCTCAAAGTTATTAGAAGAAAAATTTAAAGAAGAATATAAGATAGACATAACAAGATCTGTGATTATAAGTGGTGGCATTGATGAAGAATTTTTTCAACAAGCAAAAAATAAAAATTTTAATGAACCTTATAAATTTATTTTTTATGATCCAAATCCTGAATACGTTAATCGTGGTTTCGATCAAATTTTGAAATCTTTTGAAAAAATGAAAAGTTATGATTTTGAGCTTCATGTTATTGGTAAAGGATTTAAACACGATAAATCAAATACAAAATTTAGGGTGTTTTATTATCAACCTTTTCAGAAAGCTAAATTATTAAAATTTCTAGAGGACAAACATTTTATTGTAAAGGGCAATGCTTTTGATTCATTTTCTATTTTTGTTGTTGAATGCATGGCTTCCGGAATAATTCCAATTGTACATAGAGATATAGGTATGAGTTCAATAATTGAAAATGGTATAAATGGTTTTATATACAAATTAGATAATAACGAAAGTTTAGAAATATTATTTAAGAATTTATTTCAAGGTGATTATGATTTAGAAAAAATTTCTAGTAATTGTATAAAATCAGTTGAGTCGTTAAGGTGGAGTAATATTCTGAAAAGTTATTTAAACATTTATGCAAAATAAAAAAATCAAAATCTGTCATATTGCACACAAATTAACGGGTAAATCTGATGGGGTTTTCACACATTTAAAAATGCTTTTTGAATTGTTAGATAAAAATAAATTTGAGCAAATTTTAATGTACTCTGGTAATGAACCAATTATTGATGCATATGCCAGATCTGTTGGTGTAAAAGTTTATAATATCTCCGAGCTTAATAAAAAGTTGCCAATAAAATTATTCTTTAAAATTTTTAGAATACTGAAAGAAGAAAATGTAGATATAATTCATACACATCTAGTTAAACCTTATATTTTCGCTGGATTAATTAATATAAAATTGAGGAAAAAATTAATCTTTAACTATCATGGTGTCTTTATTTTTAGTGACTTTTACAATTTGCTTGAAAAACTTTTTCTGACTCTATTACACAAAATAATTTTAAGCCGAAGAGCGGTTAATTTATGGGTATTTCCTTCTAGGTTACTTAGGGATAAATTAATTAATAATTATGGATATAGAGGGAGCACCAGAGTCTATTATAATGGTTATCCAATGCACAAGTCCACTTCTGATTATAATTTTTCAAAATTAGTAGATGAAATCAAGAAAATTCGATTTGGCTATTTTTTAGTTGGGATAATAGGACGTGTCGATACTCATAAGAGAATTGATATCGCTTTGAAAGTATTGAAAAATTTAGTTCAAAATAAACTTAATGTATTTTTTGCCATTATTGGTGATGGGGATAAAATTGAGGAAATGAAGGAAGAAACAAAAATTTTAAATATCTCTGAACGAGTAAAATTTTTTGGTTATGTACCAGATATAAAAAATTATTTTAATTATTTTGATTTAATATTAATCACATCAGAAGCAGAAGGACTTCCTTTCGTTATCTGGGAAGCGATGTATAATGGAGTACCAGTTGTTTCAAGCGATGTTGGTGGAATTAGAGAAATTCTCGAAGGTGAGAATTGTGGGATTGTTTATCCATTTAATGATCTCGAAAGATGTGTTGAGATTATTACAGATCTGTATTACAATCGTGAAAAACTTAAAATTCTCGGTGAAAATGGTCGCAAAGCAATACTTGAGAAATATAACGAGAAACAGTTTAAACAATTTTTTGAACAGTTATATATCGATTTAGCTGATGAAAAATAGAATAAATATTTTACATATCTCACCAGATTTTAACTATGTATGTGGAGTGAGTAAGTATGTCTATTTAATATTGAAGGGTTTAAAGAAATTTGAGGAGAATGGTCAATTAAGATTATTTTTTCTCACCAATGGAGGAGATGGGCTTGAGAGATTAAAAAGTGTCGGTATTGAACCAAAATTAATGTCTTTTAGAAAAGGTTTAAAAAATGTTTTTTATTTTTATAAAAATTTAAAGCAACTCGAGAAATTTTGTCGCAATAATGAAATAAATATAATTCACACACATCACAGATATCCAGAATTATTAGCTAATACATTAAAAAGCAAACTTAATATCAAAACCATTACAACCGTTCACAGTCTAGTTGATGGATATGAAAGACTGAGCTTTAAATCTGATAAAATCATAGCTGTGAGCAAAGCAGTAGAAAAAAATTTAGTTGAAAAATTTGAGGTAAGTAAGGAAAAGATAATTCAAATATATAATCCCATAGATTTTGAAGAGTATGCTCTAAATGATAATGTAATACCAGACAAATCATTAATTGGATTACCACAAAACTCTAAAGTGTTTTTATTCGTTGGTAGATGGACTAAAGTAAAAGGTGTAGATATTTTAATTAAAGCTTTTTCTGAACTTTTTAATATTCATAAAGAATTATATCTGATCTTAATTACTGATATCACTGAAAGAGAAAAGACTAGAATTCAAAGAATTTCAGAGAAGTTTCTATTTATTAAGCCAAGGCAGGATATTCATTACTTTTATAAAATTTGTGATGCTGTTATTCTTCCATCCCGTGTTGAATCTTTTCCATATGCAATGTTGGAAGCTGGTTTATATAAAAAAATATTCATAGGAGCAGACACAGGAGGAATTAAAGAATTTATAATTAATGGTTATAATGGATTTTTATTTGAGTGTTCAAACTATATTTCATTAAAAGGGACAATTAATGATGTATTAAAATTATCAGGAAAAAATAAAATTTTTATACAATCAAATCTGTATCAAAGTATTTTGAATTTATATAATGTTTCAAATTATAGTGTTGAACTTTTGAAAATCTATGATGAGCTTAATCAATAAATTAATCTTAGATAAAAATATTTTATTAAATACTTTTGTTTCAAAGCTGGATAAAAACGAAACTTTTCTATTAACATATTTTAATGCTCATTGTTTCAATTATTATTTTGAATCACAAAAGTATAAAACTTTGCTGGACAATTTTTTTACGGTTTATACTGATGGAGTAGGGGTCTGGCTTTTAATGAAAAGATTAAATAAAAAATATAAACGCTTTAATGCAACTGATGTAAATAAAGATCTTATGAATATTTTAAAAGAAAAGAAAAGATCTTTTATTTTAATTGGTGGAAATTTTGATGAAAAGCTGATATATCAAAAAGCTCAAAAGTTGGGTTTGATAATCGAAAAATATATTAATGGTTATTTAGAGGAGGGAAAAATTGTGGAAAGCATTGATAAATGTGTTTCAAATATTTTCTTTATAGGAATGGGCGTTCCTCAACAAGAAAAGCTGGCTTATAAAATAGCAGAAAAGTATCCAAGTGTAAAAGTTATTTGTGTGGGGAATTTTTTTAATTATTACTTTGGATTTCAAAAGAGGGCACCGAAGTTATTTCAAAATTTATATCTTGAATGGTTTTATCGTTTATTGTCTGAACCACGAAGATTAATAAAAAGATATACAATTGGAAATTTTAAATTTATAATTAGAGCATTATCGATTAAAGATGAATCAAAATAGAATAAAGTATAAATACACTCTTAATTTTATTTTGAAGTCGATTATTCTGGCGTTAATTATTTTTATCGTTTTGTACGAAGTGTTTTTGAAAGATTATGTTTTAAGATTTATTCAAGGAAACGATGACCTTCTTGACCAAAATTATTATTCTGATATATTTCTTTCAGGGACAATTAGTTTAATAATTATTTTATTTCTACTCACCATCGTTTTATTATTTAAATCAAAGATTAATGAATTTTTAAATAATGTAAGTCTTAAAACTTTATTAGGGTTTTGTTTGATAATGCAAATTTTATTTCAATTAATAATATTGTTCACAATTCAAACAGTTCCTATTTCTGATTCAATATTTTATATAGAGCATGCAAAGAGATTAGCAGAAACAGGTAAGTACCTTTCAAGCTCTAATAATTACACAGCATTTTGGCCCGTTGGTTTACCAGCACTCTTATCCATATTTTATTATTTTAATTTAGATGCAATCTTTTACACTAAATTAATTAATATTTTAATGTCCTTCTTTTTACTAATTATTCTGTTCAAAATCTTTCAACTTTATTTAAAAGAAAAATCTCTTAAGTATTTTTTAATATCTTGGACATTTTTCCCTAATAACTTATTTGCATCACAGGTTATCCTAACAGAACTTCCTTTCACTTTTCTTACCTGGTTAAGTATTTTTTTAGTCTTTAAAAGTAAAAGTTTCAAGAGCAACTTAAATATCTTTTTGGCTGGTTTAACTGCATCTCTTTCAACATTTTTTAGAGCTAATGGATTACTGGTTTTAATGATATTGGGTATAATATTAATATTTGAGAAAGGATTTCAATTAAAGAAAATTCTAATTCTTTTTCTTAGTTTTTTAATTCCAATATCCTTCTGGGTTTATAGAAATTATTTACATTTTGGTAGAATAGTTATTTCGTCGACAAATGGTGGCTATATTTTTTTAATGGGGAATAATCCAGCTTCCAATGGTAAAGTAAATTTTAATTTTAGCTATGATTTCTCAAATCCAAATGAAGTTGATGAGAGTAACAAGGCATACTTAAAGGGTTTTGAGTTTATTAAAACTCATCCAAAAAAATTTTTGGAAATAGGTTTTAAAAAAATATTTTATTCCTATTGGCGTGGGGATTATAACATAACATGGGCATTAAAGAATACAAAAAACTATGTTCATCCAATCATAAGAAGTACAATTTTCTTTTTAACTAATTCGTACTTTTATATTGTTATCTTGTTGAGTTTATTTGTTTTAATTACGAAAGCTAAAATTATTTTAAAAAATAAATTTAATTATCCCTTATTTGCTTTGATGTTTTTTACACTTGCGTTAATATTTATTTATGTGGGATCAGAGAGATATATTGCACCTATCTTACCAATTCACTTTTATTTAGCAAGTTTAGTATTCGATTTCGATGACTAAGATATTACTTAATTATTTTGAAAAACCTCAAAGCATAATAATTTTTATTCTTTCGTTATTGTTTTTACTAATAGGCACTGTCCTAATAAATTTTGTCTTCCAAAATGAAATTAAAATTTATGATCCTCGATATCTTCAATTAGCAAATAATCTTTACTATAAAAATTCAATTACCATTGTTTGGGGTGTTACAGATAATCCAGATAAAATAATGATTAACCCTTACAACATACAGAAAGGAATTTATAATAATTGGTTCCCAATAGGTTATGCAATCTTTATTTATCTAATTATGAATTTAAATGAAGATTATGCCTTAATTCTAACAATAGTTCAATTTTTAATCTTCTCATTTATTCCATTAATCTTTTACAATCTCTGTCTTCTTGTCTGGCGAAACGATAGAAAGAAGTTTCTTTATTCATTTTTAGCGACAATTATTTTTATATTTAATCCATATTATATGGTGTCTCCATTTTGGAAAACTGATAGTTGGTTCAACATTCTATTTACAATTTCAGGTTTTTACTTATTTCTAAAATTGCTTCAAGATCCAACATTCATAAATTCTATATTTTTAATTTTAATTTTAGGCTTAACATTCTTTTTTCGACCTATAATTACATTTAGTTTTTTAATATACTTCATAATTATGTGTTTAATAGATAGAGAGAGAAAAAATTTAAGAAAAATTCTTAGTCCAGTTATTCTTTCCTTGACAACTATCATTCTTTTGTGGGGAATTAGGAATTTCTTGTTATTTGGCGAATTTGATTTCACAAACTCAAGTTTAGGATATAACCTGTGGTTAGGTAATAATGAATACACTAATGAGTATTTAAAAAAATATTGTGGTGATGGTGGAGCTATTGAAGATTATATAATCCCAAAGTTTGATAATAAATGGAAATTTTTAAGTAATTACTCGGAGTATGAAAAACAAGATTTCTTTAAAAATCAGGCAATTCACTTTATTATAAATAACCCATTTAAAACAATTGAAAATATGTTTTTAAAACTTTTGGGTTTTTATTCTCCTTTTAGAGTAAGAAATGGACATTGGAGCGATTCTAAAATTAAAAATTTAGCTTTTATGTTACACCAGGTACCAATTATTTTACTTGCGACTATAACAATCTTTAGGTTAATATTCTTTAAATATCGAAAAGATTATTTAAAGTATTTGTTGATTTTTCTAATTTGTTTTACAGTACCTTATCTACTTTTTTTTAGTATGTACAGGTTTAGAGCTCCTATAGATTTTATCTTAATCATTTTTTTTGTAGAGGCTTTAATTTTGATAAAAAATTTAATTAAACTAAATATTCGAAAACACAATTTGTTATCAGAACATTAAAGAGATCAGTACTGACTTTAAATGACTATTTTGAATTTTTGAAAGCAATTAAATTATTCTGAGGTGGTTATGTTTCTCAAATATTTTTATTTACTGATAATAATTTTTTGCCAGTTTGTTTTCGCTTTTGATAAAATAATAAAACGCAGTGATAATGGTTTTGAAGTTAATCTACAATTTCAGATATCTGAATTTAAGAAAGCTAAAATTGGTGTTTATGATAAATTTGATTTTTTTCTTGCAGAAGATGAAAGCAAGGCGGGACTGCCAAAACTTCCTTCTAAGGTAGTTTTTATTGCAATTCCTCCGCAATCAAAAGTTAATATTCAATTAGTGGATAAAAAATATACTGAATTTGAAAATGTTCTTGTTGAATTAAATAAAAAACCTATCTTAAAAGATACATTAGTCGTATACGAAGATTTTTCTATTCAAGAGGCTAACTATTTAAGAAATTATGAATACTATCCACAGGATGAATTTGAAGTAATCGATTACATCTGGATAAGGGATTATTACTGTGCTGTTGTTCAAATAAACACTCACCGATATTCTTTTAATGAGAAACGATTAAAAATTTTAGATGAATGTAAATTAAATGTAAATTATTCAGAACAAAGTCCTTCCTTTATTAAAAGTAATAGCCAACCAGGATTTTTCGATGATATTTTGAAAGATATAATTGTAAACTTTGAAGAAGCAAAAGATTTTCGTTCGATAAATCCAACTTTGACAAAACAGGATACAACTGATTATTGGATTGATTATTCAAAAGATTACATAAAGCTTGCTATACCTGAAGACAATATTTATAGAATTACTTATAATGACCTGGTTAGTTTTGGTGTTAATCCATCCTTAATCAATCCAAGAACTTTCAAATTATTTAGAATGGGTAAAGAGATACCGATTTTTGTAAAAGGAGAAGATGATCTTCATTTTAATCAAGATGATTATATAGAGTTCTGGGCAGAAAAGAATTATTCATATCAGGATTATAGAAGAATTGTGAATTGGCGTGAAGACTATATTAACTTTATGAATAGATATAGTGATACTTCGATAGTATGGTTAACCTGGGATGGAAATTATGGAAAGAGAGTTTCATTTGATGAAATTCCATCTATTCAAGCTCAGGATACTTTATATTCTCATATTGTAAAGCAGCATTTTGAGAAGGATGTTCGTCTATGGTATTATGATGCTCTTGAACCAAGAGTTCAAATTCCAGATTGGCAGGAAAATAAAGTCTTTACCTGGCAGGTAATTGGTAATGGTGGATCGATTGCATTTAATTTTCAGGCGAGAGATTTTTTATCAAATACACCAGTCAAAGTCATTACCAGATTAATTAGTTATGCGTCAAGTGGAAATGTGAATGCTCACAAACATGGATTAAGTTTAAATAGTACAACCCCAAAGGACACCATTACTTATAATTTTAGGCAGACAGTTAATCTGGTTGGTAATTACAATTCAAACCAATTGGTTACTGGAAATAATATCATTAGAGTTTTTGGTATTCCAACTCAAGCGAGTTTTCATCAATCTTTAATAGACTGGGTTGATGTAGAGTACTATAGGAGAAACATTGTTTTTAACGATACATTATTGATATTAATTCCAGATACAGTTCAGAAAGATTTGAGAGTAATAAAGATTGAGGGTGTGACTTTCCCTGATTCAGAATTTGTGATTTATAAAGTCAGTTCTGATTACAAAAAAATTGTTAATTCCTTAACCACAGGTTCTAACTACGGAACAATTTTTTTGATAGATAGTGTCGGTGGCGGAGATAAATATTATCTAACAAGAATTAATCGTATTTCGAAACCAATTTTCAAAGAGAAGAAACAATTTGTCAATCTTCGAAATCCAAATCGGGGTGCTGATTATATTTTATTGACTACTAAAATTTTATCACAATCGAGTGAACAGTACAAAAATTTCATAAATCAGACTTATAATTTAAGAACGGAGCTTGTATTTGTTGAAGATATTTTTGATGAATTTTCATATGGTCAGGTGGAGGCAGAAGCAATAAAAAGATTTTTGATATCGGCTTATTCTAGATGGCAAGCACCTAAACCATCATATCTTACAATAATTGGTGATGCCAATTATGATTACAAGGATGTGGTTTCACCGGCACCAACACCAAGAAAGAAAAATATGGTTACTTCTTATGGAAATCCCGTTAGTGATGTATGGTATGTGATGTGGGATTCAGTTAACGTTTATATTCCACAAATGTTTGTAGGTAGAATACCGGCAATAAATGATAACCAGGTTTTAGCATATCTTTCTAAGCATCAAAAGTATATCACCAGACGATATGATGAATTCAATAAAACATTTTTGTTTTTCAGTGGTGGAGATGGAAACAATCCATCTCAAATTGAGCAAATAAAACAAACGAATGATTTTCTATACCAGAATTATGCTATATCCAGTCCACTGTTTGGTAAAGCCACACACTTTTATAAAACAGTTAATCCACCAACCAATTTTGGACCTTACACACCAGAGCAAGTTCAGAAAGCCATTGATGAAGGTGGACTATATATTTCTTACATTGGACATAGTGGAACAAGAACCTGGGATAATAGCATATCAGAAGTTGAACATTTACAAAATAAATACACAGATAGATTTCCATTAGTTACTGATTTTGGATGTTCCACTGGTAAGTTTGCTGAGCCCGAAGTAGATGCTTTCGGAGAATTATTTGTTTCCCAATCTCCTAATGGACAGGCTTTAATTTATCTTGGAAATTCAAGTTGGGGTTATCTGTCAACATCACTAAGATTTCCAAAATACTTTTATGAACAATTAACCTTTGATTCATTGAAAGGAATAGGAAGAGCTCATTTAATATCTAAAATAAGGCAATTAAATGAAACTGGGATTAGTGATGTTAATAAAGTCTTTACTTATTGTAATCTTTTATTTGGTGATCCAATAATTGGGTTAAGATTACCTGATAAGCCAAATCTTTATATTGATAATTCAAAAATTAAACTATTAACTCAAAATCCAAATGATCAAACGGATTCATTGGAATTTTTAATTCAGTCTTCAAATTTTGGGTTATTTCAAGCTGATACAATTATATTAAAAATTCAAGATTACCATCTGGATTCACTTATTTATGAAAAAAACTTATCAATCCTGACTCCTAAACTTGTTGATTCGATCATAATAAAACTACCAGTTCAAACTATCGGGGAACACAAGCTAAAAGTAATTCTGGATGCAACTAATGTATTAAATGAAATTTATGAAGATGACAATGAAGCAGAATTAAACTTTCTGATTAACTCAACATCGATTTCAGCGATTGAGAATGATAAGTTCTATAACTCAGGAAGGGATACACTTTATTTATTAAATCCACTAATCAAAAGAACTAATTTGCCAGAAAGATTATTAGTGCAAATTTCTGATAATCCTGATTTTTCAAACTATAGAGAAATTACTCAACCATTTGATACATTAATCACAAAAGTTTATTTGCATAATTTACTCCCGAATAAAAGATATTATTATAGAGTAAAGATTGACAATCCATCCGAAGCATTTTCCGAAACTTATTCTTTTAAGCAGTTTAAACCTGGTTCAAATTTTTTAATGATAGAGCCAAATACATCGCTGTATAATATTGAAGATTCAAATGTAGAATTTGATTCGGCTCAGAGTTCGTGGAAATTATCTAACCAGGAGATGAGATTGAAAATACAATCTGCGGGTACATATGATGGCTCATTCGGTTCTATTGTTTATAATTCATACGAGCAACTTCCTAATACATATTATTGGGGGATAGTTGCAGCGTTTATAGATTCAATTACTCTAAGACCTTATGGTATCAGATATTTTAATGTGCCTGATCCAGGCGTGATGGACTCACTTGCGAATTTTGTCAACTCTCTTCAACCCGGGACTTGGGTGGCAATGGCAATTTCAGCTGATGCTCAGCAAAACATTCTTGGTGGAAGAGGTAGTCGTTCCAGAAATGCAATTAAAACTCTTGGAAGTTTGTATATCGATAGTGTACAGTATAGAGAAAATTGGTGTATTCTTGGTAAAAAGGGTGCTCCAATAGGTTCAGTTCCAGAATCTTATAAAAAACATTTTCAGGGTGTTGCAACAATTGAATTATCTAAACTTGTAACTTATGATTCGGGCTATGTAGTTTTTCCGCCAATTCGAAATTCAAAGAAATGGGATTATGTAAAACTTGAAATGGAATTACCAGAAAATACATTAATTACTAGCACTCCACTTGGAATTAAAAACACAGGCGTTGTAGATACATTTTTTAATCTTCAGACGACAGGTGATTCAATAAACTTGAACGGTGTAAATGCAGATGAATATCCTTCAATCAAAATCCTTTCGAAATTTAATGCTAATTCTTTAAAAGAAAGCCCATCGATTAAGTCCCTTTCTGCATATTTTGAAGAATTACCAGAACTGGCAGTAAATTATCAAGTCGTATCAGTTGATAAGGATACAATAATTCAGGGTGAACAAATTAATTTTAAAGCTAAAATCTTTAATGCTGGAAAATCTACAGCGGATAGTTTTAAAATATTACTTGAACTGGTAAAACCTGACAATAACTTTTATGTTTTAATTGATACAATGATCTCATCATTAAGTCCCTACACTTATATTCCATTAAACTATAAATACATTAACAAAATTTATGACGGCTACGGTGAATTTGCATTTAGACTGAAAATTGATGAAGGAAATAAAATTAGAGAATACTATAAGACAAATAATATTTTTCTCCAAAACTTTTATGTGAAGAAGGATACAACAACTTCTGTTTCTGCCGCACAAGTTCTGCTAACAATTAATGGTAAAGAAATCAAAGACTGGGAATATGTTGAACCCGAAAGTAAAATTGAATTGAAAATAAATTATCCTGTTTGGTTCCCTGCACTTGATACATCAGCTGTTCAGATGTATTTAAATGGCAGTAGAATTTATAGCGAGAATTTAATTTTTGATTATGATACAATTGACCGAAAAATTTATGTCCAATACCAAACTAAACTCGAAAAAGGCGAACATAATCTTAGAGTATATTTAAAAGATGCTTTTGGTCGTATTTCTGCTCAACCTGTTATTGAAAAATATTTTAGAGTAACTTCAAATCTTGAGTTGCAAAGAGTTTATAATTATCCAAATCCATTCTCAAACGGAACTCACTTTACTTTCATCTTAACTCAAGTCCCTGATGAAGTGCAAATTAAAATTTATACAATTGCTGGGAGGTTAATTAAGGAAATTAAGTTATCACAGGCAGAATTATCAACTAATTTTAATAAAGTTTTCTGGGATGGAAGAGATGCCGATGGCGATTTAGTGGGTAATGGTGTTTATCTCTATAAAATAATTGCTAAAAAAGGAGACCAAGTTCAAACTACAATTCAAAAATTGGCGGTTGTGAGATGAAAAATTTTTTAATCAATGTTTTTTTGCTCATAATAATTTTAGCTACATCAATTTTTGGTCAAAAATTTAATGATCAAGATATTTTACCAATCGAGCTGCTTTACTTCGAAGGCTTTGCTTTATCGAACGGGATTTTATTAAGATGGGGCACTGCCACTGAGGTCAATAACTTTGGTTTTGAGGTTCAGAGAGCTGATACTTCAAAATTTTTTGAGTATGTTGATTTTGTTCCAGGCAGCGGCAATTCAAATTCGCCCAAACATTATTTTCTTGTTGACTCGACTTTACCAGGTATGGGTTTATATTTTTACAGATTAAAACAAATTGATACCGATGGCTCTTATCATTTTTCAGATACTATTCAGGTCTATTATAATCCTTTAAGTGTTGAAAATGTAAATTCAAATTCACCGAGTATTTTTTTTGTTAAAAACGATTACGCATCGAAAGATCTTGAAATTGAAATTGATGATAAAATACTTCATTCCAGTATTGAAATTGAAATTTATTCTATCTTAGGACAGCGGATTTATAAAAGTACATTTGAACCTTTCACTAACAAAATAAAGATTAGCTATTCAAATTTTTCCAGTGGTGTTTATATCCTTGCAATTAAATCGCCACAAAAAGATTTCTTGATTTCTAAATTTATTGTTGCACATTAATTTAATTTCATTAAGCATTTTTTTAGTTTAGAAAAAAAATAAGGAGTAAATATGCGAAATATTTTTACTTTGGTTTTCTTTTTACTACTCCCTTTTTATTTATTTTCTCAATCCCTTCGTGATTTGAAGGATCCAAATCAATTTGCTGGTGGATTAGGATTAACCTGGGTTAATGGAGAGCCTTATTATCTTTTTAATGTTTCACCAGACCTGTCGTTTGGTAAATTTGGTGTGGGATTAGATGTTAATCTCCGTATCGACCGAAATGGAAATTTAAGGAAAGAAGATTTTAACACTACATCAGATATTTTAAGTTTAATTAAGTATGTAAGATATGGACATAAGCGAGATCCATTTTACATAAGAGTTGGTGGATTAGATCGTGCAATTTTAGGTCAGGGGAATATTGTTTATTACTATAATAATCGTGCTTCTTATGATAATAGAAAAATAGGCGTTGAGCTTGATATTGATTTCGGAAAATTTGGTTTTGAATCTGTTTATGGTGATTTAAGTGGTAAAGGTTTGTTTGGAATCCGTACTTATACGAGGCCTTTACAATTCACTGATTTGAGAAATGTACCAATAATTGGAAAGCTCGAAATTGGTGGAACCTATGCGACCGATTTAAATAATTATGCAGGCGTTACAAATGCAATGATTGATCCAACAACAAAGAACTTAAAGATTTTAAGTGATGAGGGGAATATCTCAATTGTTGGTTTAGACGCTTTGTTACCAATATTCAAATCCAAAATTTTAAATATTGATTTATACTCGAACTTCACAAAGATTTTAAAGTTTGGTTCTGGTGCAACAATTGGAGCTGGTTTTTCTTTCAATGGACTTGGACTTGTAAATGTTGATTTAAAATTTGAAAGATGGTTCAATGGTGATGAATTTATACCAAGATATTTTAATCAATTATATGAAGTTAATAGGTTAAGGGTTGATTCAGTGAATGGTTTTCTGGGAAGCCGTGCAAGTGAATTGAAAAACGCTCGGTCTTTAGGTAATTCCTATTTTGGTGAGTTATTGATTGATGTTTTAAACTTTGTTCAGTTATATGGTTCATATTCGAGATATGATAAAATTTCTAATTCAGGAATTTTAAGACTTGAAACCGATTTATCACCAAAAAACGCAAGCTTTGTGTTTAGAGCATATTATGATAAGGTAGGGATTCAAGATGAAAAAGATATCTTTACACTTGATGAAAGATCAATCTTGACTGCTGAACTCGGATACAAACCACTCTCATATTTACTTGTATCATTTTTATATCAATGGACATTTGCACCAGAATATGATCAATCTGATAAAGTAATTGGCTACAAAACTCAAAAAAGAATTGAACCGAGAGTTTCATTGATTTTCCCACTTGGATTTGGCGGGAAAAAGTAATTTTAAGTTATTGTTGTTGATTTAGATTTGATGTAAATAAATTAAAAAATTGATCATCACCCTGAGATTCATCCTCAGGGTGATTTTTTATTTTAATTTCAAAGCAAAATTATATAGATATTAAGATTAAGAAGTTTCGAAGATTTGGGATTAAGTGATAGAGTTAATTTCCCAGATTAAAAACTTTATTAGTGGCTTTAATATTAAAAACTAATAATCAATTAGATGTTTTATATTCTTTCAATCAACCAATTCTTGAAGTCATTCACTGTTTCAAAGTAGAGTGGATTAAGTTTTATAACTTCTTCTCTTGCATATGAGTCCCAAACGACTGATGCGATATCAATTCCAGCTTCTTTTGCTGCAATTATATCAGCTAGAGAGTCACCAACCATTAAAACTTCATTCTTATTTAGATTATAAGTTTCTAAAAACTTAAAAATTCCTTCTGGAGAAGGTTTATGATTAATCACATCATCTCCTGTAACAATCAAATCAAAGAAATCTTTAATTCCTAAAATTTCTAATGTAATCTCTGTTGTCTTTCTTCCTTTACCAGTAAAAATTGAAATGAGAATTTTTCTTTTCTTAAGTTCTTCAAGGATATCAACAATACCAGGATAAAGATCAGCCATTCTTGGATGATTTTCCCTATAAAATCTATAATATTCATCATAAACTTCTTTGAACTTATCACCATTAAACTTTTCCCTTAATATAACATCTTCAGTAGGACCAAACATTGATATAATTTCTTCATCAGAGTAAGTTCTACCTTCATATTTTTGAGCGATATGATTAAAGGTAGCGAAAATCAATTCATTCGTTGATGTGAGTGTTCCGTCTATGTCAAAAATTATTCCTTTGTATTTTTTCGTTTCCATATTAATTCACATTAATGATAAAAATTTTTCCATCCATATTAGATACAATAACCTGTGAATTGGTTATCGGAATTACTTCATTTAATCTTACTTTTTCTAAAAAGAATGATTTCAATAATTTACCTGATTCTTTTTCAAGAACATATAAAAATCCATTTTTTGCGGGAACAAAAACCCTTTCACCTTTGGTCGAGATATTTATTGGATTTGTATCCAGTCCATAACCAAGAGCAGATTTCCATTTTAATTTGGGTAGAGTATCGTTAATGGACAAAGCATAAACTGTATCAATTAGTCCTTTGATAAATAGAAAATTTTTTGTTTCATCGATCCCTATGGATTCCCAGCTGTTGTAATCGTTTGTTCTGAATAAAGTTGTACCGCTATTAAAATCAATTACAGAAATGAATTTATCAGGTGTTGAAATATAAACTCGTTGTTTGGTATCAATTACCGGGCTGCAAGCAGCAGGTGAGTAATAAAAATTTTTATTCTCTGTCCATTTCCAGAATATTGCATTTGTATCATCTGGATTGTTTTTCACAGCATAAAGATAATTATCCCAATTACCAATTATAATTTTGTTTTTATATGATAGTGGAACTGCTTCAAAATTTTTATCTGCAATTTTTTGCCGTGTGACTTTAAAATTTTTAAGATTGAGATAATTAACAAATCCATCGTTTGTAAAGACAATCAGTAAATTATTATTTAAAACGGGTGATGAAATAATTGTTGAATTAAGCGAGATACTGGAAGTTAATTTGCCATTGTTCTTTTTCAAAATATAAACATCACCATTGGTTGCACAGAAAATTACCCTGTCTTTCCAGATAATTGGTTTAGCATAAAAAGAAGTATTAAAAAATTTTTGCCAGTTAACTTTTCCTTTTAAACTAATTGAATAGACATTACCTGAGAGATCGGCAAAAAAGAGCGACCCTTTTTCGTAAACACCAGTTTTTACTAGTGTAGATTTTGAATTAAAAATCAATTTTAGATTTTTTGATTTAAAATCTAATTGAATTGTTTCTTTAGAATTTAAATTTGAGTTATCCACAGAAAGTGAGCTTTTAAGCCAGAATTTATTTTCAGAAAATTCAATTGTTTGGATCGAAACGCTGTCATTTTCTAAATATACTATATTATAACCTGGCGATTTACCTCGACTTAATGAAGAACGACCCATTGCACCTTTTATACCATTAAAATTGTAACTACGATTAGTATGTCCGTGACCAACTATTACAAATGCATTCTTAAATCTTTTAAGAGTTTCAATTACTTCATCTGAATTATCTACTTCACTATCAAGTTGATGATGAACGGTAAGAATTACTTTTGTGTTAATATCCAGTTGATTTAATCTGTTTCTTAACCAGTCAAGGACTTCGGGTGAGATATGTCCGCCGCCTCCTCGAAATGGAATTCCACTATTAATTCCGATAAAGCAATAGTCATTCAAGTAGAAAATAAATTTATCGTTGCCGAATTCATTGATAAACTTTGTGCATCCTGATTCGCTCCATTTAGTATCGTGATTGCCGGGAATAACGAAGTATGGTCTTTTAAGTTCAGAGAGAATTTTTTTCGCCTGAACGATTTCTGAGTTCAAACCTTTTTCGGTCAAATCGCCGGAGACAATTGTAAATAAAACTTCTTTGTTATTAATATCATCTACAATTTTGATCAAATCCTTATCCGCACCTGGTGAACCAATGTGAGTGTCAGTAATCCAGGCAAATTTGATTTGACCGAATAATATCTGGGAATAGAAGATTATAATGATAGGCAAAAGATTAAAAACTTTTCTTCTCATTTTTTCTCAGGATTTTTAATGCAAATTAATCAGGATGGAGATTAGAAAAAATTAATGTAATGAATGAATAATAATTTAGATTTTTGGAAAATAAATTGAATGGGTAAATACCGAAGATTAAATAAAAAAAATTTATTAAAATTGCTTAGGTCTTTGTATAGTTAGATTATCAGATAATACTTGTTAATCGAATTTGTATAAATTGAACTAAAAATATTTCAATTGGGAGTTTTGCTATGACAAAAGAGGAAAAATTTTATAATGCATTAAGAGATATTTTTATAGGTGCGAAAATTGAGGGAACTGGTGGTTTTATCAACTTGATGAAAATAAAATCAAAGTATTATAGTAAAATTGAAGAATTATTAAAAGCTGATATAGAAAGGGCATTAGAAAAATATCCTTCATTCCGAGACGAACTTTTTGACAAATTATACACTTTTTTCAATCGTTATTTTACAGAAAGCGGTTCTATATATTTTAATTCCACTCCATTCCATAATAATGTTTATGAAAGAGTTTATACGAATGATAAAGATGTGGTCCTTTTCTGGAAGACGCAAATGCTTTACTATGTTAAGACTGATAGAATATTTAGAAGTATGCCTGTAGAATTTGATAACCTTAAGTTTTTCTTTGATGCATCTACTATTGAAAACAAAAAAGCTAATGAAAAAAGAAATTTAATCTATGAATTAAAAGAAATAAGGGAAGATAATACAATTGTATTTAATGTTTTTTATTCTGAAAGAGGGAGAGTAACAAAGATTGATGAAATATTAAAAGTACTGAAGAAAAAGAACATAAATATTGATGAAGAGAGATTAGAAAAATCATTTAGGATTTTTGAAAAGCAAAGCGAGGTTGATTTCTTTATCAACAAAAACGCCAAATCATTTTTACAGGAGCAGTTTAAACTATGGAGTTATCAATACTTCTGGGAAGGAACACCCCGTCAAACTTCGTTTGCCACCCCTCTACAAGAGGGGAATAGTTGGAGTGCGGATAGAGTAAATGAATTACAGATATTAAAAGACATTGCTTTTAAAATCATTGAATTTATCTCTCAGTTTGAGGATGAACTTGTAAAGATCTGGAATAAGCCGAAGTTTGTTAAAAACTCTAATTATGTGATTACGCTGGATAGGATTGATGCTCTCCAATTCCCCTCTTATAGAGGGGATAAAGGGGTGTTAAAATGGTACGAAATTCCATACAACCCCAACCTTAAAGAAAAAGCACGTGAACTCAGAAAAGCCGGCAACTTAGCAGAAGTTTTGTTCTGGAAGAGAGTTAGAAACAGACAGTTTCTAAATCTTGATTTTGACCGACAGAAAATTGTAGGAAATTATATTGTTGATTTCTATATAAAAGAAATTGGTGTTGTTATAGAGATTGATGGCTCTTCTCATAATGATAAAGAAGAATATGATAAAGCACGCGATGAGTATTTAAAGAGTTTAGGTTTGAAGGTTATTCATATTAAAGATGAGGATGTGAAAAATAATCTGGATGGTGTGATGGAGTATTTGAGGGAGGTGTTAACACCCCTAACCCCTCTACAAGAGGGGAACGGAACACCCCTGGCCCCTCTACAAGAGGGGAAGGGAACACCCCTGGCCCCTCTAAGAGAGGGGAATTTGGTGGAGAGGATATTGAAGCATCCAAATATTGATCTGCAAATTCAAGAATGGCGGGAATTGGGAATTGTTGATGAAAACTTTACAGTGGATGATGTTTTTGAGACGGATTTAACTGGCAAACACATAGCGGAAAAATATAAACACTTACCGATAGACACAAAGTATTTCAAAGATTTAGAACTTGAGATTTTGAGTTTATTTGATGACCTTGATAACTCTTTAGACGGCTGGCTTATAAAGAGCGAGAACTATCAAGCATTAAACACAATCCTTCCAAAATTCAAAGAAAAAGTACAGACGATTTATATTGATCCACCGTTTAATCTTGATTCTTCTGACCAGTTCCTGTATCGGACAAATTACAAAGATGCTAACTGGGCAACATTGCTTGAAAACCGATTGCGAATTGCAAAAGATTGGCTGAATGAAAAAGGAAGTATTTTTGTAAGGTGTGATTATAATGGAAACTGGATTGTGAGATGTTTGATGGATGAGATTTTTGGGAAGGAAAATTTTAGGAATGAATTAGTGATAAATAAGTCAAATAAACAAGGAGCAATTGATAAAAGATTTAATCCTGCTACAGAAACACTTTTTCTCTATTCAAAAATTACTGAATCATTAATCAACCCTCAATTTAGAAAAAGAGGAAAACAGGCTGGATGGCTTGAAATGCATTCTCCAAAAGAAAATAAAGATTCTCACATCATTATTTTTAATGGCCGGCAATTTGTAGCACCTAAGGGAAGGCATTGGTCTTTTGCACAAGAAACAGTTGATAAACTTGCATCAGAAAATAGAATAAGGATAGTTAAAAAACAATATATTGATGTTTATGGAAACAATCACGACGAAATTCTTGAATACTTAATGAGTGAAAATGAAACTATAGAATCTAATTGGACAGATATACCTGGATATTCAACAACAACAGGTTTTCAGACCGAAAATTCTGAAAAGTTATTAGAAAGAGTTATAAATGCTGCTTCACAAAATTGCGATTTAGTTATGGATTTCTTTCTCGGCTCTGGCACAACAACAGCCGTATCCCATAAACTTGGCAGAAAATGGATTGGTGTTGAGATGGGAGAACATTTTTACACGGTGGTTTTGCCAAGAATGAAGAAGGTTTTGTTTTATGATAAATCTGGCATCTCTAAAGAAGTAAAAGAATATAAAGGCGGCGGATTTTTCAAGTATTACGAGCTTGAACAATACGAAGAAACTCTTGCCAATACTGTTTACGAAAATCATGATATGCTTATTATCAAAAATAAAAATCCTTATGAGCAATATGTCTTTTTGAAAGATGAAAAGATGCTTAGGGCATTGGAGATTGATTATGAGAATAAGAAAGTGAAAGTGGATTTATCGAAACTTTATGAAAATATAGATATTGCTGAGACTTTGTCTAATCTTACGGGTAAGTGGATAAAGAGGATAACACCCCTAACCCCTCTACGAGAGGGGAATGACACACCCCTAACCCCTCTAAGAGAGGGGAATTTCGAGGTGGAGTTTGAGGACGGAACGAAAATCAATACCAAAGATTTGGATTATAAATTAATAAAACCTTTAATTTGGTGGGAGTAATGAAACATACCGAAACTCAAACCATTGAATTCAAACCATCTTGGCGGGATGAGTATTTGAAATCGATTTGTGCCTTTGCTAATACTGATGGTGGTAAATTGATCATCGGAGTTGATGATAATGGCAAGCCAGTTGGAATAAAAGATTCTAAAAAACTTCTTGAGGACCTGCCTAATAAATTTAAAGACATTCTTGGTATTATTCCAAACATAAAAGTTGAAAAGAAAAAAAATAAGGATGTTGTTATAGTGGAAGTTCAACATTCTTATGCGCCAATTTCTTATCACGGAAGGTTTTATATCAGAAGTGGCAGTACAATTCAGGAACTAAAAGGCAAAGACCTTACAAGATTTTTGATTTCTAAATCAGGAAAGAATTGGGAAGAATATGTTGAAGAAAGAGCTACTATTGAAGATATAAATACTGAAACTATTGAGAAATTCAAGAATATTGCAGTAAAAAGAATTCCATTTGTAAAAGATGAAAAAGACCCTATAAAAGTTCTTGAAAAGTTAAACCTGCTTGATGATGGAAAACTAACGAGAGCAGCGATTCTCCTTTTCGGGAAAAATCCAAAAAAATTCTGGACAAGTGCATATATAAAGGTTGGTAAGTTTTTAAATGATACAGACATTGTAAGTTCTGACGATATTGAGGGGAATCTTTTTGAACAGGTTGAAAAGACAATAGAATTACTGCGCACAAAATATCTCATCTCAGAAATACGATTCGAAGGAATTTATAGAAAAGAAGAGTTAGAATATCCTGAAGAAGCATTAAGAGAAGCGATAATCAATGCAGTAATTCACAGAGATTATATTGGTCCTCATACTCAATTAAAAATTTATCCAGATAAAATAATCATCTGGAATGTTGGAACGCTTCCAAAAGAAATCAGGATTGGAGAACTTAAGAAAAATCATTCGTCATATCCAAGAAACGAATTGCTTGCAGATGTATTTTTCAAAGCCGGTTTGATAGAGGCATGGGGAAGGGGAACAATAAAAATTATTGATGAGTGCAAAAAATCGGGACTACCAGAACCTGATTTTAAAGAGGAATTTGGTGGATTTGCGGTATATTTTTATAAAGACATTTATACAGAAGAAAATTTAAGAAAGATGGGATTAAATGAGAGGCAGATAAAAGCAGTATTGTATGTAAAAGAAAAAGGGAAAATTACGAACAGAGAATACCAAGAAATCAATAAAGTATCAAAACCCACAGCGACAAGAGATTTTGAAGAGTTAATAGCAAAGGAAATTTTTGAGCCAAGAGGAAAAGGCAAAAGGGATATTCATTACATTTTAGTTAAGCCAAAAATGAGCCAAAAAGTTGATAGGTGAGCCAAAAATGAGCCAAAAAGCAAAACAAATTCCGTTTTATCTCCAACGTATTGTAACAATAAATAGGTATATTTTTAAAGTTGAAGGTAAAGGTAGGAACAGTCGCTATGTTATCAGATGATTTGGTAATTATTTGGCAAAACGAAAAGTAAGACGCCAAAACCGACAGAAAGATGCCACAAAGACGTCACATAATAACGACATGAAAAAAGGAAAAAGGTAGTCAAATGAGGCAAAAATGAGGCAAAAATGCAAATGACTCAAACGGTTCATAGAAGATTCCCCAAACAATGACAAAAAAGGTTAATAATATATGCGACTTTATTTTCAAAACATCATAATCGATATTCACTTTGAAATCTTGCCCTCCGGGCGGCATGGGTTTGCTTTTAATTGGTTTTCAAATCATAAGAATCTTCTTGATTTTCCAAAGCAGGCACTTAAAAACATATTCAAAGATTTGCAGCTTTACTTCAAAGAAAACACCTCGTCTTTTGGGGACATCACTCTACAAGAGGGGAAAGGAACACCCCTAACCCCTCTACGAGAGGGGAATGACACACCCCTGGCCCCTCTACAAGAGGGGAACAGAACACCCCTAACCCCTCTACGAGAGGGGAATTATGTGGTGGAGTTTGAAGATGGGACAAAAATCAATATAAAAGATTTGGATTATAAGTTAATAAAACCTTTAATTTGGTGGGAATGATATGGTTAGATTGTATTTACAAAATATTGTAGAAAGTATTCACTGGGATAATTTACCCGCAGAATGGATTAACTTTGACCTTGCAAGTTTTTCAAAAGACAAAACTTTGTTTGATTATCAACAAAACGCATTAAGGAACGGAATAAAAGCTCTATATAAATTTTTTATTGATTCAGAAGCTAATAAAGAAAAATTTTATGAGCTTTATAAGATCAATGGCTTCCAAGAAAATCTTGACCTTGATTTGAAAAACGGTAAACATCAAAAAATTTTTGATGAATTTATTAATGACTATAAGATTGAAGATAATAAGATTGAATTTTATCATTTTATAAATCGAATGAGTTTCTGGATGGCTACTGGCAGTGGCAAAACTTTAGTCATTGTAAAGCTCCTTGAGATTTTAGGAAATTTAATAAGCTCAAATCAGATCCCAGCAAAAGATATTTTGTTTCTTACCTATCGTGAAGATTTAATTGAACAGTTTAAAAGACATATTGAAGAATTTAACTATTCTAACAATAGTGTATTTATAAATTTATATGATTTGAAAAATTATGATTTGATAAAAAGAGAAAATAGATTAAGATATGGAAATGAATTGACTGTATTTTATTACCGAAGCGATTTAATTTCAGATGAACATAAGGATAAGATTATAGATTTTAGAAATTATGATAACTTTGGTAATTGGTATCTATTGCTCGATGAAGCTCACAAGGGAGAAAAAGAGGATAGTAAAAGGCAGCAGTATTATTCAATCCTTTCAAGAAATGGATTTTTATTTAACTTCTCTGCAACTTTTACTGACCAGATTGATTTTGCAACTTGTGTCTTTAACTTTAATCTAGAAAAGTTTATAACCAACGGATATGGAAAACAAATTTTTATTTCAAAAAGCGATATTTCAAATATCAGCAACAAAGATGACTTCTCTGATGAAGAAAAAAAGATTATAGTTCTAAAGATTTTGCTTTTATATGCTTTTATTGCAAGTCAAAAAAAATATATTGGTGATAAATTTTATCATAAACCGCTCATTATCACATTAGTAAATTCTGTTAATACTGAAGATTCTGATTTATATCTTTTCTTTAAAGAAATTGAAAGAATCGCTGTTGGGGAAGGTGATAATGAGATTTTAGAGGAAGCAAAATTAAAATTACTAATTGAAACAAATGGTACCTGTGAATTTACGAATGAAGTTATATCATTCGATAAAGATATTATTAATAGTCTTACTTATGATGATATTTTGAAGTATGTCTTTAATGCAGAAACATATGGCAGAATAGAAGTTTTAAAAATACCCAGCAATAAACAGGAAATTGTTTTTAAACTCACATCAAGCGATAAACCTTTTGGACTTATAAAAATAGGTGATATCTCTGAGTGGTTAAAAAATAAACTCACAGGCTATGAAATAATTGAAACATTCGACAACGAAAGTGTATTTACAAAACTCAATAAGGATGATTCTGATATTACTATTTTAATGGGCTCTCGCTCTTTTTATGAAGGATGGGATAGTAACAGGCCTAATATTATTCTCTATATTAATATTGGTAAAGGCAGTGATTCAAGAAAATTTGTTTTACAATCTATTGGCCGAGGTGTAAGAATAGAACCCATACCAAACCGTCGAAAAAGAATTCAATTCTTATATAATAACAATGAAATAAACAAAGAAGAATTTGATCAAATTAAGAATTATGTACAGGCTCTTGAGACATTGTTTGTATTTGGAACTAAAGCTAAAAATCTTGCAGAAGTTATCGAGACACTTAAAGAAGAAAAGCAGGAAGAATTACTTGGTGATTTATTCGAAATAAATCCAGATATAATTGATAAACTACTGCTAATTCCCGTTTACAAAGAATCTGAAAAAATCATTGCCGAAGAAAGAGAAACTATTAAGTTCTTAATTCATTCCGCAGATTATCAAAAAGTAAAAGAATATTTTAATTATTTGGGCGATAAAATTGTATTGATCAAATATCAGTGTAATGTATCCGTACTTAATGTTTTGAAAAGAGGCTTTAATGGATACGCTGATAATTACTTTAAATTAGATTCTCAAATTAGTCCAATCAAAAATCCAGATTTGTTGCTGCGCACCATAATTAGACACTTCGAAAATAAAGTAAAAGAGTTCAATACATTCAAACCATTACAAAATGAAATTATTCATTTCAAAAGTATAAGAATATCAAAAGATAAATTGGATGCTCTTAGGGAAAAGATTGAAATAGTAAAAAGGGTAAAAGACCGAGATGGATTAGTAGCTGCACTTAGAGAAAGATTTCAACGTGGTGAGATTTCTTTAGATGATTATACAAGACAAATAGAAGAGATTGCTATTAATCTAACAAGGGAAACAGAAGTTTCTTATAGCGTAAATGAAAATCTAAAAATTAAATATTTATCCAATCATTACTACATACCTGTTGCATTAATAGAATCAGATACAGCAATTTATATTCAACATATTATCAAACATCCGAGTGAAGTATATTTTATTAACGAATTAGAAAATTACCTGCAAAAGAATGATAATAAATTAAAAAATTTTGATTGGTGGTATTTTTCAAAAATTGATGAAACTTTAGATGAAGTTTTCATACCATACCATAATCCAAAATTAAAAAGGATAGTGAAATTCAAGCCTGATTTTATTTTCTGGCTAAAAAAGGATTCAAACTATTTCATTTTGTTTGTTGACCCTAAAAGTACTGAGTATACTGATGCCTTTAGAAAAATAGATGGTTATAAAAAGATTTTTGAAAGTGATAATAACTTGCGAATTTTTAATTATAATGGTTTACAAATCAAAGTTTATCTCAAACTTTTTAATACTAAGATATTAACGCCCCCTGAACAAGATCGGAGCTTTTGGTGTGACGATATTAATCAATTGTTTAATGCTATTATTAATTAAACATCTTTGATTAATTAATATTAAAACAATTATTATTCCTCGAAATAAAAATATTCTTTGATCTAACATTTTATCTGAATGTGGGGAAAGTTTATAAAGCCATAGTGAATAAAAAGAGCCACTCGGAAAACTTTCAAACCCAATTAGGATATGAGTACTCCCTCTTCGGAAACTCTACTGACCTTTTCGGAAGATTATATTACCTTTTCGGAAAGATATATAACCGTTGCGGAATGATATATAGCCGTTGCGGAATCAAATATGACCCGTTCGGATTAAAATATAACCTCTTCGGAAAGACAGATATCCTCTTCTGAATGATATATAACCATTGCGGAATCAAATATGACCTGTTCGGATTAAAATATAACCTCTTCGGAATGACATATAACCATTTCGGAAGCGTATATAACCTCATCGGAAAGATATATAACCTCTTCGGAATGACATATTACCGTTTCGGAATCGCATATAATCTGTTCGGAACGATATATAACCGTTTCGGAAGCGTATATAACCTCTTCGGAATGATATATAACCTCTTCGGAATGATGTATTTATGGGAATATTTCATAAATATCATAAAAATTTCAATTTTTTGCTGAAAATTAAAGTTTTATTAAAAAAGCCTTAAAAATCTGAAAATTTTATTGGTTTTAATTTTTAATTAATAGAAGTTGATTTTTTTTGCATATTTCATATATTTACACCAGAATTTAAGGGTAATCGAAAAAATTTATTAAAATATTCAATTAATCGAGTGAAAAAATTTTGATTTTTTGCTCGATTTTAAATTCTGTATTATCCGGGGATTGGGCAAAAAATCTATTATTAGGATTGAAAATTGATTTGTTTTTGGAGTTTTTTTGACTGTTTCTATTTGAGACAGTTATTTAATTAACTAATCAAAAACCAAATCTAAGGAGATATTCTATGGCACATTTAAATAAACGCTCAATTTCTGAGTTGTTAACTTCAGCTCAGACGGTGATATTTAATTCATTAGCCGACCCTGAAATCCTTGGATATGTATCAAAATACGGTTATACCAAGGAGAAAATCGAAGAGGGTAAAAATCTTTATGAAGCAGCTGTTGAAGCAAAAAACAATCAAACCAAGGCTGCTGGTGCCCAATATCAGGCAACAGAGGTTCTTAAAAAAATAGAAAAAATTGCTCGTGAAGCTTATCTTGATTTGGCAAAAGTTGCACGTGCTGTATTTAAGGATGATAAATCAAGACTTGCACAATTAGGAATAACCGGGAAAATGCCTCTCAAAACAGCTGACTTTCTCAACGTAAGTATGAATGCCTTTAATAATGCTTTGACCATTCCAGAAATTTTGGATTCGCTTACTCATTTTGGTTATGATGAAGCTAAATTGAATTCAGAAAAACAAAAGATAATTGATTTCGAGCAAGCTAACTTAAGACAGGAAGCAGCTAAAGGTGCAGCTCAACAGGCTACTAAAGATCAAGAAGCTGCTTTGAATGCTCTGGATAAATGGCTATCTCAATATGTTAGTATTGTAAAAGTTGCTTTGAAAGATAACAAACAATTAATGGAAAAATTGGGGATAAGAGTTTATTCAGGTAAGACAAAAGCACAGCGTGAAGGTGTAAAAAAAGCTCAAGCAACAAAGGCAAATAAAAAAGGCCAGTAAATTATAGAGTAAATATAAATGGTCAGTCGAAATTGGACTGACCATTTTTCTATTTTTTATCTAAACAATAAGGAGGTTCTATGGATAATGAAATCGGGAAGAAAGATATTCGTATAACTTTTCACACTTATGATTTTTTAGGATATTTTTTACCTGGGGCTGTGTTTTTATCTATAATTTATGTTTTTAAGAAATTAATAGAGGAATTTTATAAAGGCCCTTTTCCGCCTTTTCATTATTTAATCTCATCTTTTAAATCATACTTTTCTGGTTCTAATTCCCATTGGGCTTCTGAGGTTGTATTTCTAGTTTTATTTATTATTTTTTGTTACTCACTCGGTCATTTAATTGCGTCTCTTTCCGCTTTTTTTCTAGATAGATTATTAGTTGGTAAATGTTATAAATATCCATATGTGATTTTATTTAAAATAATTGGTAATAGTAATAGTAATAGTAATAACAAATTAAAAAGGGTTTTGTTTTTCTTGGTTTTTGTTTCGAACATATTGTTTTTAATAAATCTTTTCTTATTTCAAAAACAATTGTTCTTCATTTCATTAGCAGTAATTGTTCTGCTGGGAATTATATCATTATCTTACATAAATAAAATTCATGTAGAAGAAGAGCGCGGTCAAAATAATAAAGATAATTTTCTAATATCATTTATTATAAGAATTTTTGACACTAAGCTAATAAAAAAATTAGGGGTTATTGAAAATGTGTTAAAGTATTCATTAAATATTTACAGCACTTTTGATGATAATTTTATTAATAAATTCAAAGTTGCTTATAAAGAGGTATTTGATTCAGATTTAGAACAAGATAAAGTATTAGTTTATTGGAACTGCAGAAATTATATTTATCAAAAAGGAGGCGCTTTAAATGAAATGTTAATTAATTGGTTTAATCTATATAGTTATTCAAGAAATTTGGCCTCAAGTGTCTATTTATCGTTCATTTATATTTTAATAATTATCTTTTATCAAGCTTTCATTATTGGTGATAAAAATTTAATAACAAATTTTTCAACATTTAGCATTCATATTTTATCCTTAAAATTATTTTTATCATCGTTAATTATTATTTCAGTTTTATTCGTTCTAAGGTACTACTATCTTTATTATATCTTTTACAATAAAAATTTGTATAGAACATTCTTTTACTTGTACCAACAAGAAAAAAAGAAGTAAATCACTTTAAAATTATTACATACTTTTTAATACTGCTTTTTTAGATTTTCTCTTTCAATCTTATATTGAACCAGAATTTTTATCATTCTTTTAGTTGTTATCTTTGCAATCAGGAAAATGAAAATTAATTCAACGGAGTTATGCTGAACATCAGGAATTTTTGCATAATTGCTCATATTGATCACGGTAAGTCGACTTTGGCAGATAGATTGCTCGAAAGAACAGGAGCAATATCGGAAAGAGAACTTGTCGATCAGGTTCTGGATGATATGGATCTCGAGCGTGAGCGCGGAATTACCATAAAGTCTCACGCTGTTCAAATGAAATATAAACATACAGACGGTATTGAATATACGCTTAATTTAATCGATACTCCCGGTCATGTTGATTTCACATACGAAGTTTCGCGTTCTCTTGCTGCCTGCGAAGGTGCAATATTAGTCGTAGATGCCTCTCAAGGTGTTGAAGCTCAGACCATCAGTAACCTTTATATGGCAATTGAAGCAGGTCTCGAAATTATTCCGGTTATTAATAAAATCGATCTGCCTAGTGCAGATATCGAAAATGTTTCTCAACAAATCATTGATCTAATTGGCTGTAAAAAGGAAGAGATTATTCTTGCATCGGCAAAACAAAAAATTGGTGTCGATGAAATATTAAAAGCAATTGTTGAAAGAATTCCACCACCTGAGGATAATCGAGATAAACCTCTTCGAGCATTGATTTTTGATTCAAAGTATGATACTTATCGCGGGGTTATTACTTATATCAGAATTTTTGATGGAGAATTAAAAGAGGGTCAAAAAATAAAATTCTTCCGGACAGATAAAACTTTTATCGCTGAAGAAGTCGGCGTGCTTGAACTGAAACCAGTCAGAAAAGGCATTCTTGAAGCAGGAAATGTTGGTTATCTGATCGCTGGTGTAAAAGATGTTCACGATACAAAAGTAGGAGATACAATTACCACGGTTGATAATCCAGCGGCTGAACCATTACACGGATACAAAGAAATAAAACCAATGGTTTTCAGCGGATTGTATCCAACTAACAGTGATAAATATCAAGAATTAAGAGATGCTTTAGATAAATATGTTCTAAACGATGCTGCCTTAACTTATCAACCAGAAACTTCAGCAGCGCTTGGATTTGGTTTTCGTTGTGGTTTTCTTGGATTACTTCATATGGAAATTGTTCAAGAAAGACTTTCGAGAGAATTTAATCAGGATATTATCACAACAATTCCAAATGTTGAGTATCATGTGACCAAGAGAAACGGCGAAAAAATTGTTGTGGATAATCCTGCCTTTATGCCTCCATTAGGTGAAATTGATTTTATAGAAGAACCTTATGTTAAAGCTCAGATTGTTACTCCAGCTGAATATATCGGGAATATTATGAAGTTATGTATGGATAGAAGAGGAATTCATAAAAGCACAACTTATTTGAGTCCCACTCGTGTGGATATGCAATACGAACTTCCCCTTTCCGAAATCATATTTGATTTTTATGATAAGTTAAAATCAATCTCCCGAGGCTATGCTTCATTTGATTATGAATTCATTGGTTATCGCGAATCTGATCTTGTTAAAGTAGAAATTTTATTAAATGGTGATCCAGTTGATGCATTTTCATTTATTGTCCATCGATCTAAAGCTTATGAATGGGGGAGAAAACTTTGTTCTAAATTGAAGGAACTTATCCCTCGTCAACTTTTCGAGGTTGTAATTCAAGCAGCCATTGGTAGTAAAGTAATTGCTCGTGATGTAATCAAACCACTTAGAAAAAATGTTCTTGCAAAATGTTATGGCGGAGATGTTACTCGAAAAAGAAAACTTCTTGAAAAGCAAAAAGAAGGCAAGAAGAGAATGAAGCAGGTTGGAAATGTAGAAATTCCGCAGGAAGCTTTCCTTGCTATCCTATCTATGGAAGATTGATTAATGTTTATGTTCTTGATCTTAAGTTTTCCAATGGAACAAAATCATCTTAAAATCAAATAAGGATATAATTAAATTCATTAAATCTGATTGAGGAGAAATTAAATGATAGATTGGCTCAAAAATTATTGGCGTAAACGACAGGAAATAAAAAGGAAGCGTGAAGAAGAAAAAGCAAAAAGAACCGTTAAAGAAAAGTTTCTGGATAATTTAAGAAACTTTTTCTGGGCTGCAGTTGCTGCATTAATTCTTAAAACATTTGTTATCGAAGCATATACTATTCCAACCGGTTCAATGGAAGATACTTTGCTGCCCGGTGATTTCCTGCTTGTAACCAAATTTACACTTGGTGCAACGACACCGAGAAATATCCCATTTACAAATGTTGCTTTGCCCTATTATCAGTTTCCCAAATTAAAAGAAGTTAAACGTGGAGATATAATTGTTTTTGAATATCCTGGCGATAGGGATGAGCTTCGACATGAAGAAATTATGAATTATATCAAAAGATGTGTCGGATTACCGGGCGATACTATAACGATTGTTGATAAAGTCTTGTATGTAAATGGCGAACTCTTTCCTCCGCCTCCAAAGATGAAATTTTTAAATCCAGTTCCAACTCCAAAAGGTATAGGTAATCCGTACATCTTTCCAAGATTTTCGAATTTCAATGAAGATAATTATGGACCACTTTATGTTCCCAAAAAAGGTGATACAGTCCATCTTTCACTTGATAATATTGAGCAATATCGCACTTTAATTAATCGTGAATACGGTCGAGAGGTTGTAAGAGTAATTGGTGACCAAATAACAATTGATGGTGTTCCAGCCAAGACTTATGTGATTAAAAAGAATTACTATTTTATGATGGGTGATAATCGTGATGATAGTGCTGATAGCCGCTTCTGGGGTTATGTTCCTGAAGATTTAATTATTGGCGAACCTCTTATCATTTATTGGTCGTGGGATAAAGAACTTCCAATGTTTCCTGATGTAATTAAAAAGTTGTCTTCCATCAGGTTAAATCGTATCGCTAAGTTGATACACAATTAATCTAAGATATGACTAAGAGATTAATTTTTTTTCCAATCATTTTTATTTTTTCGCTCCAGCTTTTTTCTCAAAGTAAATATCTGATTTATTTTAAGGACAAAGGCGAAAGCGATTTAAGATATTTCAAAAAGTCAGAAATCGAATCAAAATTATTAGCTGAATATTCTCCAAGAGCAATCGAAAGAAGAAAAAAAGTTCTTGGCAGCGAAATATTTAGTTATGGAGATTTTCCGATTTATGAACCTTACATTTTGAAATTAAAAGAATTTGGAATTGAGCCCGTAAATAAATTGAAATGGTTTAATGCAGTTTCGGCCTACCTGAGTGATGCTCAATTAACTGCAATAAAAAATCTTCCTTTTATTCAAAAGATTGAAAAAGTAAAAATTTTTAAGAGTCGAAATCCAAATTACAATTCATCCTTAGAACTATTAAACAAAATTTATTCAAATAACTACGGACCTTCTTTTACTCAACTTCAATTATCAGAGATTCCAGAAGTTCATTCAAAGGGAATTACGGGTAGAAATGTGATAATTGGTTTGTTAGACTCAGGTTTTAGATGGAAATCACACGAAGCAACTGAAAATACAGATGTTTTAGCTGAATATGACTTTGTATTTCAGGATACAATCACAGCTAATCAATCCAATGATGATCCAGGACAAGATGTTCATGGTACAATGATTTTAAGCATCGTTGGTGGTAAGAAAGATGGAAAACTTTACGGCTCTGCCTATGATGCAAAATTTATTCTTGCAAAGACTGAAGATATTAGATCAGAAACAAGAATTGAAGAAGATAATTATGCTGCAGCACTTGAATGGATGGAACAACTCGGAGTTGATGTAACCAGCAGTTCACTTGGATATAGTGAATTTGATAATCCAGATGAAAGTTATACATATCGAGATATGGATGGTAAGACCACAATTGTTGCGCGAGCAGTTGATTCTGCATTTGTTCGAGGAGTGGTTACCGTCACAGCTGCGGGTAACGAATACAATTCAAATTGGAAATACATTGTCTCACCCGCCGATGCAAAATATGTCTTAGCAGTTGGTGCTGTGAATTCCGATGGTTCAATTGCATCATTTTCTTCTCGAGGACCAACAAGTGATGGTAGAATTAAGCCTGATGTTTGTGCGATGGGGACTATGGTTTACTCTGTTTCTGTTGGAAGTTATTCAAATTACACTTATGCTTATGGTACATCTGCATCGACGCCGATTGTCGCTGGAATAGCTGCTCTGCTTATTTCACATTATCCTGAAATAAATCAATATCAGGTGAGAGATGCAATAAGAAATACAGCAAGTCAATCGGATCGTCCTGATACGATTTATGGTTGGGGAATTGCAAATGCGAAGAAAGCTATTTCTTATCCACTTTTAATTCAAAGATCAGGCAAGTCCATTCTTTACAAAACCTTTTTTGAGAATTCACAAATTGACAGCGTAAGATTGGTTGTATTGACTGATTATTCTCAGTCAATTGTAGTGAATGAATTGATGAATTCTGAAATATCGGGCTTTAAGTTTTATTATGAATTGCCGGCAGCATTAAGTCCTGACGATATCTATAAATTTTATTTCAAATATTACTCAAATGGAGTTGAATATCGCGAACCACAAAGTGAGCACTTCTATACTTTCCAGATTTCTTCGTTGAAAGTTTTTCCACCAAGAAGACCATTAAATCAAGTAACTAGTTTCAAACTCGAGCAGAATTATCCTAATCCATTTGTAAATCAAACAAGATTCCGTTTCGAATTGCCCGAACAGGACTGGGTCACAATTGAAATTTATGATGTACTTGGCAGAAAAGTTAAAACTTTAGTTGATGATGTTGGACTTTCTCGAGGAGTTCACGATTGGATTGTGTGGGATGGCAGAGATGATAATGGTAATTATGTCTCGAGTGGAATTTATTTTTATAACTTTAAATCAATGAGATTTAATTCAACCAAGAAACTAATTTTATTGAGGAAATAAAATATGATAGATCCAGGATTTGAAGCCGAAAAGTTTTTGGATGAATTCAGAGCTTTCTCAAATAAAGAACTCACAAACGAAATCGATGTCTTTAATCTAATCGAAGCAGTTTATAAGAAAGATCAATTTCAATTACTAGAAGACATCGCTTTTACTTCTAAATATTGTTACGGACTTTATAAAATTTTAGGTCAAAATACTACTGAATTAAGCGATGAGTATAAAAAAGAAATATCAGATACTTTCACCGAAACGATTGTAAAAATAAAAGAACTTCTAAATCAAATAACCTCTGAATTCACTGATTTTCAACGAGAGTCATTTAAGAGTAGATATCTTGAAATGACACAATCATCTCTTAGCAATTTACTATCGTTGATCAACGATTTCAGTGAGATTAAGTTGTTTCTCAATAGCAGAAAAAGACAAGCTTATTAATTAACTTAACTTTAAATCATATTTTTGTTCAAAGGTATTAAGAGTTTTTTATTAAAGCACCCTAATCAATTTTTCTGAATTAATCTTTCCTGAATAAGTTAGGATTCTACCTCTCATTATTATCAATTATGCAATAGAATTAACGAAATCACGATATTCAATTTTTTATTGGGATTAAATTAGTGAGGTTTCTATTCCATTTTCTCTCATTAATATTTTGAATTTTTCAACAAGGTCTTCTTTTACTGAGATTTTTAATTCTATATTTTCAGTATAGATTGGTTTTAATTCATAGGGAGTAAATTCTATTAATATTTTTTTCAACCGCTCGAATTGGTTGTAAGTTAATTTGATCAGAAAAGTGACAGTAAAATATTTTTCAACAATTTTTGCTTTGTTTAAGACTTTCATACTTGCATCGAAATAAGCTTTTGCAAGTGGACCAGTTCCGAGTTTTGTCCCTCCAAAATATCGAACAACAAACATAGCAGCATAATTTAGATTTTTTATTTTTATTGCTGAATAAATTCTCAGTCCTGCTGTTCCACTTGGTTCACCATCATCATAATAATGAAAAGTTTTTTCATCAAGTTGATAAGCATAACAGATATGCCTTGCTTTGTGATGTTCTTTCCATAAACTTTTGAGAATTTTATCAAAATCTTCTTTTGAAGAAATTGGATATAAGTAGGCAATAAATTTTGAGTCTTTTACACTAATTTCATCAATAAAAACTTCTTCTATAGTAAAATATTTATCCATTTTGTCAATTATTTTATAGTTTGAAAATCAATTACAGATTATTTAATATGAAAAGATAAAATGGACGTTTTGAATTTACAATATGGACAAGATAATAATTCGTGGTGCTCGAGAACATAATCTTAAAAATCTTGATCTGGAAATTCCGCGAGATAAGCTCATTGTAATTACAGGACTTTCTGGCTCAGGTAAATCGTCACTTGCATTTGATACAATTTATGCAGAAGGGCAGAGAAGATTTATCGAAAGTCTTTCTGCCTATGCCCGTCAATTTTTAGGAAATATGGAAAAACCAGATGTTGATTACATTGAAGGATTAAGCCCATCAATTTCAATTGAACAGAAATCAACCTCTGCAAATCCGAGATCTACCGTTGGAACAATCACAGAGATTTATGATTTTCTTAGACTTTTATTTGCAAGAGTTGGTGTACCTCACTGTCCACAATGTGGTAATCCTGTCGAAAAAATGAGCAGTGAGCAAATTTATGAATCTGTATTTCATACATTCTTTGGAAAAAAGATTGATATTCTTGCTCCAGTTGTTCGAGGTAGAAAAGGTCATTATAGGGAATTGTTTGAAGATATTTTAAAGGATGGTTTTCTCAAAGCAAGAGTTGATGGAGAAATTAAAGATATTGTCAAAGGGATGAAGCTTGAACGATATAAAGTTCATAACATTGAAATTCTTGTTGATAGAGTTGAAGTGCTTCGTAAGTCAGAAAGAAGAATTCATGAATCACTTGAATATGCTTTGAATTATGGAAATGGTGTTGTTATCGTATCAGATGGACATTACGAAAAAATTTATAATAGAACATTAGCCTGTTTGAATTGCGGAATTAGCTTACCCGAGCTTGCTCCAAATACTTTTTCGTTTAACTCACCCTATGGTGCCTGTCCCGCTTGTGAAGGTTTGGGAGTTAAAAAACAAATTGATCCAAATCTTGTTATTCCCGACTGGAGTAAATCAATAAACGAAGAAGCTATTGCTCCTTATGGAAAACCAAAAGATAACTGGTTCTTTAATCAGTTAAGAGCGCTTGCAGAGGCTTACGAATTTGATTTTGATACCCCACTCGAAAAATTGCCAAAAAAAGTAAAAGATATTCTCCTCTATGGTTCCGGTAATGAGAGACTTGAGTTTAGATATAAATTAGGTTCTGGAGAATTTGTAACTTACTCCCATCGTTTCAGCGGTATCGTTAGTCAATTACAACATACATACGATACAACTTCATCAAACAGCATCAGGGAATGGATTGAAGCTTATATGTCTGTTTCGGTTTGCCCAGAGTGTACTGGCTATAGATTGAAAAAAGATGCTCTAAGTGTGAAGATAAACGGAAAAAATATTGGTGAGTTATCTCAACTTTCAATTAAGGACCTGAAGAAATTTTTTGATGAAGTTAAGTTTTCTGGAAGAGAAGAAGAAATTGCTCGACAGATTCTGAAAGAAATTAAAATGCGTTTAAATTTTCTCTTAAATGTAGGTCTCAATTATCTTACTCTCGATAGGAATGCGACAACACTTTCTGGTGGAGAAGCTCAAAGAATAAGACTTGCAACTCAAATTGGATCGCAGCTGGTAGGTGTGCTTTATGTTTTGGATGAGCCAAGTATTGGATTACATCAAAGAGATAATTTGAAATTGATTAATTCATTGAAAGAATTGCGAGATCTGGGAAATACAATAATTGTTGTAGAACACGATAAAGAAACAATTCTGAATGCTGATTACTTAATTGATCTTGGTCCAGGTGCAGCTCAAAATGGTGGTCAGGTTGTTTTACAGGGTGATCTGAAAGACATTATGAGCAATGGTGAAAAGAAATATTCAAATTCAGTAACGCTCCAATATTTATTAAACAAAAAATTTATTCCTTTTAATTTTAATCCAAGAAAAGGTAATGGAAAGTATATTGTCTTAAAAGGAGCGAAAGGCAATAATCTTAAAAATGTAACAGTTAAGTTTCCGCTTGGTAAATTGATCTGTGTAACTGGAGTAAGCGGGTCAGGTAAATCTACTTTAATTAACGATACGCTCGGAAGAATTTTGTTCAAACATTTTTATGGATCTAAGCTTGTTCCTTTACCCTATGAATCAATCACAGGATTAAAAGAGATAGATAAGGTTATCGAAATTGATCAATCACCAATTGGCAGGTCACCTCGATCAAATCCTGCTACTTATACAACTTTGTTCACTCTGATTAGAGATTTATTTGCAGAATTGCCAGACTCAAAGATACGCGGTTACAAACCTGGCAGGTTCAGTTTTAATGTTAAAGGTGGAAGATGTGAAGAATGTGAAGGGGACGGAGTCAAAAAAATCGAGATGAATTTTCTGCCCGATGTTTATGTTCTCTGTGATGTTTGTAAAGGAAAACGTTACAATAAAGAAACTCTTGAGGTAAAATATAAAGGTAAATCAATCGCTGATGTTTTAGATATGACGGTTGAAGAAGCTTTACACTTCTTTGAAGATCTTCCTCGAATTAAAAGAAAACTTAAAACTCTTTACGATGTCGGATTAGGTTATATCAGACTTGGACAGCAAGCAACTACTCTTTCAGGTGGTGAAGCTCAGAGAGTTAAACTTGCAACTGAGCTTTCAAAGGTTCAAACTGGAAAAACTTTATACATTTTAGATGAACCAACAACTGGTTTACATTTTGAAGATATCAGAATTTTACTTGAAGTCTTAAATGGTTTGGTTGATAAAGGAAACACAGTTATAGTGATTGAGCACAATCTTGATGTAATAAAATCTGCCGACTGGATAATTGATTTAGGACCTGAAGGTGGTGACGCAGGCGGTTACATCATCGCTGAAGGAACACCACTAGATTTAACTAAGGTTGAGAATAGTTATACCGGTCAATTTCTTAAAGCAGAACTTGAAAACAAAAATTAAGGAGGAAATTATGAATAAGTATTTTTATTTCTTCTTTCTAGTTTTGATGATTTCAAATTTAAATGCTCAACCTGATAAGGCCATTATGGTTAATCCACTTGGATTGTTCTGGGGTGTAATGAATGTGCAATATGAATTTAAGTACAAAAATGAAAATTCAATTGCCTTAAGAGCCAATTTTGTTGGTTATGATATCGGCTCTTTCTCTAACTCAGCTTTTGGATTGGGTGGATCATATCGCTGGTATTCAAAAACACGTCCAGTGGTTGGTTTATGGTATGGACCTTCTGCTGATTTGCTTTTCTGGTCTGCTAAAGAAAAAAATAGAGCGATGCCGTCAACTTATAGAAACTCATTTTTAGGAATTGGTGGTGATATAGGTTACAAATGGAATTTTAATCAATTTGGTTTAGAAATATTCGGTGGTTTAAGGTATTACTTCGGTGAGATAGCTGGATTATCTTTTGGCGGTGTTTCGATTATTGGCGGAGTTAGTCTTGGGTATTTATGGAAGTAAATGAATTCTTATTATTAACTGATTAACTGATTAACTGAGACATCAAAAAAATCTTTGGTTTCAATCATTTGAAATTTGCTTAATTAGATATAAAGAATTTTCTTAAACTAAATTGAAAATTTTTGAAAGGAATTACTATGAGTAAATACGATGATTTTCATAAGTTTAGAAGCGAAATGAATGATAAAATTTTGAATTCTGGTTTTAGTGACTTTAAAAAATTTTTTGCTCTCGATACAAAAGCCTATCATGATGGGCAGATACCAGCTAAGTACAAAGAAATGATGGGACTTGTTGCTTCAATGGTTTTAAGATGCAACGATTGTATTTTTTATCATATCGAACAATGTGTAAAGCAGGGAGTAACGCGTGAAGAACTTTACGAAGCAATGAACATTGCTTTAATTGTCGGTGGTTCGATTGTTATTCCTCATTTAAGATATGCATTCTCAATTATGGATGAAATTTATGAGAGATTAAAATGAAAGTAATTTCTCCGAAATACATAATCACAATGAATCAAAACTATGAGATTTTGAGTGGTCATTCAGTTTTAATTTCTGAGAATAAAATCCAGAAAATTGAAAGAAGCTCTAAACTTGAATCACTGGCCCAGGAAAACGGATGGCAAATCTTTTCATTCCCCGAATCGATTCTAATTCCAGGATTTGTTCAAACCCACATTCATCTTTGTCAGACACTTTTCCGTGGCCTTGCTGATGATCTTGAACTGCTTGACTGGCTTCAATTGAAAATTATGCCGTTCGAATTTGCTCACGATAAAAACTCAATGAAATATTCAGCTTTACTTGGTATAAGCGAATTAATCAGATGTGGAACTACTACCATCTTAGATATGGGAAGTATGAATCATTCTGATGTTGTGTTTGAACAATTAATTAATTCTGGAATTCGTGCTTTTCACGGCAAGGCGATGATGGATATAAACACTCTCTATCCAAAACTTTCCGAATCAACAAATGACTCGTTAAGGTCTTCTGAAGAACTTGCAAAAGAATTTCACAATAAAGCTGATGGAAGAATTAAGTATGCGTTTGCACCAAGATTTATTTTATCCTGTTCAGGTGAATTATTGAAAGAAACCAATGAACTTGTTAAACAATATTCAGGTACACTTTTTCATACACACGCAAGCGAAAACCGAACTGAACTCGAAAATGTCAGGAAAAGATGCGGTAAAGATAATATCGAGTGTTTTGAAGAATTAAATATATTGAACGATAAGAGTATGATCGCTCATTGTATCTGGTTAAATGAAAATGAAATTGATCTGATGAAAAAAAGAGATGCAAGAGTTCTTCATTGTCCTTCATCTAACTTGAAACTTGCATCAGGCATTGCAAATATTCCGAGATATTTGAAAGAAGGTATTTCTGTTTCTCTCGGTGCCGATGGAGCTCCTTGTAATAATTTTTTAGATATTTTCGTGGAAATGAGATTGGCATCGTTAATTCAAAAACCATTTTATGGTCCAACCACAATGACAGCCAGAGAAGTATTCGAAATTGCAACAATTGGAGGCGCACGTGCACTTCATCTTGATGCAGAAATAGGAAGTATCGAAGAAGGGAAAAAAGCTGACTTAGTTTTACTCGAACTCAATCAAGTTCATAATTCGCTTGATGTAAATGAAGAAAACTTGTATTCAAGTATTGTCTATACCTGTGACCACACTAATGTTCAAAGTGTAATGATTAATGGTGAGTGGGTTTATCAAAACCGAGAATTTAATACGCTTGACGTAAATGAGATAATTCGAAAGTCTAACGAAGAATTGAAAAAACTTCTTAAAAGAGTGAAATAGGATTTAAATTTTTATGAAGATTGTTTTAGCAACGAATAATCCAAATAAGGTCAAAGAAGTAAAAGAAATATTGAATGAACTCGGTGTTGAAGTTCTTACTCTAAAAGATCTCGGAATTGATATTGAAATAATAGAAGATCAAGACTCATTTGAGGGGAATGCTCGTAAAAAAGCACATACAATTTTTGAAATAACCAAAATTCCAACCATCGCAGATGACTCTGGTTTAATTGTGGAACAATTAAACGGCGCACCAGGAGTCTATTCTTCTCGTTATGCTGGTGAAGAACATAACTACGAAAAAAACAATCAAAAACTTCTTCAGGAATTAAAAGATAAACCAAAACCTCACCGAGCAAAATTTATTTGTGTGATAAATTATAAGTCTGAAACCGAAGATGAAATTTTCACAGGAATGGTTGATGGAGAAATTGTCGATCAACCTAGAGGAACAAATGGCTTTGGATACGACCCTCTCTTCAAACCAGATGGATTTAATCAAACATACGCTGAACTACCTTCTGAAATTAAAAACAAAATCAGTCATCGTTATAAAGCTCTTTTACAATTTAGGGATTATCTTTTTGAGAGATTTAAAAAAGTTAGTGATAATTAAATGAGTTTTTATTTTTCTGTGTTCAGAGATAAAAATTTTTAACAAATTATTTGATCTTTAATCGAAGAATACGCCTCTCAATCCTTTAAAAATTAAAGAGCTATAATTACAATATCTTTAATTACGAATCAGATTAAGATCCTTTACATTAATAGTCATTAAGTTTTTTATAACCGTAACATTTTACTACTTCACTAAAATCATTTTTCTTGTTTTTATAAATTTTCCTGCTTTTAATTGATAGAAATAAACACCACTTGTTAATCCTGATGCATCAAATTCAATCTCATAAATTCCTGGTTTTTTGAATTCATCAATCAATGTTTTTATTTCATTTCCAAGCAAATCAAATACTTTTAATGTCAGATAAGATGAGTTGGGTACCTTAAATTTTATTTTTGTTTTTGAGTTGAATGGATTTGGATAATTTTGAAATAATTCCAAGTTAGCTGGAATAACATTAAAACCATCTTCTGTTTTTGTCCCAGTCAAATTTTCGTAACAGCCGATATCTACTCCATTACCTTGAGGTCTTAAATTACCTTCAAGATCATTCGTTGGTGCACTTAGTGGATCTCCCGAATCGATACCTGGACTATTTGGTTTTAAATGATAATTACCTTCAAAACCCCATCCGACAGAATAGAATAGTGGATTCCCATATTTATTACCAGGACCAATTTGCTCGATTTCTAATGAAGTATAAGTTGTATTTCCTTTAATTAATAAACGATCATCGTTAGGGGAATAGAATAGATTATAAGTGATATTATAATTGACTGAATCACCAAGCCAGATAGTAGGTGCATTATTTCCTCTACTGCAAAAAATAGAATTTACAATTCGTACGTAGACGGGTGTTGTAGGTGAATCATACTGGACGTGCATAATGTAATTTTCACCAACTGTATCGTCGATGGTGCAATTAATTATTTCAAAATAACTATTATGGTTTTCTGTACTTATTACAAGTGGCGACCAGGGAGTTGTTGTTGCATTACCATCACCGCGGCCATAAATTAATGTGTTAACTACCCTTGAAGAATCACCCCAGAGTTTCACACCATCACAGGAATTATTTGCAACTATGCATTCATGGATATAAGTTCTCTTTGCTTTTGAATCAAGTCCATCTCCATAATTGTGCGAGGCAATTGTATTGGAAATTTCAATTGGGCCTTCCGATGCTTCAATACCAAAGCCATCGGGTCTATCATACGGGCTATTTGAACCATCTCCACCTTGATAATAGTGACCACTATAAGAAAGATTGCATCCTTTAATTTCGATAAATCTCCAACCGCCACTTTCACCGGCAGGTCCGCCTAATGCACCAAAACCGCAATACTCAATTCTTGAATCCAACAATTTTAGTGAATCAATGTCCTGAAAATTCAACCCAAACTCATCAATATGATGAATATATAAGTTTTTTAGAACAATATTTGTGGATTTATTTCCACTTATTACTATTCCATCTCTGAAAAATTTACCGTCCCCTGAAAGATTATCATTATGTGTAATCTCAAGATTTTCAATCCATATGTAATTCTTACCTGAAAGATCAAATGCAGCTCTTAGATTGTTCCCTCCAGCTATTATAGGTCTTGTTCTACCAGAACCAGGCAATACGACCAATGTATCCCCTGGTTGAATCTGCTGTACTGCAAAACTTAATGTTCTCCATGGCGATTCGAAAGAACCATTACTGCTGTCATTACCATATGGTGAAACATAATAATCACCTTTAATATTTCCACCGATTATGTATACCCAGTTCCCAGGATTACCTGAAATTGGGGATATGATGTCTTCTTCTTGGTTCAATTCATAATCATAATTTTGCAATACTCGCTGATCTTTGAACATAGTAAAGGAAAGACTGTCTGAAAAATTCTGTATCAATTGAATTGGCTCATTAAATTCTCTTGAAAAAATATTCTCATTTTGATTTGTTTCAATTGAAAGGGGTGATGCTTGGTTCATCCCTTGAGCCAGTGAGATAAAAGTATTAAAAATCAGAAATAGCGCGAAAGAAAGAAGTGTGAACTCTTTTTTGACCATAATGACCTCCCTCATTTGAATTTATTAACCCTATCTTAAATTAAATGATTCAAAGGAAAATTAAAAGAATAGGTTGAATACAAAAATTCTCAAAACATTTTCGTTCGGTCTTTTAATTTTTCAATTTGAAGTTTCTTTGATTATTGATCTTAGGATTTCAATTTCTCTAATTAATTTTTACAGCAAATCATCTTTTAATCGAGGATGAGGTCAATCTTAAATCAAATACAGCCAAACATTTTACTTCAAAATTTATAATTTAATTTCTTTTCTTTAAGTTTGTGAACTAAAAATGAGCGGTTCAAGATGATTATTAGTATGACTGGATATGGAAATGCTGAATTTGAAAAAGATGGCGTTTCCTATTCTGCAGAAATTAGAAGTTTTAATAGTAAATTTTTGGAAATCTCAATAAAGCTTCCTCGTGTTCACTCGCAGAGAGAAAATGAGATACGTGAACTCGTAAGAAAATATGTTAATCGAGGCAAAATTATTGTATCTGCTAACCTCGAGAGAAATGCAAGCTTAAACCTTCCAATAGACATAAATGAAGAAACAATTAAATATCTGAATCAGCTCTTTAAGAAGATTAAGAAGGTTACCAAATCAAAAGAGAAAATTAAACTTGATCACTTCTTAAAATTTTCGGAAATATTTCAGCACAAAGACGAAGAAATATCCGAAATCGAATTTCAGAATCTTTACAATTGCGTTGAACTCTCGATCCAGAAATTAATGGAAATGAAAATTCAAGAAGGGAAAGAATTAGAGAAAGATCTTTTGAATAGAATTGGATTAATTGAAAATAATGTTTTTGAAATTGAAAGAATCTGGTCAGAAAGGGCAGAGCTGGAATTTCAAAGATTGAAAGAAAAAGCACAGAAATTACTTGAAGGAAAAGATGTTAATGAAGAACGCCTGGAACTTGAACTCGCTTTATTGTTGGATAAAATGGATATAACAGAAGAATGCGTAAGATTGAAGAGTCACATTAAATTTTTCAAAGAATCAATAGATAAAAACGAACCGAGCGGCAGGCGTTTGAGTTTCCTTGCTCAAGAATTGTTAAGAGAAGCAAATACAATCTCGGCTAAATCAAATAGTGCTGAAATCTCACAGATTGTTGTTTTGATAAAAGAGGAAATCGAAAAAATAAAAGAGCAAATCCAGAACATTGAGTAAGCAACCAAAACTTATTGTAATCTCGGCTCCGAGTGGGACAGGTAAAACCAGCGTTATCAAAGAAATCTTAAAACTTAATCAAGATAAATTAATATTTTCTGTCTCAGCAACCACTCGACCAAAACGAGCAAATGAAATCGATGGAGTGGATTACTATTTTCTAACTGAAGACGAATTCAAAAAGAAAATTGAAAATGATGAGTTTATAGAGTGGGAAAGAATTTATGATTATTATTATGGAACATTAAAGTCAGAGATTGAAAGAGCCAGAAAACTTGGTAAAAATATTTTATTTGAACTCGATGTAAATGGCAGTCTTAAACTTAAAAAATTATACCCTAATGCTCACTTAATTTTTATCGTTCCTCCAAGCATTGAAGAGCTGGAAAATAGACTTCGTAAGCGGAATACAGAAACTCCTGAGACTCTTAAAAAACGAATTGAGCGAGCGAAAATGGAACTCGAAAAAGCAAAATATTTTGATTATGAAGTCAAAAATTATGAGCTCGAAAATGCAATAGAGGAAGTAAATGAAATAATTCAAAAAATAATTAAGGAATAATTCAAATTTTGATTTGAACTGCATTCTGAACAAAAGATAAAAATTCTTATCTTTGTAAATCAGATGGTGGTATTAATAGTTAATTAAAACGAGGATAAAAATGCCTTTAAAACCAATAGAACTCAAAGAAATTGAAAAACATAATGAAAGTATCTACGAAGCAATTATAGTTGCAGCTAAAAAAGCACGTCAAATTAACGCTGAAATGAGAGAAATATTTAATAAAAGATTATCCGAACTTCCTCCACAGGTTCAGCTTGATGATACTGAAGAAGTAGAAAATCCTGATCAAATTAGAATTAGTAAAGAACTTGAAGCTCTTGGAAAACCAACTGAGCAAGCTCTTGAATCATTGCTCAAAGGTGAAATTGTTTTCAGATATAAATAATAATTTTTTAATTGTTTTTGATTGACAGATTTAAAAAACAAAAAGATAATTTTAGGAGTAAGCGGTGGAATAGCCGCTTACAAATCCTGTTATTTAGTACGCGAACTCGTAAGGCTTGGCGCAGATGTTCGTGTTGTAATGACTCCTTCGGCTTGTGAATTTGTCACTCCACTTACATTCTCCACACTATCAAAAAACGAAGTAATTGTTAATATCTTTCCAGAGAAAAAAGAAAATACAAAAACCGCAACCTGGCATATCAATTTAGCTCAGTGGGCCGATTTAATTGTTATTGCACCTGCAACTGTGAACACAATTGCTAAGATAAATCATGGTATTGCTGATAATGCATTGACTACTTTAGTCTCAGCAAGAAGATGCCCGATGCTAATCGTTCCTGCTGCTGATGAAGATATGTATTTAAGTTATTCCAATCAGAAAAATATTTCTGAATTAAAGATGCAGGGAATTCATTTCCTTGAAGCTGAATATGGAGAACTTGCAAGTGGATTGACTGGTTACGGTCGAATGGCAGAAGTTGATTTAATCGTCGATAAAATAAAATCTTTACTATATAATTCTGATAAAGATTTTAAGAAGAAAAAAGTTTTGATTACGGCTGGTCCTACATTCGAACCAATTGATCCTGTGAGATTTATTGGTAATCGTTCAAGTGGAAAGATGGGGCACGCTCTAGCGTTGGCTTCATTATACCGTGGTGCAAATGTGACAGTTATTACTGGTCCGACTAATTTGAACTATCCTTCTGCAATTAAGTTGATCAAAGTAAGAACAGCAGAAGAAATGTTTAATGCCGTAAAAAAAGAATTTCCAAAATGCGATATTTTTATCTCAGCTGCTGCAGTGTCAGATTATCGCCCCAAACAAATATCAAAGTCAAAAATTAAAAAGACTCAATCCCATCTGGTAATTGAACTCGTTGAGAACAAGGATATATTGAAAGAAATTTCAAAGTTTAAGAAGAAAAACCAGATTGTTGTTGGATTTTCCGTTGAAACAGAAAACGAAATTGAAAATTCTAAGGCAAAGCTTGTAAAGAAAAAACTTGATATGATTGTAATCAATAATCCACTTGAAGAAGGTTCAGCATTTGAAGTTGATACCAATCAGATTTATATTTTGAAAAAAGACGGCAGCTTTCAAAAGTATCCAAAAAAATTCAAATTTGATGTTGCCAATGATATTCTTGACGAGATAAAAAAATTATGAGTAAAGATAAAAACGAACTTTTTGATAAGATTGAAGACTTTTTGCGTTATCAAGAAGAATTGAATCTTCCAATCTATGTTAATGAATCCAGTTCGAATAAAAGTGTTAAGAAACTAAATACGGAATTTATTGACTATTACTTAAAAAACATTGACGAGGATTTTGTAAAAGCTAATTCGCTTGTTGAACTGGATAAAATGATCAATCAATGTCAGAAATGCCCACTTGGAAAAACACGAACAAAATTTGTATTTGGTGTTGGCAATCCATCTGCTGATATCGTTTTTATTGGTGAAGCTCCGGGCGCAGATGAAGATCTTCAAGGTGAACCTTTTGTTGGAAGAGCTGGAAAACTTTTAACTGAAACATTAAAGAAGATAGGACTCCAGCGAGAAGAAGTTTACATTTGTAATATATTGAAATGTCGTCCACCAAATAATAGAGATCCACTACCTCAGGAAGTAGAAAAGTGCGAACCATATCTTTTGAAACAGTTGAGCTTAATTAAACCAAAAATAGTTGTGGCTTTAGGTCGAATTGCTGCAAACACTCTCTTGCGAAAGAATGAAACTTTAAGCAATCTCCGAAAAAATATTTATAACTATTACGAAATTCCTCTATTTGTTACTTTTCACCCTGCTGCTATTTTGCGAAATATGGGATGGAAAACTACTTTTGAAGAGGATTTAATTAAAATGAAGAATTACTACGATACTTTAGTGAGGTGAAAAATGGCAAAAAGAGTTTCAAATGATCGCTCGATAAAAATTTCATTCGAGGACGCAAATAAATCTATGCCCTACGCACCGGAGATTGAAAAAAGTGTTCTTGCTACAATGATTTCAGACCCTCAGTGCATTAACAGAGTTACTGAGATAATTACTGATGAAAGGATGTTTTACTCAGAAGCGAATCAAAAAATTTACCGTGTGATTAGAGATTTTACAGCTGTTAATCCTGCTGAAAATTTAAATCTTCCTATTGTTCTCGAAAAACTCAATGAAAGAAATTTAATTGAAGAAATTGGTGGTGTAAGTTACCTGCTTGAACTTTCAAGAATGGTTGAGAGCTCTGAAAATATAGAGGGAATGTGTAAAATTCTTGTCGAAAAATTTATGACAAGAGAAATTATTACTCATTGTTTAAACATCGCTTCTAAAGGTTACAGTGGGTCAACTGATGTCTTTGATTTATTAAATGATGCTGAAGCGGGTTTATTTAAGATTTCGGAATTAAAGTTTAAGAAGACTTATTTTGATTTTTCGAAGCTTGTGCAAAGGACTGTTGATTTCATAGAAAAAATGAAAAAGTCTGAAGTATCAGGAATTTCAACTGGTTATACAATTTTGAACAATTTGACAGGCGGGTTTCAAGATTCGGATTTGATAATTATTGCAGCAAGACCAGGTGTTGGAAAAACTGCACTTGGTTTATCGCTTACTTACAACATTTCAAAATATTCCAAAATCCCTGTCGGTTTTTTCAGTCTTGAAATGAAAGCAGAACAGATTGTTATTCGTTTGATAAGCATGGAATCTAAAATTGATGTTAGAAAAATCAGGACAGGGCGCTTCTCTAAGGAAGAAGAGCCAAAAATTACTAAAGCCATAAGATCCTTAGGTAATCTTAAAATTTTTATTGATGATACTCCTGCAATTTCATTGCACGAGTTAAGAGCAAAAGCAAGAAGAATGATTTCTGAAAATGAAGTTAGAATCATTTTTGTTGATTATTTGCAGTTGATGCAGGGACCCGCCGATGCTGAAAGTCGTGAGAGAGAAATTTCATACATTTCAAGAGGATTGAAAGCATTAGCCAAAGAGCTCGATATTCCAATTGTTGCGCTTGCTCAGCTAAATCGTCAGGTGGAAATTCGACAAACAAAAAGACCAATGCTATCAGACTTGCGTGAATCTGGTGCAATTGAACAGGACGCAGATATTGTTTGTTTCCTTCATAGACCCGATTTGTATGCTAAAAGTTCAGATAGTGATAAGACTGATTCTCCAGATGAACCAAAACTGGTAGAATTTATAATTGCAAAACAAAGGAATGGTCCAACTGGATCGTTTGATTTACTATTTTTCCCGCAATTCACAAGATTTGAAGAGAAAACAACTGATGATTTCAGACAGTTGGTTTCTGAAAAAACTTATATATCGGAAGATTTTGATACATATCAAGAAGATTTTGATCAGGAAGAATCACCTTCAGAGAATGCACCGTTTTAATTTTTTATAAGTTTGAAAATTTTTTTCTAAAGTCAGATCGGAATTTTTCTGGTCTGACTTTTTTTATTGAATTATGCAAAGTTCTGATAACTTTTTGAGACTTTTTTATTTGGAAATAGTAGTCAATCATTTCAAATAAATAATTCATTCCTTGTGTATTAGTGAAGGTTAGTTTTCACAAGTCTTAATAACTTTCTCATATTGATTATATCCTCTTTCATATCTTCACCTTTAGGTGTTTCTAAAATTTTGGGAATTGAAAAAAATCTCTCATCATTCATTATAAACCTGAAACCGTTTAATCCAATCTTTCCTTTACCAATATGTTCATGACGATCTACTCTTTCTCCCAGACCTTTTTTTGAGTCATTCATATGAAATGCTTTTAGATATTTTAAGCCGATAACTTCATCAAATTCTTGAAAGGTTTTTTCATAACCTTTTTCAGTCCTTATGTCGTAACCAGCTGCAAAAATATGGCAGGTATCCACACATACTGCCAATCGTTTTTTATCTTCAACAAGGTCAATAATTTTTCTAATCTGTTCGAACTTATAACCTATGCTCGTTCCTTGTCCAGCGGTTGTTTCGATCATGCATTTAACTTTGTAACCTTTTGTTTTATCGTGAGCAATATTTATTGATTCTGCTATAAGTTTAATTCCATCAAGTTCTCCCATTCCCATATGTGAACCTGGATGAAAATTTAAGTAATCAATTCCAAGCAATTCACATCGGTTAAGTTCGTCAATAAAAGCTTCTCTCGATTTTTTTAAGATTGATTTATCCTTTGCACAAAGATTGATTAAATAAGAATCGTGAGCAATTACAGGTTTTAAATTTTTGAGTTTAATAAGTCTTTTATAATTTTGAATAACCTGTTCATTTAAAGGTTTTGCATACCATTGATTACTATTCTTTGTGAAAAGTTGAAATGTTGTACAACCAATTCTGGCAGCTCGTTCAACTGCTTTATCGACTCCACCAGCAATGGAGGTATGTGCTCCAAGTAAAATTTTCATAACAAATCCATTTTTAATTATGAATAGATTAATCAAACTACAAAATAAAAAAAAGAAAATTGTAATCGGATTGATGTCAGGCACATCAGTCGATGGGATTGATGCAGCCTTAGTCGAAGTTAAAGGAAATGGTGTTAATACAAAGTTTAGAGAATTATTCTTTAAAACTTATCCATATCCTAAAGGCTCAAAAGAGTTAATTCTAAAAAATTCATTAAAAGAAACAAGCAATGTAGAAGATATCTGTAGATTGAATTTTTTAATTGGCAAATTGTTCGCCAAAGCGGCAACTAAACTTTGCAAAGATTTTGGAATTTCAATTACACAGGTTGATTTAATCGGTTCACATGGACAAACAATTCATCACTTACCTGTTGAGAAAAAACTGTTTGGTGAAAAAATCAAGTCAACATTACAGATTGGAGATCCATCAGTCATTGCAAAGTTAACTGGAGTGGTGACAGTTGGTGATTTTAGAATTGGAGATATGGCTTTGAATGGAGAAGGTGCACCGCTTGTGCCTTATTTCGATTTCTTAGCTTTCAGGTCCGATAAAACTAACAGAGCTCTTTTAAATATTGGCGGTATTTCAAACATTACTCTTCTAAAAAAGAACGCCGCAATAGATGATGTTATTGCATTTGATACAGGTCCAGGAAATATTTTGATTGATCTTCTGGTGAAAAAGTTTTTTAATAAAAAATTCGATAAAGATGGAAAGATTGCAAGTTCGGGAAAAATTGATGAGAGACTTTTCAAAAAAATTATTGAGCTGGATGATTTCATTAATAGAAAACCGCCTAAATCAACTGGAAGAGAAAGATACAATGAAGAATTTTTAATAAAAGTTTTGAATGATTTTAGAAGTTTACAACCGAAAGATATTGTTGCAACTTTTAGCGAATACACTGCATATGCGGTGTTTTATAATTATCATAAATTTTTGAAAAGATATTCAGAAATTTCAGAATTACTTGTGAGCGGTGGGGGCTCCAATAATCCTTACATTATGAAAGCGTTACAAAAATATTTTGGTGAAAAAGTCAAAGTAAAAAAAGTTGAAACTGATAACTTTTCAGTTGATTCTAAAGAAGCAGTGTGTTTTGCAATATTTGCTAATGAAACCATCTCAGAAAATCCAATCAATATTCCTTCTGTTACAGGTGCAACATCGAAAACAATTCTTGGAAAAATTTGTTTATGACAAGAATTTTAGTTACGGGTTCATCAGGTTATCTGGGTTCGCATCTATGCCGTTTATTTGATATGGATAACATTAAAGTTTTTGCGATTTATAAAAATTTAAAACCACAATTTGGAAATGTTGAACCTATACAGCTTGACTTATTGAATAGCGAAGAGCTTAACATTCTATATAGAGATTTTAAGCCCGATTATGTGATACATCTTGCAGCAGTCATTCCTTCACAAGTGATTAATCAAGATGAAAAATATGTATATCAAATGAATGTAGAATTGACCAGACAGATTGCTTCCTTATCTCACACTTACAATTCATTTTTAATTTTTACTTCATCTGATCTTGTTTATGATGAAGGTGATGATATAAAAGAAGATCACATCCTGAATCCTCTCAATCTTTATGCGCATACAAAATTAGAAGCTGAAAAATCCGTTATCCAATATGGAAAATATTATTTGATTTTAAGAGTAGCTCTCATGTATGGTTTTTCAATTTCAATGCACAAATCATTTTTTGACTTTTCATTTAAGCAATTGATGAAGGGTCAAGTAGTAAATGCTTTTTATGATCAATTTCGAAATGCTTTATTTGTAGAGGAAGCAGCAAAGTTCTTGAAACATTTTACAGAAATTAAACTTCCTGAAAGAGAGATTATGAATTTTTGTGGTTTTGAAAAGATATCTCGTTATGAAATGGTATTCAAAACTGCTGAGGTATTTGGGTTTGATTTGAGGTTGGTTCAAAAAGAATCATGCGAGAGCTTCAAAGAATATAAAATGGTTAAAAATCTTGGATTAAATTTTGATAAGATGATTAAGCTTAATCTAATTCCCAGAACTTTTCTTGAGAATCTTAAACAACTCAAAGAAAATTTTGAGTTTTACAAAAAATTTATTGAAGATGAAGAAGAACAAAAACAGGATTGACGAAAATTAAAGCAAAGAAAAAATTAGGTCAGCATTTTTTAGTCGATAAAAATATTATCCGAAAAATTGTAGAGGCATTCTCACCAAAGAAAAGTGATTTAATTCTTGAAATTGGTCCTGGCAGAGGTGCACTGACAGAGGAGCTGATTAAGTATTCTCAAAACATAATCTTAGTTGAAATTGATAGTGAACTTATACAAGAATTAAATCAAAAATTTCCTGATCTAAAAATTATCAACAAAGATATTCTTGAATGTGATTTCAAAAGTGAATTCTTCGAGAATAAATATCGGATCATAGGAAATTTACCATATTATATTACAAGTCAGATACTAATTAAAATTTTTGATAATTATGCATATATCAATGATGCTTTTATAATGGTTCAAAAGGAAGTTGCTCAAAGAATCGTTGCTTCAAAAGGAAAGAAAGATTATGGAATTTTAAGTGTCTTTGCACAATTTTATTCTGAACCTGAAATACTCTTCAATGTATCAAGAAATTGCTTTTACCCAAAACCTGAAGTTGATTCTTCAATAATTCGAATGACCATTAAACCAAAACAATATTTGAATGACTTAGAAGAAAAAGTTTTTAGACACTTAGTTCGAACAGCTTTTAACCAGCGAAGAAAGACACTTAAAAATTCTTTGCAGAATCTTTTTGATGAGAACGAAGTTGAAATAAAAAATAAATTCTTTGCATTGCAGTTTGATTTTTCAAAACGCGCTGAAGAACTCAGTCTCGATGATTTTATTTATCTTGCAAAAAATTTTTGTGGATTAAAATACACTAAGATTAAGTGAGCTATGAAAAAATATCTTAAAGTTCTCAATGTATTTGATATTTGTACCATTGTATTTTATGTTTTTTTAATCTCATTAAATATAATTTTTTATCAGCGAGTGCATCACACCTTTAATCTTCTTGTGATTGAAATATTAACTATCGTCTTAATATTTATCATCGCTTATCAAGATTACAAGGTAAACAATTCATTCTGGAAGCAATTGCATTACTGGTACCTCGCACCAATGATACTTATTACATTTAAGCAATTGTATTATATGGTTCATCCCATTCATCCAACTGATTATGATGAATTACTTATAAAAATTGATCGATGGATATTTGGTGTCGACCCAACCCATTTTTTATATCAGTTTTCGCATCCAGTTATTACCGAAATTTTACAGATTGTTTATACTTCTTTTTATTTATTGCCAATCATAGTTGGTATTGATTTGCTCAGAAATAAGAAATACGAAGAATTTGAATTTGCCGCTTTTCTAATTGTGTATGGTTTCTTCCTATCTTATCTCGGTTATTTTTCGTTGCCTGCGGTTGGACCCAGATTTACACTTCATGATTTTTTTAATATCGATAATGAGCTACCCGGATTATTACTCACCCCTTATCTTCGTGAATTTGTTAATATTGGTGAATCAATTCCGAAAGGAGTTGTAAATCCACATTTGCTTGTTCAAAGAGATGTTTTTCCATCAGGACATACGCAAATGACTTTGCTCACTATGTATGCAACAATAAAGTTTAATACCAGGACAAAATATTTTATCATTCCCACAGGAATACTCTTGATAATTTCAACTGTTTACTTGCGTTATCATTATGTAATTGATTTAATTGCTGGCGCAATATTTATGATCATTACACTCTGGACGGGAAGATTAATTTATAGGGCATGGAATAGATACACTGAAAGAAAAATACCTGACTGGATTTAATATGCTTCTCTATCAACCGACTGAATTGTTTCAACAATCAATGGGAAATATCTATCGAGACTACAATTTACATCCGCTCTTAAGTTGCAACGTTCAAAACCGCCGCGGCACTCAACACAAATTTTTTGATGAAGTGCATCAACATAATCTGACATTTTTTCGCTCTGAACCGAGTGGACAACATCAACAATTTTATCCAGATACAATTCAACTGCACAGCATTCTTCATCGGTCATTTTACAATTTCCATTATCATCGGAGTCGACACAAATTGAACAGACTTTTTCACGAATTGCTTTTAAGTATTTGTCCATAACTTAACCTATCATTTGTTTGAACAAAGATAATGAGTTACGATAAGAAATTAAATGAATTAAATTTTAGAGATAAAGAAGAAAAGAAAAAATTTGTTCGAGAAATGTTTAACTCAATTTATCGGACTTATGATTTATTGAATCATCTTCTAAGTTTTGGAATTGATATCTACTGGAGAAAAAGAGCTCTTAAAGATATTTATCTTCATAAAGATGATACCTGTCTTGATCTTGCCGCAGGGACGGGTGATTTTGGAATTGAAGTTCACAAAAAATTTCAATGTAACATAATCGGCTACGACATTGCTGAAAATTCATTGAAGGTTTTTCAAGAAAAAGTCAAAAAGAAAAAGTTTGATGAGAGTAAGTTCACCTATATTGTTGGTGAAGCTGAAAACATTAATCTGCCAGATGAAACAGTTAATTTAATCACGATCGCATTTGGTATACGAAATTTTTACGATTCTCAGAAATCACTTAATGAAATGTACCGGGTTTTAAAAAACGGCGGCAGAATTTTAATCCTTGAATTCAGTCTTCCTGAAAACAGATTTATTCGATTTATCTATAGACTTTATTTTGAAAAAATACTTCCCTTTATTGGGAAAATTATCTCTAAGGATAATTCAGCTTATAAATATTTACCTGCATCAGTAAAACTATTTGAACAAGAAAAAGATATAGCAAGTGAAATTATTAAAGCAGGATTTCGTGAGCTGAAAATAGAACCGCTGACTTTTGGAATTGTTAAGCTCTATTCAGCAAGAAAGTCGCCAGAGTATTGATTATTCATTTAATTGTAATTTTATCATTTTTATAAATTTCCAATCCTCAATTTTGAGTAAGATTATACCAATAAGTAAAAATTAATTTTTTATTTTTCGATTTTATTAAAGAGTAATTTTGCAAGTTTGTAAAGCAAAACCTCAATTAATATATTTGTGGTCAATGATAACCAAAAAAGGGATTATTATAGCTATCGATGGACCTGCTGGTGCTGGAAAAAGTACAACAGCAAAACTTTTAGCCGAAAAATTGAACTATAAGTATATCGATACGGGTGCAATGTATAGAGCCGTTACTCTCTATGCTTTAAGAAATTCTATTAAACCAGATGAAGTTGACAAATTGGTTGAACTCGTCAAGGGAATGAATTTTAGATTTGAAAATAATGGAAGCGTATTATTTGTTAATTCTGAAAATGTAAGTGATGCAATCAGAGCACCTGAAGTATCAAATAAAGTCAGCGAATTCAGTAAAATTGGAAAGGTTAGGGAGTTGCTTGTTCAAAAGCAGAGAGAGATTGGAGCTGAGGGTGGAATTGTAATGGAAGGCAGAGATATTACAACAGCAGTTTTCCCAAATGCTGAACTCAAAATTTTCTTAACGGCTGATCTTGACATTAGAGCATACAGAAGATTAATAGAATTGAAAAATAAGGGTTTGGATATAGATTTAGACGATGTGAGAGGTAATCTCGCTACTCGAGATAAAATTGACTCAAGCCGGGAAGTAAATCCATTGATGATAACGGAAGATTCCATTGTTATTGATACAACAAAATTGACAATAGATGAACAGGTCGAAGCGATTTATAACAAAGCAATGGAAATAATTAAGAGTTTTAATTTAGAAAATCAAAGCCATCGCAATTAACGAATGTTCAACATCGAACAGGTTTTTTGCTTCGATGGCGGCAAGAAACTTGTTCAAAAAACGGAGGATAAATGTCCGATTTAATAAACGAAACAAATCAAACAGGTGCTATGAGTGAAAAAAACATAGACCAAAAATTACTCAATCAGAAAAATCTCTATGATTTAGAAGGTAACTATTCTGAAGAAGAGTATAAACAACTTGCTGAACTTCTAACAAAAGATCTCACAGATTACAAAGAAGGTGAGATTGTAAAAGGAACAATAGTAGAAGTTCAGGGAGACAGGGTAATCATCGATATTGGATTCAAAGCGGAAGGTTCTGTTCCGGTTTCTGAATTTGATGATCCATCACAAATTATTCCTGGCAAACAGGTTGAAGTACTCCTTGAAAAAGTTGAAGGTACTGCTGAAGGTGAAATAGTTCTTTCTAAAAAACTTGCTGACTTCCAGAGAATCTGGGAAAGAGTTGTACAGGCCTACGATAATCAAGAAATTATTCAGGCTAAAATCTTAAAGAGAATCAAAGGTGGTTTGGTTGCTGAAATCTTCGGAATGGAATCATTCCTGCCGGGAAGTCAGATTGATATCAAACCAATTCGTGATTTCGATGCGTTTATTGGAAAAACTCTTGATGTAAAAATTGTAAAGCTTAATCATGCCCAGAAAAATGTTGTTGTCAGTCATAAAGTTCTGATCGAAGAAGAAATTAAAGATCAAAGAGAAGCTATTCTAAATAGTCTTGAAAAGGGACAGGTACTGCAAGGAACTGTCAAAGCAATTACTGACTTTGGTGTGTTTGTCGATCTCGGTGGTGTCGATGGTTTAATTCATATAACAGATTTAAGCTGGGGAAGAATTAATCATCCATCCGAGGTTGTAAAACTTGATGAAGTTATTAATTGTGTTGTGCTTGATTTTGATCCTGAAAAGAAACGAATCTCTCTCGGTATCAAACAACTTCAAGAACATCCTTGGAAAAACATTGATCAGAAATATGCAATTAATCAGCGTGTAACTGGTAAAGTTGTATCTTTAACTGAATATGGTGCATTCGTTGAGATTGAAAAAGGTATTGAAGGATTAATTCATATTTCCGAGATGAGTTGGACTGAGCACATTAAGCATCCTTCGCAGAAAGTTTCACTTGGCCAGGTTGTTGAAGCTGTTATTCTTAGCATCGACAAAGAAGAAAAGAAAATTTCACTTGGTTTGAAACAACTTGAACCAGATCCTTGGGGTGAACTACTTAAGAAATATCCTGAAGGATCAAGACACACTGGTATTGTTCGAAATCTTACAAACTTCGGTGTATTTGTTGAGCTTGAGCCGGGAGTAGATGGATTGATACATATTAGTGATCTATCATGGACAAAGAAGATTCGTCACCCCGCCGAAATCGTTAAGAAAGGTGACAAAATAGATGTTGTTGTTTTGAACATAGATGTTGAGCAGAGAAAAATTTCTCTTGGTCACAAACAGCTTGAAGAAAATCCATGGGACAAATTCGAGCGTGAATACAAAGTCGGAACTGAGGTCGTTGGTAAAGTTATCAGACATGTTGATAAAGGATTGCTTGTTGAGCTGCCATTGAAAGTTGATGGATTTGTTCCAGCTAATCAACTTTCACCAACTCCTATAAAGAATATCAAACAAGCATTCCCTGAAGGTGAAGAACTTACACTTAAAGTGATTGAATTTGATAAAGAAAATAAGAAGATCACTTTAAGCGCAATTGAAGCTTTGAGAGATAAAGAGCAAAAACTTGTTGAAGAATATCTAACCAAGCATAAACTTGAAAAAGTCACGATTGGCGATTTGTTCAAAGAAAAGGAACAACAAAGGACAAAAGCTCAAAAATCAAAGCAAGAAAAAGATAAATCCGAACCGAAAAAATCAGAAGAATAATCTGATAGATTTTAGTATTTGATTTGTCATTGCATTCCTTCTATTTTGGAATGCAATGACATTTTTATTTTTATAAAGAGACTATGAATACCAAAAAGGTTGCATTCCATACACTTGGTTGTAAATTAAATTATGCTGAGACAAGCGTAATAGGGAATTCTTTTTTAAAGAGAGGATTCTCCCTAACAGATTTTGACTCGCCAGCCGATGTTTATGTTATTAACACCTGCACAGTTACCGAAAACGCTGAAAGAGAATGCCGTCAAATTATTCGAAGAGCTTTAAGACATAATCCCAATGGCTTCGTAATTGTAACTGGTTGTTACGCTCAATTGAGACCTGAACAAATTCAAAAGATAGAAGGTGTAGATTTAGTTTTAGGATCAAAAGAGAAATTTGAGATTTTTAATTTTATAGATTCATTCGAAAAGAAAAATCTTGCCTGCGTGTATGTTTCTCCACTTGAAAAACTAAATGACTTCGGTCCAGCCTTTACTCCTCTTCCTGAAGATAGAACGAGAGCTTTTCTTAAAATTCAGGATGGTTGTGATTATAAATGTTCATTTTGTACAATTCCAAAAGCAAGAGGTTTAAGTCGCAGTCAATCTGTAGATGATACAATAAAACAACTAAGAGAGCTCGTTCAGCAAGGCTACAAAGAAATTGTTCTAACTGGTGTGAATGTTGGTGATTATGGTTCAAAGATCGGCACAAGTCTTTATGAACTTTTGAGAAAATTAATTAAAGTTGATGGTGATTTTAGAATTAGAATTAGTTCAATCGAACCAAATCTTTTGAGTGATGAAATAATCGAGCTCGTTGCTCAGGAAGCTAAATTGTGTAAACATTTCCACATACCACTTCAGAGCGGTAGTGATAAAATTCTGAAGAGAATGCAACGAAGGTATTTATCAAAATTATACGCTGATAGAATTGAAAAAGTAAAGACATTAATTCCTTCTGCTGGTATTGGTGTGGATGTAATTGTTGGTTTCCCTGGTGAAGATGAAAATGATTTTCAAACCACTCAGGAATTTATTGCTAATCTGCCGGTTTCTTATCTGCATGTTTTTACTTATTCCGAGAGACCTGGAACACCTGCTGCTGAAATGAAAGATCAAGTACCAAAAGATGAACGAAGAAGAAGAACCAATACATTAAGAATTTTAAGTGCCCGGAAAAAATATCAATTTTATCTCGAGATGCTTGGAACTGAACAGAAAGTTTTATTTGAACATCGAGATGATGATGGAACAATAAAAGGTTTTACTTCAAATTACATTCGTGTTGTATCAGATTCTCCTTATGATCTCACAAATAAATTCGCCGACTTTAGGTTAACTGATTTAAAGAATGAACTTGTTGTCGGTGAAATTCAAAAAATTTATGAGGATTAAATGAAAAAATCTCTCTTATTTGCTCTGATTTTCTTCACATCAAATCTCTTTGCACAATTCAAAAGTCAACTTAGTTTAGAGACAAATTTGAAAATCAATCGGCAGGATATTTTAAGTTTTAATCATAAAGAAAAGAGTAAAACACTTGCATTTTTTCTTTCACTTGCAGTTCCCGGCGCAGGTGAATATTATGTAGAAAGGTTTGATGTTGGAAAATATTTTCTTTTAACTGAGGGAGGACTCTGGTTAACACTCTGGGGCTTTGATTATTACGGAAAATTTCAAAGAGAAAATTACATCAATTTCGCTAAGACAAATGGCGGTGTAAATCCTTCCGGTAAAGATGAAAGATACTGGGCTGTTATTGGTAATTATATGAACATTAACGATTACAATAATGAAAAACTTTTAAATCGAGAATTTAATTCAGTCTATGATGAGGCTTATTATTATTGGAACTGGAATACAAATCAGGAAAGGAAAAGATATCGCAATCTTTGGTTATCCAGTGAAAGTGCTTTTAATAATAAGCAGTTTCCTATTGCTCTAATTGTAATAAACCATATTGTCAGCGCAATTAATGCAGCAATACTTGCAAATCGATTCAATGAAAAATTAGCGAATGGGTCTTTTCAGTTAATCCCCAACCTTGGAGTTGATAAATTTTATAATCCACAAATCTATCTAACATTCCACAGATCTTTTTAGGATTTATGCCAGTCATAAAAGGCACTGTTGAGTATGAAGGTACAAACTATTCAGGCTGGCAGAGGCAAACCAATTCAAATTCTATTCAAGAGGAGATTGAAAGAGCTTTAAGAATAATTCTTAAAGATGAAATTAAAATCGTAGGTTCGGGAAGAACTGATGCAGGAGTTCATGCACTTAATCAAGTTTTTCATTTTAAAATTTCAGAAAAAGTTGATCTAATTAATCTAAAAAAATCTTTGAATAGTTTATTGCCGCAGGATATTGCGATAAAAGACCTTTCGATTGTTAATAATAATTTTCATGCGAGATACTCGGCAACAAGAAGAACTTACCTTTATGTAATATCGAGAAGAAAAAATGTTTTCTGGGACAGGTTTAGCTGGACAATTTTTAGTGAAATTAATTTCAATGCATTAAAAGAAATTCAATCAATGGTTCTTGGTAAAAAAGATTTTTCATCTTTCTGTAAAGCCGAAGAAGAAGTTCAAAATAAAATTTGCAATGTTTCATACTCACGCTGGTTCAATAAAGATGATTTTTTGTTATATTTTATTAGTGCCGATAGATTTATTCATGGAATGGTTAGAGGAATTGTAGGACTAATGATTGAATATGCTAAATCAAAATTAAATCTTGAAGAAGTAAAGAATATTCTTGATGGAAAAGCCCGAAATAAAATATGGGCGCCATCAAAAGGTTTGATCTTGTATAATGTTGAATATAAGGAGTAAAATCTATGATAAATCTTCAAAATAAAGTTGCCATTGTCACAGGTGGTTCTCGAGGAATTGGAAGAGCTTGTGTGAAATTTTTTGCTGAGGCTGGAGCGTCAGTCGTTTTTACTTACAACAGAGCAAAATCTGAAGCTGATAAGTTAATTGAAGAACTTGCTTACACAAATCAAAAAATAAAAGCATATCAGTGCACTCTCGATAACGATGTGGAAGCCGAAAAACAAATAATTAAAATCATTCAAGATGTTATAAATGAATTTGGAAGAATTGATATCCTTGTAAACAATGCAGGAATTTGGGAATATGGTGAAGCTGATAAGATGACGCTGGAAAACTGGAATCGAACAATGACAATTAATGTAACTGGAACAATGCTTTTTACTCGAGAAGTCATTCCGCATATGAAAAAACAGGGGGGCGGAAAAATAATTATTATCACTTCAACAGCTGGACAAAGAGGAGAAGCTTTTCATTCTCATTACGCTGCAAGTAAAGGCGCTTTGATTAGTTATGTAAAATCTCTTTCAACCGAGCTTGCACCTTACAAAATTTTGGTTAATTCAGTTGCACCAGGTTGGGTTGATACAGAAATGTGCGATCCTGTTTTTAATGATCCAGAATATAAAGAACAGGTTAGAAAAAGTATCCCACTACAAAAAATTGCAACTCCGGAAGATATTGCAGGACCAGTTCTTTTTCTTGCATCCGATCTTGCAAATCACATTACAGGTGAAATTCTCAACGTAAACGGTGGAAGTGTCCTTTGCGGTTAATTTGGAGTTAAGATGGAAAAGTTTATAAGTTCATTTTCAATTAAGACTGATCTTCAGAAAATTTTTCGATTTCATCTAGATCCAAAAAATTTGAAGCTTGTTTCAACTCCAGGTATGAACTTAAAAATAATTCAGCATCAATCACCGCTTGAAAAAAATTCCGAAGTGAAATTAAAATTCGACATCTTTCCATTTATCCCGATGGAGTGGAATCTTATAATTGAAGACCTTGTTGAAAATGAACTAATTGTAGATTTACAAACGAAAGGACCTTTTAAATACTGGAGGCATCAACATCGTTTCAAGCAGTTATTTGATGGAACTGTTGTGATGACTGACGAGATCGAATATGATCTGGGTTTGCTCGGTAAAATTTTAAAGCCGCTAATAAATTGGCGCTTAAATAAAATGTTTAAGTTTAGATATAAAATCATAGAATCACTTTTTGGAGGGTAATATGGAAACTTTAGCATCTTTTCATCCTAAGGTTGTTCATTTCGCTGTTGGTTTACTTCTAACCTATGTGCTGTTTGAAGTTCTATATTTAATTTTCAAAAAAGATTTTCTGAACAAATCTGCAACTCTAATCTTATTCTTGGGAGTTCTTGGTGCTGTTGCATCATTACTGACTGGTAATCAAGCATATCATTATGCTGAATATTTGTTTGATAATTTCAATGTAAAAATTCCGCTCGGTTTAATTGATGAGCACGAAGAATATGCAAAGATCACAACATTTTGGTTTACTGGAATTTTATTAATTCGTTTCTTTTTGAACATTAAGAATAAATTTAAAGGTTTATTACAGATTGTGGTTTTAGTCCTTGCACTAATTGGTGTTTATTTCGTTTATGAAACAGGCGAGCATGGCGGTGAACTTGTCTATAAACACGGTGTTGGAACAAAGGTGATTGAACAGGGAATTACGCCAGGTCAAACAAATCAACCTGAAGTTGAAGAAGAACACGAACATTAGAAAACTTGAAGAAGAAAATTGTAACTTTAATTTTTTTGATTCTTTCGTACAATATTGTTTTCCTGCTTCAGGATTTATTTGATTCAGAGTTGCAAATATATTTATTGGGTTTTCGGTTTAACTTGTTTTTTCTTGTAAATTGTATTGTAATATACTTTCATCGCACGAGGTTAATTGAACTAAAAAAATATTTCAATCAAATTGGAAGATTAAAAGCCTGGTTCATCTCTTTTGTAATTCCTGTTTTTATATCGGCACTCACATTAATTTTAATTTACGCATTAGGATATTCTTTCAAGTTCAAGAAACCAGAATTTTTAATTGAATTCGGTGTCTCGTCATTGGTAGACCTTCCGATTTATTACATCTGGAATTTACCATTACTTCTTTCATCATTGTTTGTAATTACTTTAATTCTTGAAGACTTTAAATTTTTGAAAGTTTTTGGTGTGTGTCTGTTATTGAGTCTAAGTTTTATTTCTGCCAAGCCAGTTTTCACTTTGAGTAAATTTAATCCTGAATATTTTTCATTCCTTGCATTAGTCTTTGCTGTGCTGTTTTACAATCTGACAATCTTTAAAATTTACAATTCAATCTGGTTGACAATTTTTTCTGTGCTTATTTCTATATATTCCTTTGTTCTTGTCTTTGGTTCAAACAATACTTTTCTTATTAAGACTTTTTTCGCTCGAATGTATTCAAGTTGGAACGGTTTGTTTGTATTCAAAAAATTGGATGTTTACTTGATAGATTTGCTCTTTGCTGGACTGATGATAATTTTCGCTTTTTTGTTTTTTATATTTGATAAGAAAAAGTCTAATAATTTATGAAGAAGATCTGGCTGCTTAGTTTTTTATTATTTGCTCAGGTTTATTCACAAGAGATTTCAGGAATTTTTGTAAGTCCATTTGTTGGTGCAAGATTTCCACTTGCCGAAGCATCTAAAAAGCATAAGACTGGATTTAGTTTTGGCGGCAGTTTCGAATATGGAACTTCTGCATTGCCTTTTATAATGAAGGTTGAATTCAATTACACCCATTTCCCTCAGAAAGGTATAATTAGAGATCAATACGAAAGCAAATCAATAACAGGAGTTGGGTTTGGAATTGATTATCTTTTGTTTCCATTAATTGCATCAGAAACAATATTAACACCTTTTCTTTCGGTTGATTTAACTTATAATTACATCGAAAGACAAATTCTAACATATACATATAGATTTGAAACTTTCACAAAGCAGGAACAAAAATTTGGTTTTGCAATCGGCGGAGGTTTTAGTTTTTTCCTTGTTGAGTTTACTCTTAAATATCATTATTTAGTTTATGAACCTTACATCGGAATTGATTACCGACTTCGTTTACCAATAAGTATTTCATATTAGGAGGTTATTATGTACGAAACAATCTTATTTGAACAAAAAAACAACATTGCAATTATCACAATAAATCGTCCAGATAAATTGAATGCACTAAATCACAAAGTTCTTGATGAGCTTTTCTCTGCATTCAAACATTGCGGAGAAGTGGAAACTATTTGGGGAGTGATACTTACTGGAGCAGGTGAAAAAGCCTTCGTTGCCGGTGCTGATATCTCAGAAATTAATAAACTAAATTCGGTGACAGGAAAGGAGTTTGCTCTGCATGGTCAACGTATTTTTTCATACATTGAACAGTTCTCAAAGCCAGTAATTTGTGCAGTTAACGGTTTTGCTCTCGGCGGCGGTTGCGAGCTGGCAATGGCTTGTCATATTCGTATTGCATCTGAAAATGCAAAGTTTGGTCAACCTGAAGTAAATCTCGGCATTATTCCAGGGTATGGCGGAACGCAAAGATTGACTCGTCTTATCGGAAAAGGCAGAGCGATGCAAATGATTTTAACCGGCGAAATGATTGATGCAAATACAGCTTATCAATTTGGACTTGTGAATAAAGTTGTCCCTCAAAGTGAACTTTTAAGTGAATCGGAGAAAATGCTTTCTACAATTATCCAGAAAGGAAGGGTAGCAATTACTACTGCGATTCGTTCAATTAATGCAGCGTGTGAATTACCATTATCAGAAGGTTTAAAATTTGAGGCAGATATGTTTTCAGTTTGTTGTGGAACGGAAGATTTTAAGGAAGGTACATCAGCATTTTTGGAAAAAAGGAAACCTGAATTTAAGGGAAAGTAAAATTCTTGTAATAAGTATTTATTGGTTGATCTAAGAAGAGTTTTTGATTAGGAATTATTCAAATCTTTAGGTCAATAAAAAAGTTTTTTCAAGAAGGCTGAACAGAAATGTTTAGCCTTTTCTGTTTTGATTTAGAATTTTGAGTAAATGTTCAATCCCTGTTTGACAGATTGGAAAAAAATAATTATATCTTTTATGAGATTGAGGAGGATAAAATGAAAAATTTCAAATCAATTTTCATTTCACTTATATATATATCATTAATTTTTCCCACCTTTATTCCCAATCTAATTTTAAGTTTGTAAATTTTGAAGGCCAGCAGTTTATGGTTTCTGCGAATGAACTTTGTGTGAAATTAAAAAATGGAGTAAGTGATCAAATATTGCAAAATTATGTCGCTAAATATGGAGGAGTAGTTGACCCCAAGGATCATAATTCACCTTTAAAATGGCGTGTTGTTTATTTCCCTGAACCAGTATCGATTGAGAATATGTTTTTAACATTTAAATCCAACTCACTATTTGAAAAAGTTGAATTCAACCATGCAGGAATTTTACAGGAAATAGTTCCCAACGACCCAATGTTCAATCAACAATGGGCATTAAAAAATACTTATTACCCAGCTGCTGATATTGGATTTACAAAAGCATGGGAAATCACAACTGGAAATAATGATGTAATTATTGCAATTTTTGACTCTGGTATTCCAATGAATGATCAAGATTATTCTTTATCTCACCCTGAATTAAATGATTTAAATAAAATCATATTAGGGATTAATGTTACAAACGAAATAGACAGCTTAAGGGATAGGATTGGGCATGGTACCAAAATAGCAGGTATAATTGGAGCGAAAACCAATAATAATGAAGGTATAGCAGGTGTTTGTTGGAATTGTAAAATGTGGATAATTAAAATTTTCGAAGGCGCGGGTTATACAAAGGCAAGTTACTTAAGAAGAGCTATAGAGTATTTAGTGACTGAGAAAAATATTATTGGTACAAATAAGTCAATAATTTTAAATGCATCACTGTCTTTTAGTTATAATGACAATATTTCACAAATTTCACAAATTATAGATGCTGTTGAGCTTGCTAATAAAGAAGGTGTATTAATAAATGTAGCGATGGGAAATCATTTTGGTGTTTCTAAATATGAATTTAATTATTTAGCGTATTTATCTCTAAATTATAATAATATTCTCTCAATAGGTGCAACCGATGTTTCAGGAGATCGAGCATTTTATTCAAACACAGGGTATCATATAAGTGTTAGTGCACCTGGTGGTGGTCATCATCAAATATTAAGTACAATGCCAGATTATTTGAATAACAACGATTTTTATGGCTTTGGATATGGTACATCATTATCAACAGCTTTTGTAAGTGGATTATGCGGTTTGATTCTAAGTCTTGAAAATTATGAACCAAATCTTATCCGCAAGATTATTGAGAAGACAGCTAAAGATAAAGGTAGTCCAGGATTTGATACACTTTATGGCTTTGGAATTATAGATGCTGCAAAGGCATTAATATTAACCAAAGCTCGGCCAAAAAATCTTAGGATCACAAATTATAATAACAGACCTAAACTTATGTGGGATCTAATAGATTCTGCTATTTCATATAATATTTATCGTGGAGTTGATGATGGATATAAGACTGAATATTTTTTAATAGGTAGAACAACTTCAAATGTTAATTTTTATGTTGATTACTCACAAAGAATTGAATCGCAAACAGGTTCGCCATACTTAATGAGTTACCGAGTCACAGCTAATTTTAACAATAACTTAGAATCTGCTTTTTCTAACAAAGCAAATATTTTAGTTTCTATGCCGACCCTGGAAAAATTTAATTTTTCGAATTCTTTTAAATTACATCAAAATTTTCCAAATCCGTTTAATAATTCTACTACCATAAAATTAGAAATACCTGAACCGGGTGTTTTAGTTTTCGAAATTTATAATATTGTTGGGGAAAAGATAATGTCAATGGAAAAAACCTTTTTTAATCCTGAAGAGTATGAACTTGATTTGAATCTGAATTTACCGAGTGGCGTATATTTTTATTATGCACGAATTAATCAATTAAAAGCCTTTAGAAAGATGGTTTTAATTAACTAATTCGGGGAGATAGAAAAATGAGAAAAATTTTATTCATAATTTTTGTTCCTATTTTCTTTTTAGGTTGTCAAAAAGACGAGGTAATTACACCTGATGAATCAGGACTAAAACCACCTCAGCAAAAAAACGAGATTGATCTAATTGGTTTTGCCGGTCACGATATAAAAGCAATTGCAGTAAATGTCAAAGAACCTAATAATATATTGATTTCAACTGCCAAACCCGGCGAAAGAATCTACATAAGCAGTAATTATGGTTTAAGTTGGTCTATTGCAAAGGATTCATTCTATTCCCTTTGTTTGTCTTTTGACTTACATAAACCATCAAATATTTATATCGCACATAACTCCGGTCCTTCCTATGCTCTGATTCCTCCTTTGCTATTAAAGTCGAATGACTATGGTCAAACCTGGGTAAGTGCAGATAGTGGAATTTTAGTCGGTGCAGGGGAAAGACATATTACAACAATTTCTATGGATTATTTTAACCAGAATTTTATTTATTTAGTCGCTACGGCTAATTTTAATATTCAACCATCTAACTCATTTGCATATTTTTCTCAAACTTTTATTTCTACAAACGGAGGAGTTAGTTTTTCTCAAGACATTGACATTAACATATTAAATAGTATAGGGTGGGTGTTTGTTGGTGATTTTGCAACCAGTAATCTTAAAACAGGAACAATTTATGCCGCAATTATTGGCGACAATAATAACTATGATATAGCTGAAAGTTCAGATTTTGGTGTTAGCTGGACCGCTAAAAATATAATTGACAATTGGTATTCTGATTTTATCAGAGTTTACAATAATTTCGTTATTCTAAAGGTAACTGATTATCCCAGATTGAATAAAGAACTTATTTATAAATATAAAGGCAGAATTCTTCTAAGTAAGGATTTTGGTAATTCATTTACAATTCTAGATACTAATTTAATTGATTATTCAGATGTCAATGATATGTTAATTACGCCAGAAGGATACATTATTTTTACTGCCACATTAAATTCCGACCCATCTAAGTCAACAATCTATATTTCAAAGGATGGTGGTATTAGCTGGCAAAACTTAGTGAATAACGATTTTGACAGTAAAACACTTCTTGCCTACGATAGCAAAAACAAGTTTCTCTATGTTGTAAAGGATAGAGTGAATAAAGGTCTCTACCGAATTAAACTAAATTAAAATTCTAATTAGGAACTGATGGCTTCAAGGCTAACCAAAATTTGGTTAGCCTTTTAAGTTTCGGTTACTGACCTAAATTTAGTGAGCTCACTCTCAATCTGCTCTAGGTAATTTCTACTCGGAATAATCAGAAGCATTCTATTTTAGTTTAAAGAGTTGTCGCCAGCGTAGATAATCAGAATAATAATTTTACGAAATGCTGGTTCAATTTAATCTGTATTTTAAATTTCAGAAAGAATTAAGTTAGAAAATAAATTTTGTTTCAATAAATTGTTTGGCAGTGGGAAAATCTTTTTGCGAGAATGCAAGTTCTAATTTTATGTCTAAGGATTCTTTTGATAGAGAAATTTAAAAAGTATAAAGATCAAAAGTGATTTCTTATTTGCTGTTACAGAAAAAAATAATTATATTTCTTTTGAAATTAAGGAGGATAAAATGAAAAATTTCAAATCAATTTTAATTTCACTCATATATATATATATATATATATCATTAATTTTTCCCACCTTTATTCCCAATCTAATTTTAAGTTTGTAAATTTTGAAGGCCAGCAGTTTATGGTTTCTACGAATGAACTTTGTGTGAAATTGAAAACAAATACATTTACTTATAAAGATAAAATTGTTTTAATAAAATGAGGAGGTATTAAGATGTTAAAGTTAAATTATATCTTAATGTTTGTGATTTTTTTCATAACCGCTGGATGCAAGGATAATGAACCCGTTTCATACGAGAACCCAGAAAATAGGTTGGAACTGGTTTATAAATTTGACAATCATATAATCAATACCTTGATATTAAATAAAAAATATCCATCTCATATTGCAATGCTTTCTAATGGAGGGAAAATATTTTATTCAACTGATTATGGGAAAGAATTTGTTTCACAGCTTCATATCGGATTATGGGCAATTTCATTTGACAATGTAACCACAAAATTATACATCGGTACATCGGGCAATGGTTATGTTACACCAGATTTTGGTCAAACTCGGGTGGAATTTATTAATTATGGAGTATTATCTTTTTATCCATTAAACGATACAGTAATGTTATTCATTAAAAAGGATTATTTGGATTTATTTTACGCAGATCTATTCTGGTTAAATTTACAGGATTATAGATGGGGGCGGTTCATTGGACTTTTAGATACTTTTTATAATCTTGGTTTTCAAAATGTTCCACCCATCTATGATATATCGAATACAAATAAATCCGGTAAATTACACATATTCTTTTCAGAAAAGTATTTTGGTGGTATATGGCATACAGAAGATTACTTTAATACATTTAACTCATATCACTCTCGATCCAATAAACATTTTATTAAGCACAGATTAAGCAGTGAAGGTGGTTTAGGCCTTGCTTTAGTCGAAGATTTAGATCAATCAAAGAAGCAGCTTTACATTACCTTCGATCTATTTAAGAATATTTCATTAGTTGAAAATAGAATATTAGAGAACTTTAAGATTAATGACTTTTATATACTCAATGAAGATGAGTTTATAGTTTCTGGGGTATCATTGACTGATAATATTTCATATTTATTGTTGTTTAGGAATAAAGGCACAAGTTATGTAGAACTTTATAAATCAGAAGGGGAAGTAACGAAATTAGCTTTTGATAGTCTAAATAAATGGATTTATTTTATTAAAATTTCTGGAAACAACAGTGAGCTTTATCGTTACTCGTTGAAATAACAGGATAGATTAAGTTTGTGAATGCGAAGTATAGTCATCCTGAATTTAATCTTTAATTATTCAAAACTTCAAGTCAATTTGGAAGGTTAGTGATTTTGAAAGGTTTGTTGGAATTTGATCGTTTCCGCTTCCAAGTTTTTTCACATCATCACGATAAAGCTCAGCGTACTTTATTGAGAGATTCATTAATTGGAATAGCTTGTAATTTAATAATGCATACCATCTGATGCCTCTGCCATACAATGCCGTTGAGCTAAAGACTCCTTGAACATCGTTTTCAAATTGATAAACGCGTGAATCGTAAGACTTTGTTTGAAAGTAAGTTACTCTCCATTGCAGTTTTAAGTTTTGTAATAATCTTAAATTTAAATCTCCAAAGGCAAGCAAACCGTCTTCTGAATCGAAAATTGATTTATAATAGACATTAACATATTCAATCCTGAAGGCAACTCTGTTAATATTCCCTGAACCGAAGAACTTTTGAATTTCTAATCTTAAATTTTGTTGTTGCCTCGTATTTGAGATTTTCTTTGTTCTTCCAAATTCATCGATTGATGATGAATTGATTTCTTTAATTTCATTTTTATAACGTAAGATGTATTTCGTTTTAGAAATTAATGGTGACTCGTAGCTTAAAAGATATTCCTTGCCTGCAGAAATGGTTTTATCGTAAGTTAATGGATATAAAAATTTGAACTGATCAAAATAAAAATTGAAAGTTCCATATCGATCGGAATTTCTTATGCCTAAGTAAAATCCTTTTTCGTTATTTGTGGGGCCATTTCTTTCACCAAATCCATAACCATGGAGATTAATGAATTCAGCGGGATAGTTTCTAAAAACAGTTATGAAACTTAAATTTCTGGAAACTGAAGATTGAAAGCCTACAATAGTAGCTAAATTATTATCCTTATCCTTTGCTATCTCTCCAAATAAATTCAGATTCTCATATATGAAATTGAAATCAGATGAAATGTAATTGAATGTCCCTTGATAATTCTTGAAATAAGAATTTGGTGCAATAGGTTTGCTGAATCTTGCTTGATAGAAAGTCAATCCGATTTGATTAAGAGCAAAGAGATAAGAAATTCTTGAGCCTAATAATTTTTCATTTTCAGCATTTTTTCTTAAGAGTTCATTTGTGTTTCGGTGATAACCATCGAGGGGAGTGCTGGTGATTACATTAATGATTGTATCGATTCTTGCATCAAAACTTTTCCCGGAATAAAAAAATGTAAATTCCAAATTCTTAATCTGGCTTGAAAAAGCAACTCCTCTGAAAAATTGATTTTCATCTGTGCTTTTGTATTGTTCAATTCCTGAAGCTTTCTTTTTAATTGGATAGACTGCATCTGAACCTTTAGCAAAACCGACTTGCCGCCACATTGCTAGTCCCTGCCCAAATTCAAGAGCATAATCGCCAATTACAAATTTTTTGAATATTAAAACATCTTTTATTAATAAACTTCCACTTACAAAGTCATAAATATATTTTTCTCCAGGATCTTTTTCGGCTAATAATGACAGATAAATTTTTTTTGAATAATCTGCAGTTAGTCTATTGTAAAGCTTAAATGGTGAATTGTAATATGCGCCGGTTTCATAACCAATGCGTTTTGGAAATGTCTGATAATATCTTTGTCTGAAATTAACATTAAGCAGCTGTGTGCTGGATGTAGGTCTTTTAATTTCTGGGATTTCACCTGCTTGAGGAAGTTCTGAAAATTTACTTTGATCTATGTAAAGGAAGCGAGAGATTTTTTCGTATAAATCTTCTGTCATTCCTTGAACATTTTTTAATTCTGTTAAAGTGTAATAATACCCATAGTAGTTTCTAAATTTTACTATTTCAGTTGCAAGTGAAAGATCGATAAATGGGATTTTAGTTAAATCATCAATTGTTGCTTGATTTACTTCAATAGGATTCTGAATTAAATCTTCGATTATTTCGTTCAGTTGGGAATCTTCAGCATCACCTATTGATTCCTCGATTAGATTTTCAATTTGATCATCGATGGGGATTTCGAGCGTGTCAGTCTGTGAAAAGAGACTTATTGGTGAAATTATAAAGATTAATAAAATTTTAAATAGCAATAAATTTTTCATATCTGTTTTATAAGCTAAAATCTATTCCAAAACTATGTGTAAAACCAAGGTAGTTATTAGAAATAAATGAATAATTAAAATTAAAGTTTCTGTAAAAAATCCCAATTCCAGAAAAATAGTTGTTAGGTTCTGTGTTATAACCTGCTCTTATGGCAAAATACTTTATTGGTAAATATTCCAAACCGAATTTAAAATTAAAAGGATATCGAACTTCCTTTTCAAGCTCAAAAGCCATTAACAAATTATTTACTGGTTCATATGACAAACCGCCCGAAAATTGTTGACTTAATTTTTCTTTATTCACTCCATAAGTTGGTCGATTTAAATTCTTTGCAAAAAATCCAAGCTGAAGATTGCTGCTTAATTGCGAGAGAATACCTAAATCAAATCCAATTGCAAAGTCGTTACCATAATTTTTAATTGAGAGCGAATAGTAATTGATATTAAGACCTAATGAGAAATCGGAAAAAAGCTGATTGGCATAGCCCAGGGAAATTTTATTTTCTCTGAACAACTCAAATCCATAGGTGCTAAATGCAAAACCCGCTCCTCCAAATGAAAATGTCTTTGAAATCACCGCACTTGCATTCGAAAGTTCACTCAATCCAAATGGTGCAGGAGAATAATAAATACCTGCGGAAAGATTTTTAATTTTTGTTAATCCAGCAGGATTGAAATAGATACTCCAATGGTCATCTGCTATTGATGTAAAAGCGTAACCAATTGCAGCCTGCCTTGAGCCTTGTGGGAACTGTGCAAATAAGAGAGCATTTAAGAGAAGTGTAATTGTTAATATGTGCTTTATCATAGATTTTTCTAATTTTGTTTAAGCATATTAATTATTAAATCTTTTTTTTCAAAAATAATGAGGTAGCAATGAAAAAGTTTATTTTTCTCTTTCTTCTTATTACAACTAAATTTCTTTTCTCTCAAGAAATTGCTGCCAAAGTTAGTGTGAATTTTGAATCTCTTCAAACAGAATACAGAGAAAAACTTGAAAACTTTGCAACGCAGATTGAAGATTACATCAATAAAAACAAATGGACTGACATTAAATGGGAAGGTCCAAAAATACCAGTTTCTATTCAGGTTTATTTTAGATCGGGGAATCCTTCTAATCGTTATTCGGCACAGGTTGTAATTTCAAGTCAAAGACCGATTTATCAGAGTGAGAAGAGTTCTTTAATGTTAAAACTGATTGATCCGAACTGGGAATTTGTTTACGAGAAAAATCAAGTTTTACTTTTCAATCCTTCCTTGTTTGAGCCTCTGACGGGTCTAATTAATTATTATGTTTATATGATCCTTGGAATTGATTCAGATTCTTATGAAGAATTTGGCGGGACAAAATATTTTAATCAAGCGCTTTCAATTGCATATCAGGGTGCATCGAGTAATTTTTCAAGTGGATGGTCGCAGGGAGAAGGTTCTTTCAATCGAGTAGATTTTGCTTCCGAGTATTTGAATGAAAAATATCAAAACTTTAGAAAAGCATTTTTCGATTATCATTACAATGGACTGGATCTTGCAAGTGAAGACCCATCGTTACCTGCAAAAAAATTAATAAGTTTTATAAAGACGCTGGAGGAACTGCGAAATAAAGTATTTTCAAGAAGTATGTTATTGAAGGTTTTTTTCGATACTAAATATCTCGAATTCTGTGAAGTTTTAAAGTCTTATCCAGATAAAAGTGTTTTTGATCGTTTGAAAAAAATTGATCCTGCTCACATTTCAACTTATGATGAGTATCAGAAAAAGAGAGGTTAATTTATTTATAAGTAATGACAAAACATCCAGGATAATGTTTTTCAATTTCGAATTTTTTTAACTGAGCTTCTCTCATATTATTAAAAATTCCAACCACTACTCTATAAATTCCAGTTGATGGGTGATAAATAAAAAGCTGACTTTTATCAATATCATCTATCTGATCAAGAAAGATTTGAGCATTCTTTTGAGTTGAAAAACTCGAAAGCTGAATTAAATATCCGCTTGAAATTTCTACTTTTTGAAATTCTGAATTGTAAAGTCCAAATTCTGAAACAACTTTAGATTTTTCATATTCCGTCGGTTTGGTTCTAAATCTTAAGTAAATTTCATTTTCATCAAGCTGGGGCAGTGGAGTTTCTATCGGAACTCTACCAATATCTTGTTCAGTTTGAGATAGGGGAGGACTAACAATTTCAAGTTTAACATAGATTGAGCCTGGCCCAAGCATTCCGAGTTGTCGTGCAGCCGCGTATGATAAATCGATAATTCTGTTTTTCATAAAAGGACCGCGATCATTTACTCTAACGATCACGGATTTTTGATTTGCAAGATTAGTAACTTTCAGCCAGGTATTAAAAGGAAGATAGGGATGAGCGCAGGTTAATTTATGCATATCATAAACTTCGCCGCTTGATGTAAGTTTACCATGAAAATCTTCAGAATAATAAGAAGCAAAACCTTCAGTTTCGTAAAGCTTTTGTGCAAAGATTTGTATCGATGTAAAAATTAAAATGCAAAGAGATATATTAAATCTCTTTCTCATAAATTCTGTATTTCTTATAGAGTTCTCCTTGCATCATTAAAGCGGATCGATTCATCATTTCGTTATCTTCAAGCACCCAGCTAGCTTCGCCAAGGTATATGCCTCTTTTTGCTGCACGATGAATAATTTCGTAATAGAGCACGCCGTCAATTCCTTTTTTCTGATATTGTGGAATTATACCGAGCGTTAAAATTCTGCACCATTTAATTTTCTTTCTATCAGTAAATAAACGAATAAAACCAAACGGGAATAATCGCCCATTTAATTTTTTAAATATTTCGTTATAATCAGGCATTGTTAATGAGAAACTAACAACTTCACCATTAATTTCCGCAAACAAAACAAGCTCAGGGTCAACAATTAATTTTAAATCCGCAGCCATTGCATTTATCTCTTCATCAGTCATCGGAACAAAGCCCCAATTTGGTTCCCATGCTTTGTTATAAACATATTTTACTTTTTTAAGTTCATTATCGAAATCTTTCATATTAAGCGAAGTGATTTTTAAGTTGTATCGTCTTCTAACAACATCCTGAACTTCCTCAATTTTCTTGACCTTTGTAATTTTATCGTAAGTCAATTTGTAAGCATAAAGATCTTTAATTTTTTTCAAACCATAGTTTTCACAGAGATCGAGATAGTAAGGTGGATTATATGTCATAAGAAATCGAGGCGAATCATTGAAACCGTCAATCAACATTCCATATTCATCATTGCTTGAAGGATTTGCTGGACCGCGCATATGAGTTAATCCTTTTGACTTCAACCACTTTTCAGCTGAATCAAAAAGAGCGTTTGCAACTTCTTGATCGTTGATGGATTCAAAGAATCCGAAGAAACCGACTTTGTCATTATGAACTTGATTGTGTAAATCATTTTTAATAGCAGCAATCCTTCCAACTATTTCTCCATTCTTGTAAGCTAAAAACATTTCCATTTCTGCATGCTGATAAAAAGGATGATGCTCTCTATCAAGAATTTTTTTCCTGTCCATAATTAAAGGTGGAACCCAATATGGGTCACCCTTATAAATTTTCCATTGCATCTTGATGAATTTCATTAAATCTTTTTTTGTCTGGACGGTTTTTATTTCTATTGCCATTTTTTATTCCTTAAAGTTTTAGATTACACCCAGTTCTTTTCCAATTTTTTTGAAAGCATCAATGATGAAATCTAGGTGTTCATCTTCGTGAGTTGCCATATAAGAAGTTCTGAGCATAGCCATATTTGGTGGAACGCCAGGTGAAACAAATGCATTGACAAAAACACCGGCATCGAAAAGTTTACGCCAGAAGATAAATGTCTTCATATCATCACCAATAATCACAGGAACAATTGCCGATTGATTTTCCACAATTCGAAATCCTAAATCTTTCAGTCCAGCTCTAACTTTCTGTGCATTGTATTGAAGTTTTTGAATTCTTTCTGGTTCTTGCTCTAAAATATCAAGTGCAGCGAGGGCAGCAGCAACAGAAGCCGGTGTTGGACTTGCGCTAAATATTAATGCTGGTGCGTGATGTTTCAAATAATTTATCACTTTGCTTTCCGCAGCGACAAATCCGCCAAGTGAAGCAAAGGTTTTACTAAATGTTGCCATTGTCATATCGACTTGATCGGTAAGATTAAAATGACTTGCTGTGCCTCTTCCACCTTCACCAATTACACCGATAGCGTGAGCATCATCAAGAAGAATTCGAGCGTTATATTTTTTTGCGAGTTCAACCATCTTTGGAACATCAGGAATTGTTCCCCAGGTACTAAAAATTCCATCACTTACAATCAACTTGCCTGCTTCGAGTGGAAGTTTTGAAAGCACTCTTTCCAAATCTTCCATATCATTATGCTTATATCGGATGACTTCAGTCATCATTGCTTTTGCAATCAAATTACCGGCAACTATGCTTGCATGATTTTCTTTGTCTGAAATTATATAATCACCTTTTTGTGCAATCACGGGAATTACACCCTGCGCTGCCTGAAAACCTGTGCTGTAAAGCAGGCAGTCTTCTTTTCCCATAAACTTTGCAAGTCTTTTTTCAAGTTCAATGTGTAAGTCAAGAGTTCCGGTGAGATATCTTGAGCCGGAACATCCTGTACCATATTTCTTTATTGCATTAATAGCAGCTTCTTTTACTTTTGGGTGAGTTGTTAATCCAAGGTAATTATTGGAACCAGCCATTATAATTTTTCTTCCTTCAATTTTTACGACTGGTCCTTCATTTTCTTCTAAAGGTCTGAAATAAGGATAATATCCCATTTGTTTGACTTCATCTGCACGAGTAAAGTTGTAACATTTATCGAATAAATCCACTTTATTATCTCCTTAATAGTTCAACATATTTAAATTACTTTCAAATTTATGTAAATTCTACGAAAAATAATTTGAAGCAAAATTAAATACAATAAAATATGAGGAGTAAATGAATCAAAAATTTACATCATTGGTTACAGGAGCAAGTGGTTTTGTTGGCAGTCATCTGGTTGATAAACTACTAAGTTTAAATCATCAAGTAAGAATAATTGCTCGAAAGGAAAGTAAATTAAAATGGGTTGATCCTTCCAGAGTAGAAATATTCACTGGTGATTATAGTGATATTAATTTTTTAAGAGATGCAGTTAAAAATGTTGATTATATATTTCATGTGGCTGGTGTAATTAAATCAAAGAAGAAAGAAGGTTACTACAAGGGGAATGTCGAAGTAACAAAAAATTTATTGTCAGCTGTTAAAAAAGAAAATCCAAATTTGAAAAGATTTTTGTTTGTAAGCAGTCAGGCTGCTGCTGGTCCAAGTCCTGAAGGTTTTGCAAAAACAGAAGATATGGAATGTAATCCGGTTACTACTTACGGCAAATCAAAATTAATGGCTGAGAATGAAGTGAAGAAATTTACAGGCATAATACCATTTACAATTGTTCGTCCATCGGCTGTTTATGGTCCAAGAGATCCGGAAATCTTAATGTTTTTTCAAACATTGAAAAAAGGAATTCAACCAATGGTTGGGTTTCGAGAAAAATATGTTTCTTTAGTGCATGTATCTGATTTGATTGATGGGATTTTGCTTGCTGCCTTTTCTGATAGATCAATTAATCAAACATATTTCATTTCAAGTGAAAAAGGTTATGGATGGGAAGAGATTGGAAACATTTCCTCAGAGATTTTAGGCAAGAAAGTAATTAAAATAAAAATTCCTCACTTTGTTGTTTATCTGGTTGCTGCGATTTCGCAGACTTTAAGTCTATTTAGTAAAGAGGCAACAATTCTAAATCTTGAGAAAGCAAGAGAAATGGTCCAGAGCAGCTGGGTCTGCAGTGTTGAAAAAGCAAAAAAGGAATTAGGTTACAATCAGAAGATTTCTATAGAAGAGGGAATTAGAGAAACGATTAATTGGTATCTTGAAAACAAGTGGTTGTGATTTTTGATTAATTATTTTTTGCACCTTCAGCGACCCAGGTACGAATTGCCCGAATTTGTGTTTGTGTGAGTGGAGGTCTACCGGGAGGAGGCATTGGGAAATTTGAACGCCCTTCAATTGAAAGGACCAAAAGACTGGCATCTGGATTGCCTGGAAATACAATAGTGTAACTTGCAGTTGTATTTTGATAGCTTGTTAGACTGAGGCCAGCGCTTTTTGTCTGATCATCATGACAACCCGCAGTTGCACATCTTACATTAAATATAGGTTGAATGTGTTTGTTGTAAGAAACATTGTTTACTGGAATTTCTTCATCGGAGGGAAGATTCAGTTGATCATCACAACTTGAAAAAATCGCCAGCAAGAAAATTAAAACTATTAATAAAATTTTATTCATAATCGATTGGAATTTTTGTTCAATAATAATTCAGGCAGAAGTTTGAGTCAAACTTATTTAAATCTTTACGAGATCATAACTAAAAAATTTTATTAATTAAAGACATCTCACGAATAAATTTTTATATTTGAAAAAGTTTGAGCAAAAATGAGACATTTGATTGCTAACATCTCAACATTTATAATAAGTTGGTCGAAACGATTTGCTTTTCCAATAATAAAAATTTCTGTTGGCATTGGTCTTACAGCTTATTTGATTCATAAAATTTCACTTAAAATAATTTTTGAATCTTTAAGCTCGGTCAATGTTTTTTATTTTTCCTTTGCCATAATTTTAGCAATCATAAATGTTTACTTACAATATTTCCGATGGAAAATTTTAGTTAAAAATGAAAATCCATCCATTGACGATAAGTCAATTTTCAAGTCACTATTAATTGGTTTCAGCGCTGGGACTTTCACTCCTGCAAGAGCGGGTGAATATTTTCTTAGAATTATGACTTTAAAGAATTTAAGTTTAAGCTCTGTTATAACCTTGACTTTTATTGACAAGATGATGCTTCTTTTGAATGTTGTTTTCTGGGGTGCACTTCTAAGTTTTGGTTTAATGCTTTTCTATTATAAAGTTGACATTTATGTTATCGCTTCTTTGTTTGTAATTTTTGCGACATTCTTTTCGGCTTTATTTATGATGATTTATTCAAAAAGATTTTATAACTACTTGAGAGAGCTGAAAAGTCGTTTCAATTTTAGGATCCCTTTTTTGAAAAAGTTAATAGAACCTCTGTCAGATTTGCACAATCAATTAGTATCGAAGTTGATTTTAATTGCATTTGTTAATTACCTGATTATAGTCATTCAATTTTCACTCATTGTTGCCAGCTTTAATGTAAATACAAATTTTGAGATGCTGATGATTGCATCAATTATGGTATATTTCACAAAAACTTTAATCCCTTCAATTACTCTTGGTGAGATAGGAATTCGTGAAGGGGCTGCAATTTACTTTTTTGGTTTATTCGGTTGTAATGAAGCAGTTGCATTTAACAGCTCGATGCTTTTGTTTATTTTGAATTTGCTTCTCCCATCAATAATTGGATTATATTTCCTATTGAGATTAAAGAGGGCATGACTAATTATTTAATGTTTGATCTGCTGAAAATTGCACTTGAGATTTTTTTTGGATTATATTTTTTATTTATCGTCTTTCTTTTTATTGGCATTTTTAGACTTCGGAAAGATAGGTATAAAAATAATTTTAATGCCAGTATCATTGTTCCTTTTAGAAATGAAGGTAAAAATTTAGCTAAATGTGTTTCGTCTTTATTAAATCAAAATTTTGATAAAGATAGATTTGAAATAATCCTGGTGGACGATAATTCGACTGATAATTACATTGAATACGTTGAGGATTATCTTAAAGATCCAATTGTAAAGCTTATTAAACTTGAAAAAGATTCTGGAAAGAAAAAAGCAATAGAAGCTGGAATTAATAAGGCAAGTAATGAAATAATAGTTACAACAGATGCAGATTGCTTTCACTCCAGTGAATGGTTAAAATCACTTGTTGAATCTTTTGATGAAAAAACAGGTTTTGTCGCAGGAAAAGTTGTTTATACCAGAGCAAATAGTTTTTTTGAAGAATTACAAAAAATAGAATTCGCAAGTCTGGTCAGCATTGGTGCTGCTTTCATTGGTAATAAAATTCCATTACTTGCGAATGGTGCAAGTTGTGCTTATCGAAAAGATTTGTTTTTTCAGGTTGGTGGATTTCAAGATAATTTAAACTTAGCTTCTGGAGATGAAGAGTTTTTGATGCAAAAAATTTTCTTTGATACTAATTATGAAGTGAGATTTTGTTCTTTAGAAAACAGTGTTGCATATACTGAACCCATAAGAGGAGTTTTAAGTTTTATTAATCAACGAAAAAGGTGGGTATCCAAAGTTCCGTTTTATCGAAATAGACTGCTGCTGCCGATTCTTGTGATTTTATATTTATTTTATTTAATGAGTTTAATTTCTTTATTTGCTCTAATCTTTAGTTCTCAATTTGTGATTTTATTCATAAAAATCTTTCTCTTGAAAAATCTTGTTGATTTAGTTTTTATGTTGAAAGGTTATCATTTGCTTGAATTTTCTAAGAATAAAATTGAAGTATTAAAATTGATTATTTTATTTCCATTAGCCGAAGTTTTTCATCTTTTTTATATTTCGATAGTTCCAGTTTTGAGTTATTTAACCGGCTTTAATTGGAAAGGTAGAAATTTCAAAAGATGAGATTTATTTTTTTTATTGAACCACCAAAAATTATCAGAAGAATTTTTAAGCAATTAATCTGGGAAAATTCTGAGCGAAAAATTTGTTTAACTTTTGACGATGGACCTTTTCCAGAACCGACTGAAAAAATTCTTAGAATGCTTGAACAAAATAAATCTAAAGCTATTTTCTTTTTAACCGGCAAAAATGTGATTGAGAATATCAGTCTTGTCAATGAAATTACAGCAGAGGGACATTCTATCGCTAATCACTCATTTAATCATTCAAGAAAAATGACAAAAATGAGTTGTGAAGGAATTAGATCAGAAATTTTAGAGACTGAAAAATTACTTTCCGATAAGCAAAACTTTTTAAAAATATTTCGACCACCTTACGGAAGAATTAATCTTAAAATGGTAAAAGAATTAAAGTCATTAAATTACAAAGTAATTATGTGGTCACTTTTAACTGAAGATTATCTTGGTAACTTTGATATTGTTAAAAGAAATCTGGATAATCATCTTCGAGATAACTCAATAATTGTATTTCACAACAATCCAAAATCATCTAATATTATTGAAAAATCTCTTGACTACACTTTTAATTTAATTGATAAGAGAGGATTTAAAGTTGGAAATACTTTCAGCTTTTGAAATTCTATTTCTGGTTGCTGTGATATTTTATATCATTCAGCAAATCATCTTTCTAATTGGATTTAATAAAAAACTAAAAATCAATCCGAACTATGAACCTTCTGTTACAATTATTGTAGCAGCAAGAAATGAAGAAAAAAATATCAGGCAATGCTTGAATTCACTTGTTCAGATTGATTATCCTTCGGAAAAACTTGAGATAATAATTGTCGATGATTACTCGACAGATAAAACCGGAGAGATTATCGATGAGTTTGTTAAAAATTTTCCTAATGTGAAAAAAGTAATTCCAGAGCTTAAAATTATTCCAAAACCCGGGAAGACAAATGCGATTGTAAATGGAATTAAAAATTCTTCCGGAGAAATTATTTTCACAACCGATGCTGATTGTATTGTGAAACCTTCCTGGATTAAATCTCAGATAAAATATTTTACTGATAATGTGGGAGTAGTAACTGGTTTCACATTTCAAAAAAGTTATTCACAATTTACAGGAATGCAAAATCTCGATTGGGTTTACTTGCTAACGGTTGCAGCTGGAACAATTAATCTTGGCCTTCCTTTGAGTTGTATCGGAAATAATATGGCTTATCGAAGAGATGCTTATGATTGGGTCGGCGGATATGAAAACATTAAATTTAGCGTAACCGAAGATTTTGCTTTGCTTCACAAAATTCATAAACACACTCACTACAATGTAGTCTTTCCAGCTGAAGAAAGTGGCGTAAATTTGTCTGAACCCTGTCCTGATTGGAAAAGTCTCTACAGACAAAAACATCGTTGGGGAGTTGGTGGACTTGATGCTCCATTTATTGGATTTGTAATTATGTTCTGGGGCTGGTTGAGTCATCTTTTGATTTTACTTCAAATTATTTTTGGAAGTGTTTTTACTCTTGTTCTGACTGTAATAAAATTTTTGAGTGATTTAGTTTTCTTATTAATTCCTTTGCGAAAATTCAAGATGGTTAATCAATTAAAGTATTTCTTTGCATTTGAAATTTACTTTATTTTATATGTGCTGCTTCTTCCATTTTTTGTTTTTCTGGATAAAAAAGTTATCTGGAAAGAAAGAGAATATTGAAATTGAATATGCTTCTACTTTGTAATTATTATGTAACTTATAGATGCAACGCAGATTGTGAGTTTTGTCACTTCGGATTTTCAACAGAACTTAACAGAACTCCATTTGCAAAAGAAGAAGATGTATTCAATAATTTGCCACAGCTTCGAGAACTTGGAGTGAAGTTTATCGACTTTACTGGCGGTGAGCCGCTTCTTCACAAAAGCATTCATCTTTTTGTAGATGAAGCAAAAAAATTAAAAATGCAGACAAGCATTACAACAAATTGTCTGCTCTATCCAAAGTTTGCTGAAAAACTTGCAGGTAAAGTTAATCTCCTTCATTTCTCTCTCGATTCACCTGATGAAGAAGAACATAATCGAATACGAAGGGTTAAGTGCTTTAATTCAGTTATTGAATCAATTAATATCGCCAAGTCAATTGGAGAATTCCCAGATATCTTGTTTACAGTGACGAATGATACTTATAAAAAACTTCCGCAGATGTATGAGCTTGCAAGAAAATATGAATTAGTTTTAATCGTAAATCCAGTTTTCAGTTATTTTGGAAATCCAGGACTTTCACTCGAAGCACTCGATTATATTGAAGATTTTTGTTCTGGTAAACCAGATATTTACATTAATCCAAGTTTTATCGAATTACGAAGAAGAGGCGGTAATAATCCTGAAAAACCTTTGTGCAAAGCAGTTTCTCGTGTAATTGTAATTTCCCCGTATAATGAAGTTATTCTTCCTTGTTATCATTTTGGAAATCAAACAATAAAGATTGATCGACCTTTGAAAGAAATTCGTAATTCCGATTTAGTTAAATATTATCAATCAATGGAAGGAAGGTTTGACTTTTGTAAAGGTTGTACAGTTAACTGTTACTTCGAACCTTCGTTTGCATTTCCAACTAATTATTTCGGAATAAAAAGCGTTCCCTCAAAATTTTATTATGGTTTTCAAAAATTGGTAAAACAAAAAATTCTTAAATTTGACAATAAATTTTTTGGAGTTCGAAAGTCATAATGAAAATAAAGCTATTATTTCTTGTTCTTATTCTTTTCAGCGAGGTATATTCTCAGATTTATCTTTCAAATCGAATTTATTCGAAGACAATTTTATTTCCTGATTATCGATTATTCCCATCGAATTTCTCTGACCCGATGGAAGCGAAAACTGGAACTCAATTCTACCTCGATGCAAAAAGTCTGGAACTAAACATTGGTGCGTCTAAAGATTTAATTCATCATCAATTTAATTGGAGCAATACTCTAGCATTTGGATTAGAATTTTTCAATTGGTCACTTCTGAATCGTGAAAAGCAATTTAAATTTCCTGTAATGGCAGTTGATTATTTTTTTGGAGGATACTTAATTTTTTATCATAACAGTCGAAGCATTGACTGGGCAAATCGAATTAGAATTAGTCACATTTCCGCTCATCTTTCAGACGGTTCTTTTGACAAAAGTCAAAATCAATGGACCAATAATAACCAGCCATTTACTTACAGCCGTGAATTTGTTCAATGGACTTCTGCTTTTATTTATCGCAATCTGAATTTTTATTTTGATGCAATTTATTTATTCCACTCAATTCCTGAATGGAAATTTAATACAATCACTGGAATAGGAACTGAAGCAATTATTATTGGTTTTCCAGAATTACACACAAAAATTTTCACAGGTTTTGATCTAAAGTTTCAAAAATTTAATGGTGAAAAATTCGAAACCAATAAAAACTTCTCGGCAGGTTTTATCTTTGGAAATCAATCGACTACACATTTGAGATTGGCTTATCAATATTTTGATGGCTATAATTTTCACGGACAACTTTTTAATCAAAAATTTAAACAGTCATTTATCAATATAAGCGTAGTGATTTGAGATGGCGGATTATTATCAAATTGAAGAAGAACAACCAAAAGTTAAATCATCTTTTTTATCAGGTAAATATTCTTTTATAATTAACATAATTTTATTTGTCATCACTTTTTTTACAACAACAATCGCTGGAGTTGCTTGGATCGCTGGACCAATTGCAGCTTTTAATCTAAATAACTTTCATCTTGGTCTACCTTATTCACTATCTATTTTGTTTGTTCTTGGTGTTCATGAGTTTGGTCACTACTTTGCCGCAAAATATCATCGAGTGAAAGCAACACTTCCATATTTCATTCCATTTCCTGTTTCTGATGTATTTTTAAATTTTGGAACACTCGGTGCAGTAATTAAAACAAAATCAATTATTCCCGATAAAAAGGCAATGTTTGATATTGGTGTTGCAGGTCCAATTGCCAGTTTTTTTGCATCAATTGCAATATTAATTTATGGCTTCACTCATTTACCAGGAGTTGAATACATTCTAAAAATTCATCCTGATTACTTTAGCCCAATAAAAAATCCGGATGTGCTTGAGTTAAAATTTGGTTATAATTTGATTTACTGGACTCTTGAAAAGCTTTTCACAAATCCAGCAGTCGATTTTGTTCCGCCAATGTCTGAAATTTATCATTACCCATTTTTGTGTGTGGGCTGGTTTGGACTTTTTGTAACTGCTATGAATTTGATTCCTGTTGGTCAATTAGACGGTGGACATATTTCATACTCGCTTTTTTCAACGAGGACACACCAGAGAATTGCTGACTTGAGTTTTGTGTTTCTAATAATTCTTGGCATTGCAGGTTTTGCTTCTGAATTTTATCAGAATGAAATTCCTTTTGGCTGGACAGGCTGGCTTTTCTGGGCTTTAATTCTGAAATTTTTTGTTAAACTTTATCATCCAGAAGTTCCAGATCCATCCGAACTTGATCCGAGGAGAAAAATGATCGGCTACTTTGCGATTTTTATGTTTGTGGTAAGTTTTATTCCAGTTCCATTTTATATTAAATTGGCTTAAAGAAAATCATTAACGAAAAGAAAAAAACAAATGATTAAAAATTTTATTCTAAGATTTATCCCGATTTCAATTATTTTTTTACTTACAATTTCTGGTTGTGAAAAAGATTATTCTGAAGTAATTGATCCTGTTCAAAATGTTCCACCGATTGTTAGAAATCTTCAAGCTCCATCAGTTTTAAATTTACATCCGACTGATACATTAAAAATAATTCTCAGCATTGAAGCTTATGACCCAGATGGGCGTGAAGATATAAAGAGCGTATTTTTCAATTCTTTCCTGCCCGATGGCAGTCCTTCAAGAAGTAATCCAATTTATCTTTTTGATGATGGAAATTATCAGGCAAATGGTGATCAACAGGCAAACGATGGAATTTACTCGAGGATTATTATTCTTCCACCAAACACACCAAAAGGAACTTATAGATTTGAATTTCAAGCAATTGATAAAAAAAACGAATCAAGCAATATCATTTCACATAATTTAGTTGTACAATGAAAAAAATAATTCTATTAATCCTGTTTATTTCAGCTTCAATTTACTCTCAAAATCTTCCTGAGGGTTATTTACTTGAAAATGAAATTCAATTAAAAAAGATTTCAGCAGGTTCTCCAGTCCAGCTTGGTAATTCCATTACAGATATCGTTGTTGCAGGCGATACGATAGTTTTAGGGACAGGGAAAGGATTAAGTATTAGTTACGATCGAGGTGAAAGCTGGATTAATTTTTATGGACATCCTGCCTTTGGAAATGAGAGCATTTCTGCTGTTGCATATAAAAATGGTTATATCTGGGTTGCAACTGCTCATTCAGTTGAGAAAGATGGACAAATTTTACCCGAAGGAAGTGGATTAAGATTTTCGTCTGATGGAGGATTGACCTGGCAAAAAGTTGATCAACCAGTTGATCATAAAGATTCAAATAAAGTTATTTACGGAAATAATGTCTTAAACGCTTTACCAATTACGACAACCATTAACAACATTACTTATGATATTGGTCTGACAAGTGATGCTGTCTGGATTGCATCATTTGCGGGCGGACTCAGGAAATCAACCGATCTTGGCAGAACCTGGCAGAGAGTTGTAATCCCACCTGATAATCTCGACTCAATCAAGCCGACTGAATCATATAATTTTGATCTCTCACCAGTTAGTGGAAATCTTGGTTATCAAAGCAATTTGAATCACCGGGTATTTTCAATTTATGTTCAAAATGATTCAACAATATGGGTTGGGACTGCTGGCGGAATTAACAAATCAACTGATGGTGGAAAATCCTGGATGAAATTCAATAAACAAAATCAAACAAATCACATTTCAGGAAATTTTGTCGTTGCAATTGGTGGAACAGAATATTTAGGTAATCATTATGTATATGCTGCAACCTGGAAAGCTGAAGATTTAACAGAAGAGTATGGAATTAGTTTAACTTCCGATGGAGGACATAACTGGTCAATCTCTAATCGGGATATTAGAATTCACAATTTTGGTTTTCTTAATAAAATCGCTTATGCGGCTGGCTCAACAGGACTTTTTCGCAGTGATGATTTTGGCTCAAGTTGGATTAAAGCACCAATGATTGTTGACTCGCTTACAAAACAAAGAATCTTAACTTCAACATTTTATTCTGTTGCAACTCAGGGAAACACTATCTGGGTCGGTTCAAACGAAGGATTAGCTAAAACAACCGAAACAGGTTTTGCCTGGGCTGCACCCTGGAGAGTATATCTTGCTTTCGTTCCTGTTAGAAGTAAAGAAGAAACTTATGCATATCCTAATCCATTCGATCCCGAAGCTGATGTTTTGAAAATTAAATACACAACTGATGGAAGAGACGAAAAAGTTACAATTCGTATTTATGATTTTGGTATGAATTTAGTTAAAACAATTATTCAAAATGCGCCGAGAAGCGGTGCAGTTGATCAAAGAATTCAGCAAACTGAATTCTGGAATGGTAAAGACGAGTTCGGAAATATTGTCAGTAATGGTGTTTACTTTTATTCTGTTCAAATCGGAAATTCGGAACCTGTTTGGGGAAAAATTTTAGTTATTAGATAGCTTGAAAAAATTTTTGAATCAATAATTCAATTGGAATGAAAATGAAATTAAAATTCGTCGGAATTTATCTTTTGTTAATCACACTCGAAATTTTTGCTCAACCAAAGACATCTCAAATTGCTTCGCTACCAGGAGCTTTCTCAAGAATGGGTTTTGGTGCAAGAGGAATGGCAATGGGGAATGCAATGACTGCTAATATTGATGGCTCGATCAATGTTTATTATAATCCTGCATTAAATCCTTTTGTGGATAATAATCTTATCCAGCTCGGTTTTTCTTTTCTTTCACTCGATCGTAAACTAAACTTCGTTCAATTGAGCAAAAGTTTCACTCAATACAAACGAGATGCTGAAGGTAACAAAACTTCTGAAGTTCATTCAAAAGCGGGTGTGACCTTCGGTTTAATTAATTCTGGAGTTGATAATATTGACGGAAGAGATAACAGCGGACTTAGGACAAAAACTTATTCAACTTCTGAAAATTTATTTTTTCTTTCTGTCGGAATAAGTCCTTTAGACAAACTTAGTTTTGGTGTGACAGCAAAGTATTACTATTACTCATTGTTTGATAAAATAAACTCGGAAGCGGTCGGATTTGATTTCGGTGTGATATACAAAGTTTTGGATAATTTAACCATTGGTGGATTTATTGGTGATATAAACTCGAAATATCGTTGGGATTCAACTCCACTTTATGGTGAAGAAGGAAATAATTTCTATGATTACTTTCCAGTGATTAAAAGAATTGGTGGAAGTTTTCGCCTTCCTAAAAATTTTGGAATTGTTAATCTTGATTACGAGTGGACGAGTTATCAAACGAAGCTACTCAAAGGTGGAACAGAAATTAATTTAGATGAACATTTGAAACTACGAGCAGGAATTGACCGACTTAATCTCTCAAATTCTGATATGGTACCAAAAATTTCTTTCGGCTTCGGATTGAATCATATTTTAATGGGTAAGTATTTTGAGTTTAATTATACATTTATGACAGAACCATACGCTCCACGAGATATTCATACTTTAAGTTTAGGAATTAAAATATGAGAACAAAATTCTTAACTTTTCTATTTTTAATTACTTGTAATTTATTCGCACAAAACGCAGCAAATACGGGTTATTCATTTCTAAAAATTGGAGTTGGTGCAGGGGAAGTTGCTCAAGCTGAAGCAGTAACTGCAAAGTTCTCTTCTCCATTTTCAGTTTATTACAATCCAGCATTAATCGCTCAATCGAATTTTAGTTCAATTGGATTAATGCACAATGAATGGATTCAAGATTTACGAAGTGAATTTCTTTTTGCCAATTCATCTCTTTATGGAGTTCCAATTTTTCTCACTGTGAATTCAACAAGTATTGCGAATATTGAGATAAGAACCAGACCTGGCGATGCACAGGGATCATTCAATGCTCATTATTTTTTTGCTGGAATTGGAACGGGCTATCAGTTATTTGAAAATCTTTCATTTGGATTTCAGGTAAAATATCTGTATGAAAATATCTATGTAGATGAATCGAATGGTTATGCTTTCGACTTTGGATTATTTAAGAAAGATTTAATTACTGATTTAAATGCTGGATTAAGTTTTAGAAATTTTGGGAAGGTTAATCAACTTTCTTCTTCGAGTGCTGAACTTCCATCTGAGGTAAGGTTTGGATTGAATTACGCAGGTAATCTTTCCGTTTATAAATTTAATTTTTCACCTTCATTTGATATTCAGAAATTTACAAAAAGTGGAAATCTCAATTTCTTAGTCGGCCTCGAAACTAATTATGATAATCTTTTAAATTTTCGACTTGGCTACAATTCAATGAGAGAACTTAATCATTTTTCGTTTGGCCTTGGACTTAACTACAAATCAATCTACTTTGATTATGCTTTCTTACCATTCACAAATAATTTTGGAAGTGCTAATCTAATTTCATTGTATATAAAATTATGATAAAACTTATCGAACTCTCGCATTCAAAAATTTCTACTGATGATTGGAATCAATTTGTAGAAAAATCTGATAACGGTACGATTTTTCACCGTCTTGATTTTCTTTCATATCATCCGCCAAAAAGATTTAAGGACAATTCACTAATCTTTTTTAAAGGCGAGAAAATTTTTGCATTGTTTCCGGCAGTTGATATTGAATTAAATGGAGAAAGAATTCTTTACTCACATCGTGGTGCAAGTTACGGCTCTTTTGTTTATGAATCTTCTTTGAATATTAAGGATGCTTTTAATCTTGTCGAACTATTGATTGATTATGCACGAAAGAAAAAATTTGATAAGATCATTTTAACTCTTCCACCAATCATTTACTGCTCAAAGTTTTCAAATTACATTGACTTCGCTTTGTATAGAAATGGATTTCAATATCTTAAAAGAGAAGTTTCAAGTGTTGTATCCCTTGATTTTGAAGATGATAAATTACTCGAAACTTATAGGCCAGAAGCTCGCACGGCACTGAAAAAATCATTAAAGATGGGAGTTGAAATAGCAGAAACAGAAAGATTTCAGGAATATTATGAAATTTTGAAGAAGAACTTGAAGATGCGGCACAATGTTAATCCCACTCATACTTTAGATGAGTTGCTTAAATTGAAAAGTATCTTTCCAACCCGAATTCGATTGTTTGGCGCATTTGTCAAATCAAAATTAATTGCTGGAGTTTGTAATTTTTCTGCTAATTCAAAAGTTGTGCTCGCTTTCTATATTTCTCACGATGAAGATTATCAAGAATATCGTCCAGTCAATTTACTTTTTTATGAAATTATGAGAAGATACAAAGCAGAAGGATTTAAGTTTCTTGATTTTGGAATTTTTACAGTGAATATGGAGCCGAACTGGGGATTGGGAAGATTTAAGGAAAACTTTGGAGCAAGAGGAATTTTTAGAGATACATTTCAACTTTCATTGAAATAAATATGCTTAAGATTTTACACATCGCTGTTGAAAATTTTGCTGGCGTCCCACACTCGTTTGTTAAAATGCATCGTGCGATGGGTGATCAATCAATTCTTGTAACTTTTTATCGAACCGCACAAAATTTCCCTGAAGAACTTTCTTTGAACTTTAAAATTCATCGTAACTTTATCGCAAAAGCCTGGAGACAGTTTAAAGTCGTTCAAAACGCTGTATCAATTCAAAAAAAGGAGAAAACTTATCCATTCTATTTCGAACCTAAAAATTTTCTGGAATCACTTTATTTTGATATAAGAGAATCATTCCGCAGGAAAAAAATCTACGAATTCATAGAACAACACAAACTTTATGAATATGACATAATTCATTACGACGGTGGAATGGATTTCTTTCGTGATTCTCACATTGCTAAGCAATGGAAAATTGACGGTAAAAAAATTGTCTGTTGTTACTTTGGCAGTGACTTAAGAGCTCGCGGCTTGATGAAAGAACTAGACCGAATTTCGGATATGAACCTCACTACTGAATATGACCACCTTCAAATGCATCCTGATATTCATTACATTTTTTACCCTTACGAAGCAGATGATGTCCCAACAAGAATTCCAAATGAAACGGACAAAGTTAGAATTGTTCACTCACCAACAAACCGAAAATTTAAGGGAACTGATTTAATTTTAAGAGTAATCAAAGAGGTAAAGAAAGAGCGAAACATTGAGTTTATTTTACTTGAGAATTTACCCAGAGAAAAAGTCTTAAGTATTAAAGCTACCTGTGATATTTGCATTGATCAGGTTGGTGGAAAATTTGGCGGGACAGGTTACGGAAAAAGCGGCCTCGAAAGTCTCGCAATGGGAATCCCAACAATTACAAATATGACAGAAGATTATCAATCATTTCTAAAAGAAAATCCATTTGTTGTTGCCAATAATGAAAAGGAATTAAAAGAGAAATTAATTGAGTTAATTGATTCGAAAAATTTAAGAGAGGAAATTGGAAAGAAATCAATTGATTGGGTGAAAAAATATCATTCCTACCAGAGCGTTAACGAACAGTTGATGAATTTATATAAAAAGCATGGAATCCTCTGAAAACAGAAAAGGACTTTTCTCTCATACCTTCCTGTATACTTTTGGTAACTTAATTTCTCGCGGATTAAATTTTTTACTTCTTCCATTTTATAGTCACTATATTTCACCAGAAGATTTTGGTGTTTATTCAGTAATAGTTTCAGTTTTAACAATTGCTTCTACTGTTATTAATCTTGGCCTGCCTGGAATTTTTCTAAAAAATTTATCAAGCTCAGAATCAATTGAAGAGAAGAAAAGATTTTTATCAAATACAATTTCATTTATTACATCTGTCAGTCTCCCATTATTAATTTTGGTTATTGGATTCAGTCGTTCTTTAAGTCAAATAATCATCGGGAAGGACGAATTTTACGTTGAGATTATTTTAGGCCTAATTTCCATTCTTTCCTTGAATTATTCTTATTATTTCTCTGTCTTTTATGTTGCTGAAGAAAGGTCAAAAGAATTTGTCTTAAAAAACTCAGCCGCTTCGATTTCAAATTTTGTATTTAATTTAATCTTTGTTGTTCTTTTCAAGTCTGGAATAAATGGGATATTTTTAGCTCAGATATTAAGCTCAGTGATTTTAATTTTTTTATCTCGTGATGTTCTTAAAAAGTATTTTACTTTTACATTTGATCTAAATTATCTCAAACCAATTCTTATTGGATCTTTGCCGCTGCTTTTATCAGGAGTTTTTACGATAGTGATTGAATTAATAGATCGTTTACTTGTCTTTCAATATTTAGGTGAGACGAAAGCGGGAATTTATTCTTTTGGTTATCGGCTTGCATTAATTTTTAATCTTTACATTCTTTCTTTCAAATCTGCATGGATACCTCATTATTTTAATTTAAAATTGATTGAAAAAGACAAGGCTGATCATCTTGGCAGAATTTTTACAAAACTTGTGTATTCATCTGTCTTAATAATTTTTGTGATCAGCTATGGAGTTAATGAAGTCTTTAAACTTAAGATTGATACATTTACAATCTTTGATTTGAAATATAAAGATTCGACAAGCTTTATTATTTACCTTTTAATTGGTTACTTCTTTAGTTTATTAATGGCTTTTTATTCAATTGCTCCATTTAAATTGAACAAGCTTTATCACTTTTTATTTGCTGATTTGATCGCCATGGTATTGAATTTAATTTTTAACATTTATTTAATTCCACGAATAGGAATTGATGGTGCAGCAATAGCTACAATGATTTCATTTTTAGCCGGCGCATTTTATTTATTCATTTATAATCTGGGAAAGATTAAAATCAATTATGAGTACAAAAGTTTGTTTATAATTTTATTTGCTGGTTTTTGTGGATTAATTCTTTACAAAAAGATAGACGATATTTTTGTTGGATTTGTAATTCTTTTAATTATGATATCGATTGGGTTTATTCTCAAAATAATCAAACGAGACTGGAGAGAAATACTAAAGATTTAAACTTTCAAGTGCCCGCTTCAACTCAATCTCACAAACCGACCAATTGAAAAATTTTTCAACAGCACTTCTTCCATTTAATCCATAATTATAAATCCTATCTGTATCTTTAATCAACATTGAAATCATTTCAATAATGTTTTCCAAATCGATTGGATTAACTAATATTCCACAATTTGATAGCTCAAATATTTTTCTAATTGGTTCATAATCCGATGCGACAATTGCTTTGCCAAGAGCCATATAATCAAAAATTTTAATTGGAAGTGAGCGTTCATAAATTTTATTTGGTGGGCGAATGTCAAGACAAATATGGACTGGTTCAAGATACTTTGAAAAACTCTGATAATTAGTCCATCCGAAAAACTGAAAATTAATACCGAGCTTCTCAAATTTTTTTAGATAAATTTCTTCCTGAGGATTTTCAAATCTGCCGGCCAGCACAAAGCCAAATTTGTAATCAGGAAAATTTGAAATCAATCTTTCTAATATTTCATAATAAATTTTTAATCCACGACTTATCGAAATTACTCCTGCATAGCCAAAAATTATTTCATTGTTTTCTATTTTTTTCATTGAAGGTTTATAATATTCAAGCACTGGATAATAGGAGATTATTGAAAATTTTTTTCGGGGAGAATATTTTCTATAACGATCAAGTTTTGTCTCTTCGCCAATAAAAAGATAATCAGAAAAGTTAGTTGCTAAAAAGTTTATGAAATGTCCAAAGAAAAAAAGAAATGTTTTTTTTAATCCTTTCTTTTTCAGATAAATGTTTTCTGGGTACCATTCTGTTACATCGTAAATGATTTTTGCTGGTTTACTTTTTTTCTGAATTAAAATAAAGAAGTAGGAAAATAGAACGGGAAGTGGTTCACAATTGATAATCAAATCAGGATTTAATTTTTTCAGTTCCTTAATTATAAATTTGAATTTTTCAATAAATCTATTTTTTTTGTTTAAGTCTATTCCTTTGAATTTAATTGATGAGATATCTTTTTCGATATCAGCTGTTGTTACAATTATCGTAACTTCGAAACTGAATTTTGTTAGTGATTTGCCAATTTTATTAAAAATTCTTTCGTCAAATGGTGGATGACCTGTAGAAATAATTGCGACTTTTTTCATTTGAGTTCATCTAATATTTTGAAATAAAATATGATTTAATTCAAATTTATCCATAAAAAATTTTGGAAGGAAAGAAAATGAAAAAGAATTTAGTTGCAGTCTCAATAATCTTTGCCATAATCATTGGTTCTTACTTTACAATAAACGCAAACGGTTCTGAAAATGTTTTGAATGATGATAGCAAGGGGAAGTCTTTTGAAGAGATTTTGAAGCTTGCTCAAAAAGATAAGAAAAAAGTTGTGGTTAATGTTTATGCTGATTGGTGTAGCTGGTGCAAAAAAATGGAGAGAGAAACTTTCCCAAATCAAGAAGTGCAAAAAGAGTTAAAACGAAATTTTTACTTTTACAGAATGAATGGAGAGTCAAACGATATAGTTGAATTTGATGGACGCAAGTGGACAAAAGCTCAATTGACTAAAGCTTTTGGCATTCGAGGTTTTCCAGCAACTATATTTTTGAATTATAATTCTCAACCAATTACTGTATTACCTGGATATGTGGATGGACCAACTTTTGCAAGCATTCTAAAATACATCGGCGATGACTTGTACACTAAAATTACATTTGATGATTTTATGAAGAAAAATAAGAAGTGATTTTTGAATAACATAGAAGTTTTATCAAAGTAACTGCATAGCAATTCATATTTTATTCAGATTTCTTAGTTGTATATGATTTTTTTCGTGTAAATGAACTCATTCTTCCCAACCAGTATTGACATTTAATTTTCTATTTTTTATAATACCATCAGAAATTTAGTTAAATAAATGAACCAAAAAGATTTTTATTTTATTAATTCTGCAGGGGCATATATATATATATATATATATCACAAGCAAACATTTTAAAAACCTTTTCTCTCGGCAATCCTTAATGCAAAAATCAAAAAATTCTAATTATCAAATTTCATCGTTATCGTACTTTGAACAGATTTACCTTAACTTCAATCTTTTGATATCTTTTTTATACAATCTAAATTTTAATCTAAAGAAAAAAGAAGTAAGATAGGAGATTTATCATGAATAAAATAAAATTTATGATTGTAATTCTCTTTTTTAATTCCCTGGTTTTCGCACAATATCTCAGAAAACCAACAGGGGAAGTTTTTGGAGTTTTTACAAATAAATTGAAAGTTGGAAATATATTCGTTTATAGAGATTTTTATTGGAGATTATATGAAAGATTAGAATTATATGATACTATTTTAATAAATAATAAAGTTTATTACAAATCTAAATATCAAAATTTTAATGGGGCACCTACTTATAACAGATTTTTTACAATTAATGATGATGGTTACTATATATCATATGATAGCACAAGAAATCAAGCTACAGGTGAAATTTTTATATATTATAAGAAAAATGCAAAAGTAGGAGATTTTTGGGTTCAGAAACATATGTCGATTACTTGGAAAAAATACTATCATATTGTTTTAGATACTAATTATACTTGGGTATTTTGGGGCGAATATTTGCCTACAAAGAAAATAAAAGTAACAGATAGTATTCTAACGGAAAACTATGAGTATTGGTCGGAAGATTTTGGTTTAGTTAAATATACTTGGACAGATGACCCTTGGAGTGGCGGTGTTGCATTTTTATGGGGTTGTGTATTAAATGATTCTGTATATGGAGATACATCTTTTACTGTTTCCGTTGAAGATAAACCAGATATGAACATCAGTGATTTCGAATTATATCAAAATTACCCAAATCCATTTAATGCAGTTACAACGATTAGATACAAGATTAATAAAAGAGGATTTGTAAGATTAACCGTCTATGATGCACTTGGAAATGAAATAATTAAACTTGTAAATCAAGAAATGTCACCCGGAACTTACTGGGTAGATTTTGATTCAGAAAGATTAACTGGAAGATCAGCTTTACCAAGTGGTGTGTATTTTTATGAGTTGAGCGTAAATAATAGAAAGACCACTAAAAAAATGATATTAATAAAATAAAATGATGGAGGTAAGAGCATACAAAAATTAAAAATAATAAGGGATGGTGCGGTGCACACCATCCCAAAAAGCAAATAAAATTGAGGTAGATAAGGCTGCTCACCTTTTAATTAATCCTCTTTTTTATTTGCAATACAAAGATAATAGTTGCACCTTAAATTTTAAATTCTGAGGGATGAAAAATGAGAACCAAAATTTTAATTAATTTTTTAATATTACTTTTTTTAAAAACTAATTTATACTCTCAAGGATTTTATATTCCTTGTGATGAACCTGTTATAAAAGATCTAAGATTTAAAGCTACAGTTGGGGGACTATATAAACCCTCTTCTAATGCTCCAGGTGAATTTTTTAGGGCTTTAATAGTTTTTGCTCAATTTGGCGATGACAATACTGAAATACCAAATTGGCCCAAGAATAACTTACCAAGTTGGGCTTTTGATATAATTGATAGTGAACCATCGCAGTCTTATAGACCATATACCTTATCTGATTATTTTAAAAAAATGTCTAATGGGAGTTTTGATTTTATTGGCGATGTTTATCCATCAATTATAACAGTACCAACTATACGTAATTATTCGGTTGCTAATACCTATGTTATAAATAGATTAAACGATTTAATTGAAAATTTTACTCGTTATGATAATTGGTATTTTAATAATGGCACTTTTTATTTTTCAGAAGAGAGTGGTGATGGAATTTTAGATATGTTAATAATTATTTATAGAAATCCTAATAATAATAGTATCTTTGGTTTACCAGGTGGTGTTGCTTCATTAGATATACCTAATAGTTTTATAACGCATGATGGAATTATAATTAATGGTTATTTTGGAATTAATGGTTCAGGGATCACAAGTTCTGTCAGATATTCGATGAATGCATTTGGTTTTACTCTTCATTTAGCTCATGAATATGGACACTATTTGTTTGGTAGTGGGCATACTCAATTAAGTGGCATTATGGCAGGTGCCCCTTGGAATTATGATGAAAATTATTCAATGAGTGCATGGGAACGTGAGCGACTTGGATATATTGCAATTCCTTCAGCATATAATGGTCAAACAAAAACATTAAGAGATTATGTTACAACAGGTGATGCCCTAAGAATTAATATAGCTCAAGGTGAATATTTAATTATAGAAAATCATCAAAGATTAAGTCCTTATGATCAAATAATTCGAGGAGGAGCTTTACAGGGTTCTTTGGATCCAAATGCTCAATTAGGTAAAGGATTATATATTTGGTATATAAAAAATTGAAATACCTATCCCCCAGAAATTTATTCTATACAAGCTGACGGTGGGTTTAAGTGGCAATTTGCTGGAAGAAGGACAATGTATGGATGGAATACGCCTCCTCCAGTAGTGCCTCTTCTTGAAAGAGGAGAATTTTATAGATATTTACCTAATGACTATGTAGAAATTGGTAAATGTGATAGAAATAAATTATACTATTATGCAACTTATTTAAATAGATGGGAATATGATTATAGATGGTGGGATAGAGATCCATTAACTAAAGAGTGGGTTATAAGCAGAGATGCAATGGGGGATGAAGCAGACGCATTTAATATTAATAGTAATGATCAAATTACTCCCTGGAGTAATCCAAGTACAACTAAATTTGTAAATAATACTGAAATATTAACTGGTATTTCAGTAAAAATTCTTGCACAAAATGGTAACGATCTTATAGTAAGAGTTTATACAAGTGTTTCTGGTTCATTAAGCTTACCTCCTTCTAAACCACAAAGATTATCAGTCTCTAAAAATGCATTAAATCAAGCAGTTTTAACATGGTCTCCAAACATTGAACCTGATGTTATATCTGGTGGGAGATATAAAATTTATCGAGCTTCTAGTAATGATAATAATCCACCACAATTTTGGACTCTAATTGCTAATGTCCCTGCCTATAAAGAAGGAATCCCTGTTACAAGTTTCACAGATGTTGATGTTTATGTTGGTAGTGGGAATAGTAAATTATTTTATAGAATAACGGCTGTTGATAATACTAATCTTGAATCTAAACCTTCAGATTTTGACTGGATCAATTGGGATCAATCAATGCAGAAAACAGTGAATAGAATTTATGATTTTGAATTAAATCAAAACTATCCCAATCCATTTAATCCAGTAACAAAGATTAGATACACATTAAAAGAGACAAATCCTGTAATGATCAAACTTTATGATATAGTTGGGAGAGAAGTTGCAACACTTGTAAATGAAGTAAAAGATGCAGGAGAATATGAAGTGGAGCTTGATGCAGGAAGATTGGGATTAAGTAGTGGAGTATATTTTTATCAGATGAAGGCAGGAGAATTTACATCTATAAAGAAGATGGTTGTATTAAAATAACTAACCAAAGTAAAGCCAGCCCATTTGAGGCTGGCTTTTTTAATTAATGAAGTAAAAACAAAAAGGAAAGGAGAAATAAAAATGCCATATCAAAATATCAGTTATGAATTAAAAGACGATGAAAAAAACGAAATTGCAAATTTAATAAATCAGATAAATCAAAAACTTCCGTTTTTTATAAATCTGACGCAGGAGGAGCGAATAAATCTACCAAAGATGGGAGATAAGACAATACCATTTGTAGAGAAGGCACTTGAGTTGGCACAAACAAATCCAAATCTTGTTCCACCTTATATAAATGTTGAAGAGTTGAGAAAAGATTTTGAGTTAAGTAATAAATTGAGGGAGATATTAAATTTAGTAGGTCAATTATATGAGAAGTTAAGTGATACATATATGGCAGTTGGAAGTGAAGCATATATATCGGCATTATCGTTTTATAATTCTGCAAAGAATGCATCAAAACAAAATGTTCCTGGGACAGATGTAGTAGTAAACGAACTTGGAAAAAGATTTGTAGGACAGGGGAAGACAAAACCATCTGGGAATAATCCCAATCCACAATAAAAGATTGCTAAATTGCAAATATTAATTAAATTTAATAAACAAACGATTTTTGTCAGAATGACAAAATATCGCCAGATTGACAAAGTGTTAAAAAAATGCTAAAAACCCACCTACCTAGGTGGGGGTACCCACCTATCTAGGTATCCCCCCCCACCTATCTAGGTATACCCCCCCACCTCAAAGGTGAATTAGTTCAGGTTAGAGGTGAACTAATTCACCTAAAAGGTAAACTAATTCACCCTAAAGGTGAACCAGTTCACCTAAAAGGTGAACTAATTCACCAAAAAGGTGAAAAAGTTTAGGTAAAAGGTGAACTAATTCACCTCAAAGGTGAATTAGTTTAGGTTTAAGGTGAACAAGTTCAGGTTAGAGGTGAATTAGTTTAGGTTTGAGGTGGGTGGGATATTAAAAGGTACCTTGAGCATCCTTGCTCAAGGAGAAGTAAATATATTTGAGACTTACTAAAAAGGTAGCGGGAAAATCCCTTTTTCCGGATTTTTTCATTTCTTCAGAAAAGGTACCTTGAGCATCCTTGCTCAAGGAAAAATAAATATATTAGAGGCTTATTAAATAGGTAGCAGGAAAATCCCTTTTCCCGGATTTTTTCATTTCTTCAGAAAAGGTACCTTGAGCATCCTTGCTCAAGGGAAAGTAAAGATATTAGAGGCTTATTAAAAAGGTAGCGGGAAAATCCTTTTTTCCCGCACTCACTTTTTGTTTCAAAATATCGTCCTGTCATCCTTCGATAAACTCAGGGTGACAGTGCTTTTTTCCAGGCTGAGTTTATCTCGACCATTGGCGGATCAGTCTCGGGCTGAGAGTAGTAAGCTTTAGCTTGTGTATCAAGAACACTGCTGGTAATGGTTCTCTCGATACGCCACGAACTTCGTTCTTGGCTACTCGAGAACAGAATATATTTGGTGTTCTCCACCAATAACGTAACAACCTCAGGTTAAGAAGCCTGACAATTCGTGATAAACAATATAACATAGGCATTCCTGACTGTGGATATAAAGAATAAATCATGCATTCTTGCCTGTTATTTCCATAAAGAAGCATCGTTTAGAAATCGATAAAATATTAAAGGCGAGAATGCTTGGAGTTACAAAAACAACATTCCCGAAGGGATTGAATACGATTAGCCCTGAATTGCATTCGGGGAAAGGAATGAAAAAGGAAATTAACAATCCAGAAGTGATTGAATGTATTAAATGTTTTTACGAGAGCGGTTGAATATATTTACTACTTTGATGTAATTCGAAATAATAGCGAAATACAATTACAAATCTTTTCTTTGTGATTTTGTTTTTACCGAAATTCATAAGCGTTATTGGAAAAACTATAATATTGATTCAAGATTTTAAATTGTCCAATTTATCAAGCAAAGGCTTATTCGCTTTTAGTGAAGACTGTTTTAAAGTATGATCTTGAAGTTTTAAATAATAAAGTAATTCAATTTTAATTGTAATTTGTTTATTAAAATCTTTACTAGATTCTTTATTTATTCAATACCTAATTTTCTCTTAAAGTAATCCAGAGTAATTTTAATTCCTTCGCTTCGAGAGACTTTGGGCTCCCAGTTTAATAATTTTTTAGCGAGAGTTATATCTGGTTGCCTTATTTTGGGGTCATCAACAGGTAAATCTTTAAAAGTAATCTTGCTTTTGCTTTTTGTGTATTTCAAAACTTCTTCAGCGAATTCAAGAATAGTAATTTCATCGGGATTTCCAATATTTACAGGTTCATGATAATCTGTGTTTAGCAATCTGAAAATTCCTTCAATCAAATCGTCGACATAACAGAAGCTTCTGGTTTGCGAGCCATCTCCAAAAACTGTCAAATCTTCACCGCGCAAAGCTTGCGAGATAAATGTCGGTAAAACTCTTCCATCATCCAATCGCATTCTTGGTCCATAAGTATTAAAAATTCTCACAATTCTTGTATCAACTCCGTGATATCGATGATAAGCCATTGTCATTGCTTCGGCAAATCTTTTAGCTTCATCGTAAACACCACGAGGGCCAATTGGATTTACATTTCCCCAGTAAGATTCGGGTTGAGGATGGACTTCCGGATCACCGTAAACTTCTGATGTTGACGCAAGAAGAAATTTTGCTTTTTTTGCTTTTGCAAGTCCAAGTGCTTTGTGAGTGCCGAGTGATCCAACTTTCAAAGTTTGAATTGGATATTTCAAATAATCTATAGGTGAAGCGGGAGATGCAAAATGTAAAATGTTATCAACTCGTCCTTCGACATAAATAAACTCAGTTACATCATATTTGATGAACTTAAAATTTTCATTCCCAAAGAGATGAGCAATGTTTTCCAGACTTCCTGTAATTAGATTATCAAGACAAATTACTTTATGTCCATTCTGAATTAATTTATCACAAAGATGGGAACCTAAAAATCCGGCTCCACCAGTTACAACAGAGACAGGTTTATCAGCCATAATTTTACTTTGTATATTCTTTTAGATAACCAACAAAAGTTGAGCGATGAGATTCTTCATCGGCTAAAAGTGTAATTGCGAGATCTTGAGTTACATAGTCATTACCATCACATAATTTGATCAATTCATTATAGGTATTGATTGCGTCATCTTCGGCTTCAATCACGCCTTTAATTACGGCAACTACATCTGTCGAATCTGCCGGAGGTTGAAGTCCTTTTTGTTCTGGTTTGAATTCGAATGAACCAGGAACTTTTCCGCCTAATTCTTTAATTCTTTTTGCAAGAGTCTGAGCATGTGTTAATTCTTCTGTTACGTCTGCAGCGAGTGCCTTTTTGATTTCTTCGGCACGAACCCCGTCGAGATTAACAGAGTTGGCTAAGTAGTTTTGAACTGTTTCAAGTTCTTTCCAGTAAGCTTTTGTTAAGAGTGCAATAATTTTATTTTTCATTTGATTGCTCCTTTCTTATTTTGTTTCCTCACAAATATACTCAAGGTGAATTAATTTTTTGTTCCAAGATTAATAATTTCCAATAAAATGAGATCAAAATGAAAATTAAATTTGAAAAATACTCAGGAGCTGGAAACGATTTTGTAGTTATTTATAATTCGGATTTTGAACCGAAGCCAGAATTGATACAAAAGATTTGCGATCGACATTTCGGAATTGGTGCAGATGGAGTTTTGATAATTGAAAGGTCTGACAAAGCAGATTTTCAAGTAAGTTATTTTAACTCCGATGGGTCGGGTGATGCTCTTTGTGTCAATGGTGCGAGATGTGCAGTAATGTTCGCATTTCAAAATAAATTATGTGGTCAGAAATGCTCGTTTGAATTCATTAAAAAAATTTTTCATGCGAATGTTCTGGATGATTTCAATGTCCAACTTTTTATTGATTATTCTCCGATCATTGAACTAAATAAAGAAATTAATTTTCTTGATAAGAGATTGATCACTCATTTTGTTGATATTGGTTCACGACATCTGGTTATTAATTGGAATGATTTCAAAGATAGTTACTCTTCTTTCCTTAATGAAAAAGATTTCGAAAATTTTGATATAAATTATTATGGTCGGTTATTGAGAAATCATCGAGAGTTCTATCCCGAAGGTTTAAATGTCAATTTCATTCGACAACTTGAAAACAATAAAATTCGTGTTCGAACTTACGAGAGAGGAGTTGAGTTTGAAACATTAGCCTGTGGAAGCGGAAGCATTGCCTCTTCAATTATAGCTTACATTACATTGAAACTTAATCCTCCAATCAAAGTGATAACCACCAGTCAAAAAGTTTTTGAGATTAAATTTAAGGAATTAAATGGAGTGATTAACGATATTTCAATAACAGGGCACGCACAAAAAATTTTTGAAGGTGAGATTGAATTATAATTTCTTTTAGTTCTCAAAATTTAGTTTGTAAAGTTATCCCGCTGATATTTTTTTTGTCATTAAAGTTTAATCTCTTCACCTGTATTGAACTAAATTAGAGTATTGAATTGTTTTAATGCTGATAATTTTATCTCTAACGAAAAAAAATTAAAACAAATAATGAGGGAAATATGACCGATAAAAAATCAAATGGTAAACCTTCAATGGGCGCAAGAATTAACGAGTGGTGGCCCCATAGATTAAATCTTAAAATATTAAGACAAAATTGCCCAAATCAAAATCCGTATGGACCAGATTTCGATTACGCAAAAGAATTTGAGAGTTTAGATTTAGCTCAGGTTAAAGAAGATTTAAAGAAATTAATGACAACATCACAGGATTGGTGGCCCGCAGATTTTGGTCACTATGGTCCGCTCTTTATTCGATTAGCCTGGCATAGTGCAGGAAGCTACAGAGTTTTTGACGGAAGAGGTGGTGCAAGAACTGGAGAAATTCGATTTGCTCCGAGAATTAACTGGCCCGATAATATCAGTCTTGATAAAGCCATTAGACTTCTCTGGCCCATCAAACAAAAATACGGCAAAAAACTTTCCTGGGGTGATTTAATTATTCTTTCAGGAAATGTCGCTCTCGAGGCAATGGGAATGAAGACTTTTGGTTTTGCAGGCGGCCGTGAAGATATCTGGGAAGCTGATGAAAGCACCGATTGGGGACCTGAATTAAAAATGTTAACCGATGAAGGAAGATTTAAAGAAGGTGACCTTGAAAAACCTTACGCTGCAACTGAGATGGGTTTAATTTATGTTAATCCAGCTGGTCCAGGAGGAAATCCAGATCCAGTTGCACTGGCAAAACAAATCCGACTTTCTTTTGAAAGAATGGGAATGAATGATGAAGAAACAGTTGCCTTAATTGCTGGAGGACATGCTTTCGGTAAAGCTCACGGCGCAAGTCCAGAAAGTTATGTCGGTCCAGAACCTGACGCAGCTCCAATTGAAGAACAGGGACTTGGTTGGAAAAGTAGTTACAAGACAGGAAAAGGTCCAGATACATTTACTTCTGGTTTTGAATTAGCCTGGTCACAAACTCCGACAAAATTCGGTATTAGTTTCTTAAAGAATCTTTTTGAATACGAATACGAATTAATGAAGAGCCCGGCTGGCAAATGGCAATGGGTTGCGAAAGACGCTCCTGAAATTATTCCTGATGCTCATGACCCTAATAAAAAACATAAACCAATGATGTTGACCTCAGACCTTTCGTTAAGATATGATCCAATTTATGAAAAGATTTCGAGAAGATTTTTAGAGAATCCAGAAGAATTTGAAAAAGCTTTTGCGAAAGCCTGGTTCAAACTTGTTCATCGTGATTTAGGTCCCCGTCATTTATATCTTGGTCCCGAAGTTCCTGAAGAGGTATTTCCATGGATGGATCCTCTACCGGAAAGAGATTATGAATTAATTGATGAAAACGATGTGAACCAATTAAAAGCAAAAATTCTTTCTTCAGGATTAAGTATCAGCGAGCTTGTTTACACTGCATGGTCTTCGGCTTCAACATATCGAGATTCTGATCGAAGAGGTGGTGCAAATGGCGCAAGAATAAGATTAGCTCCGCAAAAAGATTGGGAAGTAAATCATCCTGACGAATTGAAAAAAGTTCTTTCTGTTTATGAAAAGATCCAAAATGAATTTAATTCAAATCAAAAAAATGGAAAGAAAGTCTCGCTTGCTGATTTGATAGTTTTGGGCGGTTGTGCAGCTGTTGAAGCTGCAGCCAAAAATGCTGGTTTTGATGTAAAGGTTCCGTTTGTTCCAGGAAGAGTTGATGCAGGTGAAGAGCACACCGATGTATCACTTTATTCTTTTATGGAACCATTTGCCGATGGATTTAGAAATTATATTAAAGATCCATCAAAATATTATGCTGAGTATTTGCTTGTTGATAAAGCTCATTTATTAAAATTAACCGTTCCTGAGATGACAGTTCTTGTTGGCGGACTTCGAGTTCTTGGTGCAAATTATCAGCATTCTAATTTTGGTGTATTTACAGAGAAAACTGAAACTCTTACTAACGATTTCTTCATTAACTTGCTTGATATGAATTATGAGTGGAAACCTGTTGATGAAAATAATTATCTATTTAATGGTTATGATAGAAAGACAGGTGAATTGAAATGGAAAGCAACAAGAGTTGATTTGATTTTTGGTCATCATCTGGAATTGCGTGCAGTTTGTGAAGTTTATGCAGCAGAAGATGGTAAAGAAAAATTTGTTCGCGATTTTATTGCAGCCTGGAATAAAGTGATGATGTTAGATAGATTTGACTTGAAGAAATAAAGTAATTTCATTGACTATAAGTTGCAGGAAGTGCCAGGGACAAAGAAATTTTACCTGGCACTTTTTAAATTTACAAACACAATGAAACATTTTTGATTTTTTTACATCTTATTCTTAGAGATGAACAGAATTAACATAAATAGAAAAGTTATAGCATTTACAGTTTTAATCGCCTACCTGAGTTTATTCATTTCTAATGCTTATCATTATCACAACCTAAATTATGTCATAGACAATTCAGGTCAGTTCGATAAATCAAAACCGGTAAAAGGATTTTCTCATTCTTTAGAAAATTGTATTGTTCAAACGACATTTAATTCAATTCATAATAGTTTTGTCAAGAACATAAAGCCTGAAACTTTTCTTGATACTTCCATAAGCTTACAAATTAAAAATCTTCCTCTCTTTAGAAATTCTTTTACATTAAATGAAATAAAACTAAGAGCCCCTCCAGTAAAACACTCCTGAGCCAATTAAATCAAAGTAAAAATCAAGAAAAAGAATTTTCATAACTAAAACAAAAAGGAGTGTTAAAAATGTTTAATAATAACTTTCTTAAGGTTTTACTTATTCTTATTCTGTCTTTCGCAATAATTTCATGTTCAAAAGATGAACCATTATCCCCATCAGAAGATCATTTTGAAGCCGAAGGAATGGTTTTCTTTGAATCTGGAATTAAGATCGCTGAAATTTTTAGAGGAGTAACTCAGGATACGTTTTTTGTACCTTTAGGAAATATGACTGCTCATATTGAAGTGAAATTTTTAAGTCCGGAAAGAAACCTTTTAGATCCTCCTGATCCTAAGAAAAAACCGCTCAGCTGGACGATTTCTGATACTTCAATTGTGTCAGTGTATCAACATCCCAATGGTCAAGGCAGTTATGAGTTTCATTTACAGGGTAAGAAAGCTGGTGTAACCGATATTGAATTTTTTGTCTTACATGAGGGTCATCCAGATTTCCGTTCTGGTAAAATTCCGGTTAAGGTTAGATGATGAAAATTCAACTAAAAAATTTCTTAGCAGAGAGTCGTCACTTATTTGTGACGATTCTCTTCTTATTTAATAACTTAGCTTTTGCTCAAGGCAATTCAATTTTTGTATCTGGAAGGATTCTAAATGCTGAAAATTCAGAGCCAATCGCTAATGCTGCAATTGAAATAGTTGATCAAAAAGTTTTCGCTACATCAAAAAATGATGGTACTTTTAGAATTGGTCCTATTCAATCAAATAATTTCAGAATTAAAATTACTCATGTCGCATTTCAGGAGAAGTTGATAGATTTTAAATCGTCTAAAGAAGATGAGATAAAACTTGTAGTTTATTTGTTCCCCAAAACTATCAATTTATCACCAATTGTAATACTTGATAAAAAGTCAACTGAGGTGATTGATGAATTACAACAATACAGCACAAAACTCTCAGGTAAAGAATTACATCAAAAGCTTGGTCAGACAATTGCATCAACACTAAAAAATGAAACTGGACTTGCTGTTCGTTCAATGGGACCAGCTCCATCAAGACCAGTTTTCAGAGGATTGGGCCAGGATCGAGTATTAATTACTGAAGATGGAATGAAATCAATAGATTTATCTGCCACTTCACCAGATCATGCAGTTACAGTTGAACCTTTCACATCTGAGCGTATTGAAGTTTTAAGAGGACCGAAAGTTTTAAGTCAAACTTCAACTACAATTGGTGGAATTGTAAATATCATTAAAGAAGAAATTCCCGAACAAATTCATAATCAGCCTCACTTTCTTTTGGGAAGTTATTTCGAATCCGTAAATGAAGGATTGCTTGGTGCGATTAAAAGCGAAGTCCCGCTGAAACCTTTTCAAATTAAATTTGAGGCTGCACAAAGAACGACATCTGACTTATCTACACCATTGGGAATTTTGAAAAACTCAGCTTCAAAAAATTTTTCGGGATCAGCAGGGATTAGTTATATAGAAGATTTTGGTTTTGTTGGCTCAGGTTTTAAAGTTTATAACCTTAACTATGGAATTCCTGGTGGCTTTATAGGTGCCCATCCTTTTGGTGTTAATATCGATATCAAAAAAAGAGAATTGGTATTTAAATCAAAAATTAACTTAAATGGTTTGAATGATGAAGTTTCAATCGATTTTAGAAATGATTATTACAGACATAGAGAATTTGAACATAGTGGATTAATTGGAAGTGAGTTTAGAATAATTACAAATTCAGGTAGAATAGTTTTTTCTCATTTGAATGGTGATGTACTAAAAGAACTTGAAACCGGATTTTCTTTTGAGCTGCGTGACTTTGACATAGGTGGTTATGTTTTCACTCCTCCAACTAAATCATATAATCTTTCATCGTTTATCTATTCTGATTTTCATTTAGGAAGATTTAATGTTGATGCTGCTTTGAGAATCAGTTACGATGTTGTTGACCCAAAGATCAAAAAGGTAAGCAAGAAAATTGGTGAAATTAAAAAGAGAGAATTTTATAATGTTGCGGCTTCTATTTCATTCATTTATAAGTTATCAGATATAGTTTTTATTGGTAGTAATTTCAGTCGTTCAACTCGGGTACCTACAATTGAAGAACTATTTTCTGAAGGACCACATCTTGCTGCATATTCTTACGAAGTTGGCAATCCTTACTTAAATTCTGAAAGAGGCTGGGGATTTGAATTTTTTGTTTACCATAAATTTGAAAAGTTAAATTTTAATCTTAATGCATTCTATAATTATCTGAATTCTTATATCATACCAAGAAATACTGGTTTAATAAACTATCAAACTTTTTTACCCATTTACGCAACAAGCGGGGTAAATGCAGCAATTTACGGCGTTGAAGGTTCAGTGAAATTAAATCTTGTGGATAGAATATTTTTACAATCATCTTTCAGCCAAACAATTGGTGAATTTAGAGATACCAGAAAACCACTTCCAAAAATTCCACCTGTGAAAGGATTAAATCAATTGTCGTATGAAACAGAAAAGCTTACCGCTGGTATCTCAAACGAATGGGCACTAAGTCAAAATAAAGTTGATGAATTTGAAGAACCGACTGCTGGATATTTTGTTACAAATTTATTTGTTCAAAAAATTTATCAGATAAATAAAATAGTTTTGAATTTAAGTGTAAATCTTGAAAATATCTTTAATCAGGATTATCGAAATCATCTTTCAAGAATAAAATCAATTTATCCTGAACCAGGGAGAAATTTGAGAATTATTTTGAAAATGTACTTATGAAAAATTGGGGGCAATCCAGTTTTTGAATAATATTATTCTTTCCCTTTCAGTTGAATTTCGGAAATCTTAAAAAATGTTTTTTGGATTCCAAAAAAATTTTGTCACAAAAGATATCTTGTCAAATAAACATTCACTTATTACTTGAAATATTCACAGTTCATTTGATTTGAAAATTTCAAACTATACAATGGTATTGAATAGAAACAATTAAAATTTTGTGATTCTATCGTTTAGAAAGAATTATCCTTATTGCAGAAAAAACTTTTCAAAATAATCCAGCCAAATAAAACTTAGCAATTTCTAACTTTCAAAATTAAAACAAGCTCTGAAGACAATTTCTTTTTCACTTCAAGCTTTATCTTTGATAAGTCAAATATCCGATGTTTTGAATCTTTATCTCTGGTAATTTAAGCTCAAAGTCAATTTTCGTTGCAAGGCTTGTTTCAAACTTAATTTTTTATCTCAAAGACTTGACAAATCCCATAAAAAGGTTTAGCTTTGCCATAAAAGTGGGGAATTGTGGATGAAAAGTCCAAAATTCTCCAAATTGAAATAAGCTTAGGATTTTTCAGATATGTTTAAGGGAACCCACGAAGAAAAATTAAAATCACCAATTCAGCGAGGAAAACTTGGCTGAGTTATCAAAAGGATTCACTGGAAGTTTTCGTTATTCTGTTGATGCAAAAAACAGAATAAGCATCCCAGCAAAATTGAGAAGGGAAATTTCCGTTGAGTCTGACAAAAGATTTATAATTCTATCTGACACAGATGACCGTTGTATCAAACTTTATCCTCAAAGTGTTTTCAAGAACATTATTGATGCAATAAGTAAAGCAAATCCATTTGATCCATTAAACGCTTATGCAAGAAGGAGACTGCTTTCAAGTGTTTATGAAGAAGAGATGGATGGTCAGTATAGAATAAAACTTCCAGCTGAGCTGCTCAAGAAAACAAACATTAATGGTGAATGTTTGGTTGTTGGTGTTGGTGATTACATCGAATTGTGGAATCCCGATGAGTTCCAGAAATATCTTGAAGAGTCAGCTAAGCAATTTCAAGGTGATTTTGGTGGACTACTTGCATCGGTGATGAATGCAAACAAATGAATTTCACAAGCCTGTTCTTTTAGATACTGTTCTGGATTTTTTGATAACTGACATTAATGGAATTTATTTTGATGGAACTTTAGGTGGCGGCGGTTATTCAGAAGCAATTTTGAATAAGTTGTCAAGGGAAGGGAGATTAATTGCAACAGATCTGGATGACGCCGCCATTAATTTTTGTAAAAAGAAATTTGAAAGTGAAAACAGGATTACAATTGTGAAAGAAAACTTCAAAAACATAAAACAGATTCTGGAAGATTTAAAAATCGAAAAGATTAATGGTGCTGTGTTGGATCTAGGAATTTCTTCTTATCAAATAGACACAGCTTCTGAAGGATTTTCTTATCGTTTCGAAACTGATTTTGATTTAAGATTTGATAAATCAAAAGGAACGCCTGCCTATGAAATTATCAACGACCTTGAGGCAAAAGAAATCGCTGACATTTTGAGAACTTATGGTGAAGAAAAATTTGCATTCAAAATTGCAAGAGAAATAGAAAACTACACGAAAAAAAAGAAAATAAGAACGACCAAAGAAATTGTTGAAATTGTTTCTAAGGTTACTCCGAGACATAAATTAAACGATACACTCTCACGCATCTTTCAAGCGTTTAGAATTTATGTTAATGATGAACTTGAAAACCTGAAAGAATTTTTGAATGATGTTGTTGAGCTTGTGAAATCGGGTGGAAGGATAGTAATAGTTTCTTATCATTCATTGGAAGATAGAATCGTAAAAGAGTTTTTCAACCAGAATTCCCAGGAGTGCTCCTGTCCGCCAGAATATGACAGGTGTATTTGTGGTAAAAAGCTGAGATTAAAGAAACTTACAAAAAAAATTATCACTCCATCCGATGAAGAAATAAAGTTAAATCCACGATCAAGAAGTGCAAAGCTAAGAGCAGCAGAGGTTTTATAATGAAGATTAATCAAGGTTGCATATTTGTATTTATATTTTTTGTTGCATTTTCAATCATTTTTTATGTCGCTGCTGTAGTTTCTATCAGGAACTATGCAAAAGAAATCGATAAGAAAAAAACTGAATTAGAGGTTTTACTAAATGAAAATAAAGAGCTAAGAACAATTTATGAATCTTTAATCGCAAGAGATCGAATTGTTTCCATTGCAAAAAATCAATTGGGTATGATAGAACTACGAGAGTCACCTGAGGAGTTAATCATAAGCAAAGAAAGAATTAAAAGTCTGGAGGAAAATTGATATTTAGGAGATTTATACTTCTAATAATTCTATTCTTTGCTGCCTTCGTTATTCTGGTTGCAAAACTTGCAGAGTTGCAGCTGCGACACAACGATTATTTTGTAGCTAAGACAATCGAATTAACGGAAAAAGTAGAAATCAAAAAACCACTGCGGGGTGAAATTTTTGATCGAAATAAAATCTTACTTGCTTCCTCTATTCAATTGTACAGAGTTTTTATTGATAAATCTATGATTGATGATTCGGAATATGATTCTGTTCTTAGTTATCTTACTTTGGTAACTAAGCAATCTAATCAAGACTACCTTCAAAAAATTAAGTCTTCAAAATCTAAAATTGTATATCTTGAAGATTCACTCTCATCTGAAGATTACCTAAAACTAAGAGATACTTTTTTAGTTAAAAAAATTTCCTGCTTTGGTTTCGAAGAATATCACAAAAGAATTTATCCAAAGGAGGGAATTGCAGCTCATATTCTTGGTTATGTCAGAAAAGATTCAGAAGGAGTTGATGGAGTTGAGAAAGCATACAATGAATATTTAAAAGGAAGTGAAGGCGAAGTTTATTACAGGAAAGATGCAAGTGGTAGAAATCAGGGCAGAATTAAAAATAAAGGTTTTGATCCAAAAGATGGTTACAATCTTCAACTCACTATTGATCTTGAAATTCAAAATATTTTAGAAGAAGAACTCGAGCGTGGAGTATCAGAATCAAAATCTCGATATGGTATCGGTATAATAATGAATCCAAATACAGGCGAGATAATCGCTCTTGCGAATAAACCTTCATTTAATCCATCTAGGTATTTTGAATATTCAGAAGAAATAAGAAAGAATAAAGCAATTACTGATGTTTATGATCCAGGTTCGACATTTAAGGCCGTTACACTTGCAACTGCGATTGAATTAAGTAAGGTAGATCTTGATAGACCAATCTTTGCAGAAAATGGAGTTTATCAAGTTCCAAATGGGAAAGTAATTCGTGACGATCACAAATTCAGTTACCTAACTCCCAAAGAAGCGTTTGTTTATTCAAGTAATATAATGATGGCTAAAATTTCGAAGTTGATTGGCGAAGAGAGTTATTACAATTATGTTTATAAATTTGGCTTTGGGAATTACACGGGAATTGATTTACCAGGTGAAGTTAGAGGGATTGTTGTCAAACCCAGGAAAAATGATTATAACCTTTTATGGATGGCTCATGGTTATTCAATATCTGTCACACCTATACAACTTATAACAATGTATGCGGCGATTGTGAATGGCGGAAATTTAGTCCGACCTTTTGTTGTGAAAAAAGTTTTTGATTCTCAGGGAAACATCATTGTTGAAAATAATCCAGTGATATTGAGAAAAGTTATTTCAGAAGAAACAAGCAGAATTATGCGTCAAATAATGGAACAGGTAGTGACTGATGGAACAGGTAAGAAAGCAAAACTCGAGTTGATCTCCTGTGGAGGCAAAACAGGGACAGCAAAAAAATTTATTCAAGGGATTGGCTATTCAACTAAGGATTATGTTTCTTCTTTTGTTGGTTTCTTCCCTGTTGAAAATCCCGATTATTTGATTTTTATAAAATTAGATTCACCAAAGAATGGATATTATGGCGGAGATGTTGCAGCTCCTGTTTTCAAAAGAATTGGAGATAGAATCTGGAATGCAAAACAAAATTTATTAAAGCAGATACCGGTTGTGACAGAAATAAAAAAAGTAAGCAAAGAGACAAAACAATTTCCGGATCTAACTGGAAAGTCTAGAGTGTCTGCAATTGAAATTGCAAAATCATTTGGAGCTAAAATAGAAATTGTAGGCAATGGTGATATTGTTCATAACCAGATTTATGATCAGACAAAGAATAAAATCACTCTGATCTTTGACCAGAATACAGATTATTCTCAATCAAAGTATAAAGTTCAGGTGCCGAATCTTATTGGACTATCAATTAGAGAAGCATCTACAAAATTGAAATCCACAGGAATTCGATTTACTGTTGAAGGGACAGGATATGTTGTCGATCAGAGTGTTCAGCCTGGAATGTACATAGATCAAAATACAAGTTTAAGACTAAGATGTCAGAGAGGAATTTAATGAAGTTAGAAAATTTAATTGAAGGATTACAGGTTATTCAATTAGCTGGTGAAGTTGAAAGAAAAGACATTGGATTGGTTTGTTATGACTCAAGAAAAGTAGTGAAAAATGCAATCTTTGTTGCAATCAAAGGATTTAATTTTGATGGTCATAATTTTATAATGGAAGCTATTGCAAAAGGGGCAACAGCTATAGTTCTTGAAGATGATTCTAAAATTTCAAACGATTATTTAATTCATCAAAATGTAACTAAGATTTTAGTTAAAGACTCCCGGAAGGCACTTGCACATCTTTCAAAAAATTTCTTTAAAGATCCATCAAGCAAAATTAAGGTTATTGGTGTAACTGGAACAAATGGTAAAACATCGGTCACCCATTTTATTAAATCAATTTTAGAAGCATCAGGAAAAAAGGTTGGCTTGATTGGAACTATTGCAAATTATATAGGCGACGAAATTATTCCTTCTGAAAAAACAACACCTGAATCATTCGAATTAAATCAATTACTTGATCAAATGGCAGTCGAAGGTTGTGAATTTTGTGTGATGGAAGTTTCGTCTCATTCTCTTGAACTTTCAAGAGTGTATGGAATTGATTTTAAAGCAGGTGTATTTACCAATCTAACTCAAGATCATCTCGATTTTCATCATACGATGGAAAATTATTTTCAAGCAAAAAAGAAATTATTTGATTCTTTGAGTGAAGATTCAATTGCCATATCAAATTTTGATGACAAATATGGTGAAAAGATTTTAGCAGATACAAAAGCAAAAATCATTTCTTATGGTTCAAGTGAAAGGTGTGATTATCGATATCGAAATGTTTCATTTTCATTTGAAGAAATTAGTTTCGAGCTCCTCACTAAAAATGAAAAAACAGTCATTAATTCGAATATAACTGGAACATTTAATGTTTATAATTTGCTTGCAGCGATAAGTGTTTGTATGGAATTGGGTGTTTCGATTGATGTTATTAAGTCAGCCGTTAAAGGATTAAAACAAGTTCCTGGAAGATTTGAGCTTGTTGGAAATTATCCTGTAAAAGTAATCGTAGATTATGCTCACACACCTGATGCACTTGAGAATGTTTTGAAAACAATCCGAGAACTATTGAAATCAAATAATTCGAATTCCAAAGTAATAACAGTTTTTGGTGCAGGTGGCGATCGAGATAAAACCAAAAGACCTAAAATGGGGAAAGTAGTTGAGACATTAAGCGATTTAGCAATTATCACAAGTGACAATCCAAGATTTGAAAATCCGCAACAAATCTTTGACGACATTTTATCTGGAATAGATAAGGTTGAAAAAGTTTTAGTAATTGAAGACCGAGAAGAAGCAATCCGTAAAGCAATTGAGATCGCAAATAATGGAGACATAGTCTTAGTTGCAGGTAAAGGTCACGAAACATATCAGGTTATCAAAGATCAAAAAGTTCCTTTTGATGATAGACTTGTTGCTAAAAAGTATTTAATGGAAAGATTTAGAAAATGAAGATTGCAATTTCTGACATAAAAAAATTAAATGGAGTTGAAATCTTAAATAAAAATTTATTCAAAAAGATTTCTGGAATTTCTATTGATTCAAGAAAACTAAAAGTTGGAGATTTATTCTTTGCAATTAAAGGTGAAAATTTTGATGGACACGATTTTGTAGATCAGGTAATTTCAAATGGTGCTTCAGCAGTAGTTATTGCTAAAAATTACTTTGAAAAATTTAAAGACAAAAATTATCCACTTGTGATTGTCGAAGATACAACAAAAGCACTTGGTGAGCTTGCAAGAATCTATCGCGATAAGTTCAATGTAAAAATAATTGGTTTGACTGGTTCAAACGGAAAAACAACCACCAAGGAAATGATCGCTGAAATTCTTTCAAAGAAATATAAAACATTAAAGACAGAAGGAAATCTAAATAATAACTTTGGAGTACCTTTAAATCTATTCCGACTTGAAAAATCCCATCAAGTTGCTGTCATCGAGTTAGGGATTAATCATTTTCATGAGATGAAAACTCTGTGTGAAATTGCCAATCCCGATTTTGGAATTATCACAAATATTGGAACTGCTCATATCGAGTTTCTTAAAAGTCGAGAGGGAATTGCTGAAGAAAAAGGTCGGCTTTTTGAATATTTAATTAAAAAGAATGGATTTGGATTTGTTAACTCAGATGAAGATTTAATTAAGAAAAAAGCGAAAGGATTGAAGAGGAAATTGACATTTGGATTTAATTCCCGTGCAGAGGTTCGTGGAAAAATTCTTTCCTTAAATAATCTTGCTCAACCGACATTAAAGATTTCTTATAGAAATAAAAGCGAAGTTATTAATCTGCCAACATTCGGAATTCATACTGCGCAAAACGCTCTTTGTGCAGCTGCAGTAGGATTAAAGTTTGGTGTCAGTCTGAAACAAATCAAATCAACACTTGAGAACTTTAAATCTTACGATAAAAGAATGCAGGTGATAGAAGTCGATGGATATACAATTATTAATGATGCTTACAATGCTAATCCTGACTCAATGCATATGGCAATTCAAACTATGAGTGTGATGAAAGGATATTTTCAAAAACTTGCAGTTTTAGGTGATATGCTTGAGCTTGGTGAATTCTCTGAGAAATATCATCGTGAGCTTGCTCATTATTTGAAAGAGAATGGAATTCAGAAAGTGTTCTTCTTTGGTGATTTAACAAAGATAAGTTTTGATGAAGCTCAGAAAATAAATCTGGATGCAAAACATTTTAATGATAAACAATCAATCGCTGATGAAATAAAAAAATCGATTCCGGAGGGAAGTCTGATACTTCTCAAAGGTTCAAGAAAAATGAAAATGGAAGAAGTCATTGAATTTTTGAAAGGTTAATTATGCTTTATTATCTATTTGAATTCTTAAAAAAGACTTATGACATACCAGGACTTGGAGCTTTCAAATATATCACGACAAGATCTGCCGCAGCCGCAGTTACATCACTGATTATTGCATTTTATTTTGGACCCAAAATCATTAATTGGTTAAAGAAAAATCAAATTGGAGAAGCTAAAAAGGTTGATGCTCCAAAAACTCATTGGAGCAAAGAAGGCACTCCAACTATGGGTGGGATTATCATAGTTTTAGCAATTGTCATCCCTGTAGTTTTATGGGCTGATATTTTAAGCGTTTATATCTGGATAATTTTAGGAGCAACACTATGGTTATTTGGTGTCGGTTTGCTTGATGATTATCTCAAAGTAGTTAAGAAGTATCGTAAAGGTTTGATTGAAAGATATAAATTGATTTTGCAATTCATAATTGGATTAGCTGTTGGTCTGGCAGTTTATTTTGCACCTGAGTTTGAGCAAGTTAGAACCGAAACCACACTTCCATTTTTCAAGAATTTAAATTTAGACTTTGCAGAATTTTACATTCCAGTTGTGATATTCATAATTATGGGCACAGCAAATGCGGTGAATTTAACCGATGGTCTTGATGGGCTCGCTGCAGGAACTGTGGCTATCTCAATGTTAACTCTTGCAATTTTCAGTTATGTTACAGGTAATGTTGTTTACAGTGATTATTTGAACATAATTTACCTCGCTGGCTCAGGTGAACTTACAATATTTTGTGCAGCTGCTGCTGGTGCGACTTTAGGATTCTTGTGGTTCAATTCTTATCCCGCTCAAGTTTTTATGGGAGATACTGGTTCGCTCGCATTGGGCGGTGCTCTTGGAACTCTTGCAGTTCTTGTCAAAAAGGAATTGCTCCTTCCAATACTTGGTGGAATTTTCTTTGCTGAAACTCTGTCAGTAATTATTCAAAGAAGTTATTTCAAATACACGAAAAGAAAATACGGTGAAGGCAGGAGAGTTTTTAAGATGGCTCCTCTTCATCATCATTTTGAATTGCTTGGCTGGCCTGAGCCTAAAATTGTTGTTCGCTTCTACATCATCGCAATAATCTTAGCAATTGTAAGTCTAACAACATTCAAGATTAGATGATGGAAAAAAATTTAATAAATAAAAGAATATCTGTGATTGGTGCTGCAAGGAGTGGAATTGCTGCGTCGCTTCTTGCTTCTCGAAAAGGTGCAAAGGTTTTTTTGAGTGACAGCGGTTCACCAAAAATTACTGATGAAATTTTGAATCAATTAAAATCTCTTAGTGTTGAATTTGAATTTAATGGTCATTCTGAAAGAGTTTTTAATTGTGATTTTATTATAACAAGTCCGGGTGTACCTGTTGATTCAGAAATTTTATTAAGCGCAAAGTCAAAAGGGATTCCAATTTATTCAGAACTTGAATTCGCAAGCTGGTTTGCAAAAGGAAAGATTATCGGTGTAACAGGAACAAATGGAAAAACAACAACCACTGCATTGATTTATCACATATTAAAAAATTCTGGTTTTAAAGCTTTGATTGGTGGAAATATCGGTGAGGCTTTTTCGAACATTGTTGAACAAAGTGATGATGAAACAATTTCGGTTCTCGAAATAAGCAGTTATCAGCTTGATTTAATTGATAGTTTTCATCCCAATGTTGCAATGATATTGAACATTACTCCCGACCATCTTGATCGTTATGAGAATGATTTTTCAAAATATATTTCGTCTAAGTTCAGAATAACAAAGAATCTTGGTGAAGATGATCTGTTTATTTATAACAAGGACGATGAAAACATTACCAGAAATTTACATAGAGGAAAATTTTTAACTCAGTCTTTCTCCGCTATTGATGTAAGTTTTGCAACTGCTTTTCTTTCAGATGGGAAAATTTTTGTTAGAGAAAAAGACAATATTGATTTGCCAGAAGCAGCTGCAGAAAGAATAATTTTTGTAATTGATGTTAACGAAATGCTGATAAAGGGGATTCACAATTACTACAATGCTATGGCTGCGATATTAGCCGCAAAATTCGTTGGTTGTGATTTGAAAAAAATCGCTGAAGCCTTGAAAACATTTCGAGGCGTTGAACACAGACTTGAAGTTGTAAGGGTTATAAACGGAGTTACTTACATTAATGATTCAAAAGCAACAAATGTTCAATCAACTTACTATGCATTAAAGAGTTTTGACGCAAACATAATTTTAATACTTGGCGGACGGGAAAAGGGTAATAATTACGACGAGATAAGAGAATTAGTTAAAGAGAGAGTAAAATTAATATTCGCATTTGGCGAATCAAGTGAAAAAATCAAAAATTATTTTGAGGGATTAAAACCAGTTAACGTTTGCACAACACTTGAAGAAGTCGTGACGGAAGTAAATAGAGTCGCAAGTCCAGGTGATATAGTTTTGTTCTCACCCGCATGTAAAAGCTTTGATCAATTTAATGATTTTGAACACAGAGGAAGAACATTTAAAGATCTGGTAAATAAATTATGAAGCTGATTAAATCAGAGGATTTGCAAAAAGTGCTTTATGCTCTTGTTTTATTTTTGATGATATTAAGTATGGGTGTAGTGTATTCTGCCAGTGCACGTTATTCTGAAATTCTTTCTGCAAAAAATGATGCCCATGATCTGGCTCTAAGACATGCTTCAAGAATTGTTTTTGCTCTAATTACAATGATGGTGGTTGCAAAAGTCCCATACAAAAAATGGAAAGATTATACTTTTTATTTTATGATAATTTCAGTTATTCTCTTGGTGGCTGTAATATTTTGGGGAACTGAGAAAAAAGGAGCAATTCGCGCACTTAATTTAAAATTATTTGAATTGCAGCCATCTTTTCTTGCATTACTTACGTTGATACTTCACTTTGCTAATCTTATCGAGAAAAAAGGTGAGAGAATTAGAGATTTCAAAACTGGATTTTTACCAATGATCTGCTGGATTGGTGCAATTGCATTTTTAATTTTTCTTCAACCAAATTTTTCACAGGGAATGGTCATAATCTTCGTTGGACTTAGTCTGATGTTTATAGGTGGAGCAAACTTGAAACATATTTTATTCACAATTTTGGGTGCTCTTCCATTCTTAACCGTATATGTCTTTTCGGCTGAATATAGATATCAAAGAATTATGACTTATATAGAAAGAATTTTTAATTCATCATTAACTGATCCTGATCCACAAGTACGTTATTCAATTTATGCAATTGGTTCTGGTGGACTTTTTGGAGTTGGAATGGGAAACAGCCGCTATAGAGAACTATTCATTCCTGAGGCGCATACTGATTTTATCTTCTCAATTTTTGCAGAAGAATTCGGCTTTATCGGTTCTATGATTTTGCTTACCGTTTATATGTTGATCTTCTTTATTGGAATCTTAATGATCAAAAGATTACAGGATAATTACACAAAGATGGTTACAGCTGGAATTATGATTTCTCTTCTTGTATATGTTTTTGCAAATACTCTTGTCGTAGTCGGTGTTTTGCCGACAACTGGATTGCCTTTACCTTTTATGAGTTTTGGTGGTTCTTCGCTGGTAATTTTCGCTATAGCGATGGGAATTGTATTAAACTTTGCATCGACATTGAGAAATGAACCGAAAACGAATTTTGAACCATTTACTTATCGACCTGAAATAAGATGAAAAACAAAATTTCAAAATATAAAATCTTGATTGCGGCTGGTGGAACCGGCGGTCATCTTTTTCCGGCCATTGCAATTGCTGAAGAAATAAAATCATTGATCCTGGACGCAGACATTTTGTTTGTCGGAACAAAGAAAAGAATGGAAAAAGAAATAATACCAAAGCTTGGATTTAAATTTTCAGGCACTTCGATTATTGGTTTGCCAAGAAAAGTGGGTTTTAGATTAATTGGTTTCATATTCAGTTTAATCATTGCATTTTTCGAAGCATTGGTCAGTGTGCTGAAATTTAAACCAAAAGTCGCATTAGGAACTGGGAGTTATATTTCTGTTCCGCCTTTACTTGCATCAAAAGTTTTTGGTGCAAAGATATTTTTAGTTGAGTCTAATAGTTTTCCCGGCGTTGCGACAAAGTTCCTGGCTCCAATTGCAAATGAAATTTATTTATCATTTGAGCAAAGCAAAAAATATTTTAAAGATACTTCGAAATTAGTTGTCACCGGTACTCCAGTCAGAAAAAAATTATTCGAACGCGATAGAAAGAAAGCAGCTGAATATTTCAACTTGTCTGAAAATTTAAAGACTATTGTCGTTATTGGCGGAAGTCTTGGTGCAAGAAGTATTAATGAAAAAATAAAAGAAATCTATCCTGAACTTTCCAGAAATTATCAATTAATATGGCAGACGGGAAAAAAGGATTTTGACATTTATAAAAATCTTGAAAAAAATGAACGGGTTGTTATTACTCCATTTATTGATCGAATGGATTATGCTTATTCAATTTGTGATCTCTTGATTTCGCGTTCGGGTGCATCAACTATTTCCGAAATTATTGCTCAGGGAATTCCAGCGATTTTGATTCCTTCGCCAAATGTGACTGAGAACCATCAATACTACAATGCTCTAGAACTGGTTGAAAGCAACGCAGCTGAACTTCACCTCGACAATGAGTCGTCTGAAAGTTTGTTAAAGAAAATTTTGTTTTTAATGGAAAATGAGACTCGTTTGCAGGAGCTTTCTAATAACGCTAAAGGTCTCTTTAAAATTGATGCATCAAAAGTAATAGCTGAAAGAATTTTAAAATATCTGAATGAGAAATGAACAGAAAAGTTTTTAAATACAATATGACTTTATATTATCAATCGCTTGCTGTGTATTTCTTTACTCTTGTGATTTACATTTTACTCAGGCTTCAGTTTACTGATTTTAGCTGGGAAAAGATTACTCACGACTCAATATTTTATCTCTTTGTTATAATTCTGCTTTATGTTCTGTTAACAATGATTTATTATCTGATAAAAAAGAAAGAGATAATACTCCAAGAGGATAAACTAATCATTTCGACAAAGTTCAAGAGAATTGAAATTCCGTTTGAGAAAATAGAATCAATAAAAATTAAAAGAGAGCATCGCTTTCATCTTTCAGGATTATTGAGATCAGTAAGAATTAAGATGAAAAATGGAATTAAAAAATCATTTGTAATTCGTCCGTTCGATTACGAAAACGACGAAGAATTATTAAGTGAGTTATTAAAAATTCGTGACTCAATTCAAAAATCTAAAGAGGTTGCAAATGCTTAGAAATTTTAGAAAAGTTCATATGATTGGAATTGGCGGAATTGGGATGAGCGGTATCGCAGAAGTTTTACTTGCGATGAATTTTAAAGTCTCCGGTTCAGACAGAAGTTTAAGTGAAATTACAGATCGACTTGTTTCACTCGGTGCTGAAATTTATGAAGGACATCGAGCAGAAAATTTGAAAGATGCTGACGTTGTTGTCTATTCATCTGCCGTAACGATGGATAATGTTGAAATTCAAGAAGCATTAAAAAGAAAAATTCCGGTTATTAAAAGATCTGAAATGCTTGCTGAATTAATGAGATTGAAATATGGAATTGGTATCGCTGGTACTCACGGAAAAACAACAACGACATCTATGGTTGGACTCGTGATGCTCGAAGCAGGATTTGATCCAACTGTCATAGTTGGCGGAAAATTAAGTGGACTTGGTGGAACTAATGCACGACTTGGCAAGGGTGAATTTATTGTTGTTGAAGCTGATGAATTCGATCGAAGCTTTTTGCAATTAACTCCAGTAATTGCTGCAATCACAACTCTTGAAAAAGAACATCTGGATATTTACAAAGATCTTGACGATATCAAAGCTGCATTTGTTGAATTCGCAAACAAAGTCCCATTCTATGGTTTTGTTGTTCTCTGTCTCGATGAGGAAGGTTTAAGAGAAATTCTTCCTCAGATAAATAGAAAAGTCATTACTTATGGGTTGAGTGCCCAGGCGGATATACGTGCTTATGATATTTCGTTTTTTGAGACTTATTCGAAATTCAAAGTAAGATATAAAGGGGAGACACTCGGTGAAATTGAATTAAATGTTCCAGGAATTCACAATGTAAAAAATTCTCTTGTTGCAGTAACAATTGCAAAGGAACTTGGAGTTGATTTTGAAACAATAAAATTGGCATTGAAAAAGTTTACTGGTGTTTATCGTCGATTTGAAATAAAAGCAGATATAAATAACATTTTAGTAATTGATGACTATGCCCATCATCCAACAGAAGTTGCTGCAACACTTTCAGCGATTCGAACTGGATGGGATAGAAGAGTAGTTGCTGTTTTTCAACCGCATCTTTACACAAGAACTCGAGATTTTTATCAAGACTTTGCTAAGGCTTTTCTTGATTCGGATGTTTTCATTTGTACAGATGTTTATCCTGCACGGGAAATTCCAATTCAGGGAATTAGTGGAAAACTCATAACCGATGCAGCAGAAAAGTTTGGTCATAAGAATGTGATTTATATTCCTGATAAAAAAGAAATTCCTGATCGCTTATTGCAAATTGTTGAACCTGGCGATGTTGTTGTAACAATGGGCGCAGGTGATATATGGAAATTTGGAGAAGAATTTATCAATAAACTGAAGAGTAACTCATAATATGTTTTCGGTCGAGAAAGTAAAAGAATTTTTCAAAGGTAATATTTCAATCAGTGAGCCGCTGAGCAGGTTTACTACTTTTAGAATCGGTGGTCCTGCTGATTATTATCTCGAACCGAAAGATCGTGACGACTTGTTGAAGCTCATCAAGTATTTAAAAGAAATTAATTATCCATATATCATCATTGGAAATGGAAGCAACATTTTAATAAGCGATGACGGAATTCGTGGTGCTGCAATCAATTTAGAATTTGGATTTACAAAAATTGAAGTAATGAAAAACAAAGTCTTTGCAGAAGCGGGTATTCGTTTATCAAAATTGGTTGATGTTTGTATTGAACATTCTTTGGTTGGAATTGAAAACTTAGCAGGAATTCCTGGAACTCTTGGCGGCGCAATATTAATGAATGCGGGTGCTTACGGCGGAGAAATTTCAGACTATATTAAAGTAGTTGAAATTCTGGATGGAACTGAAATTAAATTTCTCAAAAAAGAAGAATGCGGTTTCTCTTATCGGAAATCCAATCTGGAAGGAAAAATCATTCTATCAGCCGAATTCGAATTACCTTTTGGAGATAAAACAAAAGCTAAAGAAAGAAGAAAGGAATTATTGCTTAAAAGAAATCAAAGTCAACCTGTTGAGCTGCCGAATGCAGGAAGCATCTTTAAAAATCCGTCGGGAGATTATGCAGCAAGATTAATTGAACAAGCAGGATTAAAGGGATTGACGATTGGCGGTGCAAAAGTTTCGGAAAAGCATGCAAACTTTATTGTCAATTTTAATAACGCTTCTGCAAATGATGTATTAGAATTAATGAAAATAATTCAGCAGACAGTCTTTCAAAAATTTGGAATAATGCTTGAGCCAGAAATTAAAATGATTGGTTTTGATAAAGACAGGGTAAAAGTTCAATGAAGAAGTTTGGACTTTACATATTCTCGATATTATATGTTGCGCTAATCATATTCCTGATAATTCTTGCAAAAAAATATGAACCAAAATATCGAGTTGAAAATCTGGTAATCGTTAATAATAAAATTGTTCCAGTAGAGGTCTTACTTGATTTTATTAAAATTAAAGATAAGGAAACATTGAAAGAACTAACTGCAGAGATGATTCTGGATCGAATTGAAAAATATCCCTATGTCAAGGATGTTGAAGGAATGTTTATTGATACAATTACATATTTAGTTAAGATTAAAGAAGTTGAACCGTTTTTTATAGCTGTTACAAATCTTGGAAATTTTGTGGTGACCAGAGAAAACAAAATTTTACCTGAAGATCCTCGTCTGAAAATTCTTGATTTACCAGTCTTAACTGTTTCAAATAAACTAAATGCTAACGACGTGAATTCTAAAAATGAAAATTTCTTAGTCGGATTCAAATCATTTAGTAACATTTATAAAACTGATAAAGCATTGTTTGAGATAATTTCGGAAATGAATATTGATAACGAAAAGAAATTGAGTTTGTATTTAACGAAACCTAAAGGAAAAATAATTGCTGGAAATGAAGTTGATAAATCTATTGCACTTTATCTTTCTGAATTCTGGAGACAGATCATATTAAATGCACCAGATGTTAATTACGATTACATCGATTTAAGATTTAAAGATCAAATAGTTGTTAAACATTCGAATAATTCCAGAACGAGTTGATATGAAAAGAAACATTATTGCAAGTCTTGATATCGGTACAACAAAAACCTGTGCGATTATCGCAGAGAAAGATAAAGATAATCGTCTAAATATTCTTGGTATTGGAACTGCAAAATCCGAAGGGATGACAAAAGGAACAGTTGCAAACATTCTTACAATTTCTGAATCAATTAAGAAGGCAGTTACTTTAGCTGAAGAGCAGGCAAATTTAAAGATTAATGCTGTCAATGTCGGTGTAGCTGGTATATACATCAATTCAATGAGATATCGAAACTTTGTTCTTATCAATAACCCTGATTCATTAATTACAAAAGCAGATGTAGAAAAATTAATTGAAGATGTAAAAGTAAGCAGAATCCCATCAGACTATTTTATTCTTCACATAATTCCAGAACAATACATAGTAGATGGTGAGAATGTTGTTGATAATCCTGTTGGAGTAATGGGTAAAAAACTGGAAGCTACGCATCACATAGTTTTAGCCCAAAAGACTTCTACAGAAAATTTAAAAATGGCTGTCGAGAGAGCGGGTCTAAAAATTAATAAAATGATTCTTCAACCTCTTGCATCGGCTAATGCTGTTCTTCATCCAGAAGAAAAAGAACTCGGCGTTGCATTAATTGATATCGGAGGAGGCACAACTGACTTAGCTGTTTATGTTAATGGGACAATAAAACATACTCGAGTAATTGGAATTGCGGGCAGTCATGTAACTAACGATATAAGAGAAGCTTTCAATCTAATCACTGAGCAAAGCGAAAGAATAAAAATCGAATACGGTTACGCAACAAATAAAGCATTAGTTCAAGATAGTGAGATTCCAGTTAGAGTTAGTCCTGTTCGACAGGTTACAATCTCTTTGAGCATTTTAACTGAGATTATTCAATTAAGAATGAAAGAGCTATTTATAATGATTGACAACGAACTGAAGAATGCAAATCTAAAAGATAAAATAAAAGCGGGATTTGTTTTGACAGGAGGCGGTTCACAGTTGAGAGGGTGTACAGAACTTGCGGAAGAAATTTTTGGCAAGCAAACAAGAATTGGGATCCCGCTTGATCTTGGCGGTGGAATGTCGAGAAAAGTTGAAGATCCAAAATTTTCAACTGCCGTCGGTTTATTGCTCAATGGTATTCCTTCAATTCCTGATTTTAACGCAGAAAAAATTGAGTATTCATCACAGAGAATATCACTAAAAAATGTTTTACAAAAAATTTTTGATTTCTTTAAAGAATTTTAATCAACCAAACAAAATAATGGAGGATTTATGTCTCTAAATCGTCTTGACCACATACCCCCACGAAGAACTTATGCAATCTTCATTGATGAAGAACCCGAAGAACAACCAGTTGCAAAAATAAAAGTGGTTGGAGTAGGAGGCGGAGGTTGCAACGCAATTAGCAGTATGATTACACGCGGTCTTAATGGCGTGGAATTTATTGCTATCAATACAGATGTGCAAAGCTTGAATACCTGTCTTGCACCAAACAAGCTTCAAATTGGTGCTTCAATCACAAAAGGCTTGGGCACTGGAGGAAAAGTCGAGCTTGGGAAAAAAGCCGCTGAAGAAGATCGCGAGAAAATTTTAAAAGCACTTGAAGGTGCTGAAATGGTATTTATTACAACTGGTGAGGGTGGAGGTACTGGAACAGGTGCATCTCCAGTTGTGGGAAGTATTGCAAGATCAACCGGTGCATTGGTTGTTGCTGTTGTAACCAAGCCATCTGCACTTGAAGGAACTCAAAGAGGTAAAATCGCTGAGAAAGGGATTGCGGAGCTTCGTGAGTACTGTGACAGCTTAATTGTTATTCCTAACGACAACATTAAGCATGCAATTGATAAAAATGTTTCAGTTTTTGCAGGTTACGATAAGCCAAACGAAGTTTTGTACAATGCTGTCAAAGGCATTAGTGACTTAATTCTCAGAAGTGGAAGAATTAATGTTGATTTTGCCGATGTGAAAACTGTTTTGCGCGACAGCGGTGATGCAATTATGGGAATTGGCAGAGCAAGTGGTGAAAACAAAGTTATTGAAGCTTTGAATAAGGCAATTAGTTCTCCATTGCTCGAAGAAATTGACTTAAGACATTCTCACAGTGTCTTGGTTAACTTTACTGGCTCTGACTCTATGACCTTTTTCGAAGTTGATGAAGCAATGAAAAGATTGCAAGAAATGCTTAATCCGAATTGTTTCATTAAAGTTGGAGTTGTACATGACCAGGATATGGGCGATGAAGTAATGGTAACCATTATTGCAGCTGGTTATAATAAAATTCCAAAATTGCAAAAACCAGTTGATGAAACACCTAACTTAACACTTATCGATGGAAATGATATCGTTTCCGGCGGTCAACTCGTTGGTCCTGATGGTTCAGATATTACAACTGAAATTGATCTAGATTTCTTACCAGATACTACTTATAAACCAGAGAACGATAGTCAATATGAAATTCCAACTTTTAAAAGATTAAAACCTAATAATCCTGATGATAACATTAAGAAAACTGAAAAAGATCAAGAGCAAGACAAAAAGGATAAAAATGAAACCGATGATGAGTTTTTGAAAGAAATCAAAAAACAAAAAAGAAAAGATGATGATGAAAGTGATACTTCTGCTTTTCTCAGAAAGTTAATGGACTGAGTTTCCCCCCTTAACATTCCCTTAAACATATCGCTCCCTATACTTTTCTTAAGTGTAGGGAGTTTTTTTTATCTTTAAATATCAAAATTGATCTTTTCTTATTCATTCTGTAACTAACTTTTTTTGTCATTGAAAATTTTAGAAGTTCTGAGATAAAAAAATTTTAAGTGTAATCTATGATTAGAGCAATTTTATTTGATATGGATGGAGTGATTGTAGATTCGCTCCATTATCATTATCTCGCCTGGGATAAAATGTTTAGTGATCGCGGTGGTAAAGTTTCTGAACATACCGTTCTACTGCATGAGGGAAGAAATTCAAGAGAAATTTTACCAATTCTAATAGAAGAAACAAAAGTTTATATACCTGAAAATGAATGGGATGATTTCATAGATAAAAAGAGAGAATATTATCGTTCAATTGTTGAATTAAAATATTTCCCGATGGTTTTCGAAACAATTCAAGAATTAAAAAATCGAGGATTAAAAACAGCGCTGGTGACTGCTTCTGCTCGGAAAAATATGGAGAAAGCAATTCCTGAAGATAAACGAAAATTATTTGATGTAATTTTAACTGCAGAAAATTTCAGAAAGGCAAAGCCTAATCCTGATCCCTACCTCGAAGCGCAAAAAAGATTGGGTGTATCCGTAAATGAATGTGTTGTGATTGAAAATGCTCCCCTTGGTATCGAAGCTGCAAAAAATGCTGGTATGATTTGCATAGCAGTAGAAACAACTCTTGGAAGGGAATATCTCACTCAAGCAGATTTTATTATTAATTCAATTAATGAATTAATTGGTTTCTTCCCTATTTTGAAAAAATGATTATGTCAGTATTTGATGACAACTATTAAATTGATAAAATTTTTACTCATCTTTAACTTTGTAACAATGTATAGATTTTTGATTGCAGTTAGTTTTTTACTTATTAATTTCTTGACAGACTTAAAAGGGCAGCAAAGCTTGAAAGGACGCTTTGGCTTTGGATTAGGTTATTCATCTGGAATTGAACTGAGCAGCTTTGAAGTGCTTAATAGAAATTTTCTAAAATTAAATGAAAAAGGTTTAACTGATAATTTGAAACTTGGCGGATTTTCAGGTTACTTTTACTTTTTAATATTACCTGACACAAGAATTAGTCTTAATTTTTTTCAAGGTGAAAAAGAAACTCAGCCTTCGCAAGGTAGATTCTTAAAATATGAACAAGACCTCTGGAATTTTGGTTTTGAGTATACTTTCTCGATATCTCACTTAAATGTCAGCCCTGGATTTATGTTTGGTGTCGTAACAGATTATGTTGAATTAATTAATTACGATGGTTCTCAGAATTTCTCGAATTTAATTGGAAGCTTTAATCAATCTAACTACTCATCGAGTCTAATTAATTTTGAAAATAAAGCGTATCATATTTCACCAGGAGTTTCGCTGGAATACAGTTTAAGCAGATTTGTTGCAGCAAGAATTAATTATAGTTACTTAATCAGGTTAAATGAAGATTGGAAATTTTTAAGGAGGTTTTCTTTATCAAATTTTCCATCTGAAATCTTAGAAAATAATCACCTGATTAATTTTGGAATTTTAATTGGATTTATGTCTAAATAACAGGAGAGCAAATTGCAAAAAATACTTGTAACAGGCGGCTGTGGATTTATCGGCAGCAATTTTATAAGGTATGTCTTAAAAAATTCAGATTATGAAATTGTAAATATTGATAAGCTTACTTATGCAGGTAATTTGAAAAACCTCGTAGATATTCAATACAATCAAAGATACAAATTTTATAAGGGCGATATTTGTAATTACGAGCTTGTCTCTTTTATAGTTGAAAAAGAAAAAGTAGATGCAATCATAAATTTTGCAGCAGAATCCCATGTTGATCGAAGCATTCTCTCATCTCAAGAATTTATTCGGACAAATGTGACTGGTACAAACGTTCTATTGGAAATAACCAGAGAGTATGAACTAAAGAAATTTCTTCAAATATCCACTGATGAAGTTTATGGTTCTTTAGGTCCCGAAGGAAAATTCACTGAAGAAACTCCACTCTCACCGAATAGTCCATATTCAGCTTCGAAAGCGAGTGCGGATTTACTTGTGAAGGCTTACAATCACACTTATGGAATTCCCGCTCTAATTACCAGATGCTCAAATAATTATGGTCCTTTTCAATTTCCTGAAAAATTGATTCCATTGATGATAATTAATGCATTAAACAACAAACCATTACCTGTTTACGGTGATGGAATGAATGTTCGTGATTGGATTTATGTGGAAGACCACTGTGATGCAATCCTTCGAGTTTTTGAAAATGGACGAATAGGTGAAGTTTATAATATTGGTGCAGAAAATGAAAAACCCAACATCGAAATTGTAAAATTGATTCTAAGAGAACTTGGTAAGGATGAGTCATTAATTACTTTTGTAAAAGATAGACCGGGACACGATCGACGCTATGCAATTGATGCGACAAAAATAAAAACAGAACTTGGCTGGAAGCCAGCTCATACTTTTGAAACAGCCATTAAAGAAACAATAAACTGGTATATCCAAAATCAATCCTGGTGGAAAGAAATTATTTCAGGAGACTACCTTAATTATTATAAAAAATGGTACGAGGAGAGATAAATGAATAATCTTGAACAAAAAATAAAATCAAAAAAAGCAGTCATTGGAGTGGTTGGTCTTGGTTATGTTGGACTTCCACTCGCTGTTGAATTTGCATTAAAAGGTTTTAAAACTATTGGTATAGATCTTTCAAAATGGAAAGTCGAAAAAATTAATAAAGGAGAAAATTATATTCAGGATGTTAGTGATAAAGATTTAGAAAAAGTTGTAAAGAAAGGTTTATTGACTGCTTATGATAATTATATTCTCATCCCAGAAATTGATGTAATATACATTTGTGTTCCGACCCCATTTACGGAAAATAAAGACCCTGATATTACATTTATTGAACAAGCTGCGGAAGAAATTTCCAAAGGACTTAGAAAAGATCATCTTGTCATTTTAAAGAGCACAACTTTCCCAAATACAACCGAAGGAGTCGTCCAGCCAATTTTAGAAAAATCAGGACTGAAAGTCGGGAAAGATTTCTATCTCGCATTTTCACCTGAAAGAATTGATCCTGGTAATAAAGTCTGGACAACCAAGAACACACCAGTTGTAGTTGGTGGAGTTACCAAGAAGTGTACTGAACTTGCCGCACTTGCAAATGCGCAGATCATTGAAAAAGTCGTAAAAGTTTCTAATCCAAAAGTTGCTGAAATGGAAAAACTTTTGGAAAACATTTTTAGAAGTGTAAACATTGCACTTGTAAATGAAATGGCTCTGCTTTGTGATCGAATGGGCGGGATAAATGTTTGGGAAGTTATCGAAGCTGCTTCTACAAAACCATTCGGATTTATGCCTTTCTATCCAGGACCTGGAATTGGCGGACATTGTATTTTGATTGATCCTTATTACCTTGAATGGCAGGCTCGTTCTTATGACTTTGTGACTCACTTTATAAGAATTGCAGCCGAGACAAACGAAAATATGCCTTTCTATGTAAAACATATGATTTTAAGAGAAATCAGTCAGACGGATAAATCAATTCAGAATTCTAAAATTTTGTTTTTGGGTGCTGCATTCAAAAAAGATGTTGATGATACCCGTCATTCTCCTGCAATTAAAGTTATGGAATTATTATTAAAAGATTTTGACGGATTAAATTTATGTTACAATGATCCTTATGTGCCAGAAATTGAAGTCAATGGTTTAAAACTAAAATCAGTCAATCTTACTAAAAAATTACTTAAAGAAATGGATCTGGTTGTGATTACAACAAATCATTCAATTTATGATTATGACTTTATTGTTCAGAATTCAAAAAAAGTAATTGATACAAGAAATGCGACAAAAGATGTAAAGAAAAACAGAGAAAAAATTGTACTCTTAGGTTCCGGATCAAAGAAAGGATATTCAGTTTGAAAAAGATAATCTCCGTTGTTGGTGCAAGACCGAATTATATGAAAGTTGCACCAATTCATCGAGCTTTCCAGAAATATTCAGATAAAGTTCAGCATTTGATTTGTCATACTGGTCAGCACTACGATGTAAATATGTCCAAAATCTTTTTTGAAGAACTTGAACTTCCACAACCAGATTTTTATCTCGGTGTGGGTTCGGGTTCACATGCTGAACAAACTGCAAAAGTTATGATTGAATTTGAAAAAGTATTATTGCAGGAAAAACCCGATCTTGTAATTGTTGTAGGTGATGTCAACTCAACGATTGCATGTAGTCTTGTTGCTGTAAAACTTGGAATTAAAGTAGCTCATGTCGAAGCAGGGTTAAGAAGTTTCGATAGAACGATGCCTGAAGAAATCAATCGTCTGTTGACAGATCAAATTGCTGATTATTTATTTGTTACTGAAAAAAGTGGAATTGAAAATCTTAAGAATGAAGGAATTTCTGATTATAAAATTTTCTTCGTTGGGAATACAATGATTGACTCGCTGGTTAATTATTTACCAAAAATTGAAAATTCTACAATTCTTGAAGAACTAAATCTTAAGCCATTTGAATTTATCGTTGTTACTTTGCACAGACCAAGCAATGTTGATGAACCAGCAAATCTTATAAAAATTTTTGAAGAGTTTAGAAAGATTGCGGAGAAATATAAGATTGTATTCCCAATTCATCCAAGAACAAAGAAAACACTTCAATCAAGCAATGTTGATTACAATCATCCTAATATTTTATTAATTGAACCTGTTGGTTATATTAGTTTCATAAAGCTTGTTAAAAATTCATTGATTGTTCTTACAGATTCTGGTGGAATTCAGGAAGAAACTACTTTCTTGAAGATTCCATGTTTGACATTAAGAAAAAATACAGAAAGACCAATTACAGCTGAAATTGGAACGAATAAATTGATTGGAACTGAATATCATAAAATAGCGGAAGAATGTTTTAAGACTATCAATAATCCACCACAGAATTCTCAAATTCCACCACTCTGGGATGGAAGAGCCTCTGAAAGAATTACTGCAAAAATCATTGAACTTTTGAATTAATAAGAGAGAAGAGTTATGAAATCGATTAGTCTTAGATTGATTTTTGTTATTTGTTTGATTCAAATTCTTTATGGTCAATCATATCAGCAGGATAAATTGCAATCATCTATTGTTTCTGCACCTATCAGTGTGACCATAGGTGGAAATTTTGTAGTTAATGGAACTTATTCAGCCTCGGCAAATGAAAGAGTTGATCAGTTTATAACTCGTATGTTTGCAGTTGGCAGATCTCAATTAATTTCTACGGTTAATCCTCAAAGTCCAGATTATGAATATCGAGTTGCTGCTTTAATTAGGGAAATCGAAAAATATCCAAGAAGGGATATAACATTAAAAAGAGCAAATGGCGAGATTTTGAAATTAGATTTAGAAAAATTTCGTTTGACCGGTGATTTTACTCATAATCCTTATCTCAAAAACGACGATGTATTAATTTTCCCTACATATGATGAATTCAAAGATTTTATAAGAATTGAAGGGGCTGTAAATAAACCAGGGAAATTTCAATTTATGGAAGGTGATAAAGTTGAAGATGCAATTGTTTTAGCTCATGGATTAGATCCAGCATATGAAAACATTAAAGAAATGGAAATTTATAGATTAACATACGAGGGTGAACTGGATACGATTCTAAGATTAACTTTCGATCCGAAATTTAAATTGCAGAGAGGTGACAGAGTTAGAATCTTAGGCATCGCTCCACAAAAAAATGATTATACTGCATATATTGCTGGGGAAGTAAATCAGCCAGGAACGATTATTCTCCCTAAAAATGGTTTGCCTCTTCGTGAGGCTTTTAAGCAAGTTGGTGGAATTAGAGAGACTGCCGATTTATCAAGAACTGAATTAATCCGCGGTGCAAATGCCTTTCGTTCAATTTTCTTTTCAGAACAGTTCGAAGAACTTATGATGCGACGAATGGCTAATATTAAAGAAGAGGATTCATTGAACTTTATCATTGACAATAAATTAAGATTTTCTCGTGGCGTTGCTGCTTATGATTTCACAAAATTAAAATCCGAAATTGTTGATCCGGAGACTTTAATTGTTAGAGATGGTGATTACATTTTCGTCCCACCAAAGATAGAACTGGTTTATGTTTTTGGACAGGTTAATAATTTTGGTTATGTAAAATATGTTCCTGGAAAAGATTATAATTATTACATTCAGCAAGCAGGCGGTTTGGGTCAGACAGCAAAAGACGAAATTTATTTAATCAAAGGAAAATCACGAGCTTGGATAAAATTAAATGATAAGGAAAAGGCTGAAATAGAGCCTGGTGATTTCATCTGGGTTCCGAAAAAACCAATTCGTGATTTTGATTACTATGTTCAGAGAATTGGTTTTGTTGGAAGCATTGTTACAGGTATTATGACCACATTAATTTTACTTCTGAAAAAATAATTTGAGGTTTATTGATGGAAAGTAAAAACGAAGCAACAATTGGAAAATCATTTGTAGAGTTTCTTGTAGTTTTAGTTAAGTACCGAAAATTTTTAGCGATTTTTATTTTAAGTATATCTTTAATTTCAATTAGTATCGCTTTAGTTTCTCCTAAGTGGTATAAAGCAACTGTCTCAGTTCTCCCGGCCGAAAAAAGTGATTTATTTTCAACCTTAACTGGTCTTTCAAATCTAACAAAAAGCTTTGGTGCATCTCGTGCAGCTCGTGGACTTTCTGCAATAACTGGAGAACCTACTGAGCTCGACAAATATATCGCCATATTAAAAAGTGCAACTATTACAGATGATGTAATTAAAAAATTTGACTTGCGAAAAGAATACAAAATGGAAGATGACTATTACGAAGATGTTGTAAAAAAATGGCAGAAAAATTTAGAACTCGAGATTCAGGAAGAAGGGAATCTGACAATAACCGTTTATTCCAAAGATCCTAAGAAAGCTGCTGATATCGCCAATTATCTTGTCGAAAGATTGAATGATGTTAATACTCAGCTAAGTGTAACAAATGCAAAAGCAAATCGTGAATTTATTGAAAAAAGATATTTGCAGAATTTAGAAGACATCAATCGTCTTGAAACAGAAATGAAAGAGTTTCAGCAGAAATACGGCGTGATGGCAATTCCAGAACAGATCGAAGCAACCGTTAGATCAATGGCTGAAATTTATCTTGAAATGTATAAGAAAGAAGTTGAATATAATGTAGTCAAACAAAACTATGGTCAGGATCATCCACTTACAAAGTATGCCAAAACTAATCTTGATGAATTGAGAAAAAAGATCGAACAATTAAATCAAGGCACAGATGTTTCTCAGAAAGATGTAAAACTTCTAATACCATTTAAAACTGCACCAAAACTCGCAAATGAATACCTAAAGATTTACAGAAATCTGGAAATTCAGTATAAAATACTTGAGTTCATTCAACCTTTGTATGAGCAGGCAAAAGTAGAAGAGGTGAGAAATACTCCAAGTGTTCTCGTACTTGATAAAGCAGGTCCACCGGAGAAGAAAGCAAAACCACGAATTAGAATTTATTTTTTGATTGGATTTGTATCTTCACTTGTGTTAGGAATTTTAATTGTATTTACTAAAGAAATGTTTGAAAAATTAAAAGTATCTGATCCGGAAAAATATCAATACATTACAGGCTGGTTAAAGTTCGGTAAATCGAAGACATTATAATTTTTTTGATGAAAATTCTTCAGATAAATAATTACACTTATAATCGAGGTGGTGCGGAAACAGTTTTTTTTAGTTTGGTTGAGCTTCTTAGGTCTAAAAATCACAACATAATTACCGTCGGTAAATATAACGACAACAGCCCGCCCAAAGTTGATTATTTAATTTCTGAAAGCCAATTTTTTTTTAATCGCTTCTATTCTTTCAAATCAAAATTGATTTTAGAAAAGATTTTAAGTGATCAAAAGCCAGAAATAGTCCACATTCACAACATTATTGGCGGAATTACATTTTCTATTCTTCCAGTAATTAAAAGATATCGCATACCAATTGTAGCTTCAATTCATGATTTTAGATTACTATGTCCTGTTGGAATATTTGTAAATGGGAAAAAAGAAATCTGTGAAAAATGTAAAGTTGGTAAATATTATGAAGGTATACTAAACAAATGCAGTCCTGATGGATATTTGAAAAGCTCGATAGTTGTTTCTGAAAGCTATTTAAGAGATTTGTTCTTCCCGCATTCAAAATTCTTTGATGCTTATCTTTTTGTTAGTGAATTTACCAAACAAAAGTTTTTAGAATATTATCCAGAGATCGAAAGCAAATCTTATGTACTTTATAATTTCACGAATACATTTTCGTTTACTCGAAAGAGAGGAGATTATTTCCTTTACTTTGGTCGGTTAGATAGAGAGAAAGGTTTATTAACTCTTCTCAAAGCTTTTTCTCAATTGAAAAATATAAAAATAATTATTCTTGGTTCTGGTCCATTTGCTAAACTTATTGAACAATTTAATTCAAATAAAAATATTGAGTATCTGGGTTTTAAAACGGGTGCTGAACTTAGAGAGTTAATAGAAAATTCTCAATATGTAATCATACCTTCTGAATGTTATGAAACTCTTTCAATGAGTGCAGTTGAGGCACTTTCTTTATCTAAACCAATTATTACATCAGGATTAGGTGGTTTGAAAGAATTACTTGATGATGGTAACAACGGATTTATTTTTGAACCAGGAAATTTTAAAAGTTTAAAGGAAGTAATAATTAAAGCTTATTCAATTACAGATGAAGAATATTTCAGAATGAGTGAAAGTTGTTTTGAATACGCTAAAAAGCACTTTGATAAAGAGAATTATTATCAAAAACTAATTTCGGTTTATCAGTCACTGGTAAAAAATTAATGACAGTCACAACAAGGATACGCAAAAATACTTTTTATACAACGATAACGATTTTTTCCAGATTATTTGCTAATGTTTTTTTATTCTGGTTTCTTGCCCGATTTTATGGACCCGAACAATTTGGTCAATTTACATTTGCTCATGCTCTTGCGACTACATTTATAATTCTTGCCGATTTTGGTCTTGATGTTTTATTAATTACTGAGATATCAGCTCATTCAGAATCAAGAGTTGAGTATATTCAAAAACTTATTGGGATAAAGTTATTTTTTGTTGTATCAGCATTTGTTCTAATGATATTTATCTCACAAATATTCCCCTTAGGTAAAAAAGCATTTAATTTAATTTTAATTTTTGCTTTCTATCTTGTCTTTACTTCCTTAAATAATTTTTTATTTGGAATTTTTAGAGGGTATGAAAAGTTTAGTTTAGAGTCCAGAGTCTCGGTAATAATTAATTCATTACTGGTTTTTGTAACGGTTGCTCTTATTTACTTAAAATCCGATTTAGTTATTATTGCTGGAGCATTTTGCTTAACGAGATTTTTAGGAATTGTTCTTAGCTACATTTACTTAAAAAGATTGGACAGCTCTATAAAATTAAAAATTGATTTAAGCAATTTAGGTTTATTAAAAAGTAAAGCTCTAATTTTTGGTCTGCACCTTGTGTTTAGTTATCTGTTCTTTCAAATCGATACACTCCTTCTTGCTAAAATAAAAGGAGAATATTCAGTTGGAATTTATCAGTCTGTCTTTAAATTAATAATGCTGCCTTTAGTTGTACCGGATATATTGATAAATTCATTTTTACCAACACTTTCAAGATTATATGTAGAAAAAAAAGAAGATTGGTTGCGTGTTGGAAGTTCAATGGGAAGAATTTTGTTTATGGTTGTAATTCCAATTTCAATAATATTATTTGTTTATGCAGATGAGATTATTCATTTGATTTACCGGAGCGATCAATTTTTCGATGCAATAGTTGTTCTGAAAATATTCGCGTTAATTTTATTTGTTAGATTTACACTTGAACCTTTTGCACTAATGCTTACCACTTCAAACAGACAAATTCTAAGAATGTACACAGTTATTTCTGCAACTATTCTAAATGTAATATTTAATTCGATTATCATTCCAAAATACGATACTAAAGGTGCCGCAATCGTTTCATTGGTTATTAATTCATTTGTGGGTATAGTTTATTTCCTTGCTATGGCTAAAGATTTTCATAAGTGGTTAATCAACATTAAAAATTTAGTTCTTATATTTTTAAGCCTTATTGTAATAACTCTGATACTCAACTTTTTAATGATTAATTTTGTATTGCAAATTTTGATTTTCATTACATTCTATTCTTTAATCATCTTTTTCTATTTTCTAAATAAAGACGAGAAAGAATTGATACAATCGCTTGTGAATAAGTTAAGAAATTCTTTTTGAGATGGAATTAATAATTTTATTTTTGAGCATTTTAGTATTTGTGATTATATCCTTCTTATGGAAAGGGAGTGACTTATTTTCTCCTGCTAAGTTATTCACTTTCATCTGGGCAATAGTTCTTTTTCTAAGTCAATTAAAATTAAGTTATTATCAATTTGAATGGGATTCTTTCAGCTGGTTTATTGTGCTTCTTTCTTTAATATCTTTTTTGCTTGGAAATTTTGTTGTTTATACAATTTATTTCCAGACAAAAATTCAAAGCATTGCCGATGGAAGAATTCATTTAATGAAAGCAGAATCTCTCGATGAAAATAAACTTTCACTTGGTATTACTGCATTATTCCTAAGCTATATTATCTCATACTTAGTAATTTGGATGATTGTCGGTTATATTCCAGCATTTACTTATAGACCAAATATTACGAGAGTTGGTTGGGGAATTTTTGGATTTGGTCTTTTTATTCACCTTACTCCGTTAATCTTGTATTTAATCATTGTTTACTGGATTAAATTTAAAATTCAGACGAAAAGATTTTTATTTGCTGTTTATTTCATCATTACCTTTGGGAGTTTCTTTCTGCTTTATCAGAGATTTAGTCTAGTCATTGGAATAATATTAAGCTTAGTCTATATCTACTATGGAACGACTAAATTTAATCTCAAAAATTTCTTTTTAATACTTATTCCATTGATCGCTTTAATTTTTGGTTTATCTACAATTCGAGAGAGTGAGCTTTTTGTTTATTATCTCTATTACCTTTCAAATATGAAAATCAGTATTAAATATGCAGTGATTACCGAGCCGTATATGTATCTGGTTATGAGTGTAGAAAACTTTGCGTATGCAGTTTCAAAGTTGCAAGATCACACTTATGGTTTATATACTTTTGATTTCTTGACAGCACTTTCGGGTCTCAAACATACCTTGAAAGAACACTTTTTCATTTCTGATTTTCCGCATTTGCTTTCTCCATTTTATAATACTTACACTACCTTCTTTATCTTTTACAGAGATTTTGGAATTCTTGGAAGTTTCTTTTTCCCATTCGTTATTGGTTTTCTGATCTCACATTTTTACTACAGAATGAGATTGCGTCCTTCATTACATACAATCTCGGTCTATGGAATGTTTGTGATAATTGTTGTGTTCTCATTTTTTATTCCACTGATAACCTGGCTTTATTTTGTTTTTGATTTTGTCGTTATTTACATGGTTACTAAGATGATTGTATATAATTATCAGGAACGATTAGATGGAGTTTTTGCGTGAGAATTGCATTCGATTGTCGAGTACTAGAAAGGCAAATGACTGGAATTGGAAGATATTTATTAAACATTCTAAATGAAATTCCAGGATATGATAAGAAAAGTCAATACTTCTTAATTTCTAATCTAAAGCTTGCTCACATTAAAAATGATTTTTACACTTACATTAATCTTAATAAGAAATTCATCAATGGTAAAATCTTCACTCCAATCTGGTTAAATTATTTTTTGCCTCCTGTTATTAGACAAAATAAAATTGATGTATTAATAGGACCAAATATTTTAATTCCAACTACGAAAAAACTGAAAGATGTAATTCGAATTTCTATCGTTCATGATATAATGCCTTTAACTCATCCCCAATTTTTCCCATTCTTTTATAAAAATTACTTAAAGATTTATCTCCCATCTTCAATAAAGAGTTCTGATTTGATTATAACTATATCAGAGGCGTCGAAACGTGAAATTCTTAATTACTTTGATTTAGAAGAAAATAGGATAAAAATCGTATACAATACTTTTTCAGAAAAGTTTAGAAAATTAAGTGAAGACGAATTATTATCATTAATACCTAAATCAAGACTTAAATTACCAGAGAAGTTTTTGCTTTATGTCGGGGTTCTTGAGAAAAGAAAAAATATTGGATTGTTTATAAAGCTTGCGGATAAGATTAATGAAAATAAACTTGATTTTAAGATAGTTCTTGTAGGAAGACCTGGTTTTGGTTTTAATGAATTTAAAGAGGAACTGGAGAAGCGATCAAATATTATTTCCATCATTCAAGGTGCTGATGATAGTGATTTATTACTTCTTTATAACAAAGCATTTGCTTTAATTTTCCCATCGTATGTCGAAGGTTTTGGGCTTCCACCAATTGAGGCTATGGCTTGTGGAACTCCAGTTATTGCTTCAAATTGTGATGCATTAAAAGAGATTCTAAATGATGCAGCTTTACTTCATGATCCTGATGATGTTGATGGAATTTTTAATTCTATACTTAAATTGAATTCCGATCAGAGATTTTATAATGCAATAAGCGAAAAGTCAATTGAACACTCAAAACTATACTCAAGAGAGAATACTATGAATTCTTTTATGAACATAATAAACTCAATTAAAGCGTGATTTTAGTAATGCAAACTTTTCTTACATATACCTTTTTCGCTTTAATTTTACTGGTAATTAATTCTTACATATTATATCCGGTTTTCATTTACATCTTATCAATTTTATTCAAAAAGAAAATTGAAATTTCAAATGAAAGTTACCCGCAAGTTTCAATTCTAATTTCTGCTTATAACGAAGAAAAAGTTATTGAGAAAAGAGTTCAGAATATACTGAACTCAAATTATGATATGGATAAAATTGAGATACTAGTAGGATCTGATTGTTCAAATGATAGAACAAATGAAATTTTGAAGAACCTTGAAAATGCAATTCCTCAATTAAGAGTTTTTATTTTCAATGCTCGTCGTGGTAAGGCAGGTGTTTTAAATGACCTTGTTGATTACGCCAGAAACGAAATATTAATATTTACTGATGCTAATACAGAATTTCATCAGGATGCAATAAAAAAAATGGTTCAATATTTTAATGATAAAAGAGTTGGAGGTGTAAGCGGAAGATTAGAGTTGGTTGAAACTCATGAACATATTAAGGAAGGAGTTGAAGAAAAAAGATACTGGCAATACGAAACAATTCTTAAGAAGTCTGAAGGTAAATTGGGAATTTTAATCGGAGCAAATGGCGGAATATTTGCAATCAGAAAATCATTATTTGTAAAAGTACCTTTAGATAAGCCAGTAACGGACGATTTTTTTATTTCACTTAATGTGATTAAACAAGGTTATTGGCTTATCTACGAACCAGAAGCTGTCGCATTTGAATATGTTGCAAGAGATGTCAAAACAGAATTTAGACGGAAAGTAAGATTTGCAGCTACTAATTTCCAAACAATCAGTTTTTTTAGAGATTTATTATTTAATAAGAATATAATTTTGAGTTATGCATTTTGGTCTCACAAGATTATAAGATGGTTCTTGCCTTTTATTTTAATTTTGTTGTTTATCGTTAATGTTTTGATATTTGAACAACATTTATTTTTCAAATACCTGCTTTATTTACAAGTGATTGTTTATGGTTTGGGTTTAATTGGTTATTTGTTTTCAAAAATTAAAATAAGAATTGGAATAATTTCGCTTATCTCATATTTTTTAATTACTAATCTTGCTTTATTAATTGGTTATTTTAAATTCTTAAGGAAAAAGCATTCACTAATATGGCAGTCAACTCCGAGATAATTTATGTCTAAGTCAATCGAAAAAATACTTTTACTTGTTACAGATTTCATCACAATAAATTTAGCTTATATTGTTTATTTCTATTTTCGTGTTGAGACTGGTTGGTTTCAATTGATTTCAAGACCTGAGTTCTTACTCCCGATGCTTGTAATATATTTTTACTGGTTTCTTATTTTTCTTTTTGTAGGAATGTACAGAACCTGGTTTGCCGCTTCACGCTTCGATGAACTTACATTACTTTTTAAAACTTCATTTGTCGGTGTAATGATCTTATTCTTTTTAATTTTTATTGATGATCTATCGGCACCGTCGGGTTCAACTCAAAGATATTTAATTTTTATTTACTGGGGTATTTTCCTGCTTTTTGTTGGTTCGGGAAGAATTTTTGTCAGAAGCTTGCAAAGGAATCTGCTACTTCGAGGTATTGGTCGAAGGAATACAATCATTATTGGATACAACGAAAAAGCCAAAGAGGTTTTTAATGATGTGAATCGTGCTAAAGCGCTCGGTCTTGATGTAATTGGTTTCGTTCTGGTTGATGAAAATTCCGAAATAAAGGATGGAAATGGAAAAATTTTAGGAAGAATTAATGAAATCGAGAAAATTGTAAATGAATACAATGTTAAAGAAGTGATAATTGCACTCGATAAACACGAACATGAACTGATGCTTGATGTAATTGCAAAGTGTGATTTTAATGATCTGACAATTAAAATTGTCCCTGATCTATATGAAATAATCAGCGGGCAGGCGAGAACAAATCAGCTATATGGAATTCCATTAATCGAAGTAAATCCACAATTGATGCCGGTATGGGAAAGAAAGATAAAGAGATTGATGGATATCGTTTTTTCATTAATCATTTTAATTGTTACTCTGCCCATTACTTTATTAGTTGCGATTGCAATCAAACTTGACTCAGAAGGACCTGTTTTTTACAAGCAAATTCGTGTAGGGAAAGATGGTAAAGAATTTAAAATTTATAAGTTTCGTTCAATGTTTAAGGATGCTGAAAAACATACAGGTCCAGTTTGGTCTACAAAAGATGATCCAAGAATTACTCGAGTTGGAAAAATTTTAAGAAAATTCAGACTTGATGAAATCCCGCAGTTTATCAATGTACTTCGTGGTGAAATGAGTCTTGTCGGTCCAAGACCAGAAAGACCCTATTTTGTAGAAAAATTATCAAAAGAAATTCCATTGTATAAGCGAAGACTTAAAGTTAAGCCGGGAATAACTGGATGGGCACAGGTAAAACATAAGTATGATGAATCAATTGAAGATGTAAAGAAGAAACTCCAGTATGATTTATACTATATTGAAAATATTTCATTGAGAATGGATTTGAAAATTTTGTTCAGAACTATTTTTGTTGTTCTCTTTGGTAAAGGACATTTTCAGGATTGACCTTTTGTAAATGGGAAATTTGTCAGTTTGAACTTGTCGCAGTTGAAGTATGATATGCTGAGCTTGAAAGTTTTGAAAAAATGTTGTGTCGAAGGGAATGTCACCCTGAGCTTGACGAAGGGAATGTCACCCTGAGTACATCGAAGGGTAGTCTGACCTTTGAAATTATGTTTTTCACTCGCTGTCAAACTTCGATGAACTCAGATTGATAACGGAAATCTAAAATCACAATTAAAAATCAAAAAATGAGGTTTTATATGAACATTCAAATGGTTGATTTAAAAAGACAATACGATAAAATTAAATCAGAGATTGATACAGCAATCCAAGAAGTTTTAGACTCAACTCAATTTATTCTTGGAAAGAAAGTAAAAGATTTTGAAGAAGCAGCAGCAAAATATCTTGGTGTAAAATACGCTGTCGGTGTTGCAAATGGAACGGACGCACTTCAGATCGCAATGATGGCTTTAGGCATTGGTAAAGATGATGAAGTCATTACCACGCCATTTACTTTTGTTGCAACGACAGAAACTATTGTGATGCTTGGAGCTAAACCAGTGTATGTTGATATTGATCCAGTTTCATACAATATAGATGTAAAAAAGATCAGAGAGAAAATCACACCAAAGACAAAAGCAATATTGCCTGTTCATCTTTACGGAAATCCCGCAGAGATGGATGAAATTCTTTCAATAGCAAAAGAATATAATCTTTATGTAATCGAAGATTCAGCACAAGGATTTGGAGCTGAATATAAAGGTAGAAAGGTTTGTTCATTTGGAGATGTTGCCTGCATCAGCTTTTTCCCGAGTAAAAATCTTGGCTGTTATGGCGATGGTGGAATGGTCGTAACAAACAACGATGAAATTCATGAAAAAGTCAGGATGATTGCAAATCATGGTTCGAAGGTAAGATATCTTCACGAAAGACTTGGAATGAATTCACGACTTGATGCACTTCAAGCAGCAATTTTGAATGTTAAATTAAAATACATTGATGAGTGGAATAATCAAAGAATTCAAAACGCAAATTTGTATTCAGAAAGATTAAAAGGTCTTAAGCAAGTAGTTACTCCAACTTTTCCTGATTATTCAAAACATATTTTTCATCAATATACAATCAAAGTTGAAAATCGGGATGAATTGCAAAAATTTTTAGCAAGTAAAAATATCCCCACTGCCATACATTATCCAATCCCTTTGCATCTTCAACCAGCATTTAAAGGATTTGCAGATGAAGGTTCGCTTCCACTTGCCGAAGAAGCAGCTAAAAATGTAATCTCACTTCCAATGCATCCTGACTTAAAAGTTGAAGAAATTGATTACATCACAAATTCTATTAAGGAATTTTACTCAAAATGAATAAGGCAATAGTAATCATTCCGACTTATAACGAGTCAGAAAATATTAAGAAACTTATTCCAGAAATTCTAAAAAGAACTAATGGCGAGATAGATATTTTAATTGTTGATGATAATTCTCCGGACGGGACTTCTGATGTTGTTCGTAATTTCCAGAGAGAACATCAAAATATTTTTTTGATGACAAGACCAAAAAAAGCTGGACTTGGCACAGCTTATGTTGAGGGATTTAAATTCGCTTTAAGCAAAGGTTATGAATATATCTTACAGATGGATGCAGATTTTTCTCACGAACCAAAAGAGATTAAAAATTTCTTAAAAAGAATTCAGGAATGTGATCTTGTTATTGGTTCAAGATATAAAGATGGTGTTAGAGTCCTGAATTGGCCCCTTAGCAGATTATTCCTTAGTGTTTTTGCAAATCTTTATACTATGATAATTACCGGAATGCCAGTGAAAGATGCAACTGGTGGTTACAAATGCTTTAGAAGAAAAGTTCTTGAAGCGATTGATCTAGATAAAATTCGTTCCAATGGATACGCATTTCAAATCGAAATGAATTTTAAAGCTTATCGAAAAGGATTTAAAATCTGTGAGATGCCAATTGTATTTACAGATCGAGTTAAGGGTAAATCCAAAATGAGTAAAAAAATTGTAATTGAAGCCGCCTGGATGGTCTGGAAATTAAGAATTCAAAGTTTGATTGGAATGCTTCGTTAATATGAAAGAGCTTTCAATTATAATAGTTAATTATAATGTAAAAGCTTTCCTTCAGAATTGTTTGCTTTCAATTAAGAAAGCAACAGAAAAAATTGATAGTGAAATTATAGTCGTAGATAACGCGTCTGACGATGGAAGTATTGAATTAATTAAAAAAAACTTTACTGATGTAATTTTAATAGAATCAAAAACAAACTTAGGTTTTAGCAAGGCTAACAACTTAGGTCTGAAAATTTCTCAGGGCAAATTTATTTGTTTGATTAATCCTGATACAATTGTGGAAGAGAATACATTTAAAGTAATGATTGATTTTATGGAGGATCATCCAGAAGTAGGACTGGCTGGATGTCGAATTTTAAATCCTGATGGAACTTTTCAATTAGCCTGCAGAAGGAGTTTCCCAACTCCGTGGGTCGCATTCACAAAGATAATTGGATTGAGTAAACTTTTTCCAAAATCAAAACTATTTGCCAGATACAATTTGACATATTTAGATGAAAATCAATCCTATGAAGTTGATGCTGTAAGTGGTTCATTTATGTTTTTGCGGAGAGAAGTCTATGAAAAAATTGGTGGCTTGGATGAAACATTTTTTATGTATGGTGAAGATTTAGATTATTGTTATCGTGTTAAACAGGCTGGATACAAAGTTTATTATGTCCATTCAACTCAGATCATTCATTTCAAAGGTGAAAGTACAAAACGAAGCAACATTGATGAGCTGAAGCATTTTTACGATGCGATGCGTCTTTTTGTACGTAAACATTTTTCAGGCAGCTGGTTAATTGAAATTATTTTACAAATGGCTATAAACTTACGGAGTTTTTTGGCTTTTATTGGAAAAAGATCTTTGATTTTGCTGGCTATCGTAATTGATTTCATTTTATTTAATCTTTCCGTTTTGGCAGCTGAGTTAATTTACATTAAAATTTCTGGGTTCAGCGGTTTCCCGGATTATGCATATCCGACAGTTTTCATTGTTCCAGCCGGAAGTTTCATTCTAATTGCATATTTGCTTGGTTCGTATCAAATCAAAAATCTTCCTATTTCCAAACTTTATCTGTCTTTATTAATTAGTTTTTTGTTCACGAGTTCATTGACTTATTTCTTTAAAGACTATGCATTCAGTCGAGCGATACTTTTAATTACTTATGTCTTTTTGTTTTTTGTTCTGCCTGGCTGGAGAATACTCTTGAAAATTATTTTCAAGTATCCAAAAGATTCCAGGCAATCATTATTTGAAGCAAATACTTTGATTGTTGGTACAAATGATGCCGCAATTGAATTAATCAACCGATTGAGAAAATCTTACAATTATTATTATGATGTCGTTGGCTTAATTGATCGAGATAGAAAAAGAATTGGAGAAAAAATTAATGAAGTGGAAATAATTGGAAGCTTAGACACTTTGGGAAAAGTAATCCGCGAGAAAGGAATTACAGAAGTAATTTTTGCATCCGATTTTCTTCCATACAATCAAATACTTTCAATTGTCTCAGCAAATCAGAACCAGAATGTTCACTTTCATCTTGCCGATAAAAATTATGATTTTATCATTAGTAAAAAAGATGTCCTCGAATTAAATGAACTTCCTTTGATTGAAATTGAATACAATATTTCGATGCCAATTCACAGGTTCATTAAAAGAGCCTTCGATATTTCTCTCGGTTTGATTTTATTGTTTACACTTTATCCGTTTTTTTTGATTCGATATTTAGTTTCTAAGAAGTGGAATAATTTGTTATATTTATTCAAAGTTCTTGGAGGAAAATTTAGTTTTGTTGGTAGACCAATCGGGAGTAGAGAAACTAACATTTATCTTGGTAAGCCTGGACTTACTGGAATTGTCCAGATCAATGAAAATAAAAATCTGACTGAAGAAGAGATAGAAAGACTAAATATTTATTATGCGAAAAATCAAAATATCTGGCTTGATATTGAAATTCTGATTAAGACAATTCAAAATTATTTGAGGTGATTATGCCAAAAACTATACTGGATTTTGAAAAACCTATAATCGAGCTCGAACAAAAAATTCAGGAAATGAAAAAACTCTCCGATACACTTGACATTGAAGAAGAAATAAAAAGTCTCGAAGAAAAAGTTCAGCTGCTGCAGGATCAAATTTACAATAATTTAAGTCGCTGGCAGATTGTTCAAATTGCTCGGCATCCTGAAAGACCTTACACTCTAGATTATATTCAAAAAATTACGACAGATTTCATAGAACTACACGGTGATCGTAATTTTGGTGATGATAAGGCTTTAGTTGGTGGTTTTGCTAAACTAAACGGCGAGACTGTAATGATAATTGGTCAGCAGAAAGGCAGGGATACAAAATCAAATCTTTACAGAAATTTTGGAATGATGAATCCTGAAGGTTATCGAAAAGCACTGAGATTGATGAAGCTCGCTGAGAAATTTGAAAAACCAGTTATCACTTTCCTTGATACGCCGGGTGCATATCCCGGAATTGGTGCAGAAGAACGGGGACAAGCCGAGGCAATTGCAAGAAATCTTTTTGAAATGTCCCGACTTCGAGTACCAATTATTGTTGTGATAATTGGTGAAGGTGCATCAGGTGGAGCGCTTGGAATTGGAGTTGGTGATAGAATTTTAATGCTTGAGTATTGCTGGTATTCGGTTATATCGCCTGAGTCTTGTTCAAGTATTTTGTGGAGGAGCTGGGATTATAAAGAACAGGCAGCTGAAGCTTTAAAATTAACAGCAAAAGATTTAATTCAATTCAAAATAATTGACAGGATAATTCCAGAACCGAGAGGTGGTGCTCACCGAAATCCTGAACAAGCCGCACTTATATTGAAAGAAGCATTAATCGATGAGCTTAACAAATTAAAGAAAATTAAAATTGATAAATTGATCGAAATGCGCATTGAAAAGTTTTTAAATATGGGAGTATATATAGAATAATGTTCCTCATCATTTTAATTCTAATGATAATGGTGGCTGGAATCACCATTTATTTTATCGTGGATACTAAAAAGACATCCACAGTAGAGTCACCTTCATATGTACCTGATTTTCAAGATGAACAGCTACAAAAGAAAATGCAGAGAGAAGCTCAGATTTGTACTGAATCAGTGATGACAACTTTTGATATAATGCTTGATTATTCAGAGGGTAGTATTAGGATACTTGACCAGGTTATTAATGATCTGTTCAAAAAGAAATCTCTCACTCCAAATGATCTTGATAGATTGACTGTTAGTTTTGGTGCATACTTTGGTCAAACTTTTTTGAATAATCAAAGTGGAATGTGGTTTCAACATCCAAATTTTAATTTACCAATAATCTTTTCTCCAAAGGCTTTATTTGAATTTTCTCCTTTTGAGATCATTAAACAAAAGTTTCAATTTTTAGAAAGATATGATCTCTATATTGCTTATCAAGATGTAGTCAGACAATATATAAAGAGATTAAATGAGCTTCGTGCATAAAACCTATCTTCGCCCAAGGTATGCTGATACAGATCAAATGGGCATTATTCATCACGCTAAATATTTTGAATATTTTGAAATCGCAAGAACAGAACTTCTTAGAAGCTTAGGATTGCCATACGCAGAACTTGAGAATGAAGGATACCTACTCCCGCTTACAGATTGTTATGCAAAATTTATAAAGCCAATCAAGTATGATCAATTAATTAGAATTGAAACTACTCTAGAAAATTTTCAAGGAGCTCGCATCTATCTATCCTATAAAATTTATTCCGAAGAAAACAATGAGTTACTCTCAGAAGGTTATACTAAACATTCGTGGGTTAAAAAAAATAATTTAAAGCCAACAAAACCTCCTGCAAAATTTTTGGAAGCAATTAATTGCAAATGACTTACTTAGATTTAAATAAGATAAAAGAAATTTTTGAACTCGCAGTAAAAGAAGATATAGGCGACGGGGATATTACGACATCAGCAATATTCAGAGATTTTAAAAATGTTAGAGCCGATTTACTTTGTAAAGAAAATGGAATAATTGCTGGACTGGAAGTCATTAAGCTGATTACTGAAAATTTTTTAAATGATGTTGAATTCTTTTCTTTTTATTCTGATGGATATGAAATTCATTCTGGTGATTTCATTGGAACATTCACTGGAGATGTGAGAGAAATTTTAAAGTACGAAAGAATTCTTCTGAACTTCCTTCAAAGAATGAGTGGAGTTGCGACTTTAACAAATAAGTTTGTAAATCAGGTCAAAGGTACAAAAGCTAAAATTTTAGATACAAGAAAAACAATTCCTGGATGGCGTTACCTTGATAAGTTAGCTGTTAAAATTGGCGGCGGAGAAAATCATCGTTTTGGCTTGTACGATATGTTTTTGATTAAAGATAATCACATCTTTGCAGCGGGTGGAATTACTCAAGCAATAAATTTGTGTAAAGAATACAATAAAGTTCACAAGACAAATTTTAAAATTGAAGTTGAAGTCAAAAATTTAATTGAATTGAAAGAAGCAATTGAATGCGGTGTTGATAGAGTAATGCTGGATAATTTTTCAATTGACTCAATTAGAGATGCAGTTAAACTTGTGAATGGCAAAGTTGAAATTGAAGTTTCTGGTGGAGTTACACTCGATACCATCAGAGAAATAGCGGAATGTGGAGTAGATTATATATCAGTTGGTGCGATAACTCATTCAGCTAAAGCACTTGATATTTCGTTAGAAATAATCGAATAGTTTTTTGTTATGCTTCCCTCATACATTTCTGAAATCAGTTTGGAAGAACTAAAAGAAAGGCGGGATAAACTTTACGAATTTTTGGAAGCCTGTAAGTTATGTCCAAATGAGTGTGGTGTTGACAGAAGAACATCCAATAATGGAAATTGCAGGTCAGGTTATTTGCCGATGGTCTCAAGTTACGCACCTCATTTTGGTGAAGAATCGCCGCTTGTTGGGCGATTTGGTTCAGGAACAATATTTTTTACGAATTGCAATCTTGATTGTAAGTTTTGCCAAAATTATGATATAAGTCATTATGGCATTGGAAGAGAAGTTTCTATTAATGATTTAGCTGATATGATGATTTATCTTCAGAATAGAGGATGTCACAATATAAATTTTGTCACTCCAACTCATTTTACTCCTCAAATTGTAGATGCATTAATTATTGCTCGTGAAAGAGGTTTAGAAATTCCTCTGGTTTATAATTGTGGCGGATATGAATCAGTTGAGACTTTAAAATTACTGGATAAGATAATTGATATTTATATGCCCGATATAAAATATTCATCTAATGAAAATGGATTGAAATATTCTGGCATTTCCAATTATTGGGATATTGTCCGACCAGCTGTTAAAGAAATGCATCGTCAGGTTGGTGATTTGAAAATAAGCACATCGGGGATTGCGAAAAGAGGATTGCTTATTCGTCATTTGGTTTTACCGAATGATGTATCTGGGTCAAGAAAAGTTTTGGACTTTATCGCAAAAGAAATTTCAATCGATTCTTATGTGAATATTATGGATCAATACAGGCCTGTATATTTAGCGAGCAAATTCCCTGAAATTGATAGGACAATTACAAGCAAGGAATACTTTCAAGTTGTTAATTACGCCAAAGAAATTGGACTGCATCGTGGATTTGAGCTTGTATTTTAAAATTTTTCAATCAGGAGATTTTAATTGAAAAAAGAATTAAAGCAACTGGGCAAAGAAACTGCTATTTACGGTATCTCAACGATAGTTGGAAGGTTCTTAAGTTTTTTACTTGTTCCATTCTTCACAAATGTTTTTTCTCAAGCTGAGTATGGAATAATCACAAATGTTTATGCTTACATTGCTTTCTTCAATATTATTTATCTGTATGGAATGGATTCAGCTTATTTGAAATATGCTTCAACTCAAGAGCTTGGAAATGAGAAACAAACTTTCAGTACAGCTTTTAATTCAGTTTTTTTGACATCTTTTCTTTTATCCATTTTGATTTTAATATTCAAAGAGCCTTTAACAATTTTATTTGGTTTAGAGAAAAGTCAATTAACCATTGTATATTTTGTTGCTGGAATTTTATTCTTCGATGCAGTCTCAAATGTAGTTTTCGCAAGATTGAGGTTTCATAATAAAGCTTTAAGATTTGCTTCTTTTAAATTGCTCAATATCATTTCAAATGTTGTATTGAACATCGTTGGAATTTTTATCTGGAAGCTTGGACCTTTAAGTGTATTTCTTGCAGGTTTTGGTTCTTCATTGTTCACATTTGTTTTGCTTCTGCCAGATTTGATAAAATCTTATCAATCGAAAATAGATAAATCAATCCTTCAAGCATTGTTAAAGTTTGGTTTACCGTTCATTCCGGCTGGTCTTGCGTCGATTGTCACTCAAGTAATTGATCGACCTATTTTGCTTGCACTAACTGACGCAAGTACTGTTGGAGTGTATCAAGCTAATTACAAACTTGGTATCTTTATGATGCTTTTTGTCTCAATGTTTCAATACGCTTGGCAGCCGTTTTATTTGAAGCAGTCTCTAAAAGAAAATGCAAAAGAACTCTTCGCAAAAGTTTTTACATATTTTACTCTTTTTGCTTTTACAACTTTTATAATTCTCTCACTTTTCATAGAGGACTTAGTGAGAATTAAATTCTTTGGATTCTATTTGATCGGGAAAGATTTCTGGGATGGTTTATATATCGTTCCAATAGTTTTACTTGCTTATGTGTTTAATGGATTTTATATAAACTTTTTGGCGGGAATTCAAATTCAGAAGAAAACTCAATATATGCCGTTAGTCTCTGGTCTTGGCGCTATCGTTAATGTGGTTTCAAATTTTATTTTAATTCCATTAATCGGAATGTTAGGTGCGGCTTATGCAACTTTGTTGGCTTACTTTGCAATGGCTGTATTTCAGTATTTCTTATCTCAAAGGTTCTACAGAATTAAATATGAATGGAGAAAAATTTTTTTAATTGGGATTTCGTCAATTTTAAGTTATGTAGTCTTTTTGCTTGTAAATGATTTCAACCTTATTAATGCTTTACTCTTGAAAATTTTAATTATTGCTTTATACTTATTCTCTTTGGGAATATTTGGTTTAATTGAAATAAGATGGATTAGAGAATTTTATTATTTTTTATTGAAAAGAATAGAGTTGTAAAGTAAATTTCGCCCTATTGTGAAAAAGTAATTTTCACTAATCCAAATAATTTTTCTTTCAAAAAGAGTATTAGAATAAACTAAATTTCTAATCTAATTCTGATTAAAATAATCATATATAAGTCTCGCAGTCTTGGCAACAGCATTTTGAGCTTTATTATCATGTGTCCAGGATGTATCGTTGCTTTCATCAGCAAAAATTGCAATCACAAAATCACACTTTGGTGAATAAACAATGCCTACATCAATTCTTGCGCGATCAACAGCACCAGTTTTGTTTGCCACAACAATATTTTCATTCTCTTTTAATTGATCATAGGGTAAAAATCTTCTAATCATTGTATCGTCTTGTTGATTTTTCAAAATCTTTATAATCCATTCTGAATAATTTGAATCAATTATCTGATGACGATAAATCATCTCAAGTAATTGCCCCATCTCGAATGGTGTTGAATAACCCAGAGCGAATCTTTTTGCTTCGGGAGTATTTTTCTTTGTTGCGTAAGAGAAAACTTTATTAAGTAATTTAGTGTGTCGAAGTCCTAATTTCTCCATTGTTGAATTTACAGCTTCCAATTTATCATCATGTTTCTCAGCAAATTGATCGATCACTGCATTGGTTGCAGTATTATCAGAAAGAATAATCATTAATGTTGCTGCGTCTATCAGTTTTATTTTTGTATCTCCATCAAAATATTGAATTACGCCTGCACCACCAACTTTATCTTTTTCAGGAATTAATATTTCTTTGAGAATATCTATTTCTCCGTTTTTTACCTTTTCAAATAAAGTTACAAGAATTGGTAGTTTAATCACGCTTGCTGTTGGGAATAAAGAATCAGCATTAATTTTTATTTCTTCACCCGTATTTAATTTTTTTGCGTATACTCCAATGCGTCCAGAATAAGTATTTGAAAGATTGATTATTTCTTCTTCAAGTTGATACTTACTTTTTGATTTGCTGTCTTCAAGACTTTTAATTTGTTTAGTGGATGAACAAGCAATCATAAAAATTGAAAGTGATAAAACTATTACGATATTTTTCATTTTTTTCCTCTCACTCTTTTTGTACAAAATTATATGAATAATTCATAAATATCCCATATTATGACCAATGATTAACTCTATACGAATTTTTTAAAGATCATTTATTGGCGATTTGTTGACTTTAAAATTTAAAAATGATAAATTTGAATAAAAGAGATGGTGAGGATGATCAATATCTTGACAGTGGGGCTTCGTTAATAAATAGATCGATGAAAATTAAGTCTTCTTCAAAAAATTTGTTCGTAAAATAATTACAAAAATCATCAGGAGGATTTGATGAGACAAAAAATTTACTCATTGGTCTTAGTAACTTTCTTGTTACTAAATTCTTTCTTGTTTGCTCAAGATGAAGAAAGATGGAGCAAACCTTTCCTTCGATTAGAACCAGCCAAAACAGGGAATCAAGAAGAGATTAAAATTGATTTTGAAGCAATTCAAAATGAATTAAAAAATATTAAACCAATACGAACAGTTACTGCAGATAAAACTTATACGGTATATCCAAATATCCGTGTTTGGCCTAATAGTGGAATGACGCAATCAGAAGTGCACATTGCAGTCAATCCCAATAATCCTAATATTCTCTTAGGTGGGTCAAACGCTGCGAACAATTCATCCACAGTTTCATATGTCAATCAAGGTTTTTATGTGACTACTAATGGTGGACAAACCTGGTATGGAAGCGACTCATTACCAGGAATACCTTCAGGTTATTATCGTTCTGATCCTGTTGTTGCGTTTGATCAATACGGAAATATGTATTTCAATACACTTGAATACAGCAGTACGGCAGGTGATCTTGTAACATTAAAATCAACAAACAATGGATTAACCTGGCCCATTAAAGTCGCAGTACCAAATCCAGGTCCTGATGAAGATAAAAACTGGGTTGCAATTGATGTAAATCCAGCTTCACCATATTATGGATATATTTATACAGCATATACTGAGTTTGGAAGTACGGATCCAAACTACAGAAAACTTGAGTTCTCACGTTCGACAGATGGTGGATTGACATTCTCTGCACCTGTAAATATGAGTGGTACATCGGGATATTTGCACCAAGGTGTAAATTTAGCTGTCGGAACTAATGGTGATGTTGTTGCTGCATTTACTCATTATCCAACAAGTACATTAACAACTTCACATGTAGCTTTTGCTAAATCTACTGATGGTGGTTTAACCTGGACGCAACAATTAGTTGTTCAGAATATTAACGATATTCGTGGTAACTTAACGAAAGGTGGAAATTCTATTCGTGTTAATTCATTCCCATATATTGCAGTAGATCATAGCAATGGACCTCGCAGAGGATGGATTTACATCACTTATGCTGCAAGACCAGCAACTGGTCAACCACCAGATGTTTATCTTATAAAGTCAACTAATTTTGGAGCTACTTGGTCAGCACCAGTAAAAGTTAACTCCGAGCCAGCAAATCGTGACCAATGGTTCCCAGCAATAGCAGTTGACCCAGCAGATGGTTCGGTAAATATCGTTTATTATGACAGCAGAAATTATCCGAACAATGATTCAACAGAAGTTTATTTATCCAGATCTCTTGATGGTGGCAATACCTGGGAAGATATAAAAGTATCTGATAGAGCCCACTTACCAAGAGCTATTGCGGGTCTGGCATCAGGGTATCAGGGAGATTATATTGGAATAACAGCTAAAAATGGTGTTGTCTGGCCATTCTGGAATGATAATCGATTAGGATATCATCAAGCATATACAGCAAAAGTTTTCTTTATTCAAATTAATCATACAAAATTACCAAACACAGAAAATCTTAATGGGCCCTACACTGTCGCTGCTAAGATTACTGGAAGTGTAGGAATTCAAGAAGCAAAAGTTTTCTGGAGAAGAGGAACAACAGGGGCATTTGATTCTCTTCTAATGTCAAGAGTTGCAGCAGATAGTTTTGTTGCAAACATTCCAGGAAATGGGCTACCTGCGATCTATCAATATTATATTTATGCAAAAGACAGCGTTGGAAGCTTTGCAACTTTACCAGGTGGTGCACCCGGTGAAGTCTTCCAATTTGAAGCTGCAACAGATAATCAACCTCCTGTAATTACACATACTGTTTTACCAAATCAGTATCGAGAGACCTGGCCTCCTCAGGTAACCGCTACAGTTACTGATAATATTGGGGTTGATTCTGTTTGGGTTGTTTATAAAGTAAATTCAAATGGTGTAATTAGACAATTTAGGTTATATGGACAGGGTAATAATGTTTATAGTGGCGCTTTTGATATTTCATCCACTCTGTTAAATGTAGGAGATACAGTTTATTATAGGATAGGTGCTAAAGATTTAGCAACTTCACCTAATTTTGGATATCACCCGAGTTCTTCAGGATACAACAGTTTCTTAATTATTCCAGATACAGAATTTCCAGTTATTACTCATAATGCGCTCGGTGATCAAGCATTCATAAGATGGCCAGCACAAGTAAGAACAGTTGTTACTGATAATATTGGAGTTGATAGTGTTTGGGTTGAGTGGTATAAAAATACAACAGCAAATTGGAAACGATTTAACTTATCAAAAACTACAGGTAACAATTGGGAAGGTTTCTTTAATTCAGACACGACCCAAGTAGCAATCGGCGATTCTATTTTTTATAGAGTTGTTGCAAGAGATATTTCATTAAGTCAAAATATAACTTACTTACCTGCCAGTGGATACTTTAAGTTTAATATAATTCAAACGAGAGGAATTGTTCTGGTTGTTGATGATGATGTAAGTGAATTTGAGAGAATTAGTCCTGAAAAAGGGCAATTTAAAGCTGATTTGACAGCACCGCTTGGTGCATCTGCAATGTTATTCAAATCGACTTTGGATAGTGTTGGTTTTCTTGCAGATTATGTAACATTTGCAAATCTCGATACAAATACTTTAATGAATTATGATATTGTAATTCTCTCGGCTGGAACAAAGACATCTGCGATCTTTAATGATCAAGGTAAACGAGATGCAATTAGAAATTTTGCGAAGCTGGACGGAAAGAAAACATGGGTTGAAGGCGGTGAAGTTGGATATTTCTACAGATCAACGGGAACAAATGATCAATTATTCAGACAAGAAGTTCTCTTTACGGAAGCCTGGGTTAGTGATGCTTCCAGTGGATTATTGAACAAGAAAATTCCAACACATCCAATTAATAATTATCCACATTCAATCCCTGATAATATCGAGTTTACAGGAACTGGATTTGGCGTAAGGGATGCGATGAGAGTCTTGCCTGGTGCTCGTGTATTTCCAGTAAGTACCTGGTCAACACATCCGGATAGCGGCGGTATAATTATACGGGATAAAAATCCTAATCCAACAAGTGCAGATAATGTATTCTTTACATTCAGCATTGGTTCGATGACCAATCAGGAAATTGCGAAGAAATTAATAGAAAATACAGCTGAATTTTTAATGGCAAGGGAAACACCAGCTGTAGGAAGAATATCGGGAACTGTTACTCTTCAGGGCGCAACAAATCATAGTGGTGTTGTTGTCAATTTAACTGGAACAGCAAATAAATCAACTGTCACTGCAGCAGATGGTAGTTATTCATTTGATTCATTATACAACGGACCATATAGAGTAACAGCAATCGCACCAACTGGATATTTCCCCGCAAGTAAATTTGTTGATACTGTGGTAAATGATAATCAAATTTCCAATATAAACTTTACATTTGTTCCGATTCTTCCTGGAACAATTTCTGGCCAGGTTACACTTCAGGGTCAAAGTGATCATAGTGGTGTTTTAGTTCAGGTACTAAATCAACCTGGTAAACAAGCTACAACCAATGCTGCTGGTAATTATCAGATTGATAGCGTAATGCCAGGACAGGTACTTGTTAAATTCTCAAAACAAGGTTATGGAAGTAAGACAAAAGATACAGTGCTGGCTAATGGTGGAACACTTGTTTTAAATATGACATTGACACCAACTCTTGGCAATATATTGGTTATAGATGATGATGTTGCTGAAGCTGATAGAATTAACCCTGAAAAATCTACAGAAGCTGATCTAACTACACCATTAGGTGCATCGGCAACATTATTTAAGACAGTTCTCGATTCTCTTGGATATAATACCGATCTTGTAACTTTCGCAGCACTTGATACAAATGCGTTAGCCAATTATGATCTGGTTATTCTTTCAACAGGGTCAAAAACAACTAATATATTTAACGATGCAGCTAAGAGGGCCGCAATCAGAAGATATGCAACAACTATTGGTAAGACATTAGCAGAGGGTGGTGAACTTGGTTACTTCTTTAGAAGCACATCAACGACTGCAGATTCAATGTTTAGAAAAGAAGTCCTTTATACAAGTAGATGGGTAAGTGATGCAACAACTGCTGCACTGAAAAAGAAATTACCTGATCATCCAATATGGAATGTTCCAAATGTTTTACCAGATAATATTGCATTTACAGGTACAACCTATTCTATAAGAGATGCGATGAGAGTGGACTGGGAGCCAAAGACAATTTACCATGCTGGAACCTATACTACTTATCCTGATAGTGGATCAATTATTATTCATGATAAGACACCCAATCCATCAAGTGCGGATAATGTGTTCTTTACATTTAACATATCATTAATTACTGATCAATCTCTAGCTAAAAAGTTGATCGAAAATGTTGTAAAGTATTTATTTAATCAAGAAAGTGCACCACTCGGTCGAATTTCTGGTACGGTAACATTACAGGGTGCTCCAAATAGCGGTGGTGTTGAAGTAAGACTAAGTGGAACTGTAAGTAAGACAACTTATACTGCACCTGATGGCAGTTATAGTTTTGATTCATTATATGCCGGTCCTTATAGAATTACCGCTTATGCACCAACTGGATGGTTTCCATATACTCAAAAAGTGGATACAACACTTTCAAGTGGACAGCAGATTAGCAATATTAACTTTACTTTCGTCCCACTTGTAACTGGTACTGTTAGCGGTACTGTTACCTTAGATGGTCAAACTGATCATAGTGGAGTTGAAGTAAAAATTCTTAATCAACCTGATAAAGTAACAACAACAGATGCATCAGGAAATTATTCCTTGACAGGCGTAAATCCTGGTGATATTTCAGTCCAATTCAGAAAACAAGGATTTAGAACAACCAAGAAAGATACGTTACTACCAAATGGCGGCAGTTTAACAATAAATGTTTTTATGCCAACTTCATTAGGAAATGTTTTGGTTGTTGATGATGATGCAACATTAGAAGGAAGAATATCCAATGAAAAACAAGGAGCAGCTGATTTAACTTCACCTCTTGGTGTTTCAGCTAATTTATTCAAAACAACTTTAGATTCTTTAGGTTATAATACTGATTTGGTCACATTCTCTGCTCTGGATACTAATTCCTTAACAATATATGATGTATTAATTCTTTCTGCAGGACCAAAAACAGCAGTTCAATTCAATGATCAGGCAAAGAGAGATGCTATAAGAGCATTCGCTAAAACTCCTGGAAAGAAAACTTTGGTCGAAGGTGGTGAAGTTGGTTGGAACTATAGATCAACAGGAACTAACGATCAATTATTCAGACAGGAAGTTCTTTTCGTCGATAGATGGGTAAGCGATGTAAGTGGCGGAAATTTGAATAAGAAAATAGCCTCTCACCCAATTAATAGTGTTCCGAATTTGATTCCAGATAATTTAGCTTTCAGTGGAACTGGATTGGGTGAACGAGATGCTATGACTGTTCTACCAGGAGCAAGAGTGTATCCAGTCAGTACGTGGTCTACTTATCCCGATAGTGGTGGTATTATTGTGAATGATAAGAATCCTAACCCATTGAGTGCAGATAATGTGTTCTTTACTTTCAATATTGGTGGAATGACTGATCAGGCTTCAGCTAAAAAGCTGATTGAAAATACAATTAAATACCTGTTTACGGTTGAACCTCCGCCAACTGGTGTAATAGCAGGTCAGGTCACTCTAAATGGTGCACCAAATAATGCTGGCGTAACTTTGAAATTGTATCAGATGCCTGGAAGTAATTTGCTAATGTCTCAAGTGACAGATTCAACCGGAAGTTATTTATTCAGTGGATTATATTCAGGAAGCTATAGAGTAGAGGCTTCTGCACCAACAGGATTTTATCCAGCGAAAGCCTTTGTTGATACAGTTGTAGGAACTGATACAGTTTATAACATTAACTTCTCATTTGTTGATGTTAATACACCACAAACCGTTTCTTTCTGGACGACAGGTGGTTGGAATTTATTATCTGAGCCTGTAAAAACTTCTAATATGAGTAAAGGTGAACTATTCCCGTCAGCCACTTCAAATGCATTTACATTTAGTGATGATCTCGGTTATGTTAAGCACGATACATTAAAACCAGGTGTTGGTTACTGGCTGAAATTTACACAACAAGAACAACATACATTCCAGGGAATGGTTGATTATGTATTAAACATTCCAGTTAAAAAAGGATGGAATTTAATTGGTTCAGCCTATAAGTCAGTTCCAGTTAATAGTGTAACAACATCTCCAGCAGGTATAATTCAGTCGCCATTCTTTGAATACAACAATGGTTATTTACAGGCAGATAATTTGAATGTTGGTAAAGGATACTGGGTGAAAGTCAAACAGAATGGAACTCTCACTCTGCCAACTACATATCCGATGATGCTTGCAAAGGAAAGCATTTATGCTCAGAAAGTTGACGATAAATGGCCAACAATAGTAATTACAGATGCAGCTGGAAAACAGACAAGACTTTATCTTGCTGAATTAAATAGTATAAATGCAGAATATGAATTACCTCCTCTACCTCCAGCAGATGCATATGATGTAAGGTTCAATTCTAATAAATATGTAGAGGATAAAGCAGTTGGTAACTATATTGTTTCACTAAATGCTGTGAGTTATCCAATCAGAATTAGATTAGAAAACTTCAGCGATGAAGTGTATAGAATTAGTGATGGAGTAGGTGGACAAATTTATGAAGATTTGATTAGAAACGGAGAAGAGAAAGAGGTTAATGTCAAAGGTCTTAACGCATTAACATTACAAAAAGTTATTATTCCAGCTAATTATGAATTAAGTCAGAACTATCCAAATCCATTTAATCCATCTACGATTATTAAATTTGGATTACCGGAGAATTCAAAAGTATTGCTCGAAGTTTATAATGTTCTTGGAGAGAAAGTAGCAACTTTGATAAATGCAGAGCTTAAAGCTGGTTATCATTCGATTACATTCGATGCAAGAAATCTTACTTCTGGTGTTTATTTCTATAGAATCGAAACTTCGAAATTCAACGATGTAAAGAAAATGATTTTGGTGAAATAAGATGGATATAACTCAGAGAATATGTAAAGATATTTCAGTTAATAACCCGTGCATTCAATTTGAATGCACGGGATTAACAATAAAAAGCAAAAAAGGAGAGTCTATGAAACGAGTAATTTTATCACTTGTTCTTTTAGTAACTTTCTTCACAATGGCATACAGCCAGTATGCTGAGAGTTTCTTTACCTCAAATCCAAATTATAAGCAGGAATTAGAAAAAGCTGGAGTTACGAAATTTTCTATACCGGCTACGGTTAATTATAAACCCTTAGGAGTTATTAATTGGTCAGAAGGATTTGAGGGAACAACATTTCCACCTACGGGTTGGGCGGTTCACCAATTAGATGGAGGTACTAATACCTGGATAAGGTATACAACTAGCCCAATTTTTGGAACAGCATCAGCCGCAGTAAGATGGGAAAGCTCGACTTTGCGCAATGATGATTGGTTAGTAACTCCCCAATTTCAAGTAAATCCCGGTGCCTTTCTAAACTTTTATGCAAAGAGACAATCAACTTCTTATTTCGACTCTGTAGAAATTTATTATTCTACGACAGGTGGGGTTCCTCCAACTGGTTACAATTATATAACTACGATTATGCCTGCTGGAACTACTCCTGAATTATTTCAAATACCGTTAAATGCTCTAGCAGGACAGAATATTTATATTGCTTTTAGATACAAAGAATTAGAGGAATATAGATTTTATCTTGATAGCGTATATGTTGAAACTCCAGTTGCATTGGATGCAGGGATTGCTGCAATAAATAAACCCAAAAGTATTGAAACAACTCTTGGCACAACACCTCAATTTGTAGTAAAAAATTTTGGAGCTAATCCAACTGGTGCATTTCAGGCAACATTTACTATTCAACCAGGTGGATATACCCAGACAGTTAATGTTAGTTCATTAAACAGTGGTGAAAGTGTTACAATTGATTTACCTGCCTGGGTACCAGCAAATGCGGGTAATTATGTCGTGACTGCTTATACCAATTTATCTGGTGACTTAAATCCACAAAATGATACACTGCGAAAATTTGTAAGTGTAACTCAGGAACTTCCAAAAGACTTCACCTATAATGTCTCATCATTATATCCAGGGGGTGTTTCGCTTTATGGCTTGGAGTTTGATGGAAATTACTTCTATGTATCTAAATGGAATGAAAATAAAATTTATAGAATAAATAAGACAGGAACTCAACTTGACTCATTTACTATAAATGGAATAAGTTCAACTTCAGGTTTACGAGATCTTGCCTGGGATGGACAATACCTGTATGGAAGTACAACTACGACAACTGTTTACCAGATAGATGTTTCAACTTTCAATGCAACAACTGCATTTACTTCACCAATTTCAGTTAGAGGAATAGCTTATGATAAAGCTAATGATGCTTTCTGGGTATGTAACTGGAGTACAGATTTAAGATTAGTAAGTCGTACTGGAACAACTTTACAAACAATCACCGCAGCTTCCCATGGTCTGACAGGCATGTCTGGAATAGCTTATGACACTTTAACTGCTGGCGGACCATTTATCTGGGTTTTAAATGGCGGAAGTGCAACTGATGAAAAGATACTATATAAGATTCTTGCATCATCTGGTTCTAAGGTTGACAGCTTCTTAATTACTCATCATTTGCCTGAAGGTGCAATTGGAGGTGGCGTATTTGTATCTGATAAGGTTGTTCCCGGTTCAATTACTTTAGGAGTGCTTAACCAAGGTACACCTCACTTAATTAATGGTTACAGAATTGGAGGTGCTGCACTCCAACCATCTATCACAGTTGTTCATCCTAATGGTGGTGAAGTATTCAATACAAATTCAAAAGAAATTATTGTATGGAAATCGCAAAATTATAATGGAAATGTTGATATTCTTGTAAGTCTTGATGGTGGACTAAACTTCCAACCATTGGCTTTGAATGTAGCTAATACTGGATTTTATTCTACAACAACTCCTGAAATTACAACCAATAATGGTTTAATAGCTATAAGAGCTGCTGGTCAATCAAATCCATTTGATGTAAGTGATGGACCATTCAGTATAGTTTCTGCAACAAATGCACAGGTTAATTTCCCAATTGTTGTGACGGATGGAATGTTTGCGCAGAGTTTAAGAACGGGATTAGATCCAACAGCAACCGATGGATTTGATTCTAATTTAGGTGAATATGAATTACCACCTGTACCTCCTGCAACAGTATTTGATGCTCGATTAATTGGTGAAGATATTGGTGTTCCACAATTGGGTAATGGAACATATAAAGATTTCCGTCAGGGTACAAATGAGTTTAATGGACAAAAGATTCATGAAGTAAAATATCAGGTAAGTCAGGTTGCAAGACTTAATGGTAATCCAATCACTCTTTACTGGGATTTACCATCAAATGTAACCGGTAGATTACAAGATTTAGTAACAGGTTCTATTATTGATGTTCAAATGACAGGGAGTGGTTCCTACACCGTTGAGAATCCGTCATTATATAATAAATTAAAAATAACTTATACTTATACCTATACACCGCCGGTTACTGGTCAAATTAAAATTTTATATCCAAACGGTGGTGAAGTTCTGAAAAGAGGTTCTAATTTCGTAATGGCGTGGTTGTCAAATGTTCCTGGTAAATTAGATTTGTATGGTTCAACTAACGGAGGTGCAAATTGGATATTGCTTGAGGATAGTTTGGATAATACTGGAGTATATGGTGGAGATATTGGTTTCGATACACCAGAAGGCAATCAATGGAAATTGAAATTAGTAAGTCAAGCAAATCCAACAATTTTTGATGAAACTGACGGTACTTTCTCAATTCAGGGTACAAAGTTAGTCTATTTAGATAATCCTTTTGTAATTAGTGATGGTAATTCTTCTGTTGGATTGTTCTATGGAATTGATCCAAGCGCAACTGATGGACTTGATCCAGCTCTTGGAGAAGCTGAATTACCACCACCACCGCCAACCGGTGTATTTGATGGAAGATTTGTAGGTACTGATATTGGTATTCCACAACTTGGACAGGGTACTTTGAGAGATTATAGGCAAGGTGGTAGTACATTTGCTGGAAATAAAATTCATGAAATTCAATATCAAGTTGGAAGTGGAGATTCATTAAGATTATTCTGGTATTTACCACCAAATGTAACCGGTTTATTACAGGATTTCTTCGGTGGTGCATTAGTTAATGTACCAATGAATGGTGCTGGTAAATTTACCGTTCCAAATCCAGGAATATTGAACAAGTTAAAAATAACCTTAACTTATACTGCAGCCCCGGCAATGGTTCAAGTTGTTCAACCAAATGGTGGTGAAAACTTATTTGTCGGGCAAACATATCAAATTGTCTGGAATGCAAGTGGAATTAATAACGTAAAATTAGAATATTCGACTAATGGTGGTTCAAGCTGGAATTACATTGCAACAGTTCCAGCTTATACAGCAAGTAAAGTAAAACTTTCAGGTAAACATCCAAAAGATCCTGATGCAGTAATTGAAGGCACATTAGGAACCTACTCATGGGTTGTGCCAAATACTCCATCGAATCAATGCTTGGTTAGAGTTTCAGATAATGATAATCCTTCTGTATTCGATGTCAGCGATAATTTCTTTTCTATTTCTGCACCAATGTCAGAAGGTTGGGTTGTTCAAAATAGTGGAACTACAGCTGAATTGTATTCAGTAAGCGCAGTAAATGAAAATGTTGCCTGGGCTTGTGGTGCTGGTGGTGTTGTGATTAGAACCACAAATGGCGGTCAGACCTGGCAAACAGTTACTGCTCCACGAGCAGTTGATGCTTATGTAATCTGGGCACTTAGTGCAGATAAAGCATTTGTAGGAACAAGTGGTACATCTGATGCAAAGATTCATATGACAACTAATGGTGGTCAAACCTGGACAGATGTTTATACAATAGCTGGTGGCTTCTTAAATGTAATTAGGTTTATTGATAATGATAATGGTTGGGCTCAAAGTGATCCCGTTGGTGGTAACTGGGTATTACTCAAGACAACAAATGGTGGTTTAAACTGGTCATCAATGGCGACAGTACCACAGGCAGGTAGTGAATATGGCTGGAATAACTCTGGATGGGATAAATCAGGTTATATGTGGTTTGGTACAAATAATTCCAGAATTTATTATTCAACTAACAATGGAACAAATTGGTCATTTGCACCAACTACTTCAGCAAATGCTTATGCTGTAGCTTTCGATGGTAATTTAAATGGACTTTCTGGATTCGCTTCAGGTATACTTAATAAATCAACAAATGGTGGAGCCAGCTGGTTCTCAATTACCTCACCGACAAGTGCAGATGTCACTGGTATTTCTACAGTTGATAATAATGAATTCTTTGTAGCCGCAGGTGGAAGTGTATGGAAAACAACTGACGGTGGAAATAACTGGACAATGAGTTATGGCTCGGCTTCAAGTATTTATCATTTGTCATTAGTTCCAACTTTAACTGAAGCACAAGCTGCAGCAGGTTGGGCTGTAGGTGCTGGTGGATTGGTAATTAAGTACAGAAGACAAATTCAACAACCATCAGTTCATGTGGTTCAACCGAATGGTGGTGAAAACTGGCCCGTTGGTTCAACACAGAACATTATCTGGGATGCACAACTAATTTCTAATGTTAAACTTGAATATACAACAGATAATGGTGCAACATGGATTAATATTGCGACAGTTCCTGCTGCAAAAGTCAAAAAAGTTAAACTTGATGGATATTCTCCAAAAGATCCGAATGGTGTTATTGAAGGTAACTTAGGTGTTTATGCCTGGACAATACCTAATACTCCATCAACTCAATGCAAAGTGAGAGTATCGGATGCATCTAATCCTGCAGTATATGACGAAAGTGATAATGTGTTCACAATAAGTGAAGGTGTAATAGGTGAAAATTGGATTGTGCAAAATAGTGGAACAACAGCTACACTTTATAGCGTATCGACAGTTAATGCTAATGTTGCCTGGGCGACAGGTGTTGGTGGTGTTGTTATTAAAACAACAAATGGTGGTGCAACCTGGCAGACAGTAACTCCACCTCGTGCGGTTGATGCTCATGTAATTTGTGGAGTGAGTGCAGATAAAGCTCTAGTCGCAACAAATGGAACTTCTGACGCGGTAATCCACATTACAACAAACGGCGGTCAGACCTGGCAGAATGTTGTGACTGTTCCAGGTGGTTTCATTAATGTAATCATAATGTTTGATGATATGAACGGATTTGCTCAGGGTGATCCTGTTGGTGGTAACTGGACGTTATTAAAGACCACTGATGGTGGATTTACATGGACACCTGCTGCTACAGTTCCTCAGGCAGGCAGTGAATATGGATGGAATAACAGTGGATGGAATGTTGGTAATACATTGTGGTTTGGTACAAATAATTCAAGAGTATATAAATCTACAGATGGCGGTGCAACCTGGACTTATGCACCCACAACAGTTGTAAATAGTTACTCAGTTGCATTTGGTAATGCATTGAAAGGTGTTGTTGGTTCTGCAACCGGAACTGCTAACCGCTCGACAGATGGTGGTAATAGCTGGATTTCAATAACAACACCGGCAACTGGAAATATTTTAGGAATGACTTCAGTTAGTGAAAACGAATATTGGTTCACTTCAAACACATTTGTTTATTATTCAAGCGATCATGGTACAAATTGGTCGACTGGCTTTACTGCTACACAATCGCTTTATCACTTGCATTTCAAAAGCCTTGGTGGGCAGAATGCAGTAGGTTACGCTGTTGGTGCAAACGGATATGTAGTGAAATACTTTAGAGGACCAGTTACACCTCAAGTTGTAGTTGTTGCTCCTAATGGTGGTGAGAATTGGACTGTTGGTTCTACAAGACAAATTGTCTGGAATGCACAAGCAGTACAAAATGTAAAGCTTGAGTATTCGACCAATAATGGTGCAAGCTGGAATTACATTGCAACAGTTCCAGCTCTTGCAAATAAATTAAATAATGCAAATGATGCTGAAACTTCGAATAAATCAGTTGAAGGAACTCTCGGCACATATAACTGGGTAATTCCAAATACTCCATCTAATCAATGCTTGGTTAAAGTATCTGATGCTTCAAATCCAGCAGTCTTTGATGTAAGTGATAATGTCTTTACGATTAGCACTGGAGTTCCTGGACCTCAATTACAATTTAATTACGATATTTCTGCATTAGCTCCAACTGTTTATTCACTCTATGGTTCAGAATTCGATGGAGAATATTTCTATATCACAAGATGGAATGAACCTAAAATATTTAGAGTAAATAAATCCGGTACACAAATCGATTCGTTTAATGTGACAGGATTACCAAGCGGTGGTTTTAGAGACTTAGCATTTGATGGTCAATATTTGTATGGTAGTAATAACTCTACAACCGTTTATAGAATTGATAGAACTACCTTTGCTGCAACTGCTGCGTTTACATCGCCGATTGCGGTGCGTGGTATATCTTATAACGCTGCACAAAACGCTTTCTGGGTAGCTAATTGGTCAACGGATATTGTCCTTGTTAGCAGAACTGGTGCAACTTTATATACAATACCAGCTGCTCAACATGGATTTACTGGAATGTCTGGTAATGCATATGATACATTAAGTCCTGGTGGTCCATATCTCTGGGTCTTTAGTGGTGGAACAGATACTGATCCAAAAGTTCTTTATAAACTTAATCCAACCAATGGTCAAAGACTTGATAGTATTGATGTTACAGGTATTTTACCAGATGGTGCAATTGGTGGTGGTTTATGGGTAACTGATCAGTATGAGCCCAATACTATAACTCTTGGTGGTAGCTCTCAAGGAGTTCCACATAGATTATTCGGTTATAAGATTCACGAATTTGGACCTATTCCAGGAACAGTTACTGTTTTGAGCCCGAATGGCGGTGAAAAATATTATCGTGGACAATGGCAGTTAATTGTGTGGAAGTCTTATGAATTTGATAACAGAGTAAAAATTAAAGTTTCTTCTGATGGTGGTAATACATATATGGAATTAGCAAGCAACGTTCCAAATAATGGTGTATTTGCTGTTCAGGTTCCAAATGATGCTTCATTAGGAAATCAATATAAGATTAGAATAGAATCACAAAGTGATCCTACCAAGTATGATGAAACAGATGGAACTTTCGAGGTTGCAGCAGCACCACATACTCTTCCATTAGTAGATCTTCCAATGGTTATTACTGATGTTGATAAGAGCAGATTATTAAGGTTTGGTCTTGATCCTCAAGCAACAGATGGTATTGATGCTCAATTTGGTGAGGAAGAATTACCGCCAGCTCCTCCAGCTGGTGTACTTGATGGTAGATTTATAGGTGATGACATTGGCTTGCAGTTGGGTCAAGGTCTGGCATATGATTATAGAACAGGTCGAACAAATGTACCAAGCATCAAAGTACATGAATTGAAATTCCAGAAAGGTTCTGGTCCTGTAATAGAAATTAATGTTTACCTGCCAAATGATGTGACAGCAAGATTCGAATCATTTACTCCTGGTTTCGATACAACTGTCAGCGGAACTGCAAAGGTAGTAGTGTTTGACTCTACATTGAACAAACTTAAAGTAACTTTGAATTACTTCCCGGGTTCAGCACTAGGTACATTTAACCTATTTGGACCAATCAACAACGCCTTAGTAACAGCTCGACAGAATGATTCTACAGTCATAACATTTAGATGGTACAAAGCAAAGAATGCAGTATCTTACAGACTGAGAATGGGAGTTCCAACAATTCCACCATTTATGCTTGATACACCTTCAAATAATAGTGGTGCTGATTCATTGTTTACAATAAGACAATATGAGCTGTTTAATATTTTCTCTAAACCTTCTTATCCAGTTGATACAACAGTAACTGGTCAATGGGCGGTATGGGCTTATGGTGCTGGTGGTGATTCTGTAAGAAGTAATAGTGTTTATTCAATAAGATTAAGACTTGTAAAGTTCACAGGCGTTGACGAGGAATTTGAAGGTGTACCAACCAAATTCGTAGTTTATCAAAACTATCCGAACCCATTCAATCCATCGACAAAGATTAAATTTGGATTGCCTGAAGATGCCGATGTAACAATTGAAGTATTTAATGTTGTCGGTGAAAAAGTCGCAACTCTTCTGAGTGGCAATTTGAAGAAAGGTTATCACGAAGTGAATTTCGATGCAGCTGGATTGCAAAGCGGTGTTTACTTCTATAAAGTTAATGCTGGTAAATTCAGCACAGTTAAGAAAATGTTGCTAATCAAGTAATCACGAATCATTGGTTACTTGCAATGGTTCTTTTTAACGAAAGCCCGTTAATTCGGGCTTTCGTATTAATGTTTAATTAATATAGGTAAGCTGAAAATGAGAAAAATTTTTCTTTATCTGTTATTATTCCTAACTGTATCAGATTTAGTTGGAAGTGAAAAAATTGGGAAATACTTAAAAAATTATCTTGAACTAAATAATAATTCTGAACCAGTAAAAGTATGGATATACTTCACAGATAAAGGTGATAATCTTGAACGTTTCTATTTAAATCCCGAGCTTGTTGTAAGTAAAATTTCACTTGAAAGAAGAAGAAAAGTTTTACCAGAAAATAATTTAATCGATTATCAAGACTTACCTGTAAATTCAAATTATATTAATCAGATAAAAGATTATGTACTGGAAATAAAACATCCATCAAGATGGTTTAATTCTATTAGTGCAATTGTCAATCCGAACCAGATTTATGAATTGATTAATTTTCCTTTCATTAAAGAAATTGAACTTGTTGAAAGGTTTAGGAAAGCACCTGAACCTCAAACCGAAGGAGATGAGTTTCCTCAACCACCCATTGAAGTAGAGAATCTTACTGGCTTCAATTATGGTTCATCTCTAACTCAAAATCAACAAATTAATGTTGTAGCTGTTCACAATACTGGTAATTATGGACAGGGTGTTAGAATTTGTTTAATGGATGCTGGTTTCAATCGATTGTCTCACGAAGCTTTTCAAACTATGAATATCATTGCAACCTGGGACTTTGTTAACAATCGTCCATATGTAGGTGATGGACAGGGTGGAATGGGTGAAGGAAGTCATGGAACTCAAACTCTTTCAACTATTGGTGGATTTAAGGATGGTCAATTGATCGGTCCTGCGTTTGGTGCAACTTATATTCTTGCTAAAACCGAAAACACAGAAAGTGAAACTCCAATTGAAATGGATAATTGGATTAGAGCACTTGAGTGGGCTGACAGCATCGGTGTAGATGTTACCAGCACATCGCTTGGTTATCTTGAATTTGATCCACCATATCCGAGTTATAGCTGGATGGATATGAATGGCAATACAGTTCCAATAACAATTGCAGCAGATTTAGCAGTAAAAAGGGGAATTGTAGTTGTAAACTCAGCCGGCAACGAAGGATATAATTCAACGAGAAATACTTTAGTTGCCCCTGCTGATGGTGATAGTGTAATAGCAGTAGGTGCAGTTACTTCTTCTGGTTCGAGAGCTTCTTTTAGTTCTGTTGGAAACACAGTAGACGGAAGAGTAAAACCAGATGTAATGGCAATGGGGAGCGGAGTTAGAGTCGCAAGTCCTTATTCAGATAATGGCTATACATCTGCCAGCGGAACTTCATTTTCTTGTCCACTTGCTGCAGGAGTTGCCGCTTTGATTTTAAGTGAAAATCCATCATTAACTCCAATGCAAGTTCGTGATGCAATGAGAAATACAGCTAACAATGCTTCATCACCAAATCGAGAATATGGATGGGGCATTTTAAATGCATTTAATGCAGTCAATTATTTTAATATTAATTTTTCTCATACACCGCCAAACGATTCTACTAACCTAAATGGTCCTTATCGAATTGCAGTTAAGATTACTTCAAGACTCGGAATTGACCCAGCATCTGTTAAATTATATTGGGGAAGAGGTGTCATTGCAGATTCAATTTTGATGAATGAAGCTCCCGGTGATACCTTTTATGCTTTTATTCCTGGAAATGGTCAATCAGCTGTTTATAAATACTATATTCAGGCGAAAACAGCTGATGGTCAGGTCATTAAAAATTATCCTAAGCGTGCACCACAAGAACTATTGGAGTTTAGAGTTGGAAGTTTTGCAAGTGTGAATGTTTCATCAGGCTGGAACTTAATGTCTATACCTGTTCAAAATCAAAATTTACTCTTGAATGGTGTATTCCCAGATGCAATTTCGAACGCATATTTTTATGATGGAAGATATATTTCGAAAGATACTCTAATCAGTGGTTATGGTTTCTGGTTAAAATTTAATTCGTCTAAAAATTATACGATTAGCGGGACACCCTTAACTGGAATTTCAATTCCTGTCAAAGCTGGATGGAATTTAATAGGTTCACTTAATTCAAACATACCTGTATATTCAGTTATAAGTAATCCTTCAGGAATTATATCTACTCCATTTTACGGTTACAATGGCGGATATTTTAATTCACCACAGATTGAAAAGGGGAAAGGGTACTGGGTTAAGGTAAGTCAGAATGGTTATTTGATTCTAAATTTAAATTCAAAAAGCAGTCTGAATTCAAGTAATTTCTTTAATGATGTTCCAGACAAATTAGTATTTAAAGATAATTCGAATAATCAAACTGAATTATATTTAAGGAATTTGGATTTTGAAGGTGAGTTACCTCCAGTTCCTCCATCAGCAATATTTGATGTAAGATTCTCGAATTCCAGAGTTTATTCAGAGAATGGAGAAGATTTTATTCAATTGCAGGGAATAAATTATCCATTAACTGTCAGTCTCTCACCAAAATCGGAATTAAAAGTTGAGTTAATTGATCCAGTATTAAATCAAGTAATTGGTAGATTGATGCCTGGTGGCTCTATAACAATCAATGAATTAACTGGCAATATCTTAAAAATTAAAACGGTTCGAGAACAAATCTCTTACAAATTATATCAGAATTATCCCAATCCTTTTAACCCAGTAACTAATATTAAATTTCAGATTCCAAAACAAACAAGGGTAACTTTGAAATTATTTAATTTGATTGGCGAAGAAATTGCAACTTTAATTGATGAACAAAAAGAAGAGGGTCTTTATGAAGTTAAAGTTGATATGAGTAAAATTTCTGCTTTAAGTTCAGGCATTATTTTTTATCAGTTAAAAACAAATGATTACATATCAACTAAAAAAATGATATATCTTAAATAAGTGTTGAGGACTAAAATGTTTAGAGGAATTTTCAAATCGTTAATCTTCATCCTAATTTTTACATTTTCGGTTTATGGTCAATCACCTCAGATAATTCAATTAGTAAATAAAGTAAACAAAGATAGTTTATCATTGTTCATCAGACAGCTGTCAGGAGATACATCTTGTGTAATTGGAGGTGCACCATATACAATTGTGTCAAGACATAAGAATCAACCCGGTAATGATAAGGCAGCACAGTTTATTTATGAAAAATTTCAATCTTATGGTTTACAGGTTCAGTATGAATCTTTCAGTTCTACTGGTAAAAATGTAATTGCGACGAAGCAAGGACTAAATGATTCTCAGGCATATTTTGTAATATGTGCACATTATGATGATATGCCTTCGGGTACGACTGCTCCTGGAGCCGATGATAATGCCAGTGGAACAGCAACGGTCTTAGAGCTTGCGAGAGTATTTTCTCAATATAATTTTAATTATACAATAAAATTTATTTGCTTCGATGAGGAAGAGCAGGGTTTAATTGGAAGTAATTATTATGCAACGCAGGCAAGAAATAGAAATGATTCAATTATTGGTGTGATTAATCTTGATATGACTGCATATGACGCAAATAACGATGGAATGGTCGATGTTCATTCTAACAGCGTTGCTAATACATCACAAATTGCAAATGAGTGGATTAATAATATTTATCAGTATGGTGTAAATCTTACTCCGAGAACAGTTGCATCTCAACCTTACAGTGATCATTACAGTTTTCAACAGAAAAATTATGGTGCAATTTTAGTTATTGAATATGATTTAGAATTCAATCCAAGATATCATACTGTTAATGATAAATTTCAATATCTGAATATGGATTATGCGACTAAGATCGCAAAAGTTACGGCAGCAACAGCCGCTGAATATGCTCAAATACAATCTGCCAATATTGTGAATCTGTTTACTTCTTCGGGCTGGAATTTAATTTCTATTCCTATAAAACCTCAAGATGGAAGAAAATCTGTCTTATTCCCAAGTGCTGTATCTTACGCTTATTCGTATGATAATTTTTATGTCATATCAGATACATTGAATATTGGCAAAGGTTATTGGTTAAAATTTAATGCGGCACAATCACACCAATTACAGGGACAATTAGTTAATCAATTGCAGATTCCGGTTAAAGCAGGTTGGAATTTAATTGGTACCTTGAACAGCAATATTTCTACTTCATCAATATCAACACAGCCACCGAATATCATCTCTAGTTTATTCTACGAGTATAATGGTTCATATTCACCATCTAATGTTTTAAATCCAGGTAAAGGTTATTGGGTTAAATGTTCTCAGAATGGTTATATAAATCTTGTTAGTAGTTTTACCAAAATATTTGACGATGCAGCTTTTGAGATTAAAAATTATGATTATGAATTGAATTTTATCTCCAATGAAAAAACAATGAAACTTTACTTACTGTCTTTTAATACAGATAAGGAAAAATTTGAACTTCCGCCTGTCCCACCTGCTGGAAGTTTTGATGTTAGATTTTCAAATAATTCATTTGTTGAACAAACAGGCGAAGATGAAAAGATTATTAACATAAACAGCAATAATCCATTAACGCTTCAGTTGAGATCGAATAAAACAGAACCTTTGTTAATAAGTTATAATAGTTCTGGTATTGAAAAACAATTGATTTTATCTCCTCACGAAAGAATTTTACTGGATGAAAATGTAAGTTTAATTAAATTAAAAAGAATTTCTTTACCGCAACAATTGATCTTATATCAGAATTATCCTAATCCATTTAATCCAACAACACAGATAAAGTTTTATTTACCAACTGATGGTCTGGTTGAAGTAAATATCTATAATTTACAAGGTCAGTTGATACAATCATTAATAAATGAAAAACTTGATGGTGGCTTCCATTCATTGCAGTTTGATGGCAGCAAGCTTTCATCTGGCTTGTATTTTTATGAACTTAAATTTGGTCAACAAAGACTTATACAAAAAATGTTGCTTGTAAAATAAATTTAGAAAGGAGTAAAATTGAAGCATCTATTTTTACTGCTAAATTTTATTTTGATTTCCAATCTTTTTTCTCAAGAGATTCAAATTCCAAAAGGTTCAAAATATTGTTATGAAAAGAAAATAAATCAGCAAAGTCTGGTCCAATTTAATTTAATGAGTCCACCACCAACTCATTCCTTTGATGTGCTTGATTATAAGTTAGATATAGATATTTATAATTGTTTTTTAAGCCCGTATCCTAAAAATTTTAGTGGGATTGAAGTTATCACAATTAAAGCAGATTCAACAATAAATTCTGTTAAACTTGATGCCTCTAATTCTTCACTGATTATTGATGGAGTTGGTCTGGCGGGAGTTAACTTCACTCATAATTCAAATGTATTAAATATAAATTTAAATCGAACTTATATGCCTGGAGAAATATTTCAGGTTCAAGTAAAATATCGGCATCAGAATGTAAGTGACGGTGCATTTTATGTTTCAGGTGGATTTGTTTTTACTGATTGTGAACCAGAAGGTGCGAGAAATTGGTTCCCATGCTGGGATAAACCATATGATAAAGCAACCTGGAATTTGAAAGCAAAAACCCCAGCCAATGTTTTATTAGGGTCAAATGGCAGACTTGCAGATTCGATAAAAGTTGGTGATACAATTTATTATAATTGGATAAGCAGAGATCCAATTGCTACCTATTTAATGGTTATTTCAGCAAGGGTGAGTTACAAACTTGATATTATTTACTGGACAAAACCTTCAACAAATGAGCAAATACCCATTAGATTTTATTACAATCCAAATGAATCAGTTGCGTCGATAAAACCCAAAGTTCTTCAGATGATAAATCATTATTCTAATCTTTTTGGTGAACATCCTTTCGAAAAAAATGGTTTCGCTACATTGAACAGTCAATTTTCTTGGGGAGGAATGGAAAACCAAACGCTTACAAGTTTATGTCCGAATTGCTGGAGTGAAAATTTAATCTCTCACGAATTTGCTCATCAATGGTTTGGAGACATGATTACTTGCGCAACCTGGGCTGATATCTGGTTGAATGAAGGATTTGCGACATATTGTGAAGCTTTATGGTATGAATATACTTCAGGTTACTCAGCTTATAAATCTGATATCAATTCGGATAAAAATTCTTATATGTCTGGAAATCCAGGCTGGCCTATTTATAATCCTCAATGGGCAATTACAACTCCTGATATAAATACTTTATTTAATTATGCGATTACTTATGCTAAAGGTGCTTGTGTTTTACATATGTTAAGATATACACTTGGTGATTCCACTTTCTTCCATTTAATTAAGTCTTACGCAACAGATCTAAGATATAAGTTTAAATCAATTACAACTGCAGACTTCGTTAATCTTGTAAATGAAGTGACCAATCAGGATTTATCCTGGTTCTTTAACGAATGGATATACTCTCCTAATCATCCAATTTATCAAAATACTTACAGCATCTCTTCGGCAGGAAATGGTAATTGGTTCGTATCTTTTACAGCTAAACAAACTCAGACAAACACTGTATTTTTTAAGATGCCAATTGTTATAAAAGTATCGTTCAGTTCTGGTCCTGATACATTGATTAGAGTTTTTAATGATCGAAATAATCAAACTTTTAGCTTTATGTTTAATCGTCAACCAGTAAGTCTAACATTTGATCCTAATGATGATATAGTCTTAAAAAGTGCAACTACTACACAAACAACAACACTTTGTCGGGAAGTTAATGTAAATGAAGGCTGGAATATTTTATCAGTCCCATTGAATTCAAATATATTCTCGACATCTGGACTCTTTCCAACAGCAATTTCACCAGCTTATGGTTATTCAAATGGTTATTTTGTTTCTGACACTCTGCTCTTAGGTAGAGGTTATTGGTTGAAATTTTCGTCAAGTCAATCAATCCCTGTATGCGGCAGTGCATCCACAATCAATAGTGTACAGGTAAAAACAGGCTGGAATATGATTGGTGTTTACGATAAAAATGTCAATGTCTCTAATATTACATCTACACCACCTGATATAATTCTAACACCGTTCTATGGATTTGAAAATGGTTATGTAGTTTCAACCACACTAAATGTCGGGAAAGGATATTGGGTTAAGGCTTCACAGAACGGAGTAATTAACTTCAACACAACTGCGAAGAATGTTATAACCAAAAGTCAGTTCGATGAAGGTTTGACTAAATTAGTTTTCAGCGATGCAAATGGGTATAAGCAAACTCTTTACTTCACCGACGAAAATTTCAATAAAGAAAAATTTGAATTGCCACCTTCACCACCTTACTCAGTAAGTGATATTAGATTTATTGATGATTGTCTGCTCAGCAGAAATGGTGAATCGAATTATATAAAATTGCAATCAATTGTTTATCCATTAAAAATAGAATTAGTTGGTGCTGTAAATAGTCTCAAACAGCTAATATTGGTGGACGAATTAAATAATGAAAGTTATTATCTAAATTCATCATCACCACTTATTTTGAGTAAACCGGTTGAGCAATTAAAAGTAGAGTTTGAGGGAATTCCATCTACATTTAAAGTATATCAAAATTATCCTAATCCTTTTAATTCACAAACCAACATTCGTTTTGAATTACCCGAATCTGGACATGTTAAATTTTCTTTAATAAACTCATTGGGACAAAGGCTCTTGAACTTAGATAGAGAATTCACACAACCGGGTGTTTACACAGAAAGATTTTTGTTTGATGGGATGTCAGCGGGAGTTTATTTTGTTGAAATAAACTTTAAATCTTCAACTCAAAGAATTAAATGTATTTACATTAAATAAAATGTAGGTTGAATATGAAAAGAATTAACATTATCATCTTGGTTTTATTACTTTTCGTTAATTTAATTTTCGCCCAATCTGGAAAATATGCAAAAGTAAGAATCTATATTAACAATCTTTCAGATCTAAATAAATTAATTGAAACTGGTGTTGATATAGATTGTCAACTTGATCCAAAGAATATTGATAAACCTGAAATTTGGGTCTCTTATGATGAAATAAAGTTAATTCAAAACGCTGGTTTAAATCTTGAAATAGTAATTCCAGATTGGAATGCATATTATAACCATATGAAATCACTGGAGAAAGTGGAGGAGAATTACTTCAAAGAAAAATATGGTATTAAAGGTTTTGGATTTGGTTCGATGGGGGGATTTTATACTTTTAATGAAGTTGTAAATCAACTTGATTCAATGAAAATTCTTTATCCAAATTTAATTACAGAAAAACAGACAATTGGATATTCAATTGAAAACCGGCCACTCTGGATGGTTAAAATTTCGGATAATCCTGATTTAAATGAAAATGAACCTCAGGTTCTTTATACAGCTCTTCATCACGCAAGAGAACCACAAGGAATGATGACTGTTCTCTATTATATGTATTATCTTCTTGAAAAGTATGGAATTGATCCTGAAGTTACTTATCTCGTAAATAACCGAGAAATTTACTTTATACCAGTAGTGAATCCTGACGGATATGAGTATAATCGAACCACAAATCCTAACGGCGGTGGAATGTGGAGAAAGAACAGAAGAAATAATGGCGGAAGTTTTGGTGTGGATTTAAATCGCAATTATGGACCTTATGCTTACTGGGATGCACCAAATGGAGGTTCATCTACTACTCCAAGTTCTGATACATATCGTGGAACTGCACCATTTAGCGAACCAGAAACAGCAACGATCCGTGACTTCCTTTTAACAAAAGGAATTAAAGCCTGTTTGAATTATCATACTTATAGTAATCTTTTGATTTATCCTTATGGTGCACTAAGCAGAGAAACTCCCGACTCACTTATTTTCAGAGAATTCGCCAGAGATATGACTGACTTTAACGGTTATGTTTACGGGACTGATCAACAAACTGTTGGATATTCAACTCGTGGAAATTCGGATGATTATATGTACGATGGTGAACCTGTAAGTATAAGACCTAAAATTTTTGCAATGACTCCAGAGGTTGGCAGTTCATCTGATGGTTTCTGGCCCAGTCAATCTAGAATTTTTCCACTTGCAATAGAAAATTTAAGACCTAACCTTTATTATACATGGATAGTTGGGGAATATCCTTCTATTGCATCAAAAAACATTATTTCAAGTTCAGGATATATTAAAAATGGAGATACTGTTCAATTTGTGATTGAATTAAAAAATAAAGGTTTAGGGAATGCATACAATGTTAGTCTCCAATTTGAATCCCTTTCACCTCAATTAACTTTAATAGGAAATTCATTAATTCAATTAGACACTTTACCAGCACGCACATCTAAAACAAATCAATCGAATCCATTACTAATTAAAGTCGCTAACAATGTTCAAAATGGAACAAAACATAAAATCGTTGCCAAGATTTCAATCAATGGGACCGTATTGATTAAAGATACTACTTCAATTTTAGTTGGTCAGCCAACACAAGTTTTCGCGGATAATTTTGAAACGGGAACTACAAATTGGCAATTAATGAATACATGGGGACTAACAACATCAACTTATCAATCACCGATTAATTCAATGACAGACTCGCCAGTTGGTTCCTATCCAAACAATGCCAATACTTATATTATTTCAAGTCAATCAATTGATCTCACTCAATCAAATGCAGCAATGCTTGAGTTCTGGACAAAGTGGGATATTGAAGCTGGCTGGGATTTTGCTCAAGTAAAAGTTTCAACAAACAATGGTTCAACCTGGATACCGCTCAGTGGTAAATATACTAAAGCAGGTGCTGGTAAAGGTGCTCAACCAGCGGGCGAACCTGGTTATGATGGAACGCAATCGACCTGGGTTAAAGAAGAAATGGACTTATCGAATTTTCTTGGTTATAACATCAAACTTCAATTCTTGTTGAAATCTGATGGTTCAGTGACTAAGGATGGATGGTATATTGATGATATTGTTATAAAAAGTTATCAGCCAACTTCTAATGTTGTTACATCAACATTTTCAACTACAGCCGGATGGAATTTGGTTTCTGTTCCACTTGTTGTAGATGATTTTAGAAAAAATGTTTTGTTCCCAACAGCAGTTTCATCAGCTTACGCGTTTAATAATCAGTATATAATGAAAGACACACTCGAGAATGGAGTTGGTTACTGGTTGAAATTTAATGGTGATAATGAACATACTCTTTCAGGTCAGGATTTACAATCACTTACTATCAATCTTAAACAAGGTTGGAATCTGGTCGGTGTTGTTAATGGAAGTGTGCCAGTTACAAGTTTGACAACTAATCCACCAAATATTATTCAAAGCCAAATATATGGATATCAAAATGGTTATGTCCCTGTAAATCAATTGCAAAAAGGAAAGGCTTACTGGATAAAGAGCTCACAAAATGGAACTCTTACAATGAATTCTGTTTATGTAAAAGAAAACCCAGAAAATGTAATTTATGGTAATTTAATCTTCATAAATGGTGATGGACAAACAAGCAGATTGAAAATCGAGACTTCAGATAATTATGTGAGTTATGAATTACCGCCAGTTCCACCATCAAATGTTTTTGATGTGAGATTTGAAGATCAGTCATTCAACTCAAGAATTGAGAATTCACAGATAATAATTTTGTCAGGACTTATTCCACCAATTCGAATTAAGCTCGTCGATGATAACTCAATTTATAAAATTGAAGATGCACTGAATGGTAAACTAACAAGTGAAATATTAACTAAAAATAATGAAGCAATTATCAGTCAACCTATTGATAAGATTATTATTAAGAAATTGAATAAACCTGTCTATACTTTTAATTTAAGTCAGAATTATCCGAATCCTTTCAATCCAACAACTTATATTACATTCACATTACCGGAAAGAACGAATGTGAAATTAAAGATTTATGATGTATTAGGAAATGAAATTGTTACAGTTATTGACTCTGAGTTGGATGAAGGTAAGCACACAATAAAATTCGATGGAACTGATCTTTCATCCGGAATTTATTTTTACAAATTAATCACAGATAAATTCACTGATGTGAAAAAAATGATTCTACTTAAGTAGTCTTAATAAAGCCCCAGTTGTTGGGGCTTTAATATTTTAAAAACAATTTATGGTCGTACAGATGAAAAAAATTATCTTTTTAATCTCTGTAATTGCTTCAACTGTTTTTGCGCAATTTCCAAATATCAGAGTGAGTCAACCATCAAGCACGGATCCAAATGAGACAAGCATTGCAATAAATCCACTCGATACACTGAATCTTGTCGCAGGTGCGAACATTCGTTATTACTATTACTCCACAGATGGAGGTTATACATGGTTTCAAGGAAATCTATCATCACCGCTTGGTGTTTGGGGTGATCCATGTGTAGTTTTTGATTTGAATGGACATTGTTACTTTGGACATTTATCAAATCCATCAAGTGGTGGGTATTGGATAGATAGAATTGTTGTTCAGAAGTCAACAAATAAAGGAATTTCGTGGTCGAGTGGTGTTGGAATTGGTTACAATCCACCAACTAGAAATCAAGATAAAGAATGGCTGGCAGTCGATTGGACAAATAGCTCATACCGAAATAATATTTATATGGCCTGGACAGAATTTGACTCTTATGGAAGTTCGAACCCACAAGATAGCTCACGAATTTTATTTTCGAGATCAACCGACGGCGGAGCAACTTGGTCTGCTCCCGTGAGAGTAAGTGATAAAGGCGGAGATTGTATAGATGAGGACAATACAGTTGAAGGAGCAGTTCCAGCCATTGGACCCAATGGCGAAGTTTATCTTGCTTGGGCTGGTCCTCTTGGATTAGTCTTTGATAAATCAACTGACGGCGGTTTAAGCTGGGGAATTGATAAAGTTATTACCTCAATTCCAGGAGGCTGGGACTTTAATGTTCCTGGAATATATCGCTGTAATGGACTTCCCGTAACTGCTTGTGATATAAGTAATTCACCTTATCGAGGAACGATTTATGTTAATTGGTCAGATCAGAGAAACGGAACTAACAATACAGATATCTTCCTTGTAAAGTCTACTGATGGAGGAAATACATGGAGTCAACCAAAAAAAGTAAATCAAGATAATACTCAGACACATCAGTTCTTTACCTGGATGACAGTTGATCCTGCCACGGGCTATCTTTATTTCGTCTACTACGATAGAAGAACTTATACAGATAATCGAACAGATGTATATCTGGCACGCTCCACTGATGGAGGAGAAACTTTTACAGAATTTAAAATATCTCAATCGCCATTTACTCCAACTTCATCAATCTTTTTTGGTGATTACACTGGAATTACCGCACTAAATGGTAAGGTTTATCCAATATGGACAAGGTTGGAAAATAATCAGAGAAGTGTCTGGATTGCAATCTTTCAAGATACAATTAAAACTTTACCAACAACTTCTTTCTCATTAACTGAAGGTTGGAATTTGCTTTCTGTTCCTTTGAAAAAACAAAATATGTTTTACAAAGATTTATTCCCTGCTTCTAATTCTTATGCTTATAATTATCAAAACGGTTATCAGAAAGTAGATACACTTGAAGTCGGAAGGGGATATTGGTTAAAATTCCCTGCTGCTCAAAATGTTACAATACAAGGTTTGAACTTAAATGAAATCACAATTCCAATTAATGCCGGCTGGAATTTGGTCGGTGGATTAAATGGTATAATCCCTGTTACTTCAATTCAGACTAATCCTCCTGGAATATTAACTTCTCCATTTTATGAATACAATGCAGGTTATCAGACATCTAGCCAAATCACAAAAGGAAAGGGATACTGGATAAAGTCAGCATCAGCTGGTGAAATTATTTTGAATCTTTCTGGATTGGTAAGGGGCAACATAAATGAAGATTTTGAGATTGAGAAAATTGCTTCAATTGAAATTTCAGACAAAAATAATTCGATGAGATTATTTGTTACTGATAAAGTTGTTAATAAAGAATTTTTAGAATTACCGCCTCTGCCTCCTTCAAATATTTTTGATATTAGATTTGATGATAATACAAATGTGATGTTTAAATCTGAAAGAAGATTGGTTCGAATTCAAAGTGAGAGTTCTACAGCGATATTAAATTACAAATCATTTAATGATGTGTATTTGAAAATTATTTTTCTGGATGGGAAAGAATTATTAGTTAAAAGTGACGAAAGAATATCAATCGATCTCACGAAGAATAAAGAATTCTATCTTGAGATTTTAGATAAACTTTCTAATGCACAAAAAGAGAAAGAAAACTTTTTCGTAAGTGAAGTTTTTCCTAATCCATTTAATTCTACAACTAAAATCAGAATTTACATTCCTCAAGAAGTCGGTGAAGACAATAAATTTTTCGCAGAGATTAGAATTTATAATTTGCTCGGTGAATTGGTAAGTCACAATTCAAAAGTTGCAACTTCTGGTTATAACGAATTCAGAGTTGAATTTAATGAACAAAAAGTTTCGTCAGGTTTGTATTTTTGTGAAGTGATCATTCAGGATTTAAAGAAGAATTTAATTCATAGAGAGCTGAAGAAACTAAACTATATCAAATGAAAATAATTTTTTTTGGCACACCAGAATTTGCAATTCCTTCTCTAAATGCTTTGTTGGAAAATGGATATGAAATATCTGCAGTTGTAACTGTTCCCGATAAAGAGAAAGGGCGAGGTTTAAAGCCTGAACCATCACCAGTAAAAAAGTTTGCTCTTTCAAAAAATTTAAAAGTTCTTCAGCCAGAAAAATTAAAAGATGAGAATTTTTTTCATCAGCTTAAAGAAGTAAATCCCGATTTGGGAATTGTAGTTGCTTATAGAATTCTTCCTAAAGAAGTTTACACTCTACCAAAGTTTGGTACCTTTAATCTTCATGCATCACTTCTGCCAAAGTATCGTGGTGCTGCACCTATTCAATGGGCATTAATTAATGGGGAAAAAGTAACTGGTGTAACAACCTTTTTTCTTCAAGAGAAAGTTGATACTGGAAATATAATTTTGCAAAGAGAAGTTCTAATTGATGATGAAGATTATTTCCAGACTTTGCACGATAAACTTGCGCAGATTGGCGCTGAACTCGTAATTGAGACAGTTAAATTGATTGAAAACGGTTCATATAATTTGAAGGTTCAGGATGATTCAAAAGCTACACGGGCTCCAAAGATTACTAAGGAAATCTGTCAAATCAATTGGCATCAAAGAGCGCAACAAATTCACAATTTGGTTAGAGGACTTTCGCCTGTTCCTGCAGCATTCACATATCTCGGGAATAAATTAATTAAGATTTACAAAACAAAACTTACGAATGAAAATTCAGATGCAGAAGCTGGAGTAATAGAAGTTAAAAATGACGAAATTCTTGTAAGCACATCAGATTATAAAATTTCCATTCTTGAATTACAGCCTGAATCTCGAAAAAAAATGAGTGCAAAAGAATTTTTATTAGGTTATAAAAATTTAATTGATCAATACAAGAAATTTTCGTTTTGAAATCATTAAAAAAATTAGAGATAAATTTTAAGCTTTCTTAAATTTGCAAGTGAAATGAATCCATTAGGCACACAACACATCGCAGAGTTTATTGAGTGCAATAAGACTTTCTTAAACGACCCTCAGAAGTTAGAGCAAATTATTCGAAATGCAATTGAATATTCGGGACTGCATTTTGAGAAAATCATTACTCATAAATTTAATCCAGTGGGTGTAACTCTTCTTGCAATTATCTCTGAAAGTCACATTGGTTTGCATACTTACCCCGAAGCAGGTCATCTTTCGCTTGATGTTTTTACCTGTTCCCATCCGAGCAAACAAATTAAATTGATTGAATATCTACAAAAAGCTCTAAAACCTACTTCAGTTAAAATTGCAGAAATTACAAGAGGCAACCCAATTGAATTCAAACAGGATGATTGGTTAACGTCCAGGTCAGAATATGGTTTTGAGGTTAAATATCATATTCAGAAAATTCTTTATTCTAATAAATCTTCCTATCAATTTATTGATGTTATTGAAAATGAACATTTCGGGCGAATGCTTTTTTTGGATAAAGATTTACAAATTTCTGAGGTGGACTCTGAACATTATAGTCATGCAATGATTGATCCTGTACTTCAAAAAAAGAAAAAGCTAAAAAATGTTTTGATACTTGGTGGTGGTGATGGTGGACTTTTGAATTTTCTATTAAAACACAATCCTGAAAAAGTTACACTCGTCGAAATTGATGAAGAAGTAATTAAAGTTTCGAAAAAATATTTAAAGAAAATTTGTGGTAATTCCTTTAATGATAAGAGAGTAAATTTACTTATTCAGGATGCACTGCAATATCTTCAATCAACAAGAGATAAGTACGATGTTTTACTTTATGATTTAACTATGCATCCTGAATCATTTATTAAAGTTGAACGTGAAAAGTTTTTAAATGATGTTTTCTACCACATCTCAAGGATACTTAACCCCAAAGGTATAGCGACATTCCAGGTTGGTTCTGAATATGACAAATTAACACTCCGACTTGTACAAAAACTATTAAAGAAGCATTTCAAACAAGTAAATTACTCCCTCCATTTTTTAAGAAGTTATTGTGAACGCTGGGTTTTTGCTGATGTATTAAAGTAGAGGGTTTCATCTTTTTTAATGGCCAAATCAATTTTCGTAAATTTGTTTTGCAATGAATTCAAATTCATTTAATCATAAAAAATTCGAGTAGAGTTATGGGCTTTTCAACCGACGCAATTCATGGTGGACAAAAACCTGATCCTTCAACCAACGCTGTAATTCCACCAATTCACCTTACCACAACTTTTTATCAAGAGGAAATTGGTAAACACAAAGGTTATGTTTATTCAAGATCAGGGAATCCAACTCGAGATGTACTTCAAAAAAATATTGCAACTCTTGAAAAAGGCAAATATGCACTCGCTTTCTCAAGTGGATTAGCAGCAATTCACGCAATGTCAAATCTTTTAAAGAATGGTGATCACGCCATCGTTTCTAACGACGTTTACGGTGGAACATATCGTTTATTTGAGAGAGTTCTAACAAATTTCGGAATTACTTTCACTTTCGTTGATACGACAAAAGTTGAAAATGTTGAAAAAGCAATTCAACCAAATACTAAACTTGTTCACATCGAAACCCCAACAAACCCACTTCTGGCAATAAGCGATATTGCAGAGATTTCAAATCTTTGTAAATCTAAAAATTTGATTCTGAGCGTCGACAACACTTTTATGAGTCCTTATTTCCAAAATCCTCTTGAGCTGGGGGCAGATATTGTAGTTCATAGTGCGACAAAATATTTAGGCGGTCATAGTGATTTGCTTGGAGGAATTTTAATACTTAATTCTGATGAACTTTACGAGAAATTAAAATTTATTCAAAATGCAATCGGGGCTGTACTTTCACCTTTTGACAGCTGGCTTCTTTTAAGATCTGTTAAAACTTTGGCAGTAAGAATGGAACGACATAACCAGAATGCAATTAAGATTGCCGAGTTTTTGAATTCACATCCAAAAGTTAGAAAAGTTTTTTATCCAGGTCTACAATCTCATCCTCAGCACTTAATCGCAAAAAAACAGATGCGTGGATTTGGTGGAATGGTTTCATTTGAAGTAGATGATTTTGAAACTGCTAAAAATATTATTTATAAATTTCAAGTCTTCACACTCGCTGAAAGTCTAGGCGGTGTTGAAAGCCTTGTCTGCCATCCCGCGACTATGACTCACGCTTCGATACCAAAAGAAATCAGAGAAAAAAATGGTCTTACCGATGGTTTAATCAGATTATCTGTTGGAATTGAAGATATTGAAGACCTGCTAAATGATCTTGAACAAGCATTAAAATAGAGAGGTTATTATGAATTCAAATGATAAATATTCAAAAGAGACTCATCTAATTTATGGGAAAGCTTTCACTACAAAGTGGGATTATAATCATCATGTAGTTCCACCTGTTTCGTCATCAACTACATTCCGACTTGACTCAGTCGAGAGAGGGGCGCTTGGATTTTCAGAGTTCGGACATTTTTCAGAATTGCCTGACACCGAACCGCCAATTTACATTTACGATCGACTTGGTGAGCCAAATAAAGAAATTTTGGAAGAGAATCTTGCTGCTGCTGAATCAGGAGAAACAGCTGTCACATTTGCAAGTGGTATGGGTGCTATTTCTGGTGTTCTTGGAATTCTTACAAAATCGGGTGATGAAATCGTTGCTCATAAAACTCTTTATGGTTGTACTTTCTCTTTGTTAAATAACTGGTATCCAAGATATAATATCAAAACAATAAAAGTTGATTTAACCAATCCAGAAAATCTTGATGCTGCAATCTCTGAGAAAACTAAAGTTGTTTATTTTGAAACTCCTGCAAATCCAAATCTTGAATTAATTGACATCGAAGCTATTGTAAAAAAAGTAGCTGAATACAATAAAAATCGTTCTGAAGAAAATCAGATTAAAATTGTTGTTGATAATACTTTTGCAACTCCTTATTGTCAGAGACCCATCGAATGGGGAGTAGATTTTGTCGTTCATTCATTAACAAAAAATATTGGTGGATTTGGAACTGATATTGGTGGAGTTGTAATAGGTAAAAAGAAATATCGAGACATTTTAATGTTGTATCGAAAAGATTTTGGTGGTGTTCTTTCTTCAAAAAGTGCCTGGCCAATTATGGTTTATGGTTTACCATCTCTCGCTATTCGAATGAAAGTAGAAATAGCAAATGCGATGAAAGTCGCAGAATTTTTAGCTCAACATCCTAAGGTTGATTTTGTCAATTATCCTGGACTTCCTTCTTTCAAATTTTATGAACTTGCCCGAAAACAAATGATAGATTTTCATGGAAATTTTGCTCCTGGTAATATGATTTATTTTGCTTTGAAAGGAAATACTCCAGAAGAAGGACGAGAAAAAGGTAGAGCTATGATGAATTACATTGCTCAAAATGCTTATACTCTTACACTTGCTGTTAGTCTGGGACACGTTCGAACGTTAATTGAACATCCCGGTTCGATGACTCACTCTATGATTCCAGCTGAAGAACAAATAAAAGAAGGAATTGATCCTGCTGGAATTCGAATGTCAATTGGACTTGAAAATGCTGATGATATCATTAAAGATCTGGAGGATGCATTAAATCAGATTTGATGAAACCGTTAATTATTAAGAGTTATTTGCTTGGTCAGTTTAAGAATGTCGTTCACGGAATCAGCACTCGAATTGGTTCTGTGAACGACTTTAATTTTAATCTTGGAAATTTTTCCAATTCAAGCGAAAAGCAGATTCAAAAAAATCGAGATAATTTTTTTAAAGCACTAAGAATTGATAAAAATAGAGTTGTCTTTCAGCAACAGGTTCATTCCGATAAATTTTCATTCGTGACGGAACCGGGCTTGATAAAAGAAAATGATGCATTGGTAACAAATCAAAAAAATTTATTTCTTATAGTGACCATTGCCGATTGTATCCCAATTCTCTTCTATGATGATCAAAATAAAATCGCTGGGGTTGTTCATTCTGGTTGGCGAGGAACTCAATCTCAAATCCTTTTAAAAACAATTGAGTTTTGTAAAAACGAATTTAACTTAAGTTTAAAGCACACTTATTTTTACTTTGGTCCTTCAATTTGCAAAGATTGTTTCGAGGTTGATGAGGATGTTGCAGTGAAATTCGATCAGCAATTTGTAAGCAAAAAAGGAAACAAGTTTTTAGTAAATCTGCCAGAAATCAATCTTAAATATTTGCTCGATTCTGGTTTCAAAAAGGAAAACATACATATTTCTAAACTCTGTACATTTGAAATGACAAATTTATTTCATTCTTATAGGCGGGATAAAGAAAATTCTGGAAGGATGCTTGGAGTAATTGGTATGGTTTAAAATGAGCGAGAAAAAAATTTTTATTCCATTAATGTATTTTCTTATTTGTTTTTTCTGGGGCTCAAGCTGGTATGTGATAAAATTGAGTCTTGAGTACGTTACACCTTTCATTAATCTCGGATCAAGATTTTTAATATCGGCAGTTGCAATTTTAATCGTGATGAAATATACAAATACTAAACTGGATTTATCTGCCGAGTCAATCAAACTTTACTTAATACTTGGATTTTTCTCTTATAGTATTCCATTTTCACTTGTCTATTGGGCTGAACAAACAATTCCATCATCACTTGCTTCTATTCTTTTTGCGATGAATCCATTTTTTGTCGCAATTCTCTCTAGCATCTTCATCAAGGAAGAATCGTTAAGCTTAACAAGAATTGTGGGAATTATTTTATCATTTACAGGGATTGTATTTATCTTCAAAGATGGATTGAAAATTGAACTTTCCCATTATTTGCCTGGAATGATCGCTGTAATTTTTAGTGCTTTGATGCAAGCAAGCATTGCGGTAACTATTAAGAAAAAAGGTGGTCACTTAAGTCCACTAAGTATGAACTTTATCCCAACTTTAATCGCGGGGATTTTTCTTGTCTTCATTGGTTTGGCGTCTGAAAATCTGAAATCTAATCATTTTAATATCGATGCAATTTTAATGATCATATATCTGGCGGTTTTTGTGACAGTCTTTAATTTCACAGCTTACTACTCGTTGCTTAAAAAGATGAGTGTTGTAATTCTATCTCTTACCTCTTTTATCACGCCGTTAATTGCGACCTTTATTGGAGTTTTTATTGGTGGTGAGAGATTATCAAAAAATATTTCCACTGGAGCTTTCTTTGTTCTCACAGGAATTTTAATCGCAAATTGGGAAGGAATTAAAAAGTTTTATCATCAAAAGAAGGTTAAAAGCTTATGAAAGGTACATTGAAAATTCAGAACGCAGTTTTTTATGCTTATCATGGTGTAATGACTGAAGAACAAAATCTAGGTAGAAAATTTGAAGTTGATGTTGAACTAAAATATGATTTCTCTAAAGCAGCAGAAACGGATAAACTCGAATATGCTGTAAATTATGAAAAAGTCTATCAAGCATTAAGAGAAATCCTGACTGAAAATAAATTTTATCTGGTGGAAAAACTTGCAGTGATTATCGGTAAAAGAATACTTGATAAATTTATAAATGTAGAAGAAGTTAAAGTCAGTGTTAGAAAACTGCATCCGCCGATTGGTGGATTAATTGATTATGTTGAAGCCTCAATCGAGTTGAAAAGATGAGCATTGTTTTCCTTTCGCTTGGTTCAAATAAAGGGAACAGATTTCTAAATTTGATTGCCTCACTAATAAAAATTAGTCAGTTATCAAATACGAGGATTGAAAAAATTTCTTCGATATATGAAACAGAACCTTATAAAATTAAAGATCAGCAGAATTTCTTAAATCTTGTAATTTCCTTGACTACTACATTCGATCCGACTGACCTGCACAGAAATCTTTTAATGATTGAAAAAGAAGTTGGGAGGAAAACGAAAGGAGATTTTGGACCTCGCGAGATTGATATCGATATTTTGTTCTATGATGATTTAACAATTGATTTTCCAGAATTAAAAATTCCTCATTATGATTTGCACAATCGTAAATTTGTCCTAATTCCATTTGTTGAAATAGAACCCGATTTTATTCATCCTGTTTTCAAAAAAAATATAAAAGAACTACTTTCGCAATTAAATGTCAATCTAAAAGTAACCAAATTGACTTGAAATATGACAGAAAAAAATAAAAGAAAAGAATTACAATATATCGCTATAGAAGGCGTAATTGGAGCTGGAAAAACTACTCTTGCAACCTTACTCTCTGAGAGACTAAACGCCGATCTTGTTCTGGAACAGTTCGAAATTAATCCATTCCTTGAAAAATTTTATAAAGATAGAAGAAGATATGCATTCCAGACTCAAATCTTTTTTCTTGTCAATCGTTACATTCAACAGCAAAATCTTCTTCAGGCGAATTTGTTTAAGCAATATCTTGTTAGTGATTATATTTTTGAGAAGGATAGAATTTTTGCTTCGATTAATCTTGAGGGCGACGAACTAAAGCTATATGAGACGCTTGCCTCACAGCTCGAGAAAAATATTCTCAAACCCGATCTGGTAATTTATCTTCAATCTTCAGTTGATAGATTAATGGAAAATATTAGAAAACGAGATCGAACCTTCGAAAGAAATATTCAAAGGTCATACATTGAGCAATTAAACGAAGCATACAATCACTTCTTTTTCGCTTATAAATCGACACCTTTACTTATAGTTAATACAAATGAAATTGATTTCATTAATAATAAAGAAGATCTGGAAAACTTAATACAACTTATATTCAGAGAAGACAGAGCATATATTGAATATTATTCTCCAAAACCGAAAGGGTTATTATAATGTTTAGACTGATTTTCTTTTTATTTTTAATGTATCTTGTTTATAAAGCTTTAAGATTTTTTTATCGTATATTTATCGGCATTAATAATTCACAAAATATTAGCAGAGAAAAAAGAGAAGTAATTGATATTGATTATGAAGAAGTAAAAGAAGACAAAAAATCTTCTGAATAATCTTTGAATGAAGAGATTAATCATTCACCTATTAAAAGCTTTTCTGAAATCCAAGAATAAAAATCTTCCAGCTCCTTCTGAATTAATAGAAAGACTCGGAAATAAACCAAGAATTCTGGTTGTCAGGCAGCATAATCAACTTGGTGATATGCTGCTTTCAAACTCGCTTTTTCGTGCGATGAAAGAGAATTTGCCAGAATCGTTTATTTGTGTCGTTGCAAGTAAAGAGAATTATGATGCAATTATTTCAAATAAATTTATTGATTGTGTGGTTCTTTTTGACAAACAAAAATTATGGAATCCCATCAGATTAATAAAATTTTTTCATGATCTTAAAAATTTCAAATTTGATCTTGCGATTGTACCTGTTACAGTTTCGATTTCTTTTACAAGTTGTTTGATTGCTCGTTTATCTAAAGCAAAATTTACTGTCGGTCCAAAGTCTTTAGATGGAAGAACGAACAAATACTCTTTCATGTTTGATTATGCGATAGATGTTGGTTCGGACGAAAATGACAACAGACATATTTCAGAAAAAATTCAGGATATAATAAAACCTTTTGGAATTTATACTAATGACCTGTCTGAACATATTTTAATCACAGATGAAACAAGGAAATTTGCGCAGGATTTTTTTTCAATAGTGAAAGAGAAGAAAGTTGGTCTTCACATTGGTGCAGGCAAGATTCCAAATCGATGGAGTGTTTTCAAGTTCGCCGAAGTAATTAATTATCTTTATACTGAATATGACGCATTCGTTTTTTTGACCATCGGAAAATGGGATGAAGATTTATTAAAACAAATTCTACCATTATTAAAGAAGGAACCAGTGGTTCTTAAAAATTTTCCTATTCCAAAATTAGCTGCAATTATAGATGAAGCGGATCTTTTCATCTCTAATGATACTGGTATAATGCATGTTGCAGGTTCGACAAAAACTCCATTGATCGCTTTATTTGGTCCAACAAATCCTGAACAATGGGCTCCAGTTGGTTTTAATAAGTTTTATATAAGAAAAAGTACCAACATTGACGATATAGATATCGAAGATGTTATCACATTAATTGACAAGATTTTTTCTAACCAAACAATAAATGAAGGAAAATGAATCCACAACGAATTGCAGCTATTGATTTAGGAACAAATTCATTTCACTTAGTTATTGTTGAACTTAAAAATTTAGAACGCCTCCGCTCAATTGAAGAACTCGAAGCGTCAAGGAATTTTGAAATTCTATACAGACAACGAGAGATAGTTAGAATAAATTTTGGTTCTGGTAAAGAAACAGATTACTTGACCGAAGATGGGATTCAAAGAGCGCTTAAGGTTTTGAAAGAATTCAAAGAAAAAATCGATGAATATGGTGCAAAAGTTCACGCAATTGCAACAAGTGCAATTCGGGAAGCTAAAAATCGAGATGAGTTTATTTCTTTTGTAAAACAAAATCTTGGAATTGAAATCAAAATTGTCTCTGGATTTGAAGAAGCTCGATTGATTTATCTTGGCGTCTTGCAAGGATTAAATGTCTACGATAAACAAATTCTTTTAATTGACATTGGCGGAGGAAGTACTGAATTACTCGTTGGCAAAAGAGGAAAAATTCTTTATGCTGGCAGTTTTAAACTCGGCGCTGTTAGATTGACGCAAGTTTTTTTTGATGGTGGAAAAAATTTTTCTGATGATAGAAAGCGTGATTGTGAAGAATTTATTAGAAAAACTATTGATCAAAATTTGAAACCGATTAAAGATCTTGGTTTCGAATTAGTGATAGGAACATCAGGGCAAATTCAATCTATTGCAAGGTTGTTATATCTCTCTGGTACTGATGCAGAAAAATTTAAAACCTTTCATGGTCAATATTTTACATCTAAACAATTTGATAAAGTATCTAAGAAGATTTTAGGTGCAACATCACTTGAAGAATTACAAATAATTCCTCAACTCGATGAAAAGCGCGCAGAAATAATCGTGCCTGGTACTCTGATTCTAAAAGTAATTATGGATGCTCTAAAAATTGATCGAATAACAGTGAGTGCATACGCTTTAAGAGAAGGAATTATAATTGATGCAATTGAAAAATATTATAAGGAAGAACAAAAGCTAAAAGAAATTTCTGACGAAGCTGAAAAAATCAAAGAACAAAAACTGAAGGAAGTCATAGAATTTGCAAAATCATACAATGTTGATTTAAAACACTCCTTACAGGTGAAGAAAATTGCGTTAAAAATTTTTGATGAACTAAAACCTTTACATAATCTAGATGAAAATGCAAGAGAATTACTCGAGTATGCAGCAATTTTGCATGATATTGGTTACTATATTTCAGTCGCTAAGCATCATAAATATTCTTACTTTATAATTCGAAACTCAAATCTTGTTGGTTTTTCAGAAAAAGAGATAGAATTAATTGCCAATGTCGCTCGTTATCATCGAAAGGCAACTCCTAAGGAAAAACATCCGAATTTCACTCAACTTAATGAAGATGAAAAAAGAATCGTTCAGATACTTTCAGCGATTTTAAGATTGTCAGATGGACTTGAAAAAACACATTCTGCGTTAATTAACGACATTAAAATTATTCCTGACAATGGAAATAAGTCATACATTATGATTTTGAGATATTTAACTTATCCGCCCGAGACAGAATTATGGGCTGCAGAAAAAAGAAAAAAAATCATTGAGAAGTTACTGGATATCAAAATTCAATTAAAATTAGAGCAATTAAACTATTAAGTTAATTTGACATTCAGTTATTCAAGAATTAATTTTGCAGCGTATGAAAAAGGTCTTAACAACATTATTATTAATTGGTCTTACAACTTTAGTTTTTGCTGGTGCAACCCTTGAATTTTTTAGGGGCAGAAGTGAAAATGATAAAGTTATTTTAGAATGGAAGAGTCGAGAAGAGGCGGCTGTCAAAGAATATATTATTGAAAGAAAATCACTGAACAGCGATTATATTCCTCTTGCAACCGTCCAGCCAAAAGGAAACAATTCTTATTATTCATTCATTGATGAAACTGCCTTCAAATCCCTTGGTTCAATTTATTACTATCGTTTGAAAATAGTTGATTACAATGGTTCAATTTCTTATTCAAACGAGATTTCAATATTTCATAGTGTGTCAAGCGTAAAGAGAACCTGGGGAAGTATCAAGGCAATGTTCAGGTAATGCATATCTTTCATCACACCTTTTTGATTAATCGAAATGAGTTTGGAGAGACTTAAAAAATTTCAATATATTTTAGCATCTCAATCACCTCGGAGAAAACAACTTTTAAATTTGCTTGGGCTTAGCTTTAAAGTCTTCCATCCAGAAATTGAAGAAAATCACAGAGGTGAAAAACCATTAACCTATGCAAAAAAATTAGCTCAAGAAAAGGCTGAAGAAGCGAATAAAAAATTTAAAGACAAAATTATAATCGCTGCTGATACAATTGTAGTGCTCGAAAATCAAATTCTTGAAAAGCCTAAATCAAAGGCTGATGCAAAGCGAATGTTAAAAACTTTAAGTGGAAGAACTCACATTGTTTATACAGCAGTTTGTGTAATTAATCAACTAAATGGTAAAAAAATTATAGATTACGAAAAAACATTTGTGACTTTCAGAAAACTTAGTTCCGTTGAGATAGATGAATATGTCGAAACTGGAAGTTGTATGGATAAAGCAGGCGCTTATGGTATTCAGGATGATCTTGGAGCGGTATTTGTCAGTAAGGTAAATGGATGTTATTACAATGTTGTTGGATTACCCCTCCAGAAATTGTATTTAATTTTGAATTCGATTACAAAATAATTTTATATTGAGGAAAACTCCTACTTTCAAACACATTTTATAATCTTAATATAAAAAACTGAAAAGTTTATTGATTATGAAAAATCTTCAAAAGAAAATTATTCTTGGAATTGTCATTGCAGCTGTAGTTTATCTTGGTTTTTCACTTTATATTGATTTTAATAAACTTCTTGAGGCTTTCTCACTTTTTGACTTTAAATATTTCCCGATCGTACTGGCACTAAGTTTATTCAACTATCTTTTGAGGTTTGAACGCTGGCATTATTACTTAAATGTTCTTGAAATTAAAATTCCAAGAAAAATTTCTTATTCAATTTTTTTTGGCGGATTGATAATGTCCATCACGCCTGGAAAAGTAGGAGAACTTCTTAAATCATATTTAATCAAAGAGTACAATGGAACCTCTATTCACAAGTCGGCACCAGTTATCTTGGTTGAAAGACTTGGTGATTTTGTTTCATTGTTATTGGTCGCGATGGTTGGAGCAATATATTTTAATTTTGGACGAAATATTGTCTTAATTACATTGATTATCTTTGGTGCATTTTTGTTTGGATTATCATATCGTCCAATTGCTGAACCTGTTATTAAATATATGAGTCGATTAAAATTCTTACATAAGATAAGTGAAAAAATTTTAGTGGCCTATGAAAATTCATATAAATTATTAAGACCCGTTCCGCTTTTTTCTATGCTTATACTTGCAGCAATTGCCTGGGGCTTTGAAGCTTTGGGTTTGTATGTTATTCTGAAAGTATTTAATACAGATGCGAGCTTTTTCTGGTCACTTTTTGTGTATTCGTTTTCAACAATAATTGGTGGTTTATTGCTTGTGCCTGGTGGAATTGGTCCAACTGAAGGAAGTCTTACTTTATTACTTGTCAGGACAAATATTCCATTAAATATTTCCTTTGTTGCGACATTTTTAATAAGAGTTGCAACTTTATGGTTTGCGATTTTAATGGGAATTGTTGGACTAATTTATTTCCAGAAAAAAATTGTTCACAAGAAAGTTTTTGAGATAGAAACAAACGAAGAAAATGGTCTTTAAACTTTGTGTTTTTACTTGATCGATCAAATTTCTTGAAACTCAGAGTAGTTATAGTTAATTTTGAATAAAAATGGAGGAAGCAATGGCTTCTGATAAAGGCGTAGCAAAAGGATTAATAATTGGTTTTTTAGCTGGCACAGTTGTCGGCGGTCTAATTGCACTTCTCTTTGCTCCAAAAAGTGGGAAAGAATTACGAGAAGATATCAAAAACAAAGCAAACGACTTAAAAGGCGATATTGATGAAATTTATTCCCAGACAAAGGAAAAAGTACAGGAACTTATAAACGAAGGTAAAAAAAAATCAGAGACTTTAGTTCAGGAAGCAAAAGAGAAAGCTCAGAGTATTTTGGCTGAAGCAGAAAAAGTATTGCAGGAAGCAAAAACAAAAGCATCGGAGAAAGTTGAAAAAATTAAATCCGATGCCTCTAAAGAAGCCAGCAAAGTTAAGTCGGCCATTGATGCTGGAATTGAAGCATATAAATCTGAGAAAGAATCAACTTAAGATTTTGAAGTGGAATTAATTCTATCTATTCTTCTGGTTTTGGTTTATCTTGCCCTTTCGGCTTTTCTTGTCTATTTAATCTTTTTCCTGAAAGAGTTATTGAATTCCATAAAAAATATTGATAAGAATATTACCAATTCTACCAATCAGTTAAACGAAACCCTTGAACAATTTAAAGATACCCTGAATGAAGTTTCAATCCTTTCAAAAAATATCAGGCAAGAACTTGACCAACTGGATTCAGCTTTTAAAAGTATAAAAGAGACAGCTGAAGATTATAAACGAATCAAAGACAAAATAGTAAACACAATTGAAGAGCCAATTGATGAATTACAATCGAACGCAAGAGCGATTGTCAAAGGAATTAGAGTTTTCTTTCAAACTTTGTTCAAAAGGTCGAATTAAACTCGGAAATTATTTTTTTTTAATTATTCAAAAGAGATATAAAAATCTCAAAACACTTTTAAGTAAAAAATTCATTTCATTAAAATTAACCTATCAATACTTAATTAAACCCAAAACTAAAGTAGCGGAGGTGTGACTTGAAAGAGTATAAATCAAAGAATATAAGAAACATTGTTTTAGTAGGTCACGGTGGTGCGGGAAAAACTTCCTTAGTCGAAGCAATGCTTTTTACTGCCGGCGTCACCACAAGAATGGGTAAAGTAGAAGACGGAAATACTGTATCAGACTTTAAACCAGAAGAAATTGAAAGACAGATTTCAACTTCTGCTTCCTTAATGAATCTTGAATGGCAGCAAAATAAAATTAATATAATTGATACGCCCGGCTACGCTGATTTTATCGGTGAGGTGTTAAGCGGTTTGAGTGTAGCAGATACGGCAGTGCTGGTTCTGAAAGCCGTTGAAGGCATTGAAGTAGGTAGTGAAAAAGTTTGGAAGTTAATCAATCAAAATGGACTTCCAAGAATGATAGTGATTAATAAATGCGATAACGAACGAGCTGACTTTGAAGGAGTTTTTGAATCAATTAATCAAAAACTGACTCATGATGGAGTTATTGTACAATATCCTGTAAATCAAGGATTGAATTTTAATGCGGTTATAGACTTGTTGAAAATGAAACAACTTGTTTATGAAAGAAATGGAAATGGTAAATATAAAATCGAAGATATTCCCGAGAATTTAAAAACAAAAGCTGAGAGTCTAAGAAGTCAGCTTGTTGAGAAAATAGCTGAATCAGATGAAGAACTGATGAATAAGTATTTTGAAAATGGCGAATTAACCGAAGATGAAATTTTGAATGGTTTGAAGAAAGGAATATTAAATCGAACAATCGTACCTGTTCTACCAGTAGCTGCAACATCAAATGTTAATGCAGCTGGATTTATGGATTTCATTGTTTCTTACCTTCCATCTCCTGCTGATAGAAATAAAGTAAAAGCATTTCAAAATGGCAATGAAGTTGAGATTGAAATTAAAGAAGACGGTGAACCTGCATTGTTCGTCTTTAAGACAATTGCAGAATCAGCTATTGGCGAGTTGTCTTTATTCAAGGTTTATAGTGGAACCATAACTCATGGCCTTGATCTATTCAACACCTCAACAAATAAATTTGAAAGAACCAGTCAGATTTATATCCTAAATGGAAAAAACAGAACAGAAGTAGCTCATTTATATGCCGGAGATTTAGGTGCAGTTGTTAGACTTAAAGATACCCATACGAATAACACTCTCTGCTCAAAAAATCTTAATATTAAATTCAAAGAAATAATTTTCCCTGAGCCAATTATTCATTTTGCGGTTAAATCAAAATCTCAAGGAGATGAAGATAAAATTGCAAACGGCTTCCATTCTTTGCATCAAGAAGATCCAACATTTATAATGTATTACGATGCAGAACTTTCTCAAACCGTAATTGGTGGTCAAGGTGAATTACACTTACAGCTTGCAGCAAAAAAATTAAAAGATAAATTCGGTGTTGAAGTTGATTTAGTTGAACCTAAAATTCCTTATCGTGAAACAATTAAGGGAGTTTGTGAAGACGCAGAATATAAGCATAAAAAGCAAACAGGTGGTCGTGGCCAGTATGGTCATGTTCATTTAAAGCTTGAGCCTTTAAAACGAGGTGAAGGTTTCCAATTTGTTGATGCTATAGTTGGTGGTGTTGTTCCCGGCAGATTTGTCCCTGCCGTCGAAAAAGGAATTTTAGAAACAATGGCAAAAGGTGTTTTAGCAGGTTACAAAGTGGTTGATGTTAAAGTCACTTTGTTCGATGGTTCACACCATCCAGTTGACTCGGATGAATTGTCATTTAAGATTGCTGGATCTCAGGCATTTAAGAAAGGATTTTTAGCTGCTAATCCTTGTCTATTGGAACCAATTCAGGAAGTTACCATTCGTGTACCTGATGAATTTATGGGCGATGTTATGGGAGATGTATCAAGCAGGCGAGGAAAAATTCTTGGAATGGATTCAGATGGTGAATATCAAATCATTCGTGCATTAATTCCACTTGCTGAAATGTTTAAGTATGCAACTCAATTAAGAAGCTTAACTCAAGGTAAGGGTACTTATGAGATGAAGTTGTCTCATTATGAAGAAGTACCAAAGGAAATCGAAGCGAAGATTATTGCTGCAGCCGAGAAAGAGAAGGAAGAAGAAGCTTAATGCAAAGACTTTTTTCACCCTGGCGTTCTGAATACATTGAATCTTTTCAAAATCCAAAGGAAGAAGGTTGTGTATTCTGCAATGCTCAGAATGAAGATGTTGAAGATGAAAATTCTTTGCTCGTTTACAAAGGCAAAGAAGTTTTTATTTTAATGAATCGCTATCCCTACAATAATGGTCATCTGCTTATTATTCCTTATAGACACATTGCAAAAATTTGCGAGATGACTGATTCAGAACGCCTTGAAACATTTTATCTAATCGAAAAATCAATTGAAGCTCTTGAAAATACAATGTCTGCGCAGGGACATAATGTTGGTACTAATCTTGGAAGAGTTGCTGGTGCAGGAATTGACGATCATATCCATTTTCATGTTGTTCCGAGATGGAATGGTGATACTAACTTTATGCCTGTCTTAGGTGATGTAAAATTGATTTCTGAAGATATGAAAAAAACCAAACTAAGACTTTATAAATTTTTTAAGGAGAACTTATGAGAATTGCTGTAATTGGAACTGGTTATGTTGGATTGGTTACAGGAGTTTGTTTAGCTGAGACTGGTAATAAAGTTATATGCGTTGATAACAATCAAGAGAAATTAGAAAGATTTAGAAAAGGTGATCCAGTTATTTATGAGAAAAATCTTGCTGAACTTTTAAATCATAATCTTCAAAAAAATAGAATAGAGTTTACTGATGATTTAAAATATGCAGTAGAGAATTCAGAAATTATCTTTTTCTGTTTGCCGACACCTCAGGGTGAGGATGGTGCTGCTGATTTAAAACATGTTCTTGAAGTTGCTGACCAATGCGGTGAAATTTTAAATCAAATTGAGGATAAGTCTTACAAAATTTTCGTTAATAAAAGTACCGTCCCAGTTGGCACGGCTGAATTAGTCAGACAAAAGATTAAAGCAAAGGCTGGTGATTATCCCTTTGATGTTGTCAGCAATCCAGAATTTTTGCGTGAAGGATTCGCTGTCGAAGATTTTATGAAACCTGATCGAATTGTTATTGGCACCTCATCGGAAAAAGCCAGAGAAATGATGAAAACTTTATATGAGCCTTTCGTTCGAAGCGGTAATCCTATTTATTTTATGGATGAAAAAAGTGCCGAGATAACCAAATACGCAGCTAATTGTTTCCTTGCGACTAAAATTACATTTATGAATGAAATTGCAAATTATTGTGAAAAAGTCGGTGCTAATGTAGATATGGTCAGAATTGCAATGGGTGCTGATAACAGAATTGGGAAAAGATTTCTATTCCCCGGAATTGGTTATGGTGGAAGTTGCTTCCCGAAAGACATTAAAGCATTACAAAAATCTTTTAGAGAAGTAAGTGTTGACTCAAAAGTTATTGATGCTGTAATTGAAACAAATGAGAAACAGAAACTTGTCTTGATTGATAAAATTTTAAAACACTTTAATCAAGACGTTAAAGGTAAACGGTTTGCTCTCTGGGGACTTGCATTTAAACCAGAAACAGACGACGTAAGAGAAGCACCGGCATTTAAGATAATTGATAAAATTCTAGAACTCGGTGGTAAAATAGCAGCTTATGATCCAGAAGCAATGGATAATACCAAACGAGTTTATGGTGATAAGATTGAATATGCACAGGATGCACTTTCTGCCTGTAAAGATGCAGATGCATTAATTATTGCAACCGAGTGGAATGAATTTAGAACACCAGATTTTGAAGCGATGAAAAATTTAATGAAAGAATTTGTCATCTTTGATGGAAGAAATGTCTTTGACAATGAGAAAGCAAAGAAATATAAATTCGTTTACTATTCAATCGGAAGAAAACCTGTCTTAAAAGAAGACTTAGAAAAATGAAACAATTAGTTCAGAGAATTAAAGATGGGGAGATGAAAGTTGTTGATCTCCCCATTCCTTTTTTAAAACCAAAAGGCGTTCTTGTTAAAAATTATTTTTCACTTATTAGCGCTGGTACAGAAAGAACGACAGTTGAGTCGGGCAAAGAAAATCTTCTTATTAAAACATATAAAAATCCCGATGTAGTCAAACAAGTTTATCAAATAGTTCGGCGCGATGGCTTAATTCCAACAATTGAAAGAATTCTGGGTAATCTGAATGATTATAAAACTCTGGGGTATAGTTCTTCTGGCGTAGTGATAGAATCATCAAGTGATAAATTTAAACCAGGTGAGCGAGTTGCTTGTGCAGGTGCAGGCTATGCAAATCATGCTGAAATTGTTTTTGTTCCAGAAAATCTATGCGTTAAACTTCCTGATAATGTCAGTTTCGAGGAAGGTGCTTTCACAACTCTTGGAGCAATAGCTCTTCAGGGTGTGAGACTTGCAAATCCAACTCTCGGTGAAAATGTCGCTGTTATCGGATTAGGATTGCTCGGATTGATTAGTGTGCAATTACTTAAGGCAAATGGATGCAAAGTAATAGGATTAGATATTTCTGAACAGGCTCTTGATTATGCAAAAAAAATGGGCTGTGATTATGTTTTGAAGAGTTCCAAAAGTGAAAAAGAAACAATTTTAAATCTGACAAATGGAATTGGGGTTGATAAAGTTCTAATTACTGCCGCAACAGAAAGCAATGAACCTATTGAACTTTCAGGTTTGATCACCAGAGAAAAAGGAAAAGTGGTTGTAGTTGGTGCAGTAAAAATGGATATTCCTCGTGGCCCATTTTATAATAAAGAGATAGAAGTTGTTATATCAAAATCGTATGGTCCCGGTCGTTATGATCCAATGTATGAAGAAATGGGAATTGATTATCCAGTCGGATATGTAAGATGGACGGAAAACAGGAATATGCAAGCTGTTGTAGAATTAATTTCTCAAGGTAAACTTGACTTTAAATCTTTAATCACTCACAAGTTTTCTATTGATGATTATCAAAAAGCTTATGATTTGGTTTTAGGAAAGACCCAGGAGTTTTATCGTGGGATATTATTCGAGTATGCACAAGAAAAAATATCAGAGATAAAAAGTATTGATGTTTCGACAAAATCAAAACCAACCTCTAAAATTAAAATTGGATTTATTGGAGCTGGTAGTTTTGCTCAATCTTCACTTCTACCTCACCTTAAAAATTTAAATGTGGAATTGGTAAATGTTTGCACAACTGATGGACTTTCCGCAAGTAATGTTGCCAGAAAATTTGGATTTCAAAAATTTACAACCTCACCAGAGGAAATATTAAAAGACGATGAAATAAATGTTGTCTTTATCGCAACCCGTCATGATAGTCACGCGGAATATGTGAAAGAGGCACTCCTTGCAGGTAAAAAAGTTTTTGTTGAAAAACCACTTGCAACAAATTTTGACGAGTTAAAGAAAATAATTGATTTAGAAGTAGACGAAAAATTTTTATTAGTTGGTTTTAACAGGAGATTTGCAAAAAGTATTGTTGATATCAAAAATCATTTTCCTTCAGGTCCTTTTAATTTTCTTTATCGTGTGAATGCTGGCAAGCTTCCTCTTAATCATTGGACTCAATGGGAAGAGCAAGGTGGAAGGATTATTGGGGAAGTCTGTCATTTTGTGGATACATTATCATTTATTTGCAACTCTAATCCAAAGCAGGTCTTTGCTCAATCAATTTCATTAAAACAGGGTCTGGATAAGGAAGAAGATACAGTTCACATCATTTTGAAATTTGAAGATGGCTCAATTGGAACTATCATTTATCAATCAAATGCAGATTCATCAATTCCTAAAGAATATCTCGAAGTTTCAGCATTGCAGAAGTCAGCTGTATTGCACAACTTTGAAAAAGTTGACTTTTTCTCAGGAGGTAAAATTAAATCCAAAAAATATTTTGGCAAAGGACACAAAGAAGAAGTTGAAGCTTTCATAAATGCAATTAAAAATGGGGGAAAATCACCAATAGATTTGAATTCATTGTTTTTAACGACACTAACAACTTTTGCAATCATTGAGTCTCTCAGAACAAACAAACCTGTGGATATAAGTCTATAATTCATCTCTATTGATGGAATTTTTAATTGTTTGCAAATCTGATGATGGAAAGATATATTAAATTCAAAATTATCGAAGGCTATGCAGAGAATAAAAATATTACCTGAAAATGTTGCTTCAAAAATTGCAGCTGGTGAAGTTGTTCAAAGACCTGAATCGGTTGTAAAAGAATTAATCGAAAATTCCATCGATGCTAAGGCTCAACACATTACATTGATTATTAAGGATGCTGGTAAGACATTGATCCAGGTAATTGATGATGGGATCGGAATGTCAGCTGAAGACGCAAAACTAGCCTTTTATCGTCACTCTACCAGTAAAATTTCTGATATTGATGATCTTGAAAGAATTACGACACTTGGTTTTAGAGGAGAAGCTCTTTATTCAATTGCATCTGTATCGAGAGTTGAACTGAAAACGAAAACTGCGGAAGAAGAACTCGGTACTCAGCTTATTATCGAAGGCGGAAATATTTTAGAACAAAATCAGATAAACTGTGAAATAGGAACGAACATAAGTATAAAAAATTTATTCTTTAATGTCCCGGCTAGACGAAATTTTCTCAAATCAAATGCAACAGAGTTTAAACATATCTATGATACTTTTCAAAGAATTAGTTTAAGTTTTACAAATCTTCGTTTTACTTTTATCGATGATGAAAAACTTGTAGTTGAACTTCCCCCATCTTCAATTGAAAAAAGAATACAATATTACTTCGGAGAGTCATTTTTAGAATCTCTAATTCCAGTAAATTTTGAGTCTGACCAAATTAAATTATGGGGCTACATCGGTGCACCACATTTTGCCAAAAAGGCAAAAGGACAACAATTTTTATTTTTGAACGGAAGATTTGTGATTAACGAGTCTATTTCACATGCCGTTTACAGAGGCTATGAGCATTTGCTTGAGAAAGGTGAATATCCGTTTTATCTTCTTTACCTGAATCTTGATCCAAAACATATTGATGTCAATGTTCATCCTTCAAAACTAGAAGTTAAATTTGATGACGAAAATTTAATTTACTCATCAATTTATACAGCAGTTAAAGAGGCGCTCTCAACTAAAGATTTCACACCTCAGATTGAATTATCTGAGCTTGATGATTTCACAAGAACAAGATTTAAGAATCCTGTTGTCGATCCAAATAGTTTTATCGCCAGAGAAATTTATGGTGAGCCGAAAAAACCTGTTTCTTCTACAATTTCAATTCCGATTCAACCAGCTCAAAAAAAATCAGAATTAAGTGGTGATTTAGACTCGATGATTGATATTGTGGAACACACCAAACAAATAGTTAATTCCTTCTCGTTTGAAAAATCAGAAGAAGAAAAAGAAACAGTAGTAACTCGTCAGGTTTGGCAGCTTCACAATAAATATATTTTAACTCCAATCAAAAATGGTTTGATGATAATTGATCAACATATCGCTCATGAAAGAATCCTTTATGAAAAAGCAATTCAAAGTATAGAAAATTCAATTCCACTTTCACAGCAATTATTATTTCCACAGACAATTGAGCTATCAAAACCAGATTTTGAATTGGTTCTGGAATTGAAAGATTATCTGGAAAAAATTGGCTTCGATATCAGACCTTTTGGCAAAAACACTTTAATTATAAATGGAATTCCACAGGATATCAAACCTGGTAAAGAGAAAGAAATTCTTCTTGAGATTTTAGAAATGTATCGTGAATTTGCATTAACGAATGTAACCAATGAAAAAGATAATCTTGCAAAATCATTCGCATGTAAATCTGCAATCAAAGCTGGGGATCCATTGACCGAAAAAGAGATGATTTCTCTTATTGATAATTTATTCGCGACCAAAATTCCTTATGTGTGTCCCCATGGAAGGCCTGTTTTCATTAAACTCACTATCGATGAACTCGATAGGAGATTCGGCAGAACCGTAAATAAAGAAGATTAAAAAGCGAGGGTAAAAATGGGAAACAATGATTTAAAGGAGAAAAAACTCCAATGGAAAAAAGAGGCTGAATCTCAGCCAACAATTCCAATCACTTTCAACTCAATCAGCGGCAATAAGGTAGAAATTCTTTACACTCCTGATGATCTTGGAGATTTTGATTACGAAAGAGATCTTGGTTTTCCCGGTGAGTTTCCATTTACTCGTGGAATACATAAAAATATGTATCGGGGAAGATTGTGGACAATGCGGCAATTTGCAGGATTTGGAACACCTGAAGACACAAACAAAAGATTTAAGTATTTACTTGAACATGGGCAAACGGGTCTCTCTGTTGCATTTGATTTACCAACTTTAATGGGCTGGGATGCAGACGCTCCAATGTCAGAAGGTGAAGTCGGAATTTGTGGTGTTTCGGTTTCTTCACTTGTTGATATGGAAAAACTTTTTGATGGAATTCCACTCGGTGAAGTTTCAACTTCTATGACTATTAACTCACCAGCTGCAATGATTTTCGCTTTTTATCTTGCTGTTGCTGAAAAACAGGGCGTTGATTTCAAAAAATTAAGAGGAACTTTACAGAACGATATTTTGAAAGAATACATCGCTCAAAAAGAATACATTTTTCCGCCGAGACCTTCGCTTAAAATTATTGTCGATATGATTGAATACTGCACCAATGAAGTTCCACAATGGAATCCCGTCTCAATTTCAGGTTACCACATTCGTGAAGCTGGTTCAACTGCGGCTCAAGAACTCGCATTCACACTTGCTGATGGATTTGCTTACATCGAAGCGTGTATTGAACGAGGTATGGATGTAGACTCATTTGCACCACGACTTTCGTTTTTCTTTAATTCTCACTTAGATTTTTTTGAAGAGATAGCAAAATTTAGAGCGGCTCGAAGAATTTATGCTCGACGGATGAAAGAAGTTTACAAAGCAAAAAATCCGAGAAGCTGGTGGCTAAGATTTCATACTCAAACTGCGGGATGTTCGTTGACAGCTCAACAGCCTGAAAATAATATTATTAGAACAGCTTTTGAAGCACTTGCAGCTGTATTAGGCGGAACTCAATCTTTACATACAAATTCAATGGATGAGACACTCGCACTTCCCAGTGAGAAAGCTGTTAAAATCGCATTGCGGACTCAACAAATTATTGCTTATGAAACGGGTGTGATTAATACAATCGATCCACTCGGAGGAAGTTATTATATCGAAGCTTTAACAAATCGTCTGGAAGAAGAAGCAAATGAATATTTCAGAAAGATTGATGAACTTGGCGGGGTAATCCCAGCTATTGAAATGGGATTCTTCCAGAAAGAGATCGCAAATGCAGCTTATCGTTATCAGAAAGAGATTGAAGAAAAGCAAAGAATAATTGTTGGTGTTAATGAGTTTGTGGAGAAGGAAGAAAAAATTGAAATTCCAATTCTTTACATTCCGCCAGAAGTTGAAATCAAACAAAGAGAAGCTTTAGCAAAACTTCGTCAGGAAAGAAATAATGAAATTGTAAAAGAAAAACTTGAAGCATTGCATCAGGCTGCTGTTGATGAGAAAAATATTATGCCTTATGTGCTTGATTGTGCAAGAAATTATGTAACTCTAGGTGAAATGGTTGATGAACTCAAAAAAGTTTATGGTATTTATGAAGAAAGCATTGTTTTCTGAAATAAAAGATCTTTTACAGCTTATTCGTGTAAAACAGTGGATTAAAAATTTTTTCTTATTTGCACCGCTGATTTTTTCGCATCATTTGTTTCAGACTGATTATTTGTTTACAGTTATTCAGGCATTTATTGCATTCTGTTTTATTTCAAGCGTAGTTTATATAATAAATGATATAGCCGATCTTGAACAGGACAAAAATCATCCAGTAAAGAAAAATCGTCCATTACCTTCAGGCAAAATTTCTAAATCAACTGCAATTTTGATTTCATTAATTTTCTTCATTGGAATGGTCAGCCTGGCTTACAATTTGAACACGAAGTTTAAAATTGCTATCGCAACTTATTTCATTATTAATATCCTGTATAGTTTCAAATTAAAGCAGATTGTTTTGCTCGATATTTTTTTCATTGCTTTCGGTTTTATGATTAGAATAATTGCCGGTGGTTGGGTTATCAATGTTTACATTTCAAGCTGGTTAATCCTTACAACTTTATTTCTCTCATTATTTCTTGCAGTGACTAAAAGAAGAAGTGAGCTTGCTGTAATCGATAATAATTCAAGCACGAGAAAAGTTCTGGAACAGTATTCTATCAATTTTGCAGATCAAATGGCTACAATTGCAGCTGCGGGTACTGTAATCTCTTATGCGCTTTATACTGTCTCCGAAAGAACAAAAGAGTTATTCCATACAGAAAATTTGATATTTACAACTCCGTTTGTTGTGTATGGAATTTTCAGATATCTTTATTTAGTGCATAAGAAGAATCTTGGAGAAAATCCAACATATATTGTGACTTCAGATTTACCAATGATCATTAACATTCTGCTCTGGATTTTGTTTTCAATTGGCATTATATATAAACAAAAGTTTAATATTTCGTTGTGGTGATGCGAAGTTTTTTAATTTTGATTTTAATTTTTTGTGCTGGATGTTTCATAATTTCAAAAACAGAAGATCCAAAAGTCTTTGAAATAAAAAATGAACAGCTTGATATGTGGTTTGATGCAATGCCTAAAGTCGATTCAAAATCATTGTTTCGTGTCAATCTGGATTTAGAATTGAAAAATGTTTCAAGCAAAGGAGTAGAGATTGATTCAATAATTTATGAACTTGTTTTATCTAATGATCAGGTATTATCATTCAAAGATGGGAATTACTCTTCAAGTTTTTTCTTAGATTCAGGGGAAATTAAAAATCTTAAAACTTTGAAACATCTTGGACTTATTAGACAAATTCCTCAGAATGCTAGACAGGTGAATTTTTCTGTAACGATCTTTTTTAGAATGGATAGTAAGACTTACTCACAAAAATTTTTCTTAAAGTCACAGGAATTTGAGATAGTTTATTAAAATGGAGTTTGTAATTTTAATACTTGCCTTAATTGGTTCAGCATATTTTTCTGCGACAGAGATAGCTTTTATTGTTGCCAATAAAATTAAAATTGAAATAAGAGCAAAACAAAATATTGCTGGTGCTCAAGCGGCAAGAAGGATCATACAAAATCCTGAAGAGGTATTAGTAACAATTTTAGTTGCCAACAATATAGCCAACATCACATTTGCTTCGCTGTTTGGACTTTACTTACAACAGACTTTTCATCTATCTGAAATTTCAACATTATTAATTACAACATTAATCCTTTTAACCTTTGGAGAAATTATTCCCAAAGCTTTCACTCAAGAAGTAGCCGATATTGCAATTCTTTATTTTTCATATCCATTTAGATTTATTCGGTTAATTCTATTTCCGATTGTCAAGTTACTTGAAAGTGTTTCGAAACTTATTCTTCAAAAATTAAAAATCTCTTTTGACTTACCTCAAATTCTTGAAAAAGAGGATATAAAAATTTTATTGAAAGAAAGCCTTGAAGCTGGAGCAGTCGATAAAGAAGATAAAAAAATAATAGACCGAGTAATTGAACTTGGCGATCAAAAAGTCAGTCAGGCAATGCGACCAAGAACTGAAATTGTTGCCTGTGATATTAATTCAACCAAAGAAGAACTTTATCAAGTTTTTATTGAAAGTGGATATTCGAAAATTCCAATTTATGAAGGCTCACTTGATACGATTCGTGGAGTTGTTTATCTAAATGATCTTTTTACTGAATTCAATGAAATTGTCGAAATTATGCGACCTATAAATTTTTATCCTGAAACTAAACCGAGCATTGAACTCTTGAAAGAATTTTTATCAGAGGGAATTTCTATTGCAATAATTGTCGATGAATATGGCGGAACTTCTGGCTTAGTTACAACAGAAGATTTGATAGAAGAACTATTAGGTGAGATTAAAGATGAATATGATGTTGATGAAAATATCTGCAGGAAAATTGGAGAAAATACTTATTTAATCAGCGGTCGTGTTGAGATTGATGCAATTTTGGAACAGATTGGTATTCAAATTCCAGAAGGTAAATACGAAACAATTGGTGGTTACATCATCAATCGTTTGGGCAAAATTCCTATGGAAGGTGAGGAGTTTATTCTTGATACATTTAAAATTACAATCATTAAAGCCACGCCCAATAAAATTGAACTTGTAAAATTAACCGAGTTAAAGAGAGAAGAATTGTAATGTTTTTTGAATTAGTTAAGTCAGATAAAAATTCTAAGGCTCGTGCAGGAATAATTCATACTTCTCACGGAGATATATTAACACCTGTTTTTATGCCTGTTGGAACTCAAGGTGCAATTAAAGCTGTAGAACATCGTGAACTTGAAGAAATTGGTACACAAATAATTCTTGGAAATACTTATCATCTTTATTTAAGACCTGGTACAGAAATTTTAGAAAAATTTGGTGGACTGCACAAATTTATTAACTGGAATAAACCAATTTTAACTGATAGCGGCGGTTTCCAGATTTATAGTTTGTCTGAGCTTCGAAAAATTCGTGAAGATGGAGTTGAATTCAAATCTCACATCGATGGCTCATTGCATTTTTTCTCACCTGAGAAAGTTGTGGATATTCAGAGATCAATTGGTTCTGATATTATGATGGTGTTAGACGAATGCGTGGGTTATCCTGCTCAATATGATTATGTGAAAAAATCTGTCGAGCTGACAACTCGATGGGCTAAGAGAGCTTATGAATATTTCCACTCAACTTCTCCAATTTATGATCATAAACAATTCATATTTGGGATTGTTCAAGGAAGTGTTTATAAAGATTTAAGAAAGATTTCTGCTGAGGATTTAACTCAATTTGATTTTGATGGTTTTGCAATTGGAGGATTAGCTGTTGGTGAGTCAACTGAAGAAATGTATGAAATTACTGATTTCACTACCGATCTGCTGCCCAAAAACAAACCGAGATATTTAATGGGAGTTGGGCGCCCAGAAAATTTACTTGAAGCAATTGAACGTGGCGTTGATATGTTTGACTGCGTTATGCCTACTCGAAACGGAAGAAATGCTTATTTGTTTACCAGCAAAGGAGTTCTTTCAATTAAGAATAGTCAATTTAAAGATGACCCATCTCCAATTGATGATGAATGTGACTGTTATACCTGTAAGAATTTTACTCGTGCTTATTTAAGACACTTATTTATTGCGAAAGAAATTTTAGCTTTACAATTAGCTTCTATTCATAATCTTAGATTTTACTTAAATTTGATGTCAGAAGCTCGGAAAATGATTCTTGAAGATAAATTTTCTGAATGGAAGAAAGAAAAAGTTGAAAAAATTTCACAGAAACTAACAATAAATAAGGAGGAAATCATTGATTAACTCAGTATTATTATTTGCTCCGCAGCCGGGACAAGATCCAGGCGCCAGTATGTTAAGCACTCTTATAATGTTTGCGGCAATTTTCTTAATAATGTATTTCTTGATGATAAGGCCGCAGCAAAAACGAATGAAAGAAAGAGAGAAAATGCTTAGCGAATTAAAGAAAGGTGATAAAGTTGTGATGTCCAGTGGAATTTACGGCGTCATAACTCAAATAGATGATAGGACAGTTATTGTTCAAGTAGCCGATAATGTAAAACTAAAATTTGAAAAATCTGCTGTTGCAACTGTTCTAAAAGATTAAATTGAATTTATCTTTCTTATAGCCGGGAATTTTTCTCGGCTTTTTTATTTTTAAATAAAACTTTCGAATAGAAAATATGTCGTACAAATTTCTGGATCACACTTCAGATATCGGAATTGAGGTTAAGTCTTCAAGCATTCAAGAAGCATTTGTTGAATCAATCTATGGTTTGCTTGAAATAATTTTTGGTAAATCTCTGATAGAATTCGATTCCAATTCAGATTACGAAGTTTTGGAGGTTTCGAGCATTGATAGAGAAAGTCTGCTTGTCGATACTTTGAATGAAATCTTATTTTTGATTGATACAAAAAAAATAATTCCATTGAAACCAGAAATTCTTGAAATGAGTAATAATTTTTTGAAATTAAGATATAAACCTTGTCAATTTGATTATCAGAATTTCCCAATTCATCTTTATGTTAAAGCTGTAACTTTTCATCAACTTGAAATCAAAGAAATCGAAAATCAAACAGAAATTAAATTTTTCGTTGATATATGATAATCGAAAAAATCACTGACTATAAATACAGAATTCCGAAATCTAATTTCCCGTTCATGCGGGTTGACGGCATTGTTTATGCTGACGAAGACTTGCTCGAATCAATAAAAAATGATAAAACTATTGAACAAATTGCAAATACTGCATCATTGCCAGGCATTGTTGGATATTCACTTGGTATGCCCGATGCACATCAGGGTTATGGATTTGCAATTGGCGGAGTTGCTGCAGTTGATTTGAAAGAAGGAGTGGTCTCACCAGGTGGAATTGGTTACGATATTAATTGTGGTGTGCGTTTGCTTGCAACTGATCTTGAATTTGACGATGTAAAACCGAAATTAGAAGAGCTGGTTAAACAACTTTTTCACGAAATTCCTTCTGGTACAGGTCGAGGCGGTGATTTGAAATTGAGCTACGCTGAACTGGATGAAGTTATGAAACTCGGAATTGATTGGGCAATACAGAATAAATATGCAAAACCAGAGGATAAAGATTTCATCGAAGAATACGGTAGACTTCCAAATGCTAATCCCGATATGGTTTCTAATAAGGCAAAGGAAAGAGGTCGTGATCAATTAGGTACACTTGGTTCAGGAAATCACTTTGCTGAAGTGCAAATTGTTCAAGAAATTTTTGATGAAGAAGTCGCGCGCGGTTTTGGTTTACACAAAAATCAAATTGTTGTATTGATACATACAGGTTCGAGAGGACTTGGTCATCAAGTTTGTACAGATTACTTAAAAGAAATGGACGCAGCAATGAAAAACTATGGAATTAAGGTTCCAGATAGAGAGCTTGCATGCGTTCCAATTGATTCCAGAGAAGGAAAAAGATATTTGCAAGCAATGGCTTCGGCGGCAAATTTTGCATTCAATAATCGTCAATTGATTACTTTCAATGTCAGGAATGTTTTTAAACGATTATTTAAAACTGACAAAGTACGAATTGTTTATGATGTCTGTCACAATATTGCAAAAGTTGAAGAGCATAATGTTTTTGGAAAGAAGATGACAGTTTTAGTTCATCGTAAAGGTGCAACACGCGCATTTCCGAAAGGGCATCCAGCATTACCAGAAGTTTATCGTGAGATTGGTCAACCAGTAATTATTCCTGGAAGTATGGGAACTTATTCTTATGTTCTGGTTGGAACCGAGAAAGCAATGGAAGAAACATTTGGCTCAACCTGTCATGGTGCTGGTAGAACTCTTTCAAGACACAAAGCAAAAAAAATGATGTCAGCTGAAGAAGCTGTTAGTAAACTAAAAGAAAGGGGAGTTTTCATTCAAGCGACAACTAAATCGGGAATCACCGAAGAAATTCCAGAAGCATATAAAAATGTTTCCCAGGTTGTAGAAGTTGTACATCAAGCTGGCATTTCTAAAAAAGTCGCCAAATTAAAACCAATCGGTGTAATTAAAGGTTAATTATGATTAAAAGGTTTTTTCTGATTTTAACATTCTTTTCTTTCATAGCTTCATTTTCAAATGCTGAAGAAGTAAAGAGGAAAGTTTATTTGATTGACATAAGCGGAGACATTGATCTTGGCATTGCTCCTTATGTTGAACGAGTTATTAAAGAGGCAGAAGAAAATAATGCATCCGCAATTGTTTTAATGGTCAATACTTTTGGCGGCAGAGTTGATGCGGCAACTCAAATTCGTGATGCAATTATTAACACAAAGATTTTGACAATTTCATATGTTAATAAAAGAGCTATATCTGCCGGTGCTTTAATTTCAATCGCGGCAAAAAAAATTGTAATGTCTCCAGGTTCAACTATTGGTGCAACAACCGTCGTTGATCAATCTGGAACAAAAGCAACGGAAAAGTATCAGTCATATATGCGTTCAGAAATGAGGTCAACTGCAGAACGGAACGGCAGAAGACCAGATATTGCTGAAGCAATGGTCGATGAAAAAATTGTTGTTAAAGATTTTCCTGAATTAGATGACTCAACTAAATTACTCACGCTTACAACGGAAGAAGCCGTCAAAGTTGGATACTGTGATTTCGTTGCTTCGGACCTAAAAGAACTTCTAACTCATTTTGATCTTCAAAATTCCGAAATAATTTCTTCCGAAATAAATTGGGCAGAAAAAGTTGTTCGATTTCTTAGCAATCCAATTATAAGTGGAATTTTAATAATGCTTGGCATTCTTGGTTTATTGACTGAAATCAAAACTCCCGGATGGGGAATTGCTGGAACGATTGGTTTAATCTCCCTTGCATTGTTCTTTGGAACCAACTACATCCTTCAACTGGCAAACATCTGGGAAATTTTAATTTTTATCATTGGACTTGCATTGTTGTTAATTGAAATTTTTTATATACCAGGTTTTGGATTGGCTGGTATACTTGGAATAATAATGATGGTTGGAGCAATCTTTTTTAGTTTGATTGGCGATTTCCCCATAGTTTCTGAAAATGAAATTTCAAATGCCTTGATTCAGCTTGCCGCTTCACTTGTTGCTTCTGTTATTTTTCTTTTTATTCTCTGGAAATTTTTACCCGGAGTTCCTGTCTGGGGAAGATTAATTCTTTCGACATCCGAAACTCAAAACGAAGGGTTTGTTTCTAATCCTGATTTATCATTTCTGGTCGGAAAAAAAGGAAAAGCAATATCACTTCTCAGACCTGCAGGTATTGCGCTGATTGATGGGAAAAGATATGATGTTGTATCGGAAGGCGAGTTTATTAAAAAGGATGAAGAAATTATCGTGACTGAGGTTATTGGCTCGAAGATCATTGTTAGAAAAATAAATTAAGGAGAAGAAACAGGCATTCTTTTTTTTACCTTTTTAATACTTTTGAGAAATGAAATCAAAAAAAAGATTTTTAAATAAACTAATTTTAGTCTGCCTGTTTCTTTTCAGTTTTTCTTCTTTATATGCTCAATCTGAAAAAAATATTTATACCGATACCATCCAACTAAAATCAAAAACAATTTCTCTTAATGATTTTCCATTTCCTGTAGATTCAATTATTTCTATGAAAATAGATTCAATTGAGCTTCTTAAAGATGATTATGTTTTTGATAGATTAAATCAAACACTCAATGTGAATAATGACAGATACATTAATAAAAATTTGATAATTACCTACAAGGTTTTCCCGATTAAAAGAGAAATAATTAAAAAAAATTCTCCTCAAATATTTTCTGATACCATTTCTAAACGTCAAATCATAGCGATAAAAAAAACTCAATCAACAAATATTGCAGACGATATTTTTGGCTCTAAAATTGAAAGAAGCGGAGTTTTAACTCGCGGTTTTTCCGTTGGCTCGAATAAAGATTTCACTCTCAATTCAGGTTTGAGACTTCAACTTGCAGGTCAATTAAGCGATGATATTGAAGTTGCTGCTGTTCTTTCTGATCAAAGTTCTCCAATTCAACCTGAAGGAAATACTCGAAATATTCAAGAAATTGATAAAGTTTACATTGAATTAAAACATAAAAATGCTCAGGCAACTTTTGGCGATTTTCAATTCACTCAGAGAATTGGAAACTTTGGTATCGTTGATAAAAAACTTCAGGGACTGACTTCAACTGCATTTCTTAACAAAAAAAATTTTGCCAGCATTGCCTACGCAAGTGCAAGAGGAAAATTCAAATCACAACAATTTAATGGGATTGATGGTGTTCAAGGTCCATACCGATTGACAGGTGAAAATAACGAAAGGGATATAATCGTTCTTGCAGGAACTGAAAAAGTTTACATCAATGGTGAAGAAAAAGTGAGAGGTGAAAATTATGATTACATTATTGATTACTCAACTGGTGAAATTTACTTTACTCCAAGAACTGTAATCACAAATGCATCACGAATAAAAGTTGATTTTGAATATTCTGATAGAAAATTTGAGAGAAACTTTTTTGGTTCTGTTGTTAATGCGACTGCTTTCTCTGACCAAATACAAATTGGTTTAAGTTATTTCAGAGAAGGTGATAATCAAGATTTACCAATAGAATATTCAATTTCTGAAACTGACAGACAAATTCTTGCTCAAAGCGGGAATAATCGATTAGCCGCTTCGAAAAGCGGAGTTAAATTTGTCGGTTATGATTCTACTGGAAGACCAGCAGGTGTTTATCGTTTGAGAGATACTTTAATTGCAGGAGAATTGATTAAATTTTTTGAATTCAGTCCAGGTTCTGATTCAGCATTTTATAATGTAAGTTTTTCATACATTGGAGAAGGACAGGGTGATTACATTAAACTTGGATTGGGAAGATTTAAATATATCGGTCCAAATCAAGGAAATTATGCTCCTGTAATTTTACTCCCTATGCCGGAGCTTAAACAAGTTGGAAATTTTTATTCCAGTATATTCATAACAAAAAATATAAAAGTAGAAGGAGAATTATCTTTATCGTCTTTTGATCGTAATCGATTTTCATCAATTGACGACGAGAAAAATAAAGGTAAAGCTTATAATTATAAGTTATCATTTGATTCAATCGGGGTAAATATTTTTTCATTGGTTGATGGAAGTATTTCATCAAGTTATTTTGAAAGAAAAACCGAGGCAACTTATTCGTCCTTAACAAGAATTTACGAAGTTGAATACGAACGAAATTGGAATTTAGGATTAACTAATCAAATTTCAGATGAATTGTTGAGAGAGTTTGATTTTAAGTTCTTTACTAAAAATTTTGATTCGAAATTATCTTACGGAAGATTGAAGAGAGGAATAGATTTTACAAGTAATCGCTTCAATGCATCAATTAATTCAGAAGTTTTTGATCAAGTAAATTTAAATTATTTTTTCTCTGGCATTAAAACGCGAGCTAATCAAACTAATTCGAACTACCAAAAAAATTATTTTAATATTAAGTACGCTCATCAAAGTTTTACTCCTTACCTTAAAATGGAAATCGAAAATAAAATTGACAAAATTGTGAATGACTCACTTCTATATTCAAGCTTTAGATTTTATGATTTTACATTAGGGTTATTTTCATCTTTCATTAAATATTTGGATGTTAATTCAGCTTTTAATTTCAGGAAAGACTTCTTGCCATTTAATAACAGCATTGAAGAAGAAGCAAACAGTTATATCTATCAATTAGGGTTTAGATTGAAAAATATTTCCAGTATTAGTTCATCTCTTGATCTATCATTCAGACAGAAAAAATATTCTGAAGTCTTTAAATCTTCCGGCAGATTGAATAATCAATCACTTGCAATAAAATATCTTGGCAGGGGAATTTTCTTTAAGAGATTTTTTCAGACAGATCTGTACTATGAAGCTTCATCTCAAAGATCAGCTAAACTTGAAAGAATCTTTTTACGAGTTCCGAAGGGTTCAGGACAATACATTTACAAAGGTGACTTAAACGGAAATGGAATTGCTGATGAATTTGAATTTGAACCTGCTAAGTTTGAAGGTGATTACATTTTAACGACCTACCCGACTGATGAATTATTTCCTGTAATTGATTTGAAAGCAAGCATAAGACTAAAGCTTGATTTCAGAAATTTATCTTTGAATGAAAATATTTATAAGTATATAAAACCCTTGTCGACTGAAACCTATTTAAGAGTTGAAGAAAACAGTACGGATCCAAAAGAATCAAATGTTTATTTAATTCGTTTGAAGACTTTTCAAAATAAATCGACTACTATTCGTGGTAATAATTTAATTCAACAAGATATAAATCTATTTGAATATGATCCTGATTTTAATCTACTTCTTAGATTAATTGAGAGAAGAGGATTTTCTCGTTTCAGCCTGACAGACGAAAGAAGGTTTCAACAGGAAAAATTGATAAGGATAAGATGGAAATTTGTAAAGGAGTTTGCAAATCAGAGTGAAGTTAATATTACAAAAAACAATTTATACTCGAGTGCTTACTCATCCAGGAATTTTTTGATTAAACAAGTTACAATCAATTCAAAACTCTTTTACTACCCTTATAATAATGTTGAAGCTGGATTTAAAATCGAAATTGGGCAATCGAAAGATTTTTATCCACAAACGCCAACAATAATTGATTTAAATTCTCAAGAGCTGACACTGACAATAATGTACTCAATGAGGGGAAAATTTAATTTCAGCATTGAAAGAACTGAGATGATTTCAAATCAAAACCTTTCCTATTTGCCCTTCGAATTAACCCGAGGATATGTGATTGGAAAAAATTATATATGGCGTGTAAGTTTTGATTATCAAATTGCAAATAATTTTCAAGCAAGTATTGTCTATGATGGACGAGTTCAAGGTAAAAACAATCCTATTCATACAGCAACAGCAGAAGTAAAAGCATTCTTTTGAGGTGACTATGTCAAAAGTTGTATCAACTTACATCGAACTTCATATTATGAAAATTGAAAATGATCAATTAAAGTTTCTATTACTAAAAAGATCACCTAATGAAAAATATCCAAATATCTGGCAAATGGTAACTGGAAAAATTAGAGATGGTGAAAAAGCTTACGAAACGGCATTGAGAGAATTAAAGGAAGAGACAGGTTTAATTGCTGAGGAGTTATTCACAGTTCCGATTGTTAATTCTGTTTATTTATCAGAAACTGATGAAGTTTGTCTGATCCCGGTTTTTCTTTGCCGTGTGAATGAAAAATCTGAAATAAAGATCTCCGAAGAGCACTCAGAATACAAATGGTTAAATGCCGAAGAAGCTGAGAAACTTCTAAATTGGGAAGGTCAGAAAAAGTCAATCAGAATGATTAATGACTACTGGATTAATTCAAAAGAAAAACTGATAAAAATCTTTGGATAAAAAACTTTAGTTGCAAATTTTTAATTGATAAAAATTTTAAAATGCCTCTCTAATGTTAGGTAGATCCAAAATATGTAAGAAAAATTTATCTCGTTACTAACAAATTTATTAGGCTTATACGATCTCATTAAGTTTGTATAAAAAAATCATATTGAAAATTAGCTTAAATTTGTATTCAAACAGGAACAAATAGCGAGGTTAAATTTGTCAATTCTAGTAGTTGGTTCACTTGGTCTCGATACTATTGAGACACCATTTTCAAAAGTCGAAGAAGCACTTGGTGGTTCAGCAGTTTATATTTCACTGGCTGCATCTTATTTCTGTCCCGTCGTTAACCTAGTCGGAGTTGTTGGTGAAGATTTCCCTAAAAAATATATCGAACTGCTGAGAGAACATCATGTTGATTTAGAGGGACTTCAGATTGTTCCAAATGGTAAAACTTTTCGATGGTCAGGTAAATATGATTATGATATGAATTCAAGAGAGACACTATTGACTGAATTAAATGTTTTTAAGGATTTTAATCCTGTTATTCCTGAGAATTATCGAGATAGTAAATTCATAATTCTTGGCAATATCGATCCAGAGTTACAGATGAATGTCTTAAAACAACTGCATAACCCAAAGTTTATAGTTTGCGATACAATGAATTACTGGATTGAGCGAAAGAATGAAGCACTGCATGAACTTCTTAAAATGGTTGATATGCTTGTTGTAAACGACTCAGAAGCTCGGTTGCTTGCAAAGCATCCAAATCTTATTCAGGCGGCAAAAATCATTTTGAAAATGGGTCCGAAAAAACTTGTAATTAAAAAAGGTGAACATGGTGCATTGCTTATAACAAACGACACAATCTTTACAGCTCCTGCTTACCCGCTTGAAAACATCAACGATCCAACTGGTGCAGGTGATACATTTGCCGGTGGTATGGTTGGATATCTTTCGAAAGTTAATTCAATTAATGATGATGAATTAAAAAAAGCAGTTATATATGGAAGTGTTCTCGCTTCTTTCTGTGTTGAAAAATTCAGTGTCGATGGTTTACTTGATCTAAATTATTTGAAAATAAAAGATCGATTTAATCAATTCTTTCAGATAACTCACTTTGAGCAATGAGTACTGATTTCTATTCATTAAAGTTTGAAAACGACTCGTTAATTTTTATTGACCAAACAAAACTCCCTGATGAAGAGAATTACATTTCTACAAGTGATTATAATAGAATTGCTGAAGCAATTGAAAAACTTGAAATAAGAGGTGCACCACTGATCGGAATTGCAGCACTTTATGGTTTAGCTTTAGCAGTAAAAAATTCTAAATCTGATTTTGAAAAAGCATTTGATAGATTAAGACATACACGACCAACTGCCGTTAACCTCTTCACTGCATTAAATAAAGCAAGAGAATTTTTCTATTCATCAGTAGCAAACCAAAACTATCAATCTCTTCTAAATTTTGCGCGTGAATTTCATAAAAAAGATTTTGAGTATTGTAATCTGATTGCTAAAAATGGTTTTGATTTTATTTCGAGTAGTTTCAATCGAAAAGTAAGAATTCTGACGCATTGTAATACTGGCTCACTTGCGACAGGTGGAATTGGAACTGCATTTGGAGTAATTTTTGAACTTTCGAGAAATAATCTTGTTGAGATTGTTTATGCCTGCGAAGCCAGACCTTTACTTCAAGGGTTAAGACTAACTTCGTTTGAATTAAAGAAACATAATATCAATTATAAAATAATTACCGATTCCACTGCTGCTTATCTTATGCAAAAGCAACTGGTCGATTTTGTTATTGTTGGTGCTGATCGAATTGCAGCGAATGGTGATACAGCAAATAAGATTGGAACTTACTCACTTGCGGTTAATGCAAAATTTCATTCAATTCCTTTTTATGTTGCTGCACCTTCAACATCGATTGACGCTCAAATTTCGTCAGGTGAAGAAATAATTGTTGAAGAAAGAAATCCTGATGAATTGCTCACTTTTGGAAATAAAAAAATCATAAACACAGAGATTAACGCATTAAATTTTGCATTTGATATTACACCAAAGGATTTGATTACCGCTATTATTACAGAAGAAAAAGTATTTTCATCACCGTTTAATTTTTCAAAATGACAAAGATTTTGAAAGACAGGGGCTTCGTTTTAAGAAAAAGAAAATATCGTGAGACAAGCAAGTTGATTACAATTTTTTCTGAGAAGTCCGGGAAAATTAATCTGATCGCAAAAGGTGTGAGAACTCCTAAAAGTAAATTGTCTGCTGTTCTCGATCCAATTAATTTAATTGAATTTGTTTATTATGATAAGCCAACCAGAGAATTACAATATATTTCATCAGCGGATTTTATCGAAGATTATTCTAAAATCAAATCCGACTTCGAAAAATTGAAAATTGCTTATTTGATTATCGAATTGACAGATATTTTTTCGCATGAGGGCCAGGTTAATGAAGAGCTTTTTAATCTTGTTTCAAAAGAACTGAATAGTCTTAATCAAGATATTTATTCTAAGTTTTTAATTCTTAATGAATTTCTGATTGAACTTTGTGAAATAGCAGGTTACCCGATTTACACTGGAAATTGTCCGTTATGTAATCGTGTAATCAATTTTTCAGAATTAAATTTTGAATTTACAAGAAACTATGGGATTGTTTGTGGTGATTGCAGGAATTACCAAAATTCACAAATAAATCTCGGACTTGAAACTAAAAAAGTACTTGCTCTATTTTTACAAGAAAATTATTCCCTTGTAATGGAAATGAAAGAAGAAAATTTTAAACATCTTTTTATCCCTATAATTGAGTTTCTAAGATTTCATGTCAGTGAAATTCAGAAAATCAAATCCTTAGAACTTTTTTGAAACTTTGTTTTGTACGCTAAAGTAAAAAGCAAAAAAAATTAAGGAGAAAATATGGAACGAAAAAAATTATTCGCTACAATCTCGTTGATTTTTGTGGGTGTGGTTTTTGGAGTAATTTTAGCAACAGGTTTTAATTGGGTAAAACCAGGTTATGGTTTATCTCAAATTGGCGCACCAAACTCTCCTGTAAATGTTAGTCAAGAGGTTCAAAAGTTGAACGAAGCATTTATCAAAGCTGCTGAGGCAGTCACCCCAACAGTGGTCTATATTGAAACCAAAACGGATGAAAATATAGTCGATATTCCTGAACATGAATTTTTTAAGGATTTCCCATTCTTCAAAGATTTACCAAAACAACCTCAGGTGGGAACGGGTTCAGGTGTAATTATTTCTTCTGATGGTTATATCGTAACTAATAACCATGTTGTAAAAGATGCAAAATCAATAAATGTGATTCTGAATGATAAAAGAAAATTCACTGCAGAATTAATTGGAACTGATCCTTTGACTGATTTGGCAGTAATTAAAATTGATGCAAAGAATTTAACTCCCGCATATCTTGGAAATTCTGATGATGTGAAAGTTGGACAATGGGTTCTTGCCATTGGTAATCCACTAGGATTGACATCAACAGTTACGGCAGGAATTGTTTCGGCAATTGGTCGTGGTGGTTTGAGATTGATACAAGACTCATACGGCATTGAAGATTTTATTCAAACTGATGCTGCAATTAATCCAGGTAATTCTGGAGGTGCACTGGTTGATTTAAATGGCGCTGTTATTGGAATTAATACAGCGATTGCATCAAGAACTGGTTATTATCAGGGATATGGTTTTGCAATACCTGTGAATATTGTTAAAACGGTCGCAAAAGATTTAATTGATTACGGTAAAGTTAGAAGAGGTTATATTGGTGTACAAATTCGAGAAGTTGATAATGCAACAGCAAAAGCTCTCGGACTTGAAAAAACTCAAGGTGTTATTGTAGAAGGCTTAGTTGAAGGAGGCGCTGCCAAAGATGCTGGTATTGAAGAAGGTGATGTAATTCTTTCAATTGATGGTAAAGAAGTCTATAAACCGAATGACTTGCAGAGTTATGTAGCAAGTAAACATGCCGGTGATAAAGTTAAGCTTAAAATCTTCAGAAACGGAAAAACATTTGATAAGGAGATTACATTAAGACCAAGAAAGGAAGATGAAGCTGACACAAAACCGGTAAAGAAAAAAGAAGAACGTAAAATTGATGAATCAATCCAAACTAAAACTTATAAAGAAATAGGTTTGACTGTTAAAAACTTAACTTCAAGTGAATTGAAAAAATACAACGTAGAAAACGGTATTTTAATAACCGCCGTTGAACCTATCAGCTCAGCATTTGATGCAGGTCTTAGAGAAAATTTAGTAATAGTTGAAGTGAATAAGAAGAAAATAGATTCGGTTAAAGAGTTCGATGAAATCATTTCTAAGAACAAAGGCTCAGCAGTATTACTGAGAGTTAGAGACGCTCAAGGAAATGCCAGATTTATCGGTTTAGAGATCCCCAAATAACCTCCTTACCCTAACATAACGCCTCCTATAAGGTCCGGTTGCCCCGCCGGGCCTTCTTTTTTTTAAACCATTAATTTTGTTTTTATCTTGCAGAGAATTCAAAATAATTTGGAACGAGTATGAACAAACAATTAAATGTCCAAATAGAGAAATTTATTTTTAACGATTTCGAGCAAAACACTTACCTCGTTTACGATGAACAATCTAATGAGGCAATAATCATAGATCCGGGGAATTCAAATGCATTTGAAGATGATGAACTTGAAAGATTTATAAAAGAAAGAAATTTAAGATTGACTAAGATCCTGAATACTCACGGTCATATTGATCATATCTTTGGAATAGCATTTCTTAAAGAACATTTTAATCCTCAATTCTACTTTCCTTCGCCAGATTTACCTTTACTTTTAAATGTCAAATTACAATCTGAAATGATTGGAATTCCAGCACCAAAAGTTATTCAACCAGATTATGATCTTCATCAATTTCAATCAATTAAATTAAACAATTTTGAAATTGAAGTGATTAAAACTCCTGGTCATTCTCCAGGTGGAACGTGTTTATTTATTAAAGAACTTAAAAAAATATTTACGGGCGATACTATTTTTCTCGAAAGTATTGGAAGAACAGATTTGTGGGGCGGTGATTTAGAACAATTAATTCAATCTATCAGATCCAAAATCTTTACTCTGGATGATGATGTTGAAATTCTTCCTGGTCATGGGCCAACAACAACGATTGGACATGAGCGGAAATACAATCCATTTCTAAAATAAACCGAGGTCGACAATGCAAGATAAAATCAATGAATTAAAATTAAAGAATAAAATTGCCGAAGAAGGTGGTGGAAAAGATAAAATCGAACAGCAACATAAAAAGGGAAAATTAACAGCACGTGAACGTCTTGAAATTTTACTGGATCCCGACTCTTTTGTAGAGTTAGATAAATTTGTCGTTCATCAATGCAATGACTTTGGAATGGCTAATCAAAAAATCTATGGTGATGGTGTTGTAACAGGTTTTGGTAAAATTAATGGGAGAGATGTTGCTGTTTTCAGTCAGGATTTTACTGTTTTCGGTGGAAGTTTATCTGAGATGCATGCAAAAAAAATTTGCAAGATTATGGATATGGCAATGAAACTCGGTATACCAGTTATCGGATTAAATGATTCAGGTGGTGCAAGAATTCAAGAAGGTGTTTCAAGTTTAGGAGGTTATGCAGAAATTTTTTTAAGAAACACTTTGGCTTCTGGGCTAATTCCGCAAATTTCGGCAGTACTCGGTCCTTGCGCTGGTGGTGCTGTTTATTCCCCAGCGATTACAGATTTTATTTTTATCGTACGGAATACTTCATATATGTTTGTAACTGGACCTAATGTTGTCAAGACTGTAACCCATGAAGATGTAACTTTCGAAGAGCTCGGTGGGGCAGATACCCATGCAACTAAATCTGGAGTAGTTCATTTCGTTTATGATAACGAATACGATTGCTTAATGAATATTCGAAAATTGATGGAATTTATTCCACAAAATTGTGATGAAGATCCTCCAGTATTAGAATACGATGAACCTGAAAAAGAAATTCCTGAGCTTAACACGATTATTCCTGATAATCCAAACCAGCCTTATGATATGAAAGAAATTATCAAACTAATTGTCGACCATAATGAATTTTTTGAAGTTCAGGAATCATTTGCACAAAATATAATCGTAGGATTTGCCAGGCTTAGAGGAAGATCAGTCGGTATTGTAGCCAATCAACCGGCAGTTCTTGCTGGAGTTCTGGATATTAATTCATCAATTAAAGCGGCAAGATTTGTTAGGTTTTGTGATGCTTTTAATATTCCGTTAATTGTGTTTGTTGATGTTCCTGGTTTTATGCCTGGAACTGATCAAGAATGGGGTGGAATAATTCGAAATGGAGCAAAGCTGCTTTATGCATTTTGTGAAGCAACCGTGCCTAAAATTACTGTAATAACTCGTAAAGCTTATGGTGGTGCTTATGATGTTATGAATTCAAAGCATATTCGGGGAGATTTTAATTTTGCCTGGCCAAGTGCCGAGATAGCTGTAATGGGTCCAAAAGGTGCGGTTGAGATTATTTTTAAGAAAGAAATTCAATCTTCTGAGAATCAAGAAGAAGAATTAAATAAAAAACTCCAACAATATATTGAAAAATTCGCCAATCCTTACGTTGCAGCTGAAAAAGGTTATGTTGATGAAGTTATTTTTCCAGATCAAACCAGACAGAAATTGATAAAAGCTTTAGAAATTACAAGAACTAAAGTCGATAAAAATCCCCGGAAAAAACACGGAAACATTCCATTATAAAATTGTAATTGTAGTAAAAACAAAGACTTATAGTATTTATTTCAAAAAAATCTTGACATTTTATTCTTACTGACTTAAATTCAAGTCAAATAATTCAAATAAAGCGAACAGATCAAAAACTCTGAGAGGATGATGAATAAAAAAATACTTTTAATCGCCCTATTTCCATTTTTATTTTTTTCTTGTACGACTAATCCTACAATTCAGAAAAAAGAATTTGTTACTGCAGAAGTACCAAAAGAAGAGCCAAAAATTGATATCATAGAAACTTTATTAGAACAAATAAGACAGTCTTACATCAAGGCTATTAAATATGAAGAAGATAAACAGAATCTAAGTGCATTAAAAGAATATGAAAATGCAGTTGAGTTACTAAATCGAGTAAGTGAATATCCGGGAATTGAAAATTTTCCTGATTATATTGACCTAGAAAGAACAGTTATTGAAGACTACCAAAAATTAATCGATCGAGTTGATGAACTGCCGTCAGATATTTCATTATCAAGTTTACAAGAGTGGTTAAGTAAACGAATTAGCACCTTTAAGCATCCAAAATTTGAAACTCCTAAAACTGTCCAAATTCAAAATGTACCGATTGAAGTTAATTCTTACGTCCAGTCATTTATTGATTTCTTTACTGATAGAGGCAGAGGTATAACAGAAAGATGGCTTTCTCGTTCAGGTCGATATTTCCCGATGATGAGACGAATTTTTAACGAAGAAGGAGTGCCCGAAGAATTAATTTATTTAAGTGTGATTGAAAGTGGTCTAAACCCAAATGCAATTTCATGGGCTAAAGCAGTCGGATTGTGGCAATTTATTAAAGGCACAGGTAGACTTTACGGATTAGAAACAAATTTCTGGATTGATGAAAGAAGAGATCCCGAAAAATCTACTCGTGCTGCTGCAAGACATCTAAGAGATTTATATCAATCTTTAGGCGACTGGTACTTGGCTCTTGCTGCCTACAATGCAGGTGAAGGAAGAATCAGACGAGCAATAACTCGACTGGGTTCAAACAACTATTGGGAAATTATTAATTCTCTGCCTCGAGAAACCAGAGGCTATGTCCCACAATATCTCGCAATTACAATCATATTCTCTGATCCAGCCAAGTATGGTTTTACTAATATTCAATACGAAGAACCTTATGAGTATGAAACTTTTCTGGTTAAAGATCCATTTGATTTAAATGCACTTGCAAAAGCTGCAGGAGTTGACTATGATATTTTGCGCAATCTTAATGCTGAGCTAATTCAGGAATGTGTGCCTCCAAATTTTCCCGATGGTTATCCTCTTAAACTTCCAAAAGGTAATTATGTAAAAAATCTTGCTTACAACTACGATCAAATTCCACCATCGGCTAAAAAATCTTTTGTTTTTCACAGAGTAAAAAGAGGAGAGACATTAGCAACTATCGCAAGACTTTATGGGACTACTGCTGATGCAATTGCCGATGCTAATAATGTATCTAAAAGAATAAGATTAAAAAGAAATGCTCTTCTAAAGATACCGGTTCCCTATAATGACAAAAATCTTTCTTTCAACTATCCAAATTTTGAGGATGAAACCGAAGAATTTGATGAAGATTTGGCTGAAGAAAATCAATCCGAACAAGCAAATGGTAATGAAATTACAAACAATTTAAATGATCAAACTCAAAATACTGATGAAGTTACGATTAACAATAAAAACAACCTGTTGACGTACAATGTTGACGGCAAAAGCCCGGTGAAATACGATGTTCGTGTTGGTGATAATCTGACCAAAATAGCAGAAACATTCAATACAAGAATTACTGACATTCGTATCTGGAATGATATTCCTTTCGATAGAAAGATATCCGTTGGAGATACTTTAATTATTTATGTCCCAAATGAGAAATATCATTATTACAAACAATTAGCCAGTTATTCACCCATTGAGCAGGAGACAATTAAACGAGTTGCAGATATCAGCAATAATTCGATTGAGGTGAAGAAAAGGCAAATTTATCATACAGTTAAAAGAGGAGAAAGCTTAACTCTCATTGCAAATAGATACAATGTATCCGTTTCTGACTTAAAGGAATGGAATAATTTAAGATCATCTTATTTGAGGATTGGTCAACGATTAAAGATATTAAGCACAGGAGAAAAAGCCCAGTTTGCTTCAATTAATAAAGTACAACAAGATTTTTATATTGTTCGTCGTGGTGAAACTTTGAGCGATATTTCAAGAAAATTTAGAATATCGATAAGTGATTTGAAGGAATGGAATAACTTAAAAGGCGACAGAGTTATCGCTGGACAGCGAATTATTATCTCACCGGACGTTGATAAAGTTTCTAAAGGTGACAGGATTTCCAAAAAGAGAGTTTACCACACCGTAAAGCCAGGAGAAACTCTTATTTCTATTGCAAAGAAGTACAGAATGAGTGTTGCTGAATTGAAGAGAATTAATAATATTCGCACAAATAAAATTAAAGTTGGACAAAAAATTTTAGTGTCCAGTCGTTAATTGAAAAGCTGACATCTACAGACCGTTGGGGGTGCTTATAAGTCAATTGACTTATAGGCTGAGATTATACCCCTGAACCTGATCTGGGTAATGCCAGCGTAGGGAAACGGTCGCCTCCTTTAATTGGAGGTGACCGTTGTTAATAAACCGGTAACCAAAAATTAAAGGAGGAAAAAATGAAACGCTTTATTCTTTTTCTCGCCCTTATTCTCTCGCCAATCATCTCTTTTTCACAAACTGTCAGTGGTTTTGTTTATGATAAATCTACATTAAAACCGCTGGACTATGCAAATGTCTATCTGCCCGAGTTAAAAATCGGAGTAGCGTCAAATAAAAATGGTTACTTCGAGATTAACTTGACTAATATTTCAATTCCAGAAAGATTTTTAATTAGAATCTCCTATGTCGGGTACAAGACTATTTCACAAATCTTAACGAAGAATGATCTGAATAAATCTCTTAAATTTTATCTTGAACAGGATATTTTATCTTCTCAAACAATTTTAGTGACTTCTTCGGTAGGTAGAGAAAGGTTACTTCCCATAACTTACAGCAATGTTTCAAAAGTCGAAATTGAAAAAAGATTTACTATTCAGGACTTCCCTCAATTCTTATCGGAGTTTCCTTCAGTAATTAGTTATTCTGAAAATGGAAATGGACTTGGATATAATTATATGAGCATTCGTGGATTTGATCAACGAAGAATTTCAGTCACGATAAATGGAATTCCTCAAAATGATCCAGAAGATCATAATGTTTACTGGATAGATTTTCCTGATTTACTCGAGGATGTTAATAACATTCAGATTCAAAGAGGAGTTAGTAGTAATTTAATTGGTTCGCCTGCAATCGGAGGTTCAATCAATATTATTACATCACCTTTTACTCAAAAAAGAGAAATTAAACTCACATCGGGTTTTGGTTCATTTAATACTCGAAAATTGAAGTTGTCATTTAATTCCGGATTAATTGATAACTACGCTTTATACGCACGAGTGAGTAAAATAAATTCTTCGGGTTATCGGGAAAATTCGTGGGTCGATTTTTTCAGCTACTTTGTCAGTTTTATTAGATACGATGAGAATATGACTAATCAACTAAATATCTTCGGCGCACCAATTGCAGATGGACTTGCTTATACTGGACTTCCAAAGTGGACAATTTCAGATAAAACTGAAAGAAAGAAAAATTATTCCTACTGGGAAGATGCAAATGGACAATATACTTATGTTACTCCAAGAAGAGTAAACGAGATAGAAAACTTTAATCAACCTCATATTGAACTTTTAAGTGAATTTAAAATTCAAGAAAATTTGAAATTTAATAGTGCACTTTTTGCTTATTGGGGTAAAGGATTTTTTGATTATGATGGCTCTTGGGCTGATACTTCTTACTTTAGAATGACTTATGAAAATGGTTTTGCATCAACTCCCAATCTTTCCAATGCTTTAATTCGAGCTTATGTGGATAATACTCATTTTGGTTGGATCCCAAGACTGCAATTAAATTCTTCATTAGGTGACTTTATCGTTGGATTAGAATTGAGAAGACACCGCTCATTGCACTGGGGAAGTGTTTGGTATGCTCAAGGGTTGCCAGCTGGTCCGGATCAAACTTGGAGATATTATGAATATAAAGGTGCAAAAGATGTATTTGGTGGCTTTATTTTCTATCAACGAAACATCCTGACTAATTTGAAAATAAATTTAGAAAGTCAGTTAGTTTATAACCGAACCCGCCTTTATGATGAGAAATTTGTAGGAACTGACTTCACGGTCAACAACTTATTCTTAAATCCCAAAATTGGTTTTGTTTATGATTTAAATCCAAATACGAGCTTTTATGGTTATGTTGCAAATGTTTCGAGAGAACCAAGACTTAAAAATTATTACGATGCCGCTGAATCAAGTGGTGGTGAGGTCCCGCAATTTGAGTTAGATGCAAATGGTAATTACGATTTTTCTAAGCCTTTAGTTAAAAATGAAAATCTTACAAATGTTGAGTTTGGCTTTTCAAAAAAATCAAATCTTTATTCGTTTAATGTTAATCTCTTTTATATGTATTTCAAAGATGAAATTATAAAACGAGGAATGGTGGATAGATTTGGGCAGCCCAAAACTGGTAACGCAGATCGAACCACTCACACCGGAATTGAATTTTCAGGTGAGCTTAGACCAATTCAAAATGTTTCTTTGAATCTGAATTTATCTTATATGAAAAATATTGTGAACAAAGGATTTATTTACATGAAATACCGAGACCCAATTACTAACCAGAGGAAAGTTGCTCAAATTGATCTAGCTGGATTTAGAATTCCAAACTCACCAGAATTGATCGGTAATTTACGATTAACCTACGATGATGATAAATTGTTTGCAAGTTTAACTGCAAATTATGTGGGTAAACAGTTCACTGATAATTTTGACAATAAACTTAACGAACTGCTGACGAAGTATCCAAGAATGGTAAATTATAAGGACAATATTGTTCCAGATTATTTTGTTGTGAATTTTGATGCAAGATATAAATTAGAAGTTCCTTATCTGGGTAAGGTGACTTTATTTGGGCGAATTAACAATTTATTCAATCGATTATATGCTGCTTATGGAATTGGTAATGAATTTTTCCCTGCTGCCGAAAGAAACTTCTTTGGTGGAATTGAATTAAGTCTATAAGGATATTTAAAATTTATTGAAGAGTTGTCCATCTTTTATGGGCAACTCTTTTTTATTTGTATAGTTTGATTCCGTCCTTAAAATGAATGCATTTTATTAATTCAAAAAAGATTATGAAAGTTTATCATAAAAATTGAGCCTCATTATAAGTTTTAATAGAAGTATGGATAAAAGTTGATTCAAATTTTAACAACAATAAAAATTTTTTATTTTGTGAGAGAAACGCACGAATCAATATGACTGAAAATGATAAAATTTTATATGGATTTGGAGAGGTTCAGAAAATAGTAGCTGTTCAGCAGATCGCTTATGATAAAATGAGACTTTATATCCGAAATGAGGATAACCTTAATTTTATTGACAGAAAATTTTATCCATTCTTTTTTGCCTCGAGTGATTCTATTCTTACCAATTTCAATAGTAAGTACTGGAAAAAACGTTTGGAAGGTGATGGTTATTATAAATTTATATACGCTTTTGAAAGCTGGTCTGATATGTTCAGAGCTCTAAAGTCGATTGCCAGACAACTCAATTACCAAAAAACATCATTCACAGATTTAAAAGAAATTTATTTAAGATTTGAACCAATTACTCAATTTTTGCTTCAAAGCGGCGAGACTCTCTTCAAAGGAATGAAATTCGAAGATCTAAACATTCTTGCAATCAAAACTTTAATTGTCACCGATAAAAATGTGAAATTAAAATACAAAGATCAGTTCATCGCCTTTGGTGTGGCTGATAATAAAGGAACTGTAAAAATTTTTCATCAACAAGAGGGTAAAGTCTCTGAAAAAGATTTGTTAATCAGTTTGATTCAAATTATAGAGGAGAAAAATCCAGATATTATAATTGGTTACAATTTAACAGAAGATATTGCATTACTTGATGCAAGATGCAAACTTCACAGAATTGAATTCAAGATTGGGCGGGATAATTCTGAACCATTAATTGACTTAAATAATAAAATTCAGGTTGGGGATAAACAAGTTTCCGATGTAATAATATCTGGAAGACACTTCGTTGATCTGCTTGCTATGATTTCTCATTCCGACTCAATTCGAAGGGAGGTGGATGATTTTTCGCAGGCGAATGTAATGAAATATTACGGGATTAAGGAGAAATCGGAAGTTACTTTGGACGATAAAGAGCTTTTTAATTTTATTGAGGATAAAAAAATTCACAGTGTCATCACTAAAAAACTTGAGAACGATTTGAAAGAGATATTGCAATTGTCTGAAATTTTACTGCCCCCATATTTTTATCAAGCTCAATTTGTTCCAATGAACTTTAATCAAATTATCAAGACTGGAGTTTCGTTAAAGATTGAATTGTTAATGGTCAGAGAATATTTAAGAAAAAGGCATTCACTACCATCACCTGAACCAGTGCAAGCAATCTCAGGTGGTTATACTGATGTATTTCATCGTGGAGTTTTTGAAAATATTATTCACGCTGATGTTGAATCACTTTATCCTTCGATAATAATTTCAAATAAAATCAAACCAGCTTCAGATAGACTTGGTGTATTTCTAAAACTTATCACAATCCTGACAAAAGAAAGATTGAAATTAAAACGACTTAAAGAAACTACGGATGATCAAAAGCTTAAAAGGCATTACGATTCGATGCAAGCCTCATATAAAATTTTAATTAATTCCTTTTATGGTTACTTAGGTTACTTTAAAGGACTCTTTAATGATTATGAGAAAGCAAATGAAGTTACTCAAAAAGGGCAAGAGTTATTGAAAAAATTGATTAATGAATTTCAAAAAAGAAATTGTATCATTATAGAAGTTGATACCGACGGTTTGTATTTATCTCCTCAAAAAAAGTTGACAGAAGATGAAGAAAGAAAATTAATTGAAGAGGTTAATGAAACTATCCCTGAAGGAATAAATTTATCTTACGGTGGAAGATATGCACGAATGTTAAGTTACAAGAAGAAGAATTATGCACTCCTTACTTATGATAACCAATTGATCATAAAGGGAAGCGCTTTAATTTCTAAAAGCTTTGAAAATTATGCATTAAAATTTATGAGACAGTGTATTGAATGTATTTTAACTGATAAACTTGAAATGATACCTAAAATTTATCATAAATTAAGATCAGACATAGTTAATTATGAGATTGATATAAACGATTTAGCAAAAACTGAAATACTACACGAAACTTATGAGGAATATGAAGCTGCTGTAAGAAGTGGAAAAAGACAGAGAAGTGCTGCTTATGAATTGGCAATTAAATACTATGGAGATAAATATTATCCTGGGATGAAAATTTCTTACTACATTACTGGTGAAGAACCCAATGTAAAAATTTTAGAAAAGTGTGAGCTTGTAGATTTTTATAATCCAAAATTTCCAAATGTTAGTCGGGAATATTATTTGAAAAAACTTGAGGAATATGTTTCGCGATTTGAAGTATTTTTTAGCAAAGAAGATTTCGAGGCGCTGTTCCCAAAAGTAGATTTTAATGCATTGTTTCAAAAAAATATGAACATTACTTTTGAAACTAAACCAAAGGTAATTAACACACAAATATCGGAGTTCGATTGAAAAAGTCATCTGCTAATGTTGCAATAATTTTTATTGTAGTTTTAATTGATTTAATAGGCTTTGGAATTATTATTCCAATTCTTCCAAGATATAGTGAAACACACTTTGGTGCTAATGAACTTCAGATTGGAATTCTAATCGCATCTTTCTCCTTTTTTCAATTTCTCTTCTCACCAGTTCTGGGAAAGATTAGTGACCGAATTGGAAGAAAACCTGTGATTTCATTTGCGATGATTATTTCATCTTTAAGTTATTTAATATTTGCATTTGCCCCAAACTACTGGATTGCTTTGCTCTCTCGTTCGATTGCTGGAATTGGTGGTGGAAGCATCTCCGCTGCTCAAGCATACATCGCAGATGTTACAGATAAATCTGAAAGAACTAAAGGTATGGGAATAATAGGAACAGCGTTTGGACTTGGTTTTGTATTGGGACCATTTATTGGCGGGATGCTTTCAAGTTATGGTTACATTGTTCCCAATTTATCCGCGTCAGCTTTTTCATTTTTTGCATTTATTATTACACAACTATTTCTGATAGAATCATTAAAATCTAAATCAAATTTTACTTTAAACTTTGAAGATCTATCTAAGTCATTAAAAATTTCAAGATACAGTAAAGTTTTTTCAAGTGATTTTAGTGGTAAGTTTACATTGATTTTTTTCCTGGTTACTTTTTCTATCTCTAATACTTATGGAGTAATTCCAATTTTTGCATATAGATATTTACACTTTTCTGACCGAGAAATTGGTTATGTTTATGCTGTGATTGGAATAATTGGAGTAATTTTTCAAGGCTATTTAATCGGCAAATTGACCAAAATCTTTGGTGAGCGAAGATTGTTATTATCTGGAATTTTAATGCTCGCTGCTGGACTTGCTTTTATACCAATTTCTATTTCGAACATATTTTTAATCTGGTTATTTATAATTTTAATGTCCATAGGACTCGCCTTTATTAACCCGACAATACTTAGTTTAATTTCAAAGTTAACTTCGCCAGAAAGGCAGGGTGAATTTCTCGGCATAAATCAATCAATGGGATCACTTGGGAGAGTTCTGGGACCTGTTTGGGGTGGATTTGCGTTTAATATTGTCGGTTATCAATATCCATTCTGGACAGCAAGTATTTTTACTTTATTATCTTTATATCTTGCAATACAAAATTTTAGAAAAATTAACTTGAAAAAATCAGAGATATTATCTCAATATGGAATTCAAATTAGGTAATATTGTTTTGAATAAACCGCTTATGCTTGCACCAATGGAAGATGTGACTGATCCATCTTTCCGAATTATTTGTAAAAGATTGGGAGCTGATTTTGTCTTTACAGAATTTGTAAACTCAGAAGGATTGAGAAGAGGCAATGAAAAAACCAAAAAAAAATTAAAGTTATTTGACGAAGAAAGACCTGCTGGAATTCAAATTTATGGCTCTGACATCGAGGCAATGGTAGATGCAGCAAAAATAGCAGAAGAAGAAAATCCAGATGTAATAGATATAAATGCAGGTTGCTGGGTAAAAAATGTCGTTGGGCATGGCGCAGGAGCTGCATTATTAAAAGATTTAGATTACCTTGAAAAAATTGTTCGCGCAATTGTTAAATCTGTTTCCAAACCAGTTACAATAAAAACCAGACTTGGTTGGGATTTTGACTCGATTAAGATAGTTGAAGTTGCAAAACTTGTTGAAGATTGCGGTGTAAAGATGATAACAATTCATTGTCGAACAAGATCACAGGCTCACAAAAGTGAGCCAGATTGGTCGTGGATTCCGAAAGTTAAAGAAGTTGTCTCAATTCCTGTTATTTTAAATGGTGGAGTAATGACTCCCGAAGATGCAAAAAGAGCTTTTAATGAAACTGGTTGTGATGGTGTAATGATTGCTCGCGGGGCAATTAACAATCCATTTATTTTCAAACAGACCAAACAATTTTTAGAGACGGGATTTTATGATGAGATTTCGCTTGAAGAAAGAATTAAAATTTTGATTGATCACCTCAAACTAGCGGTTGAATTAAAAGGAGAAAGAACAGGTGTAATTGAATTTCGAAAACATTACTCTGGTTACTTAAAAGGATTTTATAATTCCGCAAAGTTGCGAGCTGAATTGATGCAGTTTTATACTTTGGACGAAGTAGTCAATCATATTTACAGATATCTGGAAGAAGAGAGAAAACATCAAACCGAAAAAATTTTGTGAGCAAATTGAACAGACAAAAACTGGCTCGCATAATTTCAGATATATTCATTCCACCTACATTTTCATTCTTTATGAGCATTTATCTTCCTATAATTTTAACAGAAGGGAAGAAACAATTTCTCGTAAATTTTTTGGTAATGTTTTTATCCACAGTTTTTTTACCGATTTTATATTTTATTTACAAAAGAAGGAAAGGAGAAATTATAAATCGAGATGCTGTAATTAAAGAAGAAAGAACAGATGTTTATCGCTTTGGACTTATTTTGTTTTCCCTTGCATATATTTTTGTTGTGATAATAAAAGCAAATATTTTTATCCAGATTTATTTTTTGAATTACACACTAAGCACACTCGGTGTTTTACTGATTAATAAAAAATTCAAAATTTCAATACACTCGATGACGCCGGCAGGTGTCTCAGCTTTACTATTATTCATCGATCCACTTCTGGCATCATTTGTTTTAATTATTATGTTTTTAGTGATGTGGTCAAGGCTCGAGTTGAAAGTCCATACTTTAAAGGAAGTTTTATCTGGAATGATATATGGTTTTTCTGTAACTTTATTTGTAACAATTTTGGTTCTAGCCTATGCAACTTAAAGATGCCCTTGATATACTGGAAGAAATAACTTTTTACCTTGAATTAAAAGGAGAAAATGTTTTTAAGATTAATGCGTTTAACAGTGCGATAAGGAATTTATCTCGATTTGATGTATCTCTGCAGGAAGCATTTGATAAAGGAATAATTCAGAATACAAAAGGTGTGGGCAAAACTATTCAGGGAATTTTAAACGAAATTTTAGAGAAAAATGAATCGTCATTGTTGAATGAATTACGGGCAGAGTTTCCCGCTGAAATTTATTCTTTGACTAAAATAAGGGGACTTGGTGCGAAAAAAATTAAAAAACTTTATGATGAATTAAATATCACATCAATTCAGGAACTTGAGCAGGCATGTATTGAAAATAAACTTTTGAAAATTCCAGGTTTTGGTGAAAAAACGCAGAGCTCCATTCTGGAAAACATCAATAAACTTAAAACTACAAAAGGAAAATTACTTTTACATCACGCTGATTCTATTTATGAAGAGATTGCAAAAGAAATAAAGAAGTCATACAAGGGTGAATTTAGTTCAACAGGTAATTTAAGGCTCAGGTCTCGAATAATTCCAAAAATTGAAATATTAATCATTAAAGATTCAAATAATAAAAAGTTGATTGATAGTTTTTCATGCGATGAGCTTGAAAAAAATATTTACGGTGGCACTTATAAAGACGCATCGGTCAATTTTGTTTTTGTAGATGAAGATAATTTTTATCTCGAATTATTCAAGACGACTGGACCTGAACATTTCTTAAAGAGAGTTAATCTTAATGAACTTAAAGCCAGTGCATTCAAAAGTGAAGTAGAAATTTTTGAAAAACTTAATTTACCTTACATCCCGCCACAGGCAAGAGAAAATAAAGATCTTGAATTAAAAAATTATGATTTCCCAAATTTACGCGATCTAAAAGGTCTCATTCATATCCATTCAAATTATTCTGATGGCTCAAATTCAATAAAAGAAGTTTTAGAATATGCTGAAAAGAAAAATTATGAATATGTATTGTTATGCGACCATTCAAAATCTGCGTTTTATGCAAATGGACTTGATGAAATTAGACTGCGAGAACAATGGAAAGAAATTGATGAACTTAATTCAAAATCAAAAAAAGTTAAAATCTTAAAAGGCATCGAATGTGATATTTTACCCGATGGTTCACTCGACTTTGATGATTCTATTCTAAAACAATTCGATTGCGTTATAGCCTCGGTTCATTCTAAGTTTAAGATGACTGAAGCAGAGATGACCAAACGAATTTCAATTGCGCTTAAAAACAAGTATGTCAAAATTCTGGGGCATCCTACTGGAAGACTTTTGCTTTCGAGGGATCCTTATCCTGTAGATTTAAATGAAATTATCAATGTTGCGGCAAACGAGGGTAAATCAATTGAATTGAATTGTAATCCTCATCGACTTGATCTTGATTGGGAATATCATCAAAAAGCAATTTCGAAAGGAATTAAAATTACAATCTCCCCTGATGCACATTCATTTGAGGATATGGAATATGTTCGATATGGAATTGATATGGCAATAAAAGGCGGACTTGAAAAGAAAGATATTGTAAATTGTTTATCATTAAATCAATTCTTAAAGGATTTCTGTCAGAAATAGAGGAGTCAAAATGGATCTAAAGAATTATTTTCGAATCGTTCCCGACTTTCCCAAAAAAGGAATTAACTTTATAGACATAACTACTTTGTTGAAAGACAAAATTGCATTTAATGAGGCGCTGGAACAACTTTATTCGCAAGTTTCGCAACTTCAAGTTGACAAGGTTGTCGCCATTGAAGCACGTGGATTTATATTTGGTTCTTTACTCGCTCATAAATTAAATGCTGGTTTCGTTCCTGTTAGAAAACCCGGTAAACTTCCAGCCGAGAAAATTTCAGAAACATATTTTCTTGAATATGGAACAGATACTCTTGAGATACACAAAGATGCAATTAAACCCGGCGAGAAAGTTCTAATTCACGATGATTTGTTAGCAACTGGAGGAACCGTCGATGCAGTCTGCAAAATGGTTGAGAGACTGGGTGGAGAGGTGGTAGGAATACTTTTCCTGGTCGAGTTGAGCTTCTTAAATGGAAGAGAAAAATTAAGTAAGTATAATGTTCATTCAATAGTAAAGTTTGAAAGTGAATAATATTCAGCCGAAAAAATGGAAAAATCTTAAACTCGAGTTTAATTTTAGTTCAACTTTTTTTAAAATGCACTTAAAAAATAGTGCAAAATGTACGTAGAGAGGGAATTAGCTAATTTTTTTAATGAATTAATCAAACATTTCTCACTGATCGCTCTTGTTGGTCCAAGACAGGCAGGTAAAACCACATTTCTTAAAAACAGAGCAGTTGAAAAATTAGACTATCTTTTATTTGATGATGTTGACATTAAGAGGATTTTTGATGAAGATATTAAGTCATTCGAAAGACAATTTTTGAGTAAAGATCGGATCGCAATTTTAGATGAAATCCAAGTTGTTGATGAACCGGGAAGAAAGCTTAAGTATCTAGTTGATACTGGTTACAGGTTATGGATAACTTCTTCGTCTGAAATTATTTTAAGTCAAAAGGTTTTATCATACCTTGTTGGTCGTGTAACTATTCAACGATTATTCCCATTTAATTTATTTGAATTTCTGAGTGCAAAGAAAATACAAATCCAGGATCAAATTCTAATAAATCGTGAATTAAAGGACCATATTAAATTTGGAGGATATCCAAAGGTCGTCTTAACAGATCTAATTGAAATCAAAAAAACAATCTTAAGAGATTTACTTGAGACAATTGTACTAAAAGATATTGCTTTTAATTTTTCGATTAATGATATCTTAACCCTTCAAAAAATGATCGAGTATCTCGCAGCAAATGTATGCTCCATTCTAAATTATGGTTCAATTAATCAAGCTTTAAAAATTTCTTTTCCAACCATTAAAAAATATCTTGATGCACTCGAGAAAAGTTATATCATTTATTCAGTACGACCGTTTTTTACAAATAAAAACAAAGAACTCTCAAAACAACCAAAAATCTATTTCCTTGATAATGGGATACTAAATCAAACTTTAAAAGACTATGAAATAAATGGATTAAAATTTGAAAATTACATTTTTACTGAAATACTCAAAGCAGGATTTCATCCGAAATACTGGAGGAATAAACATAAGAATGAAGTTGATTTTGTAATCGAGAAAGGCAAACAAAAAATTCCAATTGAAGTTAAACTTTCCTTTCATAATAAGATTGAATCGGGTTTAAAAATTTTTATAAATGAGTATCAACCTCAAATTGCATTTATTGTTATACTTGAAGGTGAAGAGAAAGATATTGAACTTAATGGTTGTAAAATAAAAGTTCGTTTTGTAAACAATTTTCTTAACGAGATTAAAGTAAAACAAATTAATGAGGCTTAAAATGAAAGTTAAATTTACATTACTTATTGTTTTATGTTCTTTTAATTTGACTTTCGCACAATTTTTCAATTCCAATCAACCTTTTGCTCATACATATTCAATCGTTGCGAGAGATGAAAATACAGGTGAATTGGGAGTTGCTGTTCAATCACATTGGTTCTCTGTAGGTTCAATTGTTTCCTGGGCTGAAGCAGGTGTAGGGGCAATTGCAACTCAATCATTTGTTAATGTCTCATTCGGTCCAGAAGGACTTCGATTGCTTAAAGAAGGTAAGAATGCTGAAGAAGTTTTGAATGAATTAATTTCAAAAGATGAAGGAAGAGATTTCCGTCAACTTGCAATTATAGATGTAAATGGAAATGTAGCAGCCTTTACAGGTAAATCCTGTATTGAATTTGCATCACATAGGATTGGAAAAAATTATTCTGTTCAGGCTAATATGATGCTTACAGATCGAGTTGTTAATGCAATGGCAGAAGCTTTTGAAAAATCGACAGGTCCGCTTGCAGAAAGACTAATTGAAGCATTGAAAGCTGCTGAAAAAGAAGGCGGAGATATTCGCGGCAGGCAATCAGCTGCGTTGCTGGTTGTTAGAGGTAAATCAACTGGAAAAATCTGGGAAGATAGACTGATTGACTTAAGGGTAGAAGATCATGCACAGCCTGTGGAGGAAATTGAAAGATTATTAAAAGTTTATCGAGCCTATGAACATATGAACAATGGTGATTTAGCAGTTGAAAAAGGTGACGATAAAAAAGCATTGGAAGAATACGGAAGTGCTGAAAATCTTTTGCCTCAAAATCTTGAAATCAAATACTGGGTTGCAGTTTCTTTTGCTAATCTCGGAAAACTTGATCAAGCACTTCCAAGATTTAAGTTTGTATTCGAACGAGATAAGAACTGGATTGAATTGACAAAAAGAATAGTTAAGAATGGTTTATTAAAAGTGGGTGAGAATGAATTAAAACAAATTTTGGAAGTAGTAGAAATTAAACGCTGAATTTCTTGTTATATATTTCATTTAAAATGAAAAAGCAGAGAGATCAATTTATTTTGAACTCTCTGCTTTTAGTTTTAAAATTTGTTAGTTGATCAATTTAATAATAAGAGCGAATTCTTCGTCTGTATTTTATCAATTCTTTTGTAAGTTTTTGGATTACCTTTTTGAGTCATATTTACTGTTAGTTCAAAAGTTACATCAGTCGTTGAATTACGGACACATTTTTTATCGAGATCATAATAAATTTTTCCGTAACCAGTTGCTTTTGGCTTTGCAAACTTGTAAGTAATATTTCCTTCGGTATGATCTGTCTTCCCTGCTGATTCAATACTCAATGTTCCAAGAATTTCTACGAGTTTATTACCATTGGATTCAAAGAATCTTGAGACTTTATATTTAGCAGTGTTCTGAATTTCAAAAACAGATAATTGAAGTGGGTAAGTTTGCTGCCAGGTTGAATCGACATTCACGCTGTTTTCAGGAAATTCACGGAAGACTTGTTGAATTATGGGCCTTAATAATCCAAGTTTTATGTCATTTTTTATTGCTTCTCTTTCTTCGAGTGTTGGTTTCCTTTGAGCATTTTGGAGAAGTTTTTCAACTATTGAGTCAAAACGATAAACATCAAGTACCTCACCAATTGGTGATAATCTAACTGAAAACTCGCCGTTTAGAAGTAAGTCGAAATTTTTGGCAATTTGTTTTTGAAGACTATCTGTTGGTGGATTTTCTGAATCATATTGAAGTTTTTCGCCATTGCTTGAAGAACCAGTTGCTTTGATTTTTTCACATAAAAAGTCGAGTTCAAGATTTCCGTTATCTTCTTTGTTTTTCACATTAACTTTGAAATAATAATCAACAGTTTGTTCAAAATAACCGGTAATTGTTGAGTCAAGTTGAAGTGTTTGAGTGTTTTTGCTGTAGTTTGTCAGACGAAATCTCAAGACAGAATTTTTCTTCAAATCATATTTGAGATATACATTCTCCTGAACCTGAATTGGTTTAATATTGGTTGTGTCCACAACTGCGGCAGTTTCAGGAGCCTCAGCTTTTTTCTCTTCCTTTTTACATCCAAATACGGTAAGAGAAATTAAAACAAAAAATAAAATTAATTTTTTCATAGTTCCTCTCTAATTATATAAAAGATATTTATTTCTTACTTGCTTGAATTGATTTAGTTTATCTTGATAATAACTTACAATATTTTCATAATTTGCTCCGGAATTCAAAAGCTCTGTAATCTTTTCATCACCAACGAGTAAATTCATACGTCTTTCATTTATTTTAAATTGCTCGGGATAAAGTCTTTTCAATGTTGAAATAAAAGCTAATCCAAATTGAACGGGATAAAAACTTTCAGTGTCTTTAATTCTTACTAAAATTCCATTGCAGGTTTCGTTTTTATATTTTGGATTAATGCTCATTCCTGATATATCCACAGGTACAAATTGAACTGGTTGAATTTCAACAGAATTAAAATCTAATTTTTTTAATTCTTGAGTTAGTTTTTCATTGTCAATAAAAGGAGCTCCGATTTGTAGAAATGGTAAATAAGTGCCTCTGCCTTCTGAAACATTTGTTGCTTCAAATAAACAAGTTCCAGGATAGACAAGTGCTCCTTCAAGATTAACAATATTGGGGGAAGGTTTAGTCCAATTCAGACCAGTCTTGTCAAATAATTGATCTCTTGTCCAGTTATCCATTTTTAAGATAGTTAAATCCGCCTTGATGCCTTTATCTTTTTCAATTAAATCATTGAAATAAAGTGCAAGTTCACCGATGGTCATTCCATGTTGAATTGGAAGGGGAGCTATTCCGACGAAAGATTTTAATTCGTTTTTTAAAATTGGTCCGTCAACTTTTTCACCTCCAATTGGATTTGGCCGATCGCAAACGATGAATTTAATATTGTTTTCAGCAGCGGCTTCGAGGCACAGGTAAAGAGTTGAGATATATGTATAAAATCTGGCTCCAACATCCTGGATATCATAAATCAAAATATCAATTCCTTTAAGCATTTCGGGAGTTGGTTTATTGATTTTACCATATAGCGAATAAACCGGAATTCCCGTTTTCTCATCAATTGAACTTTCAATTTTTTCACCTGCTGGGGCATCACCTCTGAAGCCATGTTCAGGACCAAATGCAGCGATAATGTTTACTTTTTTTGTTCTAAAAAGAAAATCAATTAGATGTTCACCGTTTTCTAAAACACTCGTATGATTTGCAATTATTCCAATATTCTTGCCCTCGATTAAATAAAAATATTCATTAATAAGTTTATCGTTACCAAGTCGTACTTTTGATTGGTCAAAGTTCAAGAAAAAAACGAGAAGAAAAATTGTGATTAGGAATTCTCTCATTTTGATTTCCAAAATTTATATAGTGTCCATGCTGAAATTGACATTCCATCCCAGATTTTATTTTCTTTAATCAACTTATCAATTTCATCTTCAGATATAAAGTGAATTACAAATTCTTCGGTTTCATCTGGAGTTGAATCAATTTTTTTAAGGTCTTCGGTGAAAAAAACAGAACATAATTCATCAGCAACTCCATTATAAGGAGAGAAGAAACCGATTTTAATCAGATTGTCTGATGTAAAACCGGTCTCTTCTTCAAGTTCTTTTCTGGCATTTGAAACTTCATCAAGTCCTTCTTCAATAGAGCCACAAGGAAATTCTATGCTGAACATATCATTCAAATAACGATACTGCTCAACTAAAATGAATTTGTCGTTCATTTTTGGAATTATCATTGTTGATCCTTCAGTGTGGACATAGTGATATTCGTTTATTTTTCCGTTCCCAGCATCAAAAGTATCCAGGCAATATGTCCAGTACTTATTCTTAAATAGGACCTTTGATGAAATTTTCTGCCAGCGTTTCAATTTATTATCCTAAAAGTTCGTGTCTTGAGAAAAAGTGATTTATTTCTTTTACAGCGTTTTCAGGAGAATCGCTTCCATGAACGATATTTTCCTGAATGCTTGTTGCGTAAAGTTTTCTAATTGTTCCTTCTTCAGCTTTTGCTGGGTCAGTTGCACCAATTAATTTTCTGAAATCCTCAACAGCATTTTCTTTTTCCAAAACCATTGGAACGCAAAAACCAGAAGTCATATATTCAATTAAATCGTTAAAGAAGGGTCTTTCTTTATGGACTTCATAGAAGCCGCGTGCACTTTCTTTAGATAGTCGAATCATTTTCATTCCAATGATTTTAAATCCCGCAGCTTCAATTTTTTCAATTACTTTACCAATTAAATTACGTTGAACGCAATCTGGTTTGAGAATAGCTAATGTTCTTTCCAATTTTCACTCCTCATTTTTTTGTTTTTGATTTAGCCTTTTTGGTTTTACCAGTTAATTTCTTTATTGAAGATTTTTTAGATTTATTCACACTAACTTTCTTTGATTTCACTTTTTCTAAAACCTTCTTAACAGTAATACCAATGTCAGCAGGACTTTCGACTACAGTTATTCCAGCTTTTCGCATTACTTCCATCTTTTCAGCAGCAGTTCCTTTTCCGCCGGAAATTATTGCACCAGCGTGTCCCATTCGTCTTCCGGGAGGTGCTGTTCTTCCTGCGATAAATCCAATCACTGGTTTCTTCACGTATTTCTTTATGTAAGCTGCAGCTTCTTCTTCGGCAGTTCCTCCAATTTCTCCGATCATTACAATCGCTTCAGTATTTTTATCTTCATTAAACAATTTTATGATATCAATAAAGCGTGAACCAATAACAGGATCACCACCGATACCAACGCAAGTTGACTGACCAATTCCAAGATCTGTTAACTGTTTGACTGCTTCGTAAGTTAATGTTCCACTGCGCGAAACAATTCCGACTTTACCTTTTTTATGAATAAAGCCAGGCATAATTCCAACTTTACACTCGCCTGGTGAAATGACGCCGGGACAGTTTGGTCCGATCAAACGAACATCCATATCTTTTATTACATCATAAACTTTAATCATATCTTTTGCTGGAATTCCTTCTGTGATACAAACAATGACTTTTATTCCAGCGAATGCTGCTTCCAATATTGCATCAGGTGCAAATTGTGGCGGAACAAAAATAACAGAAGTGTCTGCACCGGTTTTTTTAACGGCTTCTTCAACTGTATTGAAAATGGGGACACCATTGAAAGTCATTCCGCCTTTGCCCGGAACAACTCCAGCTACAACATTTGTCCCGTATTCAATCATTTGTGTTGTGTGGAAAGAGCCTTCACTTCCAGTAATTCCTTGAACAAGAACTTTTGATTTTTTATTTACAAGTATGCTCATAATTTATCCCTATACTTTTTTCTGGATGAAATATTTTTCTAAGAAATATGAAACTTGAAGAATTAAATCTTCTTTAAAATGATTTGCCATAAGTTGCATTCCAATCGGTAAGTTATTTGAATCAAATCCTATTGGTATGTTCATCGCAGGAATGCCAGCGAGATTTGCTGAAGTTGTGAAAATATCGCTTAAATACATTGAAAGAGGATCGTCAACTTTTTCGCCAAGTTTGAAGGCAGTTGTTGGTGTAGTTGGTGAAATTATCAAATCAACTTTTTGAAATGCGTTGATAAAATCATTTTGTATTAATCTTCTAACTTTCTGGGCTTTGCGATAATAAGCTTCATAATATCCAGCAGAAAGAACAAATGTGCCCAACATAATTCTTCTCTTAACTTCTGTTCCGAAGTATTCATCTCTGGTTTGTGTGTACATTTCTTTCAATGTTTTTGGATTCTCAATTCTCTGACCGAATTTTACACCATCGTATCTGGAAAGATTCGAAGATGCTTCTGCTGTTGTGAGTAAGTAGTAATCTGCGATGGAATATTCGAGATGGGGGAGTGAAATGTCAAAAATTTCGAAAGAATTTGATTTAAGAAATTCAACGCACTCAAAAATTTTTGATTTAATTTCAGTATCTAAGCCTTCTTTGAAGAATTCTATTGGCAACCCAATTTTTATCTTTTCTGGTTGTTGCGAAACTAATTCAGAAAAATTCGGCACTTCTAAATCTGAGCTGGTACTGTCTTTCTCATCGTAACCAGAGATTACTTCCATCACTTTTGCAATTGTTTCGGTATCATTTGCAATTGGTCCGATACAATCAAAAGAAGATGCAAAAGCAACAAGTCCATATCTTGAAACTCTTCCATAAGTTGGTTTTAGTCCAAACACTCCACAGAATGCAGCTGGTTGCCGAATTGAGCCACCGGTATCAGAACCGAGTGCAACATCACACATTTGTTTTGCAACTGCAACAGCAGAACCGCCGCTTGAACCACCAGGAACACGACTTTCATCATAGGGATTTTTTACAGGACCAAATGCAGAATTTTCATTTGAAGAACCCATTGCGAATTCATCGAGATTGGTTTTGCCAATAATAATTCCATCTTCTTGCAAAATTTTTTCGATAACGGTTGCACTGTAAATCGATTCAAAATTCTCTAGAATTTTTGAACCGCAGGTTAGTTTTTTCCCTTTGATTGCAATATTATCTTTGATGGCAAAAACCAATCCTGTGAGTTTTCCTGTTTGTTCACCCTGAGAAATTTTGTAGTCAAGTTCAGAAGCTTTAGATAATGCTTCTTCTTCATAAACTTGAAGAAAAGCATTCAGGTGATTATTATTTTTAATATTCTCTAAAAAGTTCTGAACTTTAGTTTGTATGTTCACTTTTTGTTTACCAGGAATAAATCAGGATTTTGCTTCTGAATCTTCTTTCTTTGATTCAATTTTTTCAGGTTCTTGCTTAATTTCTTCTTCAACATCGCGCATAGCTTTTTTAAATTCCCGAATTCCTTTACCAAGTCCTTGTGCAAGTTCAGGAATTTTCTTTGCACCAAAAAGAATTAGAACTACGAGCAAAATCAGAATTATTTCACCAGTTCCAATATTTCCAAACATTTTTAATCTCCTTTAATTATTTAGTATTGATTGAAAAATTTTAATTCCGTCAGTATTACCTAGAATAGCTTCACTGCATCTCTCAGGATGAGGCATCAATCCAAAAACATTTCCTTCCTTATTGCAAATACCAGCGATATTGTTTATTGAACCATTGGGATTAGATTCTAAAGTAATATTACCATAATTATCGCAGTATTTCAAAACTATCTGATTGTTATCATAAAGTTCTTTTAGTCCAGTTTCATCAATTATGAAATTTCCTTCACCATGAGCAATTGGGAAAGTTACAATTTCGTTTTCATTATAAAGATTTGTGAAACGAGTTTTATTGTTTACAATTTTAAGTGTTTGATCAAAGCATTGAAATTTTAATGAATTATTTTTTGAAAGAACTCCGGGCAAAAGTCCGCTTTCACATAAAATCTGAAATCCATTACAAATGCCAATTACTGTTCCACCCTCGTTTGCAAATTTTATTACTTCCTTCATGATTGGAGAAAATCTTGCAATAGCTCCGCATCTCAAATAATCACCGTAAGAAAACCCGCCGGGAAGAATTATTACATCACAATTGTGAAGTGAATTTTCTTTATGAAAAAGAAATTCTGTTTCAACTCTAAGAACATTTTTTAAGAGATAGTACGAATCGTAATCACAATTCGAGCCTGGAAAAATAACAATACCAAATTTCATAGCTTTTCTAATTCAAAAAAGTAATCTTCAAGATGAGGATTAGCAAGAAGTGAATTACAAATTTTTTCAATTTCTACTTTTGCTTTTTCTTCATCATCTTCATTTATTTCAAGTTCAATATATTTATCAATACGAACATTACTTACATTTTGAAAACCAAGAGATTTAATTCCAAGTTCTACTGCTTTACCCTGAGGGTCTAAAATTGTTCTTCTTCTCTTGATAAAAATTTTAGCCTTAAACATTCTCTATTTTGAAAAACTTTCTTTCAAGATATTCACGGTTGATTTAATAATCGATCTGATAAATCCGAAAAGGATATAAATTAAAAGTAGAAAAACAATTGCTTTCCCATCTGACGCTATTGCAATAATTAAAGAAAAGATCATAAATAAAGTTAGTGGTAAATTCTGCTTTAATCCTTCTCTGGTTAGTTTGGGGAAAGCTTCATAACGAACTTTGCTTACCATTAAAAATCCAATAATTATTGCGATGAAAACAAAGTAAAAACCAGAGATACCAATGAAATTTCTAATTGAATTATCATAAAAAGTTAGAACAAATGACGCAACTGTCATCGCACCTATTGGACTTGGTAAACCGGAGAAGTGAGTTTTTTCAAAACCTACAAGCTGCACATTGAACCGAGCAAGTCTGAGAGCCGCAGTGATCAGATAAAAAGCTGAAATCAGAACACCAATTTCCAGAAAGGAATGAAGTTTTATTCTGTAAATTAAAAATGCAGGTGCAATTCCAAATGAAATTAAATCAGAGAGTGAGTCTAATTCGACACCAAATTCGCTTGCAGATTTTGTAATTCGAGCGGCAAGTCCATCGAGTGCATCAAAAATTCCAGCTAAAATTATAAGAACCGATGCGTAGTAAAAATTTCCTTCCGATGAATTGATTACGGAAAGAAAACCACAAAACATATTCATTACAGTGAAAAGGTTGGGAATTAATGATTTTGTAACTCTTAGTTTCATTTTATCTTTTCAAATTCTGCTAAGATTGTTTCGCCTGAGTAAACTTTTTGACCTTCATTAACCTTTACACTTGTATTTAATGGGACATAAACATCAACTCTACTTCCAAATTTTATCATTCCAAATCTTTCGCCTGCTTTTACTTCCTGTCCAACTTTAAGTTCATTGACAATTCTTCGAGCAATAAAGCCAGCAATTTGAGTAAAACGGATTTTACCGAATTCGGAGTTTATTCCAGTCGACATTCTTTCATTATTTTCAGATGATTTTTCTTCAAATGCGACTAAATATTTGCCGGGATAATATTTCAAATACTCAACTTTGCCGGATATTGGAATTCTATTGACATGAACATTGAGAGGCGACATAAAGATGGCAATTCTAATGCATTCAGATTTTAAGAATTCATCATCAAAAGTTTTAATAATAGAAATAACCTTGCCATCAGCTGGGGAGATTACGAGATTATTTCCAGTGGGTGTTTTTCTCTCAGGATCTCGAAAGAAATTAATTGTAAAAATGAGTATTAAAAAGCCAATTATGATTAAAGAATATCTTAAATACGGATTTGTTAAAAATATCGCGATTGCGATTAGCAGAAATGATAAAATAGCGATATATCCTAAGGTCGTGTATCCATATTTTGTAATCATATCATACAAATATATCAATTTTTTGAAGGGTTATAAAAAGGAGAGAAAAGCAATATTATATGTTTTCGAAATTTTGACTAAAGCAAGTTATATTTTATTAACAGGATGGAACTATGATAAAAATTTTATTAGCAAGACTTTATAAAACATTTTAGAATTAATACAATAAAAAACAATTAAAATTAAAAGTGTGCGGATGTAGCAAATGCAACATCCGCACAAAATTTTATAAATTATCTTATCATTTTTTCAAGCAAATCTTTGTCTGCCCTTAATTGGTTTTCCAGTCCATTTAAAAAATCATTTAGTTTAGAACCAACCGCAGCTGCTGCACTACTCACTCCACTCCCTACTCCATAACCAATATTTCCAAAATCCCCAAGATTTAATCTTGAAGCAATAGTATTTCTAACAGCTGGGATATCGTAATTTAATAATGAAATAATTTTATTTTTTTCTTCAGTCATCTTTGATTTCCAAGAACTTGAGCTTCCATATCCGTAAATCAAATTTTTCATTTCGTTTGCATCTGCTACTACAGCATTAGCCAACTCATCTAACTTTGTAGCGAGGAATGATGAATAACTCACTGCATCTTTCGTTAGATAATTACTCACTGCGCTGGCAATTGCATCTCTGAGTCCAGGACCAAGAAGTTGACTTGAAGTGTTTATCCAACTAATTGCTTGAGCTAAAATCCCATTGATTTCTCCTAAAGCAGTTACCAATGCGCTTCCAGATGATAATAAATTTACACTTTCGATCCCTAGAGATATACCCAAATCACTTGCGGTTGGATTAACGAAGGACTTGCTTATATCTATAATTTTATTCATAGCATTTGTAAAATCATTACCACTCGGATTATTAGCCATTGCTCTCCAGGCATTTGCCATTTCTTTATATAAGGCTGCTCGATCATATCGTGAGCACATCCAATTATAGTAAGCATTGTTGGAAAGCACATTGGAATTTCTTGCGATCCAAATATATCCGTTTTGAATTTTTGATTTATCTCCGGACTCTGCTGACGCTTCAATTCTTAGTTTTAATACATTTGTCTGACTATTCCATGCAGGAATGTTTATAGATAAGCTGCCATTAATATCATATTTGCCCCATATTTCATATCCTTTACGTTCAGAGGCACTTCCCTGAGGTGACCAGGTAAAGTTGGCAGGATTATATGCATAAACTAAAACGGTTGCTCTCTGGCTTTTACCTAAAGCACGTGAATCATCACGGAATTGATAATCCATTCGAATTATTAAAGCATTATTTGAATGGATAACTCCCACTTTAGGGGCTAACGGTAGATACCAATCAATAGAAACATTGTTGGATACGGCACTGCTTAAATTTGAAGTGCATTTTCCAACATTAACTTCTTGTCCCATTACTGTAAATGAACAATAAAGGAACAGAAAAATAGATAGAGAAAATATTTTTTTTAGCATTATAATGCCCCTTATTTTGTTGAGCTATTCTATTAAAAATTTTTGAAAAATCAAAAAAAGTTTAATAAAATTTATTGTGTTTAATTGCTTACATAAAAAGATTTTATTGTTTAGGACTAACTTACAGTTTTATGGTTAAAATTCGCTGCTTTTATAAATAGTTATTTTCATTAAAAAAATGTATTAATAGCCTTATAAATTTTTTGAAAAAACCTGCAAAATTTTCAAAAAATTCAAGGTTTATTTGGAATCCACGAAATTTTGAATTATATTCGAGCGGCTTTTTTTATATTTTATTATGAAATAACAACTTATAAGCTGAGGAAAATATGAAACCAAATCTAAATGAGCTTCTTAAACAAGTTCAGAAAATGCAAGCTGATCTTGATAGATTTAATTCCGAATTCGGTGACAGGACATTTGAATTCGATGCAGGAGCCGGGGCAGTGAAAGTCGTAATTAATGGAAAGAAAGAAATTTTAGGATTAAATATTCAAAAAGAAATTATTAATGCTGACGATAAAGAAATCCTTGAAGATTTGGTAATTGCTGCAGTCAACAAAGCAATTCGTGAAGTTGAGAAAATATATCAAGAAGAACTTCAACAACGAACCAAAGGAATGATTCCACCAGGAATTAATATTCCGGGATTTTAATGGTAATAGCAGAGCCTTTAGAAATTGCAATTCAAGAACTGAGTAAACTTCCGGGCATTGGACGAAAAACAGCTTTAAGACTTTCGCTTTTCATTTTGCGTCAGTCTGATGAAGATGTTGAAAGACTCGTTAAAGCTATTTCCAATCTTAAAACACAATTAAAATTTTGTAAAGAATGTTTTAATCTGGCAACCGAAGAATTGTGTCCCATTTGCACTGATCCAAATAGAGATAAGAAAACTATTTGCGTGGTTGAAGATATTAATGATGTGATTGCAATTGAAAAGACTAATGAATACAAAGGCTTATATCATGTACTTGGTGGTGTTCTATCACCATTAGAGGGTGTTGGTCCTAATGAATTAAAAATTAAAGATTTAATCTCAAGAATTGAAAGACTTAATCCATCGGAAATTATTCTTGCAATGAATCCAAGTACAGAGGGCGAAGCAACTTCTTTATACATCGCAAATATTTTGAAGGATAGAAATCTAAAGGTAACCAGAATTGCTCGAGGAATTCCAATCGGTTCTGACCTTGAATTTGTTGATGAAGCAACTGTTGTAAGAGCACTTGAAGGAAGAATTCAAATAAAATGATAAAAGATTGGTTCAAACACTGGTTCAATTCGAGTTATTATTTTTTACTTTATCAGAATAGAAACGAAGAAGAAGCAAAACTATTTTTTGATCTTATCAAAAGGAGTATTCCACTTGATAAAAACTGGAATATTCTGGATTTCTGCTGTGGTTTCGGAAGATTGAGTAAAGTTATTGCACGAGAAGGTTTGAAAGTAACTGGTGTTGATTTAAGTGAAATTTTTATAAAACACGCAACTGAAGAAAGTAAAAAAGAAAATCTTGAGATTAAGTTTATCCAATGTGATGTCAGAAATTTTGTAGAGGATGAAATATATCATTTAGGTATTAGTTTCTTTACAAGTTTTGGCTATTTTTCAGACAAAGAAAATGAGTTGACATTCAATAACTTAGTGCGAAGCATTGTCAAGAATGGCTGGGTTGTATTTGATTATTTTAATCCTGACTTTGTAAGCAAGAATTTAGTTGAAAATGAAAATTTCATTAATGATCAAATTAATGTAGAGATTTTCAGGAAAATTGAGGGCGATAGAATTAATAAAGTAATTAGAATAAACTCCACTGATAAAGTAGAAGAATATATTGAATCGGTTAGAATTTATTCTTTTGAAGAACTAAGTCTTTTGTTTAAGAAAAATGGAATGAGTATTCAGAAAATTTTTGGTGATTATTCGGGCAGTGATTTCAACGAAGATTCTCCAAGAATTATAATCTTTGCAAAAAAGAAATGAGATACTTTACTCTTTTACTATTAATTTTTGTGATAAATGGTTGTGATATTTTCAGGACTAGAGAACCAGAAAATCCTGTTCAAACCAGAAATACCTGGATACCAGCCACCACAATTGAAATCCTTCTGGATAACTTAAAAAGTGCATTAAGCGAAAGATCAACTGAAAATTACTTGAGATGTTTTGTCGATTCTTCATTAACTGGAAAATCATTTGAGTTTCTTCCAACAGCTGAAAGTTATGCAAATTATTCGGTTATATTCTCTAATTGGAAATTGCAGAACGAGAGAGTTTATTTTGAAAATATGAAATCAAAGTTGAGAGATGCGGGTGGAATAACTTTATCGCTTTTTAATGAAGAAAGAGGAACTATTCAAAGTGATAGTGTCAGCTTTCTGGCTGATTATCTTTTGATAGTAGATCATTCAGTTGAAAATCTTCCAAAAGAATTTAAAGGACATCTTCAATTTACTTTATATCGAGATGTGAAAGGTGAATGGTCTATCCTGCGATGGAAGGATAATAAAAAAGATGAAAATCTTACCTGGAGTGATCTTAAAGGGAGATTTAGTTATTAGAAAGCTTTTAGTAGTTGGAAGTATTATGATTAGTTTTTCAGGATGCTTTAATCCCTTTGCACCTGCATGGGAGGAGAATCTTAACTTAAGTCAAGGATTAATTTCAGATCAAACAGATATTGAAGGAGTCTTTAAGAATTTTCAATACGCTTATACTTTTAAGGACACAACAATTTATGGCGGGCTTCTTGCGGATAATTTTGTTTTTGTTTATCGTGATTATGATAACGGTTATGATGTCTCCTGGGGAAGAGATGAAGATGTGAGAATTACTTCAGCCTTATTTAACAGCGTTCAAAAAATAGATTTAATCTGGAATAACATTGTTTCGAGTTCAATTGATTCTTCACAGGCAATTATTATTCGTGGTTTTAATTTAACATTTACATTTAATCCATCGGATATAATCCGAGTGGATGGAAGAGTAAATTTAACAATGGAAAAAAATAAAGCCACCAATAAATGGTTAATTACAAGGTGGCGGGATGAGTCTAACTTTTAATGAGGTAAAATATGCAAATTAAATTTGGAACTTCTGGTTGGCGAGCAATAATTGCTGACCAATTCACTTTCGATAATGTCATCTTAGTTACGCAGGCAATTTGTGACCTGCTCAAAAAGAACAAAGAAACAAACGCAGGAATCTTAATTTCAAACGATACAAGATTCTTAGGCGATGAATTCAAGAAGGTGGCGGCGCAAGTAGTCGCTTCAAATGGAATTAAAGTTTATATAACAGAAAGGGATACACCAACTCCTGTTATTGCATTTGAAATTGTACGAAGAAAATTAAATGGTGGAATTAGTTTTACTGCAAGCCACAATCCACCAAAATATCAGGGATTGAAATTCTTTGGATCGCACGGTGGTTCTGCTTTTACAAAAGATACTCAATGGATTGAAGCAAGACTTAAAGCTAAAAAAGTAAAAGTAGCTAAGCTCCAATCATACGAAACTCTGGTAGAGAAAAAGAAAATTGAAGTTATCAATCCACGAAGAAATTATTTGAATTATCTTGGAGATATAATTGATATCAGAGCAATTTCTAAAGCAAAATTGAAATATGCCTACGATGCAATGTATGGAACTGGCAGAGATTATCTCGATACTTTCTTGATTGAATGCGGTTGCGATGTTCGAACTTTACACCATTATGCCGATCCAAATTTTGGTGGAATTACACCAGAGCCAACACCAGAAAATCTGACCGAACTTCAACAAATAGTTGCAAACGAGAAACATTTCTTTGGAGTTGCAACAGATGGTGATGCTGATAGATTCGGTATCATTGATAAAGATGGAACTTTCTTTGATGCAAATTATTTCCTGCCAGTTTTGTTGAAATACATAATTGAAACTCGTCCAAACTGGTCGGGAAGTGTGGTTCGTTCTTTAGCAACTTCACATTTGCTTGATATCGTTGCATTCAAAAATAAAATTCGAGTCCACGAAACACCTGTAGGATTTAAATACATCGGCGAAATTATGACAAGGGAAGAAGTATTACTTGCAGGTGAAGAAAGCGGTGGACTTACTTTCTTTGGTCATGTTCCCGAAAAGGATGGTATTGCAGCCTGTCTTCTTGCAATAGAGTTGGTCGCTAAAACTGGAATGAGCCTTGGCGAACATCTCGATGTAATTTATCGTGATTATGGAATGAGAGTTAATTTGAAAGAAAAAATTCGACTCGATGAAAAAGTTGCAGCCAAGTTAGAGAAAATCTTAAAAGGTGAACCACTCAAGAAATTGCTCGGCAAGAAAATTGTCAAAACTGATGTTCGTGATGGTTTGAAGATGATTAATTCAGAAGGAGATTGGTTATTAATAAGATTAAGCGGAACTGAGCCAATAGTTCGATTATATGCTGAATCAAAAACTCACGAAAAGGCTGAGAAAGTTCTTGAAGAAGGTAAAGCTCTGATCTAATGAGAATACTTTTTTTACTCAAAGAAAGTCTGTCAGGATATAGGAGATACAAACTCTCCTTCTTCCTGACAGTTTTTTCTATTTTTATTGCGATTAGTTTACTTGGCTTTTTTTCCTACCTTTTTATAAATGCCCAGTTGCTCGTAAAAGAAATACGAAACAGAGTCCAAGTTGAAGCTTTTTTCTATACTTATGTAACTGACTCAAAAGCTGATAGTTTAGTTAAATCGCTTTATTCGATAGAAGGTATATCAAAAGTTAATTACATTTCAAAAGATGAAGCAAAAAGAAGATTTATTCGGGAAACGGGGATTGATTTCAAAGATGTTTTGAATTACAATCCTTTGCCTGCCTCAATCACAATAGAAATAAAAAACGACTTTATTAATAAGGATTACATTACTGCGCTTAAAAAATATCTACTCGAAACAAAATTGATTTCTGATGTAATTTACAATCAGGAGTTTCTTGATGAAATTGAATCAAAGACTTCAACATTTCAAAAGATACTGATTATAATATTTGCAATTGTTTCAATCTCAACTATTTTGCTTGTGTCCAATACAATCCGTCTTGCAATGCAAAATAAAATTGATGTAATAAATACGATGCGTCTGGTTGGGGCTACACATATTTTTATTGAACTTCCATTTTTAATTGAAGGAATAATTGTTGGGTTTTTAGGGAGTCTTTTTGCAGCTTTTCTTGTCTATGGGTTGCATATCCTGATTTCAAAGTTGATAATAATTGAAGTTCTAATTTCAAAGAAAATTTTAATTGTTCTATTGTTATCAGTAATCTCCTTCGGAAGTTTGCTTGGTTTTTTAGGAAGCTTCTTTACGATCAAAAGATTCTTGAAAGAAAGTGCATTCCCTAAATAGAAATTAAGTTCAATTTTTATTATAATCATTTTTAGTAGATAAGTTTTTAAGAAAATGGCAGAAAATTCATTCTCAAAGGAAGATAGAATACTCCAGACTTTAAAATTTTTTGATGAGATTAATGAACTATTAAATGCTGATTTTAATCAAGCTCTTTTCGAAGAGATTATTTCGAAAGTTGGGGAATTCTTTAAAGTAAGCAAGATTTACTACATTAAATGTTTCGGTATTAATTATTGGGAAGTTAGGCACTGCTGGAGCAGGGAAAAACAAATTTTAAAATCTCATATTAGCGGTAATTGGGAAAATCTTGTTGCTCTTTATTCATTTCTCTCCACTGGAAATGCAGTAACTGATGATATTGCAGATTATTCACAAGAACTCTCGAAATGGAAGAGTTACTTCGGGGCAAAGAATATTTTAATAATTCCAATTTTAACTGAAAAAAAATTGCAGGGGCTTTTTGTTCTCCAGGATGTTGAAAAAAAGTTTTTCTATGAAGATGAAATTTTAATCTTAAAATTAATTTTCAGCCGATTGATCAATCTTTACGATTTGAATGAAAAAATTTCCTTCCTTAGAACAACTACTTCTGAGTTAAGAAAAGAATTTGAGAATTTTAATCTGATCTTCAACTTAATTCCAGCATTAATCACACAAAAATCAGAAAACTTAAAGTATGAAAATGTAAACGAGAACTTCTTGAAACTCCTTGGTAAAAGAAAGTTTGAGGTTCTCGGCAAAAGCGATTTTGAATTTTTCCCCGAAACCATTGCGCAGGAACTTACGAAAGCCGATTTAGATACTCTCGAGAACAAAAATCAATCAACTCAAATTCATGAAATCAAGGTTGATGATAAGAAATATTATTTTATTTTTCATCGAGTTGTTTTTATTGAGCCAGAAATAAGGACAAAACATCTCTTAACTCTTGCTGTTGATATAACAGAAATCTTTGAAGAAAAAATTAGATCTGAGATTACAAGCAAAACTAAGTCTGAATTTCTGGCAAATATGAGTCATGAGCTTAGAACACCACTGAACAGTATAATAGGCTTTACTGAGTTATTGCTTCAGGAAAATTTATCGCAGGAACAGAAAGAAATTCTCTCAAATATTCGCCAGAGTTCTTACTCTTTGCTTGAATTGCTCAATGATATACTTGATCTCAACAAAATTGAAGCTGGAAAGCTTGAATTAAATCCAGTACCTGTGTTGATTTCTGATCTGCTTAATGAAGTTAAAAATTTATTTAAAGAACGCTTTGAATCAAAAAATTTAAGTCTTGAGATTTTGATTGATAAATCTGTCCCTGATGCAATTCTTATCGATCCATTGCGACTAAAACAAATTTTAATCAACCTTGTAGGAAATGCTTACAAGTTCACAGAACGAGGCGGCGTAAAAATAAAAGTTAGAAATCTGTCTGCAACTAAGGATGTAGGTAATACAGTTTATCTCGAATTTGCCGTAGAAGATACAGGCATTGGAATTCCAGCTGATAAATTAAATTTAATATTTGAAGCTTTCACTCAAGCTGAAAAAGATACAGCACAAAAATTCGGTGGAACAGGTCTGGGTCTTACGATTTCAAAAAAGTTTGTTGAGATGATGAATGGTAAAATTTCTGTTGAAAGTGAAGTTGGAAAGGGATCGATCTTTAGTTTTGTGATTCCAGTGGAAGTTGTTCAAGTTGAAAAAATTGAAAAAGCAAAAGTTGAAACGGAAAAATTTTTAGGTTCTACTTCACCTTATGCTCCTTTGATCCTGATTATTGAAGATAACCTTGAGACCGCAAGAATTATTGAAAGACATTTGAAAGAAAAAGAATTCAAACTATTGATCTCGCAAACAGCAAAAGATGGAATTTCAAATGCAAAGAAATATCACCCAGATTTGATTTTGCTTGATATATTTTTGCCCGATAAAAGCGGCTGGGAAGTTTTGCGTGAACTGAAATCTGATGTGGTTACAAAATCAATCCCTGTGGTTATTTGTTCAATTCAGAAAGAGATTAATAAAGCATTTTCTCTTGGGGCAATTGATTATTTAGAAAAGCCAATAAATGTTAAACAGCTTCAAAGCTTGCTGAATGGAATAAAAGAGAAATTCCCGATAGGAAATAAAATTTTTGTTGTTGATGACGATCACAATACATTGCGAAGATTAGATCAAATTTTATCTAAGAATGGTTATGAAGCAGAATGTTTTGATGACCCTGAACTTGCATTAAAAAAATTAAAAGAAAAAAAGAAACCTGCTTTAATTATTCTTGACCTTATGATGCCAAAGATGGATGGTTTTCAAGTTTTAACAGAGATTAGAAAAGATGATGATTTAGTTAGTGTTCCCGTTATTATCTTAACTTCGAAAAAATTACTTGAAGATGAATTAAAGTTTTTAGAGGAAAGAACAAGCGGCATCTTTTTCAAAGAGTCTTTCGATGAGAATGTATTTTTGAACAGACTTGATAAAATTCTGGATAAAATTAAACAAGCTAAAAGTGCCTCAACTGTATCAACTATAAAAGTAGAAAAAGCAGTTGAAAAACCAACAATTCCGCCTTTGCACATCCTGCTTGTTGAAGATAATCTAATGAACCAAAAATTTATGTCTCACATATTAAAAAGACTCGGTTCTACATTCGACATTGCAATTGATGGAAAAGATGCAATTGAAAAGGTCAAGCAAAATAAATATGATTTGATTTTGATGGATGTTCAAATGCCTGTAATGGATGGACTTGAAGCCACACGATATATTAGAAATGAACTTAATATGAAAGATATTCCTATTATAGCTTTGACAGCCCATGCAATGAAAGGTGATCGTGAGAAATGTCTTGCTGCTGGCTGCACTGGCTATATCACTAAACCCGTTGATCAACAAAAATTGGTATCAGAGATTATGAGCACCATTAAATCTACCGAGCCAGAATTCGAGGAAATTAGTCCTTACTTTCAAGGATTTTCTCGAGAAGAAATTATACAACTTCGCACCGATTACATCGAATCTATGCGAAAAGAGGTTGAAGAGCTGGATAAAAAACTCTCCCCAAAAGAGTTTGAAGCATTTAGATATTTCGGACATAATATTAAAGGTAACGGAGTTGCTTACGGTTTTCCAGAGATCTCGAAATTTGGTGCACAAATTGAAGAAGCAGCTAATAATCAAGATTATCCAACTCTGGTTACTGCCTTTAATGAGCTTAAAAATTACCTCTCAAATCTTAAAATTTGATTTTTTGCAAGATTAATCTTTCCTAAGTTGGTTTGAGAATTCTCACTCCCTTTATTAACTTGCATTTGTATGAAATTTCAAAAGCAAATAAAATTAATTAACGATCTCCTTCCTGACCTCTAAATAACTTACAAAAAAATAAGGGTAATAATATGTGCGGTATAATAGGATATATCGGCTCGAGACAAGCCTTACCTATTTTATTAAATGGTTTAAAAAGGCTTGAGTACAGAGGTTATGATTCGGCGGGTGTAGGAGTAATTAACAAAAAAAGAGTTACAGTAATCAAAGCCTCTGGTAAAATTTCTAATCTTGAAGATTTATTAAAAGACTACGATGAAGATACAAGATTGGGAATTGGACATACCAGATGGGCAACTCACGGGGCACCAACTGATATTAACGCTCATCCACACACAAACGGAACTTCTACAATTGCAATTGTTCACAATGGAATTATTGAAAATTATCGTTCATTAAAAACAATGCTGAAAGAAATGGGCTATCAATTTGCGAGTGAAACAGATAGTGAAGTAATAGCTCATTTAATCTCTTACTTTTATGACAAAGAAAATAATCTATTTAATGCAACTCGATTGGCTCTGCATGAAGTTGAAGGTGCTTATGGTATTTGCGTGATTTCATCACTTGAACCAGATAAAATTATTTGTGCAAGAAAGGGCAGTCCATTAATTATTGGTGTAGGAGATGGCGAACATTTTGTCGCTTCCGATGCACCAGCAATTCTAGAATACACGAACAATGTAATTTTTCTTGAAGACGGAGATATTGCAGAAGTTACAAAAGATAAATTTATAATTCGTTCACTTGATAATCAGATTCAAAATAGAGATATCGAAAAGCTTGATCTTGACATCTCAACTATTGAGAAAGGCGGTTTCCCGCATTTTATGCTCAAAGAAATTTTTGAGCAGCCTGAATCTATTCAAAATTCAATTCGTGGTAGAATAATTTTAAGTGCTGGTAATGTAAAGCTTGGTGGTTTGGAACCAGTAATTGATGATATACTTGATGCAAAGAGATTAATCATCACAGCTTGCGGAACATCCTGGCATGCTGGACTTGTCGGTGAATATATGCTTGAACAATACGCAGAAATTCCAGTCGAAGTTGAATATGCTTCTGAGTTTCGTTACAGAAATCCAGTAATTACCAAAAATGATGTAGTAATTGCAATAAGTCAATCAGGTGAAACAGCAGATACTCTTGCGGCAATTCGAGAAGCGAAGAAAAGAAATGCTCTTGTTTTAGGAATTTGTAATGTCGTTGGTTCATCAATCGCACGAGAAACTCAAGCTGGAGTTTACATTCATGCTGGTCCAGAGCTTGGTGTTGCTTCAACAAAAGCATTTACTTCGCAGCTAGCTGTTCTTGCGTTAATTTCTGTTTTAATCGGAAGAAGAAAGAATCTTCCTTTTAGTTATGGCGAAAAAATCTGTCAGGAACTTTTAAGTCTGCCTGGAAAAATTCAGCAAATTCTTGAACAAGCTGATTACATTAAATCAATTTCTGAGAAATTTGTTAATGCAAAAAATTTCTTATATCTCGGTCGTGGTTACAATTTCCCGGTTGCACTTGAAGGTGCATTAAAGTTGAAAGAAATTTCATATATCCATGCTGAAGGATATCCTGCTGCAGAGATGAAACACGGTCCAATTGCTTTGGTTGATGAAAATATGCCAGTTGTATTTATAGCAATTAAAGATTCAACTTATGATAAAATTTTGTCAAACATTGAAGAAGTGAAAGCAAGAAAAGGGAAAGTTATCGCAATTGTAAGTGAAGATGATAAACAAATTAAATCATTAGTCGATTACACAATTCCGGTTCCTAACACAATAGAAATGCTTTCGCCGATTTTAACAATTATTCCATTACAATTAATGGCTTATTACATCGCAGTTGCAAAAGGTTTGAATGTTGATCAACCCAGAAATTTAGCTAAAAGCGTAACAGTAGAATAAAAAATTGGAGGATATATGACTCGTAAACGAGTTATAATTATGGGTGCTGCTGGTCGTGATTTTCACAACTTTAATGTATTCTATAGAAACAAAGAAGAATACGAAGTTGTGGCTTTCACGGCAACTCAAATACCAAATATTGATGGTAGAATTTATCCACCTGAACTTGCAGGTAAACTTTATCCAAATGGTATCCCAATCTTTCACGAGAATGAACTAACTGATTTAATTAAAAAATATAAAGTCGATGAAGTTGTATTTGCTTACTCGGATGTAACTTTTGAGCATGTTATGACCAAAGCATCTGAAGCAAATGCAGCTGGGGCAAATTTTGTTTTATTAGGCGTTGAGCAAACAATGTTGAAAAGTTCCAAACCAGTTGTTGCAGTTCTCGCTGTAAGGACTGGATGCGGAAAAAGTCAAACATCAAGATATGTTGCCAATCTATTAAAACAAGCAGGCAAAAAAGTCGCTGCAATCCGCCATCCAATGCCTTATGGTGATTTGAATGCTCAGAGAGTTCAGAGATTTGCAACGCTCGAAGACTTGCATAAATACAATTGCACAATTGAAGAAATGGAGGAATACGAACCTCACATTGTTAATGGAACGATTGTTTATGCCGGAGTTGATTACGAAGATATTCTCCGTCAAGCTGAACAGGAAGTTGATGTAATTTTATGGGATGGCGGTAATAACGATACTCCTTTCTTCAAGCCTGATTTAGTAATCACAGTTACTGATCCACTAAGACCCGGACACGAATTAAGGTATTATCCAGGCAATACTTCGCTAAGAATTGCAGACATTGCCATCATTAATAAGATTTCATCAGCGAAAAAAGAAGATATAGAGACTGTAAGAAAAAATATCAAACAAGTAAATCCAAAAGCAGTTATAATAGAAGCAGATTCACCAATTGAAGTTGAAGATCCAGAATTAATCAAAGGCAAGAGAGTACTTGTAGTTGAAGATGGGCCCACTTTAACTCACGGCGAGATGAAATTTGGTGCAGGTGTTGTGGCCTCACTTAATAATGGTGCAAAAAAACTCGTTGATCCAAGACCATTTGCTGTTGAGTCAATTCAAGAAACTTACAGAAATTATCCAGAGATAGGTACATTACTCCCTGCCATGGGTTATGGAAAGAAACAAATGAAAGATCTTGAGGAGACAATCAATCGCACTGATTGTGATGTCGTTGTAATTGGGACTCCAATTGATTTAAGAAGAGTAATAAACATAAACAAACCAGCCACAAGAGTTCGTTATTATCTCAAAGAATTAACCAAACCAGGTATTGAGGATATTTTGCGGGAGAAAGGAATTATATGAAAAAAATTGCTGTCGTCGCTTTTGGCGGTAATGCAATCATTCGTGGAGACCAGAAAGGAACAATCGAGGAACAGGAAAAAAATACTTACGAAACCTGTCTTGATGTTATCCCTCTTTTAGAGAGAGGTTATGAATTAATTATTACTCATGGGAATGGTCCAGTGGTTGGAAATATTCTGCAGAGAAACGAGGCAGGTTGGGAATTATACAAAATTCCCAAAATGCCTCTGGATATCTGTGTCGCTGATTCTGAAGGTGGAATGGGTTATATGATTGAAATGCAAATGATGAATGCTCTAAATTCGAAAGGAATGAAAAAATCAGTTGTAACTCTAATAACTCAAGTTGAAATTGACAAGAATGATCCAGCTTTTCAAAATCCAACCAAACCCATTGGAAAATTTTATTCAGAAGAAGAAGCAAAAAAATTTATGTCCGAGAATGGCTGGATAATGAAAGAAGATCCACGGAAAAGAGGATGGCGCAGATTAGTTCCTTCTCCAAAACCTGTTAATGTGATTAAAAAGGATTTAATCAAACAACTTGCTAACGAAGGTCATATTGTTATTGCTTGCGGTGGTGGTGGAATTCCTGTCTATCGTCACCCCGATGGAAATCTTGAAGCCATCGAAGCAGTGATAGATAAAGATTTAGCTTCTGCTCTTCTTGCAAAGCAAATTAATGCTGATGCTTTTTATATCCTCACAGATGTTCCAAAAGTATCAATCAACTTTATGAAGCCCGATCAGAAAGATCTGGATGAAATGTCGACAACTGAAGCAAGAAGATATTTAGCCGAAGGTCAATTTCCCCCTGGGAGTATGGGTCCAAAGATCGAGGCAGCAATTGAATTTGTCGAAGCTACTGGAAATGAAATGATTATTACTGATGCGAGAGAACTTCATAATCCAAAATGTGGAACAAGAATTTATAAAGGATAAAAAATTAAGAGGTTTATATGGCAATAAATATGAAAGGAAAAAGTTTAGTAGAAATTCAAGATTTAAGTCTTGAAGAAATTTATCAAATTTTTGAATTGAGCTCTTCACTTAAATTAAAATTACTTTCTGGCGAACCGCATCGCTTGCTCGAAGGAAAAACACTTGGTATGATTTTCGCAAAACCTTCTACCAGAACAAGAGTCTCTTTTGAGGTTGGAATCTATCAGCTCGGTGGAATTGGAATGTACTTCGGTCCTAATGATTTACAACTAAAGAGAGGAGAGACAATCGCAGATACTGCTCGAGTTCTTTCAAGATATCTGAATGGAATAATGATTAGAACTTTCAATCATCAAGATGTAATTGATTTGGCAAAATACGCATCTATACCAGTAATTAATGGCTTAACTGATTTACATCATCCCTGTCAGGTCCTTGCCGATTTGTTCACAATTCTTGAGAAGAAGAGAAAACTGGAAGGATTAAAATTAGCTTATGTCGGTGATGGAAATAATATGGCTCATAGTCTTTTGCAAGGTTGTTCAAAAGTCGGAATGGATATTACAATTGCAACTCCAAAAGGATACGAACCACAGAAAGAAATTGTAAATCAAGCAATTGAAAATGCGAAATATTTCAATTCGAAAGTCGAGGTTTTTGAGAATCCAATTGATGCTGTAAGAAATGCAGATATCGTTTACACTGATGTCTGGGCAAGTATGGGACAGGAAGCTGAAGCTGAAGAGCGAAGAAAGAAATTTGTTCCATATCAAGTTAATTCAGAATTAGTAAAGTATGCAAAAGATGATTATCTCTTTATGCATTGTTTGCCAGCTCATCGTGGTGAAGAAGTTACAGATGAAGTTGCCGATAGTCCTAACTCTGTGATTTTTGATGAGGCTGAAAATAGGCTTCATGTTCAAAAAGCTATTATGGCTCTGGTAATGTAATTTAATTTTTTAGTTCAAGTGAGTTTGAGCTGAGCTTGTGTTAATTAAAAAATTTTACAAGCTCAGCTTTAATTTTATGTAAGAATTAGTTTAATAGCTTAATTTCGAATTGAAGGTGATTTTAATTTTTTCAAGTTACTCAAAATTGAATTCAGTATTTGCCTTAAATTTTAATAATTAATTGATTAAAAATTTCTGAATTTGAATATAAAAACCAAAACAATATAAGAAGCACAAATGAACCCCGAAACAATTCACGATTACCTTCATAAATTTCTTCAAAAAGCGGCTTTTGATATTGTCTTAGATCTGGAAAAAAGTAATCCTTCGCATCTTTATGATAAAAAACATGACCGTTACTTACTCGATATGTTTACATTTTTTGCAACAATGCCGCTCGGAATGAATCATCCTAAAATGTTTGAACCTAAATTTCTTGATAGACTTGTTAAAGTTGCTCTGAATAAACCTTCAAACACGGATTTTTTCACAGAAGAATTAGCTGAATTTGTTCAGACTTTTGAAAGAGTTGCACTGCCAGATTGGGGTAAGTATCTTTTCTTTATCGAAGGTGGTGCTCTTGCAGTTGAAAATGCTTTGAAAATTGCTTTCGACTGGAAGGTGAGAAAAAATTTTAAGAAAGGATATAAGACCGAAAAAGGGCATAATGTAATTCATTTTCAAGAAGCATTTCATGGGCGTACGGGATATACACTTTCTCTTACAAATACAGATCCAAATAAAATACAATATTTCCCAAAATTTAATTGGATTAGAATTGTCAATCCAAAATTAAAATTTCCAGTTAATTCAGAAATACTTGAGGAGACTAAGCGAATAGAAAACATCGCAATTCAGCAAATTCAAGAAGCAATAAATCAAAATAAAGATGATATTGCCTGTTTAATAATTGAACCAATTCAGGGTGAAGGAGGTGATAATCACTTTAGAAAAGAATTTTTTTTGAAGCTCAGAGAAATTTGTGATGAGAATGAAATTCTTTTGATTTTCGATGAAGTTCAAACTGGAATTGGTTTAACTGGAAAGATGTGGGCGTATGAGCATTTTGTTCAACCTGATATAATTGCGTTCGGTAAGAAACTTCAAGTTGGAGGTGTAATTTGCAATTCAAGAATAGATGATGTAGAAGAAAATGTTTTTAAGAAAGGCGGAAGAATTAACTCGACCTGGGGCGGTAATCTTACCGATATGTTTCGAGCTAAAAGATTTCTGGAAATTATTGAAGAAGATAATTTGATCGAGAACGCCAATCAAATGGGTAACTATTTACTGACCTCACTTCAAAAGTTGCAAGATGACTTTTCAGAGTTTGTTTCAAATGCACGGGGTCTTGGTTTAATGTGTGCGATTGATCTAAAGGATAAATCGTTTAGAGATGAATTAAGGAAAAAGCTTTTTGAAAATGGGATGATTATTCTTGGATGTGGAGAAAAATCAATTCGTTTTCGTCCTCGTCTCTCAATTACGAAAGAAAATATTGATGAAGCTATGGAAATTTTTCGAAAATCACTTAAACAAATAATATGAGTGGAACTTTATATTTAGTTGCAACACCAATAGGAAACCTTGAAGATATTTCAAAAAGAGCAATCGATATTCTCTCAACTGTTGATTTGATTCTTTGCGAAGATACAAGAGAAAGTGGAAAGTTACTTTCACATTACGGAATTAAGAATAATTTGATGAGCTACTACTCGCAAGTTGAAGATCAGAAAATTCCTTTAATTATAAATTATTTGAAAGAGGGTAAGAACATCGCATTAGTTTCAGATAGCGGAACTCCGTGCATTTCGGATCCTGGTTCTAAACTCGTAAGTGCCTGTGTTGAAAATGAAATCAAAGTTGTACCAATTCCAGGTCCCAATTCAATAATTCCTGCTTTAGTTTTAAGCGGCTTTGAGATAAAAAGCTTTTATTTCGAAGGTTTTATTCCGCAAAAGAAGGGTCGCAAGAAAAAACTTGAAGAAATAGCCAGCAGAAAAGAAATGACAGTTTTTTTTGAATCACCCTATCGAATTCAAAAATTGATAAATGAATTAAATGAACTTTGTCCGCAAAGAGAAATTGCACTTTGTCGTGAGTTAACAAAAAAATTTGAAGAAGTCATTCGAGGAAAAATTTCAGACATCAAAAAAAATTTGGCTTCTATAAAATTGAAAGGAGAGTTTGTAGTTATAATAAATTCAGTGAAATAAAAATTTCCCGCCACAAAGTTTAAGCTCCTCTTTTCAAACTCAATCTTAAATTTTATAAAGAAACAGTTAGTATTGATCAGATTTAAATTACGGTTTAGAAAATTTTAGAAAAGTCCCTCGAGTTGCGAAAACCCGTCAAGCATTATACGAAAATCCGCAAATAGAATAATGATAATCTCAATTTATAATTAAATATCCACTGTTTTGTTTTGGCATTTAGTTTGACTTAAAAATAATTGATGAATAAGAAGATTAAAGTCAATCTAACCGGGAAAATTTTAGAAATAATCAAGCGTCAAAACAAAAGTTTGGTTAGGATCAGTTGTGATCCCTTTATGCTGGATCTGCCCTGTCCAGAGAATTGTGATTTCAGGCTAGAAGATTATGTGGTCTTGAGTTCTGAAATCATTATTAATCAAATAATAACAAGAGAAGAATTTAATCAACAATCAAAAAACAAAATGGAGGTGCAAGATGAACGATAAACAACCTACCTACTGGGAGGTGATGGAGTCGAGAGGATATACTCGAAGGGATTTCTTAAGATTTTGTTCTTGGATGGCTGCGTTTATTGGACTTGAAGCAACAGGAATTACAAAAGTCGTTCATGCAATGGAAACAAAACCAAGATTGCCAGTTGTTTGGTTTCATTTTCAGGAATGTACCTGTTGTAGTGAGTCATTTATAAGAACATCCCACCCAATTGTGGCAGATATAATTCTTGATAAAATATCACTTGATTACACCGAAACACTTCAAGCAGCAGCTGGATTTCAAGCAGAAGAAGCTCTCCATAATACAATGAAGAAATACAAAGATGAATATGTAATGCTCGTGGAAGGATCAGTTCCAACCAATGATAATGGAATTTATTGCACAATTGGTGGACGCACTGCACTCGATATTGTTCAAGAAGCTGCTGAAGGTGCAAAGGCAATAATAGCCTGGGGAAGCTGTGCATCAAATGGGTGTATTCAATCCGCTAATCCAAATCCAACAGGTGCAAAACCTGTTCACAAAGTCATTAGTGGAAAGCCAATTGTCAAAGTTCCAGGTTGTCCGCCAATTGGTGAAGTAATGGCTGGTGTAATTGTTCACATCTTAACATTTGATCGAATTCCACAATTAGATGGTTTAGGAAGACCGAAAGCATTTTACTCAAGAAGAGTTCATGACACTTGCTATCGAAGACCAAATTATGATGCAGGTTTGTTTGTTGAAACCTTTGATGATGAAAACGCAAAGAAAGGTTACTGTTTATACAAAATTGGTTGTAGAGGACCCGTTACATATAACGCTTGTGGAGTAACAAGATGGAATAATGGAGTAAGTTATCCAATTCAATCAGGTCACCCTTGCATTGGTTGCAGTGAAGAAAAATTCTGGGATAACGGTCCATTCTATCAACATCTTGCCTCATTCCCTGGATTTGGAATTGAAACTACTGCTGATAAAATAGGAGTTGCGATTGGTGCAGCAACAGTTGCGGGAATTGCTGCTCATGCAATTTCAACAAACATTCGAAAGAGAAAACTAATTAAAGAAGAAATTAATGAAAGCAACGAAAAAGGAGGTGAACAATGACAAGAATAGTTGTTGATCCAATTACAAGAATTGAAGGTCATCTTCGAATTGAAGTTGAAGTGAAAGATGGTAAAATTGTTGATGCTTACTCTTCAGGTACGATGGTCAGAGGTTTTGAAATCATATTAAAAGGAAGAGATCCACGAGATGCTTGGGCTTTTACGGAAAGAGCATGTGGTGTTTGCACAACTGTGCACGCTTTAGCTTCTGTAAGAACAGTGGAAGATGCACTTGGAATAGTCGTTCCTCCAAATGCCGAATTAATACGTAACCTTATGTTTTGTGCTCAATATCTGCAAGATCATGTTGTTCATTTTTATCATCTTCATGCACTTGATTGGGTAGATGTTGTAAGTGCGTTAAAAGCAGATCCAGTTAAGACATCTGAAATTGCACAAAAAATTTCAAATTGGCCTAAAAGTTCACCAAAATATTTTTCTGATTTACAAAAGAGATTAACAGCATTTGTTAATAGCGGTCAACTTGGAATTTTTGCAAATGCTTATTGGGGACACCCGGCATACAAATTACCACCTGAAGTGAATTTGATTGGTGTTGCTCATTATCTTGAAGCACTCGAATGGCAAAAAGAAATTGTTAAAATTCATACTATCTTCGGAGGCAAAAATCCGCATCCGAATTATCTTGTTGGTGGAGTTCCTTGTTCAATAAATCTTGATGAAGCAAATGCAATTAATGCTGAAAGACTCGCTTATGTCGGGAAATTACTTGATGACGCTCAACAATTCGTTGAACAAGTTTATCTTGCTGATGTTTTTGCTGTCGCTCCATTTTATCTTGAATGGGCGAATTATGGTGGCGGCTTGACAAACTATTTAGCTTATGGTGACCTACCAACTGCAGGTTATAACGAAGTCTCGAAATTTAAATTCCCAAGAGGGGTTGTTCTTGATCGTAATTTAAATGAAGTTCATCCCGTTGATGGAAAAAATCTTGAAGAGATTCAGGAATATGTCACTCACTCTTGGTATGAATATTCAGTTGGTGATGATAAACCACTTCATCCCTGGAGTGGAGAAACAAAATTCAACTATACTGGACCAAAACCACCGTACGATTATTTAAATGTTGATGGTAAATACAGCTGGTTAAAAACTCCACGCTGGAATGGCAAACCAATGGAAGTTGGGCCTCTTGCAAGATTAATCGTTGGGTATGCATCTGGAAATGTAGAGATCAAAGAAGCAGTTAATGAAGCCTTGAAAAAATTAAATGTACCTGCAACGGTTTTATTCTCTACGCTTGGCAGGACAGCAGCCAGAGCCATCGAAACAAGATTAATTGCAATCTGGGCAAAAGAATTTTATCAGCAGCTTTTGAATAATATTAAGAATGGAGATACTAGAACATTTAATCCAGAAAAATGGGAACCTTCAACCTGGCCCAGTGAAGCGAAAGGTGTGGGAATGACAGAAGCGCCAAGAGGTGCTTTAGCTCATTGGATTGTTATTAAAAATCAAAAAATTGAAAATTATCAATTAGTTGTTCCCTCTACTTGGAATGCATCCCCAAGAGATGCAATGGGTCAAATGTCTGCATATGAAGCTTCTTTGATTGGAACTCCAATAAAAAATCCAGAACAACCACTTGAAATTTTAAGGACCATTCATTCATTTGATCCTTGCATAGCTTGTGCAGTTCATATTTATGATGAGAAAGGTCGTTACATTCATCAGCTTCAAACTTTTTAGGAGGATGGAATGAAAAATAAAGAAATTAAAAGAGTATATGTGTGGGAATTACCCGTTAGAATCTATCACTGGTTAAACTTTTTGGCCGTTCTCACTTTGTGCGTTACAGGATATTTGATCGGCTCACCACTAGCAATTAAAAGCGGAGGTGAAGCTTCTTTTAGTTATTGGTTTGGTACTGTTAGATTCCTTCATTTTCTTGCTGCGTTTATCTTCTTTTTTAATTTTATATTCAGGATTTATTGGGGATTTGTCGGGAATAAATTTGCAAACTGGAGAAATTTCATTCCAACATCCAGAGAACATTTTAAAGAGATAATTGATGTTTTAAGAGTAGATATTTTGCAATTAAGAATTAAACCGTTAAAATCAATAGGACACAATGCACTTGCAGGATTAACTTATTTTTTGACTTTTCTTGCTTTTCTTTTTCAGAGTATCACAGGATTTGGTATGTATTCCGCTATGAGTAACTCATTCTTACCGAAATTATTTTCTTGGATAGTTCCATTAATGGGTGGAGATTTTGCTGTTCGTCAATGGCATCATATGATGATGTGGTTTTTTATAATTTTTGCGATGGTTCATGTCTATCTCGTCTTCTATCATGATTATGTAGAAGGACGTGGTGTGACTTCATCTATGGTAGGAGGCTGGAAATTCATTGAAAAAGAAGAATAAATTCATTTTCGTTATCACCCTTTCAGTGGAGAGAGTCTTTTGGGCTCTCACCACTCTTTTTTATGTTGAATTATGAATTCAAAAATTTTAGTTCTAGGCATTGGAAATTTATTAATGGGGGACGAAGGGATTGGAATTCATATTATTCGCGAATTCGAGAAAGTTAATCCATATAAAAATCTCGTCGATGTTGTTGATGGAGGAACTGGGGGCTTTCATTTGCTTTCGTATTTTCAAGATTATAAGAAAATTATAATTGTAGATGCAGCGATAGGAGATAAACCCGCAGGGACAGTTGAACTTATCAAGCCAAAATATTCATCAGATTTTCCTAAAACGCTCACAGCTCATGATATTGGATTAAAAGACCTGATAGATTCAGCTTCCATTTTAGGTGAATTGCCCGAGATTAAGCTAATTATCGTTTATATAGATAAATTTCATGAACTTGACCTTCATTTGAGTGAGAAAATTAGGTCGATTATCCCAGAAGTTGTAAAACTAATAACCAAAGCAATAGAAGAGTATATCAATTAAGTTTTATTTGTTAATTAGTTTTTAGCTGATAAATATTTTATTCCTTACGCTGGATTGTTGTAGAATTAATTTTTCAATGAGCAAAGTTATTTTAATTTAATCGAAAGAAATAATTCGTAATTAATTTTTATTAATCAACCAAAAAGTCTCAGATAAGTATTTTCTTTTTTTTGATTTATCCATCTTAGTATTTAATTAAATATTGATCAGTCAACTTTAAGCAAATTATGTTGATCATATATTATTGAGATTAATTAAATTATTGCTAAATTTTGGGAGATAATTTATAGTTAAAAAACAGTAGGAATCAATATTTAAAATTATGAAACCTCTCGTCCTGCTTACAAAAAATCAAAAAATGCAGGATATCCTCTTTAAATTAGATCAAGTTATTGATAGTGATAGCTCTATTGTCTTGATTGGTGAAACAGGTGTAGGTAAAGAGTTGTTTGCTGAATATATTCATAGAAAAAGTAAAAGATCATTAAATCCATTTGTTAAAGTTGGACTTTCCGCAATTCCTGCTGAGTTATTGGAAAGCGAGTTATTTGGTCACGAGAAAGGAGCTTTTACTGGGGCAACATCAGAGCGAAAAGGTTTATTTGAAATTGCAAATTCAGGCAGCATTTTTCTAGATGATATCGATGATTTCCCTCTTTCCCTTCAATCGAAGCTGCTTCGAGTTCTTGAGTCAAAGGAAATTTTAAGAATTGGAAGCAATACACCAATACCGATTGATGTTCGTTTAATTACAGCTTCCAAAGTTGATCTAAAAGACCTTGTTGACGCTGGAAAATTTAGATTGGATTTATATCATAGAATAAATGTAATACCGATTTTTATTCCACCACTTCGAGAAAGGCCAGAAGATATTCCTCTTTTAATGGAATATTATTTAAAACATTATGCACCGGATAAAGACATTAAAATTTCAAATGATGCTTTAAGGCTTCTTATTCATTATCATTGGCCAGGTAATGTTAGAGAATTAAAAAACATTGCTCAACGGTTAGCGATTTTTGTAAATGAATTAATTGAACCTAAAGATTTACCAGTTGAATTCAATTCCGAAAATCCAATTCATCTTATAGTTAAAGCTTGTAAACATTGTTTTATTGGGGATGGGATGGATTTTAATCAAGTGGTTAGTTGTCTGGAAATAAATTTAATTCAAGAGGCTTTGAGAAAAACTAAAGGAAATCAATCACAGGCAGCAAAAGCATTGGGATTATCACTTTCAACTTTTAGAGATAAAGTGAAGAAATATAAAATTGATATTAATCAATTAATTTAATTTCATAGGTAATCCTTTCATTTCCAATTACTCGTCCTTCCTCTCATTTATATTCCTTAATTTTGTAATAAAAAATCTATCTATGGAGGTAAAATGAACATTGAGAAAAAAATTGAAGAACTTGGTTATAAACTCTCAACACCACCCAAACCTCTTGCAGCATATATACCTTGTGTTAAAGTTGGTAACTTAATTTTTACAGCTGGACAGGTTCCATTAGTTGAGGGTTCACTAAAATATTCTGGTAAAGTTCCTGTTGAAATTTCTGAAGAAGATGCAATAAAAGCAGCGGAACTTTGTGCACTGAATTGTTTAAATGTTATTAAAGCAGAAATAGAAGATCTTGATAAAATAAATCGAATTGTGAAAGTTACAGTTTTTGTTAATTCATCTGATAATTATACATCTCACCCAAAGATTGCAAATGGTGCATCGGAATTTTTAGTTAAAGTATTTGGAGAAGCTGGTAAACACGCAAGAAGCGCTGTAGGAGTGTCTTCACTTCCACTCAATGCACCTGTTGAAGTTGAATTGATCGCTGAAATAAAAGATTGAAGTAGTCTATTAAAAATTTTAACTGATTATGTTGAGCAAAAACTTTTTCGCTTCTTTCTTGATTCTTCTGTATCCAGTTTTTTGTTTTTCAAATTCCTGGATTAGAATAAATCAACTAGGTTATGAACCAGGCGCTGTTAAAGTAGCGGTTTTGATTAGTGAAGAAAATATTCAATTGAAAAGTTTTCAAATTCTGGATGCAGTAACTGATAAAGTTGTATTTAAATCAAACAAAGTTTTCAGTGAAGGTCAATGGCAGAAATTTCAATCAACATTTAGATTGAATTTCAGTGAGTTTAATAAAGAAGGTGTTTATTACATAAAAGTCGGAAAGATAAAATCACCAATTTTTCGAATTGCGAATGGACTTTATAATGGTTCCGCAGACTTTCTTTTACAATACATCAGACAACAACAATGCGGTTACAATCCATTTCTGAAAGACTCCTGTCATACTCATGATGGCTTTATTGTTTATCATCCAGAAAAAGAAGGTAAACATATTGACGTTGTCGGCGGCTGGCATGATGCTTCTGATTATTTGAGATATGTAACGACTTCGGCAACTACAACATTTCATTTGTTGTTTGCTTATTATAAAAATCCACAAGCTTTTCAGGATAAATATGACGCCAGTGGTAATTTTGGCTCAGACGGAATTCCTGATGTCTTAAATTCAGCTCGATGGGGAATTGACTGGCTTCTGAAGATGAATCCAGCAAAAAATGAAATGTATCATCAAGTTGCGGATGATAGAGATCATTTAGGCTTTAGATTGCCAACAGAAGATACAGTAAGTTATGGTAAAGGACTCGAAAGGCCTGTTTATTTTCTTAATGGTGAACCTCAGGGTTTGTTCAAGTATAAAAACAGAACAACGGGAGTTTCATCTACTGCAGCAAAATTTGCATCTACTTTTGCATTTGCAAGTCTATTATTTAATGAACTCGATCAACGCTTGGCAGAAGTTTTAAATACAAAAGCTATTGATGCTTATGAGTATGCTCTCCAGAAACCAGGATTTACGCAAACTGCTCCGTGCCGTGCTCCATATTTTTATGAAGAAGAGAACTATTTTGATGATCTTGAACTCGCTGCCGCAACTTTGAATTTCAAGAATAACGGAAAATATCTTGAGGATGCAATTAGATTTGGTAGAGAAGAAAAAATTACTCCCTGGATTGGAAAAGATACAGCACGTCACTATCAATGGTATCCTTTCTTAAATCTTGGCCATTATTTTATTGTAAAATCAGCAGATGAAGAATTTAATAGAGAGTTTATTGGATACATTAAGGAAGGATTGAAATTGATTGAGAAGAAATCTAGAAGTAATCCTTTTAGAATTGGAATACCTTTTATCTGGTGTTCAAACAACTTAATCTCATCAATTTTAATTCAATTTAGATTATATAACGAGCTTACCAATGATCCCGAATTCTTAGAATTAGAAGCGGCGCATCGTGACTGGTTATTCGGATGCAATCCCTGGGGAACAAGTATGATCGTTGGATTTCCCGAGTGGGGTGATTATCCCGAAGATCCACATTCAGCATTTTCTGCGATATATAGCTTCCCCATCAATGGTGGATTAGTTGATGGACCTGTCTATACATCAATCTATAAAAATTTGATAGGTATCAGATTGTATAAACCAGACGAATATGAACAATTTCAAACAGATTACATTGTATATCATGATGATTATGGAGATTATTCAACAAATGAACCAACATTAGATGGTACAGCAAGCTTGATAACTTATTTATCTTTTCTTCATAAATCGGATAAAATAAAATCGGAAAGGAATTTAATAAGAGATCAAGGTGGAATAATCCGATTTGATACAACACAGAAAAAAGTGTATTTAATTTTTTCAGCTCACGAATTTGGTGAGGGACTTGATACAATTCTAAAGAGTTTAAGAAAATTCGATATTAAAGCTTCATTCTTCTTCACAGGTGATTTTCTCAGAAATAAAAAATTTAATGGCTCGATTAAGCAATTGATTAAAGATGGTCATTATCTTGGTCCGCATTCAGACAAACATTTACTTTATTGCGATTGGAAGAACAGAGACTCGCTTTTGATTAATCAAATTGAATTTCTCAACGATTTGAAAAATAATCTTAGAGAATTAAGAAAATTCGGTATTAGCCAGAAGCAAATAAAATATTTTTTACCTCCCTTTGAATGGTATAATCAAAGAATTTCAGATTGGTCAAAAACTTTTGGATTAGAGGTTATTAATTTTACTCCGTCAACATATACTAACGCAGATTATACAACTCCTGATATGGCAAATTATAGAAGCTCTGAAATGATACTTCAGCAAATAGATCAAAAACTCAATTCAAGTTCTGATGCAATGAATGGTGTAATCTTATTAATTCATTGTGGAACTCATCCAGATCGAAAGGATAAGTTTTATAATAGACTGGATGATTTAATACTTTTATTGAAAAATTTTGGATATGAATTTGAAACGTTGAATTAATTCTGAACAATAATTTTTCAAAGCAGAAGCAAATTTAACTTTCAATAAAGTAAAAGGTTTTATAAATTTTGTAAAACAAAGGATTAATTATGGAAAAATTATCAATCAAAGAAATTGAGAATCATTTGAGTGGGATGAAAAACTGGTTTATTGAAAATGATACTATAGTTAAAAATTTCGTTTTCGTGAATTTCAAAGAAGCAATGAAATTCGTCAATAAGGTCGCTGATCTGGCAGAAGAAGTAAATCATCATCCCGATATAAAAATTTTTGGATACAGAAATGTCACAATTAATCTTTCAACACATAGTGCTGGTGGAGTAACTATAAAGGATATTGAACTCGCAAAAAAAATTGATGAGTTATATTTCTCATGACAAAAGAAGAGAAACTCGAGATATTTAAAAAAGTTGGAGCTCTTCAAGAAGGACACTTCCTTCTTAGCTCAGGACTACATAGCAACATTTATTTTCAATGTGCATTGATACTTCAATATCCAGAGTTGACAACTTTGTTTTGTAAAGAGATCGCTGACTATTTTTCAGATTTCGGATTTGAAACAGTTATATCTCCAGCAATTGGTGGAATTTTGGTAGGGCAGGAAGTTGCAAGATTATTAAATAAAAGATCTATATTTACTGAAAGAACCGATGGTCAGATGAGTCTCCGAAGAGGATTTAAAATAAAAGAAGGTGAAAAAGTTTTGATCTGTGAAGATGTAGTTACCACTGCGAAATCAACCAAAGAAGTTCTGGAAGTTGTTGAATCGTTCAATGGTGTTGCAATTGGACTTGGATCGATAGTCGATAGAACAAGAGAAAAGCCTCAACTCGGTTTTCCTTTCTTCAGCACAATTAGAATTGAAGCCGAAACTTATGAACCAGAAAATTGTCCACTCTGTAAACAAAATATTCCATTTGTAAAACCTGGGAGTAGAAAATGATTCTATTATCGATTCATAAATTTCTTGAAAACATACTAAGGGATTTGATTCTTGTTGATATATCTATTGCTTTGTTTATACTTATCGGTTCAATTTTGTTTGGGAAGGTATTGAATTTTGTTTTTAGAGTCATTCTTCGGCCAATTTTTAAAAAAACCAAAACTACCCTTGATGATCGAATTTTAGAATTATTGATAAAATTTGATAATCGGGTTTTCAGTGTTCTAGGTTTGTACTTAGGATCAGTTTATTTCCACAGCAGGATTAAAAATGAAAATGCATTAAAAAATTTAATTTCTGTTGATACTTATAATTTTCTCACTGGATTTTTTGAAATCGTATATCAGTTGCTTTTCATTGCTGCGGTAATTATTGGCATTTACATCACTTCAAAAGTATTTAATCTTATACTCGATTTTTATGTTGAAAAGAAAAATTTAGAAAAGACACGAGGCTCACTTCATGATTTTGTACCTCTTATTAGAAATGTCTTTTTAATAACGATTATTATAATTGGGCTACTAATTGTACTTAACCGATTTAATGTAAACGTGAGTGGAATTATCGCCACTCTTGGTGTAGGTTCACTTGCGATTGCACTTGCAGCTCAAGAAACTCTTGCCAATATGATTGCTGGTTTCGTGATTTTAATTGATAGACCGTTTAGAGAAGGCGATAGAATTAAATTACCCGGTGGTGAAATTGGTGATGTTTATGAAATCGGGATGAGAAGTACAAAAATTCTGGACTTTGATAATAATCTCATAATTATTCCAAACACCGATCTTGTAAAATCAAAAATCCAGAATATGACTTATCCAAATAATATCTCAAGAGTTTTTGTCGATGTTGATGTTGCTTATGACACTGATATTAATCTTGCTAAAAAGATCTTAGTAGAAATTGCAAAATCTCACCCATTAACTCTTCCCGAAGTTGAGCCAGTAGTTTTTGTTACCAATTTTGCTCAAAGCGGTATATCATTGCGTTTAATTTGTCGTACAGATGATTATAAAAATGTCTATCAGATGCAAAGTGATTTCAGAGAAGAAATTCTGAGAAAATTTTCTGAACATAAAATCGAAATTCCTTATTTGCAGGTAGTCATCAGAAATCCTCAAAGCTAATGGAAATATTCATCATATTTGTTCTAGTGTTAGTCGGTTTAATTTTGATTACACTCGAAGTTCTATTTTTACCAGGATTAATTGTTGGTGTTTTTGGTGGATTTTTAATTCTGGCTGCAATTATTTACTCAACATTAAAAATGGGATTTTTGGAAGGACTTTTGACTACAATAATTTCCGTAATTGCAAGCATAATCCTGTTCTTCATTTTCAAAAAATTAAAAGTTTGGGATCGATTTATTTTAAAGTATGCTCAAAAAGCTTCTCCATTAACAGATATGGAATTAAATGAGAGTAATCTGGTTGGGAAAACTGGCATAACGCTTACTGATCTGAAACCAGCTGGTTTTATTTTAATAGACAATAGAAAACTTGATGCTCTTTCAGAAGGGGAGTTTATTCCAAAAAATTGTAATGTCGAAATAATTTCACAACAAGGAAAAAAAATTATAGTTAAAAAAGTAGAGGAAAAACTATGAGAAAAATAATTCTTATCATTTTGGGTTTCTGCTCTCTTGTTTTCTCACAAATTAAATATGAAGATTTTTTCATCGAAAAGACTTTACGATTTGATTACTATCATGTTGGCGATGCAAGTTCGCAATTAATTGCATTCGATGAATTAAGAGAAGAACCCTATTGGGGTGGACCTAAGAAAAATCTAATTGATCCCTTCAATTTTGGAAATTACAAATATGAAGTTTATGACAAAGCAACGGGTAAATTAATTTTTTCACGAGGATATTCTACACTTTTCGCTGAATGGTTAACTACACCAGAGGCAAAAAAAGTTAAGAGAGCTTTCCACGAAACAATTGTTTTCCCTTATCCAAAGAAAGAGGTGATATTAAAAATTTATTCGAGAGATGAGAAAAATAATTTTAAGCAAGTATTTGAATTTGAAATTGATCCATCCAATCCATTTATTAAAAAAGATAAGTCGAGTAAAGTTAGTTATTTAAAATTTCTTTACAACGGAGATCCCTCTTCCAAAGTTGATATAGTTATAATTCCCGATGGTTACACGAAAGATGAGATGGAAAAATTCAAAAAAGACCTCGGAAAATTTGTGAATTCATTATTTGGGTCTTCACCGTATCGTGAAAACAAAAATAATTTTAATATCTGGGCGATTGAAGCACCATCCGAAGAAAGTGGAACCGACATACCAAAACAAAATGTCTGGAAGAGCACAGTAGTTAATACATCATTTTATACATTTGATACAGAAAGATATTTGATGACAGAAGATAACAAGACTTTACGAGATTTAGCGGGCAATGTACCTTACGATTTGATTTACATTATGGTTAATACTTCTAAGTATGGTGGAGGAGCTATTTATAATCATTACTCAGTTTGTGCAAGCGACAATGAAAATCTTGAATACTTAATAGTTCATGAATTTGGTCATGGTTTCGCTGGGCTCGGCGATGAATATTATACATCTCAGGTATCTTATGAAGAATTTTATAAAACTGACGTTGAGCCTTGGGAAAGAAATCTTACTACTCTTGTTGACTTCGACTCAAAATGGAAAAATCTTCTTGATAAAGATACACCAATTCCAACTCCACCAACAGATGAGTATAAAAACAAAATTGGGGTTTTCGAAGGCGGTGGGTATGTCCCAAAAGGAGTTTATCGTCCAATGCTTGATTGCACAATGAAGTCAAGAACTGTTGATAATTTCTGTGTCGTCTGTAAAAAAACAATTCAGGAAATGATTAATTTTTATTGTGAAAAATAACTATGGATCAAAGAAAACTTTACAGAACAATAGAAAAAATTACCAGTCAACCTGCAGAGACAGAAGAACAAATTTTAATTAATGTTTTAAAGGAAGTCGTTGCGAGTCCCGAATTCAATGTCAAAGGCGGAAGAATCTGGAAACTTACTCCATCTAAAACAAAATATAAATTGATTGCTCAGGAAGGTGCTGTTGACAAAATTAGAGATGGGTTTACGATAAATGTTTCTGACTATCCGATTTTTGAAGTTATTGCAAAAGAAAGAACTGTACTTGCAACAGAAACAAATGAATATTTAAGAAGGAAAGGAATATTTAAATATTCAGCAACTGGTGTTGGTGAAAAAGTAAAAGGTGAGAAATTTCCATTGTATCAATATCTTATGGCATTTTCGGCAGATGAGATCAATGAAGATTTATTCTATACTTTGAATATTATTGGAACTGCCGTTACTGCAACACTCCGAAATCGAAAACTGGAAAAAAGATCAAAACAATTAATTGAAGATATTGATGACGCAGCCGAACTCCAGAAAAGAATATTACCTGCTCACGATTTCAAATTTGCAGGTTATGAGATGTTTGGAATTTCAATTCCAGATAGAATTGTTGGAGGTGATTTCTTCGATTACCTTGAAGTTGGTGATGATAACGATAGGTTGGGAGTTGCAGTTGCTGATGTTGCGAATAAAGGATTTGCAGCAGCTGCCGAAGCTTTTTATGTTTCTGCAGCCTTGCGAATGGGTGTGAGTTACCAGACACAATTATCTTCTTTAATGAAAAGATTGAATAATCTTGTTTATAAAATATTTCCAAATGATAGATTTGTATCTCTGTTTTATATTGAATTAACTAGTGATGCGAGTGGCTACTGCACATATTGTAATGCAGGTCACAATAGCCCGATTCTTTTTCGTGCACGAACAAAAACAGTTGAATTACTTGAATCGACAGGACCATTGATTGGACCTGCGTTTAATTCGAAATTTAAAACATCAATAGTTAGATTGGAGAAAGGAGATTCACTTATAATTTATACTGATGGAATTTCCGAAGCTATGAATGAAGAAGGTGAGGAATATGGAGAGGAAAGACTAATTGCAAAGGTTCAAGAATTGCACGATAGATCAGCAAAAGAAATAACTCAGCTTTTAATTGAAGATGTTCAGAAGTTTAGTGCTCGCGCAAGCTACTCGGATGATAAGACAATAGTGACTTTGAAGAGAGTAGAATGAGATGATTTTTAATTCTTGGTTTGTTATGATTGAAAAGTAATTTTGAGGATTAATTTATAATGGTGTTAGTAAAGCACAAAAATGTATTTTTATCGAACGATAGAATAGCTATCATAAACGATGACTTTATCACTAGTACGGCTGTAGAAGAATCATCTATTGATTTAATCGTTACTTCACCGCCATATAATGTTGAAATAAGTTATAATGCATATGATGATAACCAATCATGTCAAGAATATCTAAAATTTACAGAAGAATGGCTTAGAAAAGCATTTAAATTATTGAAGCGAGATGGAAGATTTTGTTTGAACATTCCTCTTGATAAAAATAAAGGTGGACAACAAAGTGTATTCGCAGATATAATTACAATTGCGAAAAAGATCGGATTTAAATATCATTCTGCAATTGTTTGGAATGAACAGAATATATCACGCAGAACTGCTTGGGGCTCTTGGTTATCAGCATCAGCTCCGTATGTTATTGCTCCAGTTGAAATGATCGCTATTCTTTATAAAGAAAGCTGGAAAAAAGTCAGTGGTAGCCAACAATCAGATATTACTAAAGAAGAATTTGTTGAATGGACAAATGGGGTATGGACTTTCCCTGGTGAAAGCAAAAAAAGAGTTAATCATCCAGCACCTTTTCCTGTAGAATTACCAAAGCGTTGTATCAAATTATTTTCTTTTGTTGATGACTTGATACTTGATCCTTTTTTAGGAAGTGGTTCAACTTTGATTGCCTGTCTACAAACAAATCGAAGAGGGATTGGGATTGAAATTGATAAAAGTTACTGTAAAGTTGCTTATAATCGATTGCTTCAAGAAGGAAATCTTAGTCAATTAAAATTAGAAAAATTGTTTGGAACTTAAATGTCGGTTGACAGGCCTACCATTCGTGATCTAATTATGGAATATTTTATAAAACACCCAAATAATGAAATACCTCATGGACCTGTTGTCGATTATGTAGAAAATGAATATCTAAAATTATATAACAGAAAGCCACGAGATACCTGGCGAGAGATCAGGCTTGTACATCAAGAAGGAATATTGATTAAGGTTAAAAAAGGTATTTATAAGTATGATCCAGAAGCTGTCATTAAAAGAGAATTATACGTGTTCCCTGAGGATGTAAAACAAGAAATATTTAATAGAGATAATTACAGATGTGTTGTATGTGGACGTGGTAAAGCTGATGGTGTTGAAATTCATGCTGATCATATAAAACCTTTTGATAAAGGTGGTGATAATACCATCGAAAATGGTCAAACTTTATGCTCGGAACATAATTTCTTAAAGAAAAATTATGGTCAAACAGAATTTGGTAAGAGATTATTTAAGAGACTTTATGAAAATGCAATGAAAAATAATGATGAAAGAATGATTAAATTTTGTGAAGCGATTTTGGATGTTTATGATGAATTTAAAATTAATGGACATATAGAAGTAAAAAGAGGACGAATAAGTAAGAAAAATTAATTTTTCTTTTTTCTCTGAAAAGCCATATTTCTTAAAGTAAACTTTTAATTGAGGATAAAAATGCTTTCACAAAAATTAAAACAAATGGGTGTTGTCGGGGCTGGTGGTGCTGGCTTCCCAACTTATGTAAAAGCTCAGGCAAATGTTGAATTCGTAATTGCTAATGGTGCTGAATGTGAACCACTAATACATAAAGATCTTGAACTAATGAAACATTATCCTGAAAAAATTATTCACGGCATGAAGCTGATGATGGAAGCCACAAATGCCCGAAAGGGAAAATTTGGAATCAAAGAAAAACACACCGATGCAATTGAAGAAATTTCTAAACATTTCAAAAGTTTACCCATTGATTTTACATTTCTAGGTGACTTTTATCCATCGGGTGATGAATATGAAGTCGTTTATGCAGCAACAGGAAGATTGATTCCACCAGCTGGAATCCCCCTTCAAGTTGGCTGCGTTGTTAATAATGTGGAAACGCTTTTTAATATTTCAAATGCAGCGGAAGATAAGCCAGTTACCAAAAAAATTGTTTCCATCTCAGGTGAAGTTAAAAATCCTAAAGCATTCTGGGTTCCAATCGGAACTACTTTCAGAGATTTGATTGAACTTGCTGGTGGAGTAACTGTAAAAGATTTTGCAATAATTGTCTCCGGATTAATGATGGGATCAATAACTTTTGATCTGGATGATGTCGTAACTAAAACTACGGCGGGACTAATCATACTTCCCAAAGATCATTTTCTTGTGACTCGAAAAACTCAACCACCTGAAAATAGAAATCGTATTGGTAAATCTGCTTGTGATCAATGTAGCTATTGCACTGAGTTTTGTCCACGATATTTACTCGGTTATGAAGTAATGCCCCATAAAGTTATGAGAAGTCTCGGCTTCACTTTAACAGGAGAAGCAATCTGGAATCAATGGGCTGAGCTTTGCTGTGCTTGTGGTTTGTGCACTCTCTATGCTTGTCCGGAAGATTTATTTCCTAAGGAAGCTTGTGATAAAGCAAAATATGATATGCGTCAGGCTGGAATAAAATTTACTCAAACAAAACCAGTTGTTGTTCATCCAATGAAAGAATCTCGACGCGTACCTCAATCACAACTTCGAAAGAGATTAAAAGTTGATCAATACGATGTTGAAACTCCTTTTGAGGAAATTGATTTCATCCCTGATGAAGTAAAAATTAAATTGCAGCAGCATATTGGCAAACCAGCAAAACCTGTTGTGTCTATTGGTGATTATGTAAAAGAAGGTCAGACAATTGGAATTGTTGATGAGTCAGATCTTGGAGTTTACATTCACTCAAGCATTAATGGAAAAGTAATAGAGGTAAACCAGGAATTTATAAGAATTCAAAAATCATAAAAGAGGTTGCAATGGAAAGAAATTCAATCGGATTAATTGAATTAAGCAGTATAGCAGCTGGATTTCAAGTTACAGATGCAATGTTGAAAGCAGCTGAGGTTGAGTTGATTTTATCTCGTACAATTTGCTCAGGTAAATATATGGTTTTAGTTCGAGGTGAAGTAGCTGCTGTTCAAAGTGCGGTCGATGCTGGAGCCGAAGCTGGAAATTTCTCTGTGATTGATACCTTTGTAATTCCAAATGTTCATGAGTCAATTTTTCCAGCAATCGCAGGAACGACAAAAGTTGAAATGCTTGAAGCACTTGGAATAATTGAATCATTTTCAGTCGCTTCGTTAATTGAAGGTGCTGATGCTGCAGTGAAGGCTGCCAATGTTAAATTAATCGAAGTCCGTCTCGCAATGGCTCTCGGAGGTAAAGCTTTTGCAACTTTGACGGGTGAAGTCGCTGCAGTTCAAAGCGCTGTTGATGCAGGAGCTTATGTAATTGGTAGAAAAGGATTGCTTGTGAATAAAGTAGTCATTCCGCAACCACGAGCTGAATTATTAAATGAGATGATTTAAGAATAAAGTCTATTTTATTAGATGCTGATTTGATGGATTATTTTTTTAAGAGTATCTGTTTTGTTGTGATTCAAATTATAAAAAAACAAGAAGATCAAGAATGAAAACTTTAAAGATTAAATGGCAAAGATTAATCTCCGAAGGACAAACTTGCCCTCGTTGTAACTCAACCGAAAAAGAACTTAATAAGGCATTTCTAACTCTAAAAAAATCATTAGTACATTTTGGTATAGAGGTTATACTTGAAAAGAATGAAATATCCATTGCAGAATTTCAAAAAGATCCTTTGAAATCAAATGCGATATTGATCAATGATAAGCCGTTAGAGGATTGGGTAAATGGAAAAGTTGGAAGTACAAATTGTTGTGATGTTTGTGGTCCTTATGATTGTCGTACTATTGAGATGAATGGAGAAATTTATGAGACAATCCCTTCCGAATTGATTATTAAAGCTGGGCTGCTCGCAAGCTCTCAATTGATCGATCCGCAAACAAGTTTTGGATGCTGCGAGGGCGTGGATAACAAAGCAAATCAATCAAATTGTTGCTAAAAGAAGTCTAATTCCTTAATTGAAAAAATACTTTTCAAAATTTTCAATTTCTCTTTAGAAGTACTACGATAAAAAAATGATTAGTCGGGGAGACAGGATTCGAATCCCGATAAATCGGGATTTCGAAAAATTTCTTACGAAATTTTTCTCAACCTGCTATTCTTCTTGGAATTAATAATGAGGGATTGAGGAAGTGATTAGTCGGGGAGACAGGATTCGAACCTGCGACTTCTTGGTCCCAAACCAAGCGCTCTAGCCGGGCTGAGCTACTCCCCGATTATTTTTCAGATTTTGTGAGAACAATCTTTTCAAAATTGCGATGCAAATTTAATAAAAAATTTTATTTATGTCTATGAAGCTCAATAAAATTTAATTTCTCACCGGCATTAATTGTGAATATTTCATAACCCTGAGCTTAGTTTCACGCCAGATTATTTTGTTGTAAATAAATGGAGAAAACCAGATTAAACCCATTATCAAATCTTTTAATGGGACAAAGAGAAAATGTCTGAACTTTAGATTTGAACAAATTAGTCTTGATGTTAAGTAGTCAAAACAAATTTTTAATAGTATTGCTGAGAGAGAAATGTAATAAAAATTTTTGTAGAAGATAAGATTCAGAACTGCCAGAAGAGTTGTGTTGGTGAAAAATTCAAGAACATAAAAAAATGGATCAATTTTTAATCGCATTAATGTCCAGCGTCTGTGACGATTTACCAACTTACTTAAAGACCATCTTTCATTGATATTGTCAATTGTAATTGTTGATGTAAAAACTTTATATCCCAATTTTTTTACTTCAAGTCCCATTAAGTGATCTTCAGCCAGAACATTCTTAAATTTCACAAAACCATTCATTAATTCTAATAAATTTCTTCTAATTAAAATTGCTTTCCCAATAGTTATTTGAATATTTGCAACAGAGCTTGCCGCCTGGACTATTCCGAAAACAAATGAGTTTAGATGTAGATTTTCAAATAAAGCAAAAATATTTTTTGCACATTTTCCTTTAATTGCAGCTGTTACTAAACCAACTTTTTCATCTTTAAAGTGCTTTAAAATCTTTTTCAAAAAATCTCTCTCAACTCTTGTATTGCTATCGCTAATGAAAATTATTTCGCCATTAGCAAATGGATATATATTGTTTAAATTGTTGATCTTGGGATTTAATCCAATTTCAGTTTTATCAATAACAATCTTAGTTTTAACTTTAGTGTGCTCTTTAATAAGTCTTTCAACGATTTCAATTGCTGGATCACTTTCAGAATGAAAACCAAAGATTACTTCATAATCGGGGTAATCAAGTTCGAGAAAGGACTTGATATTTTCTTCAAGTCCATCGTCAATTCCTTTTAGTGGTTTTAATATTGAAACTTTTGGATATTTCGGGAGATCTTTTTCTGAAAAGATAAAACACTTCTCTTTTCTGACATTGATGAATGAATTAATTAAAACAATTATATGATAGGAAAGGCTGATGATTATACCTGTAAACAATACAACAAAAAATATCATATGCTTGTTTTTTCCTTCTCTAGTAATTCGAACTTTCAGGAGTAATGTTGAATTAGTTCTTTGTAAAAATAAAAACTCTCTTTCGGAATTCTCTTAAAATTATTTTCATAATCAACAAAGACCAATCCAAATCTTTTAGATTTACCGTAAAGCCATTCGTAATTATCTATTAAACTCCAATAAAAATATCCTCGAACATCAATATTTTGTTCCATCGCTTTATACATAAACTTCAAATGTTTCTTTAAGAATTTTTTTCGAATTTCCTCATTATTAATTGCAATTCCATTTTCTGTGATGATAATTGGTTTATTATACTTAGATACCATCTTTAATATTTTAAGAAGACCTTTAGGATAAATTTCCCAGCCTGTGTCTGTTTCAGGATGTTTAGTGTAAAAATGAAATGGATTATCAATGCTGAATCTAAATTTCGTAAATAATCTGTAATAATAATTTACTCCCCAGAAATCGATTTTATTGTTTAGCTCAATTTCATTTTCGAATTTTAATAGTGTAGGAAGATTTGCAATTAACCTGTTTGTAACAAAAGCATCTAAAATCATTCTATTAAAAAATTGGTCAATCCTGTTTCTGACTGCTTTATCGAGTAAAAACCAATCTCTTTCACTCTTAAAAACTATAAAATGCTTGGCTATTCCGATCTGTGAATCTTTTGAGTTCGATTTAATGAGATCATAAATTTTACCATGTGCTTTTAAAATGTTTGAAAGAGCGACCATCATTGTATCGAGATTTTTTATACCAGGTGGAAAATTTCCTTCACCGTATCCAGCCATAACCCAGACCATCGGTTCGTTGAATGTAATCCAGTATTTGATTCGATCTCTAAAGCGGGAAAAAATTTTTTCGACGTAGTTATAGAAAACTTCTATCGAATTTTCATTATGCCATGGAGAATATTCGTGAAACCAGATTGGATGTGAAAAGTGATGTAACGTTAAGAATGGTTCGATTTGATTTTCTAAAAGATAATCAATCATTCGTTCATATTGGTCGAGAGCTTCTTCAGAAAAACGATTTATCTCAGGTTGAATCCTTGCCCATTCGAATGATAATCGGTAAGCATTTACACCAAGCGTTTTTAATAACTTAAAATCTTCTTCCCACATCAACCAGTGATTTGATCCATTATCGTAAATTGGATCAAGTCCAGCTTTCTTAAATTTTCCTTCCTTTTCCCATTTAGTAAAGTCGTTTTCGATATTTCCTTCGATTTGAAAAGAAGAAGTAGCTACTCCCCAGAAAAATTGTTTCATAGAATTATGTTGATAAGTTCAATAGAAATCATTGCAATTGAAAATCCTAATTGTGAACCAATTAAAACATCAGTTGGGTAATGTAAATTTAAGATAATTCGAGATATTCCAACAAGGATAGCGTAAAGGAAGAGAATGAATGTAAAAATTGGGAAATAAATACTAATTAATGTGGCAAATAAAAAAGCAGCTGAAGTATGACCTGAGGGGAAACTGTATCTGTCTGGCGGCAGGATTGGAATGTTATTGATTTTAAGTCTCTCAAATGGTCTTAATCTTCTGATTGAATTTTTGATTGTAAAATAAAAGATTCTTTCGATTGAAAATGCTGCAGCGAAAACAAAAAATTCTTTCAAACTTAATTTTGAATTAATTAGCATTACAAAGATTATTATTGGATACAAAAAGCCATCACCGAGGCGAGTAAATACTATAAAAAAGTTTCTTATCCAATTTGTTCGTTTCAATTTATTATTAAAAATGAAGCCGCTTATATTTTGCATCAAAATATCTTCGATTATCTGAATTTTTTCTATTGCAGCTATCATAGTCTAAACCTGTTTTTTGTAAACTTAAGTTTGTAATGTTTTCATTTTGTTAAATCATTGTTAATTAATTGTAAATTCTTTTGGAACTTTAATATTTTTTTGTGAATAAAATCGCTGGAATTTCAAAGGCTAATAAAGGAGGCATTATGTTAAGAAATCAAAAAATCAAAAAAATAGCTTATATAGGAAACTATTTACCTCGAAAATGTGGAATTGCAACCTTCACTTATGACTTATATCATTCTATCCGAAATCAATACCCTGAAACTGATTCAATTGTGCTTGCTATCACAGATAAAAATCAAAGTTTTGATTACCCGCCAGAAGTAAGATTCGAAATAATAAAACAAGACATTACTTCCTATCAAAAAGCAGCTGACTTCCTGAATTATAATAACATTGACATTGTCAGTCTTCAGCACGAATACGGAATTTTCGGTGGAATTGAAGGAAGTCATATTCTTGCCTTACTTAGAAATTTAAGAGTTCCCGTAGTTTCGACTTTACACACTATACTTGAAGAACCCAATCCAGAACAAAAAAGAGTATTGAAAGAAATTATAAATCATTCATCAAAAGTTATATCAATGACTGAAAAAGGATATAAATTCTTAAGAGAAATTTACAAAGTTCCTGACGAAAAAATTGATATAATTCCCCACGGTATTCCTGATATGCCTTTTGTGGATCCAAACTTTTATAAAGATAGATTCGGTGTTGAAGGTAAATTTGTCATTCTAACATTTGGACTTCTTTCTCCAGGAAAAGGAATTGAGTATGTTCTTTGGGCTCTGCCAAAAGTAATTGAGAAATTTCCGAATGTCGTGTACATAATTTTGGGTGCAACACATCCTAACATTGTAAAAGAACAGGGTGAATCCTATCGTTTAAGTCTTGAAAGATTAGCGCACGAACTTGGAATAAAGAAGAATGTAATTTTTTACAATCGATTTGTTAGCTCAGAAGAATTAAAAGAGTTTATTGGTGCTGCTGATATTTACATAACTCCTTATCTCAATAAAGCTCAAATAACTTCTGGAACTTTATCGTATTCATTTGGTTGTGGCAAGGCTGTTATTTCAACTCCATACTGGCATGCTGAAGAATTACTTGCCGATGACAGAGGGGTTTTGGTTCCTTTCAGAGATTCTGAAGCAATTGCAAACGCAATTATTGATCTTCTTTCCAATGAAGCCAAAAGACATTCGATGCGAAAGAAGGCATATATGCTGGGCCGTGAAATGGTTTGGAGCAATATTGCTCATTTATATGTAAATACATTTCAGCAGGCGAGAGAATTAGCAGCACAAAAAATTTTATCAGTCCCAACATTAAGAACCCTTGACGATCAACGAATGGAATTACCAGAATTTAATTTAAAGCATATAATCAATCTAACTGATTCGATTGGAATCTTTCAGCATGCTAAGTTCTCCATACCAAGATATTCAGAAGGATACTGTCTTGATGATAATGCTCGTGCTTTACTTTTTACTGTTCAATTAGACGATTTAGGCATAGCCGATGAGAATGTTTTCAGACTTGCGAATATTTATTCTGCTTTCATTGATTATTCCTATAATCCTAAACAGAAAAGATTCAGAAATTTTATGAATTTTGAAAGAAAATGGATTGAAGAGGTTGGTTCAGATGATTCTCAGGGTAGAGCGGTTTGGGCACTTGGTACTGTAGTTGGAAAATCTTCAAGAAAAAATCTTCAGATTTGGGCAACTCAATTATTTAATGAAGCAATTCAAATAATTCCAGACCTTACTTCGCCACGAGCCTGGGCTTTTGGCTTGCTCGGCATAAACGAATATTTGCACAAAATGAGTGGTGATAGACTTGTGCTCTCAATTCGTGATCTACTTGTAGATAAATTGATGAAGTTATACTCTAATGTAGCCGATGCAGATTGGAAATGGTTTGAAAATTACCTGACATATGACAACGCAAAAATATCTCAGGCACTGATTGTTAGTGGTTATGATATGAGAAACAGTGAAGTGCTTTCTGTAGGAATTGAAACATTAAAATGGTTAATTAATCAGCAATTGACGGAGAAAGGCAATTTTTCTCCTATTGGTTCAGAGGGTTGGTTTACCAGAGGAGGTGAGAAAGCTCGTTATGATCAACAACCTGTATCAACCTGTGATGCTGTTTTAGCTTGTGCAGAAGCTTATAGAATTACTGGTGATGAAGATTGGTACGAACTATCGAGATTAATATTTGAATGGTTCTTCGGCAAAAACGATCTTGGTTTGCCGCTCTATGATGCAACAACTGGTGGTTGTTATGATGCTTTGCAGATGGATCGTGTTAATCTAAATCAAGGTGCTGAATCAACTCTTAGTTTCTTTATTGCACTTGCACAAATTTATCGAATTGAAAATATGGTAAAAGCTTATGAAAAAATTAAATAGGTTGAAGATTGAGTTTAAATAAAAAGAGGAGAGAAATATGAGTAATTCAAAAGTTGAATTATTCAAGAAATATAAAGATAATCCAATTATTACGATTCAAAATATACCTTACAAATCAAACTCAGTCTTTAATGCTGGTGCAGTAAAATTTGGTGATGAGACAATTCTCTTGATGCGTATAGAGGATATGAGAGGAATATCTCATCTAACAATCGCAAGGAGTAAAAATGGAGTTGATAACTGGAGAATTGATAGAAAACCAACTTTGCAACCAGAACCAGAAAAATTTCCTGAAGAAATATGGGGGATTGAAGATCCAAGGATAACTTTTCTAGAAGAACTAAATAAATATGCAATCACTTACACTGCTTATTCTCACGGGGGACCACTTGTCTCGTTAGCACTGACTGAAGATTTTGAAAAATTTGAAAAAGTGGGCGCTATACTTCCACCCGAAGATAAAGATGCAGCACTTTTCCCTGTTAAGTTTAATAATCGCTGGGCAATGATACACAGGCCTATAATTTCAACTCCTTATTCTGCGGCTCACATTTGGATATCTTTTTCACCTGATTTGTTTCATTGGGGTGAACATAGAATCTTAATTCGTGCTCGAGATGGTGCATGGTGGGATGCCAATAAAATTGGTCTTTCTCCTCCGCCAATTTTAATTCCCGAAGGATGGTTGATACTATATCATGGTGTTAAGAAAACAGCTGGCGGTTCAATTTATAGGCTTGGTCTGGCTTTGCTTGATAAAGAAAATCCTACAAAAGTCCTGCGAAGAAGTGATGAATGGATTTTTGGTCCTCGCGAATTTTATGAGAGAGAAGGTGATGTTGATGACGTTGTTTTCCCTTGCGGTTGGATTGTTGAAGGAGATGAAGTCAGATTGTATTACGGTGCAGCGGATACTTCAATTGCACTTGCGTTTGCTAATCTAAATGAATTGAGAGAATATATTCTGAATTGCCCTGAAGCTGAAGAAGCTAAAAGATGGGGCTGAAACTTTGGAGTATACAATTTTTCAATGTATTAATAATGGTGAACAGCTTTTATTAAGTGCCTTTAAGAAGATTTTAAAAAAGTCAGGTTGAATAAACTCAACCTGACTTTTTTACTTTATCCAATCTGTATTAACTGATGTTCAAATAAATTTATATCAAGGTTTTCAAAAAGATAATCAATCACATTAAGTGAATATTTATTTGCGAAGTAGATAAAATTGATCTCACGTTCCTGCAGATTTTCATCTGGGAACAGAATGTTTGATGTCTTGTAAATTTGCCTGAAGATTATTTCGTTTCTTTTCTTTTGTGCTGCCAGAGCTTTTTCTTTTAGAACACCAAGACTTTGGACTACTTTATTATGGGTGGTTTTAATCACATCTTCTAAGGTTGAATCAATTTTAACAAGATTTTCTTTCAAGTAATTAAAAGGACTTTCTATTTCCTGATAAACTTTCTCAAAAATATTTTGTACTTTTATTTCAGAATTTTTATCTGTGATATTAGTTGCAAGAGTTTCAAGATCATTAAAAAAATCCTGAAGTTTTAATTCATATTTATTTAAAATGTTCTGGACTTTTGCTTCAATTACTGTTGCACTTGCACGGGGGAAAAGAATTGGAGGAGTTAGATTATGAATTGCGTAGTAAGGATAAATTTGAGCATGATAACAAATTTCTGAAGGTCCTGCGATATAGTAAGCAGTTGGAAAAATGAAATCTTGGCAAATGGGTCGTAAAACAACATTTGGACTAAATTTTTCTGGAGTTGAATTTATCTCAGCAATTAATTGATCATAAGTAAATTTTTTTCGTTTTCCTTTTAATCTAAAATCATTACCTGCTGGTTCAATTAAATATCTTCCTCCATCCTCGAAATAAAATAAATTAATAGGTTTAATCTTAACTTGAGCATGATAATTTTCTTCGAGCTTAGCACTTCTTAAAATCAATTCTTCAGAAATAAATTGAGAGTTCTCGATATCCTTTCTAAAAATATTTTTAAGCCAGTCTTTAACCTCAATATCTTGTGGATCAAACACTATTAGACCATATTTATCAAAAAACATCTTCATTAAACCAACGAAACCAGACTTAAAACTCGCACCAGCATAATAAAATTTCTTTACCAGGTTGATTACATCTGACTTGAATTCAGTTTCTCTTAAGGAGGTCGAAATTTTTTCAATAAAACTCTCAATTGTCAAATCAAACTGATAGTTCCCCATTGGTCCGCGATTAGTTTCAGCATCAAGTCCATCTTCATATGTAATTTTTGTTAAACTGTTTTCATTATCAAGAATTTTTATCCAATTAACTTCATCGAAATCATGATCATCACCTTCCAGCCAAAAGATAGGAACGAATTTTAACTCAGGATAGAGTTCATTCAATTGTTCTGCAAGTTTGATGGATGTAATTACTTTGTAGATTGTGTAAAGAGGTCCAAGCAATATTCCAAGTTGTTGACCTGTTATTATTGCGAATGTATTCTCCGAGAGCAAAGCATCAATGTTTTGTTTTGTTTTTTCAGAGATATTTTCCTCGGCATATTGTTTTTTTATTATTTGAACTAATTTTTCTCGATGTTCTAAATCTTTATTAAAGTTTTCGAGATTTTTAATAAGTGCCTCGTTATCCCTGAAATTAGTAGGATAGAATTCTTTTACATTTTCAAAATTTTCAATGTAGTCAATGAATAACTGTAGATTGATTGGAATTTCAGAATGCTTAATTGACATTTTAACCTCAAATAAATTTACATTTTTGTTTTTCACACAAAAATAAGTATTGATCAAAAATAAAACCTGATTGAATAAAAATTTTAGAATTTGAAAATTTTTGATAACTTTGCATCGAAATTTTGGGGCCATAGCTCAGTTGGGAGAGCGTCTGAATGGCATTCAGAAGGTCGGGGGTTCGACTCCCCCTGGCTCCACAAGATGGGGGAAAAGTTTTACGTATACATATTGCACTCCTTAAAAACCAATCGATATTATGTAGGACAAACAAATGATTTAGAACGAAGATTAATGTATCACAACTCAGGTTATAATCCATCTACAAAGAGTGGAATTCCCTGGGAATTAGTTTATGTAGAAGAATATTCAAGTAAACAAGAAGCATTCAATCGAGAGCAAGAGATAAAAAAGAAGAAGAGTCGGAAGTATATAGAGGAGTTGATAAGTCGAGCTCAGTTTTGAGAGCGCTCCGATGCAATCGGAGAGGTCGGGGGTTCGACTCCCCCTGGCTCCACAAGATGGGGGAAAAGTTTTACGTATACATATTGCACTCCTTAAAAACCAATCGATATTATGTAGGACAAACAAATGATTTAGAACGAAGATTAATGTATCATAACTCAGGTTATGATTTTTTAATGAGATAGAGTTTAGTTATTCGTTTAAAATCAAAAAATGAAATGATTATATTAAATATCAATTCAAAGAAGATAAAAGGGCTTCCAATCTCCTTATATATAATCTTTTAATTCAAAAACTCCGGTGGATAAACTGAAAGTCATGATTTTAGAAGGAAGCCCTAATCTGGATTTCTTTTATAAATTCCAGAAGATTAATCATCTTCATTTCACAAATAATATTAGAACAATTCCCTAAGTTCTTATTTTCTATTGGAATATGTCTTAAATTATTTTTATTATTCAAAAAAAGAGATCAGGAAATGACAAACAGGAATGTCAGGATTTTTATTTTATTGATTCTAAGCATGTTTATGTTCACTTCTTGTGAGGACTTTCGCGGCAGATTTCCATCTGGTCCAATTGAATCTCCATTTGGGTTTGAAAAAGGGGAAACTGGAGTAAGATTTATTAACCTTTGTGTAAAATCTAATCAATTGGATTTTGTAGTTGCAACTAAAAAATTAGTTTCAGCTGCCAGATATAAATATGCAGGACAAATTTTTAATGTTGGAAGTGGAAATAGAAGCATTCAAATTAAGTCGACAGAAAATCCAAACCAAAATTTTGCTGACTTCTCACTGAATATTGATCCAGAAAAAATTTATACAATAGTAGCTTATAATAAAATTTCAGATTTTCAATATGCTGTAATTCAAAATGATCCAAAAACAATAGGTGCAGGTAGATCATTAATTAGATTTTTTCATGGAACAAAAGATATTGCTGGAACTATTGATGTAAAGATAACTAACGATGAGGGGACTAAACTTCTTCAGGGTATATCATTTGGTAATATTTCAGATTTTATTGAATTGAAATCTGGCAGTAATAAAATAATAATTACTGCAACGGGGACTAATTATATAATTATGACAAATGTTACGTATCTTGAATCAGGTAAAGTATACACAGCATTTTTAACCGGTGCATATAATGCAACAGGTGATGAAAAAATTAACTTAAATTTTTTAAATGAGAGTGATACTCGAGCACAAGTTCTTTTTAATTATGCTGAAGGAGAAGCTTCAGTTAGATTTCTTAATGGTTCGGTAGACTCACCTAATTTAGATTTTGTAATTGATGATGCTAAGGTTTTAGTTGATCAACCATTTAAACTGGCATCAGCGCTAATTAAAGTTAAAGCAGGATCAAGAACTATAAAAATATTAGAGAGTGGGGGAATTTCTCCAATATTTACAGGTTCATTTAATTTTGAACTTGATAAATCGTATATGGTGATTGCAATTAATAATTTTTTGAACCTTTCTGGATTAGTACTTGAGACTCCGTCAAAAAGTCCCGGTGGTGATAGAGCTTTCTTGAGAGTAGTTCATATTTCACCAAATGCACCTTCGGTTTATATAAAATTTTCTTCAAGTGTTGATAGACCACCAAATTATGTGACCTTGAGTTATCGTGGTGTTTCAAATTTTATAGAGTATCCAGCAGGTCCACTTGATGTTGTCATTTATCAGGCAGGAACTACTGATACATTAAAATATGGAAGAATGTTTTTGGATGGCGGTAGGGTTTATTCAGCTTATATTATTGGTTTTATTACTGGTACACAAAGTTCACCTATTAGCTTTGATTTGTTGATTGATTCTGAACCAGGTTCACAAATGTTATTTAACTGGTTTTAATTTGTAAAATGACGAATTGGAAAATTAAATATTTCATTATCATATTTTTTCAAATTTTAATTTTCTTAATGATCAATTCTTGTGGACCAGTTAAAGAATGGCCTACTGAACCGGGTAAATCGACTCTTGGTAAAGGTACAAAAGTTCGTTTTGTTAATCTTTTACTTGAAAATCCACCGATTGATATCTATATAAACAATGTAAAAGTTTATTCATATTCCACCTATAAACTAGCAACTTACTACTTTGATTTAAATCCGGGTTTACATGAGATTAAAATTTCAAGGATCTCCGAAACAGATGCTCTCCTTAAAGATACAATAAAGCTTGATTCTAATAAGTTTTATTCAATTAATTTTGTTGGTAGTGGAAATAAAATCAAATTAAAAACGATTGAAATAAAACAATTAAATCCACAGCCTGATTATGCGTTAGTAAGATTTATCCATGGATTTGATGAAATCGATAGTGTCGATATAGCAATCTACAATCAATCAGATAATTTTTTATTCACAGGAATTAATTATACAGATGCAACAGATTTTTTACGAATTTCACCTGGAACATCAAAAGTAAATGTTTTTGAGTCAGGTTTTGAAAAATTAATCTTTACCTCCACCATTAATCTTGAAGCGAATAAAATTTATTCGATTTATGTTTCAGGTAATATTAGTGCTTTAGATAGTACGGCTTTAAATGCAAACATACTTGATGAAACAAAATATACTGATCAAACATTGTTTAGTTTTGAGCAGGGTATTTCTAAGGTAAGATTTATAAATGGAATAACATCAGCACAATCTGCACAAATACTAATTGACAATAATCCTTTTAGAAGCTCAATTCCTTTCAACCAAGCCACATCATTTCAAAATCTCAAAGCAGGTGCAAGAAGAATAAAAATTAATCTAAGTTCAGGGGCTGGCTCTCTTGATACAACTTTAGTGTTTGAAGAACTAAAAAATTACACAGTTTATTTATCAAATGCTAAAAATAAAATTTCAATTTATACTTTCACAAATGAGTCAAAGACAATTCCAGGGAATCGTGCTTTACTTAGAATAATTAATGCATCAATTGATATAGAAAATGTTTTAATAAACTACAAATCATTACTTGGTCAAGGAATAAAAGAGATACAAACTTACGGCCAAGCAACGGAATACTTTGAACTCGCACCGGGACAAAATATTCTTTCATTAAGTTCGAGTGGTAAACCGAACTTACTAAGCATTTCAGCTTATCTTGAAGGCGGAAGAATTTATTCAGCATTTTTAACCGGTTCTTACACAGGTAATGATAGAAATTCTTTGATGCTTAGTTTTGTAAAGGATAATGATACACTTGGGCAGAATCTTTTTACATTTGAGCAGGTTAAATCTGCGGTGAAATTGATCAATGGTTCGCCAGATTTTAATGGTTTAGATTTAATTATTGATGAAAATAAAGTCCACTCGAATTTGAATTATAAATATGCAACTAAGTTTTTTTCGGTCAACACTGGATTTAGAACAATTCAAGTAAAGCCTTCTGATTCAAATACACCAATTTTTCAATCAACAATAAATTTAGAGATTGAAAAGAAATATCTTTTATTCTCTGTTGGAAGTTCTGTCTCGCCTGAGGTTTTAGTGCTTGAATCAACTCAAAGAACTATACCAATAGGAAATTCAAGTCTAAGATTCGTTAATGGCATCTATGATCAGAATTCTGTGGATGTTAAAATCATAAATCAAAATGGTTCTTTACCTATTAATCAAATTCCATCAAAAACTGTAACAAACTTCTATAATGTCGCTGGCGGAAAGAATCAGATTGTAGTCTATCAGTCAGGAACACAAAATGTTTTAGTCTCCTGCGAAGCAGATATTGATGTTGGTGTGTCGTACACAATTTTGTTGAGCGGATTAAGCTCGGGAAGTGTAGATAAAAGATATTCGATAGGATTTTTAAAAGAGACAGAGGACTTATATCAAAAACTTCCAGAATTTAGTTCAATCAAAACAAATGTTCGATTTTTGAATGGACTTTCTGATAATCCCATTGTTGATTTTTATGTTGATAGTGTGAAGTATGCAGGAAATATTAATTATAGACTTGCAACAGGTTTATTGAAGATACCTTCTGGCAATAATCGAAATTTAATGGTTACTCAATCTGGAAGTATAACTCAAATTTATAGTCGAGTAGCTAATATAGATTTTGCTAAAGAATACACATTTATTGTTTGCGGCGAAAAAAATTTCCCAGATGGATTTCTAATTGAAAATCCGCCAAAAACTGTTCCTTCTGGTAAGTCAAGCATTAGATTTGTGCATGCTGCACCCGGGCTCGGTAATATGACTATAAGCATTCAAAATGCTTTGGGAATTTATAACGTTCCAAATGTACCTTTCAAGACAACATCAAATTATGTTGATGTAATTGCTGGTAATAATCAGATTACCGTGACAATATCATCATCGACTGGGAATGTTATTTTAACATCGGACGCATATCTTGAGGAAAATAAAATTTACACTGTTTACATTCTTGGAAAATCCGGTAATACCGGTGTTTCAGCATTGGATATTTACTTCCTGATCGAGTCAAATCCTGGAGCTCAGCAATTATTCAAGTTTGCACCGTTGCGAAGTAAATTAAGATTTGTCAATGGTTCCACTGATAATCCAAATTTACAATTGAGTGTTGATAATGAGTTTGTCGCAACGAATGTGACTTACAAATTTGCAACTGCACTTCTTAATGTGAATTCAGGAAACAATAAAGATGTGAAAGTCTTTGAATTTGGTTCAACCACTCCATTAATTAGTCAGAGTTTAAATTTAAGCCATACAAAAGCATATACTTTTTTAGTAACAAATAGGAAAACCAATCTTGAATATATTTTATTTGAAAATCCAGTAAAGATAGTCCCTGCAGGAAAAGCGAGCCTTAGAATAGTTCATGGTGCATTTGACTTAGCACCTGTTAATATAACTTTTAATAATTACACTTCAACAACTAAAATTACAGCTTTAAGTTATAAAAGCGTTTCAAATTACCTTGATCTGAATGCAGGATTTAACGAGATAATAATTACAAAATCAGCTTCGCCGAGTCAATTGATTTTAGCTATTGATGCAACTCTTGAAGAGGGGAAACTTTACACAGTTTATTTGCTTGGAAACAATTCAGGAAATTTTGGTGAAGAATACTCACTGAACTTTTTAGATGAGACTAATCCTTCAGGTCAATCATTATTTAGCTATACACCAAGTCTTATTGCTCGGATGAGAGTAATAAATGCATCACCAAATTCCACAGGTTTCGATGTAACGCTTAATCAAACAAGTTTTGTACAGAATATTTTATTCGGAAATTCATCAGGATATCAATTTTTTAGAAGTGGGTTGAGAGAAATAAAAGTTTTCCGATCCGGTCAAACATCTCAACCTTTAATTAGTTTTAATTTCCAATTTGAAACAAATAGACTTTATTCATTTTTATTAATGGACTCAGTTTCTAATTTAACTCCAGTACTAATCGAGGATTTAAATTTCAATATAGATGAAACAAAAGCTTATGTTCGTTTTATAAATGCATCATCTAATTCACCACCATTTGATATCAAAATTGGTAACCCAAATGGTTCTATAAAACATAGCTATTTTACTTATCAGCAGATTACAAATTATGAACCTTATGACCCGCAAGTTTTAAGTTTTGTTTTTACTAGATCAGGTACATCAGAGGAATTAACTAGTCTAAGAGGTTTTTCACTTTCAGCCGGGAAGGTTTATACGATTATTGTAATGGGATTTTATCAAGGACAAATAGGACAAAATTTACAGGTTAAATGGTTTCAGGATTATTAAAACGAGGTTAATATCTAATGACCGAAAAAGAATACAAAGAACTTGAAGAGATAATTAGACTATTAAGAAAAGAATGCCCTTGGGATAGAATTCAGACTAATGATACTATCAAAGAAGCAACTCTTGAAGAAGCTTATGAAGTGGTTGAAGCAATTGATCAGAAAGATTATGACGAACTCAAGAAAGAGTTGGGTGATTTATTATTGCATGTAATTTTTCATTCTGTGATAGCTGAAGAAATGAATGCCTTTACTCTTGCGGAAGTGATTAACCTTGAAAAGGAAAAATTAATTCGAAGACACCCGCATGTTTTTGGCAATACTGAAGTAAAAGATCATCACGACGTAAAACATAATTGGGAAAAAATTAAACTTACTGAAGGACGTAAATCAGTTGTAGATGGGATTCCAAATGAACTTCCAGCTTTACAGAGAGCACATCGAATTCAGGAGAAAGTAGCTAAGATTGGCTTCGAATGGACTACAAGAGAAGAGGCTTTCAAAAAAGTTGAAGAAGAAATTTATGAACTAAAACATTCACTCGATAAAAATCTAATTGATGAAATTGAAGATGAGTTTGGTGATTTGTTATTCTCGCTTGTAAACTTTGCGAGACTTCTAAATGTAAATGCTGAAACCGCCCTTCGAAAAGCAAATAGAAAATTCATCAGAAGGTTTCAATTTATCGAAGAAAAGTTGAAATTGGAGAATAGAGAATTAAAAGACTTAAAGATCGAAGAGTTGTTATCACTGTGGGATCTATCAAAAAATATTGAAAATATTAAGCGAAATGATTGAAACTGAAAACAATTAAATGTAAATTCACATAGAAAAAAATTGCAAAATTTTTAAGTAATGAAATGAAATGTTAATCACAATCAAACAAAAACAATAAATCAACCAAAATAAAATAAAGGAAGAACAAATGGGGAAAGCATTATCAAAAACCGAAATCATTGCTAAACTTGCAGAAAAAAATGGCCTTACTAAAAAGCAAGTCAAGCAATTACTTGAAGATCTTGCAAATCTCGCTTACCAAGAAGCAAAAAATTCATTCACTCTTCCGGGGCTTGGAAAACTTGTTCTTGTTGAAAGAAAAGAAAGAATGGCAAGAAATCCACGAACTGGCGAAATGGTAAAAGTGCCAGCAAAGAAAGTTGTGAAATTTAAAGTTGCAAAAGCTTGTAAAGAAGCAATCCTCGGTTCTAAATAAATAAAATTTTTATAATCATTTTTTTTCAAGTAATGATAGGTTAAGTTTGGCTTAACCTATCATTACTTTTTGAAACTAATCAAAATTATTTCAGGCTTTGATTTATATTCAACTTATCACAAAAGCTTATTATTTCATTTCACAATCGCAGATGCGACTATATTCGCAATAGCTCTTCTCAAGGAAGCAACGTTTCCTTTTCCATCGGGATGAACTCGGTTTGTGAGAATTATCAAAAATATATTTTCTTTCTTTGATATGTGAATTGAAGTGCCGGTAAATCCTGTATGACCGAACGAACCAATTTCAAAGATGTCTCCTCTTTGCTGCATATAGGCCGAGTTTATATCCCAGCCGAGACCACGACCAGCAAATTCAACTTTGGGGTAAATAGAAGTCATCAATTCAACGGTTTTTGAACCTAAAATCCTCTTTCCTTTGTAAATTCCTTTATTTAGAATCATCTGGGCAAAAATGGCGAGATCATCGCCAGTCGAGAAAAGTCCAGCATTCCCTGAAATTCCTCCCTGTACATTTGCCAGAGGATCGTGAACTTCACCGCATAAAATTTTTCCGTCTCTAATTTCAGTTGGGGCACAGTCTTTTTTTAGATTTTCATCAGGATTATAAGTTGTCTTTTTCATACCGAGAGGAACAAAAATATTTTCTTTTGAAAATTCAGCGATGTTTTTACCAGTTATTCTTTTAATAATTTCTGCAAGAGTGATGAAACCAAGGCAGCTGTATTTAAATTCTTTTCCAGGCGGTGCAAACCTCGGCAAATTACAGATTGTCTCAATTGTTCCCTCTGGTGCAGGATAACCATATTTATTTTTGATTGAATCAGCATTTGTGTAATCGGGCAATCCTGAAGTATGAGTGAGCAAGTGATAAATTTTTGCGTGATGTTCTTTACCATTTTCATCTACGAATGGCTTAAATTCTGGAATGTATTTTCTGACTTCATCTTCAAGAGAGATAACTCCACGTTCGACTAAAATCATTATAGATGTTGCAGTTGCAATTGGTTTTGTAAGAGAAGCAAGATCAAAAATAGTTTCAATTTTCATCGGTTTCTTTTCTGGAACAAGCCATGAATTTCCAAAGGCTTTTCTATAAACAACCCCGTTGTTATTACCAATTAAAATTACAGCTCCAGGCAAATTCCCTTCATTGATATTCTTAATTACAACACTATCAATGTATTTTAATCTTTCCGAAGATAATCCAATTTCTTCTGGTGAGATCAATGATGGATATTGGGCAAAAGAGGTAGAAATGAAAAATAAAACTAAAGCTAAAATCTTTTTCATAATGCCTCCATTTATTTTAGTAAAATCATTTTTCGTGAAAGTTCATTTTCATTTTGTATCAATCTATAAATATAGACACCGCTCGAAACTCTATTGTTAAAATTATCAGTTCCATTCCATTCAACTTTGTAATTTCCAGCTTGAAGTTCATCATTAACAATAGTCTTAATTATTTGACCATTCAGATTAATAACATCTAATTTTACTTGACTACTGTAGGGGACTTTAAATTCTATAGTAGTATTTGGATTGAAAGGGTTGGGATAATTTTGTTTGAGATCAAAGCCTACAATTGGGTTGTTCTCAAGAGTTCCTGTACCAACATTTGTATTATAAACAATCAACCGATATCTCCATGAATTGATTATATCATATTCAAAAAATATCAATTCTAAAATTCCATCACCATCAATATCGTAAATTGATGGGGCAGAGTAATAATAATTTTGTGAGTTAAGTTCGAGAATAGTTTGATTATTTACGATATTTAAAATTCTTACTGATTGTCTTGTATAGGAAGATACTGTGTATTGTCCTATTACATAGAATTCAACAATATTATCGCCTGTCAAATCAACTCCTAGAGAGTATATTTGACCTCCAGCTGTAACTTCGGGTTGAGTGAAATTATATTGATATTGAACAGTTCCATTATAAACTGAAGAGTAGATCTGAAATTTTGTTGAATCGACATAATAAAATCGATATTCCCAATTTGAACCATTTTTTTTGAATGGGAACCAACCCGCTGTACTGTAATATTGAAAATATGGTGATTGATACTCAAGATTAATTTGTGCAATCAGATTTAAAGAGATAAAAAAGAATATTGCTGAAAGATAGAATGTTTTCATTTTTATTCCTTCCTTTTTGATTAACCAGTCACCTAATTTAGAATAGATTATTTTAAGTAGACAGCTTTGATTGTTTTGTTATGATGACCTGAATTTAAATTGATGAAGTAAATACCAGATGGAATTTCCGAGTTCAAGTTTTTTACATTGAAATAAATTTCGTGACTACCTGCTGGCAGCTCTTTGTCCAATAAAATTGTAATCAATTGTCCCAATGAGTTATAGACACTTACACGAACATTGCTTTGATGAGGAAGATTGAATTTTATTGTAGTAGATGAATTAAAAGGATTGGGAAAGTTTTGTTCTACTTTAAAGGTCTCAAGCAGTGGATTCTCAATTTCGACGAAAGTAGTTCCGCCATTTGTTGTTTTCAAAATTAAACCGAGATCTCCAGTTATGTAAGCAACTTGATTATTTATAATGAAAACAGATTTTAAATCTTTTCTTGTAAATCTTGGGAGTTCAATCCAATTTTCTCCGCCATCGGTTGTTTTTAAGATAATTCCTTCTCTGCCGACAGCAAATCCAAAATTTTCATCATAAAAATTAATTGACATCAATTCTTTACTCGTTCCTGAAAATTGCTCAAACCAATAAAGTCCAGAGTTAGTGGTCTTAAAAATTTTTCCTGCTTTGCCGCAAGTCCATCCTACATTTGGATTAACAAACTTAATCCAGTTTAACCAATCACCAAAACCTAAAATATTAGGATCATAGTAATTCCAGCTTTCACCGCCATTTGTTGTATAACGTAAGACCCCAGTTCGTCCTGATGCCCAACCGTAAGAGTAATTTAACATTTGAACATGAAGAGGAACCGCTGCATAGTATTGATCAGAGGGTCGCCAGATATACCAGCTTTGTCCACCGTTAGTTGTTTTAAGAAAAACAGGTTGACTCCAGTATCCGCCCACAACCCATCCATTCCATTGATCAAAGAAGTGAATTCCAAATAAATCATCCATTCGATTTGTTGAATCGTAGTGATAAAACCTCCAGTTTTCACCTCCATCTGATGTCCATCCAAAATAGCCTGAGTCGCCAATTGCATATCCCTGACTTTCATTAAACATCTGGATTGCATTAATATCGGCTGTCATAAATTGATTCCATCGATTCCAGCAAAGGACACGATACCAGCTTTGTCCTCCATTAGTTGTTTTTAAGATTGTTCCTCGATCACCAGCAACCCAGCCGTAATTTTCATTGATAAAGAATGATTTGTTAAGATATTCGTCGCTTCCTTTATTAAGCTGAAACCATCCATCACCGCCGTTTGTTGTTCTAAGGATGGTTCCCCAATCACCAATTGCAATACCAATAGATTGAGAGATAAAATAACATCCGTAAAGTGTTCGCCAGGTTGGACTCAATTGAAAAGTCCAGGTCTCGCCTCCATTATTTGTAAAAAAGATTCTTGATTCTTTTCCGACAACATAACCTCTTAAATCATCAAAAAAGAAAATAGACTTTAAATCAGATTGAGTTACATCCTGACCAATTATTTGCCAGCTTATTCCGCCATTTGTAGTTCTTAAAATTAATCCAGAATCACCTACTGCATAACCTCGAGTTGAAGAAGTAAAGTAAATATCAGAAATATTTTTTTTCACCTGTGGAAGTGGAATAGGTTGCCAGTATGAACCAGCATTGTAAGTTCTCAGCATTACACCTGAATCACCAACTATGAAACCATTATTTTCATCAATGAAAAAAACTGAATTCAGATTTCGTTGAGTCGGGGATGTTTGTTGAACAAATGTATAACCATTATCAGCATATAGAATAGTTCCATTTTCACCAACGATCCAGGCTTTATCCCACCTTAATGCAAAAACTTTTCTAAGATTGTTCATAGTTGGCGATGATTGAATTTGCCAGCTCTGAGTTCCATCAAAAGTTCGAATTATCAAACCATAATTTCCACAGATCCATCCATTATTTTCATCTGAAAAATCAATCGAATAAAGATCGTTCTCAAGTCCAAGAAAACGATGAATAACATTCCAGGTTTTACCCTGATCAGTTGAGGTAAGGATGGTTCCTAAGTCACCGACAGCATAAAGTGTTGAGTTATTAAAAAAATCTATATCACGCAAAGTATTATTTTGAATTGAAGGATTGCTCCAGAAAAATTGTGCAAAGAGATTTGAAGATATAAGGGCGAGTAAAGTTAATAGTTTTTTCATAACTCAATTTTTTCGATTTATTATCGGTTCACAATGCAAATTTATGATAAAATAGATTGTAAAATTATTTTAATTGTTTTTAGGAATCGCATTAAAAATTATAATCTGGCAAAATTGGGATAGCTCTATAACTGGATTTGTTCAGGTTTGCATTTACCAAACAGTAAGTTTTATCATATAAGATTCATTTCATCAAAGTTAATTCTGCTATTTTATTTCTCTTTAGAAGAGGATCATGCTCATTCAATACGATTTAAAATTTGACTTCGAAAATTGGAATTTTCAACTAATAAATTTTTCAATCCTGATTCTATTTCGTAATTTTAAGTATGAAAATTTTATTCATATTCCTAGTTAGTTATCTTCTCGGTTCAATTCCTACAGCATTCATTTTAATGAAATTAATTAAGGGGATTGATATCAGAAAAGCTGGTTCTGGTAATGTTGGTGGAATGAATACATATGAGGTTAGTGGTTCTAAATTGCTGGGTTTTATTGTGTTTTTTGTCGATTTCGCTAAAGGATTTTTAGCTGTTCAAATTGCAAAACATTATTTCCCCAATAATTTTTTAGTAATAGGACTTTCCACTTTTTTAGTTGTTCTTGGTCATTGTTTTTCTATCTGGATAAGTTTTAAAGGTGGAAGGGGACTTGCAACCGCATTTGGATCAACCATAACATTTGTTCCTGCTGCATTTTTTCTCTGGGCTATAATCTGGCTTTTTGTTTATTTAAGAAACAAAGACATTCATTTAGGAAATATATGGGCAACGATTTCGACTTTTATTCTTTTGATTATCAATTTTGGATTTCTAAAAAAATATCTTTACCCAATAACTGAAAATTACTTTGAATATTTTGTGGTCGTCACTCTTGTTCTTGGTGTGATCTTTATAAAACATATTGAACCTTTGAAAGAGTTGATTAGTAAAAGCAAATTAAAAAGAGAGGTTAAGAAATGAAGAGAAACATTTTCGTTATTATAGGTCTGACAATTTTAGTCTCTGTTTTAACAACTCTTAGTGTACAAAAAATCGTGAATTCAGATCATGAGAAAATTTATACTGAATCAACCGATGCAAAAATTTTACCGGCAAATTATCTTCAAAAAGAAGCAGCTAATCAGGATATCAGTAACTCAAGAGAGACAGCAATTACAAGAACAGTCCGAAAGGTTAGTCCAGCTGTTGTCGGTATAAATGTAACAGAAATTCGTGAGTATCGAGATCCATTTTTCTCTTTTTTTGATGATCCGTTCTTTAGAGACGATCCTTTCTTCCGCAGATTTTTTGGAGATAGAACTTACAAGCAAGAAGTTCACAGTCTGGGCAGTGGATTTATTATTTCACCTGATGGATATATCGTTACCAATGATCATGTGGCTGGAAATGCAAAAAAGATAGTTGTGACATTGACTAATGGTGAAAGGTACGATGCAGAAATTGTTGGAAGCGATCCACAGAGCGATATTTGCTTATTAAAAATAAATGGAAAGAATTTGCCTTATGTTGTTCTTGGTAATTCTGATGATGTAATAATTGGTGAATGGGTTATTGCGTTAGGTAATCCATTTGGACTTTTTGATATAAATAATAAACCAACTGTGACAGTTGGAGTTGTAAGTTCTACCGATTTAACTCTTCAGCCAGTTAATAATCGTTATTACAGAAAAATGATTCAGACAGATGCACCAATTAATGGCGGAAATTCTGGCGGTCCACTAGTCAATAGCATTGGTGAAGTTATTGGAATGAATACTTTAATTTATACTGGGAATACTTATTCAACTGGAAATATTGGAATTGGATTTGCAATTCCTATTAATAAAATAAAAAAGGTTGTTGATGAACTAAAAAAGAATTCAAAGATTGATCGGGATTTCTGGACTGGACTTTCAATTCAAAATGTTGATGAAAGAATTGCAAAATATTATGGACTTAAAACAAGCAAAGGTGTAATTGTAACTCAAGTTCAACCAGGAAGTCCTGCTGATAAAGCGAAGATAGAAGTTGGGGATGTGATACTTGAAATTGAAGGCGAGCAAATCAACGATGAGAATGATATTAAATCAATTTTCAATGAATTTAGAACAGGTCAGGTGATTACTCTTAAAGTTTTACATAATGATAAAATTGTTGAAAGAAAAATGAAGCTTGAAAAGAGATGATAGAAAGATATTCACGAAAAGAAATATCTGATGTCTGGTCAGAAGAGAACAAATTTAAAATCTGGCTCGAGATTGAGTTACTTGCTGTAGAAGCTCGGGTTCATCTTAAAGAAATTCCCAGATCAGTTTACAATCAGATAAGATCGAAAGCCAATTTTAATATTAAAAGAATTAAGCAGATTGAAGAGAAAGTTCATCATGATGTAATTGCGTTTATTACTGATGTTGCGAAGAGCATTGGAAAAGAGGGGAAATTAATTCATTATGGAATGACTTCTTCAGATGTTCTCGATACCTGCCTTGCTGTGCAAATTAAACAAGCATCAAAAATCTTACTTACTGATCTGGAAAAATTAAGAGACACTCTTAAGAAGCTTGCACAACAACATAAATATTTAGTTTGCATTGGAAGAACACACGGCGTGCACGCTGAACTCACAACTTACGGACTGAAGTTTGCTCTCTGGTACGATGAAATTTTAAGAAACATTGAACGATTAAAATCAGCGGCAGAGAATGCTGCAATTGGAAAGATCTCTGGTGCTGTCGGAACTTATGAGCATCTCAGTCCCGAAATCGAAGAGTACGTTTGTAATAAGCTTGGGATTAAACCTGCTCGAATATCAACTCAAATTGTTCAAAGAGATGTTCATGCTGAATATGTATTGACACTTGCACTGATTGCTTCAACTCTCGAAAAAATTGCAACAGAAATTCGACATCTGCAAAAAACAGAAGTTCGTGAAGTTGAAGAACCATTTGCTGAAGGTCAAAAAGGTTCTTCGGCAATGCCTCACAAAAGAAATCCAATAATATGTGAACGGATTGCTGGACTTGCAAGACTTATTCGAACAAATGCTTTTGCTTCACTTGAGAATATTAATCTCTGGCATGAAAGAGATATTTCTCATTCTTCAGTTGAAAGAATTATTTTCCCTGATACTACAATACTGCTTGATTATATTTTAGATAAAATGAACTTTGTCTTGTCAAATTTGAAATTCAATCCTGAACAAATCGAAAAGAACATTGAACTGACAAAAGGTTTGATTCATTCACAAAAAGTTTTGCTGGCTCTAATTGAAAAAGGATTATCACGCGAAGATGCTTATAAACTTGTTCAGACTAATGCAATGAAAGTTTGGGACGGCGAAACAGACTTTAAAACTGAATTACTTAGCGATCCCAAAATCTTAAAATATTTGAATGCTGATGAGATTGAAAAAGTCTTTGATCACTCAAGATTGATTGAGAGAGTTGACTATATTTTTAATAGATTGGGTTTGAAATAAATTTTAGAAGGTTAGTCTAAATTTTTCTAAATCTTCAAGAAGCTTTTCATTTGATTTAAATTGTATTGCATTCCATCCTAGTTGTTTTGCCGCATTTACATATTCTTCAATATCATCAATATATAATAATTCTTCTGGATAAAGTTTGATTGTGCTCAAGACATAGTTATAAATTTCTTCTTCTGGTTTTACAGCTCCAATTTCATAAGAAAGGAAAAGACGATCGAAATGTTGTAAAAAAGGGTAGTGATCCCAACCGAATTTACGGTGAATAATGTTTGTATTTGATAACAGAAAGAGTTGATAATTCTTTTTGAAAGATGGAAGCAATCGAGTCAGTTCCTGATTTTCCCAGAAGATCTCCGAAAAAATTTTTGCAATTGTAGTCTTATCGAGATTTGAATTAATATTTGTTTTTATTTCGTTCAAAAATTCTTCTTCGCTGATTTTCCCTTTTTCTAAATTTTTTATCAAAGAGTTGTTTTCTTTGAGAAATTTTGTTGTTCGAGTTCCAAGTTCGTTTTGAATATCATTTAATCTCTTTTCAGCGATTTTCCAATCAAAATAGATTAGAACATTTCCAAGATCAAAAATTAAAGCTTTTATCATAGTTTGGAATTTTAATTAATTATGTCTTGTTTTTATTGCGAAATCTTGAACAAAATTAAGGAGAAAAAATGAAAATACTTTTAATGTCATTAGTCTTTACTTCATTTTTATTCATGGGGTTCTTTATGCAAGGTGATAAACTTAAAGTTGGTGATACTGCACCAGATTTCAAATTGCAGGATGCAGATGGGAATATTTATTCTCTCTCAAGCTATAAAGGTAAAACTCCTGTTGTAGTTTACTTTTATCCAAAAGCTGACACTCCAGGTTGCACGAAGCAGGCTTGCGGAATTCGTGATAATTGGAAAAGATTTGAGGAAGCTGGAATACCAGTTTTAGGAATTAGTGTAGACTCAAAAGCAGCATTAAAAAAATTTAGAGAAAAGTATTCATTAAACTTTCCGCTGTTATCAGATGAAAGTAAAGAAGTTACAAAAGCTTATGGGGTTTTAAATTTACTTGGATTTGCAAGCAGAGTAACTTTTATTGTTGATAAAGAGGGTAAGATTGCTCATATAATTGACAAAGTTGATGTCGAAACTCATGCAAATGAAGTTTTTGATTATGCATCAAAGTTGAAATAATAAAAAAGCGAAGTGAAGATGTTTCTCTTCACTTCGCCTGATTTAATAAAATCATCTAAATTTAATCACCGATCTCGAATTTAATTCCTTGAGCGAGTGGTAAATCTGTTCCAAAGTTTATAGTATTAGTTTGTCTTCTCATATATGCTTTCCAGGCATCTGAACCCGATTCTCTTCCTCCACCAGTATCTTTTTCACCGCCGAATGCACCACCAATTTCTGCACCGCTTGTTCCGATGTTCACATTGGCAATTCCACAATCACTTCCCCATGCTGATAAAAATGTTTCTGCTTGTCGCAAGTCATTTGTGAAGATTGAAGAAGAAAGTCCCTGCGGAACACTATTTTGTAATTCGATTGCATTCTCAACTGAACCAGAATATTTTATCAAATAAAGAATAGGAGCGAATGTTTCTTCCTGAACTATTTTGTAATGATTTTCAGCTTCAACTAAAGCTGGCTTAACATAACAACCAGACTCATAACCAGGTCCACTGAGAACTTCACCACCGTAAATAACTTTACCACCTTCTTTCTTAACTTCTTCAAGTGCACGAACAAACAATTCAACAGCAGCTTTATCAATTAATGGACCCATATGATTTTTTTCGTCGAGTGGATTTCCAATTCGTAAACTTTGATATGCTTTGATGAGAGATTCTTTCACTTTATCATAAACACTTTCGTGAATTATCAATCTTCTTGTGGTTGTGCATCGCTGGCCAGCTGTTCCAACAGCACCAAAGACTACAGCTGGAATTGCAAGTTTCAAATCTGCGTTTTCAGTGATGATTATCGCATTATTTCCACCGAGTTCTAAGATTGTTCTACCTAATCTTTTAGCAACCACTTGAGCAGCATGTCTTCCAACTTCAACTGAGCCAGTGATTGAAATTAATGGAACATTTTTGTCTTCAAGCATCTTTTCACCAACCGTTGCACCACGACCAATTATCAATGAGAAAATTCCTTCTGGCAAATTGTTCTCTTTCAAAACTTCAGCGACAATTTTTTGTGTTGCAATTGCTGATAGTGGAGTTTTTGAACTCGGTTTCCAGACACAGACATCACCGCAAACTGCCGCAATCATTGCATTCCATGACCAGACTGCAACTGGAAAATTAAATGCGGTTACAATTCCAACAATTCCAAGTGGATGATATTGCTCATACATTCTATGTTTTGGTCTTTCTGAATGCATTGTGAATCCGTAGAGCATTCGTGATTGACCAACTGCAAAATCGCAGATATCTATCATCTCTTGAACTTCGCCCCAACCTTCCTGAAGTGATTTTCCCATTTCGTAGGAAACTAATCTGCCGAGAGCATCTTTGTATTCTCTTAATCTCAATCCAATTTGTCTGACAATCTCTCCGCGTTTTGGTGCGGGAACAGTTCGCCAGTATTTAAACGCCTCTCTGGCTTTTTCAATTACTTGATTGTAATCCTGAATTGATGCTTGATAAACTGTGGCTATTAATTTTCCATCTACAGGAGAGATGATTTTTAATTCACCTTCAGATGTAGTTTGCAACCAGTTCTGACCTGTAGATGCACCAAAATTTTTTTCTTCAATGCCCAGTTTTTTTAAGAAATCCATATTGACCTCATAATTTGTTTTTACAAAAATAAGAAAAGTCAAAGAGTTTGAAATTGGACAAAAATGATAGACCAAAAAGATTTTCACTTAAATCAAAATTGAACTGGTAATTCATAAAAGGTTAGTTATGAATTATAATATGAGAGCTTCCGAGCAGTTTCAAAATCTTATTTAGCTTATGGAATTTCAATTCATAATTGATTAATTTTAACTGAAAGTAAATCAGTAAGAATTTTTGTAAAATCAAAAATTTACTAAGTAGAGGAGGTAATTATGAAAGTTTCAAAATCTTCAATTTCCCTGTTAATTCTCAGCATCATTTTTCAACTTTATTTAGTTAGTCTTGCCGGAGAAATAGATGAAGCGAAAAAGAACCATTCACTCTCGCAGAGTAAAGTTAGTACGCAACGAACTTCGTATCTGATTGATGTCAATCGTCTTAAAGTTCCTTTACAAAATAATGGAGTAATGTTTGATGTTTCTGGTTATGGTACAATTCCTCAATATGATGAAAGTCAGTTAATATTCTCGGGTGGATTTTATCTTGTTGGAAAATATAATGATCAATTGTGGGCGAATGGAGTTGCAACTTCATCCAGAGTTTCAGATTATTTGCCTGGAAAAGTTGGTTCTAATCCAAATGATTCACTCAACATTATTTATGTTGTGAAATCGACTGATGCACCATTTGGGACATCTTGGCAGGAATATCGCAATGCTGTTTTACTCGGTGCAGAATTTTATGATGGGGATGGAGATGGTATTTACAATCCTGTTGATAAAAATAATAATGGTCAATGGGATCCAAATGAAGATAAACCATTCATTCTTGGTGATGTAACAGCTTATTGTGTCTACAATGATTCTCAAGTTGATTCATTACGCAGGTATCGTGGTGTTCCACCACTTGGAATAGAAATTCATCAAACAGCTTTTGCAATTGGAAATTCAAATTCTCCACTTTACAATACTGTTTTCTTTAAATACAAATTAATCAATCGTGGACTTGTAAGTAATTTACTTGATTCAGTTTATTTTCTTTTCTGGTCTGATCCTGATTTAGGTAATTATACGGACGATCTGATTGGATCTGATAGTGCATTGAATTCAGTCTATTGTTATAATAAGGGAACTGATCTTCAATATGGTTCAAATCCACCAGCAGTTTCTCAAACGATGATTCAAGGTCCAGTAGTTTATATTCCAGGCGAGACATTTATTGATAATAATTCAAATGGAATTTTTGATGCAGGAATTGATATTCCACTTGATACAGCTATAGTTAATCTCGGAGGGCTTTTAGGAGTTAAAAAATATCCTGGTGCAAAAAATCAAAGTGTAAAATCTCTTTTTTATCATTTAAATTCTAATCCACCTATTCTTGTTGATCCTGCTTATGTTTCAGATGTTTGGAATTATGCTCGAGGATTGAATCGATATGGAACTCAAATTGATCCTTGCACTTGGGGTTTTGGTTATGTATTCAATTATCCTTGCAATCAGGTAAATCCGGTTTATGTTTTTAATGGAGATCCAGTCACACAAATTGGATGGATTGATACGATTGGAGCGGATGTTAGAATGTTAGTTTCAACAGGACCATTCAAACTAAGATTAAATGAACCAGTAGAGATGTGGTTTGCAATTGTTGCTGGTCGAGGGCAATCGCATCTGAATTCTGTTTCAGTTTTGAAGCAAAATATTCTTACTGCGATGAATTATTACAAAAACAACTTTGGTTCTTTGCCGATAAAAGTTGAAGAAGAAGAAATTTCTGTGAATGATTTTCGTTTGTATCAAAATTACCCAAATCCGTTTAATCCTGAAACTGAGATTAAATTCACAATACCAGATAATCAACTTGTTACATTGAAGGTTTATGATTTGTTAGGTAGAGAAATCATCACACTTGTTAACGAGAGATTAATAGCAGGGGAATATTCTATAAAATTCAAAGCAGAAAATCTTCCATCTGGGATTTATATCTATGAGTTGAGAGCAGGAAAGAACGCTGAAGCGAAAAAGATGATTTATTTGAAATAAATCACTTAAGATAAATTACTTTTTTGGCAGCGGAGTATTTATTCAAAGAAATTTTGATGAAATATACTCCGCTGTTTTTTATTTCGGGATAAAATTCAAATATGTGATTGCCTTGATTAAAAAATTTATCCTCAATGATTTGAAGTCTCTCGCCAAGAATTGAGAAAAGTTCAATCCTCAATTTACCTGATTGTTTTAGATTAACTAAAATTTTTGTGTTTGAGTTGAAAGGATTCGGGAAAATTTCGAAATCAATGACTCTTACATTAATTGGATTTATTGATTTTATATCTTCAACTTTCGTTGAGAGAGGTGGAATGTATTTCAAAAAATATCCACTATCACAAACTGCATAACCGTGAAGCGAATCGGTAAAAATTATTTTATTAGGTTGAACTGAATCAGGAGTAGGATATTCTGTCCAATTATAACCCGAGTCAATCGTTACTAAAAATTTTCTTTCACCTTTTAAATTAAGCCAGCCTTCCTTGTCATTCCGGAAAGCGACCGAGTTTGCAATTCCAAAAATGTCAAGAGTTCGATAATTCCAGGTCAAACCAAAATCTGTAGAATGACTTACAGCAGTTCCATATTCATAATCTCCACCAACAGCAAAGACAAAATCATTATTGATGATCTGAAAATCATTAATTGGTTCGGGTCCAATTGCAAATGCATCCCAGTTTTCACCTCCATCTGTGGTTCGCCAGATCACACCAAAAATATCGATTACGCCGCCGCAACCAATGCCAAAATTGTTATTAAAAAATTTGATCTTTTTAATTGGGAAATTTGAGAATTGGATATTATTTATTTTTGCTTCACTCCAGTCTAAACCACCATTTCGTGTCCTTAATATTACGCCTGGTTCACCGCAAATCCATCCATTTAAAGAATCTTGAAAGATTATTGAATAGATAAATGTAAAATCTTTACCGTAGATTTCTGAAGTCCAGGTATCACCGCCATTTGTTGTTTTGAGAAAAGTTGTTCCAACTGGACCATACTGATTTCGGTGCCAGGTTAAAGCCCAACCAAAAAGTGAATCAAGAAAAAATATATCATGAATTGATGTATTGACTGTGCTGCTTTGTGTTGTCCAGTTATTACCGCCATCTGAAGTAAAAAGAATAATTCCAGAATCACCTGCAACCCATCCTTTTAAGCTGTCTAAAAAGAATATCGACTTTAAATTCTTGAAAGTTGGGGTTTGAGCTTTAATCCAGTTGCCTTGTGAAAATAAATTATAGTTAGTAAAAATAACTAAAGTGACAGCGAGTGGAATTAATCTATAATGCAAAAAATTTTTGATTGAATTACTTCTCATCTTAAAAATTTATTTATGTGTATCTCAAAATTTCTAATCAAAACTCTTATAAATTTTATTTTGTAATGAGAAAATGAATTAAAGATGAACCAATTAAAAATTAAAACTTCCCAACTTTGAGTCTAACAGGTTCCCAACAAATAAGATCACTTGCAGCTTTGATTTGTAAATCTTGAGAGTCAATAACTTCATCTTCGGGTTTTCTCTGCACTAATGAATATTTACCGCTGCTATCGAGTACTCTTGCATTAACATTATCTGACAATTGCAGTTTTAGAATGTTGTTCAAAATAAAACTTCCAATAACTTTTGATTTGATTGGGAAAATAACTTCAACTCTTCGATTTAAGTTTCTTTCCATCAGATCTGCGCTGCCAGAATAAATTTTTGAATTACCATTGTTGTAGAAGTAAAAAACTCTCGAATGTTCAAGAAATCTTCCAACTATGCTTATAACTTTAATATTTTCGCTAACCCCCTTAATTCCAGGTTTTAACATACATATTCCTCGAACAAGTAAATCTATTTTGACTCCTTCGCATGAAGCTCGGTATAAAGTCTGAATCATTTCGGGATCAGTAATTGAATTGACTTTAATTATGATATAACCATTTCCATACTTTTTATGTGATTGAATTTCTTCTTCGATAAGTTCAATTAATTTTTCACGCATATTAATTGGGGCAATCAGGAGTTCTTTATAATTATCCTGCTCGGAATAACCAGTTAAATAATTGAATAGTTCTGTTACATCATCAGCGATATCTTCATCACAAGTAAATAAACCGAGATCAGAATATTGTCGAGCTGTTGTTATGTTATAATTTCCAGTTGAAAGATGAACATATCGTCTAAGTCCGGTTCCTTCGCGGCGAATTACAAGTGTAACTTTACAATGTGTTTTAAGTCCAACAAGTCCATAAACAACATGAACACCAACTTTTTCCAATCTGCGCGCCCATTGAATATTGTTTTCTTCATCAAATCGGGCTTTTAGTTCAACCAGTGCTGCAACTTGTTTTCCATTTTCAGCCGCTTCGATTAAATTTTCTACAATTGGTGAATTTGAACCGACACGATAAAGAGTCTGTTTTATGGTTAATACATCAGGATCAGTTGATGCAGCTCTCAAGAAATTTATTACAGGAAGAAATGAATGATAAGGGTGACTTAAAAGAATATCGTTCTTTTTTATGGCTGAAAAGATATCATCATTTTCTTCAAAGACTTTTGGTATAGAAGGAGAAAATGGTTTGAATTTTAAATTTTGAAATGGTAGATCGTATAGGGAGATTAAATCACCGAGAGAAAGAGGACCATTCAAAATCTGAATTGATTCATCAGATATTTCAAGATTTTTCTTTAAGAGATTTAAAATTTGTGTTGGTAATTCGTTTTCAATTTCTAAACGAACGACTGCTCCAAATTTTCTTTGTCTTATATTTTCTTCGATTACTTTCAACAAATCATCGGCTTCATCTTCTTGAATTTCTATATCTGTATCTCTTGTAACCCGAAAAAGATAAGAATCAATTATGTGCATTTTTGGAAAAAGAGATTCTAAATTAGCCTGAATGACCTGCTCAAGATAAGTTAATCTTATTTTTCCACTCTGTTTTCTTCCAGAGTTCAGCTTTTCCTTAATTTGATTGATATTGATAAAGCGAGGTAAATTTTTTGGAACTTTAACTCTTGCAAAGTGTCTTTCACCCGTAGGTTTTTCGATCCTTACTCCAAGATTTAATGAAAGGTTTGAAATATGAGGAAATGGTCTGCCTGGATCAAATGCCAGAGGTGTAAGTGTTGGGAAAATCTCTTTGATGTAATATTGCTTCAAGAGATTTTGTTCGTCTTCCTCAAGATCATCGTAATTTAAAATTTCAATCCCATTTTCTTTTAGACTCGGAAGCACATCGTTTAAGTAACAATTCATATGAATTTTAAGTAATTCATCAACTCGAGCTTTTATCAGATTTAAAGCTTCAATTGGTGTAAGCCCATCAATTCCTATGTTGCTGATGCCGGCTGAGATTTGTTCCATTAAACCGGAAACACGAATCATATAGAATTCATCAAGATTGGTGCAAAAAATAGAAAGGAATTTTACTCTTTCAAGCAAAGGTAATTCTTTATCAAGAGCTTCCTCAAGAACTCTTCTGTTGAATTCAATCCAGCTTAAATCTCTGTTAAAATAATATTGAGGATCTTTAAACTTCTTGAGATTATTTTTCATAATTAATGCCAGCAAGTTTTTATCAAGAATAAGTAAAATTTTAGAAAAATTCTAAGAAGATTGGTCAATATGACTTTACTAAAATAAATTCGTTTGATTTGTAATTGTAAGTTTATTCCAGATAAAGTTTTTCATATCTATCATACAAATTATAGAAAAATCAATTTTATCAGTTGAATAAATATTTTTATTTTTCATAAAAAGAAAGGTCAAATTGAACACACTTGAGATTTTATTTATTGGTGATATAGTCGGTAAACCCGGACTTCAAATACTTCAGACATTCCTTAAAAATTTGGTTGAGAATAATAAAATTGATTTTATCATTGCGAATGGTGAAAATGTAGCTGATGGCAAAGGCATTACTGAAAAAGAATTAAAAATTTTGAACGAGCTCGGAATAAATGTAATTACTGGCGGTAATCATATTTTTGAGAAACAACAATTTCAGGAGATTGCAAAAACAGAAAAGAATGTGCTGAGGCCTTTAAATTATCCAAAAGGTACATTTGGTCAAGGATATGTTGTGATGGATCATAATGGAACTAAAATTACAGTTGCTTCACTGCAAGGCAGAGCATTTTTACCAGCAATTGATTGTCCATTTAGAACAGCCGAATGGTTAATTGCAAAAGTTAAGAAGGAATCCAATATAATTATAATTGATTTTCATGCTGAAGCTACTGCCGAGAAAATTGCTCTTGCAAGTTTCTTAGATGGAAAAGTCACCGCAGTCATTGGAACTCACACACATATCCAGACAGCCGATGAGAGAATTTTACCAAATGGAACAGCGTACATAACAGATGTTGGTATGACTGGACCTTATGACTCAGTTATTGGTATGAAAAAAGAAGCGGCGATAAACAGATTTTTATATCAGACTCCACAGAAGTATCAAACTGCTCAGGATGATATTCATCTTGCTGCAGTCATTATATCAGTTGATAAATCTACTGGAAAAGCCAAAAAAATTCGAAGAATATTTTTCCCTGAATTTCAAAACGAAATTACTGAACAATGAAAGCCCAAATTTTAGACGGTAAAAATACAGCTGCTTTAATTCGTAATAGAATTAAAGAAATAATTGAAAAAGATTTCAAACCAAGAAATTTTCAACCAGGTCTTGTCGCTATTATAGTTGGGAAAAACCCTGCTTCAAAAATTTATGTGAATTCAAAAGCAAAAGCCTGTCAGGAAGTTGGTATTTTTTCTAAAGTAATTGAACTTGAAGAATCAACTTCTCAAAATGATTTGGTCGATTTAATAAAACAATTGAACATTAATCCAAAATATCATGGAATTTTAGTACAACAACCGTTGCCACCTCATATCAATACTCAATTTGTAAATGAATCAATCGATCCCGATAAAGATGTGGATGGCTTTCATCCAGTTAATATGGGTAAACTTTTACTCGGTGAGGAATGCTTCGTACCATGCACACCGCTTGGAATAATCGAATTGCTGAAGCACTATAAAATTGATTTGAGTGGGAAAGATGTTGTTATAATTGGTAGAAGTAATATAGTCGGTAAACCGCTTGCAGCAATGCTGATGCAGAAAAATAAATTCACAAATGCAACTGTAACAATTTGTCATTCAGCTACTAAGGACATCTCTTTTTATACAAAAAATGCTGATATTGTAATTGTTGCAATTGGCAAGGCAGAATTCTTAAAAGCTGAAATGATTAAAGAAAATGCAATTGTAATTGATGTTGGAATTAATAGAGTTGAAGATTTAAATTCAGAGAAAGGTTATAGAATTGTTGGAGATGTAAAATTTGATGAAGTATCTGAGAAAGCAAGTTATATTACTCCAGTCCCTGGAGGAGTTGGACCTATGACAATAGCGATGCTTCTTAAAAATACTTTAATTGCAAGTTCAAAATATTATGGGTTGGAAGTAAATGTATAAATCATTAATCGATCGAGTAATCCAGGAAGTTCTGATTGAGCACTCACTTCAAAAAACGCTTTGCGATGATGGAGTGTGTGCAGGTTGCGGTCATTGTCTTTTTCACAAAAAAGATGCAGTTAAGAATGTAATTGACAGTGGTGCGGATAGAATTTCGACATCGATCGGCATTCCTGAGCCTGTTGAATATGATATTGCACGAATGATTGATCATACTTTACTTAAACCGGAAGCAACCCTTGATGATATTAAAAAGCTCTGTGATGAAGCCAGACAATTTCATTTTGCATCTGTTTGTGTTAATCCTGGATTTGTAAAGTTTTGTTATGAACAATTAAAAAATACAGATGTTAAAGTATGTACTGTTATTGGTTTCCCTCTCGGAGCTACAACAACCGAGACAAAAAGGTTTGAAGCTCATCAGGCGATTGAAAATGGCGCCGAAGAACTTGATATGGTGATTAATATTGGTATGCTTAAATCAGGAAAATATGATTATGTCTTCAATGATATTCAACAAGTTGTTCTTGAAGCAAAGCCAAAAAGAGTTTTGGTAAAAGTGATAATTGAAACTTGTCTTTTAACAGATGAAGAAAAAATAAAAGCATGTTTAATCGCAAAAGATGCTGGTGCTGATTTCGTAAAAACTTCGACTGGTTTCAGTAAAGGTGGTGCAACAGCTGGTGATGTTGCACTTATGAAATATGTCGTGGGTGGAAGTGTTGGAGTTAAAGCAAGTGGAGGCATTCGATCAAGGGAAGATGCAGAGTTGATGATTGCAAGCGGTGCTGACCGAATTGGTGCAAGTGCAAGCGTAAAAATTGTTCAAAATATAAAGGACGAAACAACTAAGGGTTACTAAATGAAATTTGTAATCGAGATTAAAAAAGAACTGGATGGTTATATGGCTCGTGTCCCTGCTATTAAAGATTGTGAAGTGTGGGCAGAGGAACACGAGGTAGCTTTAAGTAAGATTATCAATCTTTTAGCTTATTTCCTCAAACTGGATAAAAATTTTTATTACAGGTTAGATATAACGAAAAATTCAAAAGATTTTGTCAGCTATACCATTAATATTAGAGAACAATAATGAATTTGAATCTTAGAACAGAAGAAAGAATAAAAAAAATCACAGATGTTCTTAATCAAAAGCAACCTCATTTAACGGTAGTTTTAGAAAATATTCACGATCCTCATAATGTTAGCGCAATACTTCGAACCTGTGATGCTGTTGGAGTACTTGAAGTACACTTGCTTTATACAACCGAACAATTTCCAGAAATTTCTAAAGCAAGTTCCGTCAGTGCGAATAAGTGGATGAAACTAAAAAAGCATTCATCTTACGAAGAATTTTATCAGAAAATGAAATCCGAAGGTTTTTTAATTGCTGCATCTCATCTTGACAAATATTCCTACCTTTACGATGAACTTGATTATACCAAACCTATCGCGTTAATCTTTGGTAATGAACATCGCGGTGTTAGTGATGAACTTTTGAAATACTGTGATCTGACATTTAAAATTCCAATGCATGGAATGATTCAAAGTCTGAATGTTTCTGTTGCAGCTGCTGTGACTTTATATTGGGCTGAAAGTGTTTTGCGCCGAAGTGGATTTTATAATAAACGACAACTTGACGAGTTAACTTTTAAACAAATATTCGAAGAATGGATTCAAAAATGAGGATTTAAAAATGGCTGAAGTAAGATTAGTAAATGTTAGTAAGATTTATGATAATAACCTGGTAGCAGTTAAGGATGTGACTTTTACAGTTAATGACAAAGAGTTTGTAGTGATTGTTGGACCTTCAGGATGTGGCAAGACGACAACTTTGAGAATGATCGCTGGACTTGAAGAAATTTCAAAAGGTGAGCTGTATATCGATAATGTACTGGTAAATAATGTCCCGGCTAAAGATAGAGATATTGCAATGGTTTTTCAGAACTATGCATTGTATCCGCATATGACAGTTTTTGAGAATATGGCTTTCGGACTAAAAATCAGGAAACTTCCAAAAGATGAAATTAAAAAACGAGTTCACGAAGCTGCTCGGATTTTAGAGATAGAACATTTGCTCGATCGTAAACCAAAACAATTAAGTGGCGGACAAAGACAACGAGTTGCTGTGGGGCGAGCAATTGTCAGAAAACCTAAAGTTTTTCTTTTTGATGAACCTTTAAGCAATCTCGATGCAAAACTTCGTGTTCAAATGAGAACTGAGATTTCAAAACTTCATCAAAGACTTGAAGCGACAATCGTTTATGTCACTCATGATCAGGTCGAGGCAATGACAATGGGAGATAGAATCGTCGTGATGAAAGATGGCGTAGTTCAACAAATAGATACACCGCTCAATCTTTACAATCGGCCAATTAATAAATTTGTCGCTGGGTTTATTGGAAGTCCGGCAATGAATTTCATTGAAGGTAAACTTGTTCTCGAAAATGGTTTAAAGTTTGTTTCCAAACAGAATGGACTTTCTTTCCAAATTCCTGATAGTTTTGACTTAAAAAATGCAATAAATAAATCTGTCATTCTCGGAATTAGGCCTGAAGATTTTGTTCCAGTTTTGAATAATAATTCTTTTCCAAAAGTTGATGTGAATGTAGAGGTTGTTGAACCGATGGGCAATGAATCATTTGTTTATTTTGTTATCGATGATGTTCAGTGTGTTGCAAGGATCAGTTCCGATATTGCTGTTAAACCAAATCAGAAATTTTCCTTCTTTATAAATCCTCAAAAGTTGCATTTCTTCGATGTTGAAACTGAACAAAGATTAAATTAAGTTTGTTCAGAAAGATTTGATTAGTTAGAAAATTAACCCGGTTGGGCTAATTATCTTTTAATAAAAAAATAGGAGGTCAAAATGCAACGCTTTTCTTTTTTATTTTCAATATTTACTCTTTATTTAAGTACAATTTTTGCTCAGGATTTTCAGGTAACCAATATGAATGGTTATGTTGTCGAAAATCCGAAGTTCTCAATTGCAAATGGTAATGTTTATTTAACATTTGCGACAAATACAAAACTTTACAAATTCCCTGTTTCTGGACCTCAGACACCAATTTCGGATCCGATTAATTTTGATCCATCTTTCTGGGGACCATCAGTAGTTGATATTGCTGCATCTGGAAATTATGTTTATACAATTGTTAACGATTACAAGTATCCTTACTTTATTGAAAGAATCGGTTATTCCTCAAATGCCGCTTTAGATTGGAATAATTTTACCATTGATACCATTCAATTAACTAACTACATTCCAATAAGATGGGATGTACCAAAAGTAATTGCAAGCTCGCAGGGAAATCCATATTTCTTTTATTATGTTTTTGAAAATCAAAATGATACATCAGGACTGTACCTTTATACTTTTGGCGGCAAGAAAAAATTAGATGTTTATTCACCAACAGCAAGATATGAATATGGAATTTCACCATTTGTAATTACAAAAAACAATGTTGATCATATTTATGTTGCATACTTTATCGATTCGTCTTATTACTTTATTCATTCGAGTGATGGCGGCCAAAACTTTTCTCAACCAAAAGTAATTCAGAATTTTAAAGTGATGTGGCCCTCAGATTGGTTCAGAAACAGATTCCAGTTAGATAATAATGGTAAATTATATTTCTACTATTTTTACAGATACTTTGGGATGCCAGGACCCGGTCAACCGCCAGAAGATAAAATGTATCATCTCGTTACCAGTTCAACTGATTGGGGTACAAATTGGTCTGAGCCAATTTTGATAGATACTAATTTTTATGATCTGGATTTCAGAATTGTTGAAAATAAGTTTGTCAAAAGTTATGTCGAACAAAATAATCTTTATATTCAATCAAGCACAGACTTGATAAACTGGTCCGATAGAGTCAGAGTAAATTCAGTTGATAGTTCTGTAATGGCAGATTTCTCAACGGAGGTTTATAATAACAAACTTGCAATTGCCTGGAAGGATCATAGAACTGGTAATGATGAAATTTTTTATCGATTAATGGATATTCCAACCGATGTTGTTGAAAATACAATTCCAGCACAATTTAATCTTTATCAGAATTTCCCAAATCCATTTAATCCAATAACTACTATATCATTTACATTGAATCAAAAAGCAAAAACTTCATTAAGAGTTTTTGATATCTTTGGAAAGCTCATCAAAGAAATATTAAATGATGAGTTAGAAGCAGGGGAATATAATCTTGAATTCAATGCAAATGGTCTAAGCAGTGGAACTTATTTTTATCAATTGACCTCTGGCAATTTCAGAGAAACTAAAAAGATGATATTGATAAAATAGTTTTAATAAAATCCACAAGCCTTTCAAATAATTCTGAGTCCTGTTTACGCAGGACTTAGAATTTTTATTGTTAAGATTTATTTGATAAATACTAATTTTTGTTTGGCAATGATTCTAAATTTTTGATTTGATTTTTAAAAAATTTTTGTGAATAATAATGTAGAATTATAGAGAAATTTTTATGAGGGATTTTGATTTTATTGACGAGGGGCTGTTCAATAATTTTAATCTGCATTTTTTGATTATCAATAAGAATAAATTTGAATTCAATCTAACTTACTTAAAAAATAAATTTAATCTTTATGGTAGATTTCTCCGGTATGCAACCGAGAAATCTTTGATTTGATTTGTCAGGTATCCGTTCTTGTGATTTAAAAAAATCGATTTAGGGGTTTAATAAAAAATTAGGGAGGTTTTATGATAACTCCCGAGCTCACCGCACTTGAAGCTTTAGGCATTGCCATCCGAAGCGAAATTGATGCGCAAGAACTTTATAAAGAATTAGCAGATAAATGTAAAAATGAATTTTTCAAGGACAAACTGCTTAACCTTCATAAAGAAGAGAAAAAGCATCAAGCAATTCTTGAAAATCTCCATCAACAACTTTTCAGTGAAGTTGAATTAAAGATTCCGCCAACTGAAACTATCAAAAAAAAATATTTGGAGATTTTCAAAAACCTGAATCTATTTCGGATATTTTAAGATATGCAATTAATCTGGAAAGAAAGTCAAGAGAATTTTACCTTGACTGCGCTGAACTTGTGCAGGACCTTTCTGGAAAAAGAATGTTTAGATTTCTGGCTGATATGGAATTTAATCATCAGATGATTTTGACAAATGAACTTGAAATGATTGAAAAGTACCCTAGCTAGTTTTGGTTGTGCGACTCATTATTTTGGTGAACGACCGTTCTTTGTTCAAATATTTGATACAAATGGTGATTTGATAGATGTAATCAAAAATTAACTTAAGTTATTTAAGATGATTTAATTTTTTTTGTGAGTTAATTCTAGAGTTTGATATTAATGTGATTTAATTTTTTAGTAAAAATCTTATCCACATAGGAACTCTTTACTTGTTTCTTTCGAGCAAATAATGAAATTAAAGAAGCCGAATTCTTAATTTCAGCATATTATTATTTAAGCATTATTCCATTATTTCAAAAGACTTCAGATAAAAATTGAATTGTCTTCTTTTATTTCCAACAATCCTTCTTAAATTTGTATATGTTTAAGTTTATTATTCGAGGCGGTAAAAAATTATCTGGCGAATTAGAAATAAGCGGTGCAAAGAATGCATTGCTTGGTTTACTTCCAGCCACAATTTTAGCTGACGGAGAATATACTTTTTATAATTCTCCAGAATTGCTTGATGCATACAGTATGATAAAACTCCTCACAAATATGGGCGAAGAAATTGAGTTTAAAGATCATACTATCAAAGTAAAAAATAATGGATTAAAAATTCTTGAAGCTCCTTATGAATATGTTAAGAAAATGCGTGCTTCAATTTATGTTCTTGGTCCAATGCTTGCCCGTTATGGATATGCAAAAGTTTCGATGCCGGGTGGTTGTGCCTGGGGACCAAGACCTATCAATCTTCATATCGAAGCAATTCAAAAACTCGGGGCTAATGTTGAGATTGATCAGGGTTATATAATCGCAAAAGCTGAAAAACTCCACGGCACAAAAATAATTTTTAATATTCCAAGTGTTGGTGCAACTGTCAATACAATGTTGGCTTCTGTATTTGCAAAGGGAACAACTTTAATTTCAAACTCTGCTATCGAACCTGAAGTTACTGCAGTTGGCGAATTTTTAGTTAAAATGGGTGCAAAAATCTCGGGCATCGGTTCAAAGTTTTTAGAAATTGAAGGTGTCGATCAATTACATCCTGCTGATGAGACCATAATTCCCGATAGAATTGAAGCAGGAACTCTTCTTGTTGCCGGTGCAATTACTAAAGGAGAAATTAGAATTAAAAAATGCCGTCCCGATCATTTGGATGCAATTTTAGTAAAACTTAATGACGCTGGTTTTGAAGTTTCAACAGGAGATGATTTTGTTGAATTAAAATCTGGTGATAAAATTCTGCCTGTTAATGTTGAAACCGAAGTTTATCCAGGTTTTCCAACTGATATGCAGGCTCAATGGATAAGTTTGATGAGTATTGCTGAAGGTGCTTCTGAAGTTACTGATAATATCTATCACGATCGTTTTAATCATGTCCCGGAGTTAAATCGTCTCGGAGCTGATATTACTGTTAAAGGCAATACAGCTTTTGTCAAAGGCGTGAAAAAATTAAAAGGCGCCAAAGTAATGTCCACTGATTTAAGAGCCAGTGCATCACTCGTTCTTGCCGGATTGGTAGCTGAGGGTACAACTGAAGTTTTAAGAATTTATCATCTCGATCGAGGTTACGAGAAAATTGAAAATAAATTAAAAGCTCTGGGCGCTGATATCGAACGCGTTCAAACTGATGAGTATTAAAAATCTTCTCTTTAAATATCGCTTTATATTTTCTCCTATCTTTTTCACTCTAATCGGGTTAAGAATTTTTTTATTTCAACTGCCACTCCTCAAAAATCTTGATCTCGAAATTGCTATTGTATTCTCTCTAATTTTTTCTTTTCTGTCAGGATTTGGTGGGATATGGCTTTTAAATAGAAAAGAAAAAGTCTCAACAATTCTCAAGTTAAATCTGATTTTGATTTCATCTCTATTCGTTGTTTTTCTTCTTTTAGAATTTTTACTATTTGATTGTCCTTTGACAGAAGGTATTCTTTTCTTCCCAATATTTGTAATTTCATCTTCACTTTTTTCACTTGCTTTAAGTTCAATCACTTACTCGTTCGGTAAAATTAGGTCTGTTTTATTTCTATTCTTCATTTATTTTATTTTAATTCTTTATAGTTTGACTGCATATTACTTTGAGCCTCAACTTTTTTTGTTTAATCCATTGATGATTTTCTTTCCCGGCCTGGTTTATAATGAGGTTTTTACTATTGAAACTAGAATGGTTATTTATTCATTAGGAATTTCAATAGCCTCAATTTCCATTTTAATTGCAAAAATTTTAGATGAAAATGAACGCAGGTCAATCAAACTCAATAAATCTCACTTCTATATTTTGCCAGTCCTGATCTTTTCATTGATGTTTATTCTCAGTGATAATTTAAGATTAAGCACATCTCAAAATTTTCTTTCAAGAAATTTCCCAACCAAAATAGATGAAAAAGATTTTGAAATATTTATTGAGGATAAAAACATCTCTGAAAGAGAAAAACAACTGCTGATTTACAAAACCCAATTTCATTATCAATGGCTCACACAGCTATTTGGTTACAAAACAAACAAAGTTCAAATATTTATTTTCAAATCAAATAGTTCGAAGAAGAATTTTTTAGGCGATGAAGTTGCCGATTTTACCAAACCATGGTTAAACCAGATCTTTGTCACAGAAAAATCTTTCGATCAAACAATCAAGCATGAGCTTGCACATATTTTTTTGGGTGAGAGAACGAAAAATATTTTTAAAGTTGCTGCTGGATTTAATTTAGGCTTGATCGAAGGTGGGGCAGTGGCAGTCGAATGGGAATGGTTAGAAAACATTCCTGCTTATTACACATCAATGATTATTAGATTTTCACCTCAAATTGAAATTCAGAGTTTTTTTAATAACTATACCTTTGCAACTCAAAGAAGCAGCTTAAGTTATTTGATTTCAGGAGCATTTTGCAGGTATTTGATAGATAATTACGGTTTAGGATCTTTCTTGAAATTTTATAATGATGGAGACTTCACTAAAGTCTATGGCTTAAAGTTATCAGATGAAATAAACAATTTTCTCTCTCATTTAAATTCATTCCAATTTTCAAATGATGACAGCTTAAAATTCAAAGTGATTTTTGGCGGAGGAACTTTCTTTGAAAAAAAATGTCCCCGAGCTATCAGTCGAATAAGGCTCAAAGCTCGAAAGTTTATGGTTGAAAGATTAGTTGACAGAGCTGAAGAGATTTTCAAAAAAATTTATGACAGAACTTCCGACACCGATGCTTTTATGAATTTAATACGTGCAAAGTTTTACCAGAAAAAATTCAATGAGATTATTCGTGAGTACAACGCTTCTCTACATCATAATACAATAAATGGATTTAGTTCTATTTACTTAAAAATTTATTATTCACTTTCACTTGCGAAAATCGGTGAAAGTGAAAAAGCAAAAAAAATTATTTCAGATTTAAAACAATTAGATATTTCTTCGAATTGGAATTCATATTTCGATTTACTTCTATTTTTAATTTCCAAACCTGAATTAATAGATAGAATGATCAATAAAAATTTCTATGAATTTATTGGTGAACTGCGACAAAATTATCCTAACGAAACGGCAATACTTGTCAACGATATTGAGCGATTAAATTCTTCTCAAGTTGAAGAAGTAATCAAAAAATATGAGAGTGATTTCTGGATTTATAAAGATTGTTTTTATAGATACATAATGCTTGGTAATTTTGCAAAAGCAATTTCCCTGATTAAAAAAGTTGAAACCGAATTTTTTAATCTCAACGATGCTGAGAAATATCAACTTGAATTAATGAGGTATATTTTACAAAAGTTTAATAAGCTGCAGGAGCTTGAATGAACATTAACCAATTCCCTTCATTGGATAAGTTCAATGAAGAGTTAATTATTCGCATTGGAAAAATTGCCGATGAAAACAATTTCGAAGTTTATGCAGTCGGCGGTTATGTGAGAGGTAGAATTCTTGGAAGAGAAAGAAAAGAAATTGATCTACTTGTAGTCGGAGATGGAACAAAATTCGCCAGAATTGTAAGTAAGGAATTAAAAACAGAAGATATAGTAATTTACAGAAACTTCGGTACTGCTCTAATCAAATTTGGTGAATATAAAATCGAATTTGTTGGTTCGAGGAGAGAATCATACACCAAATATTCACGAAAGCCAATCGTTGAAGCCGGCTCATTTGAAGATGATATCCGAAGAAGGGATTTTACGATTAATACTCTTGCTTTCTCGATAAACTCAAAGAATTTTGGAGAGATTATAGATCTCTTCAATGGCTTTGAAGATATCAAAAATAAAATCATAAAAACTCCACTCGATCCATTTATAACTTTTAGCGATGACCCTCTGAGAATTATGCGGGCATTTCGTTTTGCAGCGCAGCTCAAATTTCAAATTGAAGAGAATACTTTGAAAGCTGCAGAAGAAATGCGCGAAAGACTTGCAATTGTTTCAACCGAAAGAATTGTTGATGAATTTTTCAAGATAATGATGAGCGATAAACCTTCAATTGGCTTAGCTTTAATGTATCAAACAAAAGTTCTGGAGTTCCTTTATCCTGAGATTGCAAATATGGCAGGTGTTGAACAAAGAAAAGATTATCATCACAAAGATGTTTTCTGGCATACCCTTGAAGTAGTAGACAATGTAGCTGAAAGATCTAATGATCTCTGGTTGAGACTTGCGGCACTTTTTCATGATATTGCCAAGCCTTTAACGAAAGCATACAACGAAAAAGTCGGCTGGACTTTTCATGGTCACGAAGAACTCGGTGCAAGAATGGTTCGAAAGCTTTTTATGAAATATAAATTCCCACTTCACAAAGTAGGCTACATTGAAAAGTTGATTCGTTTACATTTGAGGCCAATTGCATTAATTGATGAGAATGTAACCGATTCTGCAATCAGACGATTAATTGTAGCCGCTGGTGAAGATCTGGAAGATTTAATCACTCTTTGCCGTTGTGATATAACTTCGAAAAATCCAGAAAAAGTCAAAACATATCAGAAAAATTATGATTTGGTCGTTCAGAAAATTCACGATGTGATTGAGCGAGATAAACTCCGTGCATTTCAATCGCCTGTACGTGGTGATGAGATTATGAAGATTTTCAACCTGCCGCCTTGCAAAGGAGTTGGCATTATCAAAGAGCGAATTGAAAATGCAATACTCGATGGCGAAATTCCAAATACATACGAAGCTGCTCTAAATTATATCAATGAACATTTTGATGAGCTGAATCGTGAAGTTGAAATTTATCGAAACAATCAACAATCCAGCTCGTAAGAGACAAACAAATTAGTGAGGAACTGATGAGATTTAATTTGATAATTTTTACAATCCTTATTTTCTTTAATTCTTTGCTGGCTCAAACTACTCAAACCCTTTCGCTTGAAGATGCAATTAAAATTGCGCTTCAAAAAAATGTTTTGATTAAGCAAACAGAAAATTCACTCGAACTCAGCAAATCAGAAGTTTTACTCTCTTATGGCAGTTTAATTCCTTCACTTAATGCAAATGCTGGATTGAACTGGACAAGATCTGAAGACGAAGGTGGTGTTGTAACTTTTGGCGCTATTACAATTCCTCTTCCACCCACAAAAACTGAATCACGCTCTTACTCTGCATCTTTGAGCTCAGGCTTAACCTTATTCGATGGACTTTCAAATTTTTACTCCATCAGTCAATCAAAAGCAAACTATGAATCTAGCAAATATAAATTGCTGAGATTAAAACAGGATGTTGTCTTTCAAACTATTGTCAAATATGTTTCAGTCCTAAAAGCAAAAAAACTTTTAGATGTGCAGGAAGAAAATTTAAAGTGGAATAAGAAAAGTCTTGAGACAATCATAGAAAGAAATCGACTCGGTCAGGTCACTTTAGCCGATGTTTATCAACAACAGGTTAATTATGGTAATGCAGAGCTTCTACAAATTCAAGCAAAAAATAATTATGAAATTGCCAAAAACGATTTGCTCTATTATTTAAGTCTCGATGTCTCATTACCTTATGATGTTCAGGATTTTGATATTCAAAATTTGATTAAAGAACTTGAAAGCGAAAAGCTTGAAGGTGTTCATCTACAATTTTCAGAACTTGTAAAAAGTGCTCTTGAAAATAGATATGATTATCTGGCAAAACAACTTGAAGTCGAAGCAAATGATTATGGAATTTCAATTGCACGGGGCGGACATTTCCCGAGATTAACTGCCTCTTTATCTGCATCAACAAGATCAAACAGATTAAGTGATCTGGGAAAATCGAGAACTTATGTGGCTGGATTGAACTTGAGTGTCCCAATTTTTAATGGATGGACAGTTTCAAATCGTGTTCAATTTGCAGAAGTAAATTTGAAAAATGCTCAACTTTCACTCGATGAATTGGAAAGATCAATAAAAGTAAATCTTAGAAAGGCTCTTCTTGATTTAGATGCTTCAAAGAAAAAACTGGAAGTAAACAATAAAAATGTCCTTGCCGCATCGGAAAACAAAAAAATTAACGAAGAGAAATACAATCTCGGTGCAACCACTCTTTTGAATTTACTTATCGCAAATTCTCAGTATGTTCAGGCTCAAAATGAATTAATCAGTTCTGCATTTGATTATCTGATCATCAAAAAACAAATGGAATATTTACTCGGAACACTTGAATATAAGTACTAAAATTTTAGGAGTTAAAATGAATATGCCGGCAAATAACAAAAAGAAAAATCGTAAAAAAGTCGTTATCCTTTCAGTAATTGGTTTGCTTGTTGTTGTTTTCATTGTTCTCGCAATTCTTGGAACAAAGAAAGAAGAAATTGTTGTAGTCCAAACAGAGATAGTTGGCAAAAAAAATATAACGCAAACCGTTACAGCAACAGGAAAGATTGATCCCGAATTTAAAGTTGTAATTACACCAGAAGTCTCAGGTGAAATTGTTTACCTTCCTGTTAAAGAAGGGCAGAAAGTTAAAAAAGGAGACTTGATTTTGAGAATTAAACAAGATCAATACATTGCTCAAAGAGACAGGGCAGTTGCAAATCTTCAATCGGCAAAAGCAAATCTCGCAATTCAAAAAATTCAACTTCAAAAAATAGAATCAGATTACAATCGAGTTCAGGAGTTATTTAGAAAAGGATTATCAAGTGAAGCCGAACTTGAAGCAATAAAAGCTCAATACGAAACTGCTCGTGCTCAGGTGCTCGCTGCTGAATCATCTGTTCAACAGATGGAAGCTGCTGTTAAAGAAGCATCGGAAAATCTTGCGAAAACTGTAATCACTTCTCCAATGGATGGAATTGTCAGCCAATTAAATGTGAAAGTAGGTGAAAGAGTTTTAGGCACTGGATTTACTCAGGGCTCAAATTTGATGACAATTGCTGATCTCTCTAAAATGGTTGCAGTAGTTGATGTGGATGAAAATGATGTAGTTTTAATCTCAATTGGAGATACTGCCAGAGTTAAAGTTGATGCTTTCCCCGGAAAAGTTTTTAAAGGAATAGTTTATGAAATTGGAAACACAGCAAAAGCAAAAGGGCTCGGAACTCAGGAAGAAGTCGTAAACTTCGAAATTAAAATCCGAATTCTTAACGCTGATGTTGAACTCAAACCAGGAATGTCCTGCAATGCAGAAATCATGACCGAAACCAGAGAAAATGTTGTGGCTGTTCCAATTCAATCGGTTACAATTCGAGGTGCCGAAGCAATTTCATCTCAAGAAAATAAATCTGAAGATGAAATGGTAACCATCGAAAAGAAAAAAGAAGAAGTAGATAAAAAAGCACTCGAAGGTGTCTTCATTATCGAAAATGGAAAAGCCAAATTTGTGAAAGTTAAAACCGGAATCAGCGACGATACATATATTGAAATTATCGATGGATTGAAAGGCGGTGAAGAGGTTGTAACTGGAACTTACCGTGCAATCAGCCGCGAATTAAAAGATGGCTCTAAGGTTAGAGTTGAAAATAAAAAATCAACCAAAGCTTCTAAATAACAGGTAAAATTTATGGATGATAAAAATCCAATCATCATTGAAATGAAAAACATCACAAAGACTTACATCGTCGGTCTTGAAGAAGTTCATGCATTAAGAGGAATTTCTTTAACTGTCAGGAAAAATGAATACATTGCTGTGATGGGTCCTTCTGGTTCTGGTAAATCAACTTTAATGAACATAATTGGTTGTCTCGATACTCCAACTACGGGCATTTATCTTTTCAATGGAATCAATGTAAGCGATATGGATGATAATGAACTTGCAAGAATTAGAAACAAAGAAATTGGATTTGTATTCCAAACATTTAATTTAATTCCAAGATCAAACGCACTTCATAATGTTGAACTTCCTCTTATTTATGCCAATGTGCCTGCTCACGAACGAAAAGAAAGGGCTAAAGCAGCTCTCGAAAATGTCGGACTTGGTGATCGAATTCATCATAAACCAAACGAATTAAGCGGCGGACAAAGACAGAGAGTCGCAATCGCTCGTGCTTTGATCAATAATCCATCAATAATCTTAGCTGATGAACCGACCGGTAATTTGGACTCAAAAACTGGCGAAGAAATTATGCAGCTCTTTGAATTGCTTCACCAGAAAGGAAATACAATCATTTTAGTTACTCACGAAGAATACATCGCTGAACATGCAAAAAGAATTATCCGAATTCGTGACGGCTTAATTGAATCAGATGAAATTGTAAATGATAGAAAAGTTTATCTTTAGGTGATGTATGTTCACTTATCTTAAAGAAAGTTTTTTGATTTCATTTAATGCAATAATCGCAAATAAAATGAGATCTTTTCTGACCACTCTGGGAATTGTCATTGGTGTTTGTTCCGTTGTTTTAATGTCAACTGCAATTAAAGGTGTTGATAATTCATTTCAGCAGGGAATAAGCTCGCTCGGTTCCGATGTACTTTACATAGATAAATTTGCCTGGTTCAGCAATGAAGAATTCTGGAAAATGCGAAATCGTCCTAATATCACCTACGAAGACTTCCTGAAATTCAAATCGCTTGTAAAACTGCCTTCTGCTGTAGCCCCTCAATCTATCACTGTTCGAAATATCAAATTTAGAGATCGAACGGCGGAATCAATCTTTATCACAGGCTCAACAAGCGAATATCTTGCAACAACAAATTTCACTTTTAAATCGGGCAGATTTTTTACCGAAATGGAAAGCGAAAGCGGCAGAGATGTTGCCGTTTTAGGATTTGAGTTAGCAGAAAATTTATTCCCTAATCTTGATCCAATTGGTATGACGATCAAAATTGGCGGTTATTCTTATCAGGTTGTTGGTGTCTTGAATAAACAAGGAAGCACTTTACTCGGCTCTTTCAATCCCGATAAACAGGTTTATATTCCCATTAAGTCTTTATTCAAACACTTCGGTCTAAACTGGAGATCAATCACCATCGTTGTAAGAGCTCCCAGTTCTCAACTCCTTGAAGAAACCAAAATTGAAGCAGAACAAGTTATGAGGCAGGTCAGAGGATTGAAAGCTTACGAACCGCCAAACTTTTCAATTAATCAACAGGAAGGTCTAACCCAAATTTATGAACAAACTGTTGGAGTAATTAAAATCGGGGGATTGTTCATCACAGGACTTTCTCTCTTTGTCGGTGCAATTGGAATTATGAATATTATGTTTGTTTCAGTAAAAGAAAGAACCAGAGAAATTGGAATTCGTAAAGCAATTGGAGCTACGAGAAAAATTATTCTAACCCAATTTTTAATGGAAGCTTCCATCATCAGTATGATTGGAGGAATTATTGGGTTAATCTTAGCTGTAATTTTAAGTTATGTTGTAAATCAATTTGTTCCAACTTCTGTTCAGGTCTCAGCAGTAATTCTTGCAATAATTATTTCATTCGTAACTGGAATTATTTCTGGGTTAGCTCCAGCATACACCGCCGCTAAATTAGATCCTGTTGAATCTTTGAGGTATGAGTAATTATGGATTATAAAGAAATCATTAAACATTCTTTTTATTCATTGAAAGCAAACAAACTAAGAGCATTTCTGACAATTTTAGGAATTGTCGTTGGTATCTTTTCAATTATTGCAATTATGACCATTGTAACAATTATGCAGTCGAGCATTGAAAGCGGATTAAGTCAACTCGGAACAAACACATTTCAGATTCAAAAACTGCCAGCATTTAGAAGCGGCGATCCAAAAGAAAGAGCTAAATATGCAAAAAGAAGAAACATAACTTACGAAGAGTTTGTTCGTTTCTCCGAATTAATGAAAGATGCAAAGTATGTTGCCGCTGAAAGATGGAAATTTGGTCAAACTGCCAGATTCCTTAATCGAGAAACAAATCCAAATATTCCCGTTGCCGGCATCACACCAGAAGCAATGTTCACAAATAATTGGGTAGTTCAAAGCGGAAGGGCTATAAACTCTCTTGATATTAATTATTCTGCCGATGTCGCAATTATTGGAATTGATATTCAAAATAAATTATATCCCAATATTGATCCGATTGGTCAGGAAATTTCTATAAGCGGAAGAAAATTTGAAGTAATCGGTATACTGGAAAAACAGGGTAGTGTTTTTGGACAGAGCAGAGATAATTTCATTTTAATTCCGATTACAACATTTAATAAATACTTTGGTTCAATTGATCCTTTCAGCTGGGGCGGAAGCCTTAATATCACCGTGATGGCTTCTTCAAAAGAAACTTACGATGAAACAATTGATAAAGCAATTGGATACTTCAGAGTTGTAAGAAAATTAAATCCCGGTGAAGAAAACGACTTCGAAATTTTTTCAAATGAATCTCTTATAGGACAGGTTAATGAAGTAACGCGAGGAGTTAAAATAGGAGTTTTTGCTGTTGCCGCCATTGCATTAATTGCTGCTGGTATTGGAATAATGAATATCATGCTTGTATCGGTAACTGAAAGAACAAAAGAAATCGGAATAAGAAAATCCGTTGGCGCAACTAAGAAAGATATTTTATTACAATTTTTGGTCGAAGCAATTATACTATGCCTTGTTGGTGGTTTAATCGGAATTATATTAGGAATTACAGCAGGTAATATTGCTGCATCATTTATCGGGGGCACATTTACAATTCCGGTTCTTTGGATAAGCATTGGAATATTTCTGTGTGTCTTAGTAGGAATAATCTTTGGAACTTATCCTGCTTATAAAGCTGCAAACTTAGATCCTATTGAAGCCTTAAGATATGAATAAAATAATCTCGAGACTCAAATTATTGAAGCAGATATTTCAGAATTTAAATTCAAAACTCTTTAGATGAAGTGTAGAAAATTTTGAATAAGTATGCTTGATGTAAGCAAAATCTGACAGCATTTTCCCGAACCCCCGTGTAAATAATTAGACAATTGATGAGTGAAGAGAGCAAAGTTGCGATTTTTTTAATTTTTTCCAGAAATTTCTTTCCCGAACCCCCTAGGGTTTTTAAAGAAAATGAGGTTCGGAGAAAAAATGCTTGACATTTCTGCAAAAATAAATTATAATTGCAGAAAATAAACCTGTTGTAATCGAACCATAGTGGAATTGAGACCAACTATTTTATTATCGTACTGTTTGTTAGTGCTACGTTGTAATCGAACCATAGTGGAATTGAGACATTCGAGATTTTTCGCTAAGAATTTTACCGCTTGTTGTGTAGGTTGTAATCGAACCATAGTGGAATTGAGACAGTTACTACTGTTCTATCTGTTAAATTTACATGATACGTTGTAATCGAACCATAGTGGAATTGAGACGCAGCTTAGTAATAATATTTGGCTTAGATGGTTGCGTTGTAATCGAACCATAGTGGAATTGAGAGCAGCTTAGTAATAATATTTGGCTTAGATGGTTGCGTTGTAATCGAACCATAGTGGAATTGAGACAGTTTTTCTTTTAAGTCTGTAAGTAAATTAGTAAGTGTTGTAATCGAACCATAGTGGAATTGAGACTAATCAATGAGATATTGGTAGAAAAAGGGAATAAAAACGTGTTGTAATCGAACCATAGTGGAATTGAGACTATATATAATTGAAAGTGTCAGTCAAGTAAATCAAAAGAGTTGTAATCGAACCATAGTGGAATTGAGACACTTTTGTATCTCCGTCGCACGAGATGTTGTCCTCAGTTGTAATCGAACCATAGTGGAATTGAGACTTTAAATGACCTAATGACCGCATCTTCGAAAAGGAGTTGTAATCGAACCATAGTGGAATTGAGACATGGTCAATATGTCGTTTCCAGTTAATTCTGCTGCAGTTGTAATCGAACCATATCCCGACAAGTCGGGATCTCGTTCCGCTGATTGATTAAATTTTTTAATCGTTAGCGGAACTCGAGTGGAATTGAGACAACCGTAGTCGATGCTTCCAGCTTCGAATGTATCCCAACAAATCAAGATTAGTTTTTGATGATTAATTGAAATTTCCTAATCGCACGCGGAACTCGAGTGGAATTGAGAACAAGTTTTGATTTTGCATTTAGTTAAATGATTAAGGTGGGTTAGAAAGATGATCGAGTTTATTCTGAGCTTGGCGAAGCATAATCGAACCATATCCCGACAAGTCGGGTTCTCGTTCCGCTGATTGATTAAATTTTTTAATCGTTAGCGGAACTCGAGTGGAATTGAGCCAACCGTAGTCGAAGCTTCCAGCTTCGAATTTGTCCCGACAAATCAAGATTAGTTCTCACTGATTGATTGAAATTTTCTAATTGCACGTGGAACTCGAGTGGAATTGAGAACAAGTTTTAATTTTGCATTTATTTAAATGATTGAGATGGGTTAGAAAGATGATCGAGTTTATGCTGAGCTTGACGAAGCATAATCGAAACATATCCCGACAGGTCGGGATCTCGTTCCGCTGATTGATTGAAATTTTTGAATCGTTAGCGGAACTCGAGTGGAATTGAGACAAATGTAGCCGAAACTTCCAGCTTCGAATTTGTCCCGACAAATCAAGATTAGTTTTTGCTTATTTATTTAGATTTCCAAATCGCACGAGGAACTTGATTGGAATTTAGACTTATAAACATCTGGCTTTGGAATTTGATTTATTTTAAGAGTTAGGTGCGAATTAAATCCCCAAAAGTTTAAAACTTATTTTGACTTTTGAAATTAAATAATCAATGAATGATTGAACTTAATTGAAATTGGGACAATTGTTGAATTGATTAAATCAACCTTCAATTTTTCTGTTTTAGTCAAATGATATCCAGAAAATATTAATTAATCCTGACGATTAATTGAGACTTTTTATCTTTAACAAATTCGAGTGTGATTGTAATTATGGAAAACTTAAAATATCGAGTTGACAATTATTTAAATGAAAATCGTTTTTATGAATGGAATGGAGTTAAGTATCATCATCTTGCAACAATAGAGATGGACAATCGAAAATTTGTCGTTTATGAAGCGTTAGGTGAAAGATATATTGAAGAATTAGCTCAAAGTAATGTTAGCGATAGTCAGCTTACTCCAGATCAATTGTTATACATTGAAGATGATGAATTGTGGTTTAAGTTATTTCTAATTGCAGGCAGCGAGGGTTTGTTTGATAAAATTAAATGACAATTTCTTTTGTAGGTGTGATTAATCTCTCCTGAAGTTTATTAAAATTTTTTATAGAGAATAAGTCCTTTTCAATTTAGTGAAGTCTCTAAATCTCCATAGCAGCAACTTCAGCAAATCATATCGAGTTTATGATTTAAGGTTAATGATTAATTTAATCTCAAATTATAATTTCTTCTAAGAACTTTTCTAAGATCGATTAACTTTTGAAATCAATGGGCTTTCTTTAGTGTGAAGTAGAATGTAGGAGTGAGAAATTTATTTACAAATCCAGATTGATTGTTCGCAATTCGAAGTAAAATCTTATCAAGCTTAAGCATCTTTAAGATTTTTAATAAAGAAAGATGAAAATCCGACCAGATTATTTGCCCCGGATTATTTAGTAAAGTTTGAACAGCTTCTTTTGTATGTATTTGATAAACAAAACCAGTTTTAAAGAAAATCTTTTCTAATCTTCTTAATGATAAAAGTTCAGCAATATCCTTTCTATATTTTTCATTTTCCCTGAACAAAGGAATAAATATCTTCTTAATCAATTTTCGAGGCAGAACCGATACGAAAGGAAAGCCCCAATGTGGATCAGATAAAATATTTACCAACGAGAATTTATTCGGTGTGCTTAAATAGATTATTCCATCGTTCTTAAGATAATTTTTAATATATCTCAGAAATTGTTCGGGATTTTCAATGTGTTCAATGAAATCCTGAAGAATTATGACATCAAATTTATCATTAAAAGGAAGATCGAAAGCGTTACAATTAAATTTCTTGATTGATTTATGCTCAACCTGATTTGAAAGTTTAAATTCATCAATCTCAACAGAAAAGATTTCGTTTTTCTCGTCAAGAAAATTTTGGATTGTTCCTCCGAAACCAGAACCGATATCAAGGACTTTTATGTTTGAAGTTTGTTTGTATTTTGAAATAATGCTTTTAACGAACTTTCCACGCTCGAAAGAAATTTCTCTGCTTCGCTGCCATCTTAGATAATTTGGGTGATCGTGATCTAAATAATGCGGTTTATTTCCAGTTGACAATTCTCAACCTCGAACGAACTCCACTGAAAATTAAAATTAAACTATACAAAAATTCTGCGAAAGGTATGATGTAAAATGGATAATCAACTTTTATGATTGAACTGATTCTATTAATTGAAAGAACTTTTATGACCCAGTTGAAAAAAATAAAACTCAATAAGAATGGATCGAGAGTAATCATTGCAATTACTAAAAAAATATTAAGAGAGATATTCCCTCCATAAATAAGAGCAAGAATAATTTTAAGTTCGATCGGATAAAATTTACTTGCAGAAATGTGACGGCTTTTTTGTCTTATATAACTTTTAAAGTTTCTCGCACACTTAGTGAAAACAATTGAATCAGCATTTTCGATTAACTTTACATTTGCATTGTGTTTCAATGTGAGCTGAAGAAACAAATCATCATCACCGCTGAGCGATTTTTGAATTTTCTCAAATCCACCAAGTTTTTCAAATAAAGATTTCCTATAACTTAAATTTCTTCCATATGACATATAAGGATAACCAGCGTTGTGGAATGCAGTCATCAATATTGAGGTGAATAAATTTTCATATCGAGCTAAATAATTAACGAGAGATTTTTCAGCCACAAAAGGGGAGTAGCCATAAACTAAGTCTATATTTTCATCAAATTCATCATTAATTGATTTAATCCAGTTCTGTTTTGGAATGCAGTCAGCATCAGTGAATAAAAGAATTTCACCTCGAGCATTGGCTATTCCGGTCTTGAGTGCATTCTTCTTTCCAGGATTGAAGGCATTCTTAATTAATCTAAAGTTTGGTTTATCTGAAATCAAATTTTGAGCAAGCTTGAACGAATCATCTTCAGAGAAATCATCAACAAGGATTACTTCAAATTTATCGACTGGATAATTTTGGTTTGAAAGAGAACTTATGAGAGTTTCGAGATTAAAACTCTCATTTCTAAAAGCCACAATCACACTTATAAAATTTTCTTTCTTAGAAACAGATACCCGATTTTTTCTTTTGATAAATAGGGCAATTAAAATAATTACATTCAGAGTTGTAATGTAAACGATTAAAATCGAGATTATTGAAAGCAATTATCTCTGCCTCAAAATTTTAGATTTTTCTTTCAGTGATATTACTTCGTTAAAGAAAAATCTTGGATCCAGATTGTAATAACCAATTTCAACGAGGAATTTATCTTTAGATAACTCTCTGTTTTTTGTAAAGAAGTTCATTAGATAAGTCCTCAAATCAGAATTTTTGAACCAAACATTTCCAAATTTTTCACGAATTCTCGTTTTCATCATTGCCTCGGTAAAAATTGCATTTAACTGTTCTACCTCTGCGAAATAGTCATTTAATGATAAAAACAATCGAGCTTTGTCACCTGGCAGCAAATTGAATCCAAGAATAGAATTATAAATTTGAATCAGACTATCCGGATTTGTTTGTGATGAATCTATCATCAAATACTCAACAATAAAATCGGCACATAATTTTCGCACATTGAAAAGTTTATTAAACGATCTTTGCTTTAAGAAATTTGAAATCACTCTTGAAGAATTGAATAGATTATCTTCAAGAAATTTTTCTTCATCCAGCAGGTTTCCAAAGAGGTTGGAAAATGTAAGAGGAATTACATCTCCACCAAAATATTTAATTTCAAAGAATTCATTTTTTGTAAATAGTTCAGGTAAGAGCTTCCCACATTCACTAAAAGCTTTATAATAGCTTTCACATCCATTCGCTAAATCTAAAATTAGATTACTTTGTTCCGGAATTCTAATAGTAAAACCTCGAGTTTTTACAGGTAAGATTAATTTTGCTTTTCGTTTGTCTCTTTGTTCAAAAGCTATTTGCAAATTTGGCAGGCTATCAATCTTAAATCCGATTTGATAGAATGTTCTAAGAAAAATGTTTTGCAAACTGTCTGATTTAAAATATCTTTCATATCGTGGATCTTTAGTTAGAGAATAGATATCTGAACTATTAAAATAGTCCTGTGAATACCTTTGAATTCTAAGTAATTCATAAAGTTGTTGAAAGTAAAAATCATTTGTTGAAGAAATGAAGTCATTTACGGTTGAATAAAATTTAGAGAGATCTTCCTGACGGATCATTGAGGCAAATTGGAGATACGAACCAAAGTTTAGAGAGTCGAGGATAATTTTTTTCCTTTTTTCCAGTAATTGTATTTGAAGCTTTTGCAGATTTTCTAAACTGTTGAGATTAGAATTATAAACACTTTTTCTCAGTCTTGGATTTGATTCATTTGTGAGATATTCTTTTAAGTCATCGAGTTTAAATTTTCCCTTGCGGGTTGAGAATGTAATTTCGTTTTTAAGTCTTTCGATTTGATCTTGCAATTGTGCAGTCTCTTTTTCGACAATCTTTTCATAAATGAAAACTTTTAATCGTTCTAACCTCTCAATTCTTTCTGGCCTTTGTTCAAGTTTTAGAAGATTGTTTATCAAATCAATATCGTTCTGGCTGAAAGTCTTATCATATTTTTTATAAAGATTTGAGATTAGAAACGGTTGGTTTTGAACATAGCTCTCATATTTAAGTTGATTGTATTCAATAACAAAATTTGAAATAACATTTCTGAGAGAATCAACTTGTCCTCGATAAAATTCGAGCTCATCTCTTTTAGCTCCTGGACAACCTAAAAGATTTATTAAGACTAAACTGGAAGAAACAATTATTAAAATTTTATTCTTCATTTATTACCCATTCCTCATAATATTCTTGATCAATTGGTGCAATGAAACGAGATTTTTTGGAGTAAGTTACTCCATCGATTCTTGAAAACATAACGAGAGGATATGAAATAAATAAATTTCTTTTTGCTCTTGTGCAAGCTACATACAATAGTCTTCTTTCTTCTTCTATATCCTCGAAAGATTCAGATGCTCGGGTGTTTGGAAAGAAACCTTCAACAACTCCAATCACAAAAACCGAATGCCATTCAAGACCTTTTGCTGAATGAATTGTGCTGAGAGTTAGAAATTCATCTTCACTACCGGGACTTTCAATATCATAAACACTTTGAGTTGGCGGTTCAAGTGCAAGATCATCAAGGAATGAATTAAGCGAACGATATCTATCTGCGATTGCCTGGAAAATTTCTAAATCTTTTAATCTCTTCTGGAAGTCATCGTATTTTTCTCTTAGTATTGGTTCGTAAAAGGGGAGAATAATGTTTAATCTTTCCGAAGGAGATAGAGATTTTCCGCTTGCTTCGTTCAGTACGCTAAATAATTTGAAAACACTATCGGGTAACGATTTATCTTTGAGGAATGAATTAAAACTAAATTTATGATTATTAACAGCTTCTTCAATTTCATCTGTTAAGGCACGAGCTTTTTTAGGTCCAATGCCTGATAAAAGCTGAAGTATTCTAAACCAGCTGATTTTATCGATTGGATTATTCAGTATTCGAAGGAAGCTGATTAAATCTTTGATGTGAGCAGTTTCAATAAATTTTATTCCGCCAAATTTTCTATAGGGAATTCCAGCTTTGTTAAGTTCGATTTCAAGATCGTAAGAGATATAACCTGAGCGAAAAAGCACAGCTATATCCATTAACGAAATTCCTTCTTCTCTCAATTCTAGAATTTTATCAACAACAAATTTTGATTCGAGAGTTGTGTTTTGTGCCGCAATGATTGAAGGCAATTCGCCGAATTCATTTCTTGTATAAAGCCGTTTCGGATATTTTTCAATCATTGACGCAATAATCTGATTTGTGAAATTCAAAATAGCTTGAGTACTTCTGTAATTTTCTTCAATCGTAATGATCCTTGCATCAGGAAAATCTTTCGGGAAATCAATTATATTTTTGAAGTTTGCACCGCGAAAAGAATAAATGCTCTGAGAGTCATCTCCAACAACCATAATATTTCGTGAAGTACCGCCAAGAAGCTTTACAATTTCAGCTTGTAATTTATTTGTGTCTTGATATTCATCAACCATTATGTACTTGTAGTTTTTATGAATGTATCTTCGAAAGTCCTCATCCTTTTCAAGCAGTTCTTTTAATTTCAAAAGTAAATCATCATAATCGAGCAGAGCATTTTTCTTTTTAAATTTCTCGTATTCTTCTTTGAGTAGTTTTATATCGTCTAAAAATTCAATGAACTGTGGATATTGAGTTGAAAGAATATGTTCGATTGTAGTTTGTTTGTTTATTGCAAGGCTGATTATGTCGTAGAGAGTTTGTTTTTTTGGAAATCGTTTTCGTTGTTTATCAAAACCGAGATTTGTTCTAATTAAATTGATTACATCTTCCGCATCAGATTGGTCCAAAATTGTGAAGTTGCTCGGATAACCAATCTTCTCAGCAAATTTTCTTAGTATCATATTTGCAAAAGAGTGGAAAGTGCCGCCAGAAACTTTTTCACATCTCGAATCAATCAACGAAGCCGCACGACGCAGCATTTCCTGTGCTGCTTTTCGAGTAAAGGTGAGAAGTAAAATTGATTGTGGATTGACGCCAGATTCAACCAGTCGAGCAACACGATAAACTAAAGTTTGTGTTTTACCAGTTCCAGCACCAGCAATTACAAGTACAGGACCTTCAGTTGTAATTACGGCTTCATATTGTGCTGGATTTAAAATGTTTTTGTAATCAATTTTATAATTTACTTCCTCAGGTCTTTTGACTAATGGTTCTGTATCAGTCGAAACTCTTTTTAGTATATATTTCTTTGCCATTTAATCTTTCTCATCCTTAAAGCAATTGGTGTATCAAAAATTTCTTTGTAGATAACTGCCTTCTTAAAATCATCTATCTCGCTTAATTGGAGCGAAAATTTCTTCTCTTCTAATGTTTTATCTTCATGTTCGAATTCATATGTATCAAGTTTTGAGTAATCAAATTCATCTATATCGGTATCTGGTATTGTAGACTCATAATCATAAGCTTCAATTTGAAAATCTTGATGAATTTTTTCCTCTAAGGTTTGCTTCGGTTGTGTTGATGCTATCTCATCTTCAAATTTAGGTTGTGATTTTTTTTCAATTGTTTCAGGCTCGAAAGTTATTTGACTAAATTCTTCGTCTTCTATTTCTGGAAAAGGTTCGGGCTCTTCTGTTTTATAACCAAATAATTCTTCAATCTCTCTCAAAATATCCTGAGAAGATTTTTCTTTTTCGGATGTAGGCAATGTCTCTGGTTCAGATGTTTCTGGTTTCTTCTGAACAGGTGGAGTCCTTTTCTTTAAAATTGGCGAAAGAAATGCATAAATAATAAACAAAATTATAAGCAGGTCAAATAAATTTTCCATTCAAATTCCTTGCTTGCGATTTAATTATTCTTTTTTCTTTTCAACGCCTTTAGAGATTGATTCACGCATTTCAGTATCTGCCTGGATGTTTCTGAGAGTGTAATAATCAAGGACACCGAGCTTACCTTCTCTAAGAGCCTGTGCAATTGCTTTTGGAATTTCAGCCTCAGCTTCAATTACTTTGGCTTTCATTCTTTGAACTTCAGCTTTCATTTCTTGTTCAGTTGCAACCGCTGCGGCTCTTCTTTCTTCAGCTTTTGCTCTTGCAATTTTCAAATCAGCTTCAGCTTGATCTGTTTGAAGTTTTGCTCCAATGTTTTCGCCAACATCAACATCGGCAATGTCAATTGAAAGGATTTCGAAAGCAGTTCCTGCATCAAGTCCTTTTTCCAAAACAGTTTTTGAAATTCTATCAGGATTTTCGAGAACTTCTTTGTGAGAATTGGCAGAACCAATTGTTGTGACGATTCCTTCCCCAACTCTTGCAATTATTGTGGTTTCACCAGCACCACCAACGAGTCGATCAATGTTTGCTCTGACAGTAACTTTTGCAATCGCTCTTACCTGAATTCCATCTTTAGCAACTGCGGCAATTGCGGGAGTTTCAATTACTTTTGGATTAACGCTCATCTTCACTGCTTCCAAAACATCACGACCTGCAAGATCAATTGCAGTTGCCCGTTCAAATGTTAATGGAATGTTTGCTTTATCTGCTGAGATTAATGCATTAACAACTTTCTCAACATTACCGCCGGCAAGATAGTGGGCTTCTAATTTACCAGTTTCGACTTTAATACCTGCTTTGGTTGCAGTGATTAAACTTTTAACGATAATATGCGGTGGAACTTTTCTTAATCGCATTCCGACCAGATCAGAAAATATTTTTAACTTAACTCCCGCAAAGTATGCAGTTATCCAAAGCCCGACTGGAATGAAGTAGAGGAAAATTATCAGGAATAATATAATTGCGAAAATTATTAAAACAGCTAAACCAGTTAGTGCTTCCATTTCTACCTCTTAATTTTTGTTAGTTAATTTTTTGAGAACTTCTTCAAAAGTTTTTGAGGCATTTCCTAAAAGATAGAAGAACACCTCTTTTAGTGATTTTGCTTCAAAATTCAAAACCTCTCCAATCATAATCTCTGCACACTCATCCATTGGAAAACCTCCGACACCTGTTCCAAGTGCTGGAAACGCAACCGAAGAAAGATTTAATTTTTCACAGAGTTGAAGAACGCTACGAGTTGCTTCTCGGATGTATTTTTCATTTGTGACTAAATCCTGTCCCATCACTGCAGCATGTATTACATATTTCGCGTTAAGATTACCTGCCGTAGTTTCAATTGCACTTCCAACTGGAATTGGTCCTTTTGAGACTGCTTCGTCTTCTATAATTTTCCCGCCTGCTCTTTTAATTGCTCCGGCTACACCCGCACCCATCCACAAATGATTATTAGCTGCATTTACAATTGCGTCAACTTTTGCAGTGGTTATGTCTCCTTGAATAATCTTAATTTCTGGATGTGATTTTTGGGTCATAGTAATCTCATAAATGATTTTGTGTAAATATACGAATTGTAAAATTTTTAATGATTAATGAATTGATTGCATTCAAAAATCTTTGTTTAAATAGAGGTTGAGAAGGCTTTAAAATAAAAAACCCCACCGAAGTGGGGCTGATTAAAGTCAATCAAAAATTATTTGATAACTTTTACTTCTGCAGCTTGCAATCCTTTTGGACCTTGCTTAACTGAGAATTCTACTTTATCATTTTCTGCTAAAGTACGGTAACTATTACCAAGAATTGATTGATAATGAACGAATACATCCTCGCCATTATCTTGAGTAATAAATCCGTAACCTTTAGAACTGTTGAACCATTTAACGGTTCCTCTTCTTCGCTCTGACATATCAGAAGCTCCTTTAATAATTTGTTAATGATTTTGTTACTGAGACAGGTTTGAAGTTGATGCTTTAAGGAAGCTTTCTGAAGGTTCGAAAATTTTTGTTTCTACTACTACAGACTTACAAAACAACTGTCTGCTAATTCAATATAGGTATAATAATGTTAGAAACCTAATTTTTGGAAAAAATAATTTATTATAAATAATCTCGGTTTGATTTAGATCACAAATCTCTAATCTCCGAGTAAGATTAAAGAATAATATTAATCCAGAGATGTACTCGGTGATTAATGTCAAAAAAATCCAACCCTGATTTATTGAATGTGAGCTTCAAAATATTTTGGAAGGACTTTTGTGCAAGAGAATATTTTAGATGATTTGAAACAACTTATTTTATAAATGAAGCTCTTCATGTTTCTTTAAATTTTGCTCTCTTTCCATCAATACAATTGGAGGCTACTCGTAGTGAAACTTTTTGAGGAATTTGCTTCTTCGGTTTTCATTATTTTCAAAAAGCAATCTGTGGGAAATTATATTAAACGTTTTCTTTGATCTTTGATGATCTATCGTTGAATTAAATTTTTTGATTTGTTCTTTTATGATTTTTTATTACTAAAAATTTTAATTAATGAATGATAGTTCAAAGAGCTGAAAAATAAAAACCATGAAGTGGTGAAATTACTTTAGACCTTAAATTGATCCCACAAAAGTAAAACTCCGAAGGAGTGATATTATAAAAAATGAACGGAAAATTGGTCAATTAGTAAAATTCGATTTTTTTGTTTTGAAATCCTGTTAGATGTGTAGAACTTTAAAATTTTCTGATCCTTTTATCTTGTCTGAAAAAATTTCATCCGTTCTGAATTTTATTTTTGTATCTATGATTGTTTGTCTAAGCTTAAAATTAGAACCTTTTCACCTGCTTAATGGAGAAAATATCTTTCATTAAAAAATTAACTTTACATAGACCACTGGACTTGATAAAATAAAATCTTAAAGATAGCTTGCACAAGAAGACAACAAAAAAAATGAAAGGAAATAAAAAATGGATAAGGAAATAATAAATAAAATTATCGAGATTCTTGGTAAAGAATCTTCGCTCAAAATAGCCTGCGGTATTTCAAGAAGAGGTCCGATTGATCTTGAACTTGACAAAAATAAAATCGAACGTGCGAGAATGTTTGAGATCGTAAAACCAGACTCACTCGAATTAACTGAGATGGGTAAAATTTTCGTTGCTAAAACCATATTTGACTATACAGATAATATGGTTGATGGCGATGATGAAGATGAAGACAAAGAAAAATTAGATGATGATGAAGATTGGGAAGATGATGAAAATGATGACGATGATGATGAAGACGATGAGGAATTTTGGGAAGACGAAGACTGGGAAGAAGATGACGATGAGGATGAAGATTTCGACGATTGGGAAGAATGGGAAGAAGATGAAGACGAGGATGATGACGATTATTTTTCACCAGGAAGAAAAAGGCGAAGAAAATAACCCTTAATTAAAAATTAAATTTAAAGTTGAAGTTTTATCAACAGCGTTTTGATGAAGCTTCAACTTTTTTGTTTTAAAGTTTAAAATATTCTTTTGTAAAATCTTGAGCCTTTTTTAATTTTGTAAAAATTTTGTGAATAAAGAATGAAGAAAATCTATATAGAAGAATTAGATAAGTATATTGGACAGGAAATAGAACTTTCAGGTTGGGTAACTCATAAAAGATCAAGCGGCAAGATTCGTTTCATTGTAATGCGAGATGGTTCTGGTATTTGTCAGCTGGTGCTTGTTAAAAATTTACTTCCCGAAGAAGTATTCAATAAATTCGATGAGCTGACGCAAGAATCTTCTTTCAAAGTTTTTGGATTAGTAAAAAAAGAAGAACGTGCACCAGGCGGATTCGAAATTGAAGTTAAAGATCTCCAGATAATACATATCGCAAAAGATTATCCGATCACTCCGAAGGAACATGGAATTGAGTTCCTGATGGATCACCGTCACTTATGGTTAAGATCAAGCCGTCAACACGCAATTTTAAGAGTTCGACACGAGATTATTAATGCAATCCGAACATTCTTCAACAACAAAGGATTTATTTTAGTTGATGCACCAATCTTAACTCCAGCTGCTTGCGAAGGCACAACAACACTTTTTGAAACAGAATATTTTGATCTGGGCAAAGCTTATCTTACTCAATCCGGTCAACTTTACGCCGAAGCAGCTGCAATGGCATTTGGAAAAGTTTATACATTTGGTCCAACTTTTCGAGCAGAAAAATCAAAGACAAGAAGACATTTAACTGAATTCTGGATGGTTGAACCTGAAGTTGCTTTTGCAGATTTGAACGACGATATGGATTTAGCAGAAGAGTTTGTTGAGTACATTGTGCAAACTGTCATTAAAAATAGAAGAAAAGAATTGGAATTTCTTGAGAGGGATATTTCGAAACTTGAAAATGTAAAACGACCATTCCCCAGAATTCATTATGAAGAAGCAATTGAGATCTTAAAAAGAAATGGGATAAATTTCGAATGGGGAAATGATTTTGGTGGAACGGATGAAACAGTAATTTCAGAACAATTCGATAAGCCCGTAATGATTCATCATTATCCTGCTCAGGTTAAAGCATTTTATATGAAGCGAGACCCTAATGATGAAAGATATGCACTTGCAGTTGATATGCTTGCACCCGAAGGTTATGGTGAAATAATTGGTGGAAGTCAGAGAGAAGATGATTACGAAACACTTCTAAAACGAATTGAAGAACATAACTTACCAAGAGAAGCCTTTGAATGGTATCTCGATTTACGAAGGTATGGTTCAGTCCCGCATTCAGGATTTGGACTTGGTATCGAAAGAACAGTTGCCTGGATTTGTAAACTTGAACATGTCAGAGAAACCATTCCATTTCCAAGAATGATCTATAGAAATACACCTTAAGTTGTGGAGATAAAATTCAGATTATGAGCCTTCAACTAATCACATTTATAATTCTTGCAATCATAGGACTTGCATCAGCAATAATGCTCGTCATTCAGAAAAACCCTGTCTATTCAGCTTTGCTTTTAATTATGCATTTCTTTGCCCTCGCTGGTTTTTATCTATTATTGAATGCTCAGTTTTTAGCAGTCTTGCAAATTCTGGTTTATGCAGGTGCAATTATGGTTTTGTTTGTGTTCGTAATTATGTTATTAAACTTGCAGAATGAAGAAGCCTTGAAAGATCCTTTTAATTTGAGGAAAATTATTGCAACTATTCTGGGTGTTGTGCTTTTCTTGCAATTTGGTGTTTTCTTCTTTATCAAAGCAAAGAACGATTTGGACATAATACCTTCAAAGAATTCGGTTGAAGCTGGTTCAATTAAGAATATTGGCGAACTTTTATTTTCAACTTATTTAGTTCCGTTTGAAATTACTTCCTTTGTCCTTTTAGTTGGAATAATTGCGGCAATAGTTTTAGCAAAGAGGAAATTTGAATGATACCAATAAGTTATTATTTAATTCTGAGTGCAGCATTTTTTACAATTGGTATAATCGGTGTACTTACCAGAAGAAATGCAATTATCATTTTTATGTGTATTGAATTGATGTTGAATGCAGTAAATTTAACCTTTGTAGCTTTTGCATCATTCTTTGGTGATAGCAGCGGTCAGATTTTCGTATTCTTTGTTATGGCTGTTGCTGCTGCAGAAGCTGCAGTCGGATTGGCGATTATAATCGCTCTCTTTAGAAATAAACTTACAATCAATGTTGACGAAGTAAACATCCTTAAATGGTAAAGGAAATAATGATTACAAATTATATATACCTTGCAGTTGTTTTTCCTCTGATTGGATTTTTAATAAATGGTTTATTTGGTTCTAAAATTAAGAAAGAGAAAATAATTGGTTGGATAGGTAGCGGTGTAGTTGGGATTTCATTTCTAATTTCTTTTATTTCATTTTTAGAAGTAAGCTCTCTCCCGGAAACTCAGAGGAAGATAATTGTACCATTATTCAAATGGTTAGCTGTTGAAGGAATTGATGTATCGTTCAGCTATTTAGTTGATCCGTTGTCATTAGTAATGGCGTTAGTTGTAACTGGTGTTGGATTTTTGATTCATGTCTACAGTATTGGTTATATGCATGGTGATAAAGGTTTCTGGCGATTTTTTGCTTATCTCAATTTATTCATCTTTATGATGATGAATTTGGTCCTTGCTGATAATTTTGTTTTAATGTTTCTTGGTTGGGAAGGTGTTGGGTTATGTTCTTATCTCTTAATCGGTTTCTGGTATGATAGAAAATTCGAAAACTCTACAACTGCTGACGCTGCTAAGAAGGCATTTATCGTCAATAGAATTGGTGACTTTGGATTTTTACTTGGGATGTTTTTGATTTATAAAACATTCGGCAGTTTGAATTTTACTGAAGTTTTCACGATGGCGTCAAAAACACCTGTTGCTGAGATAACTATAACAATGATTACATTATTCCTTTTCATTGGTGCAACAGGTAAGTCGGCGCAAATTCCACTTTATGTATGGTTACCGGATGCAATGGCAGGTCCAACTCCTGTCTCTGCTTTAATCCATGCCGCTACTATGGTCACTGCTGGTGTTTATATGGTTTCACGAAGCTCAGTTCTTTTTGTGCAGTCAGAAATTACAATGACAATTATTGCAGTGATTGGTGCTTTGACTGCGATTTTTGCAGCATCAATGGGACTGGTTCAGAATGATATTAAAAAGGTATTAGCTTATTCAACAATCAGTCAGCTTGGTTATATGTTTCTTGCAACTGGAGTTGGTGCGTTTACGGCTGCAATTTTCCATCTTATGACACATGCTTTCTTTAAGGCTTTGTTATTCCTTGGTGCAGGTTCTGTAATTCATGCAATGCACGAAGAACAAAACATCAAGAATATGGGAGGTCTGAAAAAACATCTTCCAATTACTTATAAAACATTTTTAGTTGCATCACTTGCAATTGCAGGAATTCCTCCTCTCTCAGGATTTTTCTCGAAGGATGAAATTTTGTGGGAGACTTTTGCAACTGGTCATACCTTCCTTTACTTAATCGGATTAGTCACTGCTTTGATGACAGCTTTCTATGTTTTCAGATTGTTTAATCTAACTTTTGAAGGAAATCCAAGATATCCTTCGCATATTCATCCTCATGAATCACCACAAGTGATGACAGTACCATTAATCATCTTAGCAGTTCTATCGGCAATAGGTGGTTTTGTTGGAATGCCGGCAGTTTTTGTTGGTGAAAATGGTAATCTATTCGCAAATTGGTTAAAACCAGTTTATGAACCAGCCGAAACATTTATTTTGCATATTAATATTCATTCACATTCAACTGAAATTCTTTTAATGGTTTTATCTGTGGCTGTTGGTGTAACTGGAATTCTGCTTGCTCGTCACTTCTACTTGCAAAATATTAAACCAATTGAATGGTTAATTACAAGATTCAAAAAACTTTATAATCTTCTTTTCAACAAATACTATGTTGATGAAATTTACGATTTCTTAATTGTTACTCCGCTCGTTAAAGTTTCAGAAAAATTCTTGTGGAAAATCAACGATACAATGATTATCGATGGTTTTGTAAATGCAACAGCTGAGATGATTGGTGAAACAGCAAAGTTGATCAGAAAAATTCAAACTGGTATTGCTCAATTCTATGCTCTAATAATGATTTTTGGAATAACACTCATAATCTTTCTACTATTATTGTGATGCCTATGAAACATTATCTTCTTACTCTGACCATCTTTTTACCTTTAATTGGAGCAATTCTTTTACTTTTTATCAATAAGGAGAAAAAAGAACTGCTCCGTTATTTCGCGCTGATAGTCTCAACTCTGACTTTTATACTTTCGCTTGGATTATTTTTTGGATTTCGTGAAGATACAATTGGTTTTCAATTCATAACTAAGTTTACCTGGATTAAAAATCTAAATATCAGTTATCATATCGGAATTGATGGAATTTCGTTGTTGTTAATTCTTTTAACTACTTTTCTGACTCCATTAACAATACTATCAGCCTGGGAAAGTATTAAGTCTAAGGTTAAAGAATTCCTTTTCTTTTTCCTTGTGCTTGAGACGGGAATGATTGGAGTCTTTGCTTCTCTTGATTTGTTCTTATTCTATATTTTCTGGGAAGCAATGTTAATTCCAATGTACTTTATAATTGGTGTTTGGGGCGGGGAAAACAGAATTTATGCAGCAATAAAGTTTTTCCTCTATACAATGTTTGGTAGTTTATTGATGCTTGTTGCCATTATTGCTCTTGGCGTTTCTGCAATGGATAAACTTGGATATTTTACTACAGATTATACTTTGCTGAAAACTATTTCCCCAACTCTGACACATTCTACACAACTTTTAATGTTTTTAGCTTTCGCTTTGAGTTTTGCTATTAAAGTCCCGATCTTTCCATTTCATACCTGGTTACCAGATGCCCACGTTGAAGCTCCTACGGCAGGCAGTGTAATTCTTGCTGGTGTTTTATTGAAAATGGGAACTTATGGTTTGCTGAGATTCTGTTTAACTTTATTCCCACAAATTTCAATTGAGCTTGCACCATATATCAGTGTACTTGGAATAATTGGTATTATTTATGGTGCATTAGTTTCAATGGTTCAGCCTGATATGAAAAAATTGATTGCTTATAGTTCTGTGAGCCATTTAGGTTTCGTGGTGCTTGGGATTTTTGCAATGACCGTTGAAAGCTCACAAGGTGCTTTAATTCAAATGATCAATCATGGACTTTCAACTGGAGCTTTATTCTTATTAGTTGGAATGATTTACGACAGAAGACACACTCGTTTAATTTCCGAATTTGGTGGAATTGCTAAGGTTGTGCCTGTATATTCAACAATTTTGTTGATTGTCTCTTTAAGTTCAATTGGTTTGCCAGGTTTGAATGGCTTCATCGGAGAATTCTTAATTTTAATTGGTTCATTCAAATCAACTGTGTTAAATAGTTATTGGTATGCTGCATTTGCTGCATCTGGGGTGATTTTTGCGGCTGTTTATTTATTATGGATGTATCAGCGAGTTGTCTTCGGTAAATTGGAAAATCCGCAAAATAAAGATTTAAAAGATTTGAATAAGAGAGAAATAGGATTGTTAATTCCAATTCTTGTTTTTATAGTTTGGATTGGAATTTATCCGTCAACATTTCTTAGCAAATCAGAGCTATCGATAAAATCAATTTTGAAAGATGTTAATCCTCAGAAAGTTGAATTAATAAAAAGGTAAATATAAAGTGAAAAAAATCCTGTTATTAATCGCTGTCTTGGTTATTACATTAATTGTTTCTTTTCCAGCCAACGCTTATGCTGATAATGTAATCGATACAACTCAAGTTGTTCATTCAGAGCACTCATCTGAACATAATATTTTTGAAAATCCACCATCACCTTATATGGTGATTCCTTTTATTGTTCTTCTTTTGATGATCGCAACTGGACCGCTTTTTTATCGTCACTTCTGGGAACACAATTATCCAAAAGTTTCTATCGCATTAGGGTCAATAACAGTTTTGTATTATCTATTTATATTTAATGATCCTTTGAGCTTGCTTCATACACTTGAGGAATATATTTCATTTATCGCTCTTTTAACTTCTCTGTTTGTTGTTTCTGGAGGAATTTTAATCAGAATAGATAGAAAGGCGACACCAATTGCGAACGTAATTTTACTTTTTGTTGGTGCTGTAATCTCAAATTTAATTGGAACGACTGGTGCCTCAATGCTTTTGATTCGTCCTTATATAAGGATGAACAGGAACAGAATAAAGCCTTACCATATAATTTTCTTTATTTTTATTGTGAGTAACATTGGCGGCGGATTGACACCAATAGGAGATCCACCTTTATTTTTAGGATTTCTTAAAGGAATAGAATTTTTCTGGGTAATAAAACATGTCTGGTATATCTGGCTTTTAACGATTGCAATTGTATTAACTATCTTTTATCTCTTTGAATTGAAAAATTACAAAAACGATACTGATGTTGATAAAGAATTTTCTGGTAAAATTGAAATTCGTGGGAAGAAAAATTTCTTATATCTCCTGATAATAATAATTTCAGTATTTCTTGATCCAGCGGTTTTAAGCTGGGTTCCTTCGCTTGGTGAATTACCTTTTGGAATTAGAGAGATTATAATGTTTTCAGTCGCCTTCATCTCATATCATAGAGCGGATAAGGAAGCCTTGAAAGGGAATGAGTTTGATTTTGAACCAATAAAAGAAGTTGCATTTCTCTTTGTAGGAATTTTTGCGACAATGATCCCAGCACTTCAACTTGTTGCTTATGAGACACATACTTACGGTGAAAAACTAACAGCTGATATCTTTTACTGGGGAACAGGAATTCTTTCTTCAATTCTAGATAATGCACCTACATATTTGAACTTTTTAAGTGCTGCAATGGGTAAGTTTGGGTTAAATATTGATAATTTCCAGCATGTGAAAGAGTTTGAATTACACGATCCAATTTATTTGATGGCAATTTCTGTAGCTGCTGTTTACTTCGGTGCAATGACTTATATAGGCAATGGTCCTAATTTTATGGTTAAGTCAATTTCAGAAAGCTCTGGTATTAAACTTCCATCATTTTTTGGGTATGTAGTTAAATATTCAATTCCAATTTTACTTCCAGTTTTTACATTGATCTGGTTATTATTCTTTTATGGGAGAGGCTAAATTATGAGTACTATTAAAGAAGCTTTAGATAAAAAGAAGAATGGAATTTATTACAACAATCGGGTTATTCTTCCTTTTAAGTGTGAATTCTTGAAAATTATTTTTGAGGATAAAATTATCACAGATTTTTCCTCCTCAAGTTCCGAAGTTGAAATTATTGAACATGAAAATTTTACAGATATTTATTTCAAGAAATACAAAGATATTCAGAATGAATTCTCTAAGTATGAAAATATTAAACTTATAGTTTGTGAAAAATCTGATGATATATTTGACTTTTCAAAACACATTAAATTATTGCTCTATGTAGAAAATGAGCATAAAATTCGCATCGAGTTACCCGAAGAAAATCAAATTATTATAGATTAACTATGGAACTACAGAACTACTTAAATACATTGCCGGTAATTTTAGTTTCAATTGCTTTTGTAATTACTCTTTTAATTGAAGCATTTTATAAAAAAGGTGAGAATTTAATTTATTGGTTCTCGCTTGTTGTTTTGTTGTTTACAACTGTTTATTCGCTTCTCACAATAAATAAAGTCGAATTAAATTTTTATGGGACAGTTCAAAGCGGCGGAATTTCTAATCTAATTTATTTTATTCTCTCTCTTACCACATTTCTGGTTTTGATTTCATCCAGAAACTATCTTCAAAGAACAGGTTATCATCATGGAGAATTTTACATATTAATCTTGAGCTCTTTACTTGGAATGATGTTGATGACTTCTTCAAGAGATTTAGTTTTAACTTTTCTTGCTCTCGAACTTATGTCTTTAAGTTTTTATGTACTGGCAGGCTTTAATAGAAAGGTTATTTTTAACAATGAAGCTTCATTAAAGTATTTCTTACTTGGCGCTTTTGCATCAGGATTTTTATTGTATGGAATTGCGTTAATTTATGGTTCAGCTCAAACAACAAATATCCAGGCAATTATTCAAAACTTTTCTGAATTACTTTATAAGCCGCTATTCAATCTTGGTTTAGTTTTATTAATAATAGGATTTTCATTTAAAGTTGCTTCTGTTCCATTTCATATGTGGGTGCCTGATGTTTATGAAGGAAGCCCAACCGTTGTCAGTGCTTTTATGTCTACCGCAGGTAAAACAGCAGCTTTTGTAGCTTTAATTGTTGTTTTATATGGAACTCTTTCTGCTCGAGTAGTTTTTGAAGATATTTCAAAAATTATTGGCTGGCTTGCAATTGCATCGATGCTTGTTGGTTCAATTACTGCTATTGCTCAAAGTAATTTGAAAAGAATGCTTGCATATTCCAGCATTGCACACGCTGGTTATATGTTGATTGGTATTGCAGCTGCTAATAAGCTTGGAATGAGTGGAGTGATTTTTTATTTAACAGTTTATTCGTTTATGAATATAGCTGCTTTTATAATGATTTCATTTCTTGAGAGTGACTTTGAGAAGAGAGTTAGCCTTGATGACTTCAAAGGTTTAGCAAATACTCATCCATGGTTTGCAGCGGTGATGTCAATTTTGATGTTTGCGCTTTCCGGATTGCCCCCATTTGGTGGATTCTTCGGTAAGTATTATGTATTTCTTTCGGCTGTTAGAGCCGATATGACTTATCTTGCAGTTGTTGGTGTAATATCAAGTGTGATCTCAGCTTATTTTTATTTGAGAGTAGTTGTTTATATGTATTTCAAAACAAGCGACGAGAAACAAAATTTGTTCAGCTCTGCTGGGGATTATTTTGTTTTGACGATTTGTGTTTTATTTATCATTCAACTTGGTTTAACTCCTAATTTTGTTCTTGATATGATTACAAGGTTTTTATTATAACATGATTAAAGTCACGACATCAGCAGAGATCAGAAAGCTTGATCATTTAGCTACCGAGATCTTCAACATTCCTTCCTTAATTTTAATGGAAAACGCTGCTATTGGCGTAGTTGATTTTATATCAGATTTATCTAAAGAAAAAACTATAAACAATATTTTGATCCTTTGTGGTCATGGTAATAATGGCGGTGACGGATTTGCAATTGCAAGACATCTTACAAATCGTGGTTATAATGTTTGTGTAGTTTTAGTTGGTGATCTTAACAAGATCTCAGGTGATGCTAAAATTAATTTTGACATAATAAAAAAAATTTCGAGTAAAGAGGAAAATCTAAAAGTTTACATCAATCCGAAATCCTTAAATAAAATTAAAGAATATTTTGACGAACCATTTGATTTAATCATTGATGCACTTCTCGGAACTGGATTAAATTCCGAAATAAGAGAACCGTTTCGTTCCACTATTAAATGGGCTAATGAATATAAATCAATTAAGTTGTCAGTAGATATCCCCACAGGACTTTCAAGCGATAATGGTAAAATTTTAGGTGAAGCTTTTTCAGCTGATTATACATTAACAATGGGATTGCCTAAAGTTGGTTTGTTAATTAACGATGGTCCAAGAGTTTCAGGTAAAATTGAAATTGTTGATATAAGTTATCCAGATTATTTGAGTAACTCAATAGAAATTAGAAAAAATTTAATTGAAGAAATTGACGTTTACGAAAGATTACCAAAAAGACCTTATGATGCTCATAAATATTCTGTAGGAAAAGTTTTTGCAATTGCAGGCTCAGCTGGATTGACTGGCGCAGCTAAAATGTCCTGTGAAGCTGCTTTAATTTCAGGCTGCGGTGGTGTTCTTTTATTAACAACGCAGAAACTTTTAAATATTTATGCGAAAAGTCTAAAGGAAGTAATGACTTATCCTTTAAAGAATAACAATGGTAATTACTTTGTTCAAAGTGATTTTGATGAAATTAAATCGAAGATTGATTGGGCTGATGTTTTAATGATTGGTCCTGGTCTTGGTCAAAATGAAGAAACTCAAAAATTTTTGAAAAGAATTTTACTTGAATATCCCGAAAAGAAAAAAGTTATTGATGCAGATGGATTAAACTTACTTGCTAATTTTATAAATGATAAAAATCTGTCATTGAAAAATTCTATTTTAACTCCACACCTGGGTGAATTTGCGAGACTTACGAAAAAAAGCATCGATGAATTAAAAGAAAACATTTTTGAAATGGGATCAAATTTTGCGAAAAAATATAAATCGATTTTAGTACTCAAAGGTGCGCCAACGATAATTTTTGATCCTGATGGCAATTCATTTATAAATTCAACTGGCAATAGTGGAATGGCAACAGTTGGAATGGGTGATGTATTAACAGGAATAATAAGCAGTTTTTATGCTCAAGGACTTTCAGCAATTGATGCAGCAATAACTGGTGTATTCCTACATGGATTAGCAGGTGATATAGCTGCTGTAAAAAAAGGTAAGCTTAGTTTAATATCAAGTGATGTGATAAAGTCAATTCCCAAAGCAATTAAAATAGTTGAAGTCATTAATCAGGAACTTGATTAAAGAAACTAAGTTAGATAATTGAAATTTGCTAAATACTTTTTCAAGATTTATTTTCGAACCAAATTAAGAGGAAATGAAAAATGCCAGTATACAAAACACCAAAAGCTGATCTAAGGAGAAAATATACAAGGTATGTTGAGATAAGTTTAATTATCTCCTTAGCTTTATTAATAATCGCTTTTAAGTTTTTCCCAAAAGTAGAAGCAGGTGAGAAACAGGTTCAAGCAGTTCAAGAGCTTGTTAATGTTGAGGATATCGTAAAAACTAAACAGGAAAATCGTCCTCCACCTCCACCAAAACCACCAATACCAATTGAATCACCATCTGATAATGTGCTCGAAGATGTTGAGATCGGAAGTACTGAGATTGATCTAACTCAACAGATTGAAGCTCCACCACCTCCACCGAAAGAGGAAAAGAAAATAGTTGAAGAAGATATCCAGTATTTTGAAGTTGTGGAAGAGATGCCTGAACCAATTGGTGGAATAGAAGCAATTCAGAAAAAGATTGTTTATCCTGAAATTGCCAAAAGAGCTGGTGTTGAAGGTAAAGTTTACATCTTAGCTTATGTTGATGAAAATGGTAATGTGACTAAAACTGAAGTTTTAAAAGGAATTGGCGCTGGCTGTGATGAAGCAGCTGAAAAGGCTGTCCGTGAAACTAAGTTTAAACCAGGTAAACAAAGAGGAAAACCAGTCAGAGTAAAAGTTGCTGTTCCTATTATTTTCAAGCTTAATTAAGATTTGCCAGAAAAGATGAACTTGAAATAAAAAACCCCGATGCGTTCGGGGTTTTTTATTTTAAATCTCGAGTACTAAGCTTTTGGTTTAATGGATAATTCGAAATAAATAAATCTTTATCTCGCCTTTGAATTAAATAATCATCCTGGAGGCCAGGACATCATTCTGCCACCAATCAAATGCAGATGAATATGAAAAACTGCTTGACCAGCGTTTTTGCCTGTATTAAGTACAAGTCGAAAACCACTTTCATCAATACCTAATTTTTTTGCGTATTCTTTTGCCTGGAAGATTAACTCGCCAAGCAAATTGATATCACTCGATTCAACATTACTGATTTTATCAATATGTTTCTTTGGGACAAAAAGAACATGATAGGGAGCAACTGGATTTATATCATTAAATCCGATGATGTTTTCGTTTTCAAAAACGATTTCAGAATTGATCTCTTTGTTTATGATTTTGCAGAAAATACAATCCACTACTTTTCCTCCTTCTCTATTCCGTATTTTTTTATTTTATTATAGAGATGACTTCTCTGAATTCCAATTGCTTCAGCAGTTTTTGTGATGTTCCAATTGTACTGATTTAATTTCTTAATAATAAAAATTTTTTCCATCTGATCTTTAAAGTCTTGAAATGAGTCAATTGAAAAATCAATTTCCGCATCTGATTTTGAGTAAGGGAATAATTGTGCTTTAACATCATTCAAATCATAAACCTGTTTCGGATTCATTATTATGATTCTTTCGACAAAGTTTTTTAGTTCTCGAACATTACCTTTCCATTCGAGATTCTTTAAATATTCAATTGCATCGTCATTGAATTTTTTTACTGGGAATTTATTTTCTTCACAAACTTTTCTGGTAAAATGCTCAATTAAAAGGGGAATATCTTCTCTTCTTTCTCTTAAAGGTGGAACATTAATCACAATCACACTTAGCCTGTGAAATAGATCTTCACGAAATCTACCTTCTGCAATTTCCTTCATTAAGTTTTTATTTGTTGCAGCAATAATTCTAACATCTACAGGAATTTTATTTTTTCCTCCGACCCGCTCAATTGCACCTTCTTCAATTGATCTCAAGACTTTTGCTTGAGCATTCAAAGACATATCGCCAATTTCGTCTAAGAATAATGTTCCGCCATTTGCCTGTTCGAATTTCCCAATTCTCTGTGAAGTGGCTCCTGTAAATGCACCTTTTTCGTGACCAAAAAGTTCTGATTCTATTAATTCATTTGGAATAGCTGCACAGTTAACTTCGACAAACGGTTTGTTCGACCTATTGCTGTATCGATAAATTGCTTGTGCAACCAGTTCTTTGCCTGTCCCATTTTCACCAGTAATTAATACGCGTGAATTTGTTGGCGCGACTTTTCGAATTGTCTCTAATATATTTTTGATCGCCTGACTTTGCCCGATGATCTCGTATTTGCTTTCAACTTTTTCTTTGAGTTGCTTATTCCTTAATACAAGATTTGTTTGATTAACAGCGTTACGAATTGTTATTAAAAGTTTATCTCGATCGATTGGTTTTTCGATAAAATCATAGGCTCCTTTTTTGGTTGCCTCAATAGCGTTACCAAGACTTGCATGAGCGGAGATCATTATAATTGAAACTGCATCATTTATCTCTTTAATTTTTGTTATAGCTTCAAGCCCATCCATTTCGGGCATTTTAATATCGAGCAGTATGGCTTTGTAATCATTTGATTTAATTTTTTCGATCCCTTCCATTGCGTTTGATGCAGATTCAACGATGTAATTTTCATATTCAAGAATCATTTTGATTGATTCACAAATGGAGGGATCGTCGTCAATTATTAATATTTTTTCCATAACTCAAACTTTTTTCTTTTGCTAAAATAACGCTTGGAGGAATAATTTTACAACGAAGCATTTGACCAAATTCTGAACCAAGTTGATTGATTCTTAAATCTCGTTGATCTACTTTTCCATCGATCTTAAAACTTTCTTCAAATTCTTCGACGAATTCACCAAGACTCTCGGAAAATTCTTTGCCGAAAGTATAACTTAAATAAGCTGTCGAAAAAAAGTGAACAATTTTGTCTTTATCTCCAAACTCAGAATTTGGTGAGTCTTCAAATAATCTTGATGGAAGATTTTTTACTTTTCGAGACAACAAAACCTTGTCATAGTTGATAAAGACTGAAAATGGAATCAATAATTTTATAAATGGTAATTTTACTTTGAACACAGGATAAGTCATTGTACCAACACAGCAAAAAAGCAATGCATCTCCAATATTCGAATCAGCAATTGAAAGAGCAAAAGAAAAAATTGAATCGACTGCTTTTAGATTAATTTCCCTATTATCACTATTTAATAAATTTGCTGCTATAAAATCGTTCACTTTACTACCATATTCGTAGATATCTTTTACCTGTCCAGAACTTATTACGAAAGATATTAGGATCAGAAATAAAACTTTCAAGTTTGAATCACTCCTGTGATGAATGGTTTTGTGATAGGAGAATGATTTGCCATTTCAATACCTAAGGAAACTATTTTTCTGATTTCTCTTGGATCAATTATTTCATCAATCCAGAGACGGGCTGCTGCATATAACGGTTCACTTTGTTTTTCGTAACGATCAGAAATTTCTTTTAGAAATTTTTTCTTTTCTTCTTCGCTTATTTCTTTTCCTTCCTTCATCATTTGATTTATTTTAATATTTAGTAAAGTGTTGCTCGCTTGATTTCCACCCATTACAGCAATTCTGGCATTTGGAAATGCAAAGATTAATCTTGGATCATAAGCTTTACCACACATTGCATAATTCCCGGCACCGTAAGAATTTCCAACGATAAATGTGAATTTAGGTACAACAGAATTTGCAACAGCATTAACCATTTTTGCACCATCTTTTATAATTCCACCGTGCTCAGCTCTTGATCCAACCATAAAGCCAGTAACATCCTGCAAGAATACCAATGGAATTTTTTTCTGATTGCAATTCATTATGAAGCGAGTCGCTTTATCTGCACTATCTGAATAAATAACTCCGCCAATTTGAATTTCACCAGTTCGAGTTTTAACAAGAGATCTTTGATTGGCAACAATTCCAACAGCCCAACCATCGATCCGTGCGTAAGCTGTGATAATAGTTTTGCCGTAATTTTTTTTGTATTCGTCAATTTCGCCATCATCTACGATACAGCTCAAAACATCATACATATCGTAAGGAGTGATAGTGTCTGTAGGTAAAATTCCGAGAATATCTTCTGGCGGATTTTCAGGCGGCTTGGAAGCAGTCCGATTAAATCCTTCAAATCTTTGACCTGATATTTTATCAACCAAATTTCTAATTAATTGAATTGCTTCTTCATCATTCTTGACTTTGTAATCTGTCACACCGCTAATTGAGGAATGCACATCAGCACCACCGAGACTTTCATTATCAATTTCTTCACCAATTGCAGCTTTTACTAAATGACTTCCAGCAAGGAAAACACTTCCAGTACCTTCAACAATTATCGCTTCATCGCTCATAATTGGAAGATAAGCACCACCTGCGACACAGGGTCCCATTATTGCAGCAATTTGTGGAATTCCCATTGCTGACATGATAGCGTTATTTCGAAAAATTCTCCCAAAATGTTCTTTATCCGGGAAAATTTCATCCTGCATTGGGAGATAAACACCCGCACTATCAACCAGATAAATAATTGGAAGATGATTTTCCATTGCTATTTCTTGAGCACGGAGATTTTTTTTGCAGGTGATTGGAAACCAGGCTCCTGCTTTTACTGTTGCATCATTTGCAACAATCACGCATAATTTTTTCGAGACATAACCGAGACCAACGATTGTTCCAGCAGCTGGAATGTATTCGTCATAAAGATCATTGCCGGCAAAGATACCGAGTTCAAAAAATTCTGTCCCTTCATCTATCAATAACTTAATTCTATCACGAACAAATAGTTTTCCTTTTTTCTTATGAGATTCAATTGCAGACTTTCCACCGCCTTCTTTGATTTTTTCGGCTTTCGCATTAATAATTCGTAATAAATTTTTGTGATAATCCAAACGTTCGAAAAATGTCGAGTCTTTTTTTATCTGTCTGTTTAATTTGGTCATAGCTCACTCAGAATTGATTTAGCGATAATTAATCTTTGAATTTCGGAAGTTCCTTCACCAATTGTTGTTAGCTTAACATCTCGATAGAACTTTTCAACTGGAAAATCTTTTGTAAAACCATATCCACCATGGATTTGCAGAGCCTGTTCAGTTATTTTAACTGCAATTTCACTGGCATAAAGTTTAGCAAGAGAAGCTTCGTATGAAACATCTTTCCCTTGATCTTTGAGAGCAGCTGCACGGTAGACCAGTAGACGAGCTGCTTCAATCATTGTTTTCATATCAGCAAGCTTAAATTGAATTGCCTGAAATTCGGAAATTGACTTTCCAAATTGTTGTCTTTCTTTTGAATATTTTAATGCTGCTTCATAAGCTCCTTCTGCAAGTCCTAATGCCATTGCAGCAATTGAAATTCGTCCACCTTGAAGAACCTGAAGAGCATTCATAAATCCTTCATCTTCTCTGCCAAGAAGATTTTCTTCAGGAACAGTAAGATTATCAAATGAAAGTTGAGCAGTATCACTTGCTCTGCATCCGAGTTTGTTTTCTTTTTTTAAGACAATGTAACCAGGAGAGTTAGTTTCAACGATAAATGCGGAAATTCCTTTTTTGCCTTTTTCAGGATTTGTTTTTGCAAATACGACAGCAACTTGACCGACTGAGCCATGAGTTGCGAATGTTTTAGATCCATTGATTATGTATTGACCATTTTCTTTTCTTGCGATTGATTTTAGACTTCCTGCATCACTGCCTGAAGTTGGTTCAGTCAGGCACCATGCACCAATAAATTTACCTTGAGCTAAATTGACTAAATATTTTTCTTTTTGTTCTTTCGTTCCAAATAAATTAATGTGATTTGTACAAAGTCCATTATGTGCTGCAACGGATAGAGAAATTGAAGGGTCATATCTTGCAAGTTCCTCGACTACCAACGCATAATGCGTATAACCAAGTCCTGCACCACCAAATTCTTCAGGAACAAGTATCCCCATAAATCCCTGCTCACCAAGTTTTGTAAAAACATCTCTGGGGAAAATTTGATCTTCATCCCATTTCATAATGTTAGGAAGTATCTCTTTTTCTGAAAATTCTCTTATTGATTGTTGAATTAGCATGAGTTGTTCATCGAGACGATAACCGAACATTATACCCTCCGGAGTGAGTTTTTGATTTGCAATTAATATTATATGAAATAAAGGAAGCCGAATATTTGTAAGATTTAAAATTCAAATTTTGTCTCATTTATTTGAGCTGAATTTTGAAGAGAACCGTTCAATTCTATTTTGATTACTTATAACTGGAACGACTTAACTTTTGGTGCAAAATAAAAAATTGATTAGATAAAATCTTAGTTAGTTTCTTCAAAGATCTTAATGAATAATTTTGGGCAAAGGAAATTTTAGAATTTCAAAAGATAGTTTGTAAAAATTTTGATCTAAACCCAATTCTTAGTCAATTATTATTAATAAATCATAAGATTTAGGTAGCTAAAAAGTGAGCAATTACTGACATTTAAAATTAGGCATATGACTTATTTACAATTTCATACATCAAAATAAATTCGCACTGAAAATTGATTATGGATAATAAATTTTATTCCTGATCAAGTTCTTTTGTAGAGTTACGTTATCAAACAGAAAGTTAAATTAGAAGCTATTTAGTTATCCTCTAATCATCCCGCTCTTGAAAGCTTTATTTAACTTTCCGCCATAGATCTTGATTAGAAAATAAAATACAATTCAATGTTTAATTAAGTAAAACAAAAGTCAAGGAGGAACTAAAATGAAAGTCTTAATTACCTTTTTAACTTTTTTATTAGTTGCCACTGTTAATGCGCAGTGGGTTGGAGACAATGAAGGATTTCTTGGCGGTAATGTTAAAGGATTTGCAGTTATTAATAATAAATTATTTGCCGGTACAGATGCATTTGGTGGAGTATATCTGCATGAAAATTCAGTCACTTGGGTACAAAAAAATAATGGTTTGACAAATAAGCAAGTTAATTCAATAATTGCAAAAGATGGGAAAATGTATGTTGGCACAACTAATGGTGGAGTATTTGTTTCAACTGATGAAGGAGAAAGTTGGGTATCAAAAAGCATAACATCAACGACTTCAACAATTTATTCCTTGGGTGTAAATGGTCAAACTATATTTGCCGGCTCCTTAAATGGTATCTTCATTTCAACTAATGGAGGAGACAGTTGGAGTGCATCTACAAATGGTTTCCCGAATTCACCCGTTACATCAATACTTGTTAACGGTAACGAAATTTTTGCTGCGACTTATGGTGCAGGTGTCTATTATTCCAATGATAATGGATTATCGTGGGTACCTAAAAACAATGGAATAAGCATTTTAGCGTTATGGGCTATTACATCTCACAATAATTTACTGATCGTTGGTAGTAATAGTGGGTTATATTATTCAAATGATAACGGGAATAGTTGGAATTTATTTGGGATTTATAACAACCGTCCCTTTAAAAGTCTTTTAAGTTATGGAAATACGATGTTTGCAGGTAAGTCTGAGCCAGCATCAACAAATTTTCTATTTAGTACTAATAATGGTGCAATATGGCAAATATCTAGCGATGGTTTCACATCAAGCGTTTATGAAATCATTGCAATAGGTGTGAACAATGGTTATGTCTATGTTTCTACACCCGGTTCTGGTTACAGAATTCATAGAAGACCATTATCTGAAATAGTTACATCAGTTGAAAGCTTGGATGAAATTCCTACAGAATTTACTTTAAACCAAAACTACCCAAACCCCTTCAACCCAAGCACAAAAATCAGTTGGCAGTCTCCGGTTAGTGGTTATACAACATTAAAAGTTTATGATGTGCTTGGGAAAGAAGTTGGTACACTGGTTAATGAATATCTTAACGCAGGAAGTTATGAAGTTGAGTTTAATGCATTCGGTTTAAGTAGTGGAGTTTATTTATGCAGGTTAATTAACAACAGTGGATATTCAAAAACTATAAAAATGTTATTAAGTAAATAAAGGGCATTCAAATGAATTATAAATTTTCAATATCAGCATTTCTTTTCTTGATATTGTTTATTGTAGTTTATCTTAATGAAGCAAGTGCTCAGTGGATACAACTTAATACTTCCTTTGGAAAAAGGATTACAGGTTTACATGTAAGCAATTCTTCTATTTATGTTTCTACTGATTCAAATGGTGTATATTTTTCCAGTGACGGTGGATTATCTTGGGTTCAAAGAAATTCTGGCTTAACTAATTTACGAGTACTTAGTTTGACGAAGAAAAATAATACTCTTGCCATCGGGACTCGTGGAGCTGGTGTTTTTATTTCTACAAATGATGGAATTTCTTGGTCGGTATCAACTACAGGAATGGCACTGCCGTATATTTATGCGTTGCTTATTACTACACCAAATAATTATATACTGGCTGGTAGTGGTGGTTATGGCGGTTACATATCAACCGACAATGGTTCAGTATGGAGTTCAAACCTTACGACCACATGGATAGTAAGTCACTATTTTGAAACACCAGCGGGCTATTATTTGTGTACCGCAGGTCCAGTACTATTTAAGAGTACAAATGAGGGTTTGAGCTGGAACCAAATTCGGAGTGCAAGTACGAACCTGATTGCAATCGCAACTACTCCCAGACAGCCATCAGGTTTTAACATTTTCGTAAGTAGTCTAGATGGTATTTTCCGATCAACGAATGATGGTGCAAGTTGGACAGAGGTGAATAGTGGATTAGATTACCGTTGGGTAACTGCTCTTGTAAACAGTGGCATTAACTTATTCGCTGGTTCTAATGGGGGCGGTGTTTATTTATCTACAAATAATGGAACAAATTGGAGTAAGATAAACACGGGATTAACAAATCTGTTTATTACAAAACTTTTTATTGATGGTGGATTTATTTACGCAGCTACGGAAAATGGTGTGGTTTACCGAAGAACTCTATCAGAAGTGATAACATCAGTTGACCAAGAAGAGATTAATATCTCTACTTTCTCGCTGAACCAAAACTTTCCAAACCCATTCAACCCAAGCACAAAAATCAGTTGGCAGTCTCCGGTTAGTGGTTATACAACATTAAAAGTTTATGATGTGCTTGGAAAAGAAGTTGCTACACTGGTTAATGAATATCTTAATGCTGGAAGTTATGAAGTTGAGTTTAATGCTGGACAAACTCGTAATCTCTCAAGTGGAATTTATTTCTACAAATTACAGGTTGGTGAATTTGTTCAAACTAAGAAAATGATATTGGCAAAGTAAGAGGCTTAAAATGAAAAACTTGAAAACTTACTTAGGGTTTTTTATAGTAGTTCTTTTTTTAATTCTACACTACGATTGTGTTGCCCAGAATATGGTTTCAACCGAAAGTCGTACTAACGCCGTTTCATTATTCAGCGGTGCTTATATGAGGAAATATCCACCATCTTATGAAAAATCTAATCTTCAAGGAGTTGTGCAACGGTATTCACCTGAAGCATTAGTTGATGGAACTACGGAGAAAATTTGGTGCTCAGCAGAAGGATCAGTTTCTTCTCTTACATTTGAAATTGAACTTATTGAAACGTATGTAATCTCCGAATTTGAATTTAGTAACTTAGTTGAAACAAATCCACGAGGAATGTGCGCGAAAGATGTTGTAGTAGAAATCGCTTCAACATTGAAAGGTAATTTTCGAAAAGTTCTGGAAACCAAGCTTGAGGAGTATGAGAATTCGAAATTTTCTATTGAACCAACGGAAGCACGTGTTGTACGCTTGACCATTAAAAGTAATTTTGGTAATAAAGATTACACTGAACTTGCGGAGTTCAAGGCATGGGGCGAGCCGAAAAATAAAAACATTGCAACTATTAATATAAATGGTATATGGGAATCCAATTGGGGGAAAGTTGATTTCAAACAAAATGGTACGCTTGTAAGTGGTCACTATGAATTTAACCAAGGAAAAATTCGTTTCGGCGGCATTCAGCGTAATAGAGTGACATATACTTGGATTGAAGACGTAGTACAGCAAAGTGGCAATACAATTATGTTTCTTAATGAAGAGGGTGATAGACTTATAGGTATTTGGAGTTTCGGAAATGACTGGAGTAATTACGGTTTCTGGATTCTTGAACGAGAGAATGGTATCCCCTTCAATCCTATTACTGAAACGATAACTGACGAAACTCTGTCGCAAAAAGACACATTGAAGATGGATGATGTTAAAAAAGATGATGCTATAGTTGAAGAGATGAAAAAAGAATTAACATCAAAAAAAGAAGATAACTTTATACGGGGTCAACTTCAAGAAGAATTCTGCTGAAATACTTCAGGAGTCATTACCCGTTCTACAACAAGTCCTGGAAGTATTAAAATCAAGCTCGAATATTAATATTAGGATCGAGGGACATACTGACAATGTTGGCTCCGCTGAATATAATCTAAAACTTTCAAGAGAACGTGCAGATGCAGTAAAAGAATTTTTAATTAAGAATGGAATTGAACAAAATAGGATTTCCGTTATTGGAAAAGGTGAGGAATTTCCTATTGCCGATAATGAGACGGAAATCGGTCGCTCGTTAAATCGAAGAGTGGAAATTCATGTGGTTGAATAGTGGAAGTTATGTTTTTCCTATGGATTAGCTTAGACGATCTAATAATCGCAATTTAATCAGGTTTTATGGTTGATCTTTTTTCACTATGCGGTGACTTTCAATTACTAATAAAACAATATGACATTTTATTAATAATAAAGTTAAACAAGAATTAAAATGAAAGTCTTATTTACCTTTTTGACTTTTTTATTAGTTGCAAATGTTAATGCGAAGTTGGTGCAAAACAATGGACCGTACGGTGGGTTTGGGCGCGCGTTCGCCATTACTTCTAGCGGAATAGGAGATACAAGTGTTTACGCCGGGACCGATGGCGGTGTGTTCCGTTCGACTAACAATGGATCGAGCTGGACAGAGATCAGCGCCACCTCCACCATCACACGGATCACGAAAGACCGATCTCTTGCAGTGTCATTCAATGAAGCAGGCGGGACGAATATCTTCGTCGGAACTCACGCCAACGGTATTTTCCTTTCCACCAATAATAGTGAAAGCTGGACGCAGGTGAACACCGGGCTGACGAATTTAAACATTTACGCTCTTGCGACATCGGGCACGAACGTTTTCGCCGGGACGTATGGCGGTGGGGTCATCCTTTCCACCAACAACGGCGCAAGCTGGACTCCATTCAATACCGGCTTGTCGAGTCTCCACGTCATTTCTCTTACGATCTCGGCAGACAATCTCTTCGCAGGAACCGAAAACGGAGGCGTCTGGAGGAGACCACTGTCACAGATCACCGCGGTCGAGGGACAGGCTGCGGGTGTTTCTGCCGAGTTCAGTCTTGGTCAGAACTACCCAAACCCCTTCAACCCAAGCACAAAAATCACCTGGCAGTCTCCGGTTAGTGGTTATACAACATTAAAAGTTTATGATGTTCTTGGGAATGAAGTTGCTACATTGGTTAATGAATATATTAATGCAGGAAGTTACGAAGTCGAGTTTAATGCTGGACAAACTCGTAATCTCTCGAGCGGAGTTTATTTCTATAAATTACAGGTTGGTGAATTTGTTCAAACTAAGAAGATGATTTTAATTAAGTAATTTATTTCTGGTATTAAATATGACATTAAGAAGAAGAACATCTAATGTGATCGAACTTGGAAATGTTCAATTTGAAGTTTCCACTAATGAACCTATAAAAACAACAAATCAATAAACAACAAAGGAGTAAAATCATGAAGCTAAATTCATTAAAGCTCGTTCTGATAGTTTTTACACTATCATCATTATTTCTCATTGGTTGTCAGAAAAAAGAGGACAATCCTACAGGTCCCGGCGATGGAGGAAACACTCAAACCGGAGCTGGAACTATGTCTGCTAAAATTGATAATGTAAATTGGTCAGCTTCTGCAATTCCTGGTTCTCCAATACCAGCTGCCTATGCTGACTTTTCAGTTTCTGGCAGTCAGTCAGTTTTACAAATTATGGGAACTCAGATAAGTGGGTCTACTGCTTCCACAATTCTCATAAGTTTAAATAATGTTAGATCAACTGGAGAATATAGTCTTGGTGTACCAGGATTAAATTATTTTGGATATGGCGTAGTAAGCTATAGTGACGGAAGTGCTTACGGAACAGCCTATCAACCTGGTCAAGACCAATATACTGGAAAAGTGACCATAACAAAATTTGATGAAACAAATAAGATTGTCTCTGGCACATTCTATTTTACCGCAAAAGCTGCTTCAGGAAATGCGACTGGAGAAAAACGGATTACTGAAGGAAAATTTGATGTAAAGTGGGGAATATTTAATTAATACACTCTATATTTTAAGAGAAGGTGATCGAGAAACTTAAATCGTTCACCTTCTTCTTTATAAACTGAAAAAAGTATCTAATTAAATTTTTTACCTCCCTCTAAGTTAAAAAGTGATTAATAAAATTCTTCATTTGTCGTATTGAACTATTAATCAAGGATTCTAATTTGCATATGTAAAAAATTAGGGAGGTAATAAAATGAGAAAACTAATTAATTCACTTGCAACATTTTTTGTCGTGTTTATTTTGATTTTCTCGGGTTGTAAAAAAGAAGACAACCCAGTAGATGGAGGAATTAGTGGTCCTACACAAACAGGTGCTGGAACTATGAGCTGTAAAATTGATGGACAGAATTGGTCGTCTACAACTATGCCAGGTGCACCAGTTCCAGGAGCGTATGCTCAGCAAATATCAGGTAATACTTTTACTATTGTTGGAATGCAGGTGAGCGGAACAGTTACATCAGTTATTAATATCTGGTTAACAAATCTCACTGGAACAGGAGAATACAAATTAGGAATAGCTGGTGTTAATGGTGCGACTGGATATGCAAATTTATCTTTTCAACCTGGAAATGCTTATACGACCAGTTCGAGTGAAACAATCAAAGGTAAAGTTAGTGTCATTAAGTTTGATACAGCAAATAAAATAATCTCCGGAACATTTGAATTTACCGCGGAAGGACAAAATCCTTCAGATAAAAAAGTTGTAACTGAAGGTAAATTCGATGTGAAATGGGGATACTTTTAATTACTTTAAGGGGCAGGTTTAAGCCTGCCCTTATTCTTGATGATAATGAAAAATTAAAAACCCAACAAATCATATACATAATGATTGAAAGAATAAAATTCACAGCAAAAAAGTATTTCAAATCTAAATTGAGCCATTTAATACTTTTGATTTTAATATTGAATGTTGTTTTTACGAGCGGATATATTTTTTATAAATTCTTTTATACGAATGAATATGGATTTAATGATTATGCAAAATTACTTCTCAGTGGAATTCTTTTGCTGCTTTATTTTTATACCCTCATAAAAAATAAAGATTAGCTCGCAAGCAAATTTTTGAATTCATTGACCATTTTTAAAATTATCAACCAACTCACGAACTACATTCGAAACTTTCTCTCTATTCTCAAGAATTAATTGAAGTTTTTCATCAAGAATCTTTACTCTCTCGTCATTCCATAATTCTTTTTTTAGATAGTTCGAGATTAAATCTTTAATGCGGTTCTTAAATCTTTGTTCTCTCTTTAATTTTAGTTGACCAGTTTTTTCTAAAAATTCTTTATGCTCTAAAATCTTTAGATAGAGTTCTTCGATGCCTTTATTTTCTGATGCAGTTGTCTTGATAATTGGAGGTAACCAAATATTTTCATCGTGTTCTTTGAAAGAAAGAATAAATTGAAGTGAAGCAACTGCCTGATCAGCACCAGCCCTGTCAGACTTGTTCATTACAAAAATATCCCCAATTTCCATTAAACCTGCTTTCATTGCTTGAATTGAATCACCTGATTCAGGCACAAGTACAACAACAGTTGTATCTACATTATTTGCAACATCAAGTTCAGATTGACCAACGCCAACTGTTTCATAAATAGTAAAGTCAAATCCTGCAAAATCAAAAACATCACCAGCCTCTGAAGCAAATTGATTTAATCCGCCAAGGCTTCCTCTTGATGCCATACTTCTGATAAAAACATTTGGATGAGTTCCAATTTCAGACATTCTAATTCTATCACCAAGAAGAGCGCCTCCAGTAAATGGAGAAGTGGGATCTACTGCAATTACTCCAACCGAAAAATTTTTAGAGACGAGTAATTTGACGAGAGCATTTGTCAAAGTACTTTTACCAGCACCTGGGGGACCAGTGATTCCAACTCTGTATGAATGACCATATTTAGAAGAAATTCTATCAATGATTTGTTGTGCAATTTTTGTGTTGTTTTCAATCTCAGTCAGAGCTCGAGCAATTGCTTTTTTATCTTTATGTGAAATTTTTTCTATGAATTGATCAATGTTCATTTTGCAAGTGATTTATAATATTCGATAGTTTCTCTTAATCCATCTTCAAGTTTGGTGGAAGGTTTCCAACCAAATTTTTTGAATAATTTTTCAGAAGTAATAACAGACCGCATTTGTTCACCTGGCTTTGCAGGTCCATGAACTTCTTTTATTGAATTATTAAAATTTTGATTAATCAATCTGAATAATTCGTTTACACTTGTTTCGATTCCGGTTCCTACATTATAAATGTCAGATTCTTCTTCATTTAAAGTTAGAAGATTTGCTTTTACTACATCTTTAACATAAACATAATCTCGCGTTTGTTCACCGCTGCCATTGATAATTGGTTGATCGCCAGCCAATATTTTATCAAGGAAAATACAAACTACACCTGCTTCTCCGAGCGGATTTTGTCTTGGTCCATAAATATTTGCATATCTCAGAATAGTATATTTTAATCCATGAACTTCTTTATAGAAATAAAGATATTTTTCTACGCTGAGTTTAGAAATTCCATAAGGTGAAAGTGGCTGTTGCTTGTGGTTTTCATCAGCGGGGAAGTAATCCTGTTCGCCATAAACTGCACCACCTGTAGATGCGAACATAAATTTTTTAACTCCAAATTTGATAGAGTTTTGTAGAAGATTCAAAGTACCGATGATATTGACTCCAGCATCATAAATTGGATCAGTAACAGAACGGCGAACATCGATTTGTGCTGCGTGATGATTTACGACATCAAATTTCCCTTCATCAAATATTTTTGTTAAATCATCACGAATATCTATTTCATAAAATTTTGCTCTGGGATTTATATTTTCTTTGCGACCTGTGGTTAGATTATCTATGATGGTTACATTGTGACCGTTTTCAATGAATGCATCAACAATATGAGAGGCGATGAAGCCAGCTCCGCCAGTTACCAGAATGTTCAATTTATCCTCCGTAGTTTTTATATAATTTGTGTTTAGTTATATACTTTTCAACTTTTTCAGGTACAAGATATTTAATGCTCTTATTAGAACGAATATTATTTCTAATCATTGTGCTTGAGATTTCAATATCTGGAATTTGACAGACGAAGATTTTTTTACCTCTTAGTTTTGCGGGTAATTTTTGATTAACTCCACCGCGATTTGTTACAATCAATTTTGCAAGTTGTAAAATTGTGTCTGGCTCTTTCCAGCGATGAAAATCTTTAATGTTATCTGCACCAATTACAAAATACAAATCATCAAACTTTTTCTTAAAATATTTTAAAGTATCAACGGTGTAGGATTTTCCTTTTCTTTTGATTTCAATATCTGATAATTCAAATTTTGGATTATCTTGAATTGCAAGTTTAATCATCTCAAGTCTTGATTCAGGTGGAGCAAAATCTTTGTCTGATTTAAGAGGCTGAATGTAACAGGGTACAAAAATTATTCTGTCGAGATTGAGCTCATCACAAACAGTATTTGCAAGAATCAAGTGTCCGATATGAATTGGATTGAATGAACCGCCAAGAATTGCAATTTTCTCTGTTGATTTCTGTTTCAAGTTAGTTTCCATATTTATTCAGAATAAAGTAATCCTTCCGATTCAAGTTCGAGTTGCTGTAATTTTTCTCGAAGTTGTTTTATTTCACTTTCGTAAGAACTTCTCAACTTGTCCGAAGAAATATTTCTAAGTTGATTTTTCCGAAATGCAAGAGTTGTTGCAAAATTAATGTAATCTTTCCTGAGGTCTTCTTTAATCCAACCTTTTGTATTTCTTAATTTATACTCTGAAATAATTGAGGCAAAATCTGGTTTTAATCTACCGTTTATAATCTCATCATTCATTTCATAAGCAATGATATTTTTTTCAAAAGATAGAGATAATTGTAATAAGGAGTAAATTAAAGTCAGAGATACAAGAACAAATATTAATCCAAAGATAAAAGTCCAGCTAAAAGTGGCGGTAAAATTCCAGAAAGCATGAATGAAAACTGATATTAAATAACCTGCGATCATATAAAAAATTTTTTTCTTAATCGGTTTGAATTTGCTTAAAGCAAGAAAACATCCAAATGTTGATGTGCTTATAAAATGAACAGAAACGGAAAAAATATTTCTTATAAAAGCCAGATGAATTAGATCATCAAAATTTGAAGTTGAGTAGAGGAAATAAAGAAAATTTTCAGTTAATCCGAATCCAAGTCCAATTGCACCACCGTAAACAATACCATCAGTTAAGTTATCAAATTTCCTTTTGCTTACAGTTAGAATTAAGAAAAATCCTTTTGCAGCTTCTTCAATAACTGGTGCTGTAAAAACAGTTGCTGCTAATTCTATCAAAAATTTATCGTATATAACCGCATTAAATAGCTTATTAATTTGTAAACTGAAAAATATACTGATTAAGACTGCACCAATCATTCCCCATAAAAAATGAAGCAAAAGTAATTTAATTGGTTCGCGATCGTATTTATCAAGCCGCCATAAAATTACAAGGTAGGCAACAACTGGAAGTACAGCGAAAAAAATAGATGAAATTAACATCACTAACTTTTCAACCACTTAATGATTTCTTGTAGATTGGGAATTTTACCATAACTTAAAATTGCAACTCTAAAAATTTTACCTGAAAACCAGATCACAAAATAAATTGATAGTAATAAAATTATAAGGCTTGCAATCTTTTCTAATAAACTAATCTCGAAAAGACTTACTCTCATTATCATCATTGGTGCAGTAGTCAGTGGGAAATATGAAAAATAAACTGCAAGGTTTGATGAAGGATTTTCAATAATTATTGACGATATAATTATTGGAAAAACGATCAGAATACTTAAGATACTCATTATAGATTGTAAATCCTGTTCGGTGCTTCCAATTGATCCAACACCAATAAATAAAGCTGAATATAAAATGTATCCTAAAATGAAGTAAAGAAAAACGAAACCCGCATTTTGTAGCTGAATATACTGAAGAACCATTGGTCCAAGTGCTGAGACAGCTATCAAAATCCAGATGAAAATTTGAGTTAAACCTAATGCACTGAGACCAATTATTTTACCAGCCATTAAATCCTTTGCTGAACAGGATGAGAGTAGAATTTCAATTATTCGATTTGATTTTTCTTCAACAACGCTTCTGACAAGTGAGCTTCCGACCATCAAAAGAGACATTATCAATAACCAAACAAATGCAAATGTTCCAATGTAAACTTTTTCTAAGTCAAGATTTTCTTTTCCTTCTGGTGAAACTTTTACTCTTTTAATTCCAACTGGTTGAGTAAGCTTTTCAGCAAGTTTTGAATCCAGATTATGATCATTAAACTTTACTTTTAATATTGATTGATTAATCGCTTTATCAATTCTAGTTATATCTTTAATCCCAGACATTTTTTCTGAATGATATTCTACAATAAACGAGTCGGAATTCACTTTTTCAACATATATTAATCCTTCGATGATTTTACTAAGTATAAGTTTAGAAGCGGAGTCAATTACTTCTTTTGTATTTAATCGGGGGAAATCTATTCTTTGAATTAAAAATGTGGGCTGACCATCAATAGTTTTATATTCACTCAAAGAGATCTCAAGCTCTTTTTGAATAGAAATATTTTTCTCAATCAATCCGATGACTTTAGTTTCTTTATCTTCATCAGAAGTTAGTAAAGCTGGAGCAAGTGCAATCCCGAAGATGATTAGTGGGAAGAAAAAAGTCATAAAGATGTATGTTTTGTTTTTAATCTTTTCTAAATATTCCCACTTAGCTATAACCAAAAATTTTTTCATTGTTTAGATCTCTTTAATTGTTCTTATGAATATAGAGTGAAGTGAAGGTTCTTTGAGTTCGAACGAAGTAATATTATAATTCATTAAAAGCTTTTGGATTAAGTCTTTTGTATTCAAATTGTCCTTTAAAAAAATCTCAGCATAATTTTCGTAAAGGAGAACTGATTCAAACTCGGCATAGTTTTTCAAGTTATTATCCAGATTCGTTCCTCTCAAATGAAGATTCATTCGCCCAAATTGTTTTTTAATCTCATTGAGATAGCCGTAAAGAACCTGTTTGCCTTTATTAATAAGTAAAATTTTATTACAGAGTTTTTCAGCGATATCCATTTGATGAGTTGAAAGCATTACAATTTTGCCTTCATCTAAAAATTCTTTAATTAATTCCACGACTAAATCTTGATTGATCGGATCAAGTCCTGAGAAAGGTTCATCTAAAACTAAAATTTTTGGTTCGGAAATAAAGGCGCTGATTAATTGTATCTTTTGCTGATTTCCTTTTGATAATTCATTGACCTTTCGATTGGCAGTCTCTTTCATTTCAAGTTTATTTAAATAATAATTGGCTCGTTCTTTCACAAAACTTCTTGACCTGTCTTTTAATTCGCCGAAATAGGTCAACACATCTATTACTCGACTTTTTAGATAAAGGCCTCTTTCTTCTGGTATGTAACCAATAAAATTTTTAATGTCTAAATAATTTTTCTCATTAAACAAGATCTCGCCTTTGTCAGGTTGAATTATATTGAGAAGACATCGAATTGTTGTGGTTTTGCCTGCACCGTTTGGACCTAAAAGTCCAAAAATTTCACCTTCATTAATTTCAAAACTTAGATTGTCAACTGCTACAATGCCCGAGAATTCTTTATGAAGATTTATAACCTTTAACATAATTTTTTTCTTTTATTGTTTCTGATTTTTTCAAATATAAAATTATTTGAATTTGTAAGCTTAAAGGTTTCATTAAGCATCATTATCAACTGGAGGAAGTTTTGAGAATTAATTATCATCCACGAATTAGGCGGATAATCAAGAATATCGTGCTGTCAATTACTACAATTAGTCGTTGATTTGATAAAGAAAACCAATCATTACTTTTAATAAGTCAAATAAGTTTTTATTTAATACTCTAAGAAAATAAGATCATCTTAATGGCTCGGCATTATGAAAGAATATTTTAATCGCAAATCATTAATGCTGGCAAGTAGAAATTTGAAATAAATTTCTCTTCATCAACTGCTTTTCGAATTTCTTACTTAATTTTCTTTAAATTTGAATTAGAAAAAATTTGGAAGGTAAATGTACGAAGACGAAAAAGAGAGATTAATTAGAGAGCTGATCCAGCAAGGAATTAAAGATGAAAAAGTTCTTGAAGCAATTCGGAATGTTCCCAGAGAATTATTTGTCCCTGAAGTTTTAAGACATCAAGCATATAAAAATGTTGCGCTTCCAATTGGGAAAGGGCAAACAATTTCTCAGCCGCTTACTGTTGCAATTATGACTGAAGCATTAAGAGTCAAAAAGGGAATGAAAGTTCTTGAGGTTGGAACAGGCTCGGGTTATCAAGCTGCTATTCTTGATTATCTTGGTGCAAGAGTTTTTACAATTGAGCGAGATTTTGATTTGTTTAAAGAAGCAAGGCGAAGATTTAAGGAACTCGGTCTTAATATTTCAACAATTTGTGGAGATGGGACTTTGGGTTGGAATGAATTTGCACCTTACGATGGAATTATTGTCACAGCAGCCGCACCCGATGTTCCCAAACCTCTAAAAGATCAACTTGCAATTGGTGGTAGACTTGTAATTCCAGTTGGTTCAAGAGCTACGCAGGTTCTTTACATATTAACTAAAAAAGATGTAGATGAATTTGAGATTGAAAAAATTCCTGCGTTTCAATTCGTTCCGCTTATTGGTATTGAAGGATGGAGAGACGAGTTTTAGCGATTGTTGGTCCAACTGCTTCGGGTAAAAGTAAATTGGCAATTAAGATTGCTCAAAGACTCAAGACAGAAATTATCTCAGCTGACTCCAGACAAATTTTCAAGGAACTAACAATTGGAACAGCAAAGCCAGATGAAGAAGACTTAAAAAAGATCAAGCATCATTTTATTAATCATATTTCATTAAACGAGCAATATGATGTTGGAAAATTTGTGAAGGAGGCTGAAAAAATAATCAACGAGCTGCATTCACTAAACAAGATCCCAATTGTCGTCGGAGGGTCTGGACTTTATATAAATTCACTTCTTTATGGAATATTTGAAGGACCTTCAGCCGATGAAGAAATAAGACAATCACTTGAAAAAGAACTTCGAGAAAAAGGACTTGAAAGTTTATGCCAGAAATTAATGGAATTTGATCCTGAAACTTGTGCAAAAATTGATAAGAACAATCCACGAAGAATTATAAGAGCACTCGAGGTTTATTATCTCACGGGAAAACCAATTTCTCAAATTCAAAGAGAAAAACATAAAACACCAGAATTCGAAACTTTAATTTTTGGACTAAAATGGGAAAGACAAAAATTGTATGAGAGAATTAATCGAAGAGTTGATCAGATGATCAAAGCAGGACTAATTGATGAAGTTCAAAACATTCTGAAGAAGTTCGGCGGAGATGTCAATGTAGCTCTTCAAACCGTGGGTTATAAAGAAGTGATTGAATTTCTCAATGAGGAAATTAGTTATGACGATATGATTGAATTGATTAAAAGAAATACGAGAAGATATGCGAAAAGACAATTGACCTGGTTTCGAAAAGATAAAAATATCCAATGGATTGAAATTCAATCGGAAGATGAGTTTGAAGAAATAGCTGAAAGAATAATCAATAAAATAGTTGAGGGCAAAAATGAAAGACAAAATTAGAATCGCTTCTGGGCAGGGATTTTGGGGAGATTTGCTCGAAGCTCCTTATCAGCAAGTTACAAAAGGTCCAATTGACTATCTGGTGATGGATTATCTTGCCGAAGTAACTATGTCAATTCTTCAAAAACAAAAAAAGAAAGATCCTAATCTTGGTTACGCAAGAGATATTCCTGAATTAATGAAAAGAATTTTACCAATTTGTGTTGAGAAAAATATTAAAGTAATTACCAATGGTGGCGGTGTAAATCCACTTTCCTGTGCAATTGAAGTGAAAAAAGTGGCTGAAAGTTTTGGCTTTAAAAATTTAAAGATAGGGGTTGTTCTTGGTGATGATATATTAAATCGAATTGATGAATTAATTCAATCGGGAATTGATTTAAAAAATATGGAAACAGATGAAAGCATTATAACCATTAAAGATAGAATCTTAAGTGCAAATGTTTATTTCGGAAGTCAACCAATTGTAGAAGCTCTAAAGCAAGGTGCACAAATTGTCATCACTGGAAGAACTACTGATACCGGATTAACTCTTGCTCCAATGGTATATGAATTTGGTTGGGATTATTCAAATTATGATTTAATGGCTGCTGGTACAGTTGCAGGACATATTCTTGAATGTGGAGCTCAATCTACTGGTGGAAATTTTTTAGGTGATTGGGAGTCAATAGAAAATATGGCTGAGATTGGTTTCCCAATTGCTGAAGCTTATCCCGATGGAACTGTGATAATAACAAAACATGAGAATACTGGTGGACTTGTTTCGATTGAAACAGTTGCTGAACAGCTTGTCTACGAAATTGGTGATCCACAAAATTATATTACTCCCGAGTGCATAGCCGATTTTACTTCAATCAAACTTGAACAGGTTGGAGAAGATAGAGTCAAAGTTTATGATGTAAAAGGTAAAGCTCCAACAGAATTTTATAAAGTTTCAGCTTCATATTTTGATGGATATTCGGCAGTAGGAACATTGACCTACACCTGGCCTAAAGCTCTGACAAAAGCAAAAGCAGCTGATAAGATTTTGAGAAAGAGACTTGAATTACTTGGATTAAAGTTTGATGAAATTCGAACAGAGTTTCTTGGTTACAATGCTTGCTTTGGTCCACTTGCAAAAGAAATTGATGAAGATTTAATAAATGAAGTTGTTTTTAGAATTGCGGTTCGAGGTAAAGATTATAACGCAGTTGAAAGATTTGGAAGAGAAATTGCTCCTCTAGTATTGACTGGACCACCGAGCGTTACTGGATTTGCCGGAGGACGACCAAGAGCAAGTGAGGTTGTTGCCTATTGGCCCTCACTTATTCCGAAAAATTTAGTGCAACCTGAAATTGAACTTGTGGAGGTTTAAAATGAAAATAAGATTAATTGATATTGCTCACGGAAGAAGCGGTGATAAGGGCGATTCGGCAAACATTGGAATTATTGCTTACGACGATAAAGGCTATGAGATTTTGAAGAAATACTTAACTGCTGAGGTTGTAAAAAAATATTTTGAAGGGATTTGTTTTGGTGAAGTTGAAAGGTATGAAATGCCAAATATTCGAGCTTTAAATTTTATTCTTCACAATGCACTTGGTGGAGGTGGAACGGTTTCATTAAAACACGATGCTCAGGGAAAAACTTTAGCCTCAGCACTGCTGAGAATGGAAATAGATGTAGATGATTAAATTAATCTAATAAATCGTAGATAATCTTCAATATTGCGTATTATGATTTTCTCAGAGGCTCTGATTTTGTCGAACAATAGTTTTTGTTTTTCATTTAAGTCAGAATTGTACTTAACCTCGAGTAATGTATTATTAAATTTAAAATCGATTTCTATTCCGTTCTCTAGAACATAGCAAGGCTTTTTATCTTTAATTTCGAAGTAAACTATATTTTCAAAAATTGAACCAATGTCTCTTAAACCTGTAATTGAGTTTCTTATACCAATATCAGCGGCATAAATTTTTTTTGGAGTTCTGATTCTTTCATTTAATTTACCACATCTTTCCACAGGATAGATCAAAAAAGTTTCTGTAAAATAATCGAAGTATCTTTTGACAGTCTCCGATGAAATACCTAAAACTTTTGAGATTTTTGATAAACTAAAATTTTTGCCCGTTCTTTCCATTAGAATTCTAAAGAAAGTCTTTAAGGTTTCAACATCTTTGACCCCACGATAGAATGCAATGTCTTTATATATTATTGAATCGATTAAATTATCTATGTATTCAATTTCTTCGGTTAGAACATATTCTGGTATTCCGCCAAACTTTAAATATTTTTCGAAGAATTTTTCGGCTAAGTACAATTCAGATTTTTGAAATTCTAATTTCTTGAATTGCAAAAATTCTTTGAAGTCAAGTGGATCAATTTCAACTACTGAGGCTCTTCCTGTCAATAAACCTCTTTTATCCCTTAAAACCGATGTTGATGAAGAAGAAGCAAAAATTTTAACATTTTCATTATCGTATAGATTTTTTAATTCAAGGTGGATATTATTTCGATAAGAAACTTCATCAAAGAAAAGATAAATTTTTTCGTTTCGTTTTAGTTCATTTATTTTCCTGAACTCACGAACGAGATCTATTGTGTTTAATTTCTCAAGTAAGACGGAATCAAGGGAAACATAAAAAATGTTTTTAGGATTGATCTTATATTGTAGTTCTTTGATTAGTAATTTCATTAGTGATGTTTTGCCAACTCTGCGTAATCCGGTTAAAAATGTTATAGATTTTTGATTTAATTTCTTTCTTAAAATCTCAAGAAATTTCTCTCTCGGAATTAGGTCAGGAGAATATTCCTTTTCCCACCATGGGTTAAAACTAAAAAGTTCTTCTGTGATCATTTTATAAACTTACTTTTTATAAAACTAAAAATTTTATTTGGCAACACCAAATAAAAATGCACGATTTTATTTGCTTTCACCAAATACGCTCAAATGCTTTTTGCTCTTAAAAAATTCCAGAAAAGTTTGTCAATATTCTAATTGATTTAATTCGTAAATTTGTACTTAAAATTGAGAGGATATATGTACGAAGAACAGAAAAGACTATTAGAAGAATTAAACGGACGACTCGAAGATTTACGAGGTTATCTTTGACATTGAGAAGAAAAAAGAAATCATTAAAGAATTAGAGGAAAAAACTCAACAACCTTCATTCTGGGACGATCAGCAAACCGCTCAAAAAATACTTCAGGAAATTAAAAATTACAGAGAACTCATTGAACGCTTCGAAAAGGTCGCCAAGTTAGGCAAAGATCTTAACGATTTGATTGAACTCGCAGAAACTGAAGAAGATGAAGCATTTTTATCTGATATTGAAAAAGAAGTTGATCAATACAAAAAAGAAATTGAAGAACTCGAATTCCAAAATATGTTGAGCGGTAAGGATGATGCAAAAAACGCAATCCTTACTATACATGCAGGAGCGGGCGGAACAGAAGCTCAGGATTGGGCTGAAATGCTTTTGAGAATGTACCTCCGTTGGGGCGAGAAAAATGGTTACCAAATGAATGTGATGGACATTCTTGAAGGGGATGGAGCTGGAATTAAAAGTGCAACTGTGGAAGTAGTAGGTCCTTATGCTTATGGTTATTTGAAGTCTGAAAGCGGTGTCCATAGACTTGTACGGATTTCACCTTTCGATGCGAATAAAAGAAGACACACCTCGTTTGCAGCAGTTTTTGTAATGCCTGAAATTGAAGATGATATTGAAATTGAAATTAATCCGGCGGATTTAAGAATTGATACTTTTCGTTCTGGTGGAAAAGGTGGACAGAATGTAAATAAAGTAGAAACCGCTGTTAGAATTACTCACATTCCAACTGGCATTGTTGCAGCCTGTCAGAGTGAAAGATCTCAATTGCAAAACCGAAACAATGCAATGAAATTGCTTAAAGCTAAATTATATCAGCTTGAGCTTGAAAAACTTAATCAACAAAAAAGTGAACTTGAAAAATCGAAGATGAAAATTGAGTGGGGCAGTCAGATTCGTTCATATGTTTTTCATCCATACAATCTTGTAAAAGATCATCGAACGAATTACGAAACTTCTGACACTCAGGGCGTAATGGATGGTGAAATCAATGATTTCATTAAAGCATATTTGATGCAATTTGGAAAAGAAACAAAATAGCGGAGAGAATAAATGAAATCTTACACAGAATATTTATGGTTTAATACAAAAAAGCGAAGAGAATATATTAATATCACTCGAGAGGTCGAAGAGGCAGTTTCGAAAAGTGGAGTAAAAGAAGGTATGGTGTTAGTAAGTGCAATGCACATTACCGCAGGAGTTTATGTAAACGATGCTGAAAGTGGACTTATTCAGGATATAGATGAATGGCTCGAAAAACTTGCACCATACAATCCAAATTATCGTCATCATCGGACTGGTGAAGATAATGGAGATGCTCATCTGAAGAGTTTATTAATTCATCATGAAGTAATTGTTCCAATTACAGATGGTCATCTTGATCTCGGTCCCTGGCAGCAAATCTATTACGCCGAATTTGACGGTCAGAGAAGAAAACGAGTAATCATTAAAGTAATCGGCGAATAATTGATCATTCTTGATAAATTTTTATTAATCGCGGCAAATCAATCTTTGTCATTTCAAATATTGCTGAAATAATTTTTTCTCTTTTTGTTTGATCTGATTTTAGAAACATTTCAAAAAATATTTCAGGGGCAATTTGCCAGCTTACACCATATTTATCTTTAAGCCATCCACACATTTGAATCTGACCGTTCTCAGATAATTTTTGCCAGTAATAATCAATCTCATCCTGGTTTCTGCAATTGATGAAAAAAGAAATCGCCTCATTAAAATCGAAATTATGCTGGACTTTTCCACCACTGCTCGCATTAAATAAATTTTTAGAAAGACTGAATTGAGAAAAAAGTATAGCTTTTTGATGAATATCTTCCTGATCAGGGAATGGATATTCCAATAATATTTTTGAATCTGGGAATATGGCTGTGTAAAATTTAACCGCTTCATCAACTTTCAAATATTTTGAATTCACAAATAATAAGCTCGGAACGATCTTCTGGTTTGAATTTATTTTGTTAATATCCAGCTGCCAGCACACACCAAATTTATCCTTGACAAAAGCATATTTGTCGCTCCAGAAATACTTATCTTTCGGCATCAACACACTACCACCATCAGTCAATGAATTATACAATTTTTCAAACAGCTCATCGTCATCACAATAAACATAAAAGGAGATTGCTTCACTTATTTTAAAAATCGGACCGCCATTAAGAGCGATAAATTTTTGATTCATTAATTCAAAAATCACCGTTGATATTGTTCCTTCCTCCTTTCCATGATATTCGAAACCAACTTTGGTGTATGGAACTGTAAATAGAATTCTTGATTGTGGAAAGATTGAAGTATAAAATTCAGCAGCTTCTTCAGCTTCGCTGTCAAACCATATGCAGGGATTAATTTCCATTTTTATTTTCTCCTTGAATTTATTTGTTTAAGATAAAGTTTAATATAAGTATGTGCATCCATCTTTTTCATCAATTCTTCGATTAAATCAAAAGGTATATCTTTCTCATCTGTAAAGCGAATATAACTTTTTCCTATACCAAGTTTTTTCTTTGATATTTTGGAATATTCATTTACAAACCATTGGAATAATTTGTCATCCATATATAATACCATATGATAAAGTGAAATATAATTTTTATGATCCGCCAGGCTGAGAAATGGCAAAGGCTCATTTTTATTACAATGATAGCCATCGGGAAAAATTGATTCTGGAACGACAAAACCTGGCATCCCAAAACTTAGTCTTTCTTCAAATTCTTCTGGCATATTGTTCTTAATAGTGTCCCAAAGTTTTAAGAATAGAGTTTTTCTATTCCCTGGGATTGATTGAATGTAATCATTGATAGTTTTTAATTTACTTTTCATATTTAATTCAATTTTTTTGATTTTAAGAAAATTGAAAACACTATCATCATTAAGTATATTTAAAAAAAGTTTAAAAATATATGAGTGTGAAAGTAATGTTTAGATATCTAATTACAATTCTTTTAATTTTTGCTTCTATAACTTTTCCGCAGGAATCTCAAAAACTTTCAAAAGTTTTGAAAGATGATAATTCGAAATACACCAATGTTGGAAATATTGGTCTAACAATTACGAACTTTGGAATGTATGGTCACGGATTTACTCTCTGGCCTCGACAACCTAACTGTGAATATCCAAAAGGTAGTGGTATCGAGCATATTTTTGACGGAAGTCTCTGGGTTGGTGGAGTAGTAGATGGACAAATTAGAGTTACCACTGGTTCTGTTGACGCATCATCTGTTGGTGCGCGTGGTGGAGGATTTGAATTTACAAACACTCAGGAATCAGTAATAATAGAGAGATCATCGCTTCTTACAAGTAAGTTTTATAGCCCGCAGGCTATCAGTCATCAAGATTTTATTGCGGAGTATTCTGATACTTCTACAAGATTGCTCAGTGGTGAAGTTATACCCGATCATAACCCTCTCGGAATAGCTGTTCGTCAGGAAAGTTATGCCTGGAATTTCCCGTTTGCTGACTTTTTTGTAATTATGAATTACTGGATTAAAAATGTTTCTAACAAACGAATTGAAAATGTTTATGTAGGATTATGGACAGACGCAGTTGTTCGTAATACCAACGTTACCTCACCTCGAGTCGGTTCACCCTTCTTCACGCATGGCGGAAATGGATATATTGATTCACTTCGATTAGGTTATGAATTTGATTACGATGGTGATCCTGGTTTTTCTGATAGTTATTTTGCAGTTAAGTATTTAGGTTCGATTCCTAAAATTGATACTGCTTACTTTCAATCCTGGCAATTTAGAAACACAACTGATCCAGTTTATTTTTCACCACAGGACGATATTCAACGATATCAAAAGTTATCTGAATCTTTAAGAAGAGACAGGATTGATCCACTAAGATTAACTCCGAGTAATCGTTCATTTCTTATTTCAACAGGACCTTTCAGATATTTAGAACCAGGTGATTCAATTAATGTGACATTTGCGATTGTCTGTGCAAAAAAATTCGGGTCTGATCTTCCAAAATTCGATACAGAACTTCAACGAAAAAATCTATATTCAAATGCACACTGGGCACAACTTGTTTATGATACAAAATATCGATTTCCTGAGCCACCTGTCTCACCAAAAATTAAAGTTGTTCCAGGGGATAGAAAAGTAACTTTATACTGGGATAATTCTGCGGAATTATCAGTAGATCCATTATCCGGTAAAAAAGATTTTGAAGGTTATAGAATCTATAAAAGTCAGGCTGGAATTGATCTCACTCAATCTCAAGATTTAAATCAATTGTTAATAAAAGTTGCTGAATTTGACAGTGCTGGAAATGATTATGGTTACAATACAGGTTTCAATTACATAAAACTTGACGCACCAAAATTTTTTGAAGGTGATACAACTGCATACTGGTATAAATTTGAATTTGATAATTTATTAAATGGCTGGCAGTATATTTTTTCTATTACTGCATTTGATAAGGGCGATCTTGAGAACAACATCGAGAGTTTGGAAAGCAGTATTTCCGCTTCGGCCTTGCGAGTATTTCCTGGAACTCCACCAAAATCAATTGATGAAGCTGAAATTGGAGTTTATCCGAATCCCTACTATGCAGGTGCAATCTGGGATGGACCACAGGAAAGACAGAGAAAAATCTATTTCTATAATTTACCTGAGGAATGTGAAATAACTATTTATACTCTGGCTGGTGATGTTGTAGCTGTTCTGGATCATAATCAGAAATATAATGGCAGTGATATTCGCTGGTTTGAAACATATTCAAAAGAAGGAAATCAAATTCTCTCAGGCGGTGAACATGCGTGGGATTTAGTCACAAAATATGATCAAGCGATTGCTTCTGGTCTTTACCTGTTTACTGTAAAAGACAAGAAAACGGGGAAAATAAAGACCGGTAAATTTTTAATCATTAAGTAAGGAGTTCAAAGATGAAAAGAAGTATTTTATTATTTTTAACATTGTTTTCAATCTCTTTATTTGCTCAAACTCAATATCCTTTAGTTTCTATTCGAGATATTCAATTTCAACCTCCAGATTCACTTGCAGCTGGAAAAGACAATTCACCAAAGCTTGGCGATACAGTTAGAGTTATTGGTGTCGTGATGATTGCACCACTTGATAATCCTAACACAACAAGACGGCCAATTATGTGGGCTGGTGCAAGGTGGCAAACTTACATTGCCGATACTAATTATAATGAAAACGAATGGGCAGGACTTAATGTAATTCAGCACGATACAAGTGCCGCCGGTCAATCTACTTATTTTGATTTACTCGATACCTGTATGATAGTGGAGATTACTGGAAGAGTAGAAGAGTTTGGAACAACTTATCGGCAAACACAATTAGCCGTTTTGACAACAAGACCGGTTAATGTACTTGGTCAAAAAGATTTTAGAAAAAGTCCTGTATTAGTTAATGTTTCAGACTTCGCAACAGGCACAACACCAAATCTTGTAACTGGTGAGAAATATGAAGGAATGTATGTTGAATTTAGAAATGTAATTACTTCCGATGCTAACGCAACAAACGGGACTTTTGCAATTAATGATGCGCAAGGAAATAAAATATTTATTCATGATCAATCTGGATATTTTACAAGGCGCGCTCATCAATTAAGAACCTGGGATCCACCAGTTAATGGAACTACCTTAGAATATATTCGTGGTGTGATAGGAACAGGTTCGCAAGGATATGTTTTAAGACCAATGCTTCCAGATGATTATAAAGTTGGGACTATCATTCCACCAGCTATTTCATCAATTCGAAGAGATTTAAATACTGTAGGACCCAATCAACCTGTAACAATTACTGCATCGATTTCTGATCTGGATGGAACTGTTGCACAGGCAAAAATTAAGTATCGAGTAAATGGTGGAACATTAAATGAAATTAATATGAGTTTAGTCAGTGGAACAACCTGGAGCGGAACAATTCCAGGAGTTCAAGATTCAGCGTTAGTTGACTATTTCATCTGGGCTATTGATAATGCAGGCAACTCATCTATTAACCCAGTTGACACATCAAGATCAAGATACTTTTATCTTGTCTTAAATAGACCGCTTACAATTCAAGATGTTCAATATGCACCATTTGGAAATGGTCTTGGTGGTTACTTAAACTATCGAGTTACAATTCGTGGTGTTGTTACTGCTGATACATCAGATTTACGCGGTGATGGAGGTTCAGTATCCAGAAGAGCTTATATTCAGAATGGAACTGGTCCCTGGAGCGGTATCTGGGTTGCCGGTTTAGCTGGTGATGAACTAAGAAAAGGTCAGGATGTCACAATTTCAGGATTGATAAGGGAAATCAATTCCCACACTGCTATTGACTCAGTCACTCAATTAATCGTCAATTCAAATAATAATCCAGAACCAGAGGCTCAGCTGCTTACAACTGGTGAAATTGGTGGTAAAACAAAAGGAACAATTAGCGCAGAAAAATGGGAAGGTGTATTGATAAAATTCAATAATGTTACAGTCACAAATACTAACGCTGATGGTAATCCAGGTCCTGGTGGTGGTGGAAATAATAACTTTGGCGAGATTCTAATCGACGATGGTTCCGGTAATTTAAGATTGGAGACACAGGAAGGACCACATCCATATCATAATAATTGGTCAACCACTTTACCTGCGAACAAAACTATTGCACTAAATGTTGGTGATAGATTTACTACAATTAAAGGTATTTTATTCTTCTCATTTAGTAACTATAAAATTGTCCCAAGAAAAGAAGATGATTTCATCGGATATCAAACTAGCGTCGAAGGTGAAATTTTACCAGATAAATTTATCTTGAAACAGAATTATCCAAACCCATTTAATCCATCAACAATCATTGAATACAATCTTCCTGAAAGTGCAAATGTTACACTTAAAATTTATGATTTGATGGGCAGGGAAGTTAAAACCTTAGTTAATAGTGAGTATCAGAGTAAAGGATTATACAAATATTTCTTGAATGCATATGATTTAAGCAGTGGAGTTTATTTCTATCATCTACAGACTGATAAATATTCATCTGTCAAGAAGATGGTTTTAATAAAATAAATTTAGTAATGGTCAGGCTGATTTTTTGCCTGACCATTTTTTTATTTTGAATGATTGAAGTTTGATTACTTTAGAAATAAGAGAAATCACCATATGAATAAATTTTTAATTACAATTTCATTGTTAATTTTTATAGTAATATTTATTTCCTGCTCCGAAAAGATTACAGGAAGTAAAGTCGAAAATCTTCCTCCTGATACAAAAATATTCTTGTTCCCGGATTCAACTTATGGAATTAGCAAGCAAAAAAGTAAGTTACCTGTTTACTGGTGGGGAGATGATCCAGATGGATTTGTTATAGGTTATTATATCAAGTGGGAAAATCAACCCTGGAGTTTTACTACTATAACAGATTCAATTTTTACTCTTGCCATTGCTGGAAGCGATACTTCATACACTTTTTATGTTGCATCTGTTGATAATTCTGGCAATGGGAAATATGATAATCAGGTAATTAGAAACAATGAAAATTATGGCCCAGAACCATTTACCGATTTTAATGGAAATGGTGTTTATGACAATGGTGAACCTTTCGTAGACATTGGGAATATTGATCCAACTCCAGCAGTTTTCAAATTCCCAATTAAAAATACTCCGCCTGAAATTTCCTTCCAAAAAAATTCAGAAGTTCCTGAGACAACTTTTACAGCTGCGAGTTTTGCATGGAATGCTTCTGATATTGATGGAGATGAAACCATTGAAAAAATTTATATCGCATTAAACGATACAAGTTCATTTGTCGAGATACCTGGGTTTGTTCGTTTTATCACAATTGTAGCTAATCCGCCGTTCAGTTCAAGTACAGCTGATGCAACTATCTATTTAGGTTCATCACTCAATCAGCCATATTCAATAAAGTTACCAAATTTAAGATTGGATAACTTGAATCGATTTTATCTCAAAGCAAAAGATATCGCAGGTGCTTTTAGTAAAACTATTGTAATGCCTGATACAACAAAAATCTGGTTTGTCAAAAAACCTAAAGGTGAAATTTTAGTAATTGACGATTATACAATTGCCGACAACGCTGAAAGATTTTATTTGGCAATGTTCGATAGTATTGGTCTGGGCAATAAGATTGATTACCTTGATATTAAATATGGTAAGACATCAACAACGCCAGGAATATTTTTACCAAAATTTATTAACCCAACTTTTACTGCAACACTTAAATTATTTAAATCAGTTTTCTGGTTTACAGATAATGATCCAACTCTTGAAGTTGCACAATTGACTTTGAGAAATTATTCCGAGAGCGGGGGAAAAGTTTTATTATCAATGATCTTCCCTCAAACATTTGATACTCGAAGTTTGGGTGATTTTTTACCAATCGATAGCGTTTCACCAGTTCCGATTAATTTTATCCCTGTGAATACACCAGTTAATCTTACAACCGATGGACAATTACTTGGTTATCCGCCACTTCAGAGAGATGCATCTCCATCACCAGTTGCAAGAATTCGGACTTTCTATCCAAATTCTGCGGCTTCAAAAAGTTTGTATACGCTTGGACTTTCAGGAAATCCAATAATCGGTTTTAGAGATAATGAAGGCAGGAGAATTTTTATTGGTTTACCTTTGCATCGATTAAACGGTGGTTCATCAAAAGTTAGAGCATTCTTTCAGAAAGTTTTTATAAGTGAATTTGGAGTTACGCCATGAAGAAGTTTTTAATTTTATTTGTACTTATAAATTCCATACTTTGGTCTCAAGAAAAAGCAACACTTACAGGTAAGGTGACCGATGCGAAAACAGGTGAACCGCTTCCAGGAGTTAATGTTGTAATCAAAGGAACCTATTATGGAGCTGCAACAGATATTAATGGAAATTACATTATTAGAGATTTAAATCCTGGAACATATAATATTGATGTCTCGCTGATTGGTTACAAGCTTGTTCAATTTACTGGAGTAAAAATTAATCCAGGTGAAAGAAAAGTATTAAATGTTAAGATGGAAGAAACAGTTTTAACTCTTGGCAGTGAAGTCGTTGTCATTGGTGAAAAACCTTTGATTGATGTTGAAGAAACTTCGAGCAAAAAATCAATTTCAAAAGAAGATATTGAAGTTGCTTTGGTTGAAAATGTGAAGGATGTTGTTACTCAACAAGCCGGGGTTGTTTATTCAGACAATGCTGTGCACATTCGCGGCGGTCGATCTTATGAAAATGCTTTCTTGCTAGATGGTGTTTCTATTCAGGATCCATTGGCAGGAACTGGATTTGGACTTCAACTCAGTGCATCATCAATTGAAGAGGTTGAAGTTATTACTGGTGGTTTTAATGCAGAATTCGGACAGGCAACCTCCGGTGTAATTAATGTAAGAACCCGAGAAGGCGGTAGAGATTTTCACGGAAATTTTTCCTGGAAAAAGGATAATTTTGGTTTCAACAAAAATTCGAGTTACTCTTTCAATACTGATATCATTGAAGCGAGTTTATCTGGACCTGAACCAATCACAACATATATTTTACCATCGCTGGGAGTCAAAATTCCGGGTGAGATCACATTTTATGGAAACTTTTACGGCGGTTTCAGTGATGGTATAACTCAGGGTTGGGTGAAAACAAAAGCAAAGAAATTATATTCCTCAATATTTTACGGTTCGAGGTTTGCACTACGTCAGGAAAACAGCTGGTTCTGGTTAGGAAAATTAACTTATAAAATCAGTCCAACAATAAAGTTATCTTATTCATTCAATCAATCTGTGAGTATTAATCAGAATTCTCAATCACTTCAAACAAATCTTGAGTATGTTGAGCCAAGCCCAGGCTATCAATACGAATTTCAATACAATTTAGATAATGCAAATGTTTATACTCATAATAATATCTTTCACATTTTTAGTTTAACTCATACTTTAAGTGCAAAGACATTTTATGAAGTAAAGTTCTCAAGATTTTTTACTCACCTTCGAGCTGATGCGAATGGACTTTACTGGAAAGATTATCAAGAACCAAAAGATATAACAAATCCGCCTCTTGAATATTATAATACAAATAGAGACACAATAGGAGTAATTCCAGGTGATGGTTTCTGGGATTTTGGAAATCCATTTACCTGGCATGATCACCATGTTGAAGAATATAATTTGAAATTTGATTTAACGACTCTCTTCACAGAAAAAAGTAAATTCAAAACAGGTTTCGATTTAAGTGTCCGTGAAATGCAGCTTGTAGATATTTATAAACCGTGGATTGGTGAACTTGGTTTGAATAATGATATTTATAAAGTATATCCAGCTCAAGGTGCTTTTTATGCACAGAATAACATTAATTTTAGCGGAATGATATTAAACTTTGGCCTTCGATTTGACTTCTGGTTCCCTGGAAAGTTTGTTGATGATGCTGTGAATAATCCAGATGTAATTACAATTCCAGATGAAGTTCGAAAGCGATATATGGATCATACATTTAATGTATTTGGCAGAAGAATGAAAGCTCGATTGAGCCCACGACTCGGAATCTCGCATCCGATATCTGATAATCAAACATTATTCTTTAGTTATGGACATTTCAGTAAATGGCCTCGACCGCAATTTGTCTATGCTAAGTTAACTCCAGCTGCTGCAAAATCATCATTCCAGAAGTTTGGAAATCCTGATTTGAATCCTGAAACAACTGTAGCTTACGAACTTGGAATTCGAAATCAATTTTCTCTTGATGATGTGTTTACATTGACAGCATATTATAAAGATATTTTTGATTATGTTTCAACCAGGACTGCTCGAATTCAAAATCCAAGACTCGGTTCAAGTAATTTTATTACTTATGTGAATCAAGATTACGCTCGTTCACGTGGAATTGAAGTAGAATATCGAAAAAGAATTGGCAGATGGTTCAATGGTTCTATCAATGCTTCTTATTCAATTGCAACAGGTAAAAGTTCAAGTGCCGATGAAGGTGTGCTTGTCTTAAGAGGTGATCTCGATGAATCAATTAAAGAAGATTATATGATCTGGGATAGACCAATTCAGGCATCATTGAATTTAAATTTCTATGTCGAAAAGAATAAACCACTATTCGGCTTTGGACGCGGCGTTCTGGATGATTATAATCTTTATATTAGAGTCTTCTATCAATCCGGCAAAAGATATACTCCTTATTATTTTACCGGACAATATCTTGAAGATGGCAGACCTGTTTATACAATTGATAGAAAAAACCGAAATGGAGCAATAGGAAAGAATTGGTTCTGGGTTGATATGAATTTTGAAAAGTTCGTAACTATTTCAAACTGGAAATTCTCAATTCGCATCGAAGTGAATAATGTTTTCGACTTTAAGAATTCAGCAATAATAAATCCTGTAACAGGCAGAGCCTATGAGTATGGTGATCCAACTCCGCTTAGCTGGAATGATCCATTGTATCCAAGTTATCAAGCACCGCTTGATCCTTATCCATACAATCCAGCTCGATATCTAACTCGCAGAAATGTAAAAGCAGGTATTACTTTGAGGTTTTAATTATGAAATTTGAAATGAAATCTAAATTAATCTTAACTATATCTTTATCAATTTTATTCTTCCAATCGATAGAAACTAAAGCTCAACTTCTCCCAGTTCTTGGTGGGCAAAGAGCTGGAATTTCAACAATGCAATTTCTAAAAATTGGAGTTGGTGGTCGAGCAATAGGAATGGGGGAATCTTTTATCGCTGTTGCAAATGATGCTTCAGCTCTTTATTGGAATCCTGCTGGAATAGTTCAATTTTATGATCATCAAGTTATGTTTTCTCACACTGAATGGGTTGCAGATATTAAACACGAATTTGCAGGTTATGTCCATCATTTGTCCGATGTTGATGCAGTCGGAATTTCTTTTACATCATTGCATATGGATGATATGAAAGTCACAACCGAGCTTATGCCTTTTGGAACAGGTGAATATTTTTCCTTTGGTGATATTGCTATTGGGTTGAGTTATGCTCATAAATTTACTGAACAATTTAGTTTTGGCTTTACTATCAAATATGCACGAGAAACTTTAGATAAATTATATATGGATGGTTTCTTAGTTGATCTTGGAACTTACTATTGGACTGGATTAGGCACATCGAGATTTTCTGTTTCGGTTACAAACTTTGGTGGAAATATGGCCCCTAGAGGAGAAGTAACTTTGTTGAATGGTAAAAAGATCACCGAATTTCAATCTTTTTCTCCACCGACTATGTTTAGAATTGGTTTTGCTGTTGAGCCCGTTTATAATGAAACTCATAAACTGACTACTTCAATTCAAATAAATCATCCAAATGATAATTCAGAAAATCTCGCTCTTGGGTTGGAATATTCCTGGCAGAATTTATTTTTCCTTCGTGGTGGATACAAACTTAATGTAGATGAACAAAGATTTGCATTTGGTGCCGGTGTGAAGGCTCCAATATCTTTTGCTAATCTCTCTTTTGATTATGCTTATAACAGCTTCACACGACTTGGCAGTACTCACAGATTCTCAATAATCTTAGGAATATGAAAATGAGGAAACTTTATCTTATTATTCTTCTATCGTCTATTTTAATCGGATGTGGTGAAAAATTAGATTTAACAGAATTCACAAACACTGGTAGAATTGGTACTTTCTCAACCGATACGGCTTATGTTCCAATAAACCCACCCTGGACAGGTTTTAATAATCCTTCCGATGTTATGGTTGGCAGAGAGCCTTTTATTTATGTCGCTGATACTGACAACGATCGAGTAGTGGTATTAAATCTTGCAGGGCAAATGATTGGTTCAATTGAAATTAAAAAGCCAGTTGCTCTTGCTCAAGATTATAGATTGAATTTATTTATTTGCGCAGAGTTTGATACTTTGATAAATGGAGTTCAAAAAACTTTTGGTGCTCTTTACAAAGCTGATTTGTTTGCTTATCAACATAATTTCAGTCAGGTTCGATTAGAAAGATTACTTCCAAAATCTTCTCTCGATTTTTCAAAGGAACAAAGAAGATACACAGGTGTTGCTGTATTTTATGATAACTCATATCTAGTTACGAGAACAGGTCCTGATAATTCAAGTTTTATTGATCCGGATAATGCGATTTTGGAATTTGTTCAGGTTAAAAATCCTGATGGATCGGTAAAAGATTCACTAATCGGAAGGTTACCAAACTTTGAAGCAACTGGAAGTGGTTTAATGTCAATTAATGAACTATCTGGCATAACTGCTTTTAATCGTAAAAACTACGAGATTGTAACAACTCAAACCGGAAATACAAATTTTAAAGTACAGTGGTTAAGATTTATTGTGACAAATGAATATGCTGGTTATGTAAGTAAATTCGATCCGGAAGATCCCCGAGTTGATATTCTCAAAATTGGAAAATTTGGAAAACCAGAAGATGTAACTGTTGATAATTCAAACAATGTCTATGTAATTGATAGTGAGAAGGATAGTTTGTTCAAATTCAATCAATATGGGACGGAGATGCATTCATTTGGCGGAAGTAATCTATTTAAAAACCCAAAAGGTGTTGCTTTCTTCGATAGGACTCTTTACATCTGTGATAGTGGTAACAATAGAATTCTAAGATTTATACTCTCCACTGATATCAGATAAACTATTCATTAAAAAATTTCAGGAATCAAAAAGTGAAAAGAATAACTCTTTTAATCGCATTATTTATTTTTAATTCATTGTTTGCGCAGATTACTATTACACCCATTTCTCAATTAAGATTTAATAATGCCAGTGGAGTTCCAGTTGATTCAGGTAATATTTTTACTGTAACTGGCATTGTAACTGTTGCAAATGAATTTAATAGTCCTTCATACATTCAGGATAATACTGCAGGTATTGCCGTTTATGCACGTGGAACTGGATTGTTTTCTGCCAGTGTTAAACCTGGAGATTCAGTGATTGTAACTGGAAAATTGACGCACTATAGAGGATTAACTCAATTTGATCCTGTCATTTCTTTTCAGAGGGTTGATTCAAATAAAGTAGTAGAGCCACTGGTTCTTACAATCAACGATATTAAATCGCAAGATTGGAATGGTTATGAAGCTTACGAAGGCATGTTGATTAGAATAAACAATGTGACAGTTTCAGCTTCAGGTACCTGGACTGGAAATACTAATTACACAATTACTGACTCAACTGGTTCAATGCAATTGAGAATTGTTAGTGGGACAAATCTAGTCGGTCAAACAATTCCCACAGGAAAGTTTGATGTAATTGGTGCACTTGGTGCTTATAAAACTTCACCACCATACGATGCAACTTCTTATCAATTACTCCCAAGAAATGTTTATGATATAATTACAGATTTAAAACCATTTATTCTCCAACCAATTGTTGTATCCAATGTCACTTCAACATCATTTAAAGTTTATTTTGAAACCATGCACGATGGAAACACTGAAGTTAGATATGGTTTTACTCAGAATCTTGAGATTGGCTCTTTTATCGATAACAATTTGACAAAATATCATCAGATTGTTATTTCGGGGTTACAGCCTAATACTCGTTATTACTTCAGAGTTTATTCCACAAATCAGTATGGAACAAGTGAAGGTCCACTTGATTTTGTAGTCACAGCTTCTGATAGTCAATCTACCGGTAAAATTAATGTGTATTTTAATTCAACTGTCGATCAAACTGTAGCTATACCTGGTAATGAAGCTCGAGGAAATGTAAATCTCACTGAAAAATTAATTGAGAGAATAAATGCTGCTGAATACTCCATCGATATGTGTGTTTATAGTTTTTATAATCAACCTTCAATTGTCAATGCATTAATTGCAGCGAAAAACAGAGGTGTAAAGGTTCGAATTGTTTATGATAAACGAACAACTCAAAACTCTATGCAGGCTTTAATTAATGCTGGATTCTTGATCAGCAAAAGGCCAAGTATTGATGGAATAATGCACAATAAATTTTTTGTATTCGATGGTAGAGATGCAAATCCTGCAAATGATTGGGTCTGGACTGGAAGCTGGAACCTATCGGCTGATGAAAGCTCGTGGCTTAACAATGTAATCGAAATCAATGACTATGCTTTAGCCCAGGCTTATACTAAAGAATTTGAGGAAATGTGGGGAAGCAATACTGATGTTCCAAATTCATCTAACGCTAAATTTGGACCATATAAAACTGATAATACTCCTCATAATTTCACAATCAATGGAAAAGAGTTTCAACTTTATTTCAGTCCAACTGATCAAACTACATTAAAAATAAGAAACACTCTTGCAACTGCTGACTCATCAATTTACTTTGCTCTTTTAACTTTTACCAGATCGGATATTGCAAATACAATCGTTTCGCGAGTTCAATCAGGTGTTAAGTTAAGAGGAATTATCGATAATGTTAATGACAGCGGTTCACAATACAGTTTCTTAAGAAATTATGGAGAATTATTCGATTACAATTTAACTGGAACTCTTCATCACAAGTATGCAATAGTAGATGCTTCTTGGGTTGATTTAAATCCTTATGTTATCACAGGTTCCCATAACTGGTCAAATTCTGCCGAGCAAGACAACGATGAAAATACATTAATAATTAAAGATGTCTTCATTGCAAATCAGTATATGCAAGAATTTAAAAGAAGATATAATGATTTGGGAGGAACTGGTACTTTTACTATTCCAGTAATTAGTGAAGTAAAGGAAAAATACATTCCTTATAAAGTTGAACTTCAACAAAACTTTCCAAATCCTTTTAATCCAGTTACAACTATTGCATTTACTTTGAGTGAAAGAATGCCTGTTAGACTTGTTTTGTATAATTCTCTTGGCCAAGAAGTTAAAGAAATTTTTAATAGCATAGCTGATGCAGGGAAGACAGTAATTGATTTTAGAGCTGATGGATTACCTTCTGGTGTTTATTATTACACTTTGTATGCACAAAATCAAAGTATATCGAGAAAAATGGTTTTGATGAAGTAATTTTAAATTTGATGGTTATTAAATGTTTGTTCTACTATATACATTTTTTTAATTTTGAATTTAATTTTGGTCAATTAACACACATAAAATGAGGAAACTAAATGAATAAAGGTAAAATCGTTCAAATTATTGGTCCTGTTGTTGATATTGATTTTTCAGGCGGACAATTACCTGCGATCTTAAATGCAATCAGAATTCCAAGAGTTACCGTTGAGGGTAAAGAAGAAGAATTAATCTGCGAAGTCCAGCAACACTTAGGTGAAGATAGAGTGAGAACAGTTGCAATGGACTCAACCGATGGTCTTGTTAGGGGAATGGAAGCTTATGATACAGGAAGACCAATCGAAGTTCCTGTTGGTCCAGAAGTTTTAGGAAGATTATTGAATGTGATTGGTGAACCAATCGATGGACTTGGTCCCATACCTGCACAGAAAAAATACCCAATTCATCGTGAGCCAGTTGATTTTAAGGAATTGAGCACCAAGCGAGAAATGTTTGAAACTGGTATTAAAGTCATTGATCTTCTTGAACCATATTCAAAAGGTGGAAAGACTGGCTTATTTGGTGGTGCTGGAGTTGGTAAGACCGTAGTCATTATGGAGTTAATACACAACATTGCAAAATATCATGGTGGATATTCGGTTTTTGCGGGTGTTGGTGAGAGAACAAGAGAGGGTAATGATCTCTGGCTTGAAATGAAAGAATCAGGAGTTCTTAGTAAAACTGCATTAGTTTTTGGTCAGATGAACGAACCACCAGGAGCACGCCAGAGAGTTGGGCTAACTGGATTAACAATCGCCGAATATTTCCGTGATGAAGAAGGAAAAGATGTTCTTCTCTTTATTGATAATATTTTCAGATTCATTCAAGCTGGAAGTGAAGTAAGTGCCTTGCTCGGTCGAATGCCCTCAGCGGTAGGTTACCAGCCCACTCTTGGAACTGAAATGGGTGAATTGCAGGAAAGGATTGTTTCTACTAAAAGAGGTTCAATCACTTCAGTTCAAGCAATATATGTTCCGGCTGATGACTTAACTGATCCTGCTCCAGCTTCAGCATTCTCGCACCTTGATGCAACTACAGTTTTGAGCCGTCAAATTGCAGAGCTTGGTATTTATCCTGCAGTCGATCCGCTTGAATCAACTTCAAGAATTCTTGAACCGTCTGTTGTTGGTGAAGAACATTACTATGTTGCGAAAAAAGTAAAAGAAATTCTTCAGACTTATAAGGATTTGCAGGATATTATCAACATTCTCGGTATTGACGAACTTTCAGATGAAGATAAGATTATAGTTCAGAGAGCGCGAAAGATCCAAAAATTCTTATCTCAGCCTTTCCATGTTGCTGAACAATTTACAGGCAGACAGGGTCGTTATGTAAAGTTAGAAGACACAATTAAAGGTTTCAAAGGAATTATAGAAGGTGAATATGACGACTTACCCGAAGCTGCATTTTATATGGTTGGAACGATTGAAGAAGCTATAGAACAAGCTAAGAGGTTACAAAGTGAATGATAAACTTCTCTATCTTGAGATAGTTACACCATCAAGAATAATTTTTTCAGGTTATGTGAAGTCTGTGACTGTACCTGGTGAATTGGGAAGCTTTCAAATATTATATAATCACGCTCCAATAATTAGTAACCTTTCAATTGGTGAATTAAAAGTAGTTAATGATAAAGAAGAAAAAGAATATTATGCTGCAAATGGCGGTTTTGTAATGGTTATGAAGAATAGAGTAACTGTGATCAGTGATTCAATTCAAAAAGCACAGGAAATTGATGTTAATAAAGCAAAAGACGAATTGATTAAGACAAAAAATGAATTAGAGGCAAAGCGTAAATCAGGAAATGTTGAGGAATTAGAAAAGAAAATTGCTCAATTAAAAAATCAAATTAAAGTGAGTGAGCGAATTTCCTGATTTAGAAATTATAACTTTTGTAAATCCCGAAAAGACAAAAAATCTTTTCGGGATTTTTTTATTCAGTCAATTTTGAAATATCTTTTTCCCGTCCAAATAAAATTAAAATATCGCCTTCCTCAATTACAGTTCCTGGACCTGGCACACCAATTATTCGTTCTCTTATTTCTTCCTGCTTTGTGGTTTTGTTCATTACTTTTGTGATTTTTTTAATTGTAATAAGATTTACATTGTACTTTGTTCTGATATCGAGCTCTTGAAGAGTTTTCCCCACAAATAAAGAAGGAGCGGGTATATAAGCAATTGTGTAGTCTCCGCCTAATTTTATCCACTCAAGCACATCTTCATACATTAAAGAGCTTGCTAATTTATCTGCAACTTCTTCTTCGGGTGAAATTATATGATGAACTCCAACCTTTTCAAGAATAATTTTATGGATTGGTGTAGTTGCACGAGCAATAATTTTTTTAACTCCTAAATTGATCAGATTCATAACCGTCAGCAGAGTATTCTCAAATTCCTGACCTATTGAAATTACAACTGCATCCATATCTTGAATACCCTGAGCTTTCAGAGCTTTTTCATCTGTTGCATCCAGTCTTACTGCTACTGCAACAGTGTCTTTAATTTCTTCAACTTTCTCAAAATCATTATCTATAGCCAGAACTTCTGCACCTTTTTCCGATAAATGTTTTGCAAGGTTCTGACCAAAATCTCCAAGTCCGATTATTGCAATTTTCTTTGCCACTTTTTGTTCTCCTTAAACTGTTGATATATATTCTGATGGATAGTCATATTTAGGTTGAGCTACTTCTTTTGAGAAAGAAGTTAAAAATGTTATAGGTCCAACGCGGCCGATGTACATCAAAATTACTATAATAAATTTCCCTATTTCACTGAGATATGGCGTAATTCCTCTCGATAAACCTACTGTTCCAAATGCAGAGAATTGTTCAAATATTATATCTACAAGACTAAATTTTTCCGTGATTGATAATATTACAGTTGTTAGAAAAATAAACGAAAGCGAGAAAGCGATTTTAATGAAAACACGATGAATAATTTCATCAGGAATTTGTCTCTTATAAATTTCAATTTTTTTCTTTCCGCGAACAAAATCATAAATAGCCATAAAACTAATGAAAGCAGTTGTAGTTTTAATTCCGCCTCCAGTACCTCCTGGAGATGCACCGATAAACATAAGTAAAATATAAACCAAAGAAGTTGAGATTAATAATTCATTAATGGGTATAGTATTAAAACCTGCTGTTCTGGTTGTAATTGATTGAAAGATCGAAGCTAAAATTTTTTGATCTTCACTTAAATTTTTTAAAGAGTTTCCATATTCCAAAACGTAAGTAATGATCGCTCCTGAGAAAATAAGAAAGAGTGTAGTTAAAAGAATTATTTTACTTTGCGTTGAAAGATATTTTACTTTAGCTTTTTTTCTTTTGAAAGGTATCGTGGTTAATTCAAAAAGATTTGATAATGTTCCAAAACCAAGTCCGCCAAGGACAATAAGCATTCCAATAGTTCCAACAGATAAGTAATTATATCTTAATCCTTCGTACATTAAATTTTCAGAAAAGGTTGAAAATCCTGCATTACAGAAAGCAGAAATTGAATGAAATACTGAGTGGAAAATTTTTTCACTTAAAGGCATTTGCAATTTGCTCATGCTATGAAAGAATAAAATTGCGCCTATAGCTTCAATGATAAATGTAGTTAAAATTATCTGAATTAATGTGTATTTAATTTTACCTAACTTTTCTTCCTCAATCAGGTCACCAATTAAAACTCTTTCTTTGATGCCAAGTCCGCCAGCAAAAAATAGTGCAAAAAAAGTTGTTAGAGTCATTACACCAAGACCACCGATCTGAATTAATCCAAGAATAACAATCTGTCCAAAACGTGTAAAGTAAGTTGCAGTGTCGACTACAATTAAACCAGTTACGCAAACTGCACTTGTAGAAGTAAAGAGGGCATCAATAAAAGAAATTTTTCCATCAACGGTAGCTTTGGGCAGTAATAAGAGGCCTGTTCCAAATAAAATTAAAAGAAGAAAGCTTATCAGAAAAAGTTTGGCGGGTTGGATTTTATATTCCGCAATAATATGGCTTAAACGAACTCCTTTAATTATCAAGCTGATGATTATATAAATCTGAATTACAATGATGTAAAATAAATTTAAATCAAAGACATGAAATGTTCGAGCCATTCTTGAAAAAATGTATGGGAAAAAGATGAATAAGATTGTATGAATAATTATTAATGTCATTATAAAAATGTCAAACCATCGGGATCTCAAATACTCCTTTCGGTCTTCAGCGTAATAAATTCTGCCAGATTGATAAAAAATAAAAAGCAGAAATACTAGAATATTTACGGCATTTAAAAAATTGTTTAAGTTATCTGAGATGTAAAATCCATATTGAAGAATAAAAGTAGAAAAAGCGAGCAGAGCAATAAATAAAAGAAATCTGCCAGAATATTTTTCAAAAAATGATCTCATATTTTTAAGCTCTTATTTAGTGTCAAGAATAATTGGTAATCCATCTTTGCCTGCGCCAATGATAACAATTTTAGAATTGGGAGATTGTGCTAGTTTTTCAGTTGCCTCAATTCCTTTCCATCTTAAAAGTGGTTCGCTTATTCCTCGAGTTACTATATCCTGAAAATCTGCAATTCCCTTAGCTTCAATTCTTTTTCTTTGTGCTTCCTGTTCTTCTTTTTGCAAGATAAATTGCATTCGTTGACTTTCCTGCTCAGCTTGTAATTTTGCTTCAATTGCTTTCGATAGTCCTTCGGGAAGAATAACTTTTCTCAAAGGTGTTGATTCAATTGTAATCCCTCTATCACTCACGCTTTTTGATAATTCTGCCTTAATTAACTGTGCAAGCTGTTCTCTTTCTGATGTGTATAGAGCTTTTGCCTCATAACTTGCTGTCACTCCTCGACAAACTGATCTGAAATTTGGAATTAGAATTATTTGGGCATAGTTTTCACCAATTGTTTTGTAGACTAAAGAAGCTTTATCAGGATTTAAATGAAACAAAACAGAAATCTCCAATCCCACAGTCAATCCTTCTTTTGATGGAACATCCATATCTTCTTTGATTTCTTGGGTCTTAACTGAGAACTTAACAACTTTAGCAAGTGGATTTACAAAGTTAATTCCTGATTTTAATGTATTATCCGATACAACTCCGAAGAAATCAACAACACCAACATGACCTGCTGGAATAACCGTAAAACATTGACCAAGACTGAGCAAGCCAAAAACCACTATTCCGATTGGTGAAAATTTTTTAAATGGATTGTCGATTAATTTTTTTGATCTAAAATAAATTACAATTGATAGAATAAAAAGGGAAAACCATATCAAAAAAACCATAAAACCTCCTTTGATTGATAAACCTAATTAAAAAATTTAATGGGAAGAATTTGATGTGTTCAGTAATAAGATTCATAGTTGCACAAAATTAATCAAAAAAAGAGAATGAAAATCAAGCATCTAACATTGATTTTATTTTAGTAATCGTAAGGGGTGCCGAGCCTTCGTAATGATTGTTTACATTGATGTAGGTATCAATTTTTCTTTTTTCTAGATCTTGTAAAATCTCTACGATATGTCGCAATTCCTCATCTTTTGGATAGATAATCTTATTCCAATTTCCTCCGCTTTTTTCTTCAATATCTTCACGATTTGGTCCATGGAGCCGAATTACCACTTTGTCTTGAATATATTGACCATATTTATCATAAATTTCCCAGATTGGAGGCATATAATAACCTTGTAAAAAAACATTAAAAATTTTCATCTCGTTGAGAAATTCAAAATAAATTTCATTTAGATAATTGGGATTTCGTAATTCGATGGCAAGTGGAATTTTAGTATCTATCGATTGAAAAAATTTTTTGAGATGGGCAAGAAAATCAATTTGAGATTTCATTTTTTGTTTATTTAAATACTCAAATTGGAACATCAGCATTCCAACTTTCGGCAATAGTTCTGAAATAGAATTAAGAAATTCATTAAACAATTCAATCGAGAGAAAAAATTTATTAGAAATTAATTCAGCTTTTTTATCTCTATTATAATGATGAGTGAGTGTAATGCTGTTTGGGATCTTAATTGTAAATCTGAATTTTTCTGGTGTTGATTGTGCATATTCTATTACATCTTTCCGAGCTGGTAATTTAATCTTATCACCAAATAGTGACCAGAACCATTGATCTATTTCAACTGTATCAAAATGTTTCGAATATTCTTCAAGAAAATTAAACTTCCCTTTATCAGTATAAATAATGCCTTTCCAAGACTCATATTTCCAGCTGCAAGTACCAAAGTGTAGATATTTAAATTTTTTCATTTTCTAAAAAATCCTTTTTTCTAAGATAATTATATTTGAAAAAATGGAGACTGTAAAAATGAAGAAATTTGTTTTACTGTTTCTGCTTTCATTTGTATGGCTTAATGCACAACAGAAATTGCAGCCAGTTGGAAGTGATGTTCATAATTTTGGTACGATTACAAAAGGTTCAATTGTAAAACATACTTTTCAACTTAAGAATGTGTCCAAAAGAACAATTACAATAGAAAGAGTTCAATCATCATGCGGTTGCACTGCTGTGTTAATTTCAAATAAAGTTTTAAAACCAAATCAAATTGCAAAGATCACAGCTGAATTTAATACTGAGGGTTTTACTGGATATCAGGAAAAATACATCTATGTTTATGAGAAAGATAATCCCAACCCAATTTATACTTTGAAATTACAAGCCAATATCTTTGTAGAGTTAGAAGTAGTTCCAATGTATATGGTTTTTGATAATGCAATTGTAGGAGTCGACAAACAAAGTTTTGTTCAAATCATTAATCGTTCAAATAAAAAAGTAAAAATTTTAAAAGTAGAAAACCCTTATGATAATCTTCAGCTTAAAATTGATAAGTATGAATTAGCACCGGGAGATTTTACAACAATACAGGGAACATTCACACCAAAAGTTTCGGGTTTAATTAGAGGTTCGTTCACAATTCATACAGATGCAAAACAGAAAAAAGTGGAAATTAAATTTTACAGCAATGTAAAAGACAGACTTTAATTTAAATTGATCTGGTCAGAGGTTAAGGGGGAAGAAATTAGATGTTGCAACATTTAATGTTATAACATATATTGCCCGCCGTAAATTAATTAAAATCAATAACAAAAAATGAGGAGAACTCAAATGAAATACTTAGCTAATCTTTTTGTATTTATTCTATTTATTAATGTAATTTATGCCCAGAGCAAAAATGAGAGTGTCTGGGTAGTTGATAAAGCACATTCCAAAATCGGTTTCTCAGTAACTCACTTACTCATTTCAGAAGTTGAGGGACACTTCAAAGATTTCGATTTAAAAGTGGTATCAACCAAAGATGACTTTGTGGATGCCAAAATTGAATTTACCGCAAAAACAGCAAGTATTTTTACTGACAACGAAAAAAGAGATGAACACTTAAAATCTGATGATTTCTTTAATTCAGAGAAATATCCCGAAATGAAATTCGTCAGTAAATCCTTTAAGAAGGTTGGAAAAAACAAATATAAACTGACTGGTGACTTGACCATCCGTGATGTTACTAAACCAATTACTCTTGATGTTGTCTACAACGGAACAGTTAAAGATCCCTGGGGAAATACTAAGAGTGGTTTTAATGTAACAGGTCAATTAAATCGTTTTGATTACGGATTAAAGTGGAATGCACTAACTGAATTGGGTGGTGCTGTTGTTGATAAAATTGTCAAACTTAGAATTCATGTTGAATTGAACAAACAATCATAAATGAAACTCGAAGACGAAATAAAACAAAGTTCATTCAGGAATGAGTATCATAAGCTGGCTGTGAATATTATTTACACTCACAGCTGGCTTATGAATAAAATTTATGAATTACTGGATGAATATGATTTAACACCTCAGCAATTTAATCTTTTAAGAATTTTACGTGGACAGTATCCACAGCCAGCCAGCATTTCACTCTTAAAAGAAAGAATGCTTGATAAAATGTCAGATGCTTCTCGATTAGTGGAAAGATTAATTTCTAAGGGACTTGTCGAGCGAAATATTTGCCCCGAAGATCGTCGAAAAGCTGAAGTTAAAATTACAAAGAAAGGATTAAAGCTTTTAGAAAAAATAGACGCAGCAAATGATGAAATGGATAATTATTTAAAAAATCTTTCTGCACAGGAAGCGAAGCAATTAAACTACTTACTCGATAAATTACGCGGTTAGTTATTTTGCTAATCGTGATCTAATTTTTATTTTTGCACATAAATTTTTCATTCTTTGTTCTTTATTTAATTGAATAATTGCTGGAGAGGTGGCCGAGTGGCTGAAGGCAGCGGTTTGCTAAACCGCCGTACTGGGTAAACCGGTACCGCGGGTTCGAATCCCGCCCTCTCCGCAAAATTTGTTATAATAAAATTCTATTAATTCTTTTTGATTTCTGAATAAAAATTAATATGTCAGATTTATTCTTTCGGGGAATTTTAAAAGGGGTAAATTTTTTATGAAATCTAAAATCATTTGAGAGTATTTTTATATAATCTTTTCATGTGTAAAAATATTTCAAATGTTTATAGATCAATTTTTAATTTGAACAAATTAAGTTCATTTTTATTTCAAACTTGCCTTAATTTAGTGCATAAATTTATAGAAATCTGTGAATTATCATTTGATTAATATGAATGTTAATTCATTATTAAAGTTGAAAACTATAGAAAAGGAACATTATTTATTGAATTTCAGTGGATCTCTTATAATCTCTTTTTGAGATTTGTTCAAACATAGCTATTTCCTATACATAAAAAGATCAATGGTAGCTAAATTATATCTTATAGATTTTTATTTTTGAAAGTAAACTTTATATATAAGATATTCATTGATAAAATCAAATTTAATTTACAAGTAATTTAAAGAAACTCGATGGTCAGATAAGCAATGCAAAGCATAATAAGCAATAATTAGGGGATTAATTTTTGCATAAATAAATCTTGTTAGATAATCTTAAGGAGATTAAAGAAAATTGGTTAAGGAGAATGGACACTGCATTTTTTGATTTACAAATAAAAAGAAAAAACTGGGTTCAAAGTTCAGAGGAGAATAAATTTGATTTTGATAGCATTTTAACAGGATTATATACTGATCCTTCTCATTTTATTTATGAATTGCTACAAAACGCTGAAGATGAGGGGGCAGAAGAAGTTAGATTTAAATTATTTGAAGACAGATTGGATTTTTACCATAATGGACAAGAATTTGATATTGCTGACATCGAAGGAATCACAGGTATTGGAATTTCGAAAAAGAAAGAAGATCTAATAGCAATAGGGAAATTTGGTGTTGGTTTTAAGTCTGTTTTTGCAATAACTCGAAATCCAGAAATATATTCAGGCGATTATAACTTTAGAATTGAAAATTTCGTTGTCCCCGAGCCTATAAATAGAGATAATGTAATTTTAGAATCAAACGAGACCCTTATTAGGTTGCCGTTTAATCATAACCGTCGCAACCGAGAGGAAATTTTTAATCTTATATCTAATAGACTTCAAGAATTAGACCCAAAGACTATACTCTTTTTAAAGAATATCAAAGAAATTCAATGGGAAACACCGTTTTCAAATGGGGAATATTCAAAAGAAAGGAACAATATTCAAGGTAAACCAAATGTAAATAGAGTAAAATTAAAATCATCAAGAGTTACTGAGGAATATTTAGTAATTGAAAAGATAATGAAAATAGAGGATAAAGAACTGCGAGTTGAAATAGCATTTAAATTAGGTATAGACCAGAATGGCAACGAGATGATAACTCCAGAACCGAACTCAAAATTAGTTGTATTTTTCCCCACCGAGAAAGTAACCTTCCTGAATTTTTTAATTCAAGGACCTTTCAAAACAACCCCTAACAGAGAAAATATACCTTTAAGCGATGAACAAAATAAAAAAATACTTGAAGAAATTGTAAATCTTGTGGCGGAAAGTTTAAATATCATGAAGGAATTAGGTTACTTAAATACAGATTTTTTAAAAATTTTACCCCTCAAATCATACATTGCAAAACAGGAGCAAATATATTCGGAAATATATAATAAAGTAAAAGAAAAGTTACTAAGCGAGGAATTATTACCTACATCAGATGGCAGATATACCAAAGCGACTGACGCTTTATTAGCACGTGGTAAAGAGCTAACTGAATTTCTAAACAACGAGGACATCAGGTTACTGTTTTCTAAACAACATTGGTTAGACTCCAATATAACCCAAGATAGAACACCTGAACTTAGAGAATATCTGATTAAAGAACTTACAGTGCAGGAGGTTGATTTTGAAAGTTTTGCAAGAAAAATAACTGCTGAATTTCTGCAGACAAAAACTGATGAGTGGTTGATTGATTTTTACAGGCGACTGTTAGATCAGCAAGCATTATGGAGCGATAGAGTATATTCAAAGGGTGTTTTGAGAACTAAACCTATAATGAGATTAGAAAATGGCGAACATATAGCTCCCTTTGATAGTAATGGCAAAGTGCAAGTGTATTTACCAACAGAAACTAAATCTAAGTATAAAACCGTTAAACGCATTTTTATCGAAAATGAAGAATCTTTGAAATTTTTAAAAGAGCTCGGATTAACAAAACCAGACATTTTTGCTGAAATCAGAGAATTTATACTTCCAAAATATAGAAAAGAAAATCCTATAAAAGACGAATCATATTTTGAGGATTTTGAAAAACTACTGAAAGGATATGAAATTATTGCATCAAATAAGAAAGAAGAATTTGTTAGGGAATTATCAAATGCAAATTTTGTCTATGCTGATAAAAATGATGAAACAAAAAATAGCTGTTTATTAAAAGCCACTCAAATTTATTTCCCAGATCAAGATTTAAAGACCTATTTTGAAGGTTATCCGTCAGTATATTTTGTTTCAGAAGAGCTTTTTAAAGAGTTTGAAGTGGAAAGAGTTAGAAAGTTTTTGAAAGAATTGGGTGTTGAGGATAAACCGAGGCGACTTGAAATAGATGTCAATTTGTCTTGGGAAGAAAAGAGTAGATTAAGGGGTAATAGCGGTTGTCGCTATGATATTCATCAAAAGGATTATGAATATGAAGGGTTAGGTAATTTTATAAATTCCATTACTCCAGAAAAATCATACTTACTATGGAAATTATTACTAAAAAGTATTGAAAGTTTAAACAGTAGGTTAGCACAGGGATTTTTTGAAGGTGAATATAGATGGTTTTATTATTCGCAACATAGCAGGAGCTTTGAGGCAAAATTTTTAAAGACACTAAAACAACAAGCATGGTTGGTTGATAAAAATAATAATTTCAAAAAACCATCTGAAATTACTTTTTCGGAGCTATCGGATGGTTACATAAAAAACGGTTCAAATATAGATATTTTAATTAAAGCACTTGAATTCAGGCCTGAAATTTTTGAGCAACTTCCAGAAGATTATAGAAAAAAATTAGAGATTGTAAAAGACATTCCCATAGAAGAACTCGAAAAATTAATTTCTGAAAGAAAAGAGAAACCATTGGAGCAGGAAAAAGAAGAATGGAAACCTGAATTCGAACCAGAACAAATTACTCCTACAATAGAAGAAATAGAGCCAGATAAAATTGAAACCGCTAATTTATCAAGTCAAACAGAAGACGATAAAACAGGAATAGATAAAACAACAATAGAAGTGGAAATTGAGAAAAAAGAAAAAATTGAAAAAGAAGAGGAAATATCCATTGATAAAAAAACTATTGGAAAATGGGGCGAAAAATTCGTTTATTACGCACTTAGAGGAAGGTATGAAGAAAAAGGAAAAGTTATTGAAGCAGGTTCCGGATTTAAAGTAGTAAATGATGATGACGAAGAACTTGTTGAAATTATATGGTTAAATAAGGAAAAAGATGTTGGTAAGGGTTATGATTTTGTCGTAAAAGAATCGGGAACCGAGATTGAATATATTGAAGTTAAAACTAAAACAAAAGAAAATGAAGAACTTATTGAAGTTACGGGAACACAATGGGAGTGGGCAAGGCAACTATTTGAAAAAGGTGAAGGAGAAAAATATTCATTTTATGTAGTATATAAAGCAGGCACTCGCGAAGCTAATATCAAAATATTAAAAAATCCAGTTAAACTTTGGAAAGAAGGAAAGTTATATGCACATCCAGTTAAAGTTAAGCTATGAGGAGAGACAATAAGTAGAGATCTGGACATATTTCCTATGTCAATTTACATTAGGATTTTTTGATTATTATTAATTCAGAAGTGAACCATTGAGTTAACTCTATTATGCTTTTCATTAATTTTGACAAACTTTATAACTAAATAGAGGTAAATTATGAAAGGAATAATTTTAGCTGGAGGTTCTGGATCCAGACTTTATCCAATCACAAAAGTTTATTCAAAGCAGCTTGCAATGATTTATGATAAACCTCTTATTTATTACCCACTTTCAGTTTTGATGCTTGCACGAATTAGAGATATTTTAATAATCTCAGATGAAAATACAATCCCACTTTACAAGAAACTTTTTAATGACGGTTCGCAGATTGGACTGAATTTTCATTATGCAGTTCAAAAAGCACCGAATGGAATTGCCGAGGCTTTTATCATTGGTGAAGAATTCATTGGAAAAGATCAGGTAACTTTAATTTTGGGTGACAATATCTTTTATGGAAAACTTGATTTCTTTTATAGAGCAATTCAACAAAAGAGTGGAGCAACTGTTTTTGGATATCAGGTAAGCGATCCTGAAAGATATGGAGTAATTGAATTTGATGAGAATGGTAAAGCTATTTCAATTGAAGAAAAACCAAAGCAGCCAAAATCGAATTATGCAGTTCCAGGTTTATATGTTTATGATAACAAGGTAATTGAAATCTCAAAAAATCTTAAACCATCCTGGCGCGGAGAACTCGAAATAACAGATGTTAATTTAGAATACTTGAAACGTGGTGAATTAAAAGTAGAGAAAATCGGTCGAGGAGTTGCCTGGCTCGATACAGGAACACCAGAAGCACTTTTAAAAGCATCTAACTTTTTCGGTGTAATTGAAGATCGTCAGGGGTTGAAGGTCGCTTGTATTGAGGAAATTGCGTTTACAAAAGGTTTTATCACTAAAGAACAATTCCGCGATTTAATTAATCAAATTCCAAAATCAATGTATCGTGATTATCTTGAAAAAGTTTTAAGAGAGGCTGACGAAAATGAAAATTCATAAAACAGATTTTCCAGGACTTTTAGTTATTGAACCAGATGTTTTTGGTGATCAACGAGGATATTTTTTTGAGTCTTATAACAAATTGAAATTCGAATCTCATGATTTAAACTTAAATTTCGTTCAGGACAACTTTTCAAAATCGGTTAAAGGCACAATTAGAGGATTGCATTTTCAAATTGAACCTTATGCTCAGGGAAAATTTTGTCAGGTTATAAAAGGGGAAGTACTTGATGTTGCTGTCGATCTAAGAAAGAATTCGCCCACTTTTGGTAAACATTTTTCATTAAAACTTTCGGAAGAAAACCATCTCCAATTGTGGATACCAGTTGGATTTGCTCATGGATTTTCTGTTTTATCAGACGACGCAATTTTTCATTACAAGTGCACGAATTTTTACAATAAAGATTCAGAAAGGATCTTGAGATATAACGACCCTGATTTAGCAATCAATTGGGAAGTTGAAAATCCAATTGTGTCTGAGAAGGATATGAATGGTCAGCTTTTTTCGGAATTACCAGTTTACTTTGAATTCGGAGTTAAAAATGGTTTATGATATAATAATTGTTGGAGCTGGTATTGTTGGTCTGGCAACAGCATTTCAAATTCTTAATAAAAGACCCGAATTAAAATTATTAATTCTCGAAAAAGAAAATGATGTTGCAAAACATCAAACTGGAAATAACAGTGGTGTGATCCATTCAGGAATTTACTATAAACCTGGAAGTTTGAAAGCTAAGAATTGCATAAATGGTTATAAATTACTTCTTGAATTTTGTGAACAGGAAAATATTAAATATGAAATCTGTGGTAAGGTAATTGTCGCAACTGAAGAATGGGAATTACCTATCTTAAATAATTTATTTGAACGCGGAAAATTAAATGGACTTGATAAGATTAAAAAAATTTCCAGAGATGAATTAAAAGAAATTGAGCCTTACGCGAATGGACTTGAAGCAATTTTTGTCCCATATACAGGTATAATTGATTTCAAAGAAGTTTGCAATAAGCTGAAAGAAAAAATTGAAAATCTCGGAGGAAAAATATTTTTTAATGAAAGTGTTCAGAGTATTCATAAAAATCAAAACTCTCTAGAAGTTTTGACGCAGAATGGAACATATCAAACAAATTTGCTCGTTACCTGTGCTGGGTTATTCTCAGATCGATTGGCAAGATTAACGCAAAAAAATCTTCCGTTAAGAATTATTCCGTTTAGAGGTGAGTACTATAAAATTAAAGATGAAAGAAAATATTTAGTAAAGAATTTAATTTATCCAGTTCCAAATCCAGATTTTCCATTCCTTGGTGTTCATTTTACTCGAATGATTGATGGGAAAGTTGAAGCCGGACCAAATGCAGTGCTTGCTTTTAAGAGAGAAGGATATAAGAAAAATGACATTAACCTGAAAGATTTATATGAAACTTTAAGCTGGAGAGGTTTTCAGAAAGTAATGAGAAAATATTGGAAAATTGGTGCAGGTGAATTTTATCGCTCATTTTCAAAGTCTGCATCTACAAAAGCGTTACAAAGATTACTCCCAGAAATTCAGGAAGAAGATTTACTTCCCGGTGGTTCGGGTGTTAGAGCCCAAGCTTGTGATGACAAAGGGAATTTAATTGATGATTTTTATTTTGTCGAAGAAGAAAAAATAATCCATGTTTGTAATGCACCAAGTCCAGCTGCAACAGCATCTCTTTCAATAGGAAATTATATTGCTGAGAAAGTTTTTCAGAGGCTGAGTTAGAAGAAATCTTGTTTTTTAAAATTCTATTTAAGATTTTTGCATCGGAAATTTTGAAATAATGATTGGGGCCCGTAGCTCAGTTGGTTAGAGCAGCTGACTCATAATCAGCGGGTCGGAGGTTCAAGTCCTTCCGGGCCCACAATGAACCCTCGAAATTTTACAATCGAGGGTTTTTTATTTTAAAACAAAATTTCAAAACTTTAACTGATCAAAGAATTTGTTAGTAGTCTTATAATGATGAAAAAAATCGTTTTTTATCAAACCTGACTAACTTCACTACGAAGAATTTAATATCTCGAACCAAAAATTTTTGATATGATTTTTTAAGTTCTGAAATTTTAGTAATTAATGAAAAATCATTTTAATAATTGTGAATTCAATATTAATTACTTCTTAACATTCCAATTAAATCGCCTTTATAAATTTTTTGGTAATCACCGAATCTCTTCTCGATAAGAGAATGAAAGTTTTTAAGCGGGAATGGTTCGATTAAATTCAGCAATACATCTATTCCACCTAAAGCGGCTCGATCGGGACCACATATTTTTCTTAGAGGAAGTTTATACATTTTCTTTGTCTGAACTGGTAAATCTAAACTTTCATCATAAATGATTATTGTTCCATCATTTACTTTTTCAAATATGTTTTGAGATTTCAGTTCTTTTAGTCCATCAATTGAAACGACAATAATTGCAAAAGGTGAATCGACACCTGTGTAATATATTTCATCTGGAGAGAGAATAACTTCTGATAGAGAGAAACCGCTGCCTTGAGTTACTGGATTATCATTCTTCTGAGTTGTAAATAATCCAGATTGCGCAGCAGCCTGACAAAGCATTGCTGCAGATGACTGAACCTTTTCTCCAGCACTTCCTGAGATTATAATTCCAATTTGATCAACTCCAAATTTTGAATTAAAGTCAATTGTATTTTGATCTGGTGAAATGAAATTTGTAAATAAATTAAAATCACTTTCACTCTTGAAAAACTTTTCGATGTATGAGACTGAAAATTCTTTTCGCTCCTTTTTATTTTCAATTACTCCGAGCTGATGTTCGTGGTTTTCAGCAATCTTTATTAGGTCAGTACCTTTCAATTTATTTTTTTCGACAGCATATTCAGTGCATAATTCTAAAACTTCAACTAAAGAAAATCCATTGTAACTTATTGCCTCAGCTAATGTATCGACTAAATCTTTATCAGTTGAGATTTTTCTTGCAACATACTGAGCCTTAGATGAAACAGCCACTTTGCACAAATCGAGTGGGGGAATAATATTTCCGAGTGGAGAGGTTTGAGTAATAAAATCAATCGGACTGAAAGCGGACTGTTGACCGCCGGTCATTCCAAAAAGGAAATTGTCAGCAACAATTACAGTCACATCAGTATTCAACAAGGCAGCATTGACGATGTGAAGTAATCCAATCATTGCACCACCGTCACCGATCAAAACGATGGTTTTCAATTTTTTGCTTGCTAAAACTTTGTCTGCGAGAGCAATTCCAGTTGCAAAAGCTGTCGATCTTCCATGAGTTGTGTGAACGGTATGAACTTTATCAAATAAGTAATCAGCAAGTCCTATGCAGCCAATGTCTGTAACAAGACAGATATCCTCTGGATTTAATTTTAATTTGAGCAAAGCTTCATCAAGTTTCCTTAAAATGTGACTATGCCCACAGCCTTTACAGAAAGGCATCTGTGCACCTTTTGTCATATAAGTGCATTCGATATTTATATCAATATTTGAGAGTAATTTTTCCATTATATTTTCTCCATAATTTCTTGAGGTGTGATCATACTCCCGATTTTGTTTACGCCAATTACTTCTTTCCCATCAAATAAATGCTTAATCAACAAACGATATTGTCCATTCAAATTTTCTTCGGCTATAATTACTTTTTTATACTTCTCAGAAACATTTTTTAAAAGTTTCTCGGGTATTGGGAATAAGCTATGAAGAATTAAGACTGAAACTTTTTTATTTGAATTTCTCAATCGTCTTAAAACTTCAAGTGAAGTCCTTCCTGTGATTCCAAAACTTATGATTAAAGTTTCTGCACCTTTCTCTTCATAAAATTTATATTCTATCAATTCATCTCGGTGAGCTTGAATTTTTTCTTCAAGATGTTTCAATACGCTGATAGTTTCAGGATCGTTTTTCTTTAATTCACCTTCTTTATTGTGAGCAGAACCAGTTGCAGTTACTTTGATCTTCCCACCGACAGGAGCAAATAGAGGAATATCACCTAAACTTTCAAAGTCATACATCTTCCAGTTTTTACTCTTAAGATCTTCCGGGTTGATTGTGCTTCTATTTTCAATTACCAAATTCTCTAATCCCGTGTAATCGACCGTCTCGGTTGTCATTCCTATTTCTTTGTCAGAAAGAAGAACAACAGGAGTTCGTAATTTTTCCGACCAGTTAAATGCCTTAACTGTTAATTCAAAACATTCTTTTGGATTAGTTGGATATAAAACAGGAATTGTGTATCCACCGCTTGTGATAAATTGAGTAAATAGGATATCTCCCTGGGCACCCTGGGTTGCTCCTCCTGTTGCTGGTCCAAGTCTCTGAACTACTGCAATTACAATTGGCGTTTCGGTGATTAAGGCATATTGAACTGTTTCGATCATTAAAGACCAACCAGGACCAGATGTAGCTGTCATCGATTTGAAGCCTCTCATTGAAGCACCAACGCAATAAGCAATTGCAGAGATTTCATCGGGAGAAGGGATCGCAAGTCCACCAACCTGCGGAAGCATATCAATCATACCTTTATAAATTCCAGAGGCTGGGGTTATTGGATAACCAGCGAAAAATTTACATCCAGCATAAATTGCCCCTTCAGCGATCATCTGGTTGCCATTACGGAGTTTTATTTTCTTCTTTGTTTCTATCATTTCATCCTCAGTTTTATTTACAAAATTAGAAAAATGCTGTAGATTTTTTGGCTGAGGTTTTGATTGAAACTTTAAGTTCACATTGAAAAACTCTGTTAACATTAATTTAATCTTAAAATCAACTTCTTTATATTTGTAATAAAATTTTTTGGAAAAGTGAAAGTGAAACGATTGATTGAAACGAAGAACGAGAAAAAAACTCACTTATGCATTGGATTAGATATATATCCTGAATTATTACCCTCCTACATTACTTTCAAAAAAGATTTTGTTGAATATTTTATCGAAGGAGTAATTGAGTCCACTTACGAAATCGTTGATGCTTACAAATTTAATATGGCATTTTTTGAATCGATGGGAAGTTATGGACTAAGGGTTTTAGAAAACATTCTTCCAAAAATTCCACGACAGATTATCAAAATATGTGATGCAAAAAGAGGGGACATTGGCTCTTCCTCTCGAATGTATGCAAAGGGAATTTATGAACATTTTAGATTCGATGCAGTGACGCTTAATCCATTTTTAGGTTATGACTCTCTCGAGCCTTTTTTCAGATATATTAATAAAACTAATTATATCCTTACATTGACTTCAAATCCTGGTGCAAAAGAATTTCAGAAATTAAAATTGAGCAATGGTAAAGTTGTTTTTCAGGAGATTTTAACAAAAGTAAAGACCTGGAATTCAAAGCATAAAAATATTGGAATTGTTTTTGGTGCAACACAAAAGTCTGAGTTCAAATTTCTGGATAAAAATTTTGTGGATATTCCATTATTAATCCCTGGTGTTGGACATCAGGGCGGAGATTTGAATTCTGTTATTTCACATCTAAAGAAAAATGGTTTTCAGAACTTCCTCATAAATTCAAGCCGAGATATTCTCTACTCAAATCTTAATGGTGATTTTAGAAAATGCATTTTTAATAATGCTAATCAACTGAAACAACAAATAAATGAACTATTCTACTCGTGAATAACCTTAATAAAATTAAAGAAAAATTCTTATATCAAATCTGGCAGAACAAGAAATTCACCAACGGAAAACTTTATACAATTAATAACGACGAGCTGGAAATTTTAGATGTTGGAGAACGCAACGAAGGTGAAGATGGACCTGACTTTAAAAATGCGCGGATAATGATTGGTGGAATAAAGTATGTTGGTGATATCGAGATTGATACAAACATCAGTGATTGGGCAAGACACGAGCATAACAAAAATGAAAAGTATAACAGCGTAATACTTCATGTGTTTTTTAATCGAGATAACAAAGATTTTCATCCTATCTCTCACTCTGGAAGAATAATCCCCGCTCTTAATTTAAGTCAATTTATCGATGAAGATTTGCGAAAAGTTATTCGTGAAGCAATTTCACTTGAAAAAGATCATCGTTTAAAAGGAATTCCGTGTCAGCATAAAGAACTTCAAACTACTGTTGATAAAAAACTAACTTTCTTAAGAGAACTTGGACTAAGACGATTTGAAAAGAAGTGCAATAAACTTTATCAACGATTGAAAGAAATTTATTTAGAAGATCAGCTTCGTTCATCGACTAAAGAACCTAGTATTCATTACACTCCAAATGAGGATTTCTATAATAAAGAATTTAAAGCATCAGATTTCAGGAATGAAAAATTATGGATGCAGCTTTTTTATGAATATGTTTTTGAAGCTTTAGGTTATTCTAAGAACAAAGATATTTTCAGACGACTCGCTCTCGAAATTGATCTTGATTTTGTAATAAACAATATTCCTAAAGAAAATTTCATCGAAGAAGCTGAGAAAGTTTATTTTTATGTTTCTGGTATGACCCCTAAAATTAGCGAAGTAGAGGATGAAGAGGTTAAGAATTATGTAAAAAAAGTAAATGAAACATGGAAAAAATATCAGCCTCAATATCGAGGTTCAATCCTTGAGGGGAGCAAATGGCATTTCTTCCAGTTGAAGCCTCAGAACTTTCCAACGGTAAGGTTAGCCGGTGGTGTTAGAATTTTATATGAATTGCTTTATAACAACCTTCTCGGCAGAATAATGTCAGCATTTGAGAAAATAGATAATTCAGCTCAAATGCTTAAAGCACTAAAGTCTCTTGTTATTGTAGAAGCAGACGGTTTCTGGAAAAATTATTTTCATTTCAATAAAAGAGCTGAGGTTCCGTTCAGACATTTTGTTGGAATGTCTCGCTCAGAGGAAATAGTTGTAAATGTGATTTTACCATTTATTAAAGTACTTTCAGATGTTTTTGGAAAAAAGAAAGATGCTGCGAAGGTTCTGGCTGTTTATAAGACTATGATGCAAAAGACAGATAATCAAATTGCAATTGATCTTGCCAATGCACTTCAACTTCCAACAATTGTTCATCAAAGTATTTTTTATCAAGGATTAATTGAGTTGTTTAGAGAGTATTGCAGCAAAAAGAAGTGCAAACAATGTGAACTCGGAATTACACCAGGTAGTTAATCACCATTAGAAATTAATTGCCTTCGCCCGTTAGTTTTTTCAACTCATCACGAATCTTAGCTGCTTTCTCATATTCTTCTTTTTCAATTGCCTCTTTTAACTGTGCTTTGAGTTGGGCAATTCGATTTTCTTTACTTCTTGAGAATGAAGAACTCTCAGGAGATCTTGGTCGATGTCTTTCTGTAAAATCTTCGCGCTCGTCTTCTTCCTCATCAATTTCGTCTCTTAATCGGAAGGAACTTTCTTCTTCAGGTTCAACTTCAAAAGCAGCCTCTCGCATCACAGTTTCGCTTGCATAAATTGGGCAGCGAAATCTTACTGATAGAGCAATTGCATCGCTTGGTCTGGCATCAATCTCCTGTGTCATTGAAGATACATCTAATATTAATTTCGCATAAAATGTATTATCTCTCAATTCGTCAATTATAATCTCGACTAATGTTGCACCAAGTGATTCAATAAGATTTTTAGTAAGGTCATGTGTTAGCGGTCTTGGTGGTTTTATCCCTTCTAACTCCATCGCAATTGCTTGAGCTTCGAATGCACCAATAATTATTGGCAGATTTCTATTACCATTGACTTCTTTTAAAATCAATGCATAAGCACCACTACCAGTTGGTGTTTGATGAAGTCCTGCTATTTCAACTCTAACTTTATCCATTTTTAACTAACATATTTTTTGAGCTCTTCCTTTAATACTGGTAAAATTTCTAAAACATCGCCAACAATACCATAATCAGCAACCTGGAAGATCGGAGCATCTTTATCTTTATTGATTGCAACAATACATTTTGCCGAAGACATTCCAGCCAGATGCTGAATAGCTCCAGAGATACCACAAGCAATATACAATTTTGGAGAGACAGTTTTTCCTGTCTGACCAACCTGTTCAGAATGAGGTCTCCAGCCAGCATCTACAACAGCTCTTGATGCACCGACAGCACCGCCAAGAAGTTGTGCAATTTCTTCGAGTAAATAGAAGTTTTCTGGTCCTTTCATTCCTCTTCCACCTGAAATAATTATGTCGGCTTCGGCAACATCTAATTTACCTTCAGCTTTCACATATTCTGTTGCAATACATCTCAAATCCAGAGCATCATCAGGAATTTCTTTTACATCAGTATTTAAATTCACTTTATATCCATCTTCGGTTAAGGATACAGTGTTTGGTCGAATTGTTAAAACTTTAACTTCTGAATTTAATGAAAAGTTCATAATTGCCTTGCCAGCATAAATCGGTCTTTCAAGGACAAGATTTCCGTCTTTAATTTCTATCGATGTACAGTCGGCACCATAACCAGCTTTTAATTTAGCTGCTACGATTGGTGCAAGGTCTTTTCCCATTGCTGTATGAGAGAATAAGAGCAAATTAAAATTATTTTCTCTAACGAAATCGCTGATAAGTTTTGCATAAGCAGTCGAAGAATAATTTGAAAGTTTAGAATTCTTAAAGTGAATTACTTTCTCAAGTCCGTGTTCAGATGCGATATCTAAATTTGAAATTTGATCACCTAAAACAACTCCAACTACTTCACCTTGAACTTCTTTCGAAAGTTTAAATCCTTTTCTTGCAGCTTCTAAGGATTGTTTTTTTATTTCTCCATTTCGTTGTTCAAGAAAAACTAAAATTTTATTAGACATTTTTTTCTCCCTTAAATTACTTTTGCTTCTTCTCTTAAAAGTTTAACAAGTTCAGGAACAGCGGATGCGTCTGTCCCAAGTATTTTAGATTTCCTCTTTGAATCGGGTAGTCTCAATTCATTCACAACTAATCTATTCTGTGATGCATCAAAAGTTTTTTCTTCAATTGGTTTGGACTTTGCAGCCATTATTCCTTTGAGAGATGCATATCTTGGTTCATTTAATCCTTTTTGAGTTGTAATTACAACAGGTAATGATGATTCAACCTTTTCAATTCCTCCTTCGACTTCTCTTTCGGCTTTCACCTTACCATTTTCAATTTCAAGTTTAACTACTGTTGATATTGATGGGAAGTTTAAAAGTTCAGCTAACATTTGTCCAACTGCCGAACTGTCATAATCAACTGATTGTTTACCACAAAAAACAATATCAGGATTTAATTTAGAAATTTCAGATGCGAGTGCTTCAGCAACTGTGAGTGAGTCTACATTTAATTCCCCTTTGATAAGAATTCCTTTATCAGCACCCATTGCGAGAGCTTTACGAATAGATTCTTTTGCTGAGTCATTTCCATAAGTTACAATTACTACTTCACCTCCAAATTTTTCTTTTGTTCGAAGTGCTTCTTCTACCGCAAATTCATCATAAGGGTTGATGATAAAAGAAACACCAGTTGGATCGATGGTTTTTCTATCCTGAGAGATTTTAATTTTTGTTGCTGTGTCGGGGACATGGCTTAATGCAACAACAATTTTCATAAATTCTTCCTTTATTTTTGTGAGTAAATTACTAATGAAAAAATAAAATAACAATTGACTAATAATTTGACTATAATTAAATTTTTTATATGGAAACACCTCAAGTAATTGAAGAAATCAAAACGACAGACGGAACAGATGTAGGATTACCAGCAAAAGTAATCTTATTCAATGATGACTTCCACACTTTCGATGAAGTAATTGCCCAATTGATTAAAGCAATTGGTTGTTCGTATGAAAAAGCAGAAGCTTTGACATGGGAAGTCCATACTAAAGGGAAGGCTGTAGTTTACTCAGGTGAACTTTCAGAATGTTTAAGAGTAAGTTCGGTTTTAGAAGAGATTGCTTTACATACACAAATTGAAACATAAAAATTTAGTCACACCATTTATATTTGCAATACATATTTTGATTTTTGAAAAGGAGAGGTGCTAGAGTGGTTGAATAGGCCGGTCTCGAAAACCGGTGTCCTGCGTAAGTGGGACCGTGGGTTCGAATCCCACCCTCTCCGCAACTTATTAATTAGGGGCAGTGATTAATCAATATTTTGTAGATCTAAAAACTTTAAGCGGTGTGCTTATAAATTAACAAATAATACGCTGTTTAATATTCGATTATCTAATAAACACAAATTAATCTCAATGTGAGTAGAAGTTAGTCATGTGTTTATTTATATGCTTTGAGCCTAGAAAAAAAAGATCAATAAAAGGAAGTCATTAGTTTTCATTAACGATTAAATTTTATACTGAGATCTTAATACATTGAACAGGTTTTACAATTTCGGGACATTAAAATTTATTACCTTTGGCTCTTTACTTTTAATAAAAATTTCCATAGAATTTCATTAAGAATTATGCAAAATCAAAAACAAATAGAGCGGGCGTAAACATGAAATATATAAAACTACTTCTTCCATTCATTTTGGCATTCCTATTTATTCAATGTTCTTCAACAAAACCTGAAGAAGAAACAACAACTACTACTACAACCACTCAGGTTTCGACTGAAAGCAAGTCAAACATTATTATTTTTCGTGATGATTCAAATCAAATTTTAAAGTCAACATTGAAAGATAACAAAGTAGATCTTGTTTCAACTTCAGTCTGTCCAAAAGTTTTTAATGGATGCTGTCTTAGCAATGGAGTTTCAAGTTATCATAATGGAATTTATTCAGAATTTTATAACACAGCTAAATCACTTGGAAGAGATTTATATTGTGAGCTCTGGCTGCATTACAAGTCTGATGAAGGTCAGGTTTTAGCTTTCCCAGTTGAATATCAAAATAATAGAAATATGCTAAAAGTGAATGGAGTTTATTTTGAATGCGTTCAGGATGAAAATCATTTCTGGGTTCCAAATTTTAATTATTTCCATACAGGCTGGCCAAGTGAAACATTTGATTATGTGATGGATTTTGCACCAAGTAAATTTATCCGATTTAAGCAGCAGTTTTGCAAGACACTTGGAATTCCCGATTCAAAATCAAAATCAGGTAAAATTTTCCCACTTGAAATTTCAGAAAATCCAGATCTAAAAATTTATTCTGAACTTCCATTTGATGATCTCGTAGTTGAATATAAAGATATAACAGCAGGAATAGATAATTTCGTGGATTACTATTACTTTGATCGACTTGATTATTTAAGAGATAGAATTGCAAATGTAACTTTTTTAATTCGTGATAATGAAACTCTCTATCCAGTTGAAGATGCAATTGTTACAATTACACCGCTCGAACCAACAGGGGAATCAAAAGAAGTTTTTGAAAGATTTACTGATTTCACATTAAGGGCACCTAATTTTGATTATGGTTTTTATGGTTTCAAAAGTTGTGCTGATGAAAAAGTCCTTGATAAATTTTCTATGCAAACAAAACTATTCAATTATTTTACAGAGTATAAATTAAATCCTTGGGCGGTTTTAAGCGATGAGTTCAAAGCAAAGACTGACAAAAATGGCGAGATATATTGGACAACGAATTACCTTTATGAACAAAATGTTGATTTATACAATGAACTAATTAAGACACCATTATTCAAAAAAGAAATTACCAATAAAGCACACTATTTCGTAATGGAAAGAAATAAAAATTATCAGATAAAAATTATTCATCCGAGATATCAATATTTTGAAAGAACTTTCAGCATTTCGGGAGATAGTCAGGTTATTGTAGATTTAGCTCAAGTTACAACAAAACTTGAAAATGTTGGCGGAAGAGGTAACAAAGAAAATATTTATATCAGACCGTTAGTAAAATAGATTCGAAAAAGTTTTATTTTATTGAAAAGGTTTGCTCGTTAATTCGGGCAAACCTTTTTTGTTTTAAATGGTTTTGTATAAAGTCCTTAGGAGTTAAAGTATGATTAGACCGAGTTTTAATCGGGGAAACAATGACATAAGAAAATCACAACCTTGCGAGGGTTGGATGTTGTAAATAAGAGTTTTTGAAAGAGATTTTTAAAAAGAACTCTAGGCTAATAAAAAATTTATTTTCCCATTGAACCCCTTCAGGGTTCAGTGTTATTTTTTCCTTCTTTACCCCCAATACGATTGGGTGTTATTCATATTGGCCCCTTATGGGGTTATAAGTTTTCTATATTAATTCCTTCTCTCAAATCAATTGGGTTTAATCGAATTGGACCTATGGGGTTCTGTTATTTCTTTTTTTGATCTTGTCTTTATCCAATTCAATTGTGGGTTATTCATATTTATCTCAGATTTTATGTTTTTTTAATTGTCAATCTCCCCAGTAGAATTATATGTAGGTGTAATGAAACCTTCCAGGTTTCTATTAAATTTTTATTTTCAAAATTTAATATTATTTGTTTCCCTGCTCTTCAAATTATTTCTCAACTAAATTGGTTGAACGTATTGATTGACAATCATAAGAGCCTGTCCAAAAAGTAAGTTTTTCAGATCAAAAATGTTGAAGAAATTACATTTGAAACTCTAAAAATATGAGGAGAAAAAAATACACCTTTAAGAGGCTGTTTCAAAATTTGCTAATCTCTTTAGATTATATGCAATACAAACTAAATTAAATTCCTTTTTAACCTTTTCAATTCCTCGTCTCAAAAACTTTCTAAATCCCATAGCATCTTTTATAATACCAAATACACTCTCTACTTCATAATTCCGCCGTTTTCTTAACCTCTTTCCCTCTTCTGAAGTTAATTTATTAAAAGCTTCTTCTTTATATCTTTCAAATTTTGTGTTTAACCTTATCTCTTTATAATTATTATTTGATTTTATGCACTCCCATCTGAAACTGCAACTTATACAACTATTACACCTATATACACGATACTTCTTTTTATGTCCATCTTCAACTTTACTCTCTTCATCTCTTATATATCTTAATTCTTTTCCCTCGGGACATATAAACACATCCAAAGCTTTATCATATTTGAAATTGTCTCTAACAAATCCCTTAATTGGTCTTTTATTCCCTTTCTCTTCTTTATTAAATGTATTATACTTCAAATACCCCTCTATACCTTCTTTTTCTAAAAATTCATAATTCTGTTCTGAACCAAATCCACTATCTCCTACCACTCTCTCAGGCTTCAATCCTCTCTTAAGTAACTCTTCCATATGTTCCTTAAATCCCTTTGCCTCTGATAACCTTCTACATACTGTTCCATTTATTATAAATTGATTCTCTGTCCCTATCATTACCATATAGGCCGGTTCAACTCCCTTTGTCTTTAAGCTCGTAAATGTCGCATCCAAATCTGTCTTTGAACAACTATTTCGATCTTTTAACACTCTGAGATATTCATCATATATCTTCTTCTTCTCTACAAACTTATTAATCTCTCTATTCAAACTTTTTATCTGTCTCCTTCGCTTGGCTCTATCTCTATCTAATCTTTTATTAACCTCCTTTTGACTATCTATCCCTTTGACTATCTTACCTATTAATTTATTTAATCTCTCTATACTCTCTTGTTCTTCTTCTGATGTTAAATCCTTTGACCACTCTCCAAGTTCTTCTAAATCTCTATCACCATAAATTGAGTTCTCCTCTTCGATTAGTTTTATCATCTCTTCCATTCTATCCTTTATCTTTAATTCTATCCTCTCCCTATATCGTTCAATATTCTTCCTCCATACATAACTATGCTTATTTGCATTTGCCTTAATGATCGAACCATCTACAAAATATTCCTTCATATCAATGTATTTACGCTTAATTAAATATATTATTACCTCCGTAAATATCTCTGTAAGAACTTCCCCAGTTAATCGATTTAATATAAAATAACTTATTGTCCTGAAATCAGGTTTATTATTAGCTGCTAACCACATAAAACAAATATTCTCTCTTAGTGCTTTAGCTATTTGTCGAACTGAATATATCTTACTTACAAATGAATATATTACAACTTTTAACATCATCCTCGGATCGTATGCACTGGCTCCTCCTCCTTTGTATGTCGCCTCCAAAACCTTGATGTTCATATTTTCAACTATCCGATTGATTACTCTCACTATGTGTTTTGGAGGAATTAACTCATCAAGTGATGGCGGTAACAACTTCAGCTGTGCCTGGTTATATTCCTTAAATACCTGTCGACCACCTTTCTTCTTCTTCCTTTTTCTCATTTCTGAAATTCCTTCTTCTCCAAATAGAGAATCCATCATAATTCTTCACCTAAATTTTTCTTTTTTCCCTTTTTATAAATATTTCTTTTTGCATACTTATTATAAGTTCATTTTTCGTGCCAACTTTTTGGACAGGCTCGAAATTATTATAGATGTGGTGTTCCGAAGAAATCATTCTAAACTCCGAAGGAGTGACATTAAATAATGATGATAATTCTAGCGTCATAAAATTTTTTTCTGTAATTAGATTTTTGATAATGTCATCCCTTCAGGATTTGAAAATTGAAGCTTGTTTAATTGATCCTATAATAATTTCATCCCTTTGGGATTTCATGTGTTTTTTCTTACTCATCGATTAACAACCTCTAATTGTAATGAAACCTTTTAGGTTTCTATTCAATTTTCATTTTCAAAATTTAATATTTTTCGTTTCCCTGCTCTTCAAAATATTTCTCAACTAAATTGGTTGAACGTATCGATTGACAATCATAAACCACGAAGTGGTGAAATTATTATAGATGTGGTGTTCTTACGAAATCATTCTAAACTCCGAAGGAGTGACATTGAATAATTTCTTTGATCATTATAATTAAAATATTTATTCTAAAAACTTTTAATGAATATATGTTTCAATAATATTATCCATTCGAGAATTCGAATTAAAGCCCGATTGATTATTTCTAAATTATTAATTCCATCGCCTTGTAATTATGCAAATATGAATAGATGAGATACATTTATTTCAAATCTCTTTCTTTTTTGTTTTTGGAATTTATTATTTCTCGTTACCATTTTAATCTTATAATTCTTTCTGTATTAAAAAATTCTTGGTTCCATTTTATCTCATTAATCACCAAACCCTTGTGGCTTTGAAATTTCTCAAGACTAATTTTTTAGATAATACTGTTTCTCTTCCCCAGATTTGTTAATCGGTTTGGAATTTTGTCTATAAATTGGCGAGAATTTCTAATGATATTTGAATTCAAATTATAAATTCAGAGAAATGAATTTATTATGGTACAAATTTTCTAATATGTTCAAATAAAATTCTTAACTTAAAATTAATATTTAACCCTTGACAATCAAACTTTATAATAAGAAATTTGCAGTGATTATGAGAGAGAGAATTTTTAATCAATTCATTCAACTCCACAAGAGAAGCCTCTCCAAAATTACAATTCACAAATCAATCCATAACAAAATAAAGGTGATGTTATGATAAAACATCTAACCAAATTCATTTTTGTTTTTCTCTTAATCTCATCAACAACAATTTTTGCCCAGGGTATCACAACTGCTGGTATCACTGGAGTTGTTACTGATAAAAATGGGGATCCTTTGCCTGGTGCAAATGTAACAGCAGTTCATGTTCCATCAGGGACAATGTATGGGACTTCTACGCGAGCAAACGGAAGGTTTAATATAACGGGTATGAGAGTTGGCGGTCCTTACACGATCACTGCATCTTTCATTGGTTATAATAAACAAATTTTAGAGAATGTTTACTTAGAGTTAGGACAGAACCTAAACCTAACTTTTGTTCTTACCGAAACTCAAATTGAACTTAAAGATATTACTGTGGAGGCTGAGAGAAGTACCATTATACGTTCTGATAAAACTGGTACAGCTACAACAATTCAAAGAGAAAATATTGAAATCCTTCCAACCATTTCAAGAAGATTGGAAGATCTTGTTCGATTGACCCCACAGGCAACAGGTAATGCTCGTATCGGTGGTGTTGATAATAGATTAAACAACATCACTGTTGATGGTTCTTACTTTAACAATTCATTCGGACTTGCTGGATTGCCTGGTGATAGAACAGGCGTAGCTCCAATTTCTATTGAAGCTATTGAACAAATTCAAGTAAATATTTCTCCATTTGATGTTCGTCAGGGAAATTTTGTTGGTGCGAATATCAATACTGTTACAAAGAGTGGAACTAATAGATATTCAGGTTCAGTTTACTACAACTACAGAAACAATGATTTCGTAGGTACAAAAGCAGGCGATGCAACCTTTAATCCCGGAACATTTAGATTTAATCAATTTGGATTGACTTTAAGTGGTCCAATAATAAAGAATAAATTCTTCTTCTTTGTAAACTTTGAAACAGATAACTTAATTCAACCCGGAACAACTTATCGTGCTAATCTTGGCGGGGAGCCTGTTGGTGGTAATGTTACAAGAGTATTAAAGAGTCATTTGGACTCACTCAGTCAATTCCTGAAACAGAATTTCGGTTATGAAACCGGTCCATATGAAGGTTATGATCACGAAACTCCATCAACAAGATTCTTGTTGAGATTGGATTACAACCTCAATCCAAAGAATAAATTAAGCTTGCGTTATACTCATCTCGATTCATTTACCGATGTATTACTTTCAAATTCAAGCTCACTTGGATTTGGAAACAGAAGGTCAAATTTAACTGGATTAAACTTCCAGAATTCAAACTATCAAATAATGGAGAACATTCGTTCAATCATTGCTGAATGGAACAGTATAATTTCAGATAAGATGAGCAACAACTTGATTGTTGGTTACACATATAATGATGAAAGTCGTAAATCAAGAGGATCAATGTTCCCATTTGTTGATATTTTAGAAGGCGGGCAGGTTTACACATCATTTGGATTTGAACCATTTACACCAAACAATGAATTAAGATATTGGAGCTTCCAGATTCAAAATAATCTGAACCTGTTCCTGGAAAATCATACATTAACTTTTGGATTTAGTTTAGAAAGATATCAATCAGAAAATGTTTTCTTCCCAGGTTCACAAAGTGTTTATGTATATAACTCACTCGCAGATTTTTATACAGATGCACTTGATTACTTAGCAAATCCAAATAGAACAGTTTCACCAGTCACTTTAAGAAGATTTCAGGTAAGATGGTCTAACATCCCTGGTCAGGTAAAACCAATTCAACCTTTGAAAGTATGGTATGGTGGTGTTTATGTTCAGGATCAGTGGGAAGTGTTCAGAAATTTGAATGTGATCTCTGGAATTCGTTTTGATGTTCCATTCTTTGAAAAGACTGGATATCATAACCCTGAAGTTGATTCAATGGTATTTAGAGATGAGAATGGTTTCCCTGTTCAATATAGAACTGACAAAATGCCAGATCCAAAAATTCTTGTTTCACCAAGAGTTGGATTTAACTGGGATGTATTTGGTGATAAGACAACACAACTCAGAGGTGGAACTGGTATCTTTACAGGCAGACCAGCTTATGTGTGGATTTCAAACCAGATTGGAAACAATGGTATTTTAACTGGTTTTGAAAGATTGGATAATACAAAAAACCGTCCATTCCATCCAGATATTAATCATTATAAACCAGCGGTTGTGACTGGTGCACCAGCTTCGAACTATGAATTAGCTCTAACAGATCCAAACTTCAAGTTCCCACAAATGTGGAGAACCAATATTGGTGTCGATAGAAAATTAATTTATGATGTAGTTGGAACACTTGAATTCTTATACAGCAAAGATGTTAATGGTATTTATTATATAAATGCAAATCTCAAAGCTCCAAATGGACAATTTGTTGGTCCAGATAACAGACCAAGATGGATTGGTTCAAATAAGATTTATTCAAAAGTTGATAATGCAATCGTCTTAAAAAATCAGAATGTTGGTTATTACTGGAATATTGCAGCAACACTTGAAAAACCATGGTCAAATAACTGGTATGCAAAAGTTGGTTATATGTATGGAGTGGCAAAGAATACAGTAGATCCAGGTTCGATAGCATTTGGAAGCTGGAATAATAATCAACATGCAGGAAATCCAAATGATCCAGGTTTAGGTTATTCAGTAAACTCACCAGGTAATAGATTATTCGGTGCTGTTTCATATAAACTTGAATATTTTAACTTTGGTGCGACTACATTAACATTATTCTTTGATTACTTCACTCCTGGAAATGGCAGCTATACATTCTCTGGTGATTTAAATGGTGATGGTGGAACAAGTAATGACTTAATTTATATTCCAAAAGATAAATCTGAAATGAACTTTGAACAATATACAGATCCCGTTAGCGGGAAAGTTATTACTTCAGAGCATCAGGCTGATTTGTGGGAAGCCATTATTTTAAATGACCCATATTTGAGCAAGAATCGTGGTAAATATGCAGAGAGAGGTGCAGCTTTCCTGCCGATGGTTTTCAGAGCTGATTTAAGTCTTGTTCAAGAATTCAGTCAGAAGTTCCTGGGATATAAGAACAGTCTGCAATTTAGAATTGATATCTTAAACTTCACCAATCTTTTGAATAAAAACTGGGGAGTTGGACAGACATTCACTACAACTCAGCCATTAATTGCAAGAGGTGCTGATGCTAATGGTAAAGTATTATATAGATTAGCAAGTATTGGTGGTGAATTGATTAAGACAACTTTTAGAAAAACTGCAAATATTGATGATGTTTGGAGAATTCAGTTAGGAATTAGATATTTGTTCAACTAATGGTCTAATTTCAAATTAAACTTCCAAACTACTTGCAGGGCTGTCCGAAAGGGCAGCCTTTTTTGTTTTAAATGTGAAATTGATGAAACAGATTTTGAAGGATTTGCATCGATTCGGAAAAATTTCTGTTAAAATCTCTGTTTCAAATGTTAAAGAGTTTTATGTCACACTGAGCTTTGAGACTGTGTCGCAATTGGTTAAAAAAAATAATAAGTCTTTTTAATTCTATAAAATTTCGTTTTACAAATCTTTTAGCACATAAAATTTCCATTCTCTAACACAAACTTTTATTTTAACTTTAATC